>NZ_JBQFPR010000006.1:0-213843 GCF_056536465.1 Ruegeria sp. CL6
ATTCTCTCTAACGATGATACAAATCTGACTCTGACGCGGGATGGAGCAGCCCGGTAGCTCGTCAGGCTCATAACCTGAAGGTCGTAGGTTCAAATCCTACTCCCGCAACCAGCGTCAGAAAACCCCAACACAGCCCGTGCAGACTACAATTGATCCACCGGATCAATCGCTTAACGTCTTCACCGCGTCAGCCTTATAAGCGCGGTGCCCGTTGCCCACATGCTGACGAAACATAGGTCAAACCGCCTAAACGGACCTTAATGTTCCGGTTCAGAAAAATTTAGAACCAACTCCCAAGTTTGAACTGTAACCAGAAACGCAGTTCGGTTTTCGAGGAGAGTTCTATGGAAGGTGCACAGGTTCTAAGACCATACAGAAACGTGTTTTCAGCTATGATTTCGGACTATGCCGAAGCAAGAACAGAACAGTTCAGGCGCAGGGTTTTCGCCAACACTGTAAAAGAGCTGGAGCGATTGAGCGATCGTCAATTGAACGACATCGGCGTCCCACGTGAACAGATAAAGCAAAGGGCATACCAGAGCGTCTATTTTGGCAATCCCTATCGCCAATCGTAGGAATGAGCGCCGCTGAGTTTAGGTAAAGGAGGTACTGAGAAATGTTTGATGCTGTTCGCCTAACCGACCAGACGGCACCGTCTGCGAGTGCCTTGCTCTTATTCGACAGGGCGATGAGAATTCGGGCTATTCGCTGCGATATTGTTCGTGCTGCCCAATATCTGGACCGTTTCAGCGATAAACAATTGTCCGAGTTCGGGATCAATCGCGCTGACATTGAGGACACGATTCAAAGGTATATTTGATAGCCTTGGGTGTTCCGCAATAGGTTAAGCGAAACTGGCAAGTTCAATAACGGTCAGTCCAGCGATCCTGGAATGACCGTTTTTTTGTCAGGCTTTGTGCTCAACGATCTGCAAGTGCTGAGCCAGCTTGTCGATCTCTGCCATCCAGCCTTGCACCAATTTGGGGTCGCTTGGGGCAGCGTGTACCCCGGCAGGAATTTCGCGTTTCAAGACAGACTCAACGGCCAGAGACACAGGGATCGACACCAGCCGAGCCATTGCGGTTCCGCGTTTGTCGCCCCAGGCGTCCATCACATAGGTCTTGTGCCAGACCTCGACGCCGTCTTTTTCAGCTTTCAGGCCCACGCACAGAACCACGCGGTCTGGCTCGCCTTCGTCATAGGCGTTTTCAGTCCAGAATTGATCCGACATCTCTTTCAGGCGCGCATCCCCTTCAGGGCCAGAGAGTGTTTCGATTTCCGTGAACACGTCCGACCAGGCATCCGCCCAACCGTTCAGGCGCAATGTGCCTCGGACGAATTCCTTGACCGGCCAGTGATCCTCGAAATGGTACTGGGCCATGAAAGGGATCGAGTCGCGGTTCGGGTAGACTTCAAAGCTCTCTGGGGTGGGCAGCGGTGCGATATAGCTGCTGATCGCGTCCCACGGGCGGGCGACGTCCAGCGGGGCGTAGTCGCGTATCGACTTCGACGGCGAGCGCAGCGCCTTGAGTACCCCAAGAGGAGACCAGCTGAACTTGTACCGGAATGGGTTGGGGTTCTTCGGGACACCGCCGCAATAAGAGATAAAGCTCAGCTGGTTTTGTGGGTCGAACGCATCCGAGGCGCGATAGTCGTCGACCAGGGCGTGTGCCATCAGATGGTCGATACCCGGATCAAGTCCGACTTCATTGACCAAGGCGACCCCGGCTGCGCGGGCCTTGTCGTCCAGCGCGCGCATTTCAGGCGCGATGTAGGAGGATGAGACGAAATTGGCCTGTTTCGAGATCGCCAGTTCTGCCAGCGGCACGTGCCAGTCGCCCGGCAACATGGATACGATCACATCGCCTTTTTCCAGCACTGCGCCCAAAGCGTCGATGTCAAAGGCGCGGATATCGTCGGTCAGGTCACCGACTTCGGCGCGGGCCTTGTCGATGGTCCGGTTCCAGACAGTGATCTTGTAGCCGCCTTCGATCAGGCGGCGCAGGCCGGGGATGGCCGACAGGCCGGTGCCACACCAGTGAATCGTCATCGCTCAGATCCCTTCGATATGAGTTTTGTAGGTTGCTTCTGCCCGACCCCAGACA
Source organism: Ruegeria sp. CL6 (assembly GCF_056536465.1). NCBI lineage: Bacteria > Pseudomonadati > Pseudomonadota > Alphaproteobacteria > Rhodobacterales > Roseobacteraceae > Ruegeria > Ruegeria sp. CL6. The sequence goes on from NZ_JBQFPR010000006.1 coordinate 2,106, forward strand.
CCTCTGTCCAGATCGGTCAGGGTCAGCAGGGAGGGCAGCAGTTGCGCCGCGTAGTCTTCGGAACTTTCGACAGGCAGCATTGACGGCAGGTTGTCGATCGCCATGACATCCATAATCGGATCTGTGGCCACGCGCAGGGCGGGGGCGTCCCAAGTGGTTGCGCGGTCATAGACTGGCACCGGGTTGTAGTCGCTGTCCGGGTCACAGGCCACATCGCCAATGGCGGTCAGCTTACGTGGCGCGTTCAGTGCCTCACGCGGGACAAAGACCGGCGTGCCGGGACGCGCGAAGATGCAGTTCAGGAACAGGTCATGATCAAGGATTTCCGGGAAAGGCCCGCCGCTGGCGGTCTCGGCCATGTCCCATTTGGTAACGGAAACGCCCATCGCCTCGCACATATCCGCGGCGCCCGTGCCCACGCGCCCCAAAGCTCCGATAACGATGGCGCGGGGGCGGATGCCGGTGGCGTCTAGCTCGGCCAGCAATTCGGCGTTCAGCGCGTCTTTGTTCGGATAAACCCCGACCGGAGGGCATTCCTGCCCGCGTTGCTGTGCGGCCCATGTTTTCAGCGTCACCGCCGCGCCCGCGTAGCCTGCCCAATAGCCAAAGGCGGCGACCCGGCGGCCGTCTTCGCCGACCAGATATTCCAGATCATAAAGTGTACCGCCCCCGGCCTTGAAACGCTCCAGTAACGCGCGCCCTGAATGCTGCCCCTTATAGGCATGGCCGAACATGATGTGGCGATGGGGCAGGGGCGTGCCGTCCTCGGGCAGTTCCTTGAGGCCGAAGATGATCGCATCCAACTGGGCGTCGGGCCATGAATTCTCGGAGGCGATCTCGCAGCCTGCATCCTTGTAACCCTGCAGCGAGATCGCGCGCACGGAACTTTCCTCGACCGTCACACGGATACCTTCGGCGATCAGGGCTGCGGCGCCTTCGGGGGTCAACCCAACCCGTTCCTCGTTCGGGCGCTGTTCTGCCCGGACCCAGAGATGTGTCATTGTCGTTCCTTTTGTCAGAGCATTCCGGCGGCGCGTACGGCCTGCACCGACGGCCGCGCCTCCATCGCCTCGCGAAATGCGATGATTTTGGGAAAGGCTGCGACGTCCACGCCGTCGCCCTCTAGCCAGCTACACACCACGTAGAGGTAGACGTCAGCCAGCGAGATCGCCTCACCCAATACAAATGGCCCGCGCAAACCGTTCGCCGAGATATAGTCGCATGACGCAGTCATTGTCTGCGCCACCTTGCCCTGCATGTCCTTCCAACTGGACTTCTTGTCGGCCCAGCGTGCCCCTCGCATCTTGTGCGCGTGGTTCACATGCATGGTCGAGGCAAGGTAATACATCACCTCACGCATCCGCGCGGCCATAATCGGGTCAGACGGAACCAACCCGGCCTGCGGCGCAACAGCAGCGATATAATCCAGCAGCGCCCCCGTTTCGGTCAGAATACCCCCATCAACCACCAGCGCAGGCACGCGGCCTTTGGGATTGATCTGCTTGTAGGTGGGCTTGGTCTGCTCGCCGCCCGCAAAATCCAGCTTGATCGCCTCATACTCAAGCCCAGCTTCTTCCAGAGCGATGGCGACAGCGACCGAGATCGTGCGGGGGGCATAATAAAGCTGCATCGGAGCCTCCGGTTACAGGTGAGTCTGGGCGAATTGCCGGTCTGGGGCCTCCAGGTGCGGAACTGCGTTGAACAGCACCGGGGCAAGCTGCGTGCCGATCGGGTGCAGACGATGCACTGAGGTGTTCATGATGGCAAGCGCCACCCGCGCCATGGATGGAATATCCAACCCCATCGCCTGCCGCACCACCATCGAGATCAACCCGCCCGAGGTCACGACAATCGCAGGACCACCTTCAGTGCCGATGTCGCGCAGCGCACCAGACACGCGGTTTTCAAACTCCTCGAAGGTTTCCGGCGCACCGGTGATTTCACCCTTGGCCCATGCGTCAAAGGTGCGCGGCAGATGCTCGACAAACCCCTCGCGGTCGGTCGGAACTGCAATACCGTGTTGTTCTTCAAACAGCTTGGCAATGGTGAAATACTCAAGCTCGTTTAACCGCGCGTCCCGGGTCGGCTCTGGCAAACCCATGCTGGCGGCAGTTTCGACGTGGCGCGTGAGCGTTCCGCAAAAAACCCGCGGATAATGCGCGCGCGTATCCTGTAGATGAGCGCCCAACCAGCGGGCCTGCTGGTGGCCCAACTCGCTGAGCTTGTCATAGTTTATTTCGTCACGCGCGGCAGTGTTCGCTTGGCCGTGACGCACCAGTGTAATATGTGACATGACCGTCCCTCTTGGGCGGAGTCTTAGGGCAGGTTACCGGTCGGGGCCAGAGCCGTTCGACCGGTGTTGGAAAATAATTCTTTTTGTCAGAATGTCTTGCCCAACGCTGACCTAGTCGTGATACATTTCGTGCAGCGCGAGTGTTGCGTAACGGAAAAAAGTTTCCTATACGCTACAAATCTGCTGTATGCCCCCGTATGCGACCGGCTGGGCGACCATTGCTTTTTGTACAGCATTGACTGACAACGGGTTTGGAAGGGTCACGGATATGACTGACGCACCGAAACGCACTCCGCTTTATGATCTTCACGTCGAGCTTGGCGGAAAGATGGTCGATTTTGCGGGCTGGGAAATGCCGGTTCAGTACCCGCTGGGGATAATGGGTGAGCACAAACAGTGCCGGGAAAAGGCGGCTGTGTTCGATGTCAGCCACATGGGGCAGGTGATCCTGCGTGGCGACAATGTGGGCGAGAAGCTGGAAACGCTCTGCCCGCAAGCCTATGCGACGCTGAAAGAAGGCAAGGCGCGCTACGGTTTTTTCACGAATGCCGAAGGCGGAATCATGGACGACCTGATCGTGTCGAATGCGGGCGATCACTATTTTGTCGTCGTGAACGCAGCGCTGCGCCATCAGGACATTCCGCATATGCGCGATAATCTGGACGGCGTCGAAGTGATCGAGATTTTCGACCGCGCGTTGGTGGCTGTACAAGGCCCCAAGGCCGAAGATGTTGTCGGTGCGCTCTGCCCGGCGGCACGAGACCTGAAGTTCATGGAAACCACCGTTGCCGATATCAACGGCGTAGAATGCCGGATCTCGCGTCTGGGTTATACCGGCGAAGATGGATATGAAATCTCGATCCCCGAGGACAGCGCGATCGAGATTACGCGCGCGTTTCTTGCGCACGAAGATTGCGAACCGGCTGGCCTTGGCGCACGCGATAGTCTGCGGCTGGAGGCTGGGCTGTGCCTGTATGGTAACGACATCGACCAGACGACCTCACCCATCGAAGCGTCGCTGGGATGGGCCATCCAGAAACGCCGCAAGGAAGAGGGTGGATTTCCGGGCGCAGACCGTATTCAGCGCGAACTGGCCGATGGCCCCGCGCGCAAGCTGGTCGGCATCAAGCCCGAGGGCCGCGCGCCTGCCCGTCAGGGCGTTGAAATCCAATGTGCCGAGGGCAACACGATCGGCCAGATCACGTCCGGCGGGTTTGGCCCAACGGTCGGCGGGCCGGTCGCGATGGGTTGTGTCTCTGCCGGTCATGCCGCGCCGGGCGAGACCGTGAACCTGATCATCCGAGGCAAGCCGCAACCCGCGCAGATCGCGGCGCTGCCCTTCGTCACCCAGAATTACAAGCGTTGAAGTCAGGAGAGAGACAAGATGGCAACCTATTATTCCGAAGAGCACGAGTGGATCGATGTTGACGGCGACACAGCTACGCTGGGCATCACCAAACACGCGGCCGAGCAATTGGGCGATGTGGTCTTCGTGGAGCAGCAGGAAGTAGGCGAAGAATTCGCCAAAGACGGCGAGATCGGCGTGATTGAATCCGTCAAGGCGGCCTCGGAACTCTACGCGCCAGTTGATGGCGAGATCATCGAGGTGAACGAAACGCTGGCGGACAATCCCGGCGCGCTGAACGAAGATCCCGAGGGCGAAGCCTGGATCTACAAGATCAAGATCACTGACGCCTCGCAGCTCGAAGATTTGATGGACGAAGCCGGCTACAAAGACTTCATCGGCTAAACCCGAAGGGCGGCTCCTTGCAAGGATCCGCCCCTTCATCTGGCTAAAAATATCCCCGCCGGAGGCTCCCTCACTCTCCGCCGGACCTGACCATATGACAGGAGCGCAACGATGGCCTTCAAACTGACCGATTACGAAGCCTATGACTTCGCCAACCGTCGCCATATCGGACCCAGCCCGACCGAGATGCGCGACATGCTCAAGGTGATCGGCTTCAAGACGCTGGACCAACTGATCGACGCCACCGTTCCGCCTGAGATCCGCCAGACCGAACCGCTGGATTGGGGTCCGGCAATGACGGAACGCGACGCGCTCTTTCACATGAAAGAGGTTGCGAGCAAGAACAAGGTTCTGACCTCGCTGATCGGTCAGGGGTACTACGGCACGACAACGCCTGCGCCGATCCTGCGCAACATTCTGGAAAACCCGGCCTGGTACACCGCCTACACCCCCTATCAGCCCGAGATCAGCCAGGGGCGTCTTGAGGCGCTGCTGAACTTCCAGACCATGGTCAGCGACCTGACCGGGCTGGACGTAGCCAACGCCTCGCTGCTGGACGAAGCCACAGCCGCAGCCGAGGCCATGGCGATGGCCAAACGCGGCGGTCGGTCCAAGGCCAACAATGCGGCCTTTTTTGTCGACCGCAACTGCCACCCGCAGACCATTGCGGTGATCAAAACCCGGGCTGAACCTCTGGGCATCGACGTGCAGGTGGGCGATCCGGACCAACTGGAAGCGGGCGCGGTCTTTGGCGCGATCTTCCAATACCCCGGCACCCACGGCCATGTCCGTGATTTCTCGGCCGAGATCGCGGCGCTGCATGAACACAAGGCCATCGCTATCGTCGCTGCCGACATCCTGTCGCTGGCGCTGCTGAAATCGCCCGGTGAAATGGGCGCGGATATCGCCATCGGCTCGACCCAGCGTTTCGGCGTGCCGATGGGGTACGGTGGCCCGCACGCCGCGTATATGGCGACCACCGACAAGCTCAAGCGCGCGATGCCGGGCCGGATCATCGGTGTCAGCATCGACAGCCGGGGCAACAAGGCGTACCGGCTTGCCCTGCAAACCCGCGAACAACATATCCGGCGTGAAAAGGCGAACTCGAACGTCTGCACCGCGCAGGCGCTGCTGGCCGTTATTGCCTCGATGTATGCGGTTTATCACGGCCCGGATGGGATCAAGGCCATCGCGCAATCGGTGCACCGCAAAACCTCGCGTCTGGCCGTTGGGCTGGAGGAAGCCGGATTTGCCGTTGAACCCGAAGTGTTTTTTGACACGATCACGGTTGAGGTCGGCCACCTGCAAAAGACAGTCATGGAGGCAGCCGTCGCCCGAGGCGTTAACCTGCGCAAGGTGGGCGAGACTAAGGTCGGCATCAGCCTGGACGAACAGACCCGTGCCGAAACGATTGAGGCCGTCTGGGGTGCCTTCGGTATCGACCGCAATGATGACAGCTCGAACAAGCAATACCGCCTGCCCGATTACGCCCTGCGCGAAACGCCGTACCTGACCCACCCGATTTTCCACAAGAACCGGGCCGAGGCCGAGATGACCCGCTATATGCGTCGTCTGGCTGACCGCGACCTGGCGCTGGACCGGGCGATGATTCCGCTGGGCTCGTGCACCATGAAGCTGAACGCCACGATCGAAATGATCCCAGTCACATGGCCCGAATTCGGCAACCTGCACCCCTTTGTTCCCGAAGATCAGGCGCAGGGCTATCATGAGATGATTGCCGACCTGAACGACAAGCTGTGCCAGATCACCGGCTATGACGCGATCTCGCAGCAACCCAACTCGGGCGCGCAGGGGGAATATGCGGGCTTGCTGACCATCCGTAACTATCACTTTGCGCGCGGCGAAGGGCACCGCAATGTCTGCCTGATCCCGACCTCGGCGCACGGGACCAACCCGGCCTCGGCGCAGATGGTGGGCTGGCAGGTTGTGCCGGTGCAATCGGATGAGAACGGCAATATCGACCTGAATGACTTCCGCGCCAAGGCCGAGAAGCATTCCGATCATCTGGCCGGTTGCATGATCACCTACCCTTCGACTCATGGCGTGTTCGAGACCACCGTGCAGGAGGTCTGCCAGATCACCCATGACCACGGCGGCCAAGTCTATATCGACGGCGCCAACATGAACGCCATGGTCGGCCTGTCGCGTCCGGGGGATATTGGCGGTGACGTCAGCCACCTGAACCTGCACAAGACCTTCTGCATCCCGCATGGCGGTGGCGGCCCCGGTATGGGTCCGATCGGCGTCAAGGCGCACCTTGAGGAACACCTGCCCGGCCACCCGGAATATGGCACCGCAGTCGGCCCGGTCTCCGCCGCGCCCTTTGGCTCGCCTTCGATCCTGCCGGTCTCATGGGCCTATGTGCTGCTGATGGGTGGTGCGGGTCTGACGCAGGCCACGAAAGTGGCCATCCTGAACGCCAACTACATCGCCGCACGGCTGAAGGATGCCTATCCGATCCTCTATACCTCCGAGACCGGTCGGGTGGCGCATGAATGCATCCTCGACACCCGGCCGCTGGACGCCGAGGCGCATGTGACCGTGGACGATGTTGCCAAGCGTCTGGTCGATTCAGGCTTCCACGCCCCAACGATGAGCTGGCCGGTCGCGGGCACCCTGATGGTGGAACCCACCGAGTCGGAACCCAAGGATGAGCTGGACCGCTTCTGCGACGCCATGCTGTCCATCCGGGCCGAGGCGCAGGATATAATCGATGGCAAGATCGACGCGGAAAACAACCCGCTCAAAAACGCCCCGCACACGGTGCGTGATCTGGTCGGCGACTGGGACCGCCCCTATACCCGTGAACAGGCGTGTTTCCCTCCGGGTTCCATGGGCGTCGACAAATACTGGTCGCCGGTCAACCGCGTCGATAACGCGTACGGGGACCGAAACCTCGTCTGCACATGCCCGCCCATGTCGGACTATGAGGAAGCCGCAGAGTAACGAGAACCCCGCCACGCGCGGGGTTTTTCTTAGGGTTGGAAATTGTCGGGCACGCCGAATGCCGGCGTGTCCACGCTCGTCCCGGTCAACGCGTTCAGAAACGCCACGAGGTTTTGGATATCCGCGTCCGATAGCGTAAGCGGCGTGATGTCGATCGCGCGGCGCTGACGTTCCATTTCCAACCTGTCATCCCAGACCACGAAATCGGCTTTGTGCAGCCAGGGCACCTTGGGCAAAGCTGCCATGTCGCGCGTCCATTGTGACAGGCTGCGTTCCGGGTCCAGATGATGGCGGATCATGCTTTCCAGATCGGGGAAAGCCCCGTTATGTCCATATGGCGCGGTCAGATCTACATTGCGCAGCATCGGTGTGCGAAAGCGATAAGCGTCCTCTAGCCGGTCGCTTTCCCCCATGCGCCCGACGTCGCGCACGTAGGGGTCCCATTGCCGGGTGCGGCCCGGACCGAAGGGCGGCAAGGCCAGCGCGTGGAACTGTTGATCTGACATTAACGGACCGGAATGGCAGGTGGAACACTGGGCCTTGCCGTAGAACAGGGCCATCCCGTCCTTCTGGGCAGGTGTCAGGGCGTTGGCGTCGCCTGCAAGATATTGATCGAACGGGCTGTCCGTGCTGCGCCACTCAACTGCCATGAACGCGGCCAGCGCGTTTGCGATCTGAGTGATCGTGATGTCCTCGGCCGTGTAGACCTCATCAAAGGCGGCGACCATCGCTGGGCCATAGCGCGGATCGGTGCGCACCCGTTTGGCAAGGATCGGCCAGCCCAGATCAATCCGGTCAGCAACGGCTCCGGTCACCTGATTTTCACCGACATTTCCGGCCATTTCAAACTGCGAGGTCAGCGGGAACAATGCTTGCGCGGCCAGTAGTGAGTTCAGACCCTCAGGCAACCACTCCTGCGCAGGGGAGTTAAATCCGTTGCCGAAAACGTCCGAGATACTCAGGCGGCCATCGTGGAAGACCGTGTGAATGTCCTTGGCCCCAAGGTTCCAAAGACCGGGCGAGTTGCGCGGAATGCGTTTGCGGATTTTTTCCGCTCCGGCGCCGGGCGTACGATCTGGCCCCAGACCTTGGCCGCCTTCACCGATGCCCAGAGACACCCCGTCGGAGGTGCCGAAATCGGGATGGTGGCAATGGGCGCAGGCGATGTTCTGATTGCCTGACAGGATGGGATCGTAAAACAGTTGATGACCGATGGCGGCCTGTTCCATATCAAAGGGGATAAAGTCATCATCGGTCAGCGGACGCGGCAAATCCTGCGCTGCTGCCGCACTGACGAAAAGGAAGAAAGCCCCATGCGCCAGCTTGTATTTGCCCTTTGCCTTTTTGCATCCCCGGCGCTGGCCGAACTGGAACAGGCCCGCGACATGATGGAAGCCGGTGAATTTGAAGCCGCGCGCGAGGAACTGCTGCCAGCGGCGCGGTCCGGCAACGCCGAGGCCGAGGAATTGATCGGCGTGATGTACGGTCTCGGGCTGGGGGTCGAGCAGGACTATGAACGTGCGTTTGAATGGTATCTGCGTGCCTCGATGAAAGGGCATCCGGGTGCTCAGTCGGGTATCGGCTGGTATTATGAGCTGGGTTTGGGCATGCCCGCGCCCGATCTGGTGCGGGCCTATATGTGGTACACGCTCAGCGCCATCGGCGGCGATCCCGATGCGGCGATCAGCCTTGAAGAAGTGGTCAAGAAAATGTCGCCGGAGCAGATCGAAAGGGCGCATGTTCTGGTGAATGACTACAAAGGGTGGATGTACCCGTTTCGGTGAGGGCCGGACGCAGCGCCCGGCCCTGTTCGCTTAGTTCAGGTCCGCATCGCGCGACGCATTGATGTCGGCCTCAGCTTCGGCAACCGCCTCGGTCAGTGCGTTGAACACCTCATCCCCGCGGCCAACATTGGTCTGGAACCACTCGTAGACGGGGGTTGCGGCCTCTTTGAATGCGGCCTTCTGATCGGGGGTAGGCACATAGAGGTCACCGCCACCGGCGACAAAGTCCTCATAGGCCTGGATCGACTTGCGCTTGGGCGAGGCAAACGTGGCTTGTTGCAGCGCATAGAACCCGTCGACCACCACACGGCGCAAGTCTTCGGGCATCTCCTGGAACTTGGCGTTATTCATCCACCACAGCGCACCCATATAGGCGTGGCCGTCCAGCGTGACATATTGCAGACCCGCATCGGGGAATTTCATGCCCATGATGTCGGTGATGCCGTTCTTGGAACCCTCAACCACACCGGTCTGGAAGCTGGTGAACAGCTCAGGCCACGGGATAGGCGTGGGCGACGCACCCAGCGCTTTGACCAGTTCCTGCGGCAGGTCGGCGACCACAGTGCGGATCTTCAGACCTTCCATATCAGCAGGCTCAGCAATCCGACGCTGCGTGTTGGCAAAGTTGCGCCAGCCGCCTGTGTTGCCGATGGTCATCAGGCGGATCGCGCCACCGGAATCCTCAAGGGCCATTTCGCGCATCTTGCGTGTGAAATCGCCGGACAGCACGTGCTCGGCCACGCGGTCATCGGCCATCAGGTAGGGCAGGTCCAGAACCTGAACATAGGGGAAGATGCCCGACGCACCGCCCGAGGTAGAGATGTAGATGTCGATGGTGCCGTCGGCCACGCCTTGCAGACATTCAGCGCCGTTCGAGCAAAGCTGGGTTCCGATGAAAAGTTCCACCTCAATCGCGCCGTTCGATGCGGCTTCGACATAGTTCTTGAAGACGATCAGGCCGTCATAGTCTTCGTCATTTTCATTCGAGTTCGCAGTGGCGCGCAGGGTGAAATCTGCGGCGGTGGCGGCAAGTGCGGATGCGGCCAGCACCGAGGTGGCCACCGCAGCGGTTTTGATAAAGTCTCTGAGCATTCGTTTCCTCCCTGTGATACTCAGTTCAGTTTGCAAATCCCGTTATCCTCGGGATCGTCATGGATAGTGCGGGGACATAGGTGATCAGGAAGATCACTATGATTTCGACAGCCAGAAACGGCAGGATCGCCTTGGCAATGGTCTCGACCTTTTCACGTGACACGGCGGCGGCGACGAACAGGACCAGCCCCATGGGTGGCGTCGCAAGGCCGACGGTCAGGTTGACGCTCATGATAATGGCAAAGTGGATCGGGTCCACGCCGAGGCTGGTGAAGATTGGCGCAAGGATGGGGCCAAGGATGATGATCGCCGGGCCTGCGTCCAGGAACATGCCGACGACAAACAGCAGCAGGTTGATCAGGAACAACAGGATCAACGGGTTTTCCGACAGGCCAAGGATCAGCGCTGCCAGTTGTTCCGGTGCGTGGCTCAGGCTGACAACCGTCTTGAACGCCATCGCCGCACCGACCAGCAGCAAGACGACCGCCGAGGTTAGACCCGCATTGCTGAGAATCTCGGGCACCTCTTTCAGGGTCAGCGTGCGCAGGACGAAGAAGCCGATGATGAAGGCATAGCCTACGGCCACGGCTGCGGCCTCGGTCGGGGTAAAGATACCACCAAGGATACCGCCCAGAATAATCACGGGCGTCAGCAGCGGAAAGAATGCCTTGAGGCTGGCCTGACGACGCTCGGGCCACGTGTATTTGCGGCTGGCAACGGGGAAGTCGTATTTGTCAGCCATGACCTTGATCATCAGCATCAGACCAACGCCGACCATCACGCCCGGCACGATACCCGCAAGGAACAGGGCCGCCACGCTTTCACCCATCACATAGGCATAGATGATCATAATCCCCGAGGGTGGAATGATCGGCCCGATCACCGAACTGGCCGCGGTGATCGCGGCGGCGAATTTACGGGTATAGCCCTGCTTCTCCATCGCCGGGATCAGCATCGACCCCAGCGCCGAGGTGTCTGCCACCGCCGAGCCGGACAGACCGGCGAACAGGATCGAACTCAGCACGTTCACATGGGCCAGGCCGCCCCGGAAGTGACCCATCAACGCCTGAGAGAACTCGACCAGACGGATGGTGATGCCGCCGCGGTTCATCAGCTCTCCGGCCAGCATGAAAAAGGGGATCGCCATCAGCGGGAAGCTGTCCATGCCGTTGTAGACGTTCCGGTACAGCAACGTGATGTCGTTGGTCTGACCATTCAGCCACAGCAAAATGCCGGGCGCGGCCAAAAGCGCGAAAAAGACCGGCAGGCCGATCATCAGGAAAATCAGGAAGGTGGGCAGGAACCAGATCAGCATCTATTCAGCCCCCACCGGTCCGTCTGCGATATCGGGCAGCAGGTCTCCGCCCCCCATCAGAGTCACGATGGACCGCAGGATCAACTCGATATTCACCGCGATCAGTAGGATCACCCCGACCAGCAGCGAGGCCATCATCCAGCTACGCGGGACGCGGTACCATTCGTCGAACCCGAAGGAGGTAGGGATATACAGCGCGGCCGTCGCGAACTTGCCGCCAAATCCGGTGACTTCGGACCAGCCGATATTGACCGCGACGAGCAGAACGGCCAGCGAGACGATCAGCAAAAACAAGGTCAGCAATTGGCCCAGAGCACGCGGCAGCATCATGGGCACCATGTCGATCGCCACGAACCCGCCACGCCGGAACGCAGTGGGGGCCATCAGGCCGGTCATCCACAACATACAGAACCGCGCGGCCTCGTCCGGCCAGGGTAGGGCGTTGCCAAGAACGTATCGGAAGAACACCTGAATCAGGATTGCGATCACCATCAATGCAATCGCAACAACGCCAACCGCGCGGCCAAAACGCAGCACGGTTTCGTTCACGAATGCAATCGGCGCAAGCACCGATGCCAGTCCGCTCATGCGGATCCTCCCTTGTCCAGCCGCGGGTTTGCCCCACGGTCGTCAGATCGCGCTTAGTGCTGCGCGAATTGGCCGAGTTTCCCGGCATAGAAGGTCAGCGCGTCTCCATCCGCCATGCTGACCTTGAGAACTTTGCCCACGACAATCACGTGGTCGCCTGCATCGTGATAGGCGTGCTGTTCACATTCAAACCGCGCCAGACAGTCCGGCAGCAGCGGTGTTCCGTTGCCGCACCGGTCGTGATCAATGTCGCGCAGCGCAAACGCGTCTTTCGAGCACCCGAAACACAGCTCGGCCTGTTCCGACGATAGCACGTGCACACTGAAATGGCGTGCCTTGTGGAAATAGGGGAAACGTCGCGAGCTGCGGTCTCCGGCCCACATGATCAGCGGCGGATCCAGCGACAGGGACGAAAAGCTGTTGGCGGTGATGCAGACAGGGCCGTCATCGCTGCTGCAGGTGACAACGGTAACGCCGGTGGCGAACCGGCCAAAGGCGTCGCGCAAAGTGCGGGTGTCGTCCTTATGTGGGACGAATGTGTGGGTCATGTCCTTTGAGATTGCGTTCATCATGGTACCTCATGCCCCAGTGCCGCCTCGTACAGGCGGAACCAGCTTTCGCGATCCAGATTGACTTTCAGTGCGTCCGAGATGGTCTTGATCCGGGCCAGATTGTTGGTGCCCATCACCGGAAGGATACCTGCCGGGTGCGCCAGCAGGAACGCAACGGCCACCGCCGCGCGGTCTACGCCGAATTCAGCCGCGATCTCGTCTGCAACGTTGCCGACCGGAGGGTTTCCGGCCATCAGCAGCCCGCCCCCAAGCGGCGACCACGCCATCACGGGCTGACCATGCTGCTGGTGAAAGGCCAGATCGCCATTGGTAAAGGGGCCGATCTGACCCAGAGAAATCTCGATCTGGTTGGTGACCAATTGGGTCTTCATCGCCGATTGCAGCAGCGACCAGTCCCAGGGGCGGAAGTTCGATACGCCGACCGCGCCGACCTTGCCGCTGGAGACAACCTCATCCAGCGCGGCTCCGGTTTCGTGGTGATCCATGAACGGATCGGGGCGGTGGATCAGCAGCAGATCGATATGGTCGATCGCCATCTCGGTCAAAGAGGTCTCGACCGATTTCAGGATGTGGGCGCGCGAGGTGTCGTAGTATTTGACCTTCGCGTCCGAATAGCGCCCGATCGGAGCCACGATATCGCACTTGGTGACGATCTCCATCTTCGCACGCAGCGCGGGATTGGCGCGTAGGGCATTGCCCAGCACCGCCTCGGCCCCGTAATCGCCATAGATATCCGCCTGATCGAAACTGGTGATGCCCTGATCCAGACAGGCTTGAATCTTGGCCTCGACATGAGCTGCCGACGTGTCGCTGTCATCGCCCAGCCGCCACATGCCGTAGACAAGGCGGCTCATTTCCAGCGTGTCGGATAGTTTTACACGTTGCATCAGCGACGAACTCCGTTGCCCAGCGGGGTGGCCGGGGTCATTGCAGGCACGCGCCCATAGGCTTCGGGCAGCGAGCAGGTTTTCAGGTTGGGCATGACACGTGCACCAAAGTGCTTTGCCTCATCCATGTGGGGATAGCCCGAGAAGATGAAGGCGCGGATGCCCATCTTTTGGTATTCTTCGATCTTGGACATGACCTGATCGGTTGACCCGACCAAAGCCGCGCCGCAGCCGGATCGCGCGCGGCCTACGCCAGTCCACAGACCGGGTTCGACATAGCCATACTCATCCGCCAGATCGCGGTTCTTGGCCTGATGCGCCACACCCAGAGAGGTTGCGTCCAGCGCCCGTTCCCGGATCGCCCGGCCATATTCGTCGTCCAGTTTCGAGACGATGTAATCCGCATATTCCTGCGCCTCGGCCTCGGTATCGCGGACGATCATGTGCACGCGCAACCCGTAGTCCAGCGTGCGGTTATAGTTTTCAGCCACCGCGTGGACTGCCTTCATCCGCTCTGCCAGTTGATCCTTGGTTTCGGGCCACATCAGGTAGACGTCGCAATGCTCGCCACACAGGTCCAGCGCGGACGGAGAATACCCTCCGAAGTACAGCAGCGGACCGCCGGTCTGATAAGGCTTGGCCGGATCGGTGGTCAGGCCCGAGAAATTGTAAACCTCGCCCGCATGGTTGATCTCGTCCTGAGTCCACGCCTGTTTCAGGATCTCGACCACTTCGCGCGAGCGCTGATAGCGGAACGCGCTGTCGGCTTTCTCGCCGGGGAAGTCGGACGAGATGATGTTCACCGTCAGCCGCCCTTGCAACATGTGATCCAGCGTCGCGATGGTCCGGGCCAGCATGATGGGCTGCATTTCGCCGCAGCGCACGGCGGCCAGCAGGTTGATCTTTTCCGTAATCGGCGCGCAACCAGCGACAAAGCTCAGCGTGTCCTGACCGACCTGATAGGACGACGGGCACAGGATGTTGCGGAACCCTTGCGCTTCGGCTTCTTTGACGATGCCGGAACAATGCGCCCAGCTCGACCGCAGGTCGCCGTCCGGCACGCCCAGAAACTGGTAATCGTCCGAACACAGCGCGGCGAACCACGATACCTCGGCCGCATCCAGATCGGGGGATGTGATGGGGACGATGGTCATTTGATTCGTTCTCCGTGCATCTTTTGACTTTCCTCTTGCGTAGCAATCGCATTGATGTAGATCAATAGTGTATCAATTTTTCCCGCGACTCGGTGAAGCACCCTGAAATGACTGCCAACAGCCGCAACCCCAACGCGCTGCCGATCTATGTGCAGATCGCCGAGCTTCTGATCCGCGACATCGCCGCGGGCCGCCTGATTGATGGTGAGCGTTTGCCGCCCGAGCGCGAGATGGCCACGAACCTCAATGTCTCGGTCGGGACGCTGCGAAAATCGCTGGCGGAGCTTGAGAAAAAAGGGATGTTGGAGCGTATCCAAGGCTCGGGCAATTACATCCGCGAGACCGGAACGCAGAACAGCGTCTATGCGATGTTCCGGTTGGAGCTGCCCCAAGGCGGGGGCCTGCCGCGCGCCGATATCTTGTCAGTGGACCATCTGGAAAAACCCGCCGACCTGCCGGAATTCGGTACCTCGACCAAGGGGTCGCGGGTGCGCCGGATGCGCTATTTGAATGACACAATCATCGCGGTCGAGGAAATCTGGCTGGACGATTCGGCGGGGCAGATCAATCAGACGCTGCTTTCGGATTCGCTATACCGCTATTACCAGCAGCAGCTTGGCTTCTGGATCACACGGGCCGAGGATCGCGTTTCGGTCCGTGCGCTGCCTGACTGGACGCCTGAGACTTTTACAAAACCCGCTGGCGAAACGGCTGGCTATATCGAGCGGTTTAGTTGGTCCGAAGGGCCGGAACCGGTCGAGTTTTCAAAAACGTGGTTCGATCCGGATCGGGCCACCTATGTCCAACGTCTGAAATAGAAGGAAACGCGCATGACCCGGACCATCCATTACGGGCTGATCGGATGCGGCATGATGGGGCAAGAGCACCTGCACAATATTGCTCTGTTAGAGCGCACGCAGGTGTCGGCGATATTTGAGCCAGATGAGGCTATGGCCAGCGCCGCGCAAGCGATTGCGCCCGATGCGCAGATGGTGGCGTCGGTCCAAGACCTGCTGGCCGTGGACGAGCTGGATTGCATTGTGATCGCCAGCCCCAACCATCTGCACGTGGATCAGATTGAGCAGATCGCACAGGCGCGGCCCTTGCCCTTGCTGGTGGAAAAACCTCTGTTCACCGACCCGGCGGATGCGGCGCGGCTAGAGGCCATCCAGCGCGATTATCCCCATCCTATCTGGGTCGCGATGGAGTATCGCTATATGCCGCCGATCGCTGCCCTGATTGATGAGGCGCAGGTGACCGGCGGGGTCAAAATGCTGACCATCAAAGAACACCGCTTTCCCTTTCTGGACAAGGTCGGCAACTGGAACCGCTTCAACCGCAATACGGGCGGCACGTTTGTTGAGAAATGCTGTCACTTCTTCGACCTCATGCGTTTGATCCTGCAATCGGACCCGGTGCGCGTGACGGCCAGCGGCGGGCAGGCGGTCAATCATCTGGACGAGGCTTACGAGGGCGAGACACCCGACATTCTGGACCACGGCTTTGTCATGGTCGATTTCGCTTCGGGTGCGCGTGCCATGCTGGAGCTATGTATGTTCGCTGAAGGCGCGCGGTATCAGGAGGAAATCTCGGCGGTCGGTCCAGACGCCAAGATCGAGGCGCTGGTGCCCGGACCGGGGCGTTTCTGGCCCGACCATCTGGGTGACGCGCCGGTGCCGCAACTGATCGTCAGCCCACGCAATCCCAAGGGGCCGGTCGCCAAGGACATCCCCGTCGATCCGCGTCTTCTGGCGGCGGGCGATCACAACGGGTCGACCTTCTACCAGCACCAGGGATTTCTGTCCGTTTTGCGCGGTGAGAAACCCGCCCCCGAGGTGACCTTGCAGGACGGGATGTGGGCCGTGCGCATGGGGCTGGCCGCGCAGAAAGCGCTGGAAACCGGGGAAACGGTCCGGTTCTCCAGCTAGGATTATTCCGCGGCTTCCTTCTGTTGTGCAGACGCCAGAAGTGCCGCCAGTTCGGGGCGGCACGATCCGCAGTTGGTCCCGGCTTGAAGTGCCTCGCCAATGGCTTCGACGCTCAACAATCCTTGCGACTCGATGGCTGTCAGGATCGTGTTCACGCCCACATCAAAACAGGAACACAGCACCGGGCCAGGGTCCGGCATATCGGCTGGGGCGCGACCAGACAAAAGATCGGGAACTTGCGGCAGAGTCGCCAGATAGTCGCGCATCACGGCGACGGGTTCCGGCGAGACAAACAACGCTGCAACCAACTGACCGTTTTCGCGGAACGCCAGCCGCGCGACACCTCGGGCGGGGTCTTCAACCGCGGTGATTTCCGCATTTGGCAGCCGGAACAGTTCGCGTGCGGCGGCTTGCCAATCGTCCGCCATTTGCAAGCCTGCCAGTTCAGCGCGATACCCGGATTTCGTTGGCGTTTGCGCCCAGTACTCGCAAGAGGGGGTCATCTCACGATCCGAGACCGCAAACCCATACCATCTGGCTGCAAATCGGGTGACATTCACCACTGACGCCTTGCTTTCAGGTTGGCCCGAAACCGGGTCTGTTGCGGCGGCAACTACGGTGTCAATCCGGGCAGACGGCGCGGTTTCTCCGGTCCAGTGAATCGGTGCAAAAACCTGTCCTTGGGTCACGCTGTTGCTGATCCTGACGCGCAGAATGGCCGTCCCTTGTGGGCTGAGCACCTCGACCAGATCGGCAGGGCGGATTCCGGTGCTTTGGGCATCCTCTGGGTGAATATCCAGAAATGGCTCGGGCAAGTGCGCAGACAGGCGCGAAGACAATCCCGTGCGTGTCATTGTGTGCCACTGATCCCGCAACCGCCCAGTGTTGAGCCAGAAAGGGTATCGAGGCTCGGTTCTGGCGGCAGGCGGACGCCAAGAGACGGGTAGCACACGGGCTTTGCCGTCTGGATGGAAGAACTGACCATCGGCAAAGAACCTACCGCCTTGCCGAGCGGCAGTGACCGGCCAGCGGGTGGGTTTCAACTCGTCATATCCGGTCGCATCCAGATCGGCGAGGCCCGAGATATCAAAGTCCCGCCCAAAGTGCGCGGCGACGCCAGACAGGGCGGCATATTCAAGGAATATCTCTCTGGGAGATTGATAGTCGAACGCAGATTTCCATCCCATCCGGCGTCCAACTTCGGCCAGGATGTCCCAATCAGCGCGGGCCTGACCGGGCTTGGGCAACACCGAACGCTGACGGCTGATGGTGCGGTCAGAGTTGGTGACAGTGCCATCCTTCTCGGCCCAAGCAGCGGCTGGCAGCAGAACATCAGCCAACCGCGCCGTGTCGGATCGGGCTGTGATGTCGGAAACTACGGTAAACGGGCAGGCGGCAATTGCGTCCCGAACAGCGTCGGCGTCGGGCATCGAGACAACCGGATTCGTGTGAATCACCCACAATGCCTTGATCCGACCGTCACCAACGGCACGGAACATATCAACCGCTTTCAAACCCTGAGCCTCGGGCATGTGCGGCGCGGACCAGAATTCACGCACGGCGGCGCGATGGTCGGCGTTTTCGATATCCAGGTGGCAGGCAAGCATATTGGCAAGCCCACCAACCTCGCGCCCGCCCATGGCGTTTGGCTGACCTGTGACCGACAACGGCCCGCAGCCCGGTTTGC
The DNA here is from genome assembly GCF_056536465.1 of Ruegeria sp. CL6. Lineage (NCBI taxonomy): Bacteria > Pseudomonadati > Pseudomonadota > Alphaproteobacteria > Rhodobacterales > Roseobacteraceae > Ruegeria > Ruegeria sp. CL6. The sequence goes on from NZ_JBQFPR010000006.1 coordinate 20,123, forward strand.
CGATGCGTCCCGTGGCCAAATGACAGTTGAGGATCGCGTTGACCTTGTCACTGCCCGAGGTCGACTGGTTCACGCCCTGACTGAAGATCGTGACGACCTTTTCGGTGCCGATCCACAGATCGCAGAATTTGGCGATATCTTCAGCGTCCAGTCCCGTGACCGAGACATCGTCGGCCAGCGCGCTGTCCAGAGCTTCGCGAATACCGTTGGTATGCTTCGCAAAATCGGTATCGACCAGTCCACGCGTGTCAATCTGTGTCAGCAGGTGATTGAACAGCGCCACATCGCTGCCCGCTGCCAGCGGCAGGTGCAGATCGGCGCTGTCACACGAGGCCGTCCGGCGCGGGTCGATTACAATAATCTTGGTCCCGCGTGACTGCCGTGCCGCCATCAGGCGCTGATACAGAACCGGGTGGCACCATGCTAGATTGGACCCGACCAGAACCACCAGATTAGCCTCGTCCAGATCCTCATAGGTGCCTGGCACGGTGTCGGTGCCAAAAGCGCGCTTGTGCCCTGCAACAGTCGAGGCCATGCATAGCCGCGAATTGGTGTCGATATTGGCCGAGCCGATGAACCCTTTCATCAGCTTGTTGGCGACATAGTAGTCTTCGGTCAGCAACTGACCCGAAACATAAAATGCCACCGAGTCAGGCCCGTGTTCGGCAACGGTTTCTTGAAACCGGTTCGCGACAAGGTCCAGCGCGTCGTCCCACCCTGTTTCTTGCCCCGACACCATCGGAGAAAGCAGACGTTGGGACAGCCCGACGGTTTCGGCCAAAGCCGACCCCTTGGAGCACAACCGACCTAAGTTGGCTGGATGCTCAGGGTCGCCGGTGACTGTCAAACCGCCTGCGTCGTCCTGTTGCAACAAGACGCCGCATCCGACTCCGCAATAGGGGCAGGTCGAGCGGGTCGCGCAGGAACCGAGGTCTTTCACGCGGCGCTCCTTCGCTCAAGCGAGGCGCTGTCCAGCAAGATACGCTCGCCGTCCAGCTGCACCGGATAAGTGGCAATTTGACCCTCATCCGCGCCCTGCGCCTGACCAGAGTTCAGGTCGAACACCCAGTTGTGCAGTGGGCAGGTGACCGACTGGCCATGCACGATGCCTTCGGACAGAGGGCCACCCTTGTGCGGGCAGGTGTCCGAGGCCGCAAAAACTTCGTCCTCAGCCGTGCGGAACAAGGCGATACACCCAACGGGCGTCTTCACCACGCGCGCGCCGCGTAGGGGGATGTCGTCGATATGTCCAATGTCGATCCAGCTCATTCTGCGGCCTCCAGTGTCAGATCAGCGATGGGCGCAAAGCGCTGGGCTTCTTTGGCGTGTTCTGCCCACGGGTCTTTGCGGTAAATGGATTGGCTGAGTTCAAACCGCTCGACCAGCGCGCGGCGGTTGTCCAGATCGTCCACCACCGTTTCCTTGATCCAGTCGAGGCCGACCTTCGCCATCCATTTATACAGGCGGTCCAGATACTTACCGCCCTCACGATAGGCTTGGGTGACGGCCATGACGACCTCGATTGCCTCGTCCTCGGTTGGCACCTGAACCAGTAGCTCGGTTTCCTTGACGTCCATTCCAGCAGCACCGCCGATGCTGATCTGATAGCCGCTGTCGACACAGACCACACCGATATCCTTGCAGGTCGCCTCGGCGCAGTTACGCGGGCAGCCCGAGACCGCCAACTTCAACTTGTGCGGCGCCCACGAGCCCCAGAGGATCTTCTCTAGCTTGACGCCCAGCCCGGTGCTGTCCTGTGTCCCGAACCGGCAATGATCGGTGCCGACACAGGTTTTAACCGTGCGCAGACCCTTGGAATAGGCGTGACCCGAGACCAGACCGGCCTTGTTCAGATCGGACCAGATATAGGGCAGGTCCGCGCCTTTCACGCCCAGCAGGTCGATACGCTGACCGCCGGTGACTTTGACCGTCGGAACATCGTACTTCTCGGCTGCATCTGCGATGGCGCGTAGCTCTGCCGGGTTGGTGATGCCGCCCCACATGCGAGGCACGACGCTGAACGTGCCGTCCTTCTGGATGTTTGCGTGTTTGCGTTCGTTGACGAAACGGCTTTGCGGGTCGTCCTGATATTCCACCGGCCAGTCGGCCAGCAGGTAGTAGTTCACCGCCGGGCGGCAGACATGGCAGCCGTTGAGGGTTTTCCAGCCTAGTTCCTGCCAGACGGCCTCTTGGCTTTTCAGCTCTTGCGACTTGATCAGGCGGCGGACGTCTTCGTGGGTCAGGTCGCAGCAGCCGCAGATGGGCTGCGCGGTGGGCATCTGGAAGTCGTCGCCCAGTGTGACCTGCAGCAATTGCTCGACCAGTCCAGTGCATGTCCCGCAGGAGGCGCTGGCTTTGGTGGTAGCGCGGATTGCGCCAAGATCGGTTGCGCCGCCTTCGATTGCGGTGGTGATGTCGGATTTGCAAACGCCGTTGCAGCCACAGATTTCCGCCTCAGGCGGCAATGCTGCAACGGCTGAGAGAGGGTCCGCAGAGCCGCCCCCCTGATAAGCCGGACCAAAGATCAGCGTCTCGCGCATCTCGGATACGTCCTCGGCGTCGCGGATCAGGCCGAAGAACCAGTTGCTGTCGGCGGTGTCACCATACATCACCGCACCGACCAGCTTGTCGTCTTCCAGAACCAGCCGCTTGTAGACACCACGGGCTGGGTCGCGGAACACGATGTCCTCGCGGGTGTCACCTTCGGCAAAGTCCCCAGCGCTGAACAGATCGCATCCGGTGACTTTCAGTTTGGTCGACAAGGAGCGCTGTTTGAACGCGGCCTCGTCACCCAGCAGAGTCTGTGCCAGCACCTTGGCCTGATCGTAGAGCGGCGCGACAAGGCCGAAAATTTCGCCCTGATGTTCGACACATTCACCAACGGCATAGATGTCGGCGTCCGAGGTGATCATCTGATCGTCCACATGAATACCGCGTCCAACCGCCAGACCGGTTTCCTGCGCCAGAGCGGTGTTCGGGCGGATGCCCACTGCCATCACCAACAGGTCACAAGGAAGCTCGGTGCCGTCGTCCAGCAACAGCGCCCGGGCCTTGCCATCCTTGCCTGCGATCTCGGTCGATTTGGCATTCAGCAGAACTGTGATGCCTTTTTCTTCCAGCGATTTCTTCAGCAGATAACCTGCGGCGGGGTCAAGCTGACGCTCCATCAGATGGCCCATGATATGCACCACGGTCACGTCAGCCCCACGCGCGGCCATGCCTGCGGCGGCCTCAAGGCCCAGCAAACCGCCGCCGATCACGACGACCTTGTTGCCTGCGCCCATACCCATCATCTGTTCGGTGTCTTCCAGATCGCGATAGGCGATCACGCCGTCCAGATCATGCCCCGGCATCGGGATCATGAACGGGTTCGAGCCGGTGCCGAAGATCAGCTTGTCATAGGGCACATGACCGTTTTCACCTTCGACGATCTTCAGATCGCGGTCGATCTTGGCGACCTTCTCGCCAAACCGACAAGTGATACCTCGCTCGGCATACCAATCGTCGTCATGGGTGACGATGTCTTCGTAGGTCTGATCGCCGGCCAGAACCGGGCTGAGCATGATGCGGTTGTAGTTTCCGCGCGGCTCGGCGTTGAACAGGGTAATGTCAAAGGCATCGGGGGCGGCGTCGGTCAGGTGCTCCAGCACCCGGCCCGAGGCCATACCTGCGCCGATAACCACAAGTTTCTGTTTCATGTCATTCACTCCGCGGCAATGGCATTGGGGGTAGGGCTTTTGGGCTTGGGTTTGGCCCCGTGCTCGTATTCCTCAAGGAAATCCAACACTTCTTGCCGGTATTCGTAGTAATCGGGATGGGCCAACAGTGCTTTGCGGGTGCGCGGGCGGGGCAGATCGACATTGGTAATCTTGCCGATCGTGGCCTGCGGACCGTTCGTCATCATCACCACGCGGTCGGCCAGAAGGATCGCCTCGTCCACATCATGCGTGACGCAGATGGTGGTGACTTTGGTGCGTGACCAGACCTCCATCAGAACCTCTTGCAGCTCCCACCGGGTGAGACTGTCGAGCATCCCGAAGGGCTCATCCAACAGCAGCAGCTTCGGCGACAGGGCAAAGGCGCGGGCAATGCCCACTCGTTGACGCATCCCGTTTGAAAGCTCGGCCGCGGATTTGTCCATCGCATCGGCCAGGCCGACCCGTTCCAGATAGTATTCAACCACATCCTGCCGTTCCGCCTGGCTTGCACGCGGATAGACGCGGTCTACACCGACCGAGACGTTTTCCTTGGCGGTCAACCATGGGAACAGCGAGGGCGACTGGAATACAACCGCGCGTTCGGGGTCTGCGCCTTCGACGTGGCGGCCATCCAGTTTGATCGCGCCTTTCGAGATTCCGTTAAGACCTGCGGCCATGGTCAGAACCGTGGACTTGCCGCAACCCGAGTGACCGATCAGCGAGATGAACTCACCCCGGTTGAGTTTCAGGTTAAAGTCCTCGACCACGGTCAGCGGGCCTTTGGGTGTGGGGTAGACCTTGTGCAACTGGCTGAAGTCCAGATAGCGCTCCTCGATCAAGCCCTCCTGCGCCTCTTTCAGCGCATTGGGGATGCCGTGGATCGGGGTCACGTCGGGTAGGGTCTTGGTGCCTTCGACCTTGGCCTCGATACCTACGTCCATCAGGTATTTCGTAACCTCACCACGCAGTGCCTTGAACGTTTCGTCATGGTTCATGGCGGAACGATCGCGCGGGCGGGGGATCGAGACCTTGAACTCGGTCCCAAGCGTGCCATCGGGGTTCAGCGGGATGATGCGGTCAGCCAGCAGGATCGCCTCGTCCACGTCATTGGTGATCAGGACACAGGTCTTGCGGTCGGCCTCCCAGATTCTTTCGATCTCTTCCGCCAGATTGCCACGGGTCAGCGCGTCCAGGGCCGAAAGCGGCTCGTCCAAGAGCAGAACCTCGGGGTCCATCGCCAGCGCGCGGGCGACGTTTACCCGTTGGCGCATCCCGCCCGACAGTTCGGCAGGGCGGCGGGCGGCGGCGTGGCTCAGGCCGACCATCTTGATGAAATGGGCAACCTTTTCCTCTTTCTCGGCCTTGGGCATCTTGGGGAAGACTGCGTCCACGGCCAGCCGCACATTGCCCGTCACCGTCAGCCAAGGCATCAGCGAGTAGTTCTGGAAGATCACCCCCCGCTCGGGAGCGGGGCCAGTGATGGGTTTCTCGCGGTAGGTGACAGTGCCTTTCGACGGGAACTCGATCCCCGCCATCAGGTTGATTAGCGTGGTCTTGCCTGTGCCGGAAAAGCCCAGCAAAACCACGAACTCACCTTCCTGAACCGAGAGGTTGATGTCTTTCAGCACATCCGTCGCGGCGGTGCCGGTCCCGAAGGATTTGCTGACATTCTTGAAGTCGATCACAGCCATATCGGTCACCGGTTGTTCGAGAATGTGAACAGCGACTGCAGCGCGTACATCACCCGGTCAAGCAGGAAGCCGATGATGCCGATGGTGAAGACAGCCACCATGATTTTGGCCAGCGAGCTGGACGAGCCGTTCTGGAACTCATCCCAGACGAATTTGCCCAGACCGGGGTTCTGCGCCAGCATCTCGGCCGCGATCAGGACCATCCAGCCGACACCCAGCGACAGGCGCAAACCGGTGAAGATCAGCGGCAGGGCCGAAGGCAGCACCAGCTTGGTGATCTTGGTGTAGGTGTTCATTTTCAGAACCTTGGACACGTTCACCAGATCCTTGTCGATCGACGCCACACCCAGCGAGGTGTTGATCAGCGTCGGCCACAGCGAACACAGCGTCACCGTGATGGCCGAGATCAGGAAGGATTTCGCGAACCAGCCGTCGTTGGTCACGTAAACGGCCGAGACGATCATGGTGACGATCGGCAACCAGGCCAGTGGCGAGACGGGTTTGAAAATCTGGATCAGCGGGTTCAGCGCAGCATTCGCCGTGGGCGACAGACCGGCAGCGATACCAAGCGGAACGGCGACGATGGTCGCGATCAGAAAGCCGAAGAAGACCGTTTTGATCGAGGTCCAGATTTGGTTGTAATAGCTCGGCGCGCCGGTATAGGCGACATTCTTGACCTTGTCCGCCTGACCCGCTTCGATCAGCTTTTGGTTGCGCTTTTCAACCATCGCCTCGAACTTGGCTTTTTTGGCGGCCTTGGCCTGCGCGTCCTGATGCAGGCTGACAGCTTCGTCCCAGACTTGTGCCGGTCCGGGGACCGCGCCCAACGAGGTCTGCACCTTGGGCGCTAGCGTACCCCAGAGCAGCAAAAAGGCGCAGATGGCCAGCAACGGCACCGCCAGCAGACGCCAGATTTCGCCCATTTGTGCGCGGGGGTTGTCGCCTGCGGTTGCCCTTAGAATAGGTGTGATCCAGGCAAGGCCCAGAACCTGGAACCATTTGTCGGCGGCGTTGATCCGGGTGAAAAGGCGCGCTTTGCGGGCTTCGCGTTCGGCCTCGTTGGATAGCGTATCGTGGTCGATTGCTGTCATCTTGCGGTCTCCTGGCCCGGACACATGGCGCCGGGCGGGGGTGGAATTCTGTATTGGGATTGGTGCCCCCCGACCACGCAGGGCCGGGGAGCGAGGGGAGTTAGCCCTGAACTTCGGTGCCTACGACGACCTGCTCGCCTTTCAGGCCAATCGGCAGGCTTTGCAGATAGGCGTTGGGTTGGCGTGCGTCATAGGGGATGCCGTCGATGATATCTTCGGCAGGCGTCGGAGCCTTGTAGCCATCGCTGTCCCAGGGGAAGTCGGCCTCATTCGCCAGACCTTCGTCCACCAGCATACGGGCGGCGTCCAGATAGATGTCGGGGCGATAAACGGACTTGGCGACCTCATCATACCATGCGTCGGTCTGCGGCTCGGCGATCTGACCCCAGCGGCGCATCTGGGTCAGGTACCAGATGGCGTCCGAATAGAACGGGTAAGTCGCGTTGTAGCGGAAGAACACGTTGAAGTCGGGTACTTCGCGCTTGTCGCCCTTTTCATATTCAAACGTCCCGGTCATCGAGTTCGCGATCACGTCGTAATCGGCACCCACATATTCCGGTTGGCTCAGCATTTCGACCGCTGCGGGGCGGTTGGCGTTGTCGTTTTCGTCCAGCCAGATCGCAGCACGGATCAGAGCTTTGGTCACAGCGCGCGTCGTGTTCGGATATTCCTCGGCGAATTCAGCGGTGATGCCGAAGACTTTTTCTGGGTTGTTCTTCCAAAGTTCATAGTCGGTGATGACCGGCACGCCGATGCCTTTGAACACGGCTTGCTGGTTCCACGGTTCACCCACGCAGTACCCATAGATGGTGCCCGCTTCCAGTGTTGCAGGCATCTGTGGCGGAGGGGTTACCGACAGGAACACGTCCGCACCGATCTGGCCTGTTACATTCTCGGGGCTGTAATACCCCGGATGCAGGCCACCAGCCGCCAGCCAGTAGCGCAGTTCATAGTTGTGGGTCGAAACGGGGAAAACCATGCCCATGTTGAAGGGCTTGCCTTCGGACTTGTACTTCTCGACCACCGGGGCCAGAGCCTCGGCCGAGATCGGGTGCTGCGGGCGACCGTCATCCATGGTGGGGATGTTCGGCTTCATTTCTTCCCAGATCTCGTTCGACACCGTGATGCCGTTGCCGTTCAGGTCCATCGAGAAAGGGGTGACGATATGCGCTTCGGTGCCGTAGCCGATGGTCGCGGCCAGAGGCTGACCGGCCAGCATATGCGCACCGTCCAGTTGCCCGTCGATCACGCCGTCCAGCAGCACTTTCCAGTTGGCCTGCGCTTCCAGCGTCACGAACAGACCCTCTTCGAGGAAATAGCCGTTCTCGTAGGCTACGGCCAGCGGAGCCATGTCGGTCAGTTTTATAAAGCCGAAGGTCAGTTCGTCTTTCTCCAGTTCCAGCGTCTCGGCCAGGGCTGGGCTGATCAGGGCGGTGGTGGCGACAAGGCCAGCGAGGAATCGCTTCATGTGGGTCTGTCCCTTTTCTGTTGGTCCCGGTCATCCGGGAGGGGGGTAAAAAACAAAAAGCCGCTGCACGCTCTGGCCGGGAGGAGGGGCCAGAGAGTGAGCGGCTCTGCTCAGTCGTTCCCAATCTTTGGGAGGAATTCTAAGGGTACACGCCATTGCGTACCGATGGAGGCAGGGTGCGAAACCGGGCGGTTCAGTTCAAGTGCATTTGCTGCGACGCGGCGTCAAATTCTGCGTTTGCACCATCTGGCGCAGGGCGTTGCATAATTTTTGTGCATCAGATGTCCTGTGGGTCAAAAATGCGCCCATCCAAAAAAGCATCCGGCTTCAACGACAATTGCCCGTTATGCGACGCCACGGGGGTCGTTTCCCGAATCGCGCCCTCCAGCTTTTCTGACGCACCGGGCAGATCGGCACCGATTCCAGCAAGCTGACTTCGATAAATATCGCTGCGAAAAACACTGCCCGCCTGTGCAAGCGCCATGTGCGGATCAAGATTGTACCGCTGTGCCAGGCGCTGGGCGATCCACTTGGCTTGGCTGCGCCAGGGAAAGTTCGCAGCTCCATCGTGGAACTCGACGAATCCGGGAACCTCGCGCTGTTCGGCCTGTCCTGAAATCGTGAAACGGCCCGACAATGCGCGGTCGATAAGTTCAGAGGACAGGTTCAGATAAGTGTCGCGCGCAAGAATCTCGGCGGCGGCAGTGTTGCTGCCCGGGCGGTGCAGCCAGCGGCCGGCGCGCCACACCGCGCGCATCAGCTTGCCCAGCAAATGCGGTTCCGTGTCTGCCCATTCGGTGCGAACGGCCAGCACTTTTTCCGGCGCAAAGGCCCATATCGCCTGACCCGGCAACAATAGAGCACCCGCTTGGGATTCCATGGCGACCGAGCCCCACGGTTCGCCCACGCAGAACGCGTCAACATCGCCTTCGGCCAGCGCCTGGGCCATCAATGGCGGGGGAATCGTGCGCACCTCTATGCCGACGCGGGACAAATCGGTGGCTTCGATCCAGCAGTGCAGCAACTCGACATGCAGGGAAAAGGGAAATGGCACACCAAAGACCAAAGGACGGTCGGTTACCGAGGCCAGCGCAGCGGCGGCTTTGAACGGGTCGTGGAAGTCGAAATCATAGCCGGTTTCCCGCAGGCGGTTTTCCAGCGCGCGGCTGATGCCGATAACGTCACCATTGACCGACAGGACCGAAACGGCCGACAGCGGCTGTGTCACCCCGCCCAGCCCCAAGGCCATCGCCACGGGAACAGGGGAAAGCAAATGCGCGGCATCCACGCGCCCAAACGCCAGCATGTCCCGGACGGATGACCACGACGGCGCGGCAATCAATTCCAGCTCGATCCCTTCCGCTCGGGCCAGCCCCATTTCGTGGGCAACAATCAGGGGCGCTGCATCTACCAGCGGGACGTAGGCAACGGGGAGTGTAACAGCATTCATGACAGCAACCCCGATGCGGTGACCAAAGCCTCGGCCACGTCTGCCACCCGGCGGCCTTGATCCATAGCGGCCTTGCGCAGCAGGGCGTAGGCTTCTTCTTCTTCGACCCCGCGCGCCTTCATCAGCAGACCCTTGGCGCGGTCTATAACCTTTCGTTCTTCCAGCGCGCGCTTGGTCTCGGCCAGTTCCCGACGCATCTGACGCACGATCTGGAAACGGGCGATGGCAGCGTCCAGAACAGGTTTCAATCGGTCAGGCTGCATCCCGTCCACGACGTAGGCCGAAAGCCCGGCCTCAATCGCCGTTGATGCCAGATCGCCCGCCGCGCCCGAGACGAACATTGCCACCGGTCGCTCTAGCGGGCCAGAAGCCAGCGTGAGTTCCTCGAGCATATCTCGGGTCGGGTTGTCGATGTCGATCAGCACCACATCCGGCGTCAGAGCCGCGATCTTGCGCGCAAGGCTCGATACGTTCCCGATGACATGCACATCATATGCGCCGGACGCTTTGAGGGCATCTACGATAGCGATTGCACGTTCGCGGTCTTCTTCTACGACTACAATGGTCAGGGTGTCAGGCATGGCACCTTTTCACCGGCCCTTCGTCTGATCACAAGAGATCAGAGGGCAATCCGTTGAAGCCACGAGCAGAGTGCCTAAAAAACAGTCAATTGCCAGCGGCGAGTCGGCAAATGGCCTCGCAGCCGACGCCTATCGGAAACTTTTGATCGCGTTTTATGTCCGTAGACGTGTCGTTTTTCGGCAATGAAGTGTCTTTTCTACTTGCTGCATTGCGGCAGGGTTTCTAGGAGTGGCGGTGGGACACCCCTCCCCAACGAGGGGCGTGTATCTGGAAGGATAATACAGATGACTATCGAACAACCGGTCACGCGGCCGGCGAATCCGCGTTTTTCCTCGGGCCCCTGCGCCAAACCCCCCACATTTGATCTGAGCAAGCTGGCCGATGCCGCATTGGGCCGGTCGCACCGTGCCGCTGTTGGCAAGGACAAGCTGAAGGCGGCCATCGAAGGCACGCGCGAGGTGCTGGGCATTCCGGCAGATTACAAGATCGGCATCGTTCCCGCGTCGGACACTGGCGCGGTTGAGATGGCGTTGTGGTCGCTGCTGGGCGAACGCAAGGTCGAGATGCTGGCTTGGGAAAGCTTCGGTGCAGGCTGGGTCACCGACGTGGTCAAGCAACTGAAGATCGACGCCGAGGTGAAGACCGCCGACTACGGACAGATCGTTGATCTGGCCTCGATCGATTTTGCCAATGACGTGGTGTTTACGTGGAACGGCACGACTTCGGGCGTGCGGGTTCCCAATGGCGACTGGATCGCGGATGACCGTCAGGGTCTGACGATTTGTGACGCAACAAGCGCCGCCTTTGCAATGGACCTGCCGTGGGACAAGCTGGATGTAACCACCTTTAGCTGGCAGAAAGTGCTGGGCGGCGAAGCGGCCCACGGGATGCTGATCCTCAGCCCCCGCGCAGTGGAGCGGTTGGAAAGCTACACCCCCGCATGGCCGCTGCCCAAGATTTTCCGCCTGATCAAGGGCGGCAAGCTGATCGACGGCATCTTTACCGGGGCCACGATCAACACGCCTTCTATGCTGGCGGTTGAGGACTACCTGTTCGCGCTGGACTGGGCGCGCTCGGTTGGCGGCCTGCAAGGGCTGATCGCCCGGGCCGATGCCAATGCGGGTGCTGTGCATGCGTTCTGTGATCAGAATGACTGGATCGCAAACCTGGCCGAGGATGCAGCGACGCAGTCGAATACGTCCGTCTGCCTGAAATTCACCGATCCGCGTATTCAAGATGGTGCGACATTCGCCAAAGCCGTGGCCAAACGGCTGGAGGCCGAGAACATCGCGCTGGATATCGGAGCCTATCGCGATGCCCCTGCTGGCCTGCGCATCTGGTGCGGCGGTACGGTCGAAACCTCGGATATCGAGGCGATGCTGCCGTGGTTGGCCTGGGCTTTTGAAGCCGAGATCGCGGCGCAAACCGAAGCTGCTTGATATTTTACCGGGCCGCATCCGGCCCGGACCCTCCATACAATTCAAGGACCAGAGAATATGGCCCCCAAAGTACTCGTATCTGACAAGCTCAGCGAAACCGCCGTGCAGATCTTCCGCGATCGCGGCATTGATGTGGATTTCATGCCCGATCTGGGCAAGGACAAGGACAAACTGGCCGAGGTGATCGGTCAGTATGACGGCCTTGCCATCCGTTCGGCCACCAAGGTTACGCCGACCCTGCTGGAAAAAGCCGACAATCTGAAAGTCATCGGCCGTGCCGGAATCGGCACCGACAATGTCGATAAGGAAGCGGCGTCCAAGAAGGGCGTGATCGTGATGAACACGCCGTTCGGCAACATGATCACCACCGCCGAACACGCGATTGCGATGATGTTCGCCGTGGCGCGGCAAATCCCCGAGGCCAGCACCTCGACCCATGCGGGCAAGTGGGAAAAGTCGAAATTCATGGGGATCGAGCTGACCAACAAGACCCTTGGCGTCATCGGCGCGGGCAATATCGGCGGGATCGTCTGCGAGCGTGCGCTGGGTCTGAAAATGAAAGTGGTCGCCTATGACCCTTATCTGGGCGAGGAGAAAGCCGCCAAGATGGGTATCGAAAAGGTCGAGCTGGATGAATTGCTCGCGCGGGCTGATTTCATCACGCTGCACGTGCCGCTGACCGACCAGACCCGCAATGTCCTCAGCCGTGAGAACCTGGCCAAGACCAAGAAGGGCGTTCGCATCGTGAACTGTGCCCGTGGCGGTCTGGTCGATGAGGACGCGTTGGCCGAGCTGCTGCAATCGGGTCATGTCGCTGGCGCGGCCTTCGACGTGTTCAGCGAAGAACCGGCCAAGGAAAACGCCCTGTTCAACTTGCCCAACGTGGTCTGCACGCCTCACCTTGGCGCGGCAACGACCGAAGCGCAGGAAAACGTGGCGCTGCAGGTGGCCGAGCAGATCTCGAATTATCTGCTGACCGGAGCCGTGGAAAACGCGCTGAACATGCCCAGCGTAACGGCTGAGGAAGCCAAGGTCATGGGGCCGTGGATCAAGCTGGCCGGACATCTGGGCAGCTTCATCGGTCAGATGACGGATGAACCGATCAAGGCGATCAACATCCTTTATGACGGTGTCGCGGCTGAAATGAATCTTGCGGCCCTGAATTGTTCGGTCGTGGCGGGGATCATGAAGAAATTCAATCCCGAGGTGAACATGGTCTCGGCCCCGGTTGTCGCCAAGGAACGCGGCATCAAGATCTCGACCACCAATCAGGACAAATCGGGCGCGTTCGAGGGGTACATCAAGGTGACCGTCGTTACGGAAAAGCGCGAGCGGTCCATCGGCGGAACTGTTTTCAGCGACGGCAAGCCGCGCTTCATCCAGATCAAAGGCATCAATATCGACGCCGAGGTGGGTGCGCATATGCTCTATACCACCAACGAAGACGTGCCCGGCATCATCGGCGCACTGGGTCAGACGCTGGGAGAGAGCGACGTCAACATTGCCAACTTCACCCTTGGTCGGACCGAAGCGGGCGGAGAAGCGATCGCGCTGCTGTATGTGGATGAACCCGTCCCGGCCGACGCGCGCGCAAAGCTGGCAGAAACCGGTCTGTTCACCCAGATCAAGCCGTTGCAATTCGATGTTGCTTAAACGGCTCTGAATAACAACCAACTTGATGCCCGCGCCCAAAAAGCGCGGGCATTGTCTTTTTGCGTTTACCTGAATGGGCCACAATCGCATGACCCACAAGAAAGGCGAGGCAGTGATGACCCCAATCTACGCGATAGGAGATATCCACGGGCAGCTTGATATGTTGCACGACGCGCTTTCGCGGATCGAGGAGGATGGCGGTGCCGATGCGCGTGTCGTATTCCTTGGCGATTATGTGGACCGGGGACCGAACAGTCGCGGCGTGCTGGACCTTTTGATCGAAGGTCTGCGCGCGGGGCGGAACTGGGTGATGATCAAGGGGAACCACGACAGGATGATGGCGCGGTTCGTTCAGGCGGCCGAGATCGCCGATACGCATCTGCCGATCACGCTTAGCTGGTTGCATCCGCGTCTGGGCGGGCGCGAGACGTTGGCCTCTTACGGGGTCACGGTCGACGACGCAGATCGCATTTATCAAGTCCATGAACGCGCGCGTCACGCGGTGCCGCAGGCGCATCTGGATTTCATCAATGCGCTGCCGCATTACCACGTGGAAGATGACCTGCTGTTCGTTCATGCCGGAATTCGTCCCGGTGTGCCACTGGACAAGCAGTCCGAGAATGATCTGGTTTGGATTCGGCACGAATTTCTTGAGGATAAGAGAGCGCATCCGTGGTTGATCGTACATGGGCATACGCCGGTGGATCAGGTCGAACATTGCGGCAATCGGGTCAATCTGGATACGGGCGCAGGTTACGGCCAACCGTTGACATCGGCCGTTTTCCAAGGGCAGCAGTGCTGGCGTTTGACGGATCGCGGGCGGGTGCCGCTTATGCCTGTGTAAACAGATCCTGATACCTGTCCCGCAGGATGTTTTTCTGAACTTTGCCCATCGTATTGCGGGGCAGTTCGTCCAGCACGATCAGCTTGCGCGGATGCTTGAAACGAGCCAAGGCTTTCTGTACATTAGCCTCAACCAACGCGATGTCGGGCGTTTGGCCGGGTTCCGGTACCAGAATCCCCAAAACGGTTTCACCAAAGTCCGGGTGCGGTACGCCGATCACGGCACTTTCCAGCACGCCGGGTTGATCATCCAGCACCAGCTCAACCTCTTTGGGATAGATGTTGTACCCGCCCGAGATGATCAGGTCTTTGCCACGCCCGACGATGTGAACGTAACCGTCCGCGTCCACATGTCCGAGGTCACCGGTGATAAAGAACCCATCCTTGCGCAATTCAGCAGCAGTCTTTTCCGGCATGCCCCAATAACCCTGAAATACATTGGGGCCGCGCACCTCGATCATTCCGATTTCGCCCTGAGGACGCTCGACCCCGGTTTCCGGATCGGTGACCTTGAGCTCGACATCCGGCAGGGGAAAGCCAACTGTTCCGGCCCGGCGTTCCCCGTCATAGGGGTTGGATGTGTTCATGTTGGTTTCGGTCATGCCATAGCGTTCAAGGATGCGATGGCCGGTGCGGGCCTCGAACCTTTCATGCGTTTCTGCAAGCAGCGGGGCCGAGCCTGATATGAACAGCCGCATGTGCTGCGCCAGATCGCCGGTAAAACGATCATCCGCCAGCAGGCGCGTGTAAAAGGTCGGGACGCCCATCATGGATGTGGCCTGCGGCATCAGGCGCAGTACGTCGTCCAGATCGAATTTTGGCAGAAAGATCATCGACCCGCCCGAGGCCAGCGCCACATTTGTCGCCACAAACAGCCCGTGTGTGTGAAAGATCGGTAGCGCATGCAAAAGCACATCGTCGCGGGTGAAACGCCATTCCTGCACCAAAGTGTCGGCATTGGACAGCAGGTTGGCCTGCGACAGCATCGCCCCCTTGGACCGCCCGGTCGTGCCCGAGGTATAAAGGAAGGCCGCCAAGTCATCCTCGGTCCGCCGAACCGGTTCAAAGGCGGGCAACATGCCAAGCGCACGCCGCATGAGGCTGCCTTTGCCGTCAGCGCTCAGAGTTTCAAGCCGCGCATTTTGCGCTTGGGCGATCGGCGCAAGGTCCGCTTCGGTCCGGGGATCACAAAGGACCAGCGACGCACCGCTGTTTTCGATAAAATAAGTCAGCTCGCCAACCGTGTATCCCGTGTTGAGCGGCAGAAAGACCAACCCGGTTTGCGCACAAGCGGCATAGACGGCCAAGGCTTCGGGCGACTTTTCTACCTGAACGGCTACTCGGTCGCCGGGTTCCAGGCCGTATCCGGTCAATGCGTTCGCGATCCGCGCCGCCATGTCCAGAAATGCGGCATGGGTTAGCGTCTGACCATCTGGCATATGCAGGAACGGGGTATCTTTGCCCGCGTGAATGCCAAACAAGCGATCATAGAGCGGGTTGCCCATGCCATCAGTCCTTATGCCGGATTGTCCGGTTCTGAATCTGGCTTGGAATGCGGGGGCGGTAAAGTCAAAATTGCGAAAACCCAGAACCTCTCAGAACTGAGTGGTCATGCGGTACCCGGCGGCAAAATACATCTTGGCAAAGGTTACAGGCTGCCCCTCAAGCCATGTGATACGTTCGCCTGTGAAAACCGGCTCCCCTTCGGCAACATCCAGAAAGTCAGCCAGAGCTGCATTGGCGCGGCTGGCCAGAAAGGTCAGTTCCACATTGGTAAAAGGCACGGTCTGGATCAGCCATTCATTCGGGCCGATCTCTGAGAAATCAGCCTGCTTCACCTGCGGCACGCTGTCGGTGACGATCCAGCGGTCTTCGTACTGAAACGGCGTGTTGCCCGAATAGTGCATGCAGCGCACATGCACGACGTCCTGACCCGGCGATAGGGCAAGCCGCGCGGCCAGCCAGTCGGGGGCTGTTTTCTGATCGCAGGACACCAGCGCATAGCGATAGGTTCCGCCCAACGCCTCAACCTCGTCTCGGACC
The DNA here is from genome assembly GCF_056536465.1 of Ruegeria sp. CL6. Classification (NCBI taxonomy): domain Bacteria; kingdom Pseudomonadati; phylum Pseudomonadota; class Alphaproteobacteria; order Rhodobacterales; family Roseobacteraceae; genus Ruegeria; species Ruegeria sp. CL6. The sequence goes on from NZ_JBQFPR010000006.1 coordinate 36,081, forward strand.
ATGGGGATGGTGAACCGCGCCTGACGTTGCGGTGCGCTCAGGACTCGCGTACCGGCTTTGCGGCGGCGTTCCAGATATCCTTCTTCGGCCAGTTCCCTCAGCGCCCGGTTGACGGTGGTGCGGGTGCACGAGAATTCGGTGGCAAGTTCCGACTCATTCGGCAGCAGCGAATCCGGCTGCCACTCACCAGACCGAATACGTGCCAGAACGGTCTTCTTGATGTCTTTGTAGCTGGTGTTTTCGGCGGATTGGGTCATGTGGCCTCGGCTTTGGTGCCTTGTCTTAGAGTTCGCTTAGCAGTTCCGCAATCGCTGCCCGGTACGCTGGGATGATCTGTTCACGATGAATGTGTCGCCCTTGTCGCACCATATGGCGTCCTGCCGACCACAGGTCTGTCACCAACCCATCCGGGGCTGCAAAACACAGACCGTCCAGCACCTGATCGTCACGCAAGGCACACAACGTCGGGTGGGTGCGATCGATGGCGACAAGGTCGGCTATTTTGCCCACCGCGATTTCCCCGCTGTTACGCCCCAGCGCCTGTGCGCCGCCAGCCGCGGCACCGGTATAAAGGGCATGGCCAACCGATCCTTCTGGCGAAACCATAATGGTGCGCGCCCGGTCGCGGAGGCGTTCCGAATACTCCAGCATCCGAAGCTCCTCGGGCAGTGAAATCCTAATATTAGAGTCTGATCCGATGCCGAATCGCCCACCATTGCTGATGAACTCCGCCCCGTTGAAGATACCGTCCCCAAGGTTGGCCTCGGTGATCGGGCACAACCCAGCCACGGCTTTGGACTGCGCCAACCGCTGCGTTTCCGCGTTGGTCATGTGCGTCGCATGGATCAGGCACCAGCGGCTATCCACGTCAAAGTTGCTGAGTAGCCAGCCAACAGGACGGTCGCCAAGGGCGGCTTCGACGTCGGCGACCTCCTGCATCTGTTCAGCGATGTGAATATGCACAGGACCGCTTGGTCGTGCGTCGAGTAGGGTCTGAATGTCCTGCGCCGTGGTCGCGCGCAGGGAGTGGGGCGCGACCCCGATTACAGAATCCGAATGGGGCAGAGCCTTTTGGCACTCTTCAACCAGCCTTAGAAACCGATCTGCCGAGTTGCCAAATCGCAATTGCCCACCGGTCAGAGGCTCCTGCCGCACGCCGCCATGGGTGTATAGTACCGGCAGATGGGTCAATCCGATGCCGGTCTGACTTGCGGCGGCAAAGACGCGCTGGCTGAGTTCGGAAAGCGTGTCGTAGGGCCGCCCTCCGGGTTGATGGTGGACATAGTGAAACTCACCCACCGAGGCGTATCCGGCCTCCTGCATCTCCATGAAGACCAGCGCTGCGATGGCCTGAACCTGCTTTGGGTTCAGCCTGTCCAGAAAGCGGTACATCAGCGTGCGCCACGTCCAAAAGCTCTCGCGCCCGGTTGCGCGCACTTCGGTCATGCCTGCCATGGCCCTTTGGAACGCATGGCTGTGCAGGTTGGCCAAGGCTGGCAGCAGAACATCCACGCGCACGTCATCTGACTTGGCCCCGACCCCGGTTTGTATCTGCGATATCTGGCCATGCTCGACCTTGACCCAAAGATCATGGACCCAATCAGAGCCTAACAAGGCAGTTTTGGCGTGGATCGACATCAGTATCCCAATTTGTGTAGACTTTAAATAATTATACATATACGAAATGACAAATTGCAACGGAAACCCCAAGGAATCGTCATGGCGGCACAATCGGTCCTTTTCTGTTCTCAGGTGGCCTCGATGGTGCCGGGATCAGAGCCATATGGTTTGGCCCGGGACATGGCGGTTGCGGTCGAAGGTGAGAGAATTGCGTGGGTCGGCCCCAAGTCGGCCTTGCCTCAGCAATACTCGGCGTGGCCAAGCACGGATTTTGGGGACAGGTTGATGACACCGGCCCTGATCGACGCCCACACACATATTGTATTCGGCGGTAACCGGGCAGCAGAGTTCGAGATGCGGCTGAACGGTGCCTCATACGAACAGATCGCCCGCGCGGGGGGCGGAATCCTGTCGACGGTCACGGCGACTCGGAAGGCCAGCGAAGCAGAGCTTTTGGCAGATGCCCTGATCCGCGTTGATGCTTTGATTGCGGAAGGTGCCGCCTGCATCGAAATCAAATCCGGTTATGGGCTGGATACTGAAACCGAACTGAAAATGCTGCGCGTGGCGCGACAGATCGGGCAGGTTCGCCCGGTTCGGGTCAGAACAAGCTTTTTGGGCGCGCATGCCGTGCCACCTGACTTTGCGGGCCGGCCAGACGACTATCTGAACGAGGTCTGCCTCCCAACCCTGCGCGCGGCGCAGGCCGAGGGGCTGGTGGATGCGGTGGACGGCTTTTGTGAAGGAATAGCTTTTTCACCCGACCAGATTGCTGTTGTTTTTGACGAAGCCAAGCACCTTGGGCTGCCCGTTAAACTGCATGCCGAACAGCTTTCTAATCTTGGCGGGGCAAAGCTGGCGGCCAGCTATGGGGCTTTGTCCGCTGATCATATCGAGTATCTGGACAGCGACGGCGTATCCGCGATGGCAGAAGCTGGTACCGTTGCAGTGCTTTTGCCGGGGGCGTTCTACACTTTGCGTGAAACGCAGGTTCCTCCGGTGCAGATGCTCAGGGACAGTCGAGTACCCATCGCGTTGGCGACCGATTGCAACCCGGGGTCGTCTCCGCTGGCCTCGATCTTGCTGACGATGAACATGGCTTGCATCCTGTTCCGCCTAACACCCGAAGAAGCATGGGCCGGGGTCACCCGGAACGCAGCCCTGGCGCTTGGGCTAAGGGATGCCGGCACGATCGCTGTCGGTCAGCGCGCTGATCTGGCGGTGTGGGATGTTCAGCATCCGGCAGAGTTGCCATACCGGATCGGCTTCAACCCTCTGCACACGCGCATATTTGGAGGTCAGGTATGACGCGCTACGCTTTGGTGCCGGGGCAGGTTTCGCTGTCTGATCTCGCGGAAATCTATCGCACGCAGGATTCGGCCTTTCTGAAAGACGGGTGTAGACCGGTCGTCGATGCGGCAGCGGCGCGCGTTCAGGAAGCCGCCGCAGGACAGGCGGCGGTCTATGGCGTCAACACCGGTTTTGGCAAACTGGCGAGCCATAAGATCAAAGCGGATGACACGGCCAAGCTGCAGCGCAACCTGATCCTCAGCCATTGCTGTGGCGTCGGGCCTGCCGTGCCCCGCCGCATTACACGGCTGATGATGACGCTCAAGCTGATCTCATTCGGGCGCGGAGCGTCGGGCGTGCGTTGGGACATGATCGAGCTGTTGCAAAATATGCTAGAGCGCGGGGTTACTCCGGTTGTTCCTGCGCAGGGTTCTGTGGGTGCTTCTGGCGATCTTGCCCCGCTGGCGCATATGACAGCCGTGTTGATCGGAGAGGGTGAGGCCGATGTCGATGGCCGCGTATTGCCCGGTGGCGACGCGCTGAAATCGGTTGGGTTAGAGCCTGTTGAACTTGGACCGAAAGAAGGGTTGGCCTTTATTAACGGAACCCAGTTCTCAACCGCATACGCGTTGGCCGGATTGTTTGAAGCCTGGCGCGCGGCCCAGAACGCTCTGGCCATTTCAGCGCTTTCGACGGACGCGATCATGGGCTCTACCGCCCCTCTGCGGCCCGAAATTCACGCCCTGCGCGGTCACCGCGGGCAAACCGAAGCCGCCGGAGCCATGCGATCAATTCTGGCCGGGTCCGAAATACGTGAGAGCCATCGTGACGGGGATACACGCGTTCAGGATCCGTATTGCATCCGGTGCCAGCCGCAGGTCACGGGCGCAGCGATGGGTGTCATGCGTCAGGCGGCGGCCACGCTTGAGATTGAGGCCAACGCCGCCACGGACAATCCGCTGGTGCTTGAGGATGCAATTCTGTCAGGCGGTAACTTTCATGCCGAACCCGTGGGTTTTGCGGCGGATATGATCGCGCTGGCCCTGTCTGAAATCGGCGCTATCGCGCAGCGCCGTATTGCGCTCATGGTTGATCCGACCCTTAGCTTTGATCTGCCGCCCTTCCTGACGCCCGAACCGGGTCTGAACTCGGGCCTGATGATCGCCGAAGTCACCACAGCCGCGTTGATGAGCGAAAACAAGCATCTGGCGAACCCCTGCGTCACAGACAGCACACCGACATCCGCCAACCAGGAAGACCACGTCTCGATGGCGGCGCATGGGGCGCGACGTCTGATGCGGATGGTCGATAACCTAAGCTACATTCTGGGGGTTGAACTGCTGTGCGCTGCTCAGGGCGTGGAATTTCGCGCACCGCTTAGGACTAGCGCGCCATTGCAGCAGGTCATCAAGCGGCTGCGCGCGGACATCGACCCGCTAAAGGATGATCGCTATCTGGCCCCGGACCTTGAGGCCGCAAAAAGGCTGGTCGCCGACGGGGATATCCTGAGGGCGGTGGGCACCCCGATGCCGGAGCTTAACTGATGCAAGTGGTCAGCGTTCTACGGGGCGACAGCCCGATCGTGCTGGGGCAACCTCATGGCGGGACGTTTGTGCCCGCCGATATTGCGGCGCGCCTGAACGACACCGGCCGCGACCTCGCCGATACCGATTGGCACATAAACAGGCTCTATGAAGGGGTTTTCGACGGGGTTTCCGTCGTTCAGTCCAACATCCATCGCTATGTCATTGACGCCAATCGTGCACCGGACGGGGCGTCATTGTATCCGGGGCAGAATACGACGACGCTTGTGCCTTTGACGGATTTTGACGGGCGCCCGATTTGGGTTGAGGGTCAGGACCCTTCGGCGGACGAAACGGAAAGCCGACGGCAGGCGTTCCACGCGCCATATCACGATGCCCTGCAGCAAGAGTTGGAGCGGGTCCGTAATCGCCACGGCGTTGCGATCCTGTTCGATTGTCACTCGATCCGATCCGTGATCCCATATCTGTTTGAGGGCGAACTACCGGTGTTCAATACGGGCACAAATGGCGGTCAGAGTTGTCATCCCGCCGTTGAGCAGGCTGTGCATCACGTCGCGACTGATGCTGATGGATACTCATCCGTTCTGAACGGTCGATTTCGGGGGGGGTGGACAACGCGCCATTACGGTCGCCCGTCCGAGGGCATTCATGCGATCCAGATGGAAATCGCGCAGCGGGCGTATATGGACGAAACGCCCCCGTGGACATGGCGAGGTGACCGCGCCGCATCCCTGCGACCTCATCTGCGCAATATGCTGTCCCGTTTAAGCGAATTGGCGCTTTCAGGCGAACTCACCAACACAGGAGCCCACATATGAGCGATCCGCGCAAAAACACCCGCGATGTCTATCCGCCGACCGGCCCCGAGTTGAATGCCAAAAGCTGGGTGACCGAGGCTCCGCTGCGGATGTTGATGAACAACCTGCACCCGGATGTGGCCGAAAACCCGCATGAGCTGGTGGTCTATGGCGGTATCGGACGCGCGGCGCGGACATGGAAAGATTTCGACACGATCGTCGCTGGTCTGAAGGATCTAGAGGCGGACGAGACCTTGATCGTCCAGTCCGGCAAACCTGTGGCCATTATCCGCACGCACAAGGATGCGCCGCGCGTCTTGATCGCCAATTCCAATATAGTACCGCATTGGGCGACCTGGGACCATTTTAACGAGCTCGATAAGAAGGGCTTGATGATGTACGGCCAGATGACGGCGGGGTCGTGGATCTATATCGGCACACAAGGCATCGTGCAGGGCACCTATGAAACCTTTGCCGAGGCCGGGCGTCAGCACTATGGCGGCGATCTGACGGGCCGGTGGATTCTGACCGGGGGTTTGGGCGGTATGGGTGGCGCGCAACCTCTGGCGGCTGTTTTCGCCGGAGCCTGTTGTCTGGCGGTCGAGTGCAACCCGGACAGCATTGACTTCCGTCTGCGGACTAAATATCTGGACGAAAAGGCCGACACGCTGGACGAGGCGCTGGCGATGATCGACCGTTGGACCAAAGCGGGTGAGGCGAAATCGGTTGGTTTGCTGGGCAATGCCGCCGAAGTTTTCCCCGAGATCTACCGCCGCATGGCCGAGGGCGGGATGCGTCCCGATATTGTCACGGACCAGACCAGCGCGCATGACCCGATCAACGGGTACCTGCCGGTGGGATGGTCGATGGCCGAATGGCGCGACAAGCGCGAAACAGACCCTAAAGCGGTCGAAAAGGCCGCATGCGCGTCGATGAAACAGCACGTTGCGGCGATGGTGGATTTCTGGAACGCGGGCGTGCCGACGCTGGATTATGGCAACAACATCCGGCAGGTGGCGCAGGATGAAGGGCTGGAGAATGCTTTTGCCTTCCCCGGTTTTGTTCCCGCCTATATCCGCCCTCTGTTCTGCAAGGGGATCGGTCCGTTTCGCTGGTGCGCGCTGTCCGGCGACCCCGAGGATATCTACAAGACCGACGCCAAGATGAAGGAACTGTTCCCTGAGAACGAGCACCTGCATCGTTGGCTGGACATGGCGCGGGACCGGATCGCATTTCAGGGGCTGCCTGCCCGTATCTGCTGGATCGGGTTGGGCGATCGGCACCGCGCGGGTTTGGCTTTCAACGAAATGGTGGCCAATGGCGAGTTGAAAGCGCCGGTCGTCATTGGTCGGGACCATCTGGATAGCGGCTCGGTCGCCAGCCCAAACCGTGAAACCGAAGCGATGCTGGACGGGTCTGACGCGGTGAGTGACTGGCCCCTGTTGAACGCGCTGATCAACACTGCAAGCGGCGCGACATGGGTGTCCCTGCATCACGGCGGTGGTGTGGGCATGGGATTCAGTCAGCACGCCGGTGTCGTGATCTGCGCCGATGGCACCGAGGACGCCGCGCGGCGGTTGGAGCGTGTGTTGTGGAACGACCCGGCCTCAGGTGTGTGGCGTCATGCGGATGCGGGCTATGACATCGCAAAGGAATGTGCGCGTGAACATGGCCTGCGGTTGCCGGGAATTCTGGGCTAGGCCGCATCAATCTGTCTCTGGTGAAAATGCTGCACCTGCGATATGCGCAGGGCAACTTGCAGGAGACCGAAGATGTACGTTGCCACACTGATCACCAACCCCGACGCGCCGACGCTGAACCAGACACTGGCAGAGTCGTTGCGCAATGCGTGGGGCGGGGGTGACATCGTTTGGCTCAGCCCGGACGAGGCGGCCGAGTTTTCGGTGTCTCAGGCGCCGGACAATCAATGGGACGTCTGGGCAGATTTGCAGAAAATGGGCGTTGATCTGGTTGTGCAGCCCACCGAAGGGCGGCGAAAGAAGATGCTGCTGGCCGATATGGACAGCACAATGATCCAGCAGGAATGTATCGATGAGCTGGCGGACGAAGCAGGCGTAGGCGACCGCGTCAAGGATATCACCGCCCGCGCGATGAACGGAGAGCTGGATTTCGAGGGCGCGTTGACCGAACGCGTCGGTCTTTTGAAGGGGCTGGACGAGGCCGTGATCGCCAAAGTGCTGGCCGAACGGATCACCCTGATGCCCGGTGGCAAAGAGTTGGTTGCGACCATGCGTACAACCGGTGGATACGCAGCGCTTGTCTCAGGCGGGTTCACGGCCTTCACAGCAAAGGTCGCAGAGGTCTTGGGTTTCGATGAGAACCGGGCCAACACCTTGCTGGCCGAGAACGGTGAACTGACAGGCGACGTTCAGCGGCCAATTCTGGGACGGCAGGCCAAGGTGGACGCTCTGGAACAGATCACGGCACGGTTGGGTTTGTCCGAGGCGGATGTGATTGCCGTGGGCGACGGAGCAAATGATCTTGGGATGCTGGGTCGCGCCGGAACGGGTGTCGCATTGCATGCCAAGCCCTCGGTCGCCGAGAAATGCGATGTTCGGGTCAACCATGGCGATCTGACCGCTCTGCTATATTTGCAGGGATACGCCCGGTCCGAGTTCGCCCGGTCGTGACATCGAGGCTTTCCTTAATTTAACAAAAATGTTAATAAGCGGTCATGAACACACTTCTGACCGCCTTTTCCGCATTGTCCGATGCCACCCGGTTTTCGATCGTCGAGCAGTTGATGCAGGACGGAGAATTGCCAGCCGGTGATCTGATCGAGGGGCGAGGCATGTCCGGTGCGGCGATCTCGCGGCATTTGAAGGTGCTGCGCGAGGCAGGTCTGGTGCAACAACGCGTGCACGGCACCCAGCGCATGTATTCCATCCGGGCCGAAGGGCTGCGGGCTGTTGCCGAATGGACCATCTCGAAACGGCAATTCTGGGAAAGCAGCCTTGATCGGTTGGGCGACGCTATCGAAAAGGAGCAGTCATGGCCGACCTGAAACTGGAACGAGGGTTCCCGATTGACCCCAAAGACCTGTTTGCCTGGATCAGCGATGCAGAAAAGCTGTTGCAGTGGTGGGGGCCGGAAGGCGTGCATGTGCCCGAACACAATCTGGATTTTTCACGCCTTGGCCCGTGGTATTCGGTGATGCAGAACGCAGAGGGCCAGCGTTTCAAGGTATCGGGGCAGGTCACGCATGTCGATCCGCCCAAATCCGTTGGGTTTACGTGGGGCTGGCATGACGATCAGGACCGGCGCGGTGCCGAAAGCCACGTCACGCTATTGGTTGAACCCGCTGGCCAAGGCGCACGGCTGATCATTGATCACCGCGATCTGGGTGACGACGATATCGCGGCCAACCACGAAAAAGGCTGGACGTCGACGCTCAACAAGCTTGCTGCACAGTTGAATTAGATTTCATTAGGGAGGAAAAAATGCCGCAATTTCTATTTGTTTATCACGGTGGCCATACCCCGACCGACCCGGCCGAGATCGAAGCGACCATGGCCGCCTGGGGTGCTTGGTTCCAGAATATGGGCGCAGCGCTTGAAATCCCCGGAAACCCGGTTGGCCAGTCTTATACGGTCAGTTCCAGCGGCGTGGTCGACAATGGCGGCGCAAACCCGGCTTCGGGCTTCACCGTCATCAAGGCCGACAGCATGGATGCCGCAACCGAGATGGCCAAGGGCTGCCCAATGGTGGTGAACGGCTCTGGCTCGGTCGAGGTGGCCGAGGTGCACGAGATCGAGATGTGACGCCTAGTCGGGGAACCCCGGCGCTGGGCGGATCAGCCCACATTCCAGACCGCGACGGCTGTATTGCGTGGCGTTCATGAACTTGCGGGTGGCCGGGTGATCGGCCTCTAGCACGCCGAGGCTGACCAGAATGGCGGCAATGGCACATTCGCTTGCACGCGTGGTGCCGTCGGTGATCTTTAGGGCAACCCCCATGCGTTTTTCGGGAACGATGGCGACAAAGACGGCCTCGGCCCCGGTCTTGATTGCTGCACGGCCCTCCATGGCGCGCATCAGCTCGGTGCAGGCGCGGCTTTCCCCGGCAACAAGTTCAGGATGTTTGATCATCGCAGCCGTCAGTTGCGCCGCCGCATCGCTGGCCCGATCCGACCTGTCTGCGGCGCTGGCGAACCACGCCATCGACCGCGCTAGCCCAGTCAGCGAGGTTGCAAAGTTCGGGGCCGAGCAGCCGTCGATCCCATAGGCCGGGCTGGTTTCGCCCGTTGTTTCTTCGATGGCTGACAGGCAGGCTTGTTGCACGGGGTGGTCGATCTCAAGGTATTCCGGTCCGGCCCCCATATGCTGGGTCACGGTCAGGAACCCGCAATGCTTGCCAGAGCAGTTGTTGTGGATCTGGCAGGGTGTGTCATCCGCCAATATCAAACCATCGCGCGCCGCCATGTCCTGCGGTTCTTGCGGACCGCAGCGCAGGTCATGTTCGGTTAGGCCCAGATGATCCAACCAGGCCGACACCCGATCTGTGTGAATATGTGCTCCGCTGTGGGACGCGCAGGCCAGCGCCAGATGCTCGGAATTCAGCCCGTATTTCGCCGCCGCCCCGGATGTGATCAGCGGCAGCCCCTGGATCATCTTGGCCGAGGATCGCGGATAGATCACCGCGTTCGGATCGCCCCAGCTTTGCACGATCTGGCCGCTGTCACCGCAGATCACTGCGTGGCCCAGATGTAGGCTTTCCAGCAAGGGACCGCGCCACAGTTCTGTCATTGGTACTGGCTGCGTCATCTGGACCCTCCGTAACATGCGCAAAATTCTGCCAATCGCCCTTTCGCCTGTGGCGAAACCTGCGTTAGTGTGTGTATGTCGACAATCACCGGAATACGCAACTTACAGACGAACTAGGCAGGGTTCGCAGGCGACTCCGGTGGGTATGAGGTATTAGGTCGAGCTAGGAGGCTGGACAGATGGGATCAAAGCTTGTCCGCGTGATCGCGGGCCTTTGCGTGGCAGGGATGGCCACAACAGCAACCGCTCAGCAGGCGACCAGCACCAATCGGGTGGCAGCCAAAACGGACTGGAGCGTGTTCGTCGAGGATGATCCTACCGAATGCTGGAGCGTGTCCGCCCCGAAGGAAACGGTGAACACTCGCGGAGGGCGCGTTGTTTCGGTGCGCCGCAGCGACATCCTGCTGTTTGTTTTCTACCGCCCCAACGCCGAAGTGAAGGGTCAGGTCACATTCACTGGCGGCTATCCCTTTGCAGCCGGTTCGACAGTCAATCTGGACGTTGACGGCACCAAGTTCGAGTTGATCACCGAAGGCGAATGGGCATGGCCCGCGACCGAAGGCGAAGACCTGAAAGTGGTTGCCGCCATGAAGCGCGGCACCGAAGCTGTTCTGACCGCCCGGTCCGAGCGTGGTACGCAGACCAAGGACACCTTCTCGCTGTTGGGGTTCACGGCTGCGATCGAAGATGCCGAAAAGCGCTGTACCAGCCAATAAACCTTGCCAAAAGCGCGTTCCGTTTTTCAATGGGAATTCCTTTGGTCGGATATTGACCCTTAATTTGATCCGTATCAAAGAGAGGGCCCGAATTATCTGAACTAATCGGTTCAGTGAGAACGAAGGAACTTGATATGCTGAATAAATCTCTTGCCGCGTTGTTGATGACGGCTGCCGTATTTCTTAGTGCGTGTGAAAAAGAAGCTGATACCTACCCGGTATCCGGCGAGCAGTGCGGTCCGCAAGATCCGGTGCAAACGCTGGACGCTACGGATTGTGATATCCTGCCTGCCGGGGTCTGATCGTCTTTCGGCACCAGAATCCAGTCTGAATTAGCCTACGGGCTTCGGTCGCATGAGCCAAGCTGATGCGACCGAACCGCGTTTGGGGTCATTGCCGGTTGCGTGCTATTGTAGCTGCCGTTGCATCAATGATTTCCCCGGGGTTGGCTATGCGTCTCGTCTTTTTTGTCTTGCTGTTCTCGTCCTCCGCCGTAGCGGATCCTGCTTTGGAGTGCGGAGACGCCAGTTCTCAGGTCGAAATCGGAACATGTGTCGGCGACATGGAAAAGCGTGTCGGGCTGGCGTTGGAGACAAGTTTTTCGATTGCGATGCAGGCCGCAAAAGAGTTGGACGAGGTGACGCAACGTGTCGTCGCCCAACCCGCTTTGGAAGCCTCACAAGACGCTTGGTTAGGATACAGGGACGCGCAGTGCGACGCTGTGGGTGCTTCTTTCGGGGGCGGGTCCGGGACAGGCATCGCCATCACCTCCTGCCGGGTTGAGCTTGGCCGGGCGCGCGTGGACGAATTGTTGCGGCTTGCAAATTGATCCGTACGATTCCTTTTGATCTTTGCGCTGTGTCCTATATAGAGGCGCATCCCAAGCCAGAATCTGCCGAGATAGCCCTATGTCGCCCAAAGCGCCGATCACTCAAGATGTCATGACCATCCCTCGCAAGTTGCCTGAGGGGAAGGTGAACCTTGTCGGGTTAACCCGCGATCGTTTGCGTGAGGTGCTGATTGAACATGGCACGCCTGAGAAGCAGGCCAAGATGCGCACCGGCCAGATATGGCAGTGGATCTATCAGTGGGGTGTGCGCGACTTTTCCGAAATGACCAACCTCGCCAAAGCGTATCGCGCGCAACTGGCCGAGAACTTTGTCATCGAAATCCCCGAAGTGGTGACGCGGCAAATCTCTGAGGACGGCACCCGCAAATACCTTGTGCGGATCGCAGGAGGCCACGAGGTCGAGGTGGTCTACATCCCGGAAGAAGACCGTGGGACACTGTGTATTTCGTCTCAGGTCGGATGCACGCTGACCTGTTCCTTTTGCCATACCGGGACGCAGAAACTGGTGCGGAACCTGACTGCGGCGGAAATCGTCGGTCAGGTGATGATGGCGCGCGACGATCTTGAGGAATGGCCGACCCCCGGCGCACCCAAGGACGAAACCCGCCTTCTGTCGAATATCGTCCTGATGGGCATGGGCGAGCCGCTTTATAACTTTGAAAATGTCCGTGACGCGATGAAGATCGCGATGGACCCCGAGGGTATTTCCCTGTCGCGTCGTCGGATCACCCTATCCACATCGGGCGTGGTGCCGGAAATTGCGCGCACCGCCGAAGAGATTGGCTGTTTGCTTGCCATTTCCTTCCACGCAACGACCGACGAAACCCGCGACGTGCTGGTGCCGATCAACAAACGCTGGAATATCGAGGAATTGCTGCAGGCGCTGGCCAGTTATCCCAATGTGTCGAATTCCGAGCGGATCACCTTTGAATATGTGATGCTGGATGGTGTGAACGACAGTGACGAAGACGCACATCGTCTGATTGATCACATCAAACGCCACAAAATCCCGGCCAAGATCAATCTGATCCCCTTCAATGAATGGCCCGGTGCGCCCTACAAGCGCAGCTCGAACAACCGCATTCGGGCCTTTGCGAATATCATCTACCAAGCGGGCTATGCCTCGCCGATCCGCAAGACTCGCGGTGAGGATATCATGGCCGCCTGTGGTCAGTTGAAGTCAGCAACCGAGCGTGCCCGGAAATCCCGTAGGCAGATTGCCGCCGAAGCGGGTCTGGAAGGGCAGTAAGCCTAAAATTTGCGCGACCAGATACCAGATTTCCTGCGCTGAACGCTGTCTATTGCATGCGCAATTTGATATATTTGTCTGGTCAAAGCGGGTGAATTTCTTTCACGGCTGCGCACATTGCGGTGAATGTATTGAACCGAGTTTGGCGAGATTGTTCTTTGCCGCTATTATTTTCCTTTACCTGGCGCGGCTTTCAAATGAACGGAATTGACCAGTTGGGCGATCATTATGTTTTCACGGTTGATAGCACATAATCTCAATTTGCTCTGCATCTTGGCCGTTGCGGGCTTTGCTGCGAAGCAGGTGGCGGCTCAGTCAAGCGACGAGGACGCGCATCTCGCGATTGAGAATCCTGCAGAGCTTTCCAAGGATGAGGCGCTGCGTATTTATGAGTCTTTGCAGAAGCGAATGGCGCAAGGATATGCCGCCGCGCAGCTTGAACAACTCAGAAATTACCAGAACTGGCCCTTGTTCAATGATGCGCCGTATATTTCGGCAACCCACGGGCAGCGGTTTGTAAACAGTTATGCAAACCGCATGGCGCACAACTATGGCACTCTGCAGGACGGTGAGAAACTGCCGATGGGTTCCGTGCTGGCCAAGGACAGCATGACCGTTACGGACGAAGGCAATACGCACCCGGGCGCGTTGTTCATAATGGAAAAACTGGCCGAGGGTGCCAGCCCCGACACGGCAGACTGGCGATATATAATGGTCATGCCGGATGGGTCGCTTTTTGGGGACACGATGGGCGATCGCGCCAGCGCCGTTTCCTATTGTCACGATTGCCACGAAGCCGTCGCGGACCGGGATTACACCTTTTTCGTGCCTGAGGAATACGTGGTGGGGAACTGACCATTCACTTCCGGCTGAAACGCGCTGCTCCGATGACTTCGATCAGCGTCTGCCGTACAGGGTCCGGCTGGGCCTCGACCGCGCTCAAAACCTCGCGCAGTTCAGCACGCAGCCCATGCATCTGGTCGATCAGTGAGATCATCATGGCCAGGGCATCCGCCTCCATATCGTACTGCTCGTGCAGTTCGCAGGCCAGTTCAAGACGCGCCACGTCCAGACTGTGATAGACGAGCCCCCGGTCTGTTTGCTCGGGGATGACGATCTCGGCGGCGAGGTATTCGGATAAGCGCAGAGAAGTCAGTCGGGAAACGGTTTCGATCAGTTCTTCTTCGGTCAGGGAACGGGTCATGACGGCATTCCTTTGCGCGGATCATAGCTGTGGCTCTCGCGCCAAGTCTCGAAAAAGCCCCTCAGTTCATCGTCAATTCGGTCAGGCATCGAGATTGTCAGCTCGATCAATTGATCTCCGCGCTCGTTTGATCCGCGTTTCTTGACGCCTTTCCCGCGTAATCGCAGAGTTTTGCCGCTGCTGGTTCGCGCAGGGACGCTGACATTTACACCGCCATCTATGGTTGGGGCCGGGACTTTGCCGCCCAGTATGGCCTCGTCGATCGAGATTGGCAGTGTGATGTGGATGTCGTCCCCCTGTCGCTTGAATACAGGATGTGGCGCGACCGAAACTGTGACCAGAGCATCACCGGGCGGCCCTTCGCCGAAACCGGGGTCGCCTTTGCCCCGCAGACGGATTGTCTGGCCGTCGGTTATGCCTGCTGGAATTTTGACCTCGATCCGGTCGCCATCGGGCAACGTTAGCTTCTGGCTTGCCCCGAACACGGCATCCAGAAAGCTGATTTTCAGACTGTAGCCGCGATTGTGGCCGGGCGCGTGAAAGTCCTGTGTGCGCTGGCCAAAGCCGCCGCGTCCCCGCATGAACTCGGCAAAGATGTCGGACATATCGTCCGGGTCCGCGGCCCGTCCGCGATAGGGGTTTCCGGCGGCCTCGGCATAGTCGCGGTAATATTGCTGCTGCGGACGTTCCTGACCCGAGGCGTCAATCTCACCATTGTCATATCGCGCGCGCGTGTCGGGGTCTTTCAGCAGGTCATAGGCAGCAGCGGCGGCCTTGAACTTGGCCTCTGCCTCGGCGTCGCCGGGTTTCAGGTCCGGGTGACATTCCTTTGCGATACGCCGATAGGCTTTCTTGATTTCGGCGGCGGTGGCGTCTTTCGCAACACCAAGGACGGAATAAGGATCGTCGCTCATCTCACCTCTCATCGGTGGGGGTCTGATCTTGATAGTTCCGTTTTATCATGCGATTTCAATAGGCCAAAAGGAAGGGGCTTTTGAAACGCCTCGCTAAATCTCTTAATCCTGCTAATATCTTCATGTTTCTAATTGATTGCTGACGGAGACCTCAATGACGCGCAGACTCAAGTCCATTCTGGCCCTGTTGGTCGGTAACGCCATCGGGTTGTTGCTTGCCGCGATTTTGCTGCCCGAATTTGCGATCCGGCCGATCTCGTTCATCGTTGTGGTGATCGTCTTCACGCTGGTTCAGTGGATTGCCGAACCGCTGATCCTGAAGATGGGCGAAAAACGCGCCCCCGCGATCAAAGGTGGTATCGCGTTGATCGTGACATTCGTTGGCCTGCTGCTGACCGACCTGATTACCAACGGCCTGACTGTGGGCGGCATCTCGAACCTGTTGGCTGCGACCCTGCTGGTCTGGCTGGGGGCGCTGATCGCCAGCATCGTGCTGCCGATCTATGTGTTCACCGAGCTGCGCGAGCCAAAGAAGAAGTAATCACAGTGCATTCAGGCTGCTGTTGATGGCCTGCCACAGCTCCTCGACCGGTTCGCAGCCGACCGAGAGGCGAATGAACGCCGGGTCCACATCATCGCCCCAGCGCGCGCGGCGCTCGGCCGAGCTGTGGACACCGCCAAAGGACGTGGCGGGCCGCAGCATCGGGCAAGAGGTGATGAAGGTTTCGGTCTGTTCCTCGCTGTCCAGCGTGATTGACAGCAGGAACCCGAACCGCGCGGTCTGAGCCTTGGCCAGCTTGTGCGCGGGATCAGAGGGTAGGCCGGGAAAGCGGATGGCCTTCACCGCCGGGTGATCTGCCAGCCGTTCAGCCAGCACTTGCGCCGAGGCGCACATCCGGTCAAATCGCACGTCCAGCGTTTCCAGCCCTCGATGCAGCAGCCACGCCTCATGCGGGCCGGGGATCGCGCCGGACACGCGCCGCCATTCCTCGACCCGTTCCATGATCTGTGCGTTGCGGCTGGACACATGACCCATCAGTAGATCGGAATGCCCGCCCATCGCCTTGGTGTCTGACGCGACAACCACATCCACCCCCAGATCAAGCGGGCGCTGGCCCAGCGGGGTCATGGTGGTGTTGTCGGCAATCGTGATCCCTCCGCCCGCGCGCACGGCTTGGGCAATCGCGGGCAGGTCCATCATGTCGAGACCGGGGTTCGAGGGGCTTTCGACAAAGACCATGTCGAACCCGTCAAACCCGCCCTCGGTAAAGGTGGTCGTGGGGCGTTCGGTGACCGATACTCCCAGACCCGATAGAAATCGATCCGCCAGAACGCGGGTGACATAATACCCATCGGACGGGATCAGAATGCGCGACCCGGCCTTGATGGTGGCAAAGAACGCCGCCGAGATCGCGGCCATGCCCGAGGGGAAGGCTAGACAGGGCGCGTCTTCCAGATGGGCCAGTACATGTTCCAGATGCACCCATGTGGGGTTGTCGACGCGGCCATAGGTTGCCAAACCGTCCGGCGCGCCGGGCAGGTGGTACATGCTGCTTTGTGTCAGGGGCAGCGCCACGGGATCACCGGCGTTCAGGGTATTGCCGCGCAAGTGCAGCATCTCTCCGGGTTTGGGGGTCATGGCTCAGCGCCCCGGAATGTCGTCGCGGGGCGGGGCGGGTTCCCAGTTCTCGATGATCTCGACCGCCTCTTGCGCGGTGTCCACAAAGCGGAACAGGTCCAGATCTTCGTCCGAGATGGTGCCAGCATCTGCCAGCGCCTCCCAGTTGATCACCTTTTCCCAGAACGCGCGACCAAACAGCAGGAAGGGCACGCGGTCCATCCGGCCGGTCTGGATCAGGGTCAGCGACTCGAACAGCTCATCCAGGGTGCCAAAGCCGCCGGGGAAGATGGTGATGGCGCGGGCGCGCATCAGAAAGTGCATCTTGCGGATGGCGAAATAGTGGAAGTTGAAGCTGAGTTCGGGCGTCACGAATTCATTCGGTGCCTGTTCATGCGGCAGCACGATATTCAGCCCGATGGAACAGCCACCCGCATCCAATGCGCCGCGATTGCCGGCCTCCATCACGCCGGGGCCGCCACCGGTGACGATCACGTTCTCGCGGCAGCCTGTCAGGTTCGATTTCTCGGTCATCAGCCGGGCAAACTCACGTGCCTCGTCGTAGTATTGCGACAGACCGGCCAGCGTTTCGGTCCGGGCGGTGTGTTTCTGCGACGGTTCCGGGATGCGCGCGCCGCCGAACATGACGATGGTCGAGGTAATCTCACGCTCGGACATGATCATCTCGGGCTTGAGCAGTTCCAGTTGCAGGCGCACCGGGCGCAACTCGTCCCGACACAGGAACTCGTCATCGGCAAAGGCAAGGCGATAAGCGGGCGAGCGGGTCTGCGGCGTGTCCGGCACCTCGCTCGCGGTCGAGCGGTCGGTCTGCGCGTCGCGGAACGGATTGTGGCGGTCTTCTCTCATGGGTGAAGCTTCCCTGCTTGCGTGTTTCCAAAACAGCTATAGGGTTCGCGGTCAGAGTGCCAGTCACGGAAGAACAAGAATGAATTGGAAGAGCGAAATTTCAGCAGCCGCCGACCGGATCGCCGGGTATTCGCAGGTGACGCCCGTGATGGAAAGCCGCGCGTTGGGGCTGGATTATCCGGTTGAGATGAAGCTGGAGCATATGCAGCACACTGGCAGTTTCAAGGCACGCGGGGCGTTCAACACGTTGCTCAACATGGCTGTCCCCGAGGCAGGTGTCGTTGCGGCGTCAGGTGGCAATCATGGCGCTGCGGCGGCTTACGCGGCTCAGACTCTGGGATATCCGGCCAAGATTTTCGTGCCCGAACTGGCCGGCCCGTCCAAGATCGCTTTGATCCGGCAAACGGGAGCGGATTTGAGCGTGGTGTCGGGCGAATACGCCAACGCGTTGACGGCGGCCAAGGCGCATGAGGACGCGACCGGCGCGATGCAGATACACGCCTACGACGCGCCTGCGACGGTGGCTGGTCAGGGCACCTGTTTCGCCGAATGGGACGCGCAGGGGTTGCAGGCTGACACTATTCTGATCGCAGTCGGCGGCGGCGGTCTGATCGCGGGCGCGTTGGCATGGCTGCAAGGGGCGCGCAAGGTTGTGGCGGTCGAGCCCGAGACATCCTGTGCGCTGAACGCCGCGTTGAGTGCTGGGGAACCTGTGGATGTCACCGTCTCGGGCATAGCGGCCAATGCGCTGGGCGCGCGGCGGATTGGGTCGATCTGTTTCGGACTGGCGCAGGGCATGACATCGGTTCTGGTGTCAGATGAGGCCATCGCCAAGGCGCAACACGTGCTGTGGCGCGCCCATCGCATTCTGGTCGAACCGGCGGGCGCAACAGCTTTGGCCGCGTTGCTGTCGGGCGCTTACAAACCCGAACCGCAAGAGCGCGTGGCGGTGCTTATCTGCGGCGGCAATATCTCTCCTGACCCTTTGGGCGGCTGAAACCGGCGCAATCGGACGCAAACTGCGCCTTCTGCGTCGCATTGCGGCCAGTCCATTGCTTGCGTATAGGCAAGACCAACGTAAACAGATTCTGCAGGGAGCCCCCCATGTCCAACGCTCAACTCGAATCCGCCATCGAAGCCGCCTGGGACGCGCGCGACACAATTACCCCCGCCACCACCGGCGAGCAGCGCGAGGCGATCGAGGATACGCTGAACGCGCTGGACAGCGGCGCATTGCGCGTGGCGGAAAAGCAGGAGAGCGGCGACTGGCATGTGAACCAGTGGGCCAAGAAAGCGGTTCTGCTGGGCTTTCGCATCAAGGATATGGAAATCCAGGACGGCGGCCCACAGGCCGGTGGCTGGTGGGACAAGGTGGACAGCAAGTTCGCCGGTTGGGGTGAAAACCAGTGGCGCTCGGCCGGGTTCCGTGCGGTTCCCAACTGCGTGGTCCGAAAGTCGGCCTATATCGCGCCGGGCGTGGTGCTGATGCCGTCTTTCGTGAACCTGGGCGCTTATGTGGATGAGGGCACCATGGTTGATACCTGGGCCACCGTCGGCTCTTGCGCACAGATCGGCAAGAACGTCCACCTGTCCGGCGGCGTCGGCATTGGCGGCGTGCTGGAACCGATGCAGGCGGGTCCGACCATCATCGAGGATAACTGCTTTATCGGTGCCCGGTCCGAGGTGGTCGAGGGCTGTATCGTCCGCGAAGGCTCGGTTCTGGGCATGGGCGTGTTTATCGGCAAGTCGACCAAGATCGTCGACCGCGAAACCGGTGAGGTCACCTATGGCGAAGTGCCGCCCTATTCGGTGGTTGTGGCCGGTTCGATGCCGTCCAAGAACAATGTTAGCCTGTACTGCGCGGTGATCGTGAAGCGGGTGGATGAAAAGACCCGCTCGAAAACCGGGATCAACGAGTTGCTGCGCGACTAAACCCCGCGCCAACCGAACAAGGGCCGCAGCACCGCGCTGCGGCCTTTTTTGTTAGCCTTTCACCGGATAGCGGTCGGGTTCCTCGAACACGTCGATCACCCGCGATCCAGCCTTGATCTTGCCGCCATGCTCGACGCCCGAGGGGATCGAGTAGCTGTCGCCGGGGCGGTAGGTTTTGGTTTCATCACCGATGGTCAGTTCAACCTCACCTTCGATCACCGTTCCCCATTGGGCCTTATGCGAATGCATGGGCAGTTCAAAATCCTTCAGAAAGGTAAAAAACGCCACCAGCCCGGCATCGGACCGGATCACGGAGGTCTGCACGACATCCTCGGGGAAGGGGACATCTAGGCTGGGAAAATCGGTGATGAAATCTGGATAGGTCATGAAGCACCTTTTTGGCTGACGGCAGGGCCACTATGACGAGGCGCTTACGCTATCGCAATCGCTTGACCGGGACAGTGCACGGGGCTATGGCCCCCGCATGGAAAAGCAAAAGAAACCCTCTCGTCAGCAAGTTTACACCCTGCTTGTGCAGATCGGCCGCAAGGACGGTGACGGTTTGCCCGAAGGCGCCACCGGTGCGGCGTTGATGTGCTTTGCCAGCGGCGTGGATGAGGCAGAGGCGGTGCGCGAGACCGTGGCGATCCTGAAACAGGCGGATACGGCGCCTCTGGATGTGACCGGCTATGGCACTCTGGCCGAGCGTGAGGCGCAGGGCCACGACATTGATCCCGATGAACGCGCCCTGATGCAGCGCGCGCTGGACGAGAACGCTGTTATCGTCGCGCAGATGACACCGTTTTTCGGGGATGAGGAACCGGCTTAGTTCCGAACCCCGAACCACTTGCGGTAAATCTCGTCATAGGTGCCGTCTTCACGCAAGGACAGCAATGCTTGGTTGACCTCCTCGACCAGTGGAGAACCGGTCGGGAAGGCAATTCCATAGTTTTCGCGCAGAAAAACACCACCTGTTACTGACGCGATCCGCCGCCCTTCGTGCGAGGCATAGTAGGACAGGATCGGGGCATCAAACACAACGGCGTCCAAGTCTTCGTTTCTGAACGCCTCCAGCATTGGTTCCAGACCCTCATAGCCAACAAACTCGATCTCGCGTCGGTTCAGGAAATTGGCCGCGGTCGAACCGGTGATCGTGCCAACCTGCTTTCCGTATAGGTCGTTGACCGAATTCACGTTGCCGCTGATGGCGTCCACGGTCATCACAGACGTTATCCGCGCTGTGAAGACGGATACGATAAACAGCGAAGAGACGACCAGAACAACGCCCAACAGCCGACCAAATGGGGTGCGGGGCATCCGTTCCTCGAACCCGCCATTGACCACCAGGTTCAGCGCCCACCAGAACGAAGGGAACCACGCTTCGTCCAGTTTGCGGTCGAAATAAGGCTGCGAGCGGCGTTCAAACACCCACATAAGCATCCCGCCGCCCAGAAGGATGGCAAAAGCAAGCCCGATGGCGATGAACAGTTCGGGTGACAACAGCGCCTGTAACAGCGAGGGGCGGCGCACCGCGTCGGATGGGACCATGATCTGCAAACCCGCCTCGAATATCGGCTGGCTGAAGTCCATCTGCGTTTCGCGCAAGGCCGTGATCGAAATATTGGCGATCGCCAGATCCGCAGACCCGTCCTGAACCGATCCCAGCATGTCACTAAAGGCTTCGGTGCGGCTGATCTCGTAGTCCCAATTCAGGGATTCAGACAGCGCTGCGAGCAAGTCCATTGAAAAACCGGTCTGCGCTCCGTCCTCGACAAAGGAAAACGGAGTGCGGGTCACGGTGGCGACCGACAGAGTCTGGGCCTGGCTTTGCTGTGCAAGAACGGCGAAAGTCAGGCAGATCAAAGCGAAAAGGGCACGTTTCATCGTCAATTTACCTGTTTCGCCGCCCTGTAACGCAGTTTTGAACGGTGCGGCAAGATGGTCTTTGGGTAAACAGTCATGATTTATTGGAACGCCAATCTGGTGGATTGGCAAAAAAGCCACTGAAATCGTGTCTGCAGGGGTTGGCAATTTGCTCAATTCGTTGAATCTGTGCGCGATCCCGCGAAAATACAGTCAGAAAGAGACGAAAATGACAGATCCGGTACAATTGACAGCGGACCTGATCCGTTGCCCTTCGGTCACACCAGAAGAAGGTGGCGCCCTTGTACTGCTTGAGAAAATCCTGTCCGACGCTGGATTTGACTGCACTCGGGTAGACCGTGGCGGCATCAGCAACCTATTTGCCCGATGGGGCGCAAAAGGGCATTCGCGCAGCTTTGGGTTCAATGGTCACACGGATGTTGTTCCGATCGGGGATGAGGCCGCATGGACCATGCCGCCCTTTGGGGCCGAGATCAAAGATGGGGTCATGTACGGTCGCGGAACGACGGACATGAAGTCCGGTGTTGCGGCCTTTGCTGCGGCTGCGGTTGATTTCGTGCGCGAAACGCCTCCGGACGGGGCGGTGATCCTGACCATTACGGGCGACGAAGAAGGTGATGCCGTGGACGGGACAACCGCGTTGCTGGACTATATGGACAGCGCGGATGAGAAGATGTCGGTCTGTCTGGTGGGTGAGCCGACCTGCCCCAATACGATGGGCGAGATGATGAAGATCGGCCGTCGCGGTTCGATGAATATCTGGTTCACCGTGACCGGGGTGCAGGGGCACGCAGCCTATCCGCACCGGGCCAAGAATCCGATGCCCGCAATGGCGCGGTTGATGGATCGGCTGGCCAGCCACGAACTGGATCAGGGCACGGATCACTTCGACGCCTCGACACTGGCTGTGGTGACAATCGACACCGGAAACCCGGCGACCAACGTGATCCCTGCGCAATGTACCGGCGCGGTGAATATCCGCTTCAACGATCTGCATTCCGGGGCCAGCCTCAGCGATTGGCTGCGGGCCGAGGCCGCTGCGGTGGCGGACGCGTTTGGGGTTGAGATCGACGTGCGGATCAAGATTTCGGGCGAAAGTTTCCTCACGCCCCCCGGTCCTTTGTCTGATCTGGTTGCCAAGTCGGTTGAGGCGGAAACGGGTATGAGACCAGAGATGTCGACGACGGGTGGCACCTCGGACGCGCGGTTTGTCAAAAATCACTGCCCGGTGGTGGAATTCGGTCTGGTCGGGCGCACGATGCATCAGGTGGATGAATGCGTCGAGGTGGCCCAGATCGAGCAGCTCAAGGCGATCTATTCACGCATTTTGCGGGATTATTTCGCCTGACATGCAGCGCACCCTTGTGATCATGGTGAAAGAACCGCGGCCGGGGCGGGTGAAGACCCGATTAGGCCGCGATATCAGCATGGTCGGGGCTGCATGGTGGTTCCGGCACCAGACTCGTTCGCTGATCTGGCGCTTGCGCGATCCACGCTGGCAGATCGTGCTGGCGGTCTCGCCAGATCGCGAGGGGCTGAGCAGCCGCGTCTGGCCTGCGGACCTGCCGCGCGCCGCGCAGGGGCGTGGTGATCTGGGCGACCGGATGGGGCGGATGCTGCGCGGGATGCCAGTTGGCCCCGTCTGCCTGATCGGTGCGGATATTCCGGGGATCACCCGCGCTCATATTGCGCGGGCGTTCAGGGCGCTGGGGTCTTCTCAGATGGCCTTTGGGCCTGCGCCGGACGGCGGCTATTGGCTGGTAGGCGCTCAGCGATTTGGCGCGCTGCCCAGCGGCCTGTTCAAAGATGTGCGCTGGTCTACCGAACATGCGCTGGCGGACACGCTGACCTCGATCCCCGGCGCGCGTGTTGCCCTGCTGGATCAACTAAGTGATGTGGACATGGTGGCTGATCTGAAACGCTGATCCGCTTTTTTAGTCATGACGCCGTCGCACGCCCGTGTTACGCCGAATGTATGAGTCGCATACCCACCAAGCAGGAGGTCCTTGATTGGATCTCGGCGAACCCCACCCTGACCTCGAAACGCGATATCGCCAAAGCCTTTGGGATCAAGGGCGCGGCGCGGATCGATCTGAAACGCATCCTGCGCGAGCTTGAGGCCGAGGGCCATCTGGAAAAGCGCAAGCGCAGCTATGGCGACCCGGATCGTCTGCCGCCGGTCAGCGTGTTGCAAGTAAAGGCGCCGAACGCGGATGGCGACCTGTTCGCCCGCCCGCTGGAATGGCACGGTGAGGGGGTCGAACCCATCGTGCTGCTGATCACCCGTGCCAGCGACCCGGCATTGGGCGAGGGCGACCGGATTCTGGCCCGCCTGACCGTGGTGCATGAGGAAGACCATAATTACGAGGCCCGCCTGATCCGCCGCATTGGAACAAACCCGCGCAAGATCGTGGGTATCTTCCGCAAAGGGGCCGAGGGCGGACGGATCGTGCCCATCGACAAGGCAGGCCAAAACGAGTGGCTGGTGCCCGATGGCGCGGTACATGGGGCCAAGGATGGCGAACTGATCGAAGCGGAACAGGCCGGGCCCAAGAACCGCATGGGCCTGCCCCGCGCGCGCATTGTGGAACGGTTGGGCGATCCCACCGCGCCCAAGGCGGTATCGCTGATTGCGATCCACCAGCATGGCATCCCGGATGACTTCCCCGACAAGGTGATTGATGAGGCTGACAAGGCCAAACCGGTCGGCCTGAAAGGGCGCGAAGACCTGCGGGATATGCCTCTTTTGACCATCGACCCTTCGGATGCGCGGGATCATGATGATGCGTGCTATGCCCACGCAGATGATGACCCCAAGAACCCCGGCGGCCACGTGATCTGGGTCGCCATCGCCGATGTTGCTGCCTATGTGCAGCCCGGAACCGCGCTGGATCGCGAAGCACGCAAGCGGGGCAATTCCAGTTATTTCCCCGACTGCGTGGTGCCGATGCTGCCGGACCGTCTGTCGGGCGATCTGTGCTCGTTGCACGAAGGCGTCCCGCGCGCCTGTATCGCCGTTCGGATGCAGATCGACGCCGAGGGTAACAAGATCGGCCACCGGTTCGTGCGCGGCCTGATGCGCTCGGCCGCGTCGCTGCACTATGCCGAGGTGCAGGAGGCCATCGATGGCAATCCGAACGACCGCACCGGGCCGCTGCTGGAGACGGTCTTGAAACCGCTCTATGCCGCCTATGCCGCGCTGAAAACTGCGCGCGGGGTTCGGCAACCGCTGGAGTTGGACCTGCCCGAACGCAAGATTGTCCTCAGCGACACTGGTGAAGTGACCAGCGTGGCGTTCCGCGACCGGCTGGACGCGCATAAGCTGATCGAGGAGTTCATGATCCTCGCCAATGTCGCCGCGGCTGAAACGCTGATCGCCAAACGCCGCCCGCTTCTGTTCCGAGTCCATGAAGAACCCGCGCCCGAAAAGCTGGAAAGTCTACGGGAAACGGCTCAGGCCGCCGGGCTGAATCTGGCCAAGGGCCAAGTGCTGCAGACCCGTCACCTGAATGCGCTGCTGAACGCCGCTGCGGGGACCGAGGATGCCGAGCTGATCAATCTGACGACCCTGCGGTCTATGGCGCAGGCGTACTATAACCCTGAGAATTTCGGCCATTTCGGGTTGGCGCTGCGGAACTATGCCCATTTCACCTCACCCATTCGTCGCTATGCCGACCTGATCGTGCATCGTGCGCTGATTGCGGCGCATGGGTGGGGGCAGGACGGGCTGACCGAGGATGAAATCGCGCGGCTTGATGAGACCGCAACACATATCTCGGATACCGAGCGTCGATCCATGATGGCTGAACGCGACACCACCGACCGCTATCTGGCGGCCTATCTGAGCGAGCGTGTGGGCAATGAGTTCACCGGCCGTATCAGCGGCATTGCCCGGTTTGGCGCTTTCGTAAAGATGGACGAAACCGGCGCGGATGGGCTGGTGCCGGTGCGGTCTCTGGGGCGCGAATTTTTTCATTTCGACCGCGAGGCCGGGACGTTGATGGGGTCGGATACCGGCCTGATCATCGCCATCGGCCAACGCGTTACCGTGCGATTGACCGAGGCGACGCCGGTGACTGGCGGGTTGGAATTGGAGTTGTTGTCCATCGACGATCAGGCTCTGCCCCGGGGCCGTGGCCCTGCCAAACGCGGCGCACGGCTCAAGGTTGTCAGCAGCAAACGCAAGAAAGACAAAATCAGGCGAAAGATCGAACGCAAGCGCCGTCAGAGATGACGAGTCTCGACCTTGTGTTTTTAAGCCAACGGTGACGGGTTCCTCCGATCTGAACGGCAAGGTCGTGCGGCTCGGTCCAGTTAACGTCTGGCCGGATTGGGGCTGAAGGCGAAAGATTGCGACGTGTCTACATGATCGCTTTGTCGAAATGCGGTTTTGCGCTATCCTGAGGCTGAGCAGTAATCAGGAAAATCGGAATGCGTAAATGCATAAGCGGCGTCATGACCGTTGCATTATGGGCATCCATAGTGCAGGCGGAATCGCAGGACAATTCAGATAATTTGCAGGTCTTGCAGTTGGCTTCGGCCGATGTAACGGTCTCGATCCGACCGGTCATTCGACCTACAGCCAAGGAGTATCGGGTGTCTACCGAAGGAAACGCGCGGTTTCAGGCGTGGCTGGGTGCCTTTCGTGAGCGCGCCCTTGAGCAGGGGATTTCCGGTCTGACCCTGGACCGTTCGCTGGAAGGCCTGACATATGACAAGGATGTCATCAAACGGGATCGCAATCAGGCCGAGTTTTCAAAACCAATTTGGGAATATCTGGATACCGCTGTCTCGGACCGGCGTATTGCCGATGGCCGCGCAGGATTGCAGCGCCACGGCGACACACTGACCCGGATCGAGGCGCAGTACGGCGTTGAAAAAGAGGTTGTGGCCGCGATCTGGGGGTTAGAGACATCCTTCGGGTCCTTTCGGGGAAGCGACCACACCATTCGATCTCTGGCGACGCTTGCGTTTGATGCGCGTCGGGCGCGGTTCTTTGAAACTCAGTTGATTGCCGCGTTGCAGATCATTGAGGCCGGGGACGTCCGCCCTAACGACATGGTTGGAAGCTGGGCTGGGGCGATGGGGCATACGCAGTTCATGCCGACCTCGTATCTGGATCACGCCGTGGATTTTGACAGAGATGGCCGCCGCGATATCTGGTCAGATGACCCGACGGATGCGTTGGCCTCTGCCGCGTCTTATCTGGCGCGCCATGGTTGGACGCAGGGGCAGCCATGGGGCGTTGAAGTGCGTCTGCCGGACGCGTTCGATTTTTCCACCGCCAAGCGAGACTATACTTTGCTGCCATCTGAATGGGCGGCGCGGGGTGTGACTGCAATGGATGGCAGCCCGGTGGCAGATCATGGGCAGGCCGCGATCCTGCTGCCTGCAGGCGGGCAGGGCGTTGCGCTTATGATTTTTGATAATTTCAGCGTGATAGAGGCCTATAACGGCGCAGATGCTTACGTGATTGGTATCGGCCATCTTTCAGATCGCCTGTCCGGTCGCGCCCCGTTTCAGGCTGATTGGCCGCGCGGGGATCGCGTGCTGAGTTTCACCGAGAAAAAGGAACTGCAGACGCGGCTGACCCAAGCTGGTTTCGA
Organism: Ruegeria sp. CL6; assembly: GCF_056536465.1. Taxonomy (NCBI): domain Bacteria; kingdom Pseudomonadati; phylum Pseudomonadota; class Alphaproteobacteria; order Rhodobacterales; family Roseobacteraceae; genus Ruegeria; species Ruegeria sp. CL6. Next base: position 62,956 of record NZ_JBQFPR010000006.1, read on the forward strand.
CACGCAGGGCATCGACGGGCGGACCGGTCCCAACACGGTCAATGCCGTTCGCGCCTATCAACTGGCGCAGGGGCTTTTGCCCGATGGGTATCCCAGCCTGAAACTGCTGGAACGTATGCGCTAAAAAAGGGCGGCCCCAAAGAGCCGCCCGTTTCAGTTTCCAAACAAGGTCAAATGCCGCTTATGACGCGGCTTTCATCAACCCCTGTTCGATGATGTCAGCCTGCGCTTCGTCCAGCGATTTGTGGATGCGCACAAACATTTCGTCGATATCTGACGGGGTCAGGACCAGCGGCGGCGAAATGATCATCCGGTCACCGACGTGGCGCATGATCAGGTTGTTGGCAAAACAACGGTCGCGGCAAACATAGCCTACGGTGCCGGGGGCCGAGGCGAACTTGGCGCGGCTGGCCTTGTCCGGAGTCAGCGCGATCGAGGCCATCATGCCGACGATTTTCGCCTCACCCACCAGCGGGTGATCAGCCAGCGCCTCCCACTTTTCCTTGAGGTAAGGCGCGGCGACGTCGCGGACATGTTCGACGATCTTTTCTTCTTCGAGGATGCGTAGGTTCTCTAGCGCGACTGCGGCCGCGACCGGGTGGCCGGAATAGGTGTAGCCGTGGTTGAACTCGGTCCCGCCGATGACCTCGGCAATCTCGTCATTGACGATTGACCCGCCAATGGGCGCATAGCCCGAGCTGAGCCCCTTGGCGATCGTCATGATATGGGGGCGGATGCCCACAGTTTGCGAGCCGAACCAGTTGCCGGTACGACCGAAGCCGCAGATCACCTCGTCCGCGATCAGCAGAATATCGTATTTGTCGCAGATGCGCTGGATTTCGGGCCAGTACGTGTCAGGTGCCACGATCACGCCACCAGCGCCCTGCACGGGTTCCGCGATGAAGGCCGCAACGCGGTTTTCACCCAGTTCCAGGATCGCTTCTTCCAGCTCGCGCGCGCGGGCCAGACCGAAGTCCTCCGGCGACATGTCACCGCCTTCGGCCCACCAGTTCGGCTGGTTGATGTGATGGATGTTCGGGATCGGAATGCCGCCCTGCGCGTGCATCCCAGCCATGCCGCCCAACGAGGCCGAGCCGACGGACGAACCGTGATAGGCGTTGTGGCGGCTGATGATGATGTTCTTGTCGGGCTGGCCTTTTTCGGCCCAGTAGGTGCGCACCAGACGGATATTGGTGTCGTTGGCCTCGGACCCGCCAGCGGCAAAGAAGACATGGTTCAGATCGCCGGGCGCAAGTTCGGCCAGTTTCTTGGCCAGCGCGATGGCGGGCACGTGGGTGGTTTTGAAGAAGGTGTTATAGTAGGGCAGCTCGCGCATTTGACGCGCAGCGGCCTCGGCCAGTTCGTCGCGGCCATAGCCGATGTTGACGCACCACAGGCCCGCCATGGCGTCCAGAATTTCTTCGCCGTCACTATCGGTCAGATAGACGCCCTTGGCGCGGGTGATGACGCGCGCGCCCTCTTTCCCAAGTGCGCCGTTGGCTGAAAACGGGTGCATGTGATGAGCGGCGTCCAGCGCCTGCAACTCGGCGGTCGGCATGTGATTGGTGATGGTCGACATCAGTGAATCTCCTGCAAGAGCGGTTGGGCATCACAATATGATCAAATTTTTTCCTGTCAATCGAATCACGATAATCTAGGAGTTCGCTAACGCATCTGCCATCAGTTCCATGCCCTGTTCGATGTCTTGTGCGGTTGCTTTCATAACAAGATCAGCGTCCTGATTGCGAAGGGCTGCAATGATGTCCTTGTGACGGTCCGGCAGGCTCTGAGTTCCGAATCGACCGCATACGACCCGCAGCGACGGCCCGAATCTGAGCCATAGACGTTCTGCCAGATCGTTGAGAATCGGTGCATCGGCATGAGCGTACAGGGTTTCGTGAAACTGGTGGTTCAGTCTCAGATACCCACTGACATCGCCGTCGGCGATTGTCTGGTCCAACTGCTGGTCAAGACGTTCCAGATAGTCGACATCGGCAGGTAAAACGTTTGTGGCCGCTCGTCTGGAAAGCTCTGATTCGATTGATATTCTTGCATAAATCATCTGCTCCACGTCGCGCTGCGTTAGCAGCGGCACGCTGACCCTGCGGTTGCCCTGAAATACCAGCGCTCCGTCCGATATCAGCCGTCGGATGGCCTCTCGCACGGGGGTCATGCCAACGGCGAGCGAATCAGTCAGCCCTTGGATTGTGACGGGCTGTCCGGGGACCAGTTCGCCATACATGATCTGGGATCTGAGTATCTGGTAGACCTGTTCATGAGCGGGTCGTTTCTGATCGGATGCGGACGACCCGAGCGCCTTATTTTTGATCAAATCCAAGTGGTTTGCCCTGTTTCCAATGATGTTGACTTGCCAGGTGCCTGACCTCGTGAAACCATACTTGGGATCGGGGGAAAACGCAAAACTTGATCAAATCCAAAAAAACGGGAAAATACCCGTACACTTGCAGGGAGAAAAAAATGTCAATCAAAACGCTGACCATGACAGCGGTCCTCGCGCTGGGGACTTCGGCGGCCTTCGCCGAAGAGGTGCGAGTTTACAACTGGTCCGACTACATCGACGAAGACCTTCTGTCCAAGTTCGAGGAAGAAACCGGTCTGACCCTCATCTATGACGTCTTCGACAGCAACGAGGTTCTAGAGACCAAGATGCTGGCGGGTGGCTCGGGTTATGATGTTGTCGTGCCGTCCGGCACGTTCCTTCAGCGTCAGATCCAGGCCGGAGCGTTTCAGGAACTGGATGCTTCACAACTGTCCAATTCGGGCAATCTGTGGGATGTCATTCAGGAACGCACTGCGGGATACGATCCGAACAACGCCTATTCGATCAACTACATGTGGGGCACCACCGGGATCGGTTTGAACGTGGGCAAGGTAAAGGAAGTGCTTGGCGAGGATGTTTCCCTGAACAGCATGGACTTGGTGCTGAAGCCTGAGAACATGGAAAAACTGGCGACATGCGGCGTACATTTCCTGGACGCTCCGTCCGAGATCATTCCAATGGTTCTGCAATATATCGGCGAGGACCCGGACAGCCATGATACGGACGTGATTGGTAAGACCGAAGAAATTCTGACCAGCGTGCGTCCGCATATTCAGAAGTTCCACAGCTCGGAATACATCAACGCGCTGGCGAATGGCGATATCTGCGTGGCCGTGGGTTGGTCGGGAGACATCCTTCAAGCCCGTGACCGTGCGGCCGAGGCCGAAAACGGGGTCGAGATTGAATACCACCCGTTCGCCGAAGGCTCGCTGATGTGGTTCGACCAGATGGCGATTCCGGCAGATGCGCCGAACCCCGAGGGTGCGCATAAGTTCCTGAACTTCATTCTGGACGCGAACAACATGGCGGCAGCGTCGAACTACGTCTATTACGCCAACGGTAACAAGGCCTCGCAAGAGTTCCTTGAGGAAGACGTGATTGGTGATCCGGCGATCTACCCGGATGATGCGACGATGCAGAACCTCTACATCACCACGCCCTATCCGGCGAAAACGCAGCGGGTTGTGACTCGTCTGTGGACCAAGATCAAATCGGGCACCTGATCCGATTTTCCAAGGCAGGGCGGCATGTCCGCCTTGCCCCATTTTCCAGATTGTCGAACGGGGGCCGTTTTGAACTCTGAAGTCTTTGCGCCGTGGGAGGACCCTCAGGCGAAACCCTTGATCCAGTTCCAGAATGTCACCAAGCGGTTTGGTGAGTTCACGGCGATCGACAATCTGTCTCTGGATATTTTCGAGAAAGAATTCTTCGCTCTGCTGGGGCCGTCGGGCTGCGGCAAGACCACGATGATGCGGATGCTGGCAGGGTTTGAGACGCCCACCGAGGGCCACATCATGCTGGGTGGTCAGGACATCGACCCGATCCCGCCGAACAAGCGGGCGGTGAACATGATGTTCCAGTCCTACGCGCTGTTTCCACATCTGAGTATCTGGGAAAACATCGCCTTTGGATTGCGCCGGGACAACATGCCCAAGCATGACCTCGAGGAACGGGTCGAGGAAATGCTGCGCTTGACTCGGCTGGAACAATTCGCCCGGCGCAAACCGCATCAGATTTCGGGTGGCCAAAGGCAAAGGGTTGCGCTGGCGCGATCTCTGGCCAAGGCTCCTAAGCTGTTGTTGTTGGACGAGCCTTTGGGCGCGCTGGACAAGAAGCTGCGGCAGGACACGCAGTTTGAACTGATGGACATTCAGGAAAAGACCGGCACCACCTTCGTGATCGTGACTCATGATCAAGAGGAAGCGATGACCGTTGCCAGCCGTGTTGCGGTCATGGATCAGGGCAAGCTGATGCAGGTGGCAACGCCGGACAAGATTTATGAAAACCCAAACTCGGTCTACGTGGCGGATTTCATCGGCGATGTGAACATCATCGAAGGGCGTGCAACGCCGAACGGCGAAGACACCTATCAGATCGACTGGGCCGAGGGGCAGGCCCCGCTGACAGCGACTTCGGCCAATGGTCTGGCGCAAGGACAAGCCTGTCATTTGGCGATCCGGCCCGAAAAGGTGACGATTTCCGCCGACCGTCCGGCGGATGCGATCAACGCGGTGCAAGGCAAGGTCCATGATATCGCTTATCTGGGCAATCTCTCCACCTATTATGTCGAGCTGCCGAACGGCACGATCATTAAGGCGCAAACGGCCAATACCCGCCGCATCTCGCGCCGTTCATTCACTTGGGAAGACCCGGTCTGGCTGTCTTGGACAGCGACGGCCGCGGTTCTGCTGGCCGACTGATGCGCCGCGCGTTCCTGATCGCCATTCCCTATGTCTGGCTGCTGGTGCTGTTTCTGGTGCCGTTCTTCATCGTCCTGAAAATCTCGCTGTCCGACATTGCGCTGGCGATCCCGCCTTACACGCCGACGCTGGATTTTTCGCAGGGCTGGGCGGGCATCAAAGAGTTCTTTAGCCAGCTTGACCTGGAAAATTATGTCTGGCTGACCGAGGATGACCTCTACTGGAAGGCTTACCTGTCCAGCGTCAAGATAGCACTGATTTCGACGTTTCTGACCCTGCTGGTGGGCTATCCGATTGCCTATGGCATGGCCCGCGCGCCTGCCGAATGGCGACCGACGCTGATGATGTTGGTAATCCTGCCGTTCTGGACCTCGTTCCTGATCCGGGTCTATGCGTGGATGGGTATCCTCTCGAACGAGGGGTATCTGAACCAGCTACTGCTGTGGACGGGCATAATCTCGACCCCGCTGACCATTCTGAACACTAATACGGCGGTCTATATCGGGATCGTTTATACCTATCTGCCCTTCATGATCCTGCCGATCTATTCGGCGCTGGAGCGGATGGACGAATCCCTGATCGAGGCGGCTGAAGACCTTGGCTGTTCCCGAATTCAGGCGTTCTGGCTGGTGACGATTCCACTGTCGCGCCCCGGCATTATCGCGGGCTGTTTCCTTGTCATGATCCCGGTGATTGGCGAATTCGTGATCCCCTCGCTTCTGGGCGGATCGGGTACCCTGATGATCGGTAAGGTTCTGTGGGAGGAGTTCTTCTCGAACCGTGACTGGCCGGTCGCTAGCGCCGTGGCGGTGGTGCTGCTGCTGATCCTGGTGATCCCGATCGTGCTGTTCCAGCGCAACCAGCAAAAACAGACGGAGGCCGAGCAATGAACAGGCTAAGCTGGTTCAACGCGGTCTCGCTGACGCTGGGATTTGCGTTTCTCTACATCCCGATGATCATCCTGATCATCTTTTCCTTCAACGAAAGCAAACTGGTCACCGTCTGGGCCGGGTTCTCGACCAAATGGTACGGCGAACTGGTCCAGAACCAGGCGTTTCTGGATGCGGCATGGGTGACGATCCGGGTGGCCGTGTTCTCATCAACGCTGGCGACCATTCTGGGCACCGCCGCCGCCTATGTGCTGGTGCGCGGCGGGCGGTTCTTTGGCCGCACGCTGTTTTCCGGCATGATCTACGCCCCGCTGGTGATGCCCGAAGTGATTACCGGCTTGTCGTTGCTGCTGCTGTTCATCGGGATCGGGCTGGATCGCGGTATCCTGACCATCGTTCTGGCGCATACGACCTTTTCGATGTGCTTTGTCTCGGTCGTCGTGTCCTCGCGCCTTGTAACCTTCGATCAGTCGCTGGAGGAGGCCGCGCTGGACCTTGGTTGTTCACCTGCGCAAGCGTTCCGTCTGGTGACGCTGCCGATCATCGCGCCCGCCGTGATCTCGGGCTGGTTGCTGGCCTTTACCCTGTCGCTAGACGATCTGGTGATCGCGTCCTTTACCTCGGGGCCGTCGGCCACAACCCTGCCGATCAAGATATTCTCGGCCGTGCGTCTTGGCGTCAGCCCCGAGATCAACGCGCTGTCCACGATCATGATTGCGGTTGTCACGGTCGGCGTCATAACCGCGTCTCTGGTGACCAAGCGTGCAATGGTCCGGCAAAAGCAGGATGAGATGGCAGCGGCCCGTACAGAATGAAACGGCTGTTCCCGGAATACACTTACGGCCCCGGCCCGCGTGAGGGCTGCTGGTGGGACGAGACAATCGCCGCCCCGGATTGGCCGGAACTGCAGGGCGAGCTAGAGGTTGACGTCGCCATTGTCGGTGCTGGGTTCACGGGCCTGTCTGCGGCTCTGCATTTGGCTGAGGCGGGCGTTTCCGTAGCCGTGCTCGAGGCCGAAACACCCGGTTGGGGCGCGTCGGGTCGGAATGGCGGGTTCTGCTGTCTCGGCGGCTCGAAACTCAGCCACAAAGCGATGGCTCGGATATACGGCGCCCCGGCTGCCGAAAGCTATGGCGCGGCAGAAGCTGAGGCGGTTCACCTTGTTGCTGAGTTGTTGGATGCCCACGGGATCAGCGCGGACACCCATTCAAAAGGGGAAACCCAACTAGCCCACACCGCGCGTGCGATGGAAAACCTTCGCAGAAACGCAGACACATCCGGAGTATTGCACGAGGCGGCGGACCTTTCGGGGCTCGGCTTCGGGGGGGCGTTTCATGGCGGGTATACCAATCCGGTCGGATTCGGCCTGAACCCCAGAAAATACCTGTTCGGACTTGCGAATGCGGCAAGCAACGCCGGTACGAAACTGTTTCAGAAAAGTGGTGTGCAAGCCATACAGAAATCCGCGAAGGGCTTTGACATTCGTACAGCGGCAGGTCGTGTGCGGGCTGAAAATGTTCTAATCTGCACCAATGGATACTCAAGCGAAGATATCCCGGACTGGATGGCTGGCCGCTACATGCCTGCCCAGTCAACGGTTCTTGTAACGCGCCCAATGTCCGAGGCTGAGCTGCAGGCGCAGGGCTGGACCACGGATCAGATGTCTTACGATACGCGCAATCTGTTGCATTACTTTCGTCTCATGCCCGACCGGAGGTTCCTGTTCGGTATGCGTGGCGGTTTGCGGTCTTCGGCCAAGGCCGAAGCTGCCATTCGCCAGAAGGTTCAATCGGACTTTCGCAAGATGTTCCCCGCATGGGCGCGAGTCGACATCACCCATATGTGGTCCGGCATGGTGTGCCTGTCGCGCAGCCTGACGCCGTTTGCCGGGGCGGTGCCGGGGCAATCCGGGCTGTTTGCCGGGTTTGCGTATCACGGAAATGGGGTTGCGATGGGCACCTATTGTGGACGTGCATTGTCGCGTATGGTGCTAGGGCAGGACGCGGCACTGCCAGAGCCGATTGGTCAGAATCCCGGCCGCTTTCCGCTTGGTTTCTGGCGGCGTGCTTTGTTGCCACCCGCTTATGCGATGATGGCGTTGGCCGACTTCTGACCCTATCCGAGAGCTGCGATTTCCAAATCCAAAGCGGCGGCATAATCCGTCGCGCCATTTTCTACGCGCCACAGACAATACGCCGCCATCCGCCACCCATACCACTTTTGCAATTCGCCGTACCTGTTCGTAACGTCCGGCTGATCATAGGCAGATAGGAACTGCGCTTTTTCCGCAGGACTTAAAGGTGCCCCACGATAAAGCTGTTGCATCGCCGGTGAAAGAAACAGTGCGATATCCTCGCACGGATCGCCTTGGGCAGGGCACTGCCAGTCGATCAGCGTTAAGCCCGAATCTGCCACGAGAATATTTCCAGCGACAGGATCGCCGTGAATCAGGCAAGTGCTGCGGCTGGGGGGCACTTCGCAGTTGGGGCGCAAATGCTCAAGGCGGGCTTTCTGGTCGGTTACGCATTGCGCCAAAATGCGCTCGGCGTGCCGTGCGAGGTCATCGCTGCCGTTGCAGCCCTTGGGTACTTGAATGGCGATGTCCAGCGCGTGCAGCTTGCGCAACAGTTTCGCGACGCGCGCAGGCTCTGATTGCCAGGGCGATCCCGGAGCGTGATCGTAAAAAACCCAGTGGCCGTTTTCATGCGCGCCCGTTGCACGCAGGCGGGGTGCGAACCCCATCGGTTCAAGCGCGCTCAGGCAGCGTGCTTCCAATTTTGCGTCATTGCGGAACAACGGATTGGACAACTTGGTCCTGTACACCTTCAGAACCTTGTCACCGTCACCGCCGAGAACTTTCCAAACCTGATTGGTGCGCCCGCCGTATAACGTGTGAAACCGGGCGCCGGGCTCTATCAGGCCCGTGCTGCAGAGGTGGTCAACAAGACCAGAAGGCGGGGCAGTCGTGTCAGGCAGGGGGGTCACCGGTTCAGTCTGAGTCGAAGGTGGCAAAGCTTTGGCCTGCCTTGCCCCTCAGATCAAGCTCCAGCGCGAATGGCACTCACCTTATCTGCCAGTACAAGCTGGCCGGTTTCCAAAATTAGAAGCACTTCGCCGTCGGCAACTTGTGCTTCGACGACCCGGTTATAGACCGAGACCGTTTGCTCGGACAGCACCTCATCTCCGTCATAGCTTTCGAGGGTGGCTGAGTAGATGCCCGCTGGAATTGGATTGCCAGCACTGTCCTGTCCAGCCCAAATGAACTCTGCCTGATTGGTTGGAACTGCAATTCTGTCGATCGCTGCACCGTTTGAGTCGCGAATAACAAGGGTCGCGCCGTCGGCCGCGGGGTCGGCTTGGGCGAACAGGGTGATGGGTGCGCCGTCAAATTGGAAGGCCGACGCGGATCGCACGTTCATCCCAACCCAGCCTGCAAGGGCTTCCAAACCTACCCGACCGGTCGCCAGTTCAAGATTCGAGAGCAATTCGTTGGTTTGTACCTGTTGCTCGACCATCGAGAATTGCGCCAGTTGCGACGCATATTCGGACGAGTCCAATGGTTCCAGAGGGTCCTGATTTTTTGCCTGCGCAGTCAGCATCAACAGGAATGTTTCAAAATCCGAGGCAAGCCCTGCAGATTGGGTTCGAGTTGGCTGTGTCTGCACGCCGGGTTGCGTGGCGGTATAGGTCGGATTGATCATGTCAAAGCCTCATATCAACGCGACCAGTCGCGCCCATTCGTGAAGGAACCGGGATGCTTTCCCGTTGGCTGTCGTTCTGTTCCGTTTCCAAATACGAGTCGTGTTCCGCATCCGAGGCGTTTTCTTGCGCGTCAGATGGTGTTCCCAGATCGAAAGACAAATCCCCCAATCCGAGGCTTTTGAATTCCGCCTCTAGGATCGAGATATGCCGACGCATCATTTCCAGCGTTTCCGGTCGTTCGGTGGCGATTGTCAGGTGCAAACCGTCGTCACGGCCGTTCAGAACAATAGAGACGCGCCCCAACTCCTCGGGGTTCAGCGCGACTTCGATGGTTCCGGCCTGTGGCCGGGAGTTTATGACCGCGGCCATCTGTCCTGCAATGGCGCGGGCCGTTTCCACCCGTGCGTTTGTTGCGAAGGTCTGCGCAGCGATCGTTGAGTCCCGCGAATTTGAAAGAGGGCTGGTCTCTCCAAAAGGGGCAATTCTTTCAGTTTCCGAAGTCACCGCCACATCAGTTTGAACACGTGCCTCGGTCTTGGTCGACAAACGCATTTGTTCGATGAGGGCCGTGCCCTCCGGTCGGGCCGAAACCCGTCGCGTCGACGATGTGTCTTTAGGAAGGTGTTGTGCCGCGACGTTCGTCTCAGGTGGGATCGGCAGCTCGGACGTTTTACGCTCGGGCGAGGACAATACCGCCTGTGCGGTTGCAGCCCCTTGTTTGACCTCCACCGGATTTTTTGCAGAACGATCTACCTCGCTTGAGGTGACGGATCTAAAGGTCGCTGGCGTTTCGTGATGTGTCAGAGTTTGAGTCTTGGGGGTTCTAACCGGCGCACCATCTGGGCGCGCTGTCATTTCGGGTCGAGTCGCGGCGTCAGAAGGAAATGGGCTGGAAAGATCGGTTGGTCCAACACCCCGTGCCGGTTTTGCAGCCTGACGCATTTCGTCTGGTAGTGAGGGCGCCAGAGCTACAGAAGGATCGGTGAGGTCGGGTTCTTCGATGGCGTCGGTCGAATTGCTGTCCGGTATGCGCTCTGCCGTAACTGGCACGTTTACATCTTTGGTTTGCAAATTGACGTGATCTTCCAGAACCAACTCAAACGACTCAACCGCAGTGTGTTGCGGCGGGGTCTTGGACTCCGAATTGGGTTTCGCAGGTGCGCTTGACGCTGGCAGCACAGTCAAAAGAGGGTTGGGCATTTTGCTCCGTCTCCGGTTGTGTGTGCCGAAATCTGCCTGCAGGAAGTTACGTTTATTTTAACCGCTTTCGCCTTTGATCGAGAAAGTTCGGAGTAAATTTCGGAGAATTCAATGGAAACAACAGCACCCGTTCTTCATACGACCCCTCATTTGGTATCCACCAAGTTACGTTCCGCCGCGGTCGAGCTTGAGGCGACTTTTCTTGCCGAAATGCTGAAGTCCGCCGGGTTGGGAGAGGTTCGCGAATCCTTCGGTGGCGGTGCCGGCGAAGATCAGTTTTCTTCATTTCTCGTCCAGCATCAGGCGCGCCAACTGGCCGAATCCGGTGGCGTTGGCCTTTCAGAAATCCTGTTCAAATCGATGATGGAGAGAACCGATGCCGACCAAATCTGAACCGGATCTGCTTCGGTCTCTTGAGGAAGTTCTGGACCTGGAAAGAAATGCGCTTGTACAGGGCGACCTGGATCAATTGGGCCACATGATGCCGGAAAAGGAAAAGCTGATCGGCGCGATTGCGGACCTTGAGGTTCGGGAAAGTGACGAATTGATTCGACTCCAGAAGAAAGTCGAAAGGAACCAGGCGCTTCTCAATAGTGCAGCAAGTGGGATTCGGGCTGTCGCGGACCGCATGGCCGAGATGCGGCGCGTACGAAGTGAGTTCAGCACCTACGGGGCGGATGGGCGGCGCAGCGGGTTTGCAGTGCGTGGCCACGCGAAGCTGGAGAAGCGGGCCTAGCGACCGATTTGTTTCAAATCCGAATTTTCCGAGGGTCGGACTTTAGGATTCCACTAGGGGATCAACTGCAAAGGTGGCCGGGCACCTGAAACAGCAGGTGGCGCGAACGGCCGGAGGGCGGGTCGCACCGATCAGAACGACGTCAAAGCCCGCAGGTGGTGCGGGGTCAGCATGGGCACAAAGGGCCCGAATGGAAAAAGGAAGAAAGCTATGTCCAGCATTCTGACCAACAATGGCGCAATGGTTGCGCTGCAAACCCTGAAATCGGTCAACAAGAACCTGGCGCAGACCCAGAACGCGATCTCGACCGGCAAGGACGTTGCGACCGCCAAGGACAATTCGGCGGTTTGGGCGATCTCCAAAGTCATGGAGTCGGATGTCAAAGGCTTCAACGCAATCAAGGACAGTCTGGCGCTGGGTGAATCGACCGTCGCGGTCGCACGGAACGCGTCGGAAACCGTGACCGATCTTCTGACCCAGATGAAAGGCAAGATTGTCGCTGCTCAGGAAGACAACGTCGATCGCGGCAAGATTAATGACGACGTCACTGCGTTGAAGGATCAGATCGCCTCTGTTGTAAGCGCGGCCCAGTTCAACGGGCTGAACCTGGTGGATGGGTCGACGGGTTCCGCTTCGATCCTGGCGTCGCTGGATCGAGATAGCACCGGGGCCGTCACCCCGTCGTCGATCAGCGTGTCGGGCCAGAACCTGTCCACAGGTGGTTACGCCGCAGTGCAGGTGTTTGACGGCTCGACCGGCGCGTCGGCCGGCAATGACAGGGTTGGTGCCACTATCGACAACGGCACAACCTCGGCCACAGCTCTGGTGACCGATGAATCCAGCGGCACTTTCGCGGCGGGCGACAAGGTTATCGTAGCTATCGACGATCAGGTCGTCTCTTATACTGTGTCTACCGCTGACGCTGCTGCCACCACAACAGGTGATCTTGTGGCTGTGGGCCTGAAGGCAAAAATCGAAGAGTTGGGAATTACCGGTCTGACTGTTGACTACGACTCTGGTACAGCCGGAACGCTGTCGGTGACAAATGGCACCGGTGAGGACCTCTCGTTTTCAGCTCAGTTTGTGAACGCTGGCTCGGGCGGACTGGGTGCGCTGACGGGTATCGACGTTTCGACCGGTGCAGGAGCGACGGCTGCGCTGGCTTCGGTCGAGGCACTGATTGATACATCGATTGACGCATCGGCAGCTTTCGGGTCGTCGCAGGGCCGGATCGAAACCCAGAAAGAGTTTATCTCGAACCTGGCGGACTCGTTTAAGTCCGGTATCGGCTCTTTGGTGGATGCTGACATGGAAGAGACGTCGGCGCGTCTTCAGGCTCTGCAGGTTCAGCAGCAGCTTGCCACGCAGTCGTTGTCGATTGCGAACCAGGCTCCGCAGTCGATCCTGTCGTTGTTCCGCTAATCTCAGGAACCTGGTCGGGGCGTGGAAGCACGCCCCGGCTCTGATTGCCAAAAGCCGGATTATTGGAAGGACTTCAAGTGACACCGCAAACCTTGGCGCACCGCGCCTATGCTCAGACGGCCGCACCAACGCGTACACCGCGTGATACCGAGTATGAGGCCATCTTGAAAATCACGCGTCGCCTTAAGGCCGCGGCTGCCCGACAGAAATCCGACTTTGGCGGGTTTGTGCATGCGCTGCATGAAAATCGGCGACTGTGGTCTGTTCTGGCTAATGGCGTCACGGATTCCGACAATGCGTTGCCCAACGACCTGCGCGCTCGGATATTTTATCTGGCCGAGTTCACAGAACAGCACAGCAGCCAGGTTCTGGGCAACAAAGCGACCGTTGAGCCCTTGTTAGAGATCAATATGGCCGTCCTTCGCGGATTGCGGCAGATGGGGGCAACCTGATGGGTGGTTTGGTTTTGAAACTTGCCCCAAAAGAGCGGGTGTTGATCAATGGCGTCGTTCTGGAAAACGGGGACCGGCGCAGCCGCTTTTCGATCATGACGCCCCAAGCGAATGTTTTGCGTCTTCGCGACGCCATACACCCGGACGAAGTGAACACGCCGGTCCGCCGCGTCTGCTATGCAGCTCAACTCGTGCTATCCGGAGATATGGAGCCCGATCAGGCACGGCAGCAGTTGCTGCGCCGGGTCGAAGAGTTGAGTCAGGTCTTCACGGACACGGATAGCCGGAAGGTGCTTGCTGAAGCTACGGACGCACTTCTGGCCGAGCAGTATTACAAGTGCCTCAAATCCCTTCGTGCTCTTTTGCCGAGAGAGGAGCGGCTGATGGCCTTTCAGCAATGACATTCCAGCCCGTTGTACCGTCAGGCGGCCTTGTTGGGTGGAGGTTTCTTCAGCGCACCTATGACGCGCAGTTGGAAAGCTTTTCTTCCGCCACCGTAAACGAAAGAGAAACCAGATATTTTCTAGACAACATCCAAAAAGTTCAGACCGCTGAAGATTTGGTTTCTGATCGCCGCTTGCTGCAGGTGGCGCTGGGTGCTTTCGGCTTGGAAGGCGACATCAACAATCGCTACTTCATTCAAAAGGTGCTGTCTGACGGCACATCCGCCGAGGATGCGTTGTCAAACCGCTTGTCCGACAAAAGATACCGCGAATTGTCCGAGGCATTTGGCTTGGGGCCAGGTGAAATTCGCAAAACGGGTTTGCTCACCTTTATGGAAGGTATCGCAAAGGACAATGTGGTCTCGCGGTTTGAAGTCGCCGTGGGACAAAGCGACGAGACAATGCGAATCGCGCTTTACGCTCAGCACGCGTTGGCGGATCTGGCGGTTCAGGATAGTGGCGCTGACACCAAGTGGTTCGATTTGATGAGCCTTCCACCCTTGCGGAACATGATGGAAACGGCACTTGGCCCTCCTTCGAGTTTTGCCCAGTTGGACATTGATAGGCAGCTTGAGGTGTTCAAGGATAGGTTGGCAGGACTAACAGGTTCGGATGACTTATCGCAGTTTTCAGAGGAAACGGCAGTCAATCTATTGACCGATCAGTACCTTGCACGCAGTCAGATCGCGCAACTTCAAAGCACGATTTCTCCCGCCCAGACTGCATTGATCCTGCTAGGGGCGTAGAATCCCGAACCCCAGCCAAGGAAAGCGGCGTCAAAGCACGGCGCGTCAGGAATTTAGTACACCATCCGCGGAAGTTTGCAGAGCAAAGGACGCGACAGGCTGAGAAACATTATGAAGTCTTATGTCCCCTAGCGGTACTGCGTCAACGCAGGCCGGAACGATGTCGGATGATACGACAATCCTGTGGTTGACTGTCTTTCCGTATTCCCCCAGCCGCGCCGCGATATTTGCAGCACGTCCAATTACGGTGAAATCCAGCCGCTCACGCGAGCCGACGTTGCCGTATGTTACGCGCCCATAGGCGACTCCGATAGAGCAATCACAGTGCTCGTCGGAACCTGACCGACGCAGCTCGCCCAGCTTTTCCACGATTTCGACGGCTGTGCGCTGCGCGTTAATGCGGGCCGTAATTGAATCGTCGCCTTCCGGGAAAACAGCCAGTACCGCATCGCCGATGAACTTGAGAACTTCGCCACCGTTTTCGTGAACGATGCCCGACACGGTTTCAAAGAACTCGTTCAACAGTCCAATATACTCTGCCCGGCCCAGCCTTTCTTCCAGGTTGGTCGAGTTGCGCAAGTCGCAGAACATGATCGCCGCGTCGATCTCATCCCCGTCACCGCGTCGAATTTCACCGCCCAGCACGCGTGCGCCCGAACGCTTTCCAACGTAGGTTTCAAGCAAGACCTGCGCGTTCTCACGCTGCATGAAAACTTCGTAAAACCTGGCAATCACCGATGAACACTCGAACACCAATCCAAGATTTTCGGTGGTAAAGCCGTCGGGATGATCGCAGGTCAAAGTCAGCACATTGGTGCGGCCATCGGAAAACGGCAAAGGCATTGCGACATAGTCCGTTGCGCCCTTAGCCCGCAAATCTTCCATAATGGGAAAGCTGTTCTGAGGGTTGTCGTCGTTCAGGCGTTGGCGAACGCCGCCCAACCCGTTCGACACATGCCGGAGGGGGCTGTTGATATAGGCCGGGTGGTCGTGAATCTCATAGGTGGGCACGTTGGTCGAGATTTCGTCCACGCCCTTTTCCCAGATATAGTGTTTTCCCGCGATCAGGGGGTGTAGCGACCAGACCAGAATGCTGAGGCGCTGGATCGCGATTCCATGTTCCAGCATCTTCTCGGCCAGCGCCTTGGTGAAGTCCTCGGAGGTCGCGATCTCGGACGCGCCGCGCATTAGCCAATCTATCAAAGGCCCGCTGATATTACCGTCTTCGGGCGCCCTGAGTCGGTTTTGCCCAAGATCAATCCGGTCATACGCGGCGGGCATGAACCCTATATGGCCTTGAATCGTTTTGCTTTCAGGCAACGCCTCTTCATAGGCCCAGACGCTGTTTGCCAGACGCTCGCCGTTCAGGACGACATCATGATAGGTCGCGGTCCCTTTGAAGGGGCAAAAGGTCTGCAACTCGGTTTCGTCACCCAGATCCACGCATACGTCTTCGCGGGGGATGTAAATTGTTGGCGGCAGCCGGGTCTCGTACATAACTTTGGCGTTGGAGCTTTGGGCCAGCAGAACATCGCCCCGGTATATTGCGATCGGGCCGTCTAACCGTTCTGTCGAGATTCGATAACCTGCTGATTGCGGTGTGGCGTGGACGTTCATGATCAACCTCCCTGGCGCGGGTTCCTTAAGGATGGGCTTTCAATCCCGAATTTCCAAGGGGCTGGGTCAACAGATTTCCAAACAACGGGTGTGCGTCCGCGCGTGCTCAGACCATCTGAATCACGTCCTTCTCGATGGAAAGCATATACCCTTTTTTGGCGATGTTCTTGACCAGCAACTCACTGACCATCTGGTTGCCCAGAGCATCGCGCAGCCTTTTGATCCGCGTGGCACCGGCGGCTTCTTCGCAATCAGAGGCGTCTTTGCCGGAAATAACGGCCTCGATCTGCGCGCCGGACAGCATTTCATCGTCCAATCTGGACTCGGCCAGAACAGCCAACGTCTCCATCGCGGCGGGTGTCAGCTTGAAGTCCATGTTGTTCAGATAGACCGTGTTTTCTTCGCGGCTGATCAGCAGAGACGTGACCTGAATGCCGGTCCTTTCAATCTGGGCCATCCGACGGTTCAGCAGGACGAGCATAACCAGAAATACCAGGGCGGTGACCAGCATGGCAGTGGCAAATACCAGCAGCACAAAAATGACCATTCTGTAACTGGACAGCGTATCTGCAAAGGCCGTCCCGGATTGCGCTAGGATTTCCAGCAGGCGAATCTCGGCCTGCGAGGTCAGGTCGCTTTCGATGAACAGACGTTCCACGCGCGCGTTAAATGCGTTGGCATCGGGGAGTGTCCAGAACAGGAAAACCGCCGCTGTTATCAGAATCAGAACGATGGCCGCGATACCTGCGCCAACCAGTCTTGCTCCTGACCGCCGGGCCTCAGTAACGGAGATAGAATTTTCCGGCATTGGCCTTCCTTTTGTCCAACCCATCCGGCCCAAACACCGATATCACGTTCAGCAAGGTCCAGCCCGACCCGCGCAGGCGCTGCGAGACCTCTTTCTTTGCCTTGCCTTTATCACAGGCCGAAACCTGCATGACGCCGTAGTGCAGGCGCAGTGGATTGTCCTGCTTGGCTTTGTAGTCGGCATAGCAATCAGCCGCAGATGCGGCAGTGCCGACCGATATCAGGGCCAAGACAGCCAGAGAAGGGAGGATCTGTTTCATAGGCTGCATCCTGCGCATGGGTCACCCAGATATTCAATAACGCAAGGGCGTCTCGGGCATTGATATTCGATATCATCCGCCCGTTATTGCGTGTCTTCCAGGGGTGCCACCAAGTTTGATGCAAGAAATTCGACCGCCGCGTCGGATCGTCTTTGCACTCGAAAAAGGACAAGCATTATGCACCGGAAATTCATTGCGCTTATCGTTGCCACAGCTATTGCCATCACCGGCGTCTCGGTCTCTCAGGCTCGGGCCGCGGACGCGAGGGACATCCTCGGAGGTCTGGCCGCCATCGCGCTGATTGGCGCAGGTGTTCACTATTACAACAAAGAGAAAAGCCAAGCGCGGGTCAGCCGCACCCAACCGCCGGTTTACCATGCCAACCCAAACAAACCGCACTACCCGGTGCGCCCCCTGCCGCACCGGGTTGCGAAGTATGACCTGCCGCAGAAATGCCTGCGGACCTACGAGAAATATTCATCGAAGCGGCCCCTGCTTGGCCCGAACTGTCTGAGCAAGCACTACAAACACGCCAATAGCCTGCCGCAAGAGTGCAAGGTCGGTTTCTGGAACGGCAAAAAGGTCAAACGTGCCTATGAGCCTGCCTGCCTGCGCCAAAAAGGATACCGCGTGGTTTACCGGTAATCGGTTTCGAGCAGGAGCGGCGTCACAGAAGCGCCGTGGGGAGGGGGCAGCGCAGTCTGCCCCTTCCTTTTTACTTGCGGTTGGGCTTGAAACGCGGTCTTTCCAAGGCATGACGAAACCTGATTACGAACTGGAAAAGGCCGCCGTTGCGCAGGGCTACACGCGGATCGCGGGCGTGGACGAGGTTGGCCGTGGACCATTGGCAGGCCCGGTCGTAGCGGCTGCTGTGATCCTGAACGCCGATGACATCCCTGACGGGCTGAACGATTCAAAGAAACTGACAGCAAAACGCCGTGCCGGTCTGGATGCTGAAATACGTGCGCGGACAGAATTCGCAATAGCCGAGGCAACGGTTGCAGAGATCGACGAGCACAACATCTTGCGTGCCTCGCATCTTGCGATGGAGCGGGCGGTGGCCGCGCTGGACCCGCCGCCGGACTATCTTTTGATTGACGGAAACTTGATTCCGCGTGGGCTGACGATCCCCTCTCAGGCCGTTGTCAAAGGCGACGCGCACTCGGTGTCGATTGCAGCCGCATCTATCATTGCGAAAAACTGGCGTGATCAGGTGATGGTGGATTTGGCGCAACAGCATCCCGGCTATGGGTGGGAGACAAACGCCGGTTATCCGTCAAAACAACACAGGGACGCGCTGCAAAATCTTGGTGTGACCCCACACCATAGACGTTCGTTCAAACCCGTACACAATATCTTGTATCAAGGGTAAATTGTAAGTCGCTGATTCAAAAAAAGAAATTGACGGCGAATCGACTTTGACTCATCCTTGTCTCAACCAAATGAGCGCAAAAGCGCCGTGGATACTTGAGGCAGTAAAATGACAATAATCACCAAAAAGGGCGCAAAAGCGCTCCCTTTAAACACGATTCTATCCGGGGACTGCATCGATGTGATGAACAGTCTGCCCGAGGCGTCGGTTGACCTGATCTTCGCGGATCCGCCCTATAATTTGCAGTTGAAAGGCCAGTTGCATCGCCCCGACAACTCTCAGGTGGATGCGGTTGATGACCACTGGGATCAGTTTTCCAGTTTTGCAGCCTATGACCAGTTCACCCGCGACTGGCTGAAGGCAGCGCATCGTTTGTTGAAACCCAATGGCGCGATCTGGGTGATTGGGTCGTATCACAATATCTTCCGTGTGGGCTCGGCCCTGCAGGACGCGGGATACTGGATTTTGAACGACGTGGTGTGGCGCAAGTCGAACCCGATGCCGAATTTCCGCGGCAAGCGGTTCACCAATGCGCATGAGACGATGATCTGGGCCAGCAAACGCGAAGGCGCGAAATACACCTTCAACTATGAGGCGCTGAAGGCGCTGAACGAAGGTGTGCAGATGCGCAGCGACTGGGTGCTGCCGATCTGCACCGGGCATGAACGCCTGAAAGATGAAAACGGCGACAAGGCGCATCCGACGCAGAAGCCGGAATCGCTGTTGCATCGGGTTCTGATCGGCTCGACCAACCCTGGTGATGTGGTGTTGGATCCGTTCTTTGGTACCGGCACGACCGGGGCCGTCGCCAAGATGCTGGGACGTGAGTTTATCGGGATCGAGCGTGAGGAAAGCTATCGCAAGGTGGCCGAGAAACGCATTGCCAAGGTTCGTAAATTCGACCGCGAGGCGCTGGAAGTCAGCGCCAGCAAACGCGCCGAGCCGCGCGTGCCGTTCGGTCAATTGGTTGAACGCGGCATGCTGCGCCCGGGTGAGGAGCTGTATTCCATGAACCAGCGCCACAAGGCCAAGGTTCGCGCCGATGGCACGCTGGTGGGCAACAACGTCAAAGGCTCGATCCATCAGGTCGGGGCGCAGCTTGAGAATGCGCCGTCCTGCAACGGCTGGACCTATTGGTGCTTCAAGCGCGACGGCAAGACCGTACCGATCGACGTGCTGCGTCAGCAGATCCGGTCAGAGATGCATAACTGATTTCACGAATACCGCCGGTGCCTGTGGCCTGACACAAGGCACTAAGCCTTGCCCCGCCGATCCCGGCGGGGTCTTTTGTTTTCTTCCCTTTCCAGTTCCGATATGAGCCTTTAACAGCTTGCAGCGCACCGAAGGAGTCTTAGCAATGTCGGACACCACAGCCAGTGAATCGCGCTTTGGACGGTTTTTCGTAACGCGCCCTGACAGCTACGATATGGACAATAAATACACCGAAGCCGCGCTTGAGAAGCACAAGCGCGAGGGGCTTGTTCTGGCTGTCAGAGCCCGCTGGATCGCGATGGGTCTGACAGGCATTTTGTTGATCTTCCTGAACCCGCAATGGGAAGTGCTGTGGTACCATTTCATCCTGCTTTTGATCTGCGCAAACGGGTGGCTGATCCGCAAGGCAGGTCAGGTCGGGCAATCGCGCACCGAGCTTCTTTTGATCTTTGTGGACCTTCTGATCATGACGCTGGGCATGATCGTGCCCAACCCCTTTAGCGATGATGTGCGGCCATTGGCCATGCAGTACCGATTCGACAACTTTCAGTATTTCTTCATCATTCTGGCTGCGGGAACGCTGGCCTATTCATGGCGCACGGTCGTTGCGATCGGATCGTGGACAGCATTGGTGTGGACGGCGGGCTGGCTGATTGCGTGGTGGGTCTCGACCCCGATTCCGGGTTTAAGTGAGCGTGTCGCGCAGGCTTTGTCAGGCTATCCAGACGTTGCTGAGCTGCTTGATCCCAACAGCTTTATGCCATCGCAGCGGGTTCAGCAGGTGGTCGTGTTTGTGATGGTCGCCGTGACGCTTGGGGTTTCGATGCGGCGGCTCAATCAACTGCTGTTGACCAATGCCGGGCTAGAGCGTGAGCGCGCAAACCTGTCCCGGTATTTCTCGCCGAATGTGGTCGATCAGCTAAGCCAGAATGACGAACCTCTCAAACAGGTACGCAAGGAAAACATTGCGGTTCTGTTCATCGACATTGTCGGATTTACCAAATACGCCGCCGGGCGCGACCCCTATGAGGTGATCGAGGTTCTGCGCGGTTTTCACGCCCGTATGGAGACCGAGGTTTTTCGGCATCATGGGACGTTGGACAAGTATCTGGGCGACGGGTTGATGGCCACGTTCGGTACTCCGGTTCCAACTCCGCTGGACGCCACAAACGCCGTGGCCTGCGCTCGGGACATGGTGCATGTGGTCGACCGTTGGAACGTCGAACGGAAACGTCAGGGCGAGCCCGAGATTCAGGTAGGCATCGGTGTTCATTATGGATCGGTCGTTCTGGGCGACATCGGCGCAAACAGGCTGGAGTTCGCCGTTATTGGTGATGCAGTCAACGTAGCGGCCAAGCTGGAGGCATTGACCCGTGAGTACAGTGCGCGCGCTGTTCTGAGCGACGAGGTGCGCGCGAAGCTGACCGAAGAAGGCCAAAACCTGCCGGACCTGATGCGAGGTTTTGCCAAACGCGAGAACCAGGTTGTGCGCGGCGTCGAGAAGCCCATGGATGTTTGGGTGCTTTAGGGTTGGGCTCCCGCCGAATTTACGTGCATCCAAGATGCAATTAAATTCGTTGGGCCGGGCAGCGCGCTGCGGTCAGGTTCTTGGCAAAGGGTTGCGCGACGCGTTGTAGGGTGCCCAATCGGTGATTTCGGGATAGTATTGCCGTCGCCAGGCCCGAACGCGCGGGTTCATGACTCGGCGCCAAAGTGGAGGCACCATCGCGGCGACCGTCATCACCGGATAGCCAAATGGAAGTTGCGGCGCGGTGTCTTCCGAGTGGTGCTGCAACAGCGGGAACCGGCGGTTGGGTTTGTAGTGGTGGTCCGAGTGCCTTTGCAGGTTGATCAGCAGCCAGTTTGACGCCTTATGTGATGCATTCCACGAATGGCGCGGCAGAACGTGTTCGTATTTCCCATCGCCCAGATGTTTGCGGGTCAGTCCATAGTGTTCAACATAGTTGACCAGCTCGAGCTGCCAGATGGCGACACCTGCCTGAATCAGGAATAGGGCCAAGCCCGACCAGCCGCCAATCAGAAACGCCAACAACAGCATGCCGCCCTGCAAGGTCCAATACCGCCAGAAGGAATTGGCGAGGTCGGTCCAGGGGCGGCCCTTACGAGCCAGCTTGTCCTTTTCAGCGCGAAATGCCGACACTAGGCATTGGCGCAGAACGCGGGGGTAGAACCGATGAAACCCTTCGTTATAGCGCGCGGTCACGGGGTCTCGGGGCGTGCCGACAAACCGGTGATGAACCAGCAGATGTTCGGACCGGAAATGCGAATACAGCACCATCGCCAAAAGGATGTCTCCCAGCCAGCGTTCCAGTCGCCCTTTCTGGTGCATCAATTCGTGGCTGTAGTTGATGCCGATCGTGCCTGAAAGGACCCCCATGCCAAAGAACAGGCCGATTTTTGACAGTGATGACAGATGCTCGGTGTGCGTCGCGTACCAGATAAGGCCATAGAGCGTCAGGAATTGCGCCGGAACCCACGCCTTGGTCAACAGGATGTACCACCGCAATGTAGTGTCAGAGGTGTTAGGATCCGCGTTGCTCAACTCCAGACCTGTCAGCCGGTCCAGTAGTGCAAAGGCCCACCAGGTCGACAGCGGTACGAGTAAAACCCACCATCCGCCCGCAAATGCGGTGATCCATATCAGCGGGATCAGCAGGAAAGACACCCAGAACGGGAGGGCGGATTGCCAGCGGCTGGGGGTTTCTGCTGCGGTCATCGAGTGGCTCCGAACGATTGCGCCAAGATTAGTCCTAGTCCGATATTCCGCACAATGGGTTACCGTTCGCGCCAGAGGTCGTACGCCTTGCGCATGACGGTCGGCAGGTCGCTGGGTTGAAACCTGTGTTTGTCCACGACAAGCAGGTCATTCGGAGGCAATCCTTGCGGAAGCGAGGCGGTCCAGATCCGCAGGATCAGATGGAAATGGGTAAACGTGTGGCGCACCTCACCCGATAGCTGCCGCCATTCTGCTGGAAACGGAGGGGAACTCTCAGGCGCGTCGGTCCAATCCGAGCCCGGCCAGCCCAGCATGCCACCCAACAGGCCTTTGTCGGGACGTCGTTCCATCAGCAGGTCGCCATTCGCAGCCTGAGCAATATAGATATGCCCGTATCGCGTTGGTTTTGGTTTCTTCGCTGTCTTACGTGGCAGGTCGCCCTGAGTTCCGGCCGCGCGTGCAAGGCAGGGATCGCGCAAAGGGCAAATACCGCAAGCCGGGGACTTTGGCGTGCAGATGGTTGCCCCCAGATCCATGACTGCCTGCGCATAGTCGCCGGGCCTGCTGTTGGGCGTCAGCAAGGCGGCATGTTCTTTCAATACCGGTTTTGAGCCCGGCAGCGGATCGTGAATATCGTAAAGGCGGGACATGACGCGCTCGACATTCCCGTCCAGCACAGTTTCAGGTCGGTCAAATGCAATCGCCGAGATCGCAGCAGCCGTATAGGGGCCAATACCGGGCAGTTTCAGCAGGGCGTCATAGGTGTTCGGGAATGTTCCATCGTATTCATCTGTCACCACGCGCGCGCATTTAAGCAGGTTGCGGGCGCGCGCATAGTAGCCCAGCCCGGCCCACTCACCCATGACTTGATCGTCTGGCGCTGATGCCAGCGCCTGAACCGATGGCCAGCGGGTGGTGAAGCGTAGGAAATAGTCGCGCACGGCGGCAACCGTGGTTTGCTGCAACATCACTTCGGACAGCCAGACGCGATAGGGATCGGGCAGCACCCCGGCGGCCCGGTCCGCCGGTCCAACCCGCCACGGCATTTCCCGCGCATGGCGGTCATACCAGGCCAGCAATTCCTCGCTTACGTTCAAATCGGCTGAGTCACGCAAGTTTTATGTATCTCCGTGTCGGGTTTCGCTGGCGCCCAGTGTCCTGCCCTTTACAATAGCGGCGCAGGAGTTGGAAACCAGATGCAACGCAGACGTTCTTCGACCCGCGGGTTCAAACGCACCGCGACATTGCTGAACGACCAGATCAGGCACGCCGGTGAAAGCCGGGGTTTCGCCGTAACGCGCCTTTTGACTCATTGGGCTGAAATTGTGGGGCAGGACATGGCTGCCATCGCGCGGCCCGTGAATGTGGGCTACGGAAAGGGCGGGATGGGGGCTACGCTGACCGTGCTGACCACCGGACCGCAGGCTCCGATGCTGGAAATGCAGAAGGAACAGTTGCGCGGTAAGGTGAACGCCGTCTACGGCTATAACGCAATCAGCCGGGTGCGTATCACGCAAACCGCTCCGATAGGATTTGCCGAGGGGCAGGCCAGTTTCGACCACAAGCCGAAAGCGCCGAAACCCAAGATCGAACCAGAGATTGCGGCCGAGGCGGACCGGGCAGCGCAGGACGTGCATGATGGCGATCTGCGTGCAGCCCTTGAACGTCTGGGCCGTAACGTATTAACCAGGCAAAAACGTTGAGAAAGGGCTGTTGAATGAGCCGTATTGCAACCGGAATCTGCGCGGCTGTCGCCATAGCCGCTGGCGGCTATTGGCTGTCGCTGTCGAATTCCCAATCCGCCAATCCCCTGATCAGCAGCGCCGAAGCGCAAGAGGCTGATCTGGACACCTCGACCATCGTTGAGATGATGCAGGGGGCGAACGACGCACCGGTCGAGGTTATCGAATATGCGTCCTATACCTGCCCGCATTGCGCAAGCTTCCACAAAGGGCCGTATAAGCAGCTCAAGAAGGACTTTATCGACACCGGCAAGGTCAAGTTCATCTACCGCGAGGTGTATTTCGACCGCTACGGCCTGTGGGCATCGATGGTGGCGCGCTGCGGTGGGCCCGAGAAGTTCTTTGCCATTTCTGACCTGATCTATGACGGTCAGTCCGAATGGACTCGCGCCGGTGGCCCGACCGAAATTGTGGACGAGCTGCGCAAGATCGGCCGTCTGGCCGGTATCGGGAAAAACCAGCTTGAGGCTTGCCTTCAGGACGGCACCCGCGCTCAGACGCTGGTCGCTTGGTATCAAGAAAACGCCGAGCGCGACGGGATTCAGGCCACTCCGTCTTTCCTTGTGAACGGCAAGAAGATCGACAACATGTCTTACGATGATTTCAAAAAGATCATCGAAGACGAGCTGGGCAGTTAACGCAAGCGCGACCGGTCCGCGAGGGCCGGTCGCTGTTCAGGGCGTCGGCGCGACTTCAAGCAGCATCTGTTTGACCTTGTCGCCTTCGTTGATTGCCAGCCGGACGGGAAGGGTAATCACCTTGCTGCGAAACGCGGCAGGCAAGCGTACCGCGTCTTTCTCGGTTGTCACCATCTGAGCGCCAAGAGCGCGTGCTTCATTCTCAAGCCGTGTCATCAGCGCAGGGGTCAATGGCTGGTGGTCGTCCAGTGCCTCGGCACGCAAAAGCGTGGCCCCCTGCTGGCGAAGCGTTGCGAAAAACTTCTCGGGGTGGCCGATGCCAGCAAAGGCCAGAACGGGCGTGTCACTCCAATCCATCCCGGTTTGCAATGGCTCGACTGCGCCGGTCGCGTGTGGGACGGTCAAGTGGCCGCCCCATTGATCGCGGAACTGCTTTTGCGCGACAGCACCGCCAAGAGACAACACAAGATCGGCGCGTTTAAGGCCAACGCCGACGGGTTCGCGCAAGGGACCAGCCGGAAGGCATAACCCGTTTCCAAACCCTTTTTCCGCGTCCACAACAACGACCGAGAAATCCTTGGCCACGGAAGGGTTTTGAAACCCGTCGTCAAGGACGATAACGGTGGCACCATTGGCTGCCGCGGCACGCGCACCCGCTGCGCGGTCCTTGGCGACCCAGACATCTGCGAAAGCTGCAAGCAACAGCGGTTCGTCACCAACCTCTGCGGCCGTGTGTTTGCCGGGTTCAACGCGGACCGGACCATCTAGCGATCCGCCATGTCCTCGGGTCACGACATGTGCCTTGTGCCACGCGTCGCGCAACTGTTCGATCACCCAGATCACTGTTGGCGTTTTACCTGTTCCGCCAGCATTCAGGTTGCCGACGCAAATGACCGGCACCCCCGGTGTCAGCCCAGAGTCCGAGGCCACCCGGCGCGCGGTTGCCGCCGCGTATATGCGCCCCAGCGGGGACAACACGCGGGCCTGCAGGGAAAGTTCATTGGGTGCGGTGTTCCAGAAATCGGGTGCTCGCATGATCTCAACTCCGCTGATCCAGACAGTCCTGCACGATGTCGATTAGGTGGTCTGCCTGCGGTGCTCCCTCGGTTACGATTTGCCAACCCGCCAGAGCCATATCCGCCGCACGGTCAGGAGCCAGCAGCGCGACGACAGCGTCACCAAGTTCGGTGGCGCTTCTGACGGTGCGAGCCGCGCTCGCTCGGTCCAGTTGATCGTACAGTTGCTGGTGGCGATGCACAAACGGGCCGTGAATGATGGCAGACCCAAGCGCCGTGGCGGTCAGCGGGTCTTGCCCGCCAGCGCCCCGTTCCAGAGAGCTGCCCATGAAAGTCACAGCCGAAACGCGCTGCCATAGACCCAGGTCTTCGGGTTCTGATGACAGAATGACCTGGGTCGTATCCTCGATCGTTCCCCCGTCATCCCAGTTGACGCAACGCAGGTCCATGGATTCCAGGCGCTGACGCAATGGATCAGCTTCTGAAATGTCAGCCACATGCAGCACAAGCGCCAGTCGCGGCAGCATCCGCATTGCCTGACGATGGGCGCTGAGGACCGAGATGAACTCTTTGTCCTGAATCCAGGCTGCGAGCCAGACGGGGCGACCGGACAAAGCGTGCGTCATTTCGATCAGCTCGTCTTCTGGCCACGGGCGTGGATTGGGGCTGACATGCAAAGGTGGTGACACTTCGACCTTCGAGGATGAAACTCCCAGGCGGCGTATGTGCCGTATCACGTCCGGAGTGGTCGCCAGGATGGTGTCGAAACAGTCCAGCGTATATCGGGTAATGTCAGGCAGCCACCGCCCACCGCGTGCGACCTTGATATCGACCTCTGCCTCGATCAGGATCAGGGGAATTTCTCGCTCTGAGGCGCGGGTGATCAGGTTCGGCATGACGCCGCCGCCGACCCAAAGCCCGATATCGGGGTGCCAATGATCCAGAAACGTGCGCGCAGCCCCGGTCTGCTCGCTTGGCAGGGTGATCAGTGGATACATACAGGCATCCCATCGGGTCAGGTCGGCCTCTGGCGGGGCAGTCAGCACGACCGAAAGGTTCGGACGGGCTTGCTGCAATCTCTGGCAAAAATCCACAACAGCCCGCTGCCTTTCCTGCGTTCCGATGTGAATCCAGATCACCTCGCCCGTCGGACGAGGGACATAGGGTTGGCCGGTCGCGTTGGGTACACCCCACGACAGGATGCGATAGGCGGCCAGGCTAATCGAGCGCGGCTTGCTCATGAAGCGATGCCCGAGCTGTTCGGTTCAAGCTGCCCGAACAGTTTTTCATGAATGGGCGCGCCTGCTGCAATCACTCCGCTCAGGCGCCGGTGCGCATTATTGAACCGCAAAGGTTGCCCCGATCTGTCCGAGCAAACCCCGCCCGCTTCGCGTATGATCAAATCCCCGGCGGCGATATCCCATTCCCAACTTGGACGAAGGGTCAGCATACCGTCGAACCGTCCTTGCGCGACAAGGGCCATCCGGTAGGCCAGTGAAGGCCGATAGTTGCGCAGGAATTCGGGCGGCTGGCCCTGTAGCCAATGGCGCGCGTCCAGATTGGGTTTTGCAGCCAGTATTTCGGCGGACTTCAAATCGGTGATGCCCGAAACCCGTATCGGTGTTCCGTTCAGCGTCGCGCCTTGTCCTTTGGCGGCCGCATAGAGCAAATCGCGCACAGGCAAGTAGATCACGGCCGCCGTCACCTCGCCTTCGTCTGCGATGGCCAGCGAATGTGCCCAGGTACGTGATCCTTCGGCAAAACTGCGCGTGCCGTCGATAGGGTCGATGATGAACACCCGAGACTTGCTCAGCCGGTCCTGCGAATCCTCGGTTTCCTCGCTCAACCAGCCGTAGTCGGGTCGAGCCGCGGGCAAGGTGTGTTCAAGCATCGCGTTAACGGCCAGATCAGCCTCGGTCACTGGGCCAGCGCCGTCAGGCTTGTCCCACCGCCGCGCCGATCCTCCTGTATACCGGGTGGCGATCTTTCCCGCCTCCAGCGCGGCGTCGATGAGCAGGGGCAGGTCAGTTGCCGGCAAGTGTCATCCCTTCGATCAACAGGGACGGGACAACGCGGGACAGGTATGTTCGCGCGTCGTTTGCCGGAATGATCCGTTTGAGCATATCGCGCAGGTTGCCTGCGATTGTGCATTCATTGACCGGATAAGCGATCTCGCCGTTTTCGACCCAAAAACCGGACGCACCACGGGAATAGTCGCCAGTGTTCGGATTGATCGTCGAGCCGATCATTGATGTCACCAGCAGCCCTGTGCCCATGTCGCGCAGCAACTCTGCCCGGCTTTGATCACCTTGTGTCAGGCTCAGGTTCCAGTTGCTGGGGGATGGAGGGCCGGATACGCCGCGCGCCGCGTTCCCGGTTGACGCCATATCGAGCTTGCGCGCACTGGACAGGTCAAGCGTCCAACCGGTCAGAATACCGTTTTCAACAATGGCCCTGCGGCGGGTTGGCAGACCTTCGGCATCGAAGGGGCGTGATCCTGAAATGCGCGGGCGATGCGGGTCTTCGATCAGGGACAGGTGGTCGGGTAGAACCTGCTCACCCAGGCAATCTGACAACCAGGATGCACCGCGTGCAATCGCCGAGCCGTTGCTGGCCCCCAGAAGATGACCAATCAGCGACGACGAAATACGCTCGTCAAACAGAACCGGAAATGTCCCCGTTGCGGGTTGGCGCGCCCCGACCTGTTGTACGGCGCGTTCTCCGGCGCTCTGGCCGATATCTGCCGGGCTGCGCAGGTCTGACTGGAACGTGCGGCTGTCGCCATCGTAGTCACGCTCCATCCCTGTGCCTTCGCCCGAGATCGCAACGCAGGATGTGGATCGGCTGCTGCGTACATAACCGCCGGAAAAGCCGTTTGTGGCGGCCAGATGCACGCGATGCGTCCCGTATGAGGCGGCCGCGTCAGACACTTGCGTAACGCCCTGAACGGAAAGCGCGGCTGCCTCGGCCGCCAGCGCGTCCTGCATCAGGTCTTCGGCTGAAGGTTCAGGTGTCGGGTCAAAAAGTTCCAGCGCCTCAGTGTCCCAATTGGCCGCAAGCTGGTCAGATTGCGCCAAGCCAGCATAGGGATCCTCGGGTGCTTCACGCGCCATCGCAACGGCGCGTTCGGCCATGGCCGTCAGGGTTTCCGGGCGACTGTCCGAGCTTGAAACGATCGCTTGTCTCTGGCCGAGAAAAACGCGCAACCCCAAATCGGTACCTTCCGACCGTTCCGCATGCTCCAGCGCCCCGCCACGTACCTCGACCGAGACAGAGGATCCGTCAAGCACGATGGTATCGGCTGCTTCGGCCCCTGCTTTACGAGCGGCTTCAAGCAAGACGTGGCTGATGTCTTCAGGTGTTCGGGTCATGGGGTCTCCGGTCTGTATATATTGGACCTAGCGTTGCGCTGCGCTGCTCGCAAGACCTGAAGCCGGGTATCAGTGGATCAGGAAATCAAAGAGTGGTGCAAATGGTGTCGTCGTACGCTCTATCCAATATGGCGGTTTGACTATGGAGTCATCGGATCGCTATCAATTGCAAAAATTTTCAGAGCTAGGAGTGCGCGGTTTGGCCCAGTTTTTTGTTGTCGACTTTGATGAACCTCATGTGGTTGCCACGGGCAAAGGGTCGAACAATATTATCAGCCAGTTCACGAGGGTTCTAACAAAGCTGCAAGTCCCTGCTGAAGTTTTACCTTTCCGGGAACTGATTGAGCGCGGACCGACGACCGATCCGAAAAGCTGTGTTTTGCTGCACTACAACGAGCTTTTCGCCGTTCAGCATCAAAAAGTAGACTGGCTGCGCGCGCGTGAGGCAGAGCTTGCGGCTCTGGGTCACAAGGTCCTGCATTCCGTTGAACATGGGCGAGTCATTGGCCACAAAGTCCGCCAGAACAAGGTTTTGACTGCCGCCGGCGTTCCCATGCCCAAGTTGATTGAAGCGGGTGACAGTTTCCGCACTGTTTTTTCAAACGAAGTGTCAAACGCGCATGTTCCGGTTCAACTCGTGAGTGACGAAAGGGAACTGGATTCCTCGCGGTACAATACCGATTACATCAATTGCAGATACGAATACAAAGGTGAGCCTTGGCATATATCCATTCGCGCCATGGCAGTAGGAGAGCAGGTTTTGTTTTCGTGGATAAGAGCCGGAGAGGGACTCAATGTCCGAACCCGGGGTACGCCGGTTGATGCTGAAATGCTGACATATTTTCACGACCTGCTGATCAAACCCAATGTTGACCAAATCCGTGACATCGCGAAGAGCGTCAAGGATGCTGTGGGCGTTGGGCTTTACGCGCATGACATCCTTCCATGCGCGGAAACCGGGAGGTTTTTTCTGTGTGAGACCAACTTTAAATTTTATGAAGGGATGTACCGGTTCCACATGCAGAGCATCGCCAAGGATCTGCCAACACCCGCCTATTTTAATGGTCGAACCACCGGACGGCGTATAGCACGAGCTCTGGTCCACGAGTTAGACTTGCAGACCTGAGGCAGATAGTGGGCGAAGCTCCGGTTTTACTGAGCATCGCCCCTCTATCATCACTTGATCCGTTGACCATTGGCCAGAATCTGGCCGTCTTCCGTGAACTCGATTTTCGAGTTCAGCGTATCGGGTTCTTCGCCGGGAACAGCCATCAGACCCATCATCATCCGCGCGCCCATCGCGTCGCTGTCCGACAGCAGACCCATGCCGATCAGCGTATCGATCAGCGCATTCGCCCCGGTCAGCGTCAGGTTTGCGACGCCCGACGGTGAGGGCAGGCCATCAAACTCCTCGGTGTTGCTGTTGTCGAAGGAAAAATCCCCCTCGCCGGTTAGCTTTGCGCCAACCAGCGACACCAGCAGTTCGTTGATCTTGAGAGAGTGCAGCGCACCCGGTGCTTCTTCGGCGAATTCCAGCGATTCAACAGCTTCGGGGTCGAAGAAGTTGGTCAGGATCTTGGCTGTGCCTGAGGTATCAATCGAAATCGTGGCCGGATCACGCGGTAGAGCGCCTGCCGGATCGAACATGCTCCATAAAACATCTGACATGGTGAAGTCGGTCATGTTGATGGCAAATCCAAAGGGCTGGATTTCCTCGGACTGCTGCACGGGGAACTCGAATTTCAGCCCGGCATTGGCCATCGCAATTTCGATCGGGAAAGGAAGGTCTGCGGTTGTCACTGCCAGTTTTGCGCTGTTTTGCTCGACGTCATAGGCCAGCCGTTGCGCGTCAAAACTTGCGGCAAAGCGGCCCCCCTCGGACTCGCTGCCCATCGAGAACGCCTCGCCATCGCTGGTGCCCTCCATCGCGGTTGTGCCAGAGCCGTAGGTGAACAGACCCGAAAACTCGAACCCGGCATCGTAAAAGGCTTGCGGATCCGTGACGTCAAAATCCGACGGGATCACGCTGGTGCCTTCAAAATCAAGCTGGCGTAGGTTGCCGTCGATCTTTGCCGTTTCGTCGCTTTCGGGATCGTCGAACGCCAGGCTATAGGACAGCCCACCCGCCTTGAATGTCTGATCGACATCGCGATTTTCACCAACCTTCATCCGTGAACTGCCGGTCAGGTCCGTCATTTCCATGTCTGCGCCCAAGATAGCGCTGGGCATCTCCTCGCCGTTGACGTTCACGCCATCCAGTTTGATGCCCAGAGAGGCCGCCGAATAGTCATAGGTCATATCCTCGGACGAGCCCGAGACGACCATCTCAAGACCGTTATGGGTGTAAAGAATATCGGCCGAGAAAGTTTCACCTTCGCCTTCGCCCGATACGGTCATCGGGAAGCTTTCGGGGAAATCGATGCTGACTGTTCCGTCGCCGTTTTCGGTCAGGATCATCTCTGGCACACGCATCTGAAAGGCTGCGTCTTCTTCCGGCAGCGACATCGACACGGTCATGTCAGTGACGCTGGTCACGCTGCCGTTTACGGATTGCTCACCCGAAACAGTATAGCCCATCTGGGTCAGGTAGGACTGCCAGTCGTCCCAGACATCCTGCGCGGTTAGATCGGCCAGCGCCCCCTGAGTCACGATGGCATAGGCAAATACTGCGCCGCAGCTGCGGCGAAGAAAAACGGACATTATAGAACCCTTCTTGATAAATCTTGCGGGCATGGTCGTGTCTGTGGCGTCGGGCGTCAAGGGGCAAGGGGTGGACCCTTTCCCCGTTCACGCGGTAGAGGTTCACACATTCTCAAGACAACGGAGATACAGGGTTCACATGCAAGGGAAAACCGTACTGATTACAGGGGCCAGCCGCGGCATCGGGGCCGAGGCAGGGCGTGTTTTTGCCGCAGCCGGGGCAAACGTCGCTCTGGTCGCGCGCAGCCGCGATCAAATTGCAACCTTGGCCGAGGCGCTGGGCGAAAACGCAATGGCGCTGCAATGCGACGTAAGCGATTTTGCGCAGGTGGAACAAGCCGTTGCCGATTGCGTGGACCGGTTCGGCGGATTGGACGTTTTGGTCGGGAATGCGGGTGTCATCGACCCGATCTTTCACATGTCCAGCGCCGATGTCGCGGCGTGGAGCACGGCGATCGACATCAACCTGAAGGGCGTCTTTTACGGCATGCGCGCAGCGCTGCCCGTGATGCGGGCAGCCGGTGGCGGTACGGTGCTGACCGTATCCTCTGGCGCGGCGTCAAACCCTATCGAGGCGTGGAGCCATTATTGCGCCTCGAAAGCAGGCGCGAAGATGCTGACCGAGTGTCTGCATCTTGAAGAAGCCATTCACGGCATCCGCGCGATGGGATTGTCGCCGGGAACCGTCGCCACCGACATGCAGCGTGCCATCAAGGCAAGCGGCATCAACGCCGTAAGCCAGCTGGATTGGAGCGATCATATCCCGGCTGACTGGCCGGCCCGCGCGTTGCTTTGGATGTGCTCAGAGGATGCGGATGAATTTTTGGGAACTGAAATTTCGCTAAGGCGCGCAGACATTCGGCAAAGGGTAGGGCTGACGTGATCCAACTGACCAAGACTGACGGATTGTGGACCGTCACTCTCAATAACCCGGACAAGGCTAATGCGTTGACCTGGACCATGCTGACCGAGCTGTGCGAAATAGCCGAAAACGCAACCGACGCGCGTGCCCTGATCCTGACTGGTGCGGGCAAGGTATTCAGTGCCGGTGCCGATCTGGACGAAGCGCGCGCGGGCCTTGCGACCTCGGACCTGTGGGAGCGTTTGTCCGGCGCCATCGCTGCTTTGCCGTGTCTGACGGTTGCTGCGCTGAATGGCACACTGGCTGGCGGTGCCAACGGCATGGTTCTGGCCTGCGATCTGCGCATCGCAGTGCCATCGGCCAAGTTCTTTTACCCGGTGATGAAACTGGGTTTTCTGCCACAGCCCTCGGATCCAAAGCGTATGGCGGCATTGATAGGCCCGGCCCGCACCAAGATGATTCTGATGGCAGGGCAAAAGATCACTGCGGAAGAGGCGTATTCCTTTGGTCTGGTTGATCGCGTTGTTGAGCCTGACCTGCTGATGCAAACGGCGCTTGAATTGGTTTCCGACAGCGTGCAGGCCGATCCCGGGATTGCGCAGGGTATCGCATGGCTGTGCGAATGAGGTTATCCGCCCTTCGGTTGCGCGTTTCCGATCCGGAGCGCTTGTCGACGTTTTACCGCGATGTTCTTGGCATGACGGCCCAAGCTCAGGGCGTCTGCCAGCGTGTGGGCTATGGTGGCCCTGATGCCGACGTGGTCATGATGCCGGGCGGCGGCAAATACAGCCACGATCAGGGGCAACGATATTGGAAGATCGGAATAACCGTACCGGATGTGGATCTGGCTGCGGCCTTCCTGCGCCAAAAGGGGGGGGGAGGTTTCGGACCCGAAGCAATTTCTGGATATCGGTTACATGTGCCATCTGAGGGACCCCGAGGGGTTCGTGATTGAACTGTTGCAGTGGGATTTTGAAGGCAATCGCCCGGACAATGCGGCCAATCCGTCAAACCCGTTTGCAAAAGCGCGCCTTGGTCAGATCACATTGCGCACGGGCGATATCGCCGCCGAGGATGCGTTTTGCCGTGGGCAGGGGATGCGCTTGTTGTCGATGCAGGATGTCGCGCAATACGGGTTTGACCTGCATTTCTATGCCTTTACGGATGAAACGCCCCCGAATGAGGATTTGTGGGCTGCCGACAACCGGGAATGGCTTTGGAAAAGGCCATATACCACGCTGGAGTTTCAGCACGTTGCCGGTGGAACTTTCGCCCCCTCTCCGGACTATCGCGGGCTGGAGGTCAGCGGGCTTTCGTCCCCGGTACATGACCCGTTCGGGGACAGAGTTTGGCCCGGTTGACTATCGCGCCCGCCTGCGACCCGGCACTTTTGAGCGAAACCCCGGCGGGCGCTTGCGAACCCATTTCAGGAATTTTTCTAGCCTTGGATGAGCGCGCAAAGCCTCTACGGTATTGAACTCGCGCGCCAACTGGCTCTCGGTCAGGGTTGCGTGGACCTCTTTGTGGCAAATTACATGCAGTAAAACGGTCGGCCCGCCCTTGCCCCCTTTGAGTTTTGGGATCAGATGGTGCAGGCTGCCGTCCCCGTCTGGGATCGGGCGGTCGCAAAGCGGGCAGATAGGGTCACTGTTCGACATGGCGCGGTCAGGGTTGCGCTGGACGTCGCAGAAGGCAAGGGGACAGAAATGGCACAGGCAGTTGTGATCGGGGCCGGACCCGCTGGCCTGATGGCGGCCGAAGAACTGGCCGTCGCGGGCCATGATGTTCTGGTGGCTGAGGCCAAGCCCTCGGTCGCGCGTAAGTTTCTTATGGCCGGCAAGTCGGGCTTGAACCTGACAAAGGACGAGCCGTTGGACACTCTTGTGTCGTTCTACGGCCCGGCTGCGGATTGGTTGCGCCCGATGCTCGCAGAGTTCAACGCGGCTGATGTTCAGGCTTGGGCGCGTGATCTGGGGCAAGAGCTGTTCACCGGGTCCACAGGGCGGGTCTTTCCAACAGCGATGAAGGCGTCACCGCTCTTGCGGGCTTGGCTGGGTCGGCTCGATAGCTCAGGTGTTCAGATCAAAACGCGCTGGCAATGGGTGGGATGGGACGGTGAGGCTCTTGTGTTTGAGACTGCGCAAGGCCGTCAAAATACCTCAGCGGATGTCACGGTATTGGCACTGGGCGGCGCAAGCTGGTCGCGTCTGGGATCAGACGGTCTTTGGACACATTTGTTGGCGTCAAAAGGGGTTGAGCTTGCGCCTTTTCAACCTGCGAACTCTGCCGTGTCCGTGAATTGGAGCCATCACATGCAGCCTCATTTTGGGGCCGCGCTAAAGTCGGTGCGCTGGATGGCCGGACACATGACGAGCCGTGGCGAGGCCACGATCTCGGCAAAGGGGATTGAAGGTGGTGGGCTGTATTCGCTGACCCCGGCATTGCGCGATGGGGCGCCTTTGTTCGTTGATCTGGTTCCCGATCTGGACGAAGCCGTCTTGAAAACCCGGCTGTCGGCGAAAAAGCCCAAGACCACCCTATCGCAGTGGTTCCGGAAAACGCTCCGCCTGTCGCCGCAAAAGGTCGCGTTGTTTCATGAAATGGCGACGAGCGGCGATCGTTCGACGGATCAATTGGCCCGCGCAATCAAGTGTCTACCCATTGACCACGCCGGTTTGCGCCCGATGGATGAGGCGATTTCGA
Source organism: Ruegeria sp. CL6 (assembly GCF_056536465.1). Classification (NCBI taxonomy): domain Bacteria; kingdom Pseudomonadati; phylum Pseudomonadota; class Alphaproteobacteria; order Rhodobacterales; family Roseobacteraceae; genus Ruegeria; species Ruegeria sp. CL6. Next base: position 98,345 of record NZ_JBQFPR010000006.1, read on the forward strand.
CGGCCGGAGGTATCATGCTCGGGGCGCTGGACGAGAGGCTCATGTTGCGGTCAGTGCCAGGCGTTTTTTGTGCAGGCGAAATGCTGGACTGGGAAGCGCCGACAGGGGGGTATCTGTTGACGGCTTGTCTGGCGACAGGGCGCTGGGCAGGTCGCGGAGCTGCTAATTGGCTGGAGCGCGCGCGCTAACGAGGCTGCGCGAGCATGGCAAGCCGGATCAGCGCCCGCTCAACAAGGGCCATCGCCGGCGCCTTTTGCCCTGCGGACCGAAGCGTCAGGTCAGTATCGGTCAGAACCGTCAAGGCGGTCTGCAGTTTGTGCGCGCCCCAACCTTGCGCTTGCCGAACGATTCGGTCCCGGCGCTTGCCGTAGATCGGGGGACGCATCTTGTTGATACCCTGCGCCGCCCCCCCCGGGTCCGACGCGCAAGCGTATAGCGTGCGAAAATGCCGGGTCGCTCCAATACACAAGGCCACGGCCTCGGTGCCTTGCGATTGCAGCCTGCGGATCAGTGGGCCGATCTCTCCGGCACGACCTTCGGCGACAACATTCAGGACGTCATCCAGAGCGGCCTCGGTCGAGCGTGGTGCGCAGGCCTCAACATCTTCAATGGTCAGTTCCGTGTTGTCGCCAATCTTGTAAAGCGACAGTTTATCAACAGTTTGAGCAAAATCGCCGGGGCTGATTGCAAGGGCCAGATCAGTTAGCGCCGCCATCGATTCGCGTGGGATGTTCTTCAATCCGGCCTGAGTTAGAATGCGCTCGACCTCTCCCCGCGAAGGTGGGTCGTCATAAATGCCGGTTGCATAGGCGGCCGGGTGTGCCTCGAACGCCTTGCGGAGCTTTGAGCTGGCTTTGAGCGTTCCGGCGGTGACAATGATCTGCGCATCTTCAGGGCGCCAATCCTCTAACGCGGAAAGGATTGTCGGCGCGACGGTTTCCCTGGCGTCTTCGACCAGAACCGCACGCGGTCCCGGAAAGAACCCCACAGCTTTTACCGCGTCCAACAACATAGCGGGATCTTCGCGCAGATCCGCGCCTGCCATACGTGTCAGGCGCATTTCTTCTTCGGCATTGGCCCCCAGCAAAGCGGCCAGAACCTGCTGGCGCTTCAGAGCCACTCGCATCGTATCCGAGCCATAAATCAACAAGCCAGTTTTGCCTGCGTCTGGCTTGGCGAAATACCCCTCAGCCTCGCGTGGGCTTAGCTTCATTGGGTCAGACCCGGCGCGGCATAAAGGCGGTTCACGATCTGATCGGACAGAATCACCATCAACCTGTCGGTGGCGTCACGCTCATCCGCCAGCGTCGAAACTGTCGAACCCGCAGCCGAATACCCGACAAAGTCCGAAACATTTCCCGATGTCACAACCTGACCTGTTTCGTTCGACTTAAGGGCAAATCTGGCCTGGCCTTCAATCGTATATCTGTCGGTTTGGTTGGTCGTCCGGATCGCCGCGCGCCGCGTCACGGTGACCACGTTTACGTTCAGTTCGTAATTCTTGACCGAACCCGCACTGCGGCCAAGGCGTTGTTCCAGATTTTGGACCAGCAAATAGCTTTCTACGGTGTTGGGTGCGGAAACCTGAACCTTGCCATACAGCGCCGACCCGGAACCGCCAGGGGCGTAAACCGGTTCAAAGCCGCAGGCGGCAAGCGCCAGTGGCAGCAGCAACAGGGTTCTGCGATCAAACAACGACATTCACGATCCGGCCCGGCACAACAATCACCTTTTTCGGCGCATTGCCATCCAGCGCCTTTTGGACAGCTTCGGTGCTGAGCGCGATTTTTTCAACCTCTGCCTTATCCATATCCTTCGCCACGCTGATTTCCGCGCGGCGCTTGCCGTTGATCTGGATGGGCAGAGTGACGGTGTCATCAACCAGCATCGCCTCATCCGCGACGGGCCAAGGGGCCGTGGCCACCAAGCCCTCGCCGCCCAGCAACTGCCAGAGTTCCTCGGACAGGTGCGGGGTCATCGGTGACATCAACTGAGCCAGCGTCTTGGCAGCCTGACGTTTTGCATCCGCACCTGCCTTGGATTTGGCCAGCGTGTTGGTGAAGGCATAGAGCTTGGCGATGGACGCGTTGAAGCCAAAGGATTCAACACCGCCCGATACATCATGGATGGCTTTGTGCATCTCACGCAGCAGAGCCTTGTCTTCGGCATTGGCCGGAACGTTCGACTCGGCAATCTCGGAGGCGATGCGATGCACGCGGCTCAGGTGCTTGAACGCGGCCTCAGCCCCTGATGCGGTCCATTCCACATCCCGCTCGGGCGGCGAATCGGACAGGACGAACCAGCGCGCGGTGTCAGCACCAAAGGCCGAGATGATGCTGACCGGGTCCACCACGTTTTTCTTGGACTTCGACATTTTGGCCGATGGGATGATCTCGACCTCTGTACCGTCGGCCAGTTTACCGTCGGTCACGTCCTCAGGCAGGTGATAGACCGGGCGGCCATTGGCGTCGCGGGTCTGATAGATTTCATGCGTGACCATGCCTTGGGTAAACAGCGCATCAAACGGCTCGATAGCCTTTTTCGGCAGATGGCCGGTGATGTTCATCGCCCGCGCGAAGAACCGGGAATAGAGCAGGTGCAGAATCGCGTGCTCGATCCCGCCGATATACTGGTCGACATTCATCCAGTATTCGGCCTCGGCCAAATCGGTGGGCGTTTCGGCACGGGGCGCGGTGAAGCGGGCGAAATACCAGGACGAATCGACGAACGTGTCCATCGTGTCGGTTTCACGCTTTGCGGGGGCTCCGCAGGACGGGCAGGTGCAGTCGCGCCATGTAGGGTGACGGTCCAGCGGGTTGCCCGGTTTGTCAAATGTCACATCGTCGGGCAGGCGAACCGGCAGGTTCTCTTTCTTCTCGGGCACCACGCCGCAAGAATCGCAATGAACAACGGGAATCGGGCACCCCCAATAGCGTTGCCGCGAAAGACCCCAATCACGCAGACGGTATTTGGTGACGCCTTCGCCCCAACCGGCCTTTTCTGCGAAATCAACGGTAGCATTGATGGCTTCGTCGCCCGTCGCCTCGGTCAGACCGGCGAAGTGATTCACCCAGCGGACTTTCTCGGTTTTCGGAGGGACAAAGGCGATCTTGTCGACCGGAGTATCGTCCTCCAGCGCAAAGAATGTATCGACCACGGGCAACCCGTACTTACGGCAGAAATCGAGGTCACGCTGGTCGTGCGCGGGGCAGGCAAAGATCGCGCCGGTGCCGTAGTCCATCAGGATGAAGTTTGCGATCCAGACCGGGAGCTCCCAATTCGGGTCCAGCGGGTGTTTTACTTTGATGCCGGTGTCATAACCCAGCTTCTCAGCGGTTTCGATCGCCTCTTCCGTGGTGCCACCTTTGCGGCATTCCGCAACAAATTCAGCGACTTCCGGGTTTTCAGCCTCTAGCTGCTTGGCAATCGGGTGGTCGGGCGAGATACCGACAAAAGAAGCGCCCAGCAGCGTATCGGGGCGAGTCGTGTAAACGGTGATTGGTTCGCCACCATCGGTGCGCTCAAAGCCGAACTGCAGGCCGCGCGACTTGCCGATCCAGTTCTCCTGCATCAGGCGGACCTTGGCGGGCCAGTTGTCCAGAGTGTCCAGCGCGTCCAGCAATTCCTCGGAATAGTCGGAAATCTTGAAGAACCACTGCGTCAGTTCGCGCCGTTCGACCAGAGCGCCAGAGCGCCAGCCGCGGCCATTTTCCACCTGTTCATTGGCCAGAACGGTCATATCGACCGGGTCCCAGTTCACCACGGCGTTCTTGCGGTAAACCAGACCGGCCTCGAGCATATCCAGGAACAGAGCCTGCTGCTGGCCGTAATACTCCGGGTCGCAGGTGGCAAACTCACGCGACCAGTCGATCGACAGGCCCAGCGGCTTCATCTGCCCGCGCATGTCGGCGATATTGCCGTAAGTCCAGTCCTTGGGGTGGCCGCCAATCGCCATCGCGGCGTTTTCCGCAGGCATCCCGAAGGCGTCCCAGCCCATCGGGTGCAGCACATTGTGGCCAGTTGCCAGCTTGTGCCGCGCGATCACGTCGCCCATCGTGTAATTGCGCACATGTCCCATATGGATTCGGCCCGAGGGGTAGGGGAACATCTCAAGCACATAGTATTTGGGCTTGTCCGCCTTGTGGTCGGCGGTGAAAATCCCGGCCTTGTCCCAGGCTTCCTGCCATTTTGCTTCGATTTCGTTGGCCGAGTAGCGCGACATCGTGCGGTCCTTCGTGAATGAAAACGCCGGGTCAGAGCCCGGCGTGGTAATATTGTGATTTTCGGCGGGTTGCTAGAGCTTGTTGTCCGCAATGCGCAACTGACGGGCGCGGGACAGGATGGCATCCTCGACCGCGCGGGTGGTCGCGGCACTGACCGGAGCACCGCCGCTGGACTGCAAGGCCACCGACAACGAGCGCGCCGCCAGCGCAGGATCGCTTATGTGAACCGTGGCCCTATAGGACCGTCCACCACCCGGAGGTGTCCCGTAACCCGTTACAATCACACCCGTAAATGGATCGATTTCCTGAACCGGCAGGAAATTCAGCACATCAAGGGATGCTGCCCACAGATACCTGTTCACATTTGTAACTTGCTCTGCGTTTCTGGTGTCGAACACATCCCAGATGGTCGAACGGTTAGGGTCGTTCAGTTCGCGTTCGCTTGAACGGCCGCTGTCTGTATTAAGCAGATCAGGGTTCGGCGCGGCCCCTCGATTCTGTCCGCAGGCCGACACCGCGGCAGTCACTATGATCAAACCGATAATCGTCTGCAGGCGCATCGTCGACTGGTCCTGTTTCCACTTGGTCTCGTTCGTTCAGTGATACTCCTAGACAAGGTCCAGTTCGGCAACAACCCTCTTATTGTCACATTTCGACGGTATTGCAGACGCTTTGGGGCTGAAAACGGACTGTGGCATCCTTGCACCAATCTGTTGCCAATGCAGCCTGCCTAATTATGCCGACCTTGCGCGAAGGGGGCAAAAAGAGCGAAACGGTTCTCGTGCTGAGACATGTGCTGAGGCATATGTCGAGTAGAAAACTTTGAAACCGAGGGAAACAAGATGAAAAAAGTTCTCTTCGCATCGACCGCTCTGATCGCAACCGCAAGTGTTGCAGCGGCCGACGTACGCTTTAGCGGTTACGGCCGCTTTGGTATTGGATACCAAGAAGACCGCACCGGTTCGGTGCCGAACTTCACCACCACCACCACCACCACCACCAGTGGTGCGATCAGCATCAACCCCAATGTTAACACTGGCTCTACTACTGTTGACACCGACAACACCATCCTGATCTCGCGCTTCCGTCTGAACATCGACGGCGTCGTCGAAACTGATGGCGGCGTTGAGTTCTCGGCTCGTGTTCGTTTGCAGGCTGACGAAAACGCCGGCAACGGCGAAGCAAACAGTGCCGGTCTGAACGGCGCACGTTTCTCGGTCATCTACGGTGGTCTGCGTGTTGACGCGGGCAACGTCGCAGGTGCCTTTGACAACTTGGCAAATTACTACGGTAACGAGCCGGGCTTGGAAAACTTCGTTGGTCAGTACTCGGGTGTTGACTATAGCTTCCTGGGTTACTCGTCGACCGGTTCGGGTTCCAACGCTGTGTTCTTCCAGTACGCAGTTGGCGACTTCGCATTCGGCGCATCGTATGACCAAGCAACCGTTGCATTCGGTGGCGTTCCTGAAGATGCAGACCGCTGGGACATCAGCGCAACCTACACCTTCAACAACATCACCGCTGCTCTGGCCTACGGTCAGACCGATGGTGGCTCGTTCGGCATCGACCCCGAACTGCTGGTCTTCACCCTGGGTGGTGAATGGGGCGACTTCTCGGGCACCCTGTTTGTTGGTGACGAAAGCGACACCGCGCCTCGCGCAAATGGTGACGCAACCGACGACACCTTCTACGGCCTGTCGGCAGCTTACAACGTTGGCGCAGCGACCACTCTGACCTTCGCTTACGGTGACGGTTCGGCTGATGGTGACACCCGTCAGTATGGTATCGGCGCAATCTACGACCTGGGTGGCGGTGCATCGCTGCGCGGTGGTATCGGCGACACCAAAGTCGGCAGCGCAGACAGCACCATCCGTGCTGACTTCGGTGCTCAGTTCAACTTCTAAGTTGATCTGAACCGCAAGGTTTAAGGGCAGGTCTTCGGACCTGCCCTTTTCTTTTGGGCTGACATGGTGTTTTCCTGCCCCAAACTGATTGAGGACCCCCATGTCGCTGCATGATATCGCCGCCCGTATCCAAAAAGCTGAATCTGCCGCAGGGCGACCGGAGGGCTCCGTCAAGCTGATAGCGGTGTCAAAGGTTCAGCCGAATGAGCGCGTTCGCAGTGTTCTGGACGAAGGGCACCGTTGTTTCGGCGAAAACCGGGTCCAGGAAGCCGCCGGAAAGTGGCTGGACTTTATGCAGGACTATTCCGACATTGATCTGCACCTGATCGGACCATTGCAGACAAACAAGGCCCGCCAAGCGATAGAGTTGTTCAGCACCATCCATTCGGTGGATCGACCCAAGCTGGCCAAGACCCTTGCACGGCTGGCGCAGGAGGTTGGCACGTGCCCTGATCTGTTCATACAAGTGAATACCGGAGAGGAGGAGCAGAAGGCCGGTATCCTGCCTGCTGAGGCAGATGCGTTTGTCGCCGAGTGTCGCGCTCTGGACTTGCCGATCATGGGCTTGATGTGCATCCCGCCCGTCGAAGAGGAACCTGCGCTGCATTTCGCGCTGCTTGCCAAGATTGCGGAACGCAACGGGCTGGCAGGGCTGTCCATGGGCATGAGCAGCGATTTTGAGAAGGCGATCGCACTGGGCGCGACTCATGTGCGTGTGGGGTCCGCGATCTTTGGCGAACGGGTTAAACCGCAGGAATAATCAGGCGCGTGTTCGGCGACACCCTTCGGGCGATCCAGTGTAGATGGTCGCGACGAAACGCGACGCAGCCTTCGGTCGGATAGCCCGGTCGTCTCCACTGATGAAGAAAAATTGCAGAGCCACCCTCTGGTACGGCGTTGGGCCAGTTCCAGTCGGTCAGCAGGACCAGATCGTATAACGGGTCCGCGCGGCGCAGTTTTTCATGGCTGAACGGGTAGGGTACGCTGACAAGTTGGTTATAGCGATCGTCGCCGCTGTCATCTGACCACAGATCGCAGGGTCCAATCGGAATGGCCCAGGGCGTTGGCGCCGTGATCCGGTCGGGTCGGTAAAGCATCCCGACGATACGGTGCACACCGGTTGGTGTCGCACCATCGCCTTCGCGCTTGGTGTTGCTCAGCCCGCCCTTGCCGATCGAACATGGCAAGGTGCGCCCTGCAAACCGAATGCCGCGAGGTGTAAGCACAAGGTCAAATGGGGTCACAGCAAGTGGCCCGACTTTGCCGCCTTGGTCGCCAGATACTCGCGGTTATGAGCAGTTTCACCAACCTTGAGCGGAACGCGCTCGGTTACCGCGATTCCCGTCTTTTCCATCATCGCGATCTTGGCCGGATTGTTGGTCAAAAGCCGGACAGAACTGAAGCCCAGCGATTTAAGGATATCCGAACCTAGACGGAAGTCCCGCTCGTCATCCTCGAATCCTAGTCGGTGATTGGCCTCGACCGTGTCGAAGCCCTGATCCTGAAGGAAATAGGCCCGCATCTTGTTGGCCAGCCCGATGCCGCGCCCTTCCTGGTTCAGATACAACAGCACCCCCGCCCCTTCTGATCCCATCTGGGCAAGGGCACCGCGAAGCTGAGGGCCGCAATCGCATTTGAGGCTGCCCATGAGGTCACCCGTGAAACAGGCCGAGTGCAAACGGGCCAATACGGGCTTATTGCGGTCAGGACGTCCGATTTCGATAGCGTAGTGTTCTTCACCGCCATCGTCCGGGCGAAAGACATGAAGACGTCCGGCCTCGGACACTTCCATCGGCAAGCGCGCTGCCACCACTTCGTTCAGGGTGCTGCGGTCCGCCAGATGCGGAGCTGCCCGCGTATGGTCAATACAGGTCAGGCCATGTGCGCCTGCAAAGGTGCGTCCGTCGTCAATGGGAACTACGACGGCTGCAGGAAGCAGCCGCGCGGATTTGGTCAGTGCAATGGCGATGCGGTGTAGGTTGGCGCCGCCCTGACGTTGCGTCATCAGCGGGCCTTTCATCGGCGCGTTCAGATCATCGGACGGGTCGGCGACGGCTTGTACCCAGCCAATGTCGGCGTCCGCAGGTATGACGACGCGCGCAAGGTCGCCGTCATACGCCCGTGCCTTGAGCGTTTCCGCACGTCGCACGGTTATGGCAACGACAGGTTCGCCTCCCAGCCCTCGTAAATCCGCAAGGCGTTGGGGGCTCAGTGTTTCTGACGCGATTGCAAGAACGCTAAAGCCACTGTCATCCGTCAACACGACAGGCACGCCCATTCGCAGGTCTGCGCGGGCGCGTGCAAGCAGTTCCGAGATATCCGGGATAAGACTCATTCATGTTACCCTGTAACGATCAGCCCTTCCTGTAGCCTGATCGAGCAGAAATGTGAAACATTTCCTCATCCTCGGACACGAGGGCGTGAGACGATTGCAGCAAACCTTGTTGATTGCATCTTTCGCGCGCAAGTGGTGGAAAAGGCTTAGGAGGACCAGATATGGCACAGCTTAAGAAAATCCTGCTGGTGGATGACGACGAAGACCTTCGCGAAGCTCTGAGTGAGCAGCTTGTGATGACCGAAGACTTCGACGTGTTCGAGGCGTCCGACGGGCAGTCCGCCATGGAGCGCGCCCGCGAAGCGATCTACGATCTGGTCATTCTGGATGTGGGCTTGCCGGATACCGACGGGCGCGAGCTGTGCCGCCTGATGCGCAAGCAGGGTGTCAAAAGCCCGATCCTGATGCTGACGGGGCATGATAGCGACGCCGATACCATTCTGGGCCTTGATGCCGGTGCCAATGATTACGTTCCCAAGCCTTTCAAATTCCCGGTCCTTCTAGCCCGCATTCGTGCCCAGCTGCGCCAGCATGAGCAATCCGAAGACGCGGTCTTTGTTTTGGGGCCGTATACCTTCAAGCCTGCGATGAAGATGCTGATCACCGAAGATGACCGAAAGATACGGCTGACCGAGAAAGAGACGAACATCCTCAAGTTCCTCTACCGCTCGGCCGATGGGGTGGTCGCCCGCGATGTGCTGCTGCATGAGGTCTGGGGATACAACGCCGGTGTGACCACGCATACACTGGAAACCCACATCTACCGCCTGCGCCAGAAGATCGAGCCTGATCCCTCAAACGCGCGCCTTTTGGTCACAGAGTCCGGCGGATATCGCTTGGTCTCGTAACCTTTGGTGGATTGACTCGGATCAAAGTGATACTCTGAGGGTAAATCAAGTTACTCCCAGCCCGTGCATGTCCGGGTTATGACATGTACCTCCCTGTTGGACTGCCGGGCCTTTGGCCCGGCTTTTTTTGGGGGAGGGGGCGGGTTTGAGCTTAATTTGACAGGTGCTGCGGATTGCATGAATGTCCGCTCATCAATCAAGGGCAAAAAACGGGGCAAAACAAAAGGGAGTTTTGTCAAAGGCTTGTGGCACAAGATTTTTCAATGGTTTTGTTGGATCGTCGATGTGAAATCACAGATCGCTATAGACACACCTCCTAAGACGCGTTATTTAAGAAGGGTCTTGTGTGGGGGAGAAAATGATAAACTACAACGCTGGACGCTACAGTACAACGTTTGCCAACGAGGGCGGCAAAGAGATTTGGGAGTTCTTGGTCAATCCTGAGAACCTTATCCGTATGGAAACAGCAACATATCTTTCCCGTCCCGCGATTGAGCCGCTATCGCCCTTTCTTCTTGAGCGATTTGGCGACCTCGCGAAACAGGATCGAATGAAGCAGATGATGGGTCATATGGTTAGGCAAATAATGGAGAGTAGAGGATACGTTCTTCAGCAGGGCAATGTGAAGATAAGCAGCGCGAACAGCATCTTTTCCAGAGCATCTCGCTACGCCTTGAGTAACGGGACTTCATGATGTCAAAAAGTCAGAAACTCCCCAATATCATTGCAATTTGCGACGATGAAAAAAAGCTACGGAATTGGATTTCCAATGCGAACAGGGAAAAGGTCAAAGAAGTCGAAGACGCGGCTCGAAGACGTCTTATCGAAGTTCGAGCTTTAAAAGACATTGACGATCCTAATGATCCAATTGTCCTGGACTTCTGGAAAAGTATCACCGCATTGGAAAACGAGCTTAGTGAAGAGCGGGGTAAGACAACTAGACTGAGCCGGACCCGGCAAAAGATCGCCAGAGTTGGTGTGGAGAAGACTCTGGCCGACTTGGCTCTTCAGGGTCAGCCGTCCGACGGCTACCACCTTCTCAAAGCGAGAGGTATGCTCGATCTGAGCGCCGAAGCGGTTGTGCTGCGTTATCCCAAGAGGTTTGCTCGAGAAGTTTTGGATGCCGCACGGCTGCGATTGACTTTCGAAACATAAACCACGGAAAATGCGCTTTGATTGGGTGCTTTTGCGTTTCAAAACTACCGATTTTGGCGGTGGATCGAAAGCGTTTCGGTCGCGCAGCCTTAAGGAAACTACACTTCGTCCGCATAACTGCCGTTCAGTCTCTTTCCCCATGGCACCCCATCCCAACCCACGCTAACCTCTGCCCAACCCGCGACAGAGGATTCCCCAATGCCCTTCACTCTTGCCACCTGGAACATCAACTCGGTCCGCCTGCGCGAGCCAATCGTGCTGAAATTGCTGCAGGAAGAAGCCCCCGATGTGCTGTGCCTGCAAGAGTGTAAATCTCCGGTCGAGAAAATCCCCACAGAAGGTTTCGCGGAACTGGGCTATACCCACATGGTTGCGCGCGGGCAGAAGGGGTATAACGGCGTCGCGATCCTGTCGCGCATCCCGATGGAGGAGGTGGGCGACAAGGACTTCGCCAGCCTCGGACACGCCCGTCACATCGCCGCGCGGTTGGAGAATGGCGTGACCATCCAAAACTTCTACGTCCCCGCAGGCGGAGATGTGCCCGACCGTGAGGTGAATGAGAAGTTCGGGCAGAAACTCGACTACCTCACCGACATGCGCGACTGGTTCCATGCTGAAAAGCCCGAAAAATCCATTCTGGTGGGCGACCTGAACATCGCTCCGCGCGAGGATGATGTCTGGTCGCATAAACAACTGCTCAAGGTCGTTTCGCACACGCCGATCGAGGTCGAGGCGCTGGCTGAGACGCAAGATGCTGGTGGCTGGGTCGATATCACCCGGCAGGATATCCCCGAAGGGCAGCTTTATAGCTGGTGGTCCTACCGTGCGCGCGATTGGGATGCGGCGGACAAGGGTCGGCGGCTGGATCACGTCTGGGCCACGCCCGATATCTCGAACGCAGGGCATTCCAGCCGCGTCCTGCGCGATGCACGCGGGTGGGAAAAGCCAAGTGACCACGCTCCGGTCTTTGCTAGTTTCGATCTCTAATTTGGCAATTCAGCCCTTGGTTTCTGCCCTATGCAGTTGCATATAGGGCGCAAGTTTGAACGAAAGAGTGAGTGTCATGGACCTTTTGAACAGTGCAGCCAGCCCCGATACCGCGGATCTGATCAAGGACGGGTCCGAGGCCACGTTCATGGCCGACGTTGTAGAGGCTTCGCAAGAAACCCCTATCATCGTGGATTTCTGGGCGCCGTGGTGCGGGCCGTGTAAGACTCTGGGCCCTCTGCTGGAAGACGCTGTGACCGCCGCCAAGGGCGCGGTGAAAATGGTCAAGATCAACGTGGACGAGGCGCAGATGATCGCCTCGCAAATGCGTGTCCAGTCTATTCCGACTGTCTATGCCTTCTTCAAAGGTCAGCCGGTTGACGGGTTTCAAGGCGCGTTGCCGGGGTCCGAAATCAAGGCATTTGTCGACCGTGTCATCGAAGCGGCAGGCGGCGAAAGCCCGGGCGGGCAACTGGATGACGCCGTTCAAGCGGCCGAAGAAATGCTGTCCGAAGGGGCCGCTGCGGACGCGGCGCAGACCTTTGCCGCCATTCTGGGTGAGGATCCGAACCATGCGGCCGCCTATGGAGGTCTGGTGCGTGCCCATATCGCAGCCGGTGATCTGGAACAGGCCGAGGCCATTTTGAACGGTGCCCCTGCCGAAATTTCCACCTCTGCCGAAGTAGAGGCTGCGCATGCGCAACTGGAGCTTGCCAAACAAGCCGCAGATGCGGGTCCTGTGGCCGAACTGACTGCGGCGGTTCAGGCCGACGCGGACAACCATCAGGCCCGGTTCGATCTGGCGCAGGCCTTGCACGCCAATGGTGACGTGGAAGAGGCCGTCAGCCAGTTGCTTGAACTGTTCCGTCGGGATCGCGAATGGAACGACGGCGCAGCCAAGGCGCAGTTGTTCACGATCTTCGATGCGCTCAAGCCAAATGACCCGATTGTTCTGAACGGGCGGCGCAAACTCAGCTCGATGATATTTGCCTAATCTCTGATCAGAGCTACACTCGGGTACATGATGCATCCCGCTGACCTGCCGGAAACGGTATCCGTCTTTCCTTTGCCCGGGGCGCTGCTGTTGCCCCGCTCGCGCCTGCCGCTGCACATTTTCGAGCCGCGCTATCTGCAGATGCTGGACGACGCCTTGAAAACGCCCGAGCGTTTGATCGGGATGGTTCAGCCGAACCCCTGCCAAAGCGACGATGACAAGCTGCACCAGATCGGCTGCGCGGGGCGCGTGACGCAGTTTTCGGAAACCGAAGATGGCCGATACCTGATTACGTTGACCGGGATTTCGCGGTTCCGCGTCAAGTCCGAGCTGGACGCCTTTACCCCTTACCGTCGCTGTCAGGTGTCCTGGGATGGGTTTGAACGCGATTTGGGCCGGGCTGAACATGATGACGGGTTCAACCGCACAAACTTTCTGACGCTGCTAGAGCGGTTTTTCTCGTCCCGGCAGCTATCGACCGACTGGGACTCGTTGAAGGACGCGGATGATGAGTTGCTGGTCAACTCTCTTTCCATGCTGCTGGACTTTGACCCGGAAGAAAAACAAGCCTTGCTAGAGGCGCCCTGTCTGCGTACCCGTCGCGAAACTCTGGTAACACTGATCGAATTCGCCATGCGCGGCGGATCGAGCGAGGAAAAGCTGCAATGACCACATCCGAACATGCCTTTGACCGCCGAATGCTTGAGGCGTTGATTTGCCCGCAGACGCAGACAACCCTGCACTATGATGCAGAAAAGCAGGAACTGGTTTCAAAGGCTGCAGTGTTGGCTTTTCCGATCCGCAATGGCATTCCGGTGATGCTGGTCGACGAGGCGCGGGAACTGGATTAAATCGCGCGCCCCTGAAGCAGTTTTGGCAGATCCCCGGTCAGTCCGGCGGCTTCGCGCACGAAACCCCGCCGCAGGCCCGGAAGTGATCCGACGATCCCCATCCCGATGTCGCGCCCAACGCGCAAGAGGGGGTTGTCATTTGAAAACAGCTTGTTGAACACATCCGTCGCCATGGCCAGCGCAGCCGTGTCAAATCGGCGCCATTCCTGATAGCGCTCCAGCACCAGAACCGATCCGATATCCTCGCCGCGCCGTCCGGCCAGCGTCAGGACCTCGGCCAGCGCGCCGACGTCACGCAACCCGGCATTCAGCCCCTGACCGGCAATCGGGTGCATGCCGTGCGCGGCATCTCCGACTAGGGCCATTCGTTCGCCAATGAAAACGTTCGCGATGGTCAGGTTCAACGGATAGGTGAACCGATCCCCGGCCAGTTTGATATCGCCGAGGAAGTCGCCAAAGCGAGGGCGCAGGACTTGCAGATATTCCCCTTCGGGCAGGGCGTTGATGCGTTTTGCGGTGTCGGTCCGTTCGCTCCAGACAATCGAGCTGCGGTTGCCGGTCAATGGCAAGATCGCAAGCGGACCGGGTGGCATGAAGAACTGATGCGCGATACCGTGATGGGGCAGGTCATGTTCGATGGCGCAGACCAGCGCCGTCTGGCCGTAATCCCATCCGCTGCGCTTGATGCCTGCACGCGCAGCCGTACCACTGCGGCGGCCATCGCAGCCCACAAGCAGGCTGCCTGTCAGGGTCGAGCCATCATCCAGAGTAAGGGTAACACCCGTTGCGTCTTGATCCTGCGCAATGACTGTTCTGCCACTGATCTGAGTGATGTTGCTGTCTGGGTCCATCGCATCCAAAAAGGCGCGGCGCAGATGACGGTCCTCGACCATGTATCCCATTGGGCCTTCTTCGATCTCGGCGTGATCGAAATGCATGAAGAAGGGTGATGGCCCGGTCCCTGCGTGCCCATCGGTGACCTTGATCTCAAGCATCGGCTGGGCGTGTTCGGCGACACGGTCCCACACGCCAATCGTTTGCAGCAAGCGCTGAGAGGCCAGCGCAAGCGCATAGGCACGCCCGTCGAACGCGGCGTTTTTCCGAACTTTCTGGGCCAAGGTGTCGACGATCGTGACGGTATGCCCTGTCTGAGCCAATGCCAGTGCCAAGGCGGGGCCGTTCAGACCGCCACCAACGATCAGGATATCGGACGTGTGTTCCATGCGGTGCAATATGCGCGCCCTTTCGGGATTGTCCATGTGCGGTCCTGTCGCTACCGTCCCTCAAAGCGATTTTTTCCAAGGGGGTAGGGATGCAGGATTGGTTGACCATGACCGCGTGTGATCTGGGCCGAGGCATTGGCATGGGCCAGATCGACCCTGTTGAATTGACCGAAACCTATCTGTCTGCGATCGCCGCGCACCCTCACCGGGACCGCATTTATGCCCGCGTTACCGAAACACGCGCTCGGGCCGAGGCTGAGGCCGCGCGTGCGCGGGCCAAACTGGGCCTGCGCCGGTCCCTGCTGGATGGGGTGCCGATCAGTTGGAAAGACCTGTTCGATACTGCCGGAACGAAGACCGAAGCCGGATCAGCCCTTTTGAAAGGGCGCGTCCCTGAAACGGATGCCGTTGTTGTCAGAAACGCGACGGCGATGGGGGCGGTTTGTCTGGGCAAGACCCATATGAGCGAGCTGGCCTTTTCCGGGCTGGGTTTGAACCCGATCACCGGGACGCCGCCTTGTATCGACGATGTGGACGCTGTGCCGGGCGGGTCTTCCTCTGGCGCTGCGGCCTCGGTCGCGTGGGGGCTGGCTGCGGGCGGTATTGGGTCAGACACGGGTGGGTCGGTCCGCATCCCTTCTGCCTGGAACAACCTCGTTGGGCTGAAGACCACGGCTGGACGCGTGACGCTTGAGGGGACTGTGCCCCTGTGTTTGCGGTTTGATACGATTGGCCCATTGGCGCGTTCGGTGGAAGATGCCGCCCATTTGCTGGCTCTGCTGGAAGGCGGCACGCCTGCTGACTTGCGCGGTGCTACGCTGCAAGGCCGCCGTTTCGCCGATTTGCACAACGTGGCCAAGGATGATCTTCGGGATGGTCCGGGCGCGGCTTACGAATCTGCCCTTGCCCGTTTGCGAGAGGCCGGGGCCGAGATTGTCCCGCTGGAGGTGCCCGAACTGAACGACGCCATGAGCCTGTCCGGTATCCTCTATACGACCGAAGCCTATGGCCTGTGGCGCGATGTGATCGAGGCCAACCCGGACGCAATGTACCCAGAGATTCTGGAGCGGTTCCGCGCGGGCAAGAACGTCTCGGGGCCGGATTACATCGCGGCCTGGTCCCGGTTGAAAGCCTGCCGGACTGCATGGGACGCAGCAACAACCGGTTTTGATGCGGTGCTGGCCCCAACCGCGCCGATCCTTCCCCCGAATCTTGAGAGGCTGATGACGGATCATGACTATTACGTCACCGAGAACCTGCTGGCATTGCGCAACACCCGGATCGGAAATCTGATGGGGTTGGCGGCGCTGACCGTTCCGACGGGAACGGCTGGGTGCGGGTTGATGATGATGGGGTATCCGGGATCGGAAGAAGCGCTTTTGAGGGTGGGCGCGGCGGTCGAAACGGCTCTGGCGTGAATGCCACAATCCCCTGATTCGCCGTCGCTTTGTCTGGACGAAGCGGAATCCGACCTGTAATCTGCCAAAAAACGGGGCGAAAACGATCCCGGCATTGAGGCAGTAGTTATGAATTTTCCCGAGCGGTTCTCGAACCTACCGGAATATGCTTTCCCGCGTCTGCGCACCCTGTTGGATCATCACCAACCGGGCGGAGATGTCATTCACATGACCATCGGCGCGCCCATGCACGATTTTCCCACATGGGTGACGGATGTGATCATGGAAAATGCGGCCGGATTTCAGGGTTACCCCCCGAATGAGGGCTCCGCCGCGCTGCGTGGCGCAATCACCGACTGGATCAAGCGCCGCTATGGTGTGGCGATGGACCCAGACGCCAATGTCATGGCCCTGAACGGCACGCGCGAGGGGCTGTACAACGCGGCAATGGCGCTGTGTCCCGAGGAAAAGAATGGGCAGAAACCGGTCATCCTTTGCCCCAACCCCTTTTATCAGGTCTACATGGTCGCCTCGATTTCGATCGGGGCCGAGCCTGTATTTGTGCCCGCCACCGCTGCAACCGGTCATCTGCCAGACTATGCGGGTCTGCCCGAAGATGTTCTGAACCGCACCGTTGCGGCCTATATCTGTTCCCCGGCCAATCCGCAGGGTGCGGTGGCGTCGCGCGATTACTGGGCCGAACTGATCCGGCTGGCCGAAAAGTACGATTTCCGTATTTTCGCCGATGAATGCTATTCCGAGATCTACCGCGATGAGGCGCCGACCGGCGTTCTGACCGTCGCGCAGGAACTGGGTGCAGATCCTGAGCGGATTACCCTGTTCAATTCGCTGTCCAAACGGTCCAACGTCGCCGGCTTGCGTTCCGGTCTGATCGCAGGTGGCTCCGAGACGATCAAACGGGTCAAACAACTGCGCAACTATGCAGGCGCGCCCCTGCCGCTGCCTTTGCAAGCGGCCGCCGCAAAACTATGGGCGGATGAGGCGCACGTAGCCGAGAACCGGGCGCTCTATCAGGAAAAATACGCCATTGCGGATCAGGTGTTCTCGGGTCTGCAGGGCTATATGCCACCCGAGGCCGGGTTTTTCCTTTGGCTACCAGTCGATAATGGCGAAGAAACCGCATTGAAGCTGTGGCAGGAAACCGGTGTGCGGGTACTGCCGGGCGCATATCTTTCTCAAGGCGATCCGGGGCAAAACCCGGGCGAGCAATTTATCCGGGTTGCGTTGGTGGCCCCAAAAACAGAGTTGCAGCGGGGGCTGATCACGCTCCGCGACTGCATCTATTCGTGACGTACGAGGGCAAAATGGCATCATATAACGCGCGCAATCGCGATCCCTTGCTGGACAGCACGACGCAAGCCGCCATTGAACGGCGCAGCAAAGAGCTGATCGGCATCGCCTTGATCCTGCTGGGGCTGGCCGCAGCCGCGATGATCTGGTCCTACACGCCGGACGATCCAAACTGGATGGTGTCGACCGATGCGCCGGTGCAGAACTGGATGGGCCGGATCGGAGCGTCGATTGCCGCGCCCCTGTTTATGATTGTCGGCTGGGGCAGTTGGAGCATCGCGCTGGTCCTTATCGGCTGGGGTGTGCGCTTTGCTGGTCACTTTGGCGAAGAACGTGCGATTGCCCGCCTGATCTTTGCCCCGATCTGGATCGCGATTGTGTCCGTGTATGCGGCAACACTAGTCCCGGGCGAGGCGTGGCGTGCGACGCACAGCTTTGGGCTGGGTGGTCTTTTTGGTGATACGGTCATGGGCGCTCTGCTGACACTGTTGCCGATCTCGTCGCATTTCATGGTCAAGGTGATGTCTTTGGCTATGGCGGTCGGAATGGTGACGCTCGGTGTGTTTGTTCTGGGGTTCACCAAGGATGATGTGCGCAAAGGGTTCCGTGCGTTCCTGTTGGGTCTGGTCATATCCTACGATGGGTTGATGAACCTGCTGGGCCGGGGCGCTGCTGCGACAGCGCAGGCCGCCCGCGATCGCCGCGCGCAATGGGACGAGCGTAAAACGGCAAGGGCGGAAGCCGCTGAAGCCGTATTTGAAGATGAACTGGCCTATGCTGACCCCGTTTTCGACGAACCCCCGCTCGAGTCGCCGGAGCCTGTGAAAACGGGTCTACTTGCGCGGATGCCGTCCTTGATCCGCCGGCCAGAGCCGATGCCCGAGCCCGAATTGCTGGAACGTGAGCCTGTTGCCGGGTTTGACGAGATGCCGGGTGAAGATCGCATTCGCTCAAAGATTTCCGCAGCCGTGCGCAACCGCAAGGTCGCAGCCGGTGAGATGACGCCTGAACCTGATCCGAACCTGCCGCTGACCAAAGGGCGCGGCAGGGGCCCCGATCCGCTTATCCTGAATGCAGGCGGGGCTGGCGACTTGCCGCCTGAACCTCCGATGACGTCAGCGGGTCTGCCGGTGGAGCCGATGATGTCAGCACCTCAGGCGACCGCCTGGCAAGAGCCTTTGGAGCAGGCGGATGATTTCGGCGCGGATTACGAGGATGAGGCCGTGTTTGAAGATGTGGCCGAACCCGCGCCGCAACAGCGTCCGGCCGTGAAAATTCCGGTTGCCGAGCCACGCAAGCCGGTCGTCGCGCAGCCCGTGCGCCGTGCTCCGCAGCCGTCGCGCCGCGCGCAGGCCGAGGCACAGCCAGCGCTGTCCTTCGAGGAAAAGCATTCCGATTTTGAACTGCCGCCCTTGGGGCTGTTGTCGAACCCCTCCAGCATTCAGCGCCACCACCTCAGCGATGAGGCGCTGGAGGAAAACGCACGGATGCTGGAAAACGTGCTGGACGACTATGGCGTGAAGGGTGAGATCGTCAGCGTCCGCCCCGGCCCTGTTGTCACCATGTACGAGCTTGAGCCTGCTCCGGGCTTAAAAGCCAGTCGTGTGATCGGTCTGGCGGATGATATCGCGCGGTCCATGTCGGCGCTGTCGGCGCGGGTTTCGACTCTGCCGGGGCGCTCGGTGATCGGGATCGAACTGCCCAACGAAAACCGCGAGATGGTGGTGCTGCGCGAAATCCTCGCCAGCCGCGATTTTGGCGATGGCAACCACGCGCTGCCGCTGGCCTTGGGTAAGGACATCGGCGGTGAATCCGTTGTGGCGAACCTGGCCAAGATGCCTCACCTGCTGATTGCGGGGACCACGGGTTCCGGTAAATCGGTGGCGATCAACACGATGATCCTGTCGCTGTTGTATAAGCTGACGCCGGAGGAATGCCGCCTGATCATGATCGACCCCAAGATGCTGGAACTGTCGGTTTATGACGGCATTCCGCACCTGCTCTCGCCCGTTGTGACCGACCCGAAAAAGGCGGTTGTGGCCCTGAAATGGGTGGTGGGCGAGATGGAGGATCGCTATCGCAAGATGTCCAAGATGGGCGTGCGCAACATCGCAGGCTACAACGGCCGTGTGAAAGACGCTCTGGCCAAGGGCGAGTTGTTCAGCCGCACGGTCCAGACCGGGTTCGACGATGAAACGGGCGAACCGGTGTTTGAGACCGAGGAATTCGCGCCCGAAGCGATGCCCTATATCGTGGTTATCGTTGACGAGATGGCCGACCTGATGATGGTCGCAGGGAAAGAAATCGAAGCCTGTATTCAACGTCTGGCGCAGATGGCACGGGCCTCGGGCATCCACCTGATCATGGCCACGCAGCGCCCCTCGGTTGATGTGATTACCGGGACGATCAAGGCGAACTTCCCGACCCGGATTTCGTTCCAGGTGACCTCGAAAGTCGATAGCCGCACCATTCTGGGTGAGATGGGCGCCGAGCAACTGCTGGGGCAGGGCGACATGCTCTATATGGCGGGCGGTGCCAAGATCACCCGGTGTCACGGTCCGTTTGTCTCGGATGAGGAGGTCGAAGAGATCGTGACCCACCTGAAACAGTTCGGTCAGCCGGACTATGTGGGCGGCGTGGTCGATGGCCCGGCCGAGGAAAAGGCCGACAATATCGACGCCGTTCTGGGCCTGAATACGGGTGGCAACACAAATGGCGAGGACGCCTTGTACGACCAGGCCGTGGCGATTGTGATCAAGGATCGCAAATGCTCGACCTCGTATATCCAGCGGAAACTCGCCATCGGCTATAACAAGGCCGCGCGACTGGTCGAGCAGATGGAGGATGAAGGCGTTGTATCCTCGGCAAACCATGTCGGAAAACGCGAAATCCTAGTGCCCGAGCAATAATCCCTTTTGCGGAATACCGCCGTAGAAAAATCAAGTGACGCGCTGAAATTATGGGTTTCGGCGCGTCTTTTATTTCAAGCGCTCCCGAAATCGGATTTGGATATTTAATAACATGGGCGGAACGCATATCTGGTAGATCATGAAACAGATTGCTTTTGCCCTGGCCCTGACGCTGGCTGCGCCCGCTGCGTGGGCCGCCGATAAACTGCCTTTGTCGCAGATCTCCAACTACCTGAACGGTTTGAAAACCGTTGAGACCACGTTCACGCAGGTCAATGATGATGGTTCATTGAGCACCGGTAAGCTTTGGATGGAGCGGCCGGGCAAGATGCGGTTTGAATACGATCCCCCAAACAGCGCGGTTGTTCTGGCGCGTGCCGGAACGGTTCAGATATTCGACCCGAAATCCAACCAGCCACCCGAGCAATATCCGCTGAAGCGCACGCCGTTATCGTTGGTTCTGGCGCGCAACGTCAATCTGGGGCAGGCCAATATGGTCGTCGGGCATGAGTTTGATGGAACGGCCACGGTGGTAACCGCTCAGGACCCCAAAAACCCCGAGTCTGGCCGGATCGAGCTGATGTTTACAGGCGATCCGATCGAGCTGCGCAAATGGGTCATCCACGACAATGCCGGTAGCCAGACAACTGTGCTGCTGGGGCAACTGGATACGGATAACAGGTTGGATCAAAGCCTGTTTTCCAACCGTGCAAGAAGCGGGTCAAGCAATCGCTGACCCGCTGATGTCTTAGTACCGGCAGCCAGCCAACTGAGCCTGATAAAGTTTCGCACGCGCATCGACGTCATTTGCGACGTTCAGTAGCCATGTTTTGCTGTAGTGGCTGCCGCGCGCATATCCACTATGACCTTCGTGATAGGCCAGATACTGATTTCGCGTGTCGCTGGGGTGAATCCCGTTCCGCTCATAGCTTTTGTTCATGTACCAGCCGATGAAATCCGAAGCATCCCGGATGCGGTCACGCTTGGCGCGGCGTTTTCCGGTCTCTTTCTGGTATTCATCCCAGGTTCCGTCCAGCGCCTGACTGAACCCATAGGCGCTGCTTTGACGGCCCATCGGAATGACCCCCAACACGTATTGGTGCGGTGTCCGGGCGTCATGGCGATAGCGGCTTTCTTGATAGATCGTCGCCATCTGGACGTGTACCGGCACACCCCATTTGCGCTCGGTGCTCTTGAACGCCTTGATATAGTCAGGGCGTTCGCGCGCAATGCTGCACGCGTCATTTAGCTTGCTGGGCGGTTGCTTTGACCCGCCCCCACAGGATGCCAGAAACAGCACCCCGAAGAGTACGATAAGAATTCTGCTCATGTGCCTCGTGCCTTTTTTCTTTATTCTAGCGCAGATTGAGCTCTGAGGAAATCACAATCGCTACAGAACGATAGCTAGAATTATAGGCAAAGCACCGACAGACAGAACGGTCGAGACCAAGACCATGCCAGCCACGGCATCTGCATCCGCATCAAACCGTTCCGCCAGAAGATAAGAGGTTACGGCCACCGGGGTGCACATTTGCAAGACCAGCACGCCAAACGCGATTGGATCAAGGGCAAAAGCGCCCGCAATCGCCCAGCCCAAACCAGCGCAGACAGCCAGTTTCAAAACCGACAGCCAGATCGCCTGGCTCAGCTTGCCCGTCGTCAGGCGGGCAATCGCCACGCCAAGAGTGATCAGCATCATCGGAATCGCCATTTGTCCCAGCAGTTCCAGAGTGTTGGTCAGAAAGACCGGGGTCTCCCACCCGCGCCAAAGAAACAGCGCCCCCAACAGCGTGGCCCAGACCATAGGCTCGCGTGCGACCTTGCCAAACGCGCCTTTTCCCGCAACCAGATAGATCCCGTAGGTAAAGGAAAACAGCGCGGTAACGGCAAGAAACACAACCGCGAACCCCAACCCTGCCTGACCAAAAGCGAACAGGCACAGCGGCAGTCCAAGGTTTCCCGTATTCCCGAAAATCAGCGGGGCCAGATAGGTTCGACGATCAAGATTTCCAAACCGCACGAAAACCCCGAACGTAACGGCAAGAACGACGTGACCTGCGATGGCAGCCAGAGTGAACCGTGTAAGTTCTCCGGGTGGAATCTCGGTTTGCATGAGGGCAACGAAGATCAGGCTTGGAACAGCCAGCGTCACCGCAAGACGTGTTACAAATTGCAACCTGTATTCAAATCCCAGCTTGACCCAGACAAAGCCAATGCCGGCCAACAGAAAGACTGGGGCCACGATTTCAAAGACTGTCAGTAAGAGGTTCACAGACTGTTTCCCTTAATTGCGGATCAATGATTGGCATTCTTCGCCGGAAAGGAGTAGTAAGACTTTTGGGGGCTGAGAAAATGCTAAAGACAAGCGCCAAGTACCGTTTGGGCCAAGTGGTCCGCCACAAAAAACATCCCTTCCGGGGGGTGATTTTCGACGTGGATCCTGAGTTTTCAAATACGGAAGAATGGTATCAGGCGATCCCTGAAGACAGCCGTCCGATTAAGGATCAGCCGTTCTATCATCTGCTGGCAGAGAATGATCAATCCTTCTATGTCGCTTATGTTTCAGAACAAAATCTGGTTGCGGATCAGTCGGGTGAGCCTGTGGAACACCCTGATATTCCGGACATGTTCGGCCCGTTCGAGAACGGCGCCTATCCGCTGCACTTCCACTTGAACTAGTGCCTGACCCGACAGACGTCGGGGTCAGTACCCAAGTGCACATCCGTCTTTTCTGGGGTCGCTGCCACCCTCCAGAACGCCGTCCTCGCGGATTCGTATTGCCTGCGCTCCGCCAAGCGGTGTTTCCGGTATCTGAACGTTGTGTCCCATATCGGACAATTGTTGAGCGACATTGCGCGGAATTCCGCGTTCCAACTTTAAAACGCCCGCGTCCGCAAAGGCGCGAGGGGCGTCGATACTTGCCTGAAGTCCAAGCCCATGATCCGTCAGGTTGGACAACAGCCGCGCGTGCCCTGTCGGTTGAAACGCACCGCCCATGACGCCGAAAGGCATGCATATACGCCCTTGCTGCGTGATCATTCCGGGGAGGATGGTATGCATTGGCCGTTTGCCTGCAGCCATCTCATTCGGGTGCCCGGCCTGAAGCGTAAATCCAGCCCCTCGGTTCTGCAGCAGAATTCCGTATTTCTCGGACGCAATGCCGGAACCAAAGCTGTGGAAGATGGAATAGATCAAAGAGACAGCCATCCTGTCCCGGTCAACGACGGTAATATAGACGGTGTCTTTGTGTATCGCCTCAGTCAGGGGCGCTGCTGCGGGCATTGCGCGTGTGACGTCGATCAAAGCCGCCAGACTATTCGCAACGTCCTGATCGAAGAATATATCAGCGCGAGAGGTACAGTCAGGGTCGGCAATAAACCGGTTGCGCGCGTCGTATGCCAGTTTCGAGGCTTCGGCCTCGATATGGAGTCTTTCAACTCCGAACGGATCCATGCTGCCCAGATCAAAGTTCTTCAGGATGTTCAGCAGCAGGATCGCTGTCGCGCCTTGGCCGTTTGGCGGATGCTCGACAAGGTCAAAGCCTTTGTAATGGCCGCTAACAGGCTGGGTTTCCGTATATTGCGTGTTCTGAAAGTCAGCCAGCGTATGTTCGCCCCCCATTTGGGTCAGCGCGTCTACCATGTCTTGAGCGATGTCGCCGGAATAGAACGCATCGCGCCCTTTTCGGGCTATCTGGCGTAAAACTTCAGCCTGACCGGGCGCTCGAAAGATTTGCCCGATTTCGGGGGGCTTGCCGTCCATCAGATAGTGGGTGCGCGCCGCGCCTTGGAGTGTTTCAGCGCCCGACTTCCAGTCGAACGCAACCCTCGCCGCCACAGGTACACCGGAGTCGGCATAATGGATTGCGGGTTGCAGAATGGCGTCCAGCCCAAGCCTGCCCTCTGTTTCGGCCAGGTGACACATCGCATCCACGGCACCCGGTACAGTTACCGCGTCCGGAGTATTCAGCGGCACCGCGGTCAGTCCCTTTTCTCGCAGTTTCCGGGAATCGGCCGCTGCTGGCGCTCGGCCCGAGCCGTTCAGGGCGCGTATCCGATCCTCACCCGCGCGATTGAACAGAACAAAGCAGTCTCCGCCCAATCCGGTCATCTGCGGTTCGCAAATATTCAAAACGACGGCCCCGGCAATGGCGGCATCCATTGCGTTGCCCCCGTCCCGGAGAATGTTCAACGCGACTTGCGCCGCCAAGGGGTGCGACGTGGCGCACATACCTTCGGTTGCCAAAACTTCGGATCTGCCCGGTGTGTGAAAATCCCGCATAGCGCTGCTTCCCTGTTTGAACGCGCCGAAAGTATAGCGCGATCAGGTATTGTCCAGTCAAATCAATGGGAAGTTCCTCGGCGCCGATCACTGGGTGGGGGCTGTGATACTAGACGCCGAGGGAAGCTATCTGAGCTACAGAATCTCTTATGCCCTGCGTTTGCGGCGCTACAATGGTGCGATTGTGGCTATTTTGGGTCAGACGGCATCGGGCAAATCAAATCGCAGGGACAGCCTGTTGCACCCCTCGATGCGTTCATAGCGGATGTCGCTGGTCAGTTGGTGGATCAGAAACCAGCCGAATCCGCCTTCGGGCAATTCTTCGATTGTCGTGCCCAGCGGAGCCGGTATCCCGTCCGGGACGCTGAGACCGGGCATGGGTTTGCCGGTGTCGGAAATCAGGATGTCCAGCCAGTTCTGATTCAGGCGGCAGCGTATTTGCACCTTGGCGGGGGTGATCCCGGCATATGCGTGTTCGACCACGTTATTGATCGCTTCGGCCAGTGCGATTTTTACGTCACCTGCCTTGTTTCGGGGCAATCCATTTGCTTCCAAACAGGTGCTTAGCTTGGCAATTCCGGTACTCGCCTCAGCTTCTGTCGCTACAAAGCTCAAATCCAGGCAGTTACCGTTGTACATGTTCGAGCGCCCAATCACGTGTGTGGAGAGTTAGTCTTTGAGGGTCGACAGCGCGTCGTCCAGCGACGCAAACAGTTTGAAGACAGTATCCATGCGCGTCAGCCGGAACACTTTTTCAACGAAGGGGTGGAGCCAGCCAAGTCCAGCCTGCAATCACTTCCAAGCTGTTTCATAGAGGCAACGATGGCACCCAAGCCGCTTGAGTCGATGAATTCCACTTTTGTCAGGTCCAGAATGATCCGCGTACTGCCATCTTCGGCTTCTTTGCGCATGTCTTCCTTGAACTGGATGGCCATGGCCGCGTCGATCCGGTCAGAATGAACTGTAATGATCTGTGTCGTGCCAGTCGTTTTGCTGGTCAGGCTCATACGCGGTGATCCTTTAAACTGAAATTCACTCGTAGAAATACGCTAGACGGCAATTCTTACCATTCGGTATCCATCAATCCGGAAAACATGAGGAGCACCCGGATGAAACATGTTGTTATTGCAGGCGCGGCCCGAACACCCATGGGCGGATTTCAAGGCGTGTTCGACGGTGTGGCCGCGGCCGATTTGGGTGGCAGTGCCATTCGCGCAGCGTTGCAAGGTGCCGGGACCGAAACGGTAGACGAGGTTCTTATGGGCTGTGTCCTGCCGGCTGGTCAGGGTCAGGCACCGGCGCGGCAAGCCGGGTTTGCGGCGGGTCTGGGTGAAGACGTCCCCGCCACAACGCTGAACAAGATGTGCGGCTCCGGCATGAAGGCCGCGATGATGGCGTTTGACCAGATCGCGCTGGGTCACGCGGACACAATGGTCGCGGGCGGAATGGAGAGTATGACTAACGCCCCCTATCTGCTGCCGAAAATGCGCGGTGGTGCCCGGATCGGGCACGGGCAGGTCGTGGACCACATGTTCCTTGATGGGCTCGAGGACGCCTACGACAAGGGTCGGCTGATGGGCACGTTTGCCGAGGATTGCGCCGAAGCCTATCAGTTCACCCGCGAGGCGCAGGATGAATACGCGCTGCAATCCCTGTCCAATGCTCTGGCCGCGCAGGAAAGCGGGGCGTTTTCGGACGAGATCACTCCGGTTGTGGTCAAGACCCGCAAAGGTGAGGTGCAGCACGCCGCGGACGAACAGCCGCAATCTGCCCGATCCGAGAAGATACCCACTCTGAAGCCTGCATTCCGCAAAGATGGGACTGTGACGGCGGCCAATTCATCCTCGATTTCGGATGGAGCGGCGGCGCTTGTGCTGGCGTCCGAGGACGCGGCCAAAGATCAGGGGCTGACAGTACGTGCGCGAATTCTGGGGCATGCCAGCCACGCTCAGGCTCCGGGCTTGTTCACTACCGCCCCTGTCCCCGCCGCACAGAAATTGCTGTCCAGCATCGGATGGTCCAAGGATGACGTCGATCTGTGGGAGGTGAACGAAGCCTTCGCCGTTGTGCCGATGGCCTTCATGCATGAGATGGGATTGCCGCGCGACAAGGTCAACGTAAACGGCGGTGCTTGCGCGTTGGGGCATCCGATTGGCGCATCGGGCGCTCGGATAATGGTGACGCTTTTGAACGCGTTGGAAAAGCGCAACCTGAAACGGGGAGTCGCGGCGATCTGCATCGGTGGCGGAGAAGGCACCGCGATTGCAATCGAACGTGTTTGACCCATGGGTGGTTTCGGCATAGGTGGCTTTGCACGACTTATACCGGACGTTCCATGATGACCGTTGACTATGACCTGCTTGCGAAAACCATCTCATCCCTGACCGAAGGGGAAACTGACGCGGTCGCACTCATGGCAACCGTCGCCTGCGAGGTGCATCATTCCGACGACCGGTTCGACTGGACCGGGTTTTATCGCGTGACCGAACCGGGCGTGTTGAAGATCGGCCCGTATCAGGGCGGTCACGGATGTTTGGTTATCCCGTTCGAGCGTGGCGTGTGTGGCGCTGCTGCACGAACGGGCGAGGTTCAGCTTGTGCCCGACGTGGATGCTTTTCCCGGCCATATCGCCTGTGCTTCGAGCACGCGATCAGAGCTGGTTTTGCCGGTGCGAAACGCGTCGGGCGAGGTCATTGCCGTGTTCGACATCGACAGCGATCAACCGGACGCATTCACGCAGCAAGATGCGGACGCGCTTGGCGCAATTCTGAATGCCGTTTTCGGGGCTTAACTCCGACAAGAGCGACTCTGGCCGGAGTTGATACCTCACGCGCTGAGGATCTTGGCTTTTTGGGCTGCGAATTCTTCGTCTGTCAGAACGCCCTTGTCTTTTAAGGCGGCCAAACGCTCCAACTCGTCTGCGGTCGATACTGTCGCGACGGATCGGATGTAGTCCTTCTGCGCTTCCTCGATCTTGTTCATGGCCGCTACATTGTGTTCATGCATCTTTTCGCCCCGCGCGATCAGATAGGACAGCACTCCGAGCCAGGGAATGAGGATGACAAACGCGATCCATGCGGCCTTGCCGAAACCGCTCAGGTCTTTTGAGCGGAACACGTCGGCTACCACCGAAATCATTACCCAGAACCAGGCCACCATCAGGAACAGCCAGAAGATCGACCAAACTATGTCGAAAAACCCGATGCCATTTTCCATGTCTCTTCCAACCCTTTGCCAAAATAAGATTATTTCAGGAATTCAGTATTCACGTCAATGTAACAGACAGTTTCCTCTTTGGCTGCCGATTATTTTTTGATTGAAAACCCGCGGGGTTCAGAGCGGGAGTTGCGTGGTCAGAACGTACAAAAAGGCGACCTGTAAGCCGAGCACCAGATAGAGGTATATCGAAAACCGCCGCTTGCGCGCCTTGTGGCGAAAAATCCAGCGCCCCAAAACAGCGCCCGGCCCCCCGCCGACCACGGCAAGCCATAGCAGTTTGGCCTCGGGTACGCGGCGTTTGCGACGTTTAGCGCGCAGTTTGTCCCATCCAAATGCCAGCAGGGTCAGTAGGTTAATGACCCAAAGATACGCGACAGCAATCCACATGCGCGACGAATAGACAATCTCGGCCAATCACCCAAGTGAAAAAATGCTTGGAAATTTCACCGACTCAGGCCATCGTGAAAAAGTAGGTCAAAATTTCACGACTTCTGGAGAGCCCGGTGAACAGCCAAGCCCCAAACAGTGCGACCCTTGGTGCCGACATCCGCGCCCTGCGAAAGGCGCGCGGCCTGACCTTGACCGAGATCGCCGCACGGCTGGATCGGTCGGTTGGGTGGCTCAGTCAGGTCGAACGAGACATGTCCGACCCGTCGATCTCGGATTTGCGCCAAATCGCCGAGTGCCTTGGTGTTCCAATGTCGATGCTGTTTTCCCATTCCGCGGCCCCTGCGGATGAGCTGGGATTTATCGTGCGTGCAGGGTCACGGCGGCCCATGGGGTCAGGCGAAGAAGGGCTGATCGAGGAGTTGCTCTCTCCTGATCTGACCGATGATTTTGAGATGGTGCATTCTACTTTCGAGCCACGCTCTGAAATGCAGACCCCTGCAAGCCGCCCGACACAAGAGGTTGGCTACATGGTTTCCGGTCGGTTGGACCTGACGATTGGCGGGCGGCAATTCTCAGTCGGGCCGGGCGATAGCTTTCGCATCAAGCACGTGCCTTACAAGTGGGCGAACCCCTATGATGAGCCCGCCGTGGCCATCTGGGTCATCGCTCCACCGGTGTATTGAATGAGTTTTGAAGCCTGGACCATATTCGCGTTGTTCTGGCTGGTATTTGTCACCACGCCGGGGCCAAACGCAGTCAACTGCATCTCGAACGGGATGAGCCTGCCATTTCCCAAGGCGATGCTGGGGGTGTTGGCGATCCTGACACAGGCCACAGCCTTTCTGATCTTCTCGGCGCTGGGCATAACGGCGCTGATCGCGGCCTCTCCTACTGGGTTCTTCATTGCCAAGCTGATCGGTGCTGGGTTCCTGATCTGGATGGGCATCCGTGGCTGGATAAATGCCAGCAAACCCACGCCCGCGTTCGAGCGGCCCGCGCGCCATGTCTATCTGCACGCGCTGGCCGTAGCGACGATCAACCCCAAAAGCGTGGCCGGGTATCTGGCGGCCTTCTCGCAGTTTGTGCAGCCCGACATACCGGTCTGGCAGCAGATGGGGGTGATCATGCCGACCGTGCTGGTCATCACAACGCTCAGCTATACCGGGTTTACCCTGCTGGGCGCACTGATGGGAAAGGCTGCGCTGGGGGCCGTGTTCAATGTCTGGGTCCGTCGCGTGATGGCGACCTGTTTCATCACCTATGGCGTGTTGCTGGGCACCAGCACGACGCCTGCAGCAAGGGGGTAGCGATATGCACACCGGTTCCTGTCTGTGCGGCAAGGTCGCGTTCAAGATTGACGGAGACCTCACGCCGCCAAATGCCTGCCACTGCGGTCAGTGCCGCAGGCAGTCGGGGCATCTTTGGGCCTCAACCGTCACGCATCAGGACAACCTCAGCTTTACCGCCAGTGATACACTGGGCTGGTATCGCGCTTCGGACATCGCCAAGCGTGGCTTTTGCAGCGCCTGTGGCTCTTTCCTGTTCTGGCAGCACAATGACGAGGACACGATTGCGATTTCGGTAGGGTCTCTGAGCGAGCCCACCGGTTTGAAACTCGCCCAGCATATCTTTGTCGCGGACAAGGGCGATTACTATGACATCCAGGACGATCTGCCCCAGCGGGCACATTAACAGGGGATCAAGACAATGAGTGATTTTCCAACCAAGGCCCGTGTGGTCATCATCGGCGGCGGCGTTGTCGGCTGTTCGTCACTGTATCATCTGGCCAAGAAGGGCTGGACCGACTGCGTTCTGCTGGAAAAGAACGAGCTGACGGCTGGCTCGACCTGGCACGCGGCTGGCAACGTGCCGACCTTTTCGACCTCGTGGGCGATCATGAACATGCAGCGCTATTCGACCGAGCTGTATGCGCGGCTGGCGGATGAGGTTGACTATCCGATGAACTACCACGTCTCGGGTTCGATCCGTCTGGCGCACAGCAAAGAGCGGATGCAGGAGTTCGAGCGCGCCCTGTCCATGGGCCGCTATCAGGGCATCCCGATGGAGATGTGGACGCCGGACGAGGCCAAAGAGCGCTATCCCTTCCTTGAAACCCATGATCTTGAGGGCGTTCTGTACGACCCGACCGATGGTGATATCGACCCGGCGCAGTTGACGCAGGCGCTGGCCAAGGGTGCGCGCGATCTGGGTCAAAAGATCATCCGCTTCTGCCCGGCAACCGGCGTGACTCAGCACGATAACGGCACGTGGACGGTTCATACCGACAAGGGCGATATCGTCTGTGATTATGTGGTCAACGCCGCCGGTTACTACGCGCAGCGCGTGGGTGAGATGTTCAAACCCTACGGTGGCCGCACCGTGCCTGCGATGGTCATGAGTCACCAGTATCTGCTGACCGACGAAGTGCCTGAGATTGAGGCATGGTCGAAGGAAAACGGTGGCAAGCTGCCGCTGCTGCGCGACGTGGATATCTCGTACTATCTGCGGCAAGAGAAGAACGGCTTCAACCTTGGTCCCTATGAACCCAACTGCAAGGGTCATTGGATGACCGAAGACGATCCGATGCCCGAGGATTTCAGTTTCCAACTGTGGAACGACGATCTGGACCGGATCGAGGACATCGTCACCGACGCGATGGAGCGGGTGCCGCTGATGGCGACCTCGGGTGTGGGTCGGGTGATTAACGGCCCCATCCCTTATGCGCCTGACGGCCTGCCTCTGATCGGGCCGATGCCGGGCGTGACAAACGCGTTTGAGGCGCACAGCTTTACCTTCGGCATCGCGCAGGGCGGCGGGGCTGGCAAAGTGCTGGCCGAATGGATCGTCGATGGCGCGACTGAGTGGGACATGTGGGCCGTCGATCCGCGCCGTTACACCGACTACACCGATCAGGACTACTGCAACCAGAAGGGGATGGAGGTCTATGGCAACGAATACGCTATGCACTTCCCGCACCATGAATGGCCTGCAGCGCGGGATAAGAAGCTGTCTCCGGTCCACGCCAAGGTCAAGGAACTGGGCGGCGTGATGGGCGCCTATAACGGTTGGGAACGCGCCAACTGGTTCGCCAAGCCGGGTGACGATACCTCGCTTGAGGCCACCCACACCTGGGGTCGGTCCGGCCCGTGGGAGCAGCGGATCAAGGAAGAATGCGAGGCCGTGCGCGATAACTGCGGTGTGCTCGACCTGCCGGGGTTCTCGCGGTTCAAGGTACAAGGGCCGGGGGCTGACGAATGGCTGCGGGGGCTAGTGGCCGGGTCGCTGCCCAAGATCGGTCGCGTCGGGCTGGTCTATTTCTCGGATGATCGCGGCCGTATTCTGACCGAGATGTCCGTAACCCGTGAGGCTGAAGACCTATTTGTGCTGGTCACTGCCGCAACCGCGCAATGGCATGATCGGGAATGGTTGGAACGCCATATGCCCGCAAACGCAGCCTTTACGCTGGAAGACTGGACCACGCGTATGGACACGCTGATCGTCACCGGCCCCAAGTCGCGCGAGGTGCTGTCCAAACTGTGCGATGCGGACCTGAGCCTGCCGTGGCTCAGCTTTCAGGAAAGCGAGATCAAAGGGGGCTGGGTTGCTTTGCTGCGCGTGTCCTTCGCGGGCGAACTGGGGTGGGAGGTCCACGCCGAGAACGCGGATATGCCCGCGATCTATGAGGCCATCCTCGAAGCTGGGGCCAAGCCGTTCGGCATGTATGCCCTGAACTCTCTGCGGATCGAAAAAGGCTACCGCGCGTGGAAGGGCGATCTGTCCACCGACTATTCGCTGCTGGAAGGCGGGCTGGGGCGCTTTGTCAAGCTGGACAAGCCGCAGGATTTCCCCGGCAAGGCTGCAATCCTGAACGAAAAGCAGCAGGGCGTGAAAAAATCCTTTGTCACTCTGACGGTCGAGGCCGGTGATTGCGATGCGCCCTACATGTCCTGCATCTGGCAGGGCGATCAGATCGTGGGTGAGACGACCTCGGGCGCATGGGGCTATCGTGTTGGCAAGTCCATTGCGCTGGGCATGATCAAGTCGGAACTGGCCAACCCCGGCACCGCGCTTGAGGTCGAAATTTACGGCCAGAAATACCCCGCCGTAGTGCAAGAAGATCAACCCCTCTGGGATCCGGCCAACGAACGGCTGCGGGCCTGATCCATGGCTGTTCCGCGCGTCATGCAGGGCGTTTACCTGACCCGCCACGGCGGGCCAGAGGCGCTGGAATGGCGCGCGGATATCCCCGTGCCACAGCCCGGACCCGGTCAGGTTCTGGTCCGGGTTGCTGCCGCGGGGGTGAACAACACCGATATCAACACGCGCGTTGGCTGGTATTCGTCAGACGTGACCGGCGCGACAGATGCGGTGAATCAGGATGTCGACGCAGGCGGCTGGGGCGGCGCGCTGCACTTCCCGCGCATTCAGGGCGGTGATCTGTGCGGTATCGTTGAACTCACCGGGCCAGAGACGGGTTTCACCCAAGGCCAGCGCGTCACCTGTTCGATCAACCTGCCACGTCCACGCCCCGGCAATCCCACCGGTTTCATTGCGCTGGGGTCCGAGATTGACGGAGCCTTTGCGCAGTACTGTCTGGTTGAGGCGTCTGATCTGTACGATGTATCGGCCTCCCCCCTGTCAGATGTCGAGATCGCGGCCATCCCCTGCGCCTTTGGCACGGCGGAGAACCTGCTGACTCGGGCGGGCGTGACCACCGGGCACAAGGTTCTTATCACTGGCGCGTCCGGCGGTGTCGGCCTGGCCGCCGTGCAACTGGCCCGGCTGCGCGGGGCGACCGTGTGGGGCGTCGCCAGCCCTGCCAAGGCCGATGTGGTCAAGGGGCAGGGGGCCACGGATACGTTCGACCGAAACGCGCCTTTGCCGAAAGATATGTTCGACGTGGTGGTCGACGTGGTCGGCGGCCCCGCATGGCCCGGCCTGATCCTGTCGCTGAAACCCGGCGGGCAATATGCCGTCTCGGGTGCCATCGCCGGACCCATCGTGCAGGCCGATCTGCGCGATATCTACCTGCGCGACATCACCATCCACGGCTGCACCCATCAGGCGTTCGAGGTCTTCGGCCGACTGGTCGAACTGATGAACGCAGGCAAGATCAAACCTTTGATCTCAAAAACCTACCCGCTAAGAGATATCGCCAAAGCGCAAGAGGACTTTCAGTCCAAGGCGTTTGCGGGAAAACTGGTTCTCATTCCCTGAGGAAAGGTAAGGCAATGGCGGATATCACCTTGTTGGACGGCTCGATCGGGCAGGAACTGGTCAAACGCGGCGGCGAAAAGCCCACGCCTTTATGGTCTACGCGGGTGATGATGGACCAGCCCGAACTGGTGGGGCAGGTCCATGCGGATTACTTTCGACGTGGCGCGACGGTTGCCACGACGAACACTTATGCTGTCCACCGCTCACGTCTGGTGCGCGAAGGGATCGAGGACCAGTTGCCTGCCCTGATCGACACGGCGCTGAGTCAGGCCGAGGGCGCGCGGCCTGCTTCGGGCGGACGGATCGCCGGGGCGCTGGGGCCGCTGTTGGCCTCGTACCGGCCCGACCTGAAACCCGATGTCGAGGAAGCCGCGCTGAAATACGCCGAGCTTGTCGGTCTGATGAACGACCGGGTGGACCTGTTCCTGCATGAGACGGTCTCGTCCCTGCAAGAGGCTGAAGGCGCGCTGCGCGGGACGGAAAGCGCGACCAAACCCGTTTGGCTGGCGCTGTCGGTGATGGATAATGACGGCACCCGTTTGCGCTCGGGCGAGCAACTGGCGCAGGTTGCCCCGCTAGTGGACAGGTTCGCGCCGCAAGCGGTTCTGATCAACTGTACCCGGCCGGAATCGGTGATGCCCGCGCTGACGATCCTTAAGACGATGGGCCGCCCCTATGGGGCTTATGCCAACGGCTTCACCGGCATCACACAGGATTTTCTGGAAGACGCGCCCACGGTCGATGCGCTGGAACAGCGCCATGACCTGACCCCCAAAGCCTATGCCGATTTCGCCATGTCCTGGGTCGAACACGGGGCCACCATCGTCGGCGGCTGCTGCGAGGTTGGACCGGACCATATTGAGGCGCTGGCCCATGCTTTGCGCGTGACCGGGCATAGGATCGTCTGACGCCATGTCACGGGCACAGCAGCATTTCGACATCGTCGTCGCCCCCGGCTTTGTGCTGCTTGAACTGGCGTCTCTGGTCGAGGTGCTGCGGCTGGCCAACCGCGTGTGCCCTCACCCGCCGTTTACCTATACCTATCGGTCGCTCAGAGGTGGGGCGATCCTCAGCAGCAGTGATGCACTGATCCAGACCGAGGCTGTCAGCGCCCAGCCAAAGGCGGATTACCTCTTTGTCATCGGCAATTCCGACCCCGACCATCCCGATCTGTCGCTGGGTCGCGTGGTGTCTGACTATACCTATCGCGGCGCGCAGGTGTTTCTGCTGGCCGAGGCCGCCAGCCGCTATATCGACGAAAGAGGCACGGCGGACATGGCCACCCATTGGGAAAACGCGTCGTTCCTGCGGGAACGGGGTGCGCGGTTCGAGGCCAAGCTGTCGATTGCGACCGAACAGGGCGCGGTTGTGACCTGCGCGGGGATGGAGGCGACCACGGATGTCGCTTTGGCCGTAATCGGGCGGCATATCTCTGGCCCAGCCAAGATGACGGTCGCCGATATCATGCTGCACGAAAACATCCGCGATTTTTCCTCGATGCAACCGTTTTCAGGCGCGCGCATGACCGCAACCGGGGATGCCAAGCTGGACCAGTGTATCAAGCTGATGCAGGCGAATATTGAAGACCCCCTGCCGATCCACGAAATCGTCGAGGAACTGCACCTGTCCAACCGCTCGCTGGAACGTAAGTTCAAGACGTTCTTCGGCACCACGCCCAACGGCTTCTATCGCGAGATGCGACTGGCCAAGGCCAACAACCTGCTTTTGAACACGACGATGAGCGTACGCGAGATCGGCCTGGCCTGTGGTTTCCCGAACGGGTTTTCCTCGGTCTACAAGAGCTTTTTCGGCGTTACCCCGTTTGTTCTGCGGCGGGAAAAGCGCGCGGCGCATCGGTGAAAATTACCCGTTTTGTGACGCTTTTGATGCATTTATTGCCGATCTTCCGTGGCAGGTTGACCCAAACCTGACACAGCGGAGATTTCAGGATGGTTGATCTTCCCAGCAAGGCCCGAGTGGTCATCATCGGCGGCGGCGTAATCGGTTGTTCGGTCGCGTATCACCTGACCAAAAAGGGCTGGAACGATGTTGTCCTGCTGGAGCGTAAACAACTGACCAGCGGCACTACGTGGCACGCCGCAGGTCTGATCGCCCAGCTGCGGGCGACGGCGAACATGACCAAACTGGCGAAATACAGTCAGGAGCTTTACGGCTCGCTCGAGGAAGAAACAGGCGTCGCCACCGGATTCAAGCGTTGTGGTTCGATCACTGTTGCGCTGACCGAGGAGCGCAAGGAAGAGATTTATCGTCAGGCAGCGATGGCCCGCGCTTTTGGCGTCGAGATCGAAGAGATATCGAACGAGCGGGTCAAGGAGATGTACCCCCACCTGAATACCCAAGACGTCAAGGGCGCGGTCTATCTGCCGCTGGACGGGCAGGGCGACCCGGCCAATATCGCGCTGGCCTTGGCCAAGGGCGCACGGCAACGCGGTGGGATCGTCAAGGAACGTGTGAAAGTCACCGATATCACCAAACAGGGGCGCAAGGTCACAGGCGTCGATTGGGTCGCCGATGACGGCAGCGCCTCGGGCCATATCGAATGTGACATGGTGGTGAACTGCGCGGGCATGTGGGGGCACGAGGTTGGCCGGATGGCAGGCGTGAACGTCCCTCTGCACGCGTGCGAGCATTTCTATATCGTCACCGAAGGCATCGACGGACTGACCCAGTTGCCGGTGCTGCGCGTGCCGGACGAATGCGCCTATTACAAGGAAGACGCGGGTAAAATCCTGCTGGGCGCGTTCGAGCCGAACGCCAAGCCCTGGGCCATGAACGGCATTCCCGACAGTTTCGAATTTGACCAACTGCCAGAGGATTTCGACCATTTTGAACCGATCCTTGAGGCGGCGGTGAACCGGATGCCGATGCTGGCCGAGGCGGGGATTCACACCTTCTTCAACGGGCCGGAATCCTTCACGCCCGACGATGCCTATCATCTGGGCCTTGCGCCAGAGATGGACAACTATTGGGTCGCCGCCGGGTTCAACTCAATCGGGATTCAGTCGGGCGGTGGCGCTGGCATGGCGCTGGCCGAATGGATGGACTCGGGCGAAAAGCCCTTTGATCTGGGCGACGTGGATATCAGCCGGATGCAGCCGTTTCAGGGGAACAAGAAATACCTGTTTGAACGGTCCAAGGAAACACTGGGCCTGCTCTATGCCGACCACTACCCCTACCGCCAAAAAGCCACCGCGCGCGGAGTGCGGCGCACGCCGTTGCACCACCACCTCAAGGATCAGGGTGCGGTTTTCGGAGAGCTTGCTGGCTGGGAACGCGCCAACTGGTTCGCCAATCCGGGGCAAGAGCGCGAATACCAGTATAGCTGGAAACGTCAAAACTGGTTTGAAAACTCAGCCGCCGAGCACCGTGCCGTGCGCGAGAATGTGGGCATGTATGATATGTCCTCGTTCGGCAAGATCCGGGTCGAAGGCCCGGATGCCGAAGCATTCATGAACTACGTTGGCGGCGGAGACTATTCGGTGCCAAATGGCAAGATCGTCTATACCCAGTTCCTGAACCGTCAGGGCGGGATCGAGGCTGACGTGACCGTCACCCGCCTGACCGAGACCGCCTATCTGGTCGTCACCCCCGCGGCCACTCGTCTGGCGGATCAAACGTGGATGCAGCGACATGCGGACGGGTTCAACGTGGTCATCACCGACGTCACCGCGGGCGAGGGCGTTCTGGCCGTCATGGGTCCCAACGCGCGCACGTTGCTTCAAAAGGTCTCGCCCGCTGATTTCTCTAACGCAGCAAACCCGTTCGGCACCGCGCAGGAAATAGAGATCGGTATGGGCCTCGCCCGCGCGCACCGTGTCACCTATGTGGGTGAGCTGGGGTGGGAGATTTATGTCTCCTCCGATATGGCGGGTCATGTGTTCGAGACATTGCACGAGGCGGGGCAGGACATGGGCCTGAAACTGTGCGGGATGCACATGATGGATTCGTGCCGGATCGAGAAAGGGTTCCGCCATTTCGGACATGACATCACTTGTGAGGATAACGTCGTCGACGCCGGGCTTGGCTTTGCAGTCAAAACTGACAAAGGCAGCGACTTTATCGGTCGTTCGGCGGTTATTGAGCGCAAGGAAAGCGGGCCGAAAAGCCGGTTGGTTCAATTTCGCTTAGCCGATTCCGAACCGCTGCTGTTTCACAATGAACCGATCGTTCGGGATGGTGAGTATGTTGGCTATTTAAGTTCGGGTAACTACGGTCATACGCTGGGAGGCGCAATCGGAATGGGCTATGTACCATGCGAGGGAGAGAAGGCGGCAGATGTGCTGGCTTCGTCCTACGAGATAGACGTATGCGGTGTGAAGGTCAAAGCCGAGGCGTCGCTGAAGCCAATGTATGACCCTAAATCCGAGCGCGTTAAGGTCTGAACCGTTTGAAAATGGGGCTCTGCCCCCGCCGCGGCAAGCCGCGTCTCCCCCGGGATATTTTCAGCCAGATGAAGTACGGATCCCCTGCTTCATCTGGCCCCAAATATCCCGGAGCGCGAGGCAGAGCCTCGCATGCCAGCACCGCAGCTCGCGGAACGGTTGCGTGTTCAACCCATAACGATTTGTTATGTGAACCTTCACGATTTTCGCAGTTTTCCTGATGGCAGAGTTTGCCTAAAGACAACCAGTGTCGATTGGAGACCCGCTATGGTGAACGCTGCTGCCCCTTTACAGAATACAGATACACCGAGGGGATTGGTGTTGGCTGTTACGGCCTATGTTCTGTGGGGATTCCTACCCCTGTACATGAAGGCGATGGCGCATATCGGTCCGGTGGAGATCGTTGCCCACCGCATCATCTGGTCAGTACCAGTGGCAGGAGCGCTTCTAATTGCATTGGGGCGAACGCGGGATCTGAAGGCTGCTTTGAGGAACCCGAAAATGCTGGGTATGGCTGGCTTGACGGCTGGGCTGATCTCGGTGAATTGGGCCATTTATGTCTGGGCGATCGCCAGCGGAAACGCCCTTGATGCCGCATTGGGATATTACATCAACCCTTTGTTCAGTATTGCGCTTGGTGCGGTATTGCTTCGTGAGCCACTAAACCGGACGCAACTGATTGCGGTCGGGTTGGCCGCTGCAGGCGTGGCGGTTCTGGTCCTTCAAGCCGGCAGCATCCCTTGGGCAGCATTGGGACTCATGGTGAGCTGGGGGTTCTACGCATTCTTCAAGCGGTCTCTGCCAATCGGTCCCAATCAGGGTTTCTTGCTTGAGGTTCTGATCCTGCTGATCCCGGCCTTGGCCTACGTAACCTGGCTGGGCGTGCAGGGGAACGGCCACTTTGGAATAGCTGCCACCGATACGATGCTGCTTGCTGGTGCGGGGGTGGTTACGGCTGTTCCTCTGTTGGTCTATGCCAATGGTGCCAAGCTTGTTCGCCTGTCGACGATGGGAATTCTCCAGTATATTGCACCGACCATGATATTCATCACAGCGATCACGGTCTTCGGCGAGCAGATCGACCAAGGGCGCATGATTGCCTTCCCGCTGATCTGGGCTGCGCTTGTGGTGTATTCAATCCCTATGATCCGGCAGATGAGGGCTCAACCCTGACGGAGTAGGTGCGCGGCCTTTGCCGCCCAGATCGCGTAGGTTTTGGGGCTAGGGTGATACCCGTCCGGTGCGGCCAGAGCTGGATCGTCCGGCAAGTCCAATGGCAGATGAAACGCCTGACGATGCTGGGCAACGACCTGTTGCAACCCCTGATCAAGTCGGGCCGCCTGCTGCCCGAGAACCCAGGCCAGAGGCTGCGGGAGCGCTGGAAAACGGCTCATTTCGGGTACGGCTGTCATCGCCACACGCTTCACCCCCAGCTGCCCGACAAGCAAGTCTACCAATTGACTTTGCCGGTCAATGAAAGACTTTCGGGTAACGCCCCGGGTCACGTCATTGACGCCCAAGGCTGTAACCGCCGCATCAAATTGATTGTCCAAACCTCGAAGTCTGTCGATCGTATCCTGCGTCGTGTGGCCTGTTGTGGCCTCGAGCCTCCATTCGACGGTGTAGTGACGCGAGAGTTCGCGAACCAGATACCCCGAAAGCGCCTGCGCCTGAGTGCCTGCGCCGACACCGGCCGCTGAGCTGTCTCCGGCGATCAAAAGCCGCAACCGAGGTCCTCGCCCGTCGCGTCCTTCTCGGGGACCAATGGGCTCGGACAGCAATCGGGCGTTGCGGCGAACAGACAGACCTTGCGCCGCGAGTATCGGCAGCAAGGGTAGGCGCAGCAGTTGGTCCGCAGCAACGGGCATGATCAGCTCAGCGCGTTTTTGAATTCCAGAAAACGCGGATCAGTCATGACGCGGGCCATCATCGCTTCGCGTAGGGCGCCGATGGTCTTGTAGGGGCGCATGACCACTTCAAACTCCTGAATCAGCCCGTCGTCGTTAAGAGTGATCAGATCAACGCCGACCGCGTCCAGATCGCCAACCTTGCATTGGAATTCCAGCGCCCAGTCTTTGCCTTCGCCCATGACACGGCGGTAACGGAAGTCCGAGAAGACCTGCGCCACATGGCCCAGAACCGCAGCCGCCGGAGCTCGCCCCGTCCAGGTGCTGTAATAGGTAGGCGGAGAAAACCGAACGTCCTCGGCCAGTAATTCGTGAATTAGGTTTTCGTCGCCCTTGGCAACGACTTCTTGCATGCGCTCGATCGTGGGGTGCATGATCTCTCCTCCGGTTTTTGCGCAGAGTTGCGGAACCTCTGGGTTCAGGCAAGGACGACGTTGCGGGACTTTGCGCGGTACGTTAGGCAAGCGCGCATGAGCGAAGCATATGATCCTCCGAAAACGCCACTGGATGTCCTGCATGAGGATGCGCAGTTGATCGTGGTGAACAAGCCATCGGGCCTGCTGTCGGTTCCGGGACGCGGAGAGCATTTGGCGGATTGTCTTTTGGCGCGAGTGCAGGCCTCTTTTCCGCAGGCATTGCTGGTGCACCGGCTGGATCGGGATACATCGGGGGTGATGGTGTTTGCGCAGACGCCCCATGCGCAACGGCATCTGAGCATGCAGTTCGAGAAGCGCCAAACCCGCAAAACCTATATCGCACGTGTATTTGGCCGGGTTGAGCCCAAAACCGGAACCATTGATCTGCCGCTGATCGTGGACTGGCCCAACCGCCCGCGCCAGATGGTGTGTCATGAGACCGGAAAAGCCGCGGTAACCGATTGGCGGGTCGTTAAATACGAGGGCGCCACGACCCGAGTGCGCCTGTTTCCGAAAACCGGGCGGTCACATCAGTTGCGCGTCCACATGCAGTCGTTGGGTCACCCGATTTTGGGCGACCCCTTTTACGCGGAAGGAGCGGCGCGCGATTATCCGCGTCTTATGCTGCATTCAGAAGAACTCCGTCTGAAGAATCCAGAGGGCGGGGTGTCGATGAAGTTCCGGGCCGCCGCAGATTTCTGACATTGAATCGCGCGAATCCGTGGCAATCTGCGGTTGCAGTGGAAAAATCTGCCAGAGTGTCGCGACAGGAATTCATTGAGCGGCGGGTAACTGCCGATATCACCGGATTGTTGCTTGAGCCTGCGACCGCAGGGCGCGATATACCGGACCGAACAATATGGACCCGATGAACGGGTGTCAGAGCAGAAGGTGATTTCATGGCGATTTCAAAGTTTGTCGTTTCCGCTGGGCTGTGCTCGGCTATGTTTTTGGGCGCGTGCACCGACCCCGGTACGCTGAGCTTGCCTGATGATCCGAACCAAAACGCAAAACAGGGTGCGATTCTGGGTGGTCTGGTCGGTGCGGGTGTCGGGGCGATCGCGAATGGCTCCGATCCGCTTCTGGGCGCGTTGGCCGGTGGTGCGATTGGTGCGGCTGGCGGTGGCCTGATCGGTAATCAACTGGACCAGCAGGCCGCAGAACTGCGCCAGCAATTGGCCAATCAGGGGATCACCGTGACCAATGCAGGTGACCGGCTGATTGTCACCGTGCCGAACGACATCACCTTTGACACCGACAGCTCGACCGTGCGCCCGGCGCTGCGGGCTGATCTGGTGCGGGTGGGGCAGAACCTGGTGAATTACCCCAATTCAACCGTGCAGGTCATCGGCCATACGGACAGCGACGGCGAGGCGTCGTACAATCAGGCCCTTTCGGAACGTCGGGCGCGCTCTGTCGCCGATATTCTGCAGGCCAATGGTGTCAACAGCGCCCGGATCAGCACGATTGGACTGGGTGAGAACCGTCCTGCGGCCTCGAACCTGACGGCTGAAGGCAAAGCCCGTAACCGTCGGGTTGATATCGAGATCATTCCAAACGGGCGCACCTGAACCTGACGGGGCACCGTCAGGTGCCTTGGCTTTTTTGCACATTGACTGCGCGTCATGGGGGCTTTGGCGCGCAGATGTGTCGCGCTAACTAGTGAATGACACCATCACGGAGCCCTCTCATGTCTGAACCGATCCTGCTTGGCCTGTCCGGGTCGCTGCGCCAGAGCGCAACCAACCGTAAGCTGCTGCGCGAAGCTGCGCGGTTGTTTGACCCGGGGACATATGTCGAGGCGGACCTGAACCTGCCGCTTTATGATGGTGATCTGGAGGACGGCGAAGGTATCCCGGACCGGGTGCAACTGCTGGCGGATCAGATTGCGCAGGCGCATGCCGTGATCATCTCGACGCCGGAATACAACAAGGGTCCATCCGGTGTGTTGAAGAACGCGCTGGATTGGGTGAGCCGAACCAAGGGCAAGCCGTGGGCGGACAAACCCGTTGCCGTGATGTCCGCCGCCGCGGGTCGCGCTGGCGGTGAGCGGGCCCAGATGGTCCTGCGCAGTTATATGGTACCGTTCCAGCCCCGTATTCTGCAGGGGCCGGAAATTCATCTGGCCAGCAGTTCCAAAGAGTTCGATGAGCAAGGGAAGCTGACCAGCGAACGATACGAAAGCACTCTGCAAACCCTGATGCAAAAGCTGCGCGCCGAGGCTGGTTTCTGATCGTCGCGGGCCGCTTGTCGGTGAACCTTCGTCTGTCTAGTCTTCTGCCATGACGGAGGAAACACAGACAGATGTTCTGGACCCGGCCCGCGCCGCCGCGCTTCTGATCGCGCTGGGGCAGGGCGGGACCATCGGGGCAGGCACACCCTTGCCTGCCTTTTTCCACCAGCTTTATTTCTGGACGCCGCAACAACCGGACGGCCTTGGCCGGGAC
The DNA here is from genome assembly GCF_056536465.1 of Ruegeria sp. CL6. NCBI lineage: Bacteria > Pseudomonadati > Pseudomonadota > Alphaproteobacteria > Rhodobacterales > Roseobacteraceae > Ruegeria > Ruegeria sp. CL6. The sequence continues at coordinate 140,762 of NZ_JBQFPR010000006.1, forward strand.
GGTCATCCAAAGGTCGGGGGTGGCCTGATCCCCGATATGGGTTTGCCACGCCGGATGTGGGCAGGTGGACGGTTAGAGTTTCATGCGCCCCTTGTTGCGGGTCGGGCAGCCGAACGGCGCTCGGTTCGGGAAAGCCTTGTGTCCAAAACAGGACGAACCGGGCCGCTGGCCTTTGTCACGCTGCGCCATGAGATATGGCAGGATGCAACGCATTGTCTGACAGAGTGGCAGGACCTCGTTTACCGCAACGATCCGTCGGACACAGAACCGCGCCCCGCGCCGCCGGTCGCACGGACCGATGAGACCGATCGGCGCGAGGTATCATTCGATTCTACTTTATTGTTTCGATACTCGGCGCTGACGTTCAACGGTCACCGTATCCACTATGATCTGGACTATGCGCGTCAGGTCGAAGGGTATGACGGTCTGGTCGTGCATGGGCCGCTGCTGGCCCAGTTGTTGATGTTGTTTGCCGAGGATGTGATGGGTCCGCTTGCACGGTTTTCGTTCCGCGCGACATCGCCGTTGATGCATACCGAAACCGCGACCTTGTGCCGGAACGGTCAGAGCATGTGGGTCCGCGGCCCCGACGGGCGGCAATGCATGATTGCCAATGCCACCGCGCGATCACAGTGATGCTTCGGGCCGGAAATCTTCGGGGATCGTATCGCGGCCGTCCAGTATCAGATCGGCCATGACTGCGGCCACCTTCGGGGCCATTCCAAAGCCGATCTTGAACCCGCCATTGGCGATGAACTGCCCCTTGTGCAAGGGATGCGCGCCCAGCATCGGGGCACGGCTTTTGCTGCGGGGGCGAACCCCGGCCCAGCGTTCGATTGCCTCGGCCCCGTGCAGAACAGGGACCGCGCGCGTGGCACGCTCTAACACATCCTCAAGCGCGGTATCTGTGCTGGTCGGATCGTCATACTCCCGCTCGGAGGTTGAGCCGATGGCCAGCGTGCCGTCCGCATGCGGCACGATATGAACCGTATCAGCAAAGAGCTGGGGAACCTCTCCGGCGTCGAACCGCAACAATGCGGCCTGTCCTTTGACGCCATTGCCGACGACCTTGCCAAACGCGTCGTTGAGTTCCAGCAGTCCGGCCAACCCGGTGGCGTGAACGACTTGCCCCTTGTCCGGTGCGTCGGTCACCACATCGACGCCCATAACGGCCAGCGCCGATACCAGCGCGGCGCAGGCGCGCCGTGGGTGCATCCGGGCACTAAGCGTGTCGTGGATCACGAACCCGGTTGGGCTGGGCGGGCACCACGATCCAAGTTCTGTGGTTTCAACGACCCGCCATTCGGCCTTGCCCTGCCACAGTTCAGCCGCCGTATCCGCACGAGCGTGAGCCAGGTCCAGGGTTCTGGCGTCGGTAATGGGTTGCAGCCGTCCTAGCCTTGCGTAACCCGCTGAAACGCCGCCGGTTTCCTCGATCTGTTTCCAGAATGGTTCGGCCATGATCAGGCTCTCGAACTGAAAGGCTTTCTTCGCGTTCCAGTTCTCGGGGACATGAGGGGCAAGGGCACCGACCAGCCCGCCGCTTGATCCCGCGCCTGCGCCAAAAGGATCAACGACCTGAACTTTTGCGCCGCGCCGGGCACAGGTCCAGGCGATGGACAGGCCAAAGATACCCGCGCCGCGTACCGTCACATCGACCATTGCCAAACCCCTTTTCCTTGTTCAGTGTCGCGCCGCTTAGCTACAGGATTCCCCGATGGCAGACCAGCGCGCCGAACTGACTTGGACCGACGATCACATACCCGTTTCAGATCGGTTCGACGATCCGTATTACTCGTTGCAGAACGGGCTGGCTGAAACGCGCCATGTCTTTCTTGACGGCAACGACCTGCCCGCGCGCTTCGCGCCAGGGTTTCATATTGCCGAACTTGGGTTTGGCACCGGTCTGAATATGCTGACCGTGTGGTCAGAGTGGGAGAAGTCCGGGCAAACAACTCCTCTGAGCTTCACCAGTTTCGAAGCCTACCCAATGGACCCTGCGGATATGTCCCGCGCATTGGAGGCTTTTCCCGAAATCGCCCCCTGGGGCACGCGTTTTCTGCAGCACTGGCGCGGAGGGTCGTGCGATCTGGGTACGCTGCGGCTTGAGGTTATCGAAGGGGACGCACGCGAGACGCTGCCCAAATGGACAAAATCTGCCGATGCGTGGTTTTTGGATGGGTTCTCTCCTGCCAAGAACCCAGAGCTGTGGGGGGCTGAGTTGATGCAGCATGTGGCCGACCACACGGCCCCCGGCGGCACTGCTGCGACCTACACGGCTGCTGGTTTCGTTCGCCGCGGATTGGAGGAGGCGGGTTTTTCTGTCACCCGCGCGCCGGGATATGGCCGCAAACGTCACATGACGCGGGCGGTCAGATCATGACGCAACAGAACAATACGCGCGCAGGTATCGCCTTGATGATTGCCGCAACCGTTGTGTTTGCGTTGCAGGACGGCATGTCCCGCCACCTTGCCGGAACTTACAACACCTACATGGTCGTCATGATCCGGTACTGGTTCTTTGCCGCATTCGTCGTGGCACTGGCCCTGCGTGCTCCGGGTGGTATCGGGGTGACGGCGCGGACCAGCCAACTGGGATGGCAGATATTGCGCGGTGTTCTGCTGGCCGGTGAGATTTGCGTGGCGGTTTATGCTTTTACCGTTCTGGGCCTGATCGAAAGCCAGGCCGTGTTCATCTGTTATCCGCTTCTGATAGCTGCGCTCAGCGGTCCGGTATTGGGCGAAAAGGTGGGCTGGCGGCGGTGGATGGCGATTGGCGTCGGCTGCATGGGTGTGCTGATTATCCTCCAACCCGGCATGGGCGTGTTCAATCCGTTGGCCGTGATACCTCTGATCTCGGCCCTGATGTTCGCCGTCTACGGGTTGCTGACCCGGTATGTCGCCCGACAGGACAGCACCGCAACCAGCTTTTTCTGGACCGGTATCGCCGGAGCGGTCGCCATGACTGCGGTCGGCATGTGGTTCTGGGAGCCGATGGAAAGCCGCGATTGGTTCTGGATGGGGCTGCTGTGCCTCAGCGGGGTTCTGGGGCATTGGCTGCTGATCAAGTGCTATGAAATGGCCGAAGCCAGCGCCGTGCAGCCCTTTGCCTATTTCCACCTGATGTGGAGCGCGATTCTGGGTATCTCGGTTTTTGGCGAAACCCTGCGGCCCGCCGTCGTCATCGGCGCCGGGCTGGTCATCGCTGCTGGTCTGTTCACCCTATGGCGCGAACGCCGCCAAGGTTGAGCCTATCAACTCCTGCGAAAACGGGATCGGCAGGGCCGGTTGGCCCAGACGGGCGCGGTAAACCGGCAGGCTTTCGGCGACGCGCATCACGTAATTGCGGGTCTCGCTGAACGGGATCGTCTCGATCCAGTCGACAACGTCGATCTCACCCGCGCGCGGATCACCATATCGGCCCATCCACGAGATCGGTCTGCGCGGTCCGGCGTTATATCCGGCGGCCATCATCACGACATTGCCGTTGAAATCGGCCGCCAGCCCAGACAGGTAGTTCGCCCCCAGCTTGGCATTGTATTGCCAGTCCGACGTCAGCTTGCCCGTTTTGTGACCGCTGAGAATGCCCATGTTCTTGGCAACCAGTTGAGCGGTCGCAGGCATAACCTGCATCAAACCTCGGGCACCTGCGCCGCTGACGACAACCGGGTCAAACTCACTTTCGCGCCGGGCAATGGCCAGAGTCATCTCCTTCGCCATAGGCAGACCCAGATCGGCCACCGGATGCACCGGGTAATAGGCAGCAGGAAGGACAACACCGGTTTTGGCCGCACGCTTGGCAATCATCACCGCCAAATGAGGCTCTTTCAGTTCGATCACCAGATCACCCAACTGGGTTGCCTCGACCGAGTCTAGGTCTTCCACCAGGTGTGTCAGGAACCGTTCTGACAGGTTCGCTTCACCGGCCTGTAGCAGCAACAACCCCGCCTCCAGCACACTGGACTCGGCGAATTCGGCCTGTTTCCAATGCGGCGCGCGTCTGGGATTTGCCAACTCACCGTCGAAGGGGCGGCCAATCTGCTCAGCCGCCAGCAAACCGTAGAACGAGGTCTGATGGTCCGCTCCCATCGCATAGGCTTCGTAGGCCTTGTCCGCATTGCCCTGTGCCGCGTAAGCCCGCCCAAGCCAATATCCGGCCCGCCCTTTCGAGATCGGCGACTGAACGGCGTCCGAAAAGTTCTGGAAATGTCGAACGGCGGTTGCCGGGTCGTTCAGTTTGCGCAGGGCAAGAAACCCTGACAGCCATTCAAGGTCGGCATATCCATAGCCCATTTCAGGCGTCATGTGGTGGTTGGCGGCGATTTTATAGGCACGGTTGGCATTGCCCCCGCGCATCTCCAGCCGCGCCAGCCGACGGCGGCCTTCTGCCCATTTGTCCGGTTCGCCCAGAGCCTCGGGGCCAGTGGATCGCGCCAGCATCAGGTCAATGGCGCTGTCATCCAGTTCCTTCTTGTCCCGCCAGACAAACCGGTCAAACGCCAGCCCCGGAGACTCTGCCAGCGACTTGGGAACGGCGGCCACCTTACCATCCACACCTGGCTGACGCTTTTGCAGGGCGATCCGGGCTTCGGCCAGTCTACGGTGATCAGACGCGACCAAAGGCAGCATCTGCCCCGCGCTGACAAGGTGGTTGTCCCACAGCATCCGATCCAGCCGGGCTTCGTGGTGCGGCTTGAGGAGCTTTCCGAAGTTTTCAAGATAATCCTTTTGCAGCCCTTTACCCATCGGCATGGTCCGCCATGCGGCAACAATATCGGCCTCGGCATCCCCCTGACGCCCCTTGGCTTTGAGTGCCACCGCATAGTTCAAGGCGCCTTCCGCTGTTTGCGGCGGCACATCGGAATAGAATTTCAAAACACGGTCAGGATCCGCACCGGTAAACGCCGGTTCACTTTTCCGGCGCAGCCATGTCAGACCGGGCCAGTCCGGGCGGCGGTCCAGAAAGACCAGTACATCACCGGAACTGCCAAAACCTTCGCGCAGCCAATGCCAGACGATTATGTCACGCGACACGGACCCCCGAGCACCGGCTTCGCGCAAAGCGGCGTTCCAGTCGCCTTTGCGCATTTCATACAGTCCGGCGCGCAGATCGCTCGCTGCATCGGCATGCGCCTGCCCGAATGATCCCAGAATCATTGCCATCAATAGCGTCAGAACGCGTGTCATGCCTTGCATTTCCCAACCAACCAAGGATAGAGCCATTCAGGATAAACCTTGCGCCGCCGGGATCAACTCACATCGCTCAGATTGTGATCGCTGGTGGCCCAAAATTGCCAACTGCACTCTGAGGAGCGTGTCATGTTCAAAGGCTCGATGCCAGCCCTGGTCACCCCGTTCACAAACGGCGAGTTGGACTTGGATATGCTCAAACGGTTGGTGGAATGGCAAATTCAGGAAGGGTCGACCGGTCTAGTGCCCGTAGGCACCACCGGAGAAAGCCCCACCCTCAGCCATGAAGAACACGAAACCGTCGTCGCAGAGGTCGTGAAAGCCTCGGCCGGGCGAGTGCCCGTGATCGCGGGTGCGGGATCCAACAACACAGTTGAAGCCATCCGTTTCGTGCGATTCGCACAGAAGGTCGGTGCCGACGCCGCGCTGGTCGTGACCCCCTACTACAACAAGCCGACGCAAAAAGGTCTGATCACGCATTTCCGCGCGCTGCATGACTGCGCGGATCTCCCGATTGTCATCTACAACATTCCCGGTCGTTCGGTCGTCGACATGACCCCTGAGACGATGGGAGAGCTGGCGGAGCTGCCGCGCATCGTCGGCGTCAAGGATGCCACCGGTGATCTGGCGCGCGTAAGCCAGCAGCGCGCCACCTGCGGGCCAGATTTCTGTCAATTGTCGGGCGAGGACGCAACCGCGTTGGGCTTCAATGCGCATGGGGGCGTGGGCTGCATCTCGGTAACAGCAAACATAGCGCCGAAACTCTGCGCCGAATTCCAGCAGGCGACACTTGCGGGTGACTACGCCAAGGCGCTGGAATACCAGGATCGGCTGATGCCATTGCACGAGGCGATCTTTATTGAACCCGGCCTGGTGGGAGCAAAATACGCCCTCAGTAAACTTGGCCTCTGCAGTACCGAGGTCCGTTCGCCCCTGACAGAACTGGAAGACGGAACCAAATCCGCGATTGACGCGGCAATGGCCCACGCCGGTCTGCTATAATCCGGCTGAACCTTGGCGGGATCCGCCCTTCATCTGGCTAGAAATATCCCGGGGGATGAATTGGTCTGAAAGACCAAGAAGGGGGCTGGCCCCCTTCCTTACCGTTTGCCGTAATACAATCCGACCACGTGCTCGGCCTGCGCGAAAAACAACCAGCGCGACACGGCAACACCCGCCAGATGCGAGAGCACCGCAAGCAGGGCAAAAAAGTGGTTGAACGGCAGAAACAGCAGAACAACTGGGGCGAAGAAAGCCAGCAGAAACGAAATGATCCGCAGTTTCTCGGCGTGTTTGCGCCCCACGACATGCACGAACTCCCGCAGCAGATAGTTCGTCCCTGTGTGAGGTGGCTCAAACGCCCGAACCGATCCGCGTGACCCCAGACCCGTTGCTGTGCCCAGGTTGGTTCCTGATTGGGCAAGCGCTTTGTCGCCCTGCCACCAATACAGCGCTTGAACAGTCGCGGCGACCAGCAACAAAGGAACCGCCAGCCCGGTTTGACCTGCAAGCAGCGCGCCTCCAGCCAGACTAAAACTCAGAAACAGCGCCGGTGTCAGCTTCATGTTCCAGCGCGGGATGGTCTTGAGCTGGGTATAGATCATGGACGTTGTGAAAACAGTTGCCAGCGAAAACGCAGACCCGATAAGCCCGAGCACGCTCCACCGTTGTCCCAGAAAGACGGCTCCGATCGCGTAAAGGCCCATAACGATCAGTGCGATGACTGCACACCATCCTTCGCGGCTAAGCCAACTGGACCTCCATTGAGTGAACGCCTTCCAAGCGCGTTCCGGGTGTCCAAGGTGGAAGGTCGAGGCCATCAGCCCGCCCACAGACAGACCATAGGCGATAACAAAGAAAACGAACGCAACCCAGCCGGTGACGTCCGGCAACCCAAGGCCCAAAAAGAAGAGGAGACCGAAACCCAGGCCGGACAGGGTGGTGAAAATGATGACGGAAGGGGCTGGATGCATCAGAGCTTCTCCAGAGCTTTGTCGAGCCAGCCGATAAAACCCTTGGGTTCTTCGGCGACCGGGGCCAGCAGCGGTGCCAGAATATCAATCTGGTCTTCCACCTGGTCTTTGGGGCGTGGTGGCAGGTATTTGTTCACGGGCTTGGTGCCCATTTCGGGCATCAGGTCCATCCCCTCCCGCTCGGCAACCAATTTGCTGACATCGCTTTCGGGGTCTCCAAGGTCGCCGAAATGCCGTGCCCCGGCGGGGCAAGTGCGAACGCAGGAGGGGACTCGGTCCACCTCGGGAAGGTTTTTATTGTAGATACGATCAACGCAGAGCGTGCATTTCTTCATCACTCCTTCCGCCATATCCATCTCACGCGCTCCGTAAGGGCAGGACCACGCGCAGAGGCCACAACCTATGCAGTCGTTTTCGTTGACCAGCACAATGCCATCCTCGACCCGCTTATAGCTGGCCCCGGTGGGGCAGACGGTGACGCAGGGCGCGTCCTCGCAATGCAGGCAGGATTTTGGAAAGTGGATTAGTTGGGCGTGGCCTTCGGCGGGCTGAACCTCGTACGAGTGGACGCGATTCAGGAACGTGCCCGACGGGTCGGCACCATAGGCGTCCTGATCGGACAAGGGTGCCCCGTAGTTTTCGGTGTTCCATCCTTTGCACGAGATCACGCAGGCATGACAGCCGACGCAGGTATCAAGGTCGATGACGAGGCCCATTTTGCGCTCGGTCGATTGGGGGAGCTGGGTCATGACGGGCTTGCCTCTGCGAGTGTGGTGAGGTTTGGCTGGGGCTCTGCCCCAGACCCCGGGATATTTTTAGCCAGATGAAGCGCGGACCCGGTCATTTGCCAACCTTCCATGCAATATCCTTTGGGCCGGTGCCGACGGGGGAGTTGATCGGGCCGAATTCCGGCTGGCTTTGCGATTCGGTCGGAGGGGTGGTCTTTTCGATTTTGACTTTGAGGTCGAACCACGCCGCCTGACCTGTGACCGGGTCCGAGTTGGCCCATCGCATTCCATCGCCTTTGGGGGGCAGCAATTCGTGGATCAGGTGGTTGAGGAGGAACCCTTTGGTGGCCTCGGGCGCGTCTTCCTGCAAGGCCCACGCGCCTTTGCGTTTGCCGATGGCGTTCCATGTCCAGACGGTGTTGTCGTTCAGCGCGGACATTTCCATAACCGGGACTGTAATTTCTCCGTGAGGCGAGGTGACTTTGGCCCAGTCGCCGTCTTGTAGGTTGTGTTCGCGCATCAGTTTGGTGGGGACGTAGAGTGGGTTTCGGCCGTGGAGTTGGCGCAACCATGCGTTCTGGGTGCCCCAGCTGTGGTACATCGCCATGGGGCGTTGGGTCAGGGCGTTAACGGTAAAGCCCTCGTTGCCCTGCTGGTCGGTTTCGTACCAGATCGGCAGCGGGTCCATTGTGTTTTTGATCCGCTGGCGCAGGTGCTCGGGGGGCTGGCGGTCGCCATGCCCTTCGGCGGCCAGTTGGAATTTGCGCATGGGCTCGGAATAGAGTTGGAACAGGTAGGGTTGCGGGCGGTCATAGAGGCCCATGCCCACCGCCCAGTCCTGATAGGCCGCGTTCCACGGTTTGTAGTAGTCCGCGCCCTCGGGGATATGCGCCACGTAGAAGCCACCGTTTTCGATGTAGCGGTTTAACTGGTCAGGATTGACCTCTCCGCGTCCTTCTTTGGTGCCATCCTCGCCCCGGAACCCGGCCAGGGGGCCGATACCGGGTTTGCGTTGGTGGTTGACGATGTAGTCGGCGTAGTCTTTCCATTTGGGCGTGCCGTCTTCGTTGGTGAAACCCGGCAGGCTCATGCGGTTTGCCAGTTCGATCAGCACCGATTGGAAGCCGCGCACGTCCCGGTCGGGCTCCACCACGGGCCAGCGGATCGCGTCGGCGGCGGCGTCGGCCTCGCAGATCGGGCGGTCGAGCAGCGAGATGCAGTCGTGCCGCTCCAGATAGGTGGTGTCGGGGAGGATCAGATCGGCATAGGCCACCATTTCCGAGGAATATGCGTCGGAGTAGATGATCTTGGGGATGACATACTTGCCGTCTTCGGTCTTGGCCGACAGCATCTCCATCACGCCCTTGGTGTTCATGGATGAGTTCCACGACATGTTCGCCATATACATGAACAGCGTGTCGATCTTGTACGGGTCACCGGCAGCGGCGTTCGAGATCACCATATGCATCAGCCCATGGGCCGACATCGGGTTTTCCCATGTGAATGCCTTGTCGATGCGTTGCGCGTTGCCGTTTTCGTCCAGCAGCAGGTCTTCGGGACCACGTGGGAAGCCAAGGTGCGGCCCTTCCAATGGTCGACCGGGGCGGCGGTCGCCGTGTGGGGTAGGATGCGCCTCGACCGGTTTGGGGTAGGGAGGTTTGAAGCGGAAGCCGCCGGGGACCTCGACCGTGCCCAACAGGATTTGCAGCACGTGCAGAGCGCGGCAGGTTTGGAAGCCGTTGGCATGGGCGGAAATTCCGCGCATGGCGTGAAAGCTGACTGGGCGGCCCGTCATTTTGCTGTGCTTTTCGCCCCGGAAGTCGGTCCATTCGTGATCCAGCTCGATCGCCTCGTCAAAGGCGACGCGGGCGATTTCGGCCGCAATGGCCCGGATGCGTTTGGCGGGGATGCCGCAGCGGTCGGCGACGGCTTCGGGGGCGTGATCGTCCGACAGGTATTTCTCGGCCATCAGGTGAAAGACCGGGCGGTGCGTAACGCCATCTTTGTCGTAGGTGGCCGACAGATCCGGGCGCACGCCGGGTTTGTCGAAGGCGGTTGGTTCGCCAGTCACGCGGTCGATCACCAGAGGTTTGCCGTCTGCGTCGCGTAGGAACAGTCCCTTTTCCGGACCTTCTGCGGCGTTCACCAGAACCGGCGCATTTGTGTAGCGGCTGAGATAGTCGAGGTCGATCTTACCCGCCTTCATCAGCACATGGATCAGTGACAGGATAAAAAGACCGTCGGTGCCGGGCGTGATCCCGACCCAGTCATCGGCCACCGCATTATAGCCCGAGCGGATCGGGTTCACGCCAATCACCCGCGCGCCGCGTGCCTTGATCTTGCCAATCCCCATCTTGATCGGGTTGCTGTCGTGGTCCTCGGCCACGCCGAACAGCATGAACAGTTTGGTGTGGTCCCAGTCGGGTTGGCCGAACTCCCAGAAGGCACCGCCCATCGTGTAGATGCCACCTGCGGCCATGTTGACCGAGCAGAACCCGCCATGGGCCGCGTAGTTGGGCGTGCCGAAATGCTGTGCCCAGAAGCTGGTAAAGCTTTGGCTTTGGTCGCGGCCGGTAAAGAAGGCCAGTTTCTGCGGGGCGGTCTCGTGCAGCTCGTTCAGCCAGCCGACTGCGGTGCTGATCGCTTCGTCCCATTCGATCTCGCGGAATTCGCCCGAGCCGCGTGGTCCGACCCTGCGCAGCGGTTTGCGCAGGCGCGATGGCGCGTTGACCTGCATGATCCCGGCGCTGCCCTTGGCGCACAGAACGCCCTTGTTGACGGGATGGTCGCGGTTGCCCTCGATATAGGCGACCTTTCCGTCTTTCATATGAACGTTGATGCCGCAGCGACAGGCGCACATGTAGCAGGTGGTCTTGCGAACCTCATCCGAGACCTTGGGCGAGGTATCTATGACTGGCTGGTTCAAATCGGCCCCCTGTAGTTAACGATCTGATCATTCTCACATTTTGCCGAGAACCGGAATAACTTTTGCATTTTAGCGGCTATCGGCGGCTCATTTCCCAATCTGGCCATGTTGCGCCTGAACGCTGGTAACGGCGATCATGTGCAGTATGTCTTCGGCCGTACAGCCACGGGACAGATCATTCGCGGGTTTGGCCAGCCCTTGCAGAACTGGTCCGATGGCTTCGACCCCGCCTATTCTTTGTGCAATTTTATACCCTAGGTTGCCTGCGTTCAGGCTGGGAAACACGAATACGTTCGCTTCGCCCTTCAGGGGCGATTCGGTCGCCTTTTGCGCTGCGACCTCGGGCACGAAGGCGGCGTCGAACTGCAGCTCTCCGTCGATCAACAAGTTCGGATCCTTGGCACGCGCGATATGGGTGGCTTCGACAACTTTTGAGACCTTCGGGTGCTCGGCGCTGCCGGATGTCGAGAAGGATAGCATCGCCACGCGCGCCGTATCTCCTGTCAGCGTGGTGTAGGACGCAGCCGAAGCGCGGGCGATTTCCGCCATTTCCTGCGCGTCGGGGTCCACGACCAGACCGCAATCGGCGAATATGCGCGCTCCCTTTACCTCGTGGTGGTCCTGGCAGAACAGCATCAGGAAAAAACTTGAAACCATGGCGGCGTCCGGGGCCGTGCCGATGATCTGCAACGCGGTACGCACAGTGTCCGAGGTGGTCTCGACCGCGCCGCCTACTGTGCCGTCGGCAATGCCCTGTTGCACAAGCATGGCTGCGTAGGTCAGGCGGTTGGTGATCCGCTGGCGCGCGTCATCCAGCGTCATGCCCTTGTGCTTGCGTCGCTCGTACAAGGCTTCTGCCAGTTTGGGTGTCAGCGCAGATGTTGCCGGATCGTGGATTTCGATGTGTTCGCGGTTGAACTCGCCCTGCGCCTCCAACAGAGGTGTAACCTTGGCTGTGTCGCCAACCAGAATGATCCGCGCGACATTCTCTTTCACCGCCATGACCGCGCCCTCGACGACACGGGGATCATCGCCCTCGGAAAGGGCGATGATTTTGTCCGACGCGCTGGCCGTCCCGAGAATGGCGCGCAGAGGCTTCACGCGGGTTACGCCCCGGCCTGCGGGGTCATGTCATCCGCGCTGATGCCCGCAACCGCCACCGGTTTCTTCATCGCGTCGCGGCGGAAGGGCTCACCCAGTTCCTGGTTGATCATCGCTTCGATCAGGGTGGTGATCCCGTTTTTCTGGTCTTCGATCGCCTGGTTCAGCGCCGCCGTCAGCTCATCCATGGTATGAGCCACGACACCTTTCAGGCCACATGCCTGCGCGATCCCGGCATACGAGACTTTGGTGTCCAATTCGGTGCCCACGAAGTTGTCGTCAAACCAAAGGGTCGAGTTCCGTTTCTCGGCCCCCCACTGGTAGTTGCGGAAGACGATCTGCGTGATCGCGGGCCATTCCTCGCGCCCGATTGCGGTCAGTTCGTTTACCGCGATGCCAAAAGCGCCGTCCCCAGAGAAGCCGACGACCGGAGTATCCGGGTTGCCGATTTTTGCGCCGACGACGGAAGGCAGCCCGTAGCCACACGGCCCGAACAGTCCCGGCGCCAGGTATTTGCGGCCCGCCTCAAAAGACGGATAGGCGTTGCCGATGGCGCAGTTGTTGCCGATGTCCGAGGAAATGATCGCTTCGTTTGGCAGTGCCGCCTGTATCGCACGCCACGCCATGCGAGGGCTCATCCAGTCTGGCTTGGCGGCACGAGCGCGCTGGTTCCATGTGGTGCCAGGATCGTCATCCTCGTGATCCATGCTCGAGAGTTGCTGTGCCCAAGCCGATTTCTTTTGCGAAATTCGAGACTTGCGCTCGATCCGGCCTGCATCCCCGGCTGTATCGCTGAGCTGCTCAAGGATGCCCTTGGCGACTTTGGCGGCGTCTCCGATCACGCCAACCGAGACTTTCTTGGTCAGGCCGATGCGGTCGGGGTTGATGTCGACCTGAATGATCTTGGCGTCAGCGGGCCAGTATTCCATGCCATAGCCCGGCAGGGTCGAGAACGGGTTCAGACGGGTGCCGAGGCACAAAACCACATCGGCCTCACTGATCAGCTCCATCCCCGCTTTTGAGCCGTTGTAACCCAAAGGACCGGCGAACAGAGGGTGGCTGCCGGGGAAGGCGTCATTGTGCTGGTAGCCGACGCAGACCGGCGCATCCAGACGTTCGGCCAAAGCAATCGAGGCGTCGATCCCGCCTTCGGACAGAACCACACCCGCGCCGTTCAGGATCACCGGGTTCTTGGCGTTGGACAGCAGGTCTGCCGCCTGCGCTACGGCGTTTTCACCACCCGAGGGGCGCTCGAATTCCACAATCGCGGGCAGGTCTACGTCGATCACCTGAGTCCACATGTCACGTGGGATGTTCAACTGAGCGGGCGCGCTGGTGCGTTTCGCCTGCATGATCACGCGGTTCAGAACCTCGCACACGCGGGACGGGTCGCGGACCTCTTCCTGATAGGCGACCATGTCCTCGAACAGTTTCATCTGTTCGACTTCCTGAAAGCCGCCCTGACCGATGGTCTTGTTCGCCGCCTGCGGTGTGACCAACAGTAGCGGAGTGTGGTTCCAATAGGCGGTTTTGACGGCGGTGACAAAGTTGGTGATGCCGGGGCCGTTCTGCGCGATCATCATCGACATCTTGCCGGTGGCGCGGGTATAGCCGTCCGCCATCATGCCTGCGCTGCCCTCATGCGCACAGTCCCAGAACATGATGCCCGCCTTGGGAAACAGGTCCGAGATCGGCATCATGGCCGAGCCGATGATCCCGAACGCATGTTCGATCCCGTGCATTTGCAGAACCTTAACAAAGGCTTCTTCCGTGGTCATTTTCATCTGACTGATCTCCGCGCATGTGTGGAATGGCCGGGCGATTTACCCTGCCTTTGAATACGGTTTTGGCCCAAGGGAACGGGTGGCGTTAGGGCCAGAACGAACGGCGGAATAGGTCCAGAGTTGACTCAGTAGGCACCGATGGCGTCGGCGATGAGTTTCGCACCGGGCGCAATGCGATCAAGGGCGATCGAAGAATAGCCGAGGCGATAGAAATTCCGCGGCCGTTCAGGGCCGGAAAAGAACGGCGCGCCCGGCTCGATATGAACGCTCTGACCGCGCAGCCTTTGCGCGAGTTCCGTCGTGTCCACATGGGGCGGCGCAGACATCCACAGGGATGACCCGCCAAGAATTCCACGTCCGGCAACGGTCAGGCCATGCTGATCCACCGCGTTGTCCAGCGCATCGCGCCGTTGGGCCAGCGCCTTTGACATCCTTCGGATTTGCGCATCGTAGTGGCCAAGCGACAGGAAGTATGCGGCCGTGCGCTGGATATGTCCGGGCGGATGGCGGAGCGCCAGCGAGCGCAGGGCGCGGGCCTCGCGAATGAACGGTTCCGAGCCTACCATGTAGCCAAGGCGCAGCCCCGGAAAGAGCGATTTGGAAAAGCTGCCCACATAGATTACCCGCCCGTCCCGGTCCATCGATTTGAGCGCGGGAGAGGGCGCGCCCAGAAAGGCCATCTCGAATTCGTAATCATCCTCGACCACCATCGCATCAAGCTCGCGCGCGCGGTTCAGTAAGTCTGTTCGGCGGTCCACGGGCATGGTCGCGGTGGTCGGGCTTTGGTGGCTGGGTGTCGTGAAGATCACGTCTGTCTCCTTCGGCAGCGCGTGGGCGGGCAGACCATCACGGTCAACCGGGACAGGAGCCACTTTACACTCGGAATGATTCAAGAGATCGCGCAGCGCATAATAGCAGGGATCTTCGATCACAGCCGTGCGATTGCGATTCAGCAATATGCGCGAGGCCAGCCAGAGGGCGTTCTGCGCACCCATGGTGATCAGGATTTCTTCCGGTCGCGCAGCAATGCCCCGACGGGGCAGGGTGTGTCGGGCGATGAACTCGACCAGCAGCGGATCGTCCTGATCGACGTAATCTCCGGTCAGAGAGTCAAAGTCCTTGTGACCCAAGGCACGCACTGCGCAGAGACGCCAGTTGGCGTGGTCGAAAAGCGTTCGATCTGCCTGTCCGTAGATAAAGGGATAGCGATAATCGCGCCAATCGCTGGGTTTGAACAAAACTTCTCCGTCCGAGAAGCGTCGCGCCAGTGCCGTATTCCAGTCAACGGTTTCATCCCCGCGCTGAACTGGCGAGTACTTTGGTGGCACTGGGGCATTTTGCGAGACATAGTACCCGGATCGGCCCTTGGCAGTCAGGTAGTCATTGGCCAGCAGTTCCGTATAAGCCAGCGTCACCGTAATCCGGCTGACGCCCAGATGCGCGGCCAGTTTGCGGGATGAGGGCAGCTTTTCGCCCACGTGAAAACGGCCCGACAGAATGCCCTCGGCAATCATCTGCTGGATCTGTGCCTGCAGCGTGCCTTGTCCGTTGAGTTCAAGAAAGAAGGTGTCGACCGAAATGCCCATAGGGTCTTATAGGGTGGACTTATGGAGTGAGCAATCTGGACTTACAGGGATTTGTCTATTTGCGTTGACAACGGAATTCGACTCACCTAAATAACTAGAAATCTAGTTTAATGGAGAATGCGACATGTGGGAAACCGCCGCAGCAGGATTTTCGGCCATGGGATCCGAGGCCCGGTTGAAAGTTCTGAAAACTCTGGTCCGGGCAGGTGAGGCCGGTTTGACCGTTGGCGAAATACAGGAACGCACGGGTATCGCGCCGTCTACATTGGCGCATCACCTGCGGTTTCTGGCGGCCGGTGGTGTCGTTGAGCAAGAGAAAATAGGGCGCACAACGATCAACCGCGCCAGCTATGACGAGCTTAGAAATCTGGCGCAGTTCATCTTGTCCGAGTGCTGCGCGGACGAAGTGGGAAAGGCCGCGAACGATGGCTGAATTGACACAGAACCCGAAGATTTCGGGAAAAGCTGCGCTGGACGTGATCAAAACGCCATGGGCGGTGATCGTCGCGATTTTGATCGCCGTGGCGGTTCTGGACCCCGGAAACTGGGTAGAGGTTGTCACTTTCGCAGGCAAGGCACTTGCGCATACCGGGCAATATATTCTGTTTGCTGTCCTGCTTTTGTCTTACCTCAAGGCGACAGGGGCCGAGGTCATGGTCGCCCGCGCCTTTGAAGGGCGCGAAACACGGATGATTTTCCTCGCCGCTCTGTTTGGCGGGTTGGCACCGTTTTGTTCCTGCGAGGTGATCCCGTTCATCGCGGGACTGCTGGCGCTGGGTGCGCCCTTGTCGGCGGTGATGGCGTTCTGGCTCAGCTCTCCTTTGATTGACCCGCCCACCTTGCTGATCACAGCGGGTGCTTTGGGCTGGCCGTTCGCGATCGGGAAAGCCGTGGCTGCTGTCGCTCTGGGGCTATTCGGCGGTTTCGTCGTGCGAGGTCTGATGCGCAGCGGCGCATTCGCGCAGCCGCTACGGGAATACAAACCAGCCGGTTGCTGCGGGTGTGGCCCCAAGCAGGATGACAAACCCGTCTGGCGGTTCTGGCAAGAGCCCGAGCGTCGCCAGCGCTTTCGGTCCGAGTTCGTTCACAACGGCCTGTTCCTGCTGAAATGGCTGGCTCTGGCCTATGTGCTCGAGGCGCTGCTGGTCAGCTACGTTCCGGCTGATCTAATCGCTCGGGTGGTTGGTGGTGAGGGTGTCTTGCCCATCGTCATCGCGGCTCTGGTCGGGATGCCTGCTTACCTGAACTCATACGTTGCACCGCCGCTGCTGGCCGGTCTGACCGAACAAGGGATGAGTGTCGGGGCCGCCATGTCGTTCATGGTCGCAGGTGCGGTCAGTTCGATCCCGGCCATGGCCGCCGTCTGGTCGCTGGTCAAGCCGAAGGTGTTTGCGACCTATCTGGGGCTGGGCATAACCGGAGCCATTATCGCAGGGATCATATTTCAGATGATCTAGTGCGGTTGGGGTCTCTAGCTGAACCCGAAACGCCTAAAAGGAAAAACCGCCCGGTGGTGTCACCGGGCGGTTTTGCGCGATCAGCTTGCTTCGCAATATCGCGGCAGCTTGAAGCGGTATCGCGGTTCGCCACTTTCGATGTAAACGCGTTTTTCTATGCAGGCTTTGTCGCCAACAGTCTGGGAAATCGGCGCTTCGGTGGACGAGATCGATGTCGCGGATCCATCCGGCAACCGTACCGAGGCGATGACCCCGTTCTTGAGATCCCCGTTGATCGGCGTGGCAGACAGGACCGGGACCGTCATGAACGCTTCGTGCTCGTGCCGCCCGTCGTCGTTGAGCAGCAAGAGCGCCGCTGCAACGGCAACGACTCCGACACCTCCCAGCACAGCCAGACCCTTGGTCTTCATAAAGGCATAGATCGACACGGCTCGGTGCGGACCAAATACGGCAGACAATACGTTCAGCATGTGGTTCCCGTTAAAAAAGCCCCGGCCCGTTCAGGCAGGGGCTGTCTGTGCATTAGGGGCGCAGATCGTCTTCGTCTTCATCCTCGGCCCCGCCTTTGGGCAGGTTGAAGAAGCTGTCCGCGTCGATGACCGGCTCGTCGTCTTTTTCTTCGACCGGGTCGTCGGACAGCGAGAATGTTTCCAGACCTTCGATCGCGGTCGGGATTTTTGGCGCGGCGTCCATTTCCAGCGACTGCTCGGTCGAGACCAGCTTGCGGCGTTCGTCATCGCTCATGACGCCACCTTCGGCGGCTTTTTTGGCCGCGGCCTTCTGAACGATCGCATCCAGTTCGGACTGTTTGCACAGACCCAGGGCGACCGGGTCGATCGGCTGCATGTTGGCGATGTTCCAGTGCGTGCGCTCACGGATCGACTGGATGGTGGGCTTGGTGGTGCCGACCAGCTTGGCGATCTGACCATCGCTGAGTTCAGGGTGGAACTTGACCAGCCACAGGATCGAGTTCGGACGGTCCTGACGTTTGGACAGCGGCGTATAACGCGGGCCACGGCGCTTTTCTTCGCCTGCTGCAGCGGCGTTGAACTTGAGCTTGAGCTTGTGCAGCGGGTTGTTCTGCGCGGCGTCGATCTCGTCCTGGGTCAGCTGGTTGTTGGCGATGGGGTCGAACCCTTTGACGCCAGCGGCCACGTCGCCGTCGGCGATGCCTTGCACTTCAAGCTCGTGCATGCCTACGAAATCCGCGATCTGCTTGAAGCTGATCGTGGTGTTGTCCACCAGCCATACGGCTGTTGCCTTGGCCATAAGCGGTTTTGCCATCAGCCCGTCTCCTTTAAATACATCTGTCCCGTCGCCGGAATTCGGCGGCCCCGTGGTCTTGGGGCAGGTTTCCGTTGTCGGGGAACTTGGCCCGTATATAGTCGCGCAAGGTCAAGAAGGGAAGAGGCGAATGCGCCAAGGGATTCTGGGGCTGTTGTTATGGGTTCTGAGTGCAGCGGCGGCGCAGGCCGAGGGCGAAAAGGCTGGGGAATTCGACTACTATGTTCTGGCCCTCAGCTGGTCGCCCAACTGGTGCGCGCGCGAAGGGGATGCGCGCGGCTCGGACCAATGCGATGCGCGCCACGATCACGGCTGGATTCTGCATGGGTTGTGGCCACAGTTTCATCAGGGCTGGCCGTCCTATTGCCAAACCGCCGAGGCTCCACCGTCGCGCCATATGACGCGGGAAATGGCGGATATTCAGGGCACGTCCGGTTTGGCGTGGCATCAGTGGAAGAAACACGGAACCTGCTCGGGCCTCTCCGCGCCGGATTATTTCGCCCTGTCGCGCCATGCTTACGAGCAAGTCGTGCGGCCCGAGGTCTTTCGCAAGCTGGATGAGGCCGTCAAACTTCCGGCCTCGGTGGTTGAAGAGGCGTTTGTGAAAGCCAATCCGGGGCTACAGCCGGACATGATCACCATCACCTGCAAACAAGGCTATATCCAAGAGGTCCGCCTGTGCCTGTCTCGCGATCTTGAACCGGTGCCCTGTGGCCGGGATGTGATCCGGGACTGCGCGGCGACAGACGCCCTGTTCGATCCGATTCGCTAGAGCTTTTTGTTCTGGCAGTCGCGCGCGTATTCCAGCGCCTTGGCCGTGCCCTTCAGGTCTATGGCCATGACGGTTTCCCCTGCCGGATTGTAAACGGTCATTGTGCGGTTCTGAGCAATGGCATTCACAAAGTTCCGGTCGGTGAAAAACACCGTCGCACCCGGCACGCGGTTCTGTTTGAACCCAATGGCGGTGGCGTCAAAGCTATTGCCGTCCAGCTCGAACCGGATGGGATAGCTTTGGCCCTGTTCAATATCCCCCCACGCCTTGTTGAAAACCGTAAAATACCCGCGGTCGCCCAAAGCGTCATAGCCTAGACGAACGACCGACAGATCCTCGTACACCGTCTGGATCAGGCACCCGTTGCCAAGCGCGGGGTCCATCATGATGTTCCAACCCTCGGCAAAGCCTTTGTCGATGAGTTCCTGCGACCAAGCGGCGGTTGCGGTGAAGGCGGCGAGGGTGAGGGCGAGAAGGCGGGTCATGATCTCTTTTCATAGACTGTGAATTAACTTCTCGAACTCTAAATGACACGCAAATCGGAACAAAGGGTTTATCGGTGCCACAAAGTTGAATTTTTCCTTTTGACTTTGAAACGCCAGTTGTGCGTTTGTTGATTAAACCACATTTTCATCTTTCGGAGGCGGCGGCTACTTGATTCCGGGTCCTATTACTCTTCGAGTCTATGTTTTTAGGATACTCACTGCAATTTGCTGTGTAGTCGGACCAGTCGTTTGGGCAGAAGGCGAGCTACCTGAAAAACCCAGTGGTTTCCGATTTGACCCAAACGCCTATTGTGCGACCCACGGATGTCGCAAAGGTCCATCAATCCTTGATCCGCCAATTCAGGAGGAAGAATGGCAACCCTTTGAAAGTACAGATCCGGTGGTTTGGGGGGCCGACGCGTGCCTGGGATATTTCTTGACCAAAGATGAGAGTGCGTGGAATGGCGGCACGACTGAAGATAAGGCTGTCGACAAACACAGCATTTATGTAGTCCTAGGCAATTTCTTGGCGCGTTTTCACGTCTTTGACTGGCCGCCCATTGATGCAGCCAAACCCTATGCGAACTATGGGGTTTTTCAGTGCGAAAATACGCGCTGGCCTGAACACAAGCTGGACGCTGAGCGCAGCACGGAACTGAAAAAGTGGACGGAGTTCAGGCTGTCCAGTGCGAATGGTTGGGTCGGAAGTATCGAAAGCTTTGCCGGGTACTTGAAAGGATCATTTAGGAATGATGCCCTCGGACTAACGGTTCATTTCGAGAACTACAGTGGCGCGCGCGTCCGGTTTGAAGCGGACTATTTGGGGCCACCGGTGCTGATTGACGAAACCGATGGGCTCTATTGACGCGCTACAGCCCGCAACGGCTCACAACTCCTTCCGCGCCCTCAGCGCTGCCGTAATCGTCCCGTCGTCCAGATAGTCCAACTCCCCGCCAATCGGCACACCCTGCGCTAGCGAGGTCAGGCGGACCTGCCCCTCTAGCTGATCGGCGATGTAGTGTGCTGTGGTCTGGCCATCGACGGTGGCGTTCAACGCTAGGATGACCTCGGTAACTCCTTCAGCCATCACCCGGTCCTTGAGGCGGGGGATGCGCAGTTCGTCCGGGCCGACGCCGTCCAGTGCCGATAGCGTGCCGCCCAGAACATGATAGCGGCCTTTGAACACGCCCGCACGCTCCATCGCCCAAAGGTCAGCGACGTCCTCGACCACGCACAGCTCACCAGTCGCGCGGACCTCGCTGTTGCAGATATCGCAGATATCGGTCGTCCCCACGTTGCCACAGTTCAGACATTCGCGGGCGGTGATGGCGACCTGCTGCATGGCATCGGATAGGGGGGTCAGCAGCAGGGCGCGCTTGCGGATCAGGTGCAGCACAGCGCGGCGGGCCGAGCGCGGGCCCAACCCTGGCAGCTTGGCCAACAGGTCGATCAGGTTGTCGATGTCGCTGTTCGAGCTCACTGCGCGCGCTCCTGCAAATGAGCCGGGCAGTGGCGCCCGGCCTGTGTTTCATCAGGAGTGTCTATCAGAACGGCAGCTTGATGTCTGCGGGCAGGCCCATGCTTTCGGTGAGCTTTGCCATTTCTTCCTGCGACCGCTCTGCCGCTTTGGTCTGCGCATCCTTAATGGCGGCAAGGATCAGGTCTTCGACCACTTCCTTGTCGTCGCCGTTGAAGATCGATGGGTCGATGTCCAGACCTTTCAGTTCGCCTTTTGCAGTGGCGGTGGCCTTGACCAGCCCGGCACCGGATTCGCCAACAACCATGATGGTGTTCAGTTCTTCCTGCATGTCGGTCATCTTGGTCTGCAAATCCTGTGCGGATTTCATCATCTTGGCCATGTCGCCCAGACCGCCGAGTCCTTTGAGCATCGTGTTTCTCCTGTAAGTCAGTTTGAAGTCTAAATACGGGCGGCACCCGCGCGGCACAAGGGCCGTAGGTCTCCCGCCCGTCGTCAAGGTCTTTGGCAAGACCTTTCCTCCCGTTGGGCCCGGCAGCGCGGGCCTTGCCCGCGCTGCCGGGCCCAAGTCCGCTCAGGGGTATCGGCGTCAGCCGATGACCCGTGGCGGGCGCGGGAGCATTGCGGGTATTGATTTCGCGAAGGGTTCAATCCTCCTCGAACGGGTCCCATTCGTCTTCGACTTCGGGCAAGGCTTCTGTTTCGACCTTGGCGGCGCGTTCCTCGGGCGTTTCGATCCTTTTGATCCGGGCTTTTGGGAATTGTTCCAGCACCGCCTGAACCAGCGGATGCTGCTCGGCCTGCGCCCGCAGCGCGAGGTCTGCCGCGTCCCTGACCTCGGCGATTGTCGCCGTGTCACCGTCCGATACGACTGATACCGCCCAGCGATTTCCGGTCCAGCGTTGCAACGCCGATCCCAGCCTTTGCGCCAAATCCGTCGGAGCATTGTCGGCCGGAGTGAACTCGATCCGTCCCGGCTGGTACGAAACCAGTCGCACGCCGTTTTCAACCTCGACCAGCAGTTTCACGTCCCGGTTTGTGCGGATCAGTTCGACCACATGTTCAAAGGTCGGATACCGGGCCAAGGCGGTCTGAGTGTCCCGCGCCAAAGCTGCGCTGGGTGCGCCCGCGCCGCCACCTGCTGGCGCCGCGTAAGACCGTGCTGCAGGTGCATGTGCCTGAACGGTGCCGTGCGTCGGCGCTGGCATTCCGCCGCCGGGTCCGCCGTTGGGGGCAGGGGGTGGCGCGTCCTGAAGACGTCTGATCAGATCTTCCGGGGTGGGCAGGTCGGCGACATGGGTCAGCCGGATAATGGCCATTTCCGCCGACATCATCGCATTTGGCGCGGCCGAAACCTCTTCGAGCGCTTTCAACAGCATCTGCCACATCCGGGTCAGGATGCGCATCGGAAGGGCTTCGGCCATCTGAACGCCCCGCGCGCGTTCGTCAGGCGAGACCGTCGGGTCTTCTGCAGCGTCCGGCGTTATCTTGACCACCGAGACCCAATGCGTGATCTCGGCAAGGTCGCGTAGCACGGCCAGTGGGTCGGCACCTTCGGCATATTGGCCGCCCAGCTCCGTCAAAGCTCCGGCGGTATCGCCGCGCAGGATCATGTCCATCAGGTCCAACACTCGCCCGCGATCGGCCAATCCCAGCATGGCCCGCACCTGATCGGCACTGGTTTCCCCGGCACCGTGTGAAATAGCCTGATCCAACAGCGAGGTCGCATCCCGAGCCGATCCTTCCGCCGCGCGGGTGATCAGCGCCAGAGCATCCTCGGCGATCTGAGCGTTCTCGGCAGTTGCGATCTTATTCAGCAGGCCGATCATGTCCTCGGGTTCGATCCGGCGCAGGTCAAAGCGCTGACACCGGGACAGGACCGTCACCGGAACCTTGCGGATCTCGGTGGTGGCGAAGATGAACTTCACGTGCTCGGGCGGTTCTTCAAGGGTCTTGAGCAGAGCGTTGAACGCACTGTTCGACAGCATGTGAACTTCGTCGATGATGTATATCTTGTAGCGTGCACTGGCGGCGCGATATCGGACGCTTTCGATGATCTCGCGAATGTCGTTCACTCCGGTGCGGCTTGCGGCGTCCATCTCCATCACGTCAACGTGGCGGCCTTCCATGATGGCCACGCAGTGTTCGCACTGGCCGCAGGGTTCGATCGTGGCTTTGCCTTCGCCGTCTGGTCCGATGCAGTTCATGCCCTTGGCAATGATCCGCGCCGTTGTGGTTTTGCCGGTGCCGCGAATGCCGGTCATGATGAATGCCTGCGCGATCCGATCGGCCTCGAATGCGTTTTTCAGCGTGCGCACCATCGCGTCCTGGCCCACGAGGTCGGCAAAAGTTTCAGGACGGTATTTACGCGCGAGCACCTGATAGGCGGGGCTTGGAGTTTCGGTCATGTCTGCTCTGTCGGATTCGTATCAGCTTTGCAGCGTAGTGACCCCCGCCGCCTACGTCCACAGCAGGGTGCGATGAATTTCGATTTGGCATGGCAGATCGCAGGAGGTACAGCTTTCGGTAAGTATGTTTGCCCCGTTCGCGGGCTTTCTATGCAGGCTGCGTGGTTTTTTTGGACAAGTTTGAAATCTATCCCGTACCGATTGGTTCCGGCTTGGTGGCCTTGGCTCCGATACCGGGTCGGCATGGGGACTACGCTGGGGATCTGGGAACACTCCTTGAATGGCGGCCAGATCTGGTGATCTCAATGACGACGGACATCGAAATGGCAGATGCCAGGGCGAGCGGGCTGGGACACGATTTGCAGTGCAATTCGGTCAAATGGGTTCACCTGCCGATCGAAGATTTTGGTGCCCCGTCATCAGGGTCGCAAACAGAATGGTCGGAAGTCAGCGCTGCGGCGCTGCGGATACTTTCAGGTGGCGGCAAGGTTCTGGTGCACTGCCGGGGCGGGTGCGGGCGTTCCGGAATGACGGTATTGCGCCTCATGGTGGAAAGCGACGAAACCCCCGAGCAGGCTCTGCGCCGATTGCGGGCCGCAAGGCCATGCGCAGTGGAAACCGCCGCGCAGCTTGCCTGGGCGACGGCACCGGTTCCGCGTGGCGCTTGACGTCACACCCCGAGCTGATGCTGCGCGTCGGACGCTGGTCGCGCCGCAAGTGTTGTCACTTCGAGCATTGCGCACGGCAATTCAGAAACAACTCCGGCTGGCATGAAGGTTGTGTCCTGACCGAACATCAGGTCGGCGTATTCATTTAAGATTGCGGCGGGCGTGTCAGAGCCGATGCCGCAAAACACCCTGATCTGAGCGTGATCCGCGCGAAAACGTGCGGTGCACCCGTCGGCGCAATGAGCCAGCTCGCCGCTGCCCTCCACCTCGAATTCACGGTTGGTCGCAGGCTGCGCGGTCGCCATCGCATCCGCCAATGCGCGCGCCATCTGAGCCAGCGCCGGGCAGGGTCTGCCGGTCCTCTGGCATACCGTTGCCGAAAATTCGTGAGTTTTTGTCTTCCAGATCATACTGCGCCCTCCGCGCGTTGGCCGGGGCATTGGTCAGGAAGGTTCAGCGAACTGAAGACCTGCCCGGACGCCCCGCCCGAGTTTCGGTTTTGGTTCGATGGCAGGTCTCCTGACTTGCGGGTCTTCGCGTTGCCGACCTTCCCAGCCATTTGGCCAGTGGTGTCTCGGCATTGCTCACCGCTTACAGTTGCGGGGGCAGTCGCGGCCTTGGTCCGTTCCGGTTTCTCCGGTTGGGACCGCACCGTGTTCCCTTTTCATCCCGCCCCCAGAGATCGGGAACGAGAACCATCACGCCATCGCTAGCGGGTGAAATCCTTCCGAGTCAAGCGTGCAGTAGAATTCAAACGGACGCATGGTCACTCTTGCGCGCTCTTGACTCTGTGGGTGCAAATGGCCCGATAGGAGAGTGAACCGAACAGTTCAGTAGCTTCGAGAGGGCCCATGTTGGATAACTTGCAGTCGGTGCTGATCGAGGATTTCTTGATTCCCTCTGGCCAGGCAAAATTGTCGGCGCGATTGTATTTGCCGATGACAAAGCCAGAGATTGCCGTTGTCGTGCACGGCGCGACGGGTGTTCCGCGAGATTACTACCAGCACTTCGCTCACTGGCTGGCGGCCGAACAGGGTATCGCCTGTCTGACCTACGACTACAGCGATTTCGGCGATTCCCTGACAGGGCGGAGGCAGGACGCGCAGGCGACAATGGCGGGTTGGGCCTTGAATGACATGCCTGCGGCGCGCGCCGAAATGCGTAGACGGTTCCCTAACGCGCAACAGTGGAGCATCGGTCATTCCCTTGGTGGCATGCTCGGCCCCGTTTCGCCCGATTGTGAACAGATCGACCGTATGATCTGTATTTGTTCGGGTCTGGCGACTTTGTCAGATCACCCGTGGCCCTACCGCGCCTTGGCTTCGATGTTCTGGTACGGCCACGTGCCTCTGGTTGTAAAATCTTTGGGGTACCTTCCGGGCAAGGCCACCGGGTTTGGCGCTGATCTGCCGTCAGGTGTGTATTGGCAGTGGCGCGATTGGTGCACTGCGCCCCAGAATTACCTGCCCGAAATCGGAAAAAGCCTACCGGCTGCGGACTGGTCCAAGCACGGAAAGCCCGTGGAATTGTTTGCGCTTGAAGACGACCAACTGGCGCCGCCAAAGGCCGTGTGGCGTCTGGCCAACCTTTATGGTCCAAGTGCACGTCGGAATCTGTTGTCAGCGCAAGATTTTGGATTGAAACAGATTGGGCATATCGGAATCTTTGCACGCCGAAGCGCCGCCATTTGGCCCCGTTTGATCGCCTGACGCGGTAACAAATATTCGGTTTGGAGAAGTGAGAGGTTGGACATCGACCCAAGCGGGGCTCGTTGTGGCTGCTTCCTTCCGGACCTGACCAGGTTGGCGAGGCGCTCGCCCGCGCCAACCTCTCAGGGGTCGATATAGGCATCTGTCGCGCAAATGACAACCCGTCAGAGTGTCAATCGAATTTGCGTAAACCCACTGTCGTCCTGCTCGATTGGTTTTGGGTCGAATTCGTCCAGTTCGGCCAAGTGTTGCAGGGCTTTGGCCCCGGTTCTCAGGATGGCAAAAGCGCCTGGCACTGGCGCAAGCGTGAACGGAGGTTTGGCGTTGTCCAGCGGATCAGGGTCGGTCACTCCAGACAGGTAATCCCGCAGGGTGCGTTGAATTGGCAAGACCGGCAGGGGAATTTGCGGTGCGCTATCAACAAATGGAAAATGCCCGCCGCCATTTGCCCTGTAGTTGTTCAGGGCAACTACGAAAGACTGCGACTTGCAAATGGGGTGGCCGTCGAACTGCAGGTCGCGAATCCGGCTGTTCAATGGGTTGGTCATGTCGCCGCCCATATCGAAACGGGCAGGGTGGCTGAGGTCGATCTGGTAGGTCAGACCGTGCAGGACATCAAAGTTGTGACCGGCGCGCCCGGGGCTCAATAAGTCTCGCTGGTGGCCCGGCTGCATCTGGTTGAGGACACTGGCCGACATTTCGAGCCATTCCTTCACTTGCTCTGCCGTGACGATGACGGCCATCAATTCGTTCGGAAAAATGCTGAGGTCGTGAACATGGCGCAAGCGGATCTGGCCCGGCGGCACGTCGGTAAAAAAGCGCGGCCCGGCACGGCCCCCGAATTTTGAAGGCGAAACCGCCGATAGGACCGGAAGGCTCTCGAGCGGGGTGCCTTTCAGGTAGGGCCGCAGGGCCGCAGCCTGAGCCGATGCCACCAGCGCAAGCCCACGATCCGCAGCGCAAAAACTGAAGTAGCTGTGCAGATGCCGCCGTGTTTTCCCAACAGGCTGGTCAGATATCTTTCGCGTAGCAGCATGTGCTTCGGCAAACAGGCGTTGAATTTCCGGGTCTTCTACTGGCGGGTTCAGAGGCGCGGTGGGCGATATGGGGCGCAGGTCTGCGCGTTGGCTGGTGACCCTCCATTTTCCGTTTTGTTCCGCGCTGAGGTTCAGGTCAATCACCCCCAGATGCGACCCCGCAGCGCCGGGCATCACGACCGGCTTTCCATGGACGAAACCTTTTTGCCAATCGACATGCTCCAATCCGTCATGCGCAGCCCCGGGAAGCGTCAGATGCGAATGTCCAGCGATGATCGCGTCGATGCCACCCACGGCCGCCAAGGGGATAATGGCGTTTTCGATCAGGGGTTCCGGCGCCGAAGTGCCCAGCCCGGTATGCGCCAGCGCGATTATCAGGTCGCATCCGGCAGACTTTAGCTCTTTCGTTTTGGTTCGTGCGCAAGTCACGATGTCGTCTATGTCCACGACACCTTTCAAATGGTTGGCCTCCCACTTGGCCGTTTGCGGAGGCAGGACAGAAAAGACGCCAATTTTCAAAGGGGCTATCTGCCCGTTTGCGCTGATGGAGCGGTCTAGAATCGCTTGGCTTTGCCAGATCGGAGCCGCGTCCTGCCGGGTGGCATTGCTGCAAAGAACCGGGCACGGTGCCTGCCCCATCACTCGATCCAGGACATCCAGTCCGAACCCGAAATCGTGGTTACCCAATCCAATCGTGTCATATCCGAGCATGTCGAACGCCTGCATCAGGATGTGACGTTCATCTGTTTGCCCAACTGCCCACTCTCCGATCGGAGCACCCTGCAGCGCGTCGCCATTGTCGAATAGCAGAGCCAGGTCTCCGCGCTCCTCGGCCTGCGCCCGCGCCTGTTTGATCAGGCTTGCGGTGCGTGTCAGGCCGATGGAAGGGTCCGGGCTGTCGCTGTAGTAATCAAACCCGGTCATATTCATATGCAGGTCTGTCGTGGCCAGAATTCGGACCCGCGCTTTCGTCAAAGAGGAAGAAGGTTTCAAAACTCTACTTTTGGCAGTTTTTTTATTAATCAATTTCAACAAAAAGAGTATTCAGCGCAAAGATCAAGATGAGCCGCGGGTATTTAACGCCGCGGGTTCTTTTTCCGGTCGGTATGAATTGCCATTGCAACGCCATCGTTGTCATGGCAGCCCTGTGCGGACAACCCAAAGGAACTGCAATGAAAAACGCTGAGCATGTGACATTTGGTGGTTCTGGCCTGGATCGTGCGGCGCATATTCGTGGAAACGCTGATGAAATCGCGTCGGCCCGGGCGAACCCCGGGGCGCGGTGTCTGTTGCTGTGGCGGGGTAAACTGCTGGCCCAGGGCGAGGCGCTGGATCGGCTGGGCTTTGTTCCGATGACACATGGCTTGGTTGAAAACGGACCGGGCGGGATTACCGAGGAACCGATCTTTCTGGGTATTTCCGACGACTCGCCAGTGTTCGCGGTCGATATTTCAAACTGGGCCGCAGATGATTTGGATTTATCTCAGGTCGGCGCTTTTGTTGACCGGTCAGAGCAACAGCATCCTGACCTAC
Organism: Ruegeria sp. CL6; assembly: GCF_056536465.1. NCBI lineage: Bacteria > Pseudomonadati > Pseudomonadota > Alphaproteobacteria > Rhodobacterales > Roseobacteraceae > Ruegeria > Ruegeria sp. CL6. The sequence continues at coordinate 168,880 of NZ_JBQFPR010000006.1, forward strand.
CCGCAGGGTTTGTGTTTGCTGAACTGCGTCGAATCATGACCCGGTTATCGGCGCGCGACGCTGAATTGGCGGCGTCCGCCAAGGCGGTAATCGGCTGGCACGAGACGCATCGGTTTTGCGCCCGCTGTGGCGCGGCCAGCGAGATGTCTCAGGCGGGATGGCAGCGCAGTTGTCCGTCTTGCGGTGGGCAGCATTTCCCGCGAACGGATCCTGTCGTCATTATGCTGATCACGCATGGCGAATCCGTTTTGATGGGGCGGTCTCCTGGGTGGCCCGAAGGGATGTATTCCCTGCTGGCGGGATTTGTCGAGCCGGGCGAGACGCTGGAAGCCGCCGTCAGGCGCGAGGTAATGGAGGAGGCAGGCGTGCCGGTAGGTCAGGTGACGTATCTGTCCAGCCAGCCCTGGCCGTTTCCAGCATCGTTGATGTTTGGGTGCGCAGGTGAAGCTCTTTCGAGGGACATCATCATTGATCCTGTTGAGATCGAAGATGCGATGTGGGTCAGCAAGTCCGAGATGATGCAGGCGTTCGCAGGTGAGCATCCAAATCTTTTGCCTGCGCGCAAAGGTGCCATCGCGCATTTCCTTTTGCAGAACTGGCTTGCAGACACCTTGGACTGACAAAATACTGGGCTGAAAAGTATGAGAGCCACAATCTGAAATGCAATTCACGGCGCGCGAAGATATCGAAGCCCCGATCAACTCAGTGTTCGAGATGGTAGCTGATTTTGAACGCTTTGAGCGTATGGCCATGCGTCGCGGTATCGAGGTGCGGCGGATGTCGGGGCACATGGGAGTCGTTCCCGGTACTACTTGGGAAACCGAGTTCAGGCTGCGCGGTAAGCCGCGCCACGTCGAAATATTGATGGCCGAGTGTGAGCCCCCGTCCCAGATGCGCTTTGAGGCCACCGGCAAAGGCCTCAGCGGTACGACGGTGATAGAATTCCTTGCTCTGTCCCAGCGCAGAACAAGGCTGAAACTGGATATGACCCTGGCAGCTAAATCCCTGCCGGCGCGCCTCTTTCTGCAGTCACTCAGACTGGGGCAATCTCGGTTCCGGCGGCGCTTTCAGTCGCGGTTGAGTGAGTTCGCCCGAGAAATGGAAGAACGGCACAGGCACGGCCTCTGACGCGCTGAAATGCCTGAGACCGCTGGCGGGCGGCCCACCGCCCATAGTGGATAGGTCAAGCGTTTCACTTCGCGACGCGTCTTATCCGCGCGGTTGGGCGGCTGGATACACACCCAGAACCTCCACATTTGTGGTGAAATGCTCCAGCTCCTCCATGGCCAGCTTTACGTTTCGGTCGTCTGGATGACCGACGATGTCGGCGTAGAATTGCGTGGCGGTGAATGACCCATCAACCATGTAGCTTTCCAGCTTGGTCATGTTGATACCGTTCGTGGCAAAGCCGCCCATCGCCTTGTAGAGGGCCGCGGGGATGTTGCGCACCTGAAAGACAAAACTGGTGATCATGCCGTGCTCGCCACGACGGGACATGTCCGCCTGACGGGACATCACGAGAAATCGCGTGGTATTGTTGTCACGGTCCTCGATATGGCGCGCCAGAACCTTCAGGCCGTAAATTTCCCCGGCAAGTTCGCTGGCCAACGCAGCCGAGTGCAGATCACCTTGCTCGGAAACCTCACGCGCGGCGCGGGCGTTGTCGGGGCTGACCCGTCCGCGAATCCCGTGCTCTTTCAGAAACCCCGCACATTGAGGCAGCAATACCAGATGCGAATGGGCTTCGGTTATGTCCGCAAGCGTGGCCCCCGGAACGGCCAGCAGGTTGATGTGAACACGCACGAATGCCTCGTCGATGATGTGCAGACCGCTGTGGGGAAGCAACCGGTGGATATCGGCGACCCGACCGTAGGTCGTGTTTTCGACGGGCAGCATCGCCAGATCAGCCTCGCCCGAGCGGACCGATTCGATCACATCCTCGAATGTGCGGCAGGGCAGGGCCTCCATGTCGGGGCGGGCATTGCGGCAAGCCTCGTGGCTATAGGCGCCGGGTTCTCCCTGAAATGCGATACGTTTGGTCATTTGGTCGATTCCGTGCAACAAGTTCTCGAATTGGGCGTTTAGTCGCGGTGTCTATACCTTGCCTCTTGTCAGGGGAAGCCTTAGACACCCCGCAGACAGCTGAAATGGACTCGCGATCAATGTTCGACACGATGACAGTTACCAAGGCCGCCGCAGGCCTGTTTGGCACCTTCCTGGTGCTGCTTCTGGCCAAATGGGGCGCCGAAGTTCTTTATCACGCCGATGCGCATGGCGAGACGGCTTCTTATATCATCGAAACCGAAAGCGCGGGCGAAAGCGCTGACGGCGAAGAAGTGGTGTTTGAAGACATGCTGGCCGCCGCTGATGTGGAAAAAGGCGCCAAGGTGTTCCGCAAATGCACCGCCTGCCACAAGCTGGAAGATGGCGCGAATGGCACCGGCCCGTACCTGTATGGTGTTGTGGACCGCCCGGTTGCCTCGGCGAATGGGTTTACCGGCTATTCAGCCGCGATGCAGGCGCATGGCGGAAACTGGACGCCGGAAGCTCTGGACGCGTTCCTAGAACGCCCAAGCGCCTATATTTCGGGCACCTCCATGAGCTTTGCTGGCCTGAAAAAGCCGCAGGATCGCGCTGACCTGATTGCTTACCTGCAAACAATCGGCAACTGATCCCATACTCGGTATCGCCTAGATTCAAAGCCGCTGCCCCGCGCAGCGGCTTTATTTTTTGTTTAAGAAGAACTTCACAAAGCGTTCACGCATTCTAAACTTGCATATGACAGTGCTGGTCTTTTAGCTGGCGCTTACAAGGTTAAAGAAGTCAACGATCCAGAGGATGAGCACATGAAACCCCTGCCGCCCGCACCGCGCGTATCGAATGTTCGGCCTTGGGCGGCGCTGATGGGGATTACAGCGGCGTTCATGCTGGGCATTGGAAGCCAAGCCCATTCTGCCGAGGAAAATGTAACCCGAAGCCACGGCTATTCGTATTTCGGAAATCTCGACTATCCCGCAGACTACCCGCATCTGAACTATGTGAACCCCGAAGCCCCCAAGGGGGGAGAGTTGTCGCTGGCTGGTTCCGGCACGTTTGATTCTCTGAACCCCTATTCGCGCAAAGGCCGGGCCGGGGCGCTTACGACGCTGCAATACGACTCGCTGATCGACAGCACTGCGGACAGCGTCGGGCAGTATTACGGCCTGCTGGCTGAAAGCATGGAGTACGATGAAGGCCGCAACTACGTGATCTTTCACATTCGGCCCGAGGCGACGTTCTGGGACGGCACCCCGGTAACGGCCGAGGACGTGGTCTATAGCCATCGCCTGTTTATCGAGCAGGGCCTGCCATCTTATGCGCAAGCTGTTGGTCGGATGGTTACGGGGTCCGAAGCGCTGGATGATCACACCGTCAAATTTACCTTTAGCCCCGAAGTAACAAGACGTGGGCTGATCGAGACCGTCGGATCAACGCCTGTATTCTCGAAAGCGTGGTTTGAAGCGGACGAGAGCCGCCGTCTGGATGAACCCCGGCTTGAGGTTGCGGTAGGGTCGGGGCCGTACAAGCTGGACAGTTACGACATCAATCGCCGCATCGTTTACAAGCTCCGTGACGATTATTGGGGGAAAGACCTGCCTATAAATGTTGGGCGCAACAACTACGATACCATCCGGGTTGAGTATTTCGCCGACCAGACTGCTGCTTTTGAAGGGTTCAAGGCGGGCGAGTATACGATGCGTATCGAAAGTGACCCCAAACTCTGGGCCTCCAGCTATGATTTTCCAAAACTGAGCGAAGGTTCAGTCGTGCGAGATGAGATTGTCGATGGCAGCCCTCCGACGCCATCGGGCTTTGTTTTCAACCTGGGTAAGCCGCAATTCGCGGATAAGAACGTGCGCAAAGCCTTGGCGTTGGCGTTCAATTTTGAATGGGCCAATGAATCGCTGATGTTCGGATTGAACTCGCCGCGGAACTCATTTGTTCAGGGGACGCATCTTGAGGCAACCGGCGTGCCCGAAGGGGCGGAACTGGCGTTTCTGGAGGCGCTGGGTGACGTGGTCCCCGCAGATGTTCTGAGCGAACCGGCGCTTTCGACGCATGAATCCAACCCGGCGCGCTTGAACGACCGCCGCAACCTGCGCAAGGCGTCGAAACTGCTGGATGAGGCCGGGTGGCCTGTGGGCGATGGCAATCTGCGCCGCAATGCGGCTGGTGAAACCCTCAAGGTGAACATCCCCTATGCGTCCAGCATTCCAACCTCGACCGCGACGATGATCGAAACTTTTGTGCAGAACCTGCAGTCGATCGGCGTGGACGCCTCGGCGGAAAAGGTGGACCCGTCTCAGTTCACGCTGCGCAGGCGCGAGCGGGACTACGACATGGTTCATTCCACCCGGTATGGGTCATTCCTGTCGACCGGCGGCGGTTTGAGCCAGATGTATGGTTCCGAAGAAGCCGCGTTCAGCTTGTTCAACCCGGCTGGGCTTGCCAGCCCGCTGGTGGATGCCGTGATTGAGGCGTCTTTTGACACAACAAATCAGGCCGAACAGGACGCCGCGCTTATGGCGCTGGATCGCGTGCTGCGGTATGAGTTCTTCATTATTCCCGATGGATATGTGGCGGACTACTGGACGGCTTATTACGACATGTATGAATACCCCGAAAACCTGCCGCCATTTTCGCTTGGCTACCTTGATCTCTGGTGGGTCAACCCCGAGAAAGAGGCTGCGTTAAAGACGAAGGGCGCGCTGCGGTAACATGGGCGCCTATATACTAAGACGCCTGTTGCTGGTTATTCCCACGCTTCTGGGCATTATGATCGTCAACTTCACGCTGGTTCAGTTTGTACCGGGCGGGCCGATCGAACAGATCATCGCGCAGATCGAAGGTCAGGGCGATGTTTTCGCAGGCTTCGCGGGTGCCGGAGATGCTGGTGCCGCCGCCGAACCCGCCGGAGGCTCGTTCGACGACAAATACGTTGGTGCCCGTGGCTTGCCGCCGGAATTCATTACAGAGCTGGAAAAAGAGTTCGGGTTCGACAAACCGCCGTTGGAGCGTTTCCTGTCCATGATGGGCAACTACCTGACACTGGATTTCGGCGAGAGCTATTTCCGGTCGATCAGCGTTATTGATCTGGTCCTCGAAAAAATGCCTGTCTCGATCTCGCTGGGTCTGTGGTCCACGCTGATTGCCTATCTGGTGTCAATCCCGCTGGGCATTCGCAAGGCGATCAAGGACGGATCGACCTTTGATACCTGGACAAGCGGAACGATCATCGTGGCCTATGCTATTCCCGGTTTCCTGTTCGCAATCCTGTTGCTCGTGCTGTTTGCCGGTGGGTCATACTGGCAGATTTTCCCGCTGCGGGGGCTGACATCGGACAATTGGGACAGTCTAAGCCTGATGGGAAAAATCGCCGACTATTTCTGGCACATCACGTTGCCGATTATCGCCCTGACCATTTCGGCCTTTGCAACCCTGACGCTGCTGACCAAGAACTCGTTCCTCGACGAGATCAAGAAACAGTACGTGATGACGGCCCGCGCCAAGGGGTTGAGCGAGGGCAAGGTGTTGTACGGTCACGTGTTCCGCAACGCTATGCTGATCGTGATTGCGGGGTTTCCTGCTGTGTTCATCGGCGTGTTCTTTGGCGGGTCGATCATTATTGAAACGATCTTCTCGCTGGATGGGTTGGGCCGATTGGGGTTCGAGGCCGCCGTTGCGCGCGACTACCCGGTGATCTTTGGCACGCTGTTCATCTTTGGCCTGATGGGGCTGGTAGTCGGTATCATCAGTGATCTGATGTACGTGCTGGTCGACCCGCGCATCGACTTTGAAAAGCGGGAGGGTTAGATGGCGCTTTCTCCGCTTAATCAACGTCGTTGGCGCAATTTCCGGCGCAATGGCCGGGCCTTCTGGTCGCTGATCATTTTCTCGATCCTGTTCGGCCTGTCGCTGTTCGCCGAATTCATCGCCAATGACAAACCGATCCTCGTGAAATACCGGGGCGAGTTCTACACGCCCGTCTTCAACTTCTACGCCGAAACCGAGTTTGGGGGCGACTTCCAGACCGAAGCGATCTATCGCGATCCCGAAGTGCGTTGCCTGATCGACAGCGGCGGGTTGGAGCAGTGTTTCGACGACCCCGAGGGCATTATCGAGCAGATCGACGCCGGTACGTTCCAAGCCGAAGGGTTCGAGCGCGGCTGGGCTATCTGGCCCTTGATCCCCTATTCCTTCAACACCAGCGTTGACCGGCCGGGTGCCGCGCCGCTGCCTCCAAATGGCCAGAACCTGCTGGGTACGGACGACACCAAGCGCGATGTGCTGGCGCGGGTGATTTATGGGTTCCGGCTGTCGATCCTGTTCACCCTGATGGTGACCGGCGTTGCCAGCCTGATCGGAATTTTCGCCGGAGCTATTCAGGGGTTCTTTGGCGGCTGGCTGGACCTGATTTTCCAGCGGATCATCGAGATATGGTCCGCAACCCCGTCGCTTTATGTGATCATCATCATGTTTGCCATTCTGGGCCGAAGTTTCTGGTTGCTGGTCGCATTGATGATCCTGTTCAGTTGGACTGGGTTGGTCGGGGTTGTCCGGGCCGAATTCCTGCGGGCGCGGAACCTTGAATATGTGCGTGCGGCGCGTGCGCTGGGCGTGGGAAACATGACCATCATGTTCCGTCACATGCTGCCGAATGCTATGGTCGCCACGCTGACCTTCATGCCGTTTATCGTCACGGGCACTATTGGTGGGTTAGCCTCACTGGACTTCCTTGGCTTTGGCCTTCCATCCTCAGCCCCGTCTCTGGGTGAGCTGACCTTGCAAGCGAAACAGAACCTGCAAGCCCCGTGGCTGGCGTTCACGGCGTTCTTTACCTTTGCCATCATGCTGTCGCTGCTGGTCTTCATCTTTGAAGGCGTGCGCGATGCGTTTGATCCCAGAAAGACCTTCTCATGAGCCTTTTGGATGTGAACAACCTCAAGGTCTCGTTCAAACAGGACGGGCAGGTCAGCGCGGCGGTGAAGGGGGTGTCATTCACCGTCGACCGTGGTGAAACGGTGGCTTTGGTGGGTGAGTCCGGATCGGGTAAATCCGTTACAGCCTTGTCGACAGTGTCGCTGCTGGGCGATAGCGCGATCGTCGAAGGTTCCGTCCGGTATGACGGGAATGAGATGATCGGCGCGTCCGAGGACAGGCTGATGGATGTGCGCGGCAACGACATCAGCTTTATCTTTCAAGAGCCGATGACCTCGCTCAACCCACTGCATACGATCCAGAAACAGATGGCGGAATCCCTGGCCTTGCATCAGGGTCTGACCGGCGATGCAGCGCGTGACCGAATTGTCGAGCTGCTGACAAAGGTTGGTATTCGCGACCCGCAGGATCGTCTGGACAGCTATCCGCACCAGCTGTCGGGCGGACAGCGGCAGCGCGTGATGATCGCGATGGCGCTGGCCAACAAGCCCGATATCCTGATCGCGGATGAACCGACAACGGCGCTGGACGTGACCATTCAGGCGCAGATCCTCGAACTGCTGGCCGAGTTGCAGAAATCCGAAAACATGGGGATGTTGTTCATTACCCATGACCTTGGCATCGTGCGCCGGATCGCGGACCGTGTATGCGTGATGAAGGATGGTGAGATCGTCGAAACCGGCCCCACGGCCGAGATTTTCGACGACCCGCAACACCCCTATACCCGCAAGCTGCTGGCGGCCGAGCCGTCCGGTCACCCACAGGCGGTGGCCTCGGATGCAGAAGAGGTCGCGCGGACTGATCACCTCAAGGTCTGGTTCCCGATCCAGCGCGGGTTCCTGAAGCGGACCGTGGGACACGTCAAGGCGGTCAACGACGCCACGCTCAGCGTGCGCGCGGGTGAGACGCTGGGGATCGTGGGTGAAAGCGGCTCGGGCAAGACAACGCTGGCTTTGGCGATCATGCGCCTGATCGCGTCTGAAGGTGGCATCACCTTTCGCGATCAGGATGTCCGGCGTTGGTCCACGCGACAGCTACGCCGGTTGCGCAAGGATATGCAGATCGTGTTTCAGGACCCGTTCGGCAGCCTCAGCCCGCGCATGACGTGCCAGCAGATCATTGCCGAAGGTTTGGCGATCCACAAAGTTGACCCGCACCGCGCCCCGCGTGAACTGGTGGCTGAGGTGATGACCGAAGTCGGGCTGGACCCGGCCGCAATGGACCGGTACCCGCATGAGTTCTCAGGCGGCCAACGTCAGCGGATCGCCATCGCGCGAGCAATGGTCTTGCGGCCCAAGCTACTGGTTCTGGATGAACCAACCAGCGCGCTGGACATGACGGTGCAGGTTCAAATCGTCGATCTGCTGCGTGACCTCCAACGCAAATACGGGCTGGCCTATCTGTTCATCAGCCACGATCTGAAAGTCGTGCGCGCCATGTCCCATAACGTCATCGTCATGCGAAATGGCGACGTGATTGAAATGGGCGCTGCCGAGGATTTGTTTGAAAACGCTCAGACGGATTACACCCGGGAATTGATCGCAGCGGCGGGCTGAAGCCCGCCCTGCGTTTGCTCAGGCGCTGGCTTTTTCCTTTGCCGCCTGTTTTGGCACCGGGCCACGCAGTTCCTCATAGTGATCAAAGCTCAGTTTGACCCAACCGGTGCCGCGTGTGGCGCTGGCCAGACTGCGGTGCAGTTCATCCTCGGCCACCGCCGGAAGCTGCGCGTTGAAAATCTCCCACCCTGATGCGTTGGGATTGCCCTCAAAGCCCAGAACCTGACCTTGAAGCGAGCTGATCGTGGGCACCAGATCGCCCACGAAATCCGACGGCAGGTGAATCTCGGCGTTCAGGATCGGTTGCAACACCACGGGTTTGGCCTGTGGCAGCGCCTCACGCACAGCGTTTTTTCCGGCCGTGCGGAAAGCATAGTCCGAGCTGTCCACGTTGTGGTGTTTGCCGTCGCTCAGCGTGATTTTCACATCTACAACCGGGAACCCCTCGGGGCCCTGTTCAAGCGCGTCCTTGGCCCCGTGTTCGACCGAGGGGATATAGTTGCGCGGCACGGCACCGCCTTTGACCACCTCTTCAAACTGGAATCCTGACCCGCGCGGCATAGGCGCGACCGAGATGACGACATCGGCGAATTGCCCGGCCCCGCCGGACTGTTTGCGATGGCGGTGCCGATGTTCAATCGGCGTACGTATGGTTTCCCGATATGCGGTTTCAACCGGGTCGGTGACGATCTCGATCCCGAAATCCTCGGCCAATTTCGCGCTGACACGGCGCATATGCTGCGGACCCTGAGACCCCAGAACTGAGTGTCCGCTCAGCTCGTCCTGTTCCATGTGCAGGCCGGGGTCAATCTCGACCAGCCGGGTCAGGGCATTGGACAAACGTACATCGTCGCGTTCGTGCGCGGGCGAGACCACTTGACGGTGGGCCGCTGGATGGGACGAGGCCCACTCGGGCAGCGGCGTGGCCTCTTTGCTGTCATAGAGATTGCCGGGGTTCAGGTGGTCAGACTTGACCGCCAGCCCGATCTGTCCCGCGTCCAGCTTGTCGATCTGGGTTTTTGCATCCAAACTCGTCAGATTTCCAACGGTTTCACCTCCCAATGGCTCGTGGGCTATTACGCCGTCTCCCAGTCCGCGCAGGACGATGATTTTGCCGATATGCTTTTTCACATCGGCAAACCCTGCGATCGCACGCGCGTTTTCGGCGGCCTCATCGCGACCGGCTGCGATGTCAAACTCGGGCGCTTCGTGCCGCAAGGCTTTCATCAGGCGCGTCAGGCCGTTGCCATGGCTGGCGGATCCCAGACAGGCGGGGATAAGCTGATGGTTCTGCAACACCTGCGCCGCAAGGTCATAAATCTCGGCGCTGGGGGGCTGTTCGTCTTCGATCAGTTGTTCGAGCAGGTTGTCGTCAAAATCGGACAGAGTTTCCAAAAGCTCGGTTCGGGCTTCTTGTTCACGGTCTTCCACAGATTGGGGCAACTCGATCAGATTCGAGGGCTTTCCCTCTTGGTATTTCCAGGCCCGTTCCGAAATCAGATCGACCGCGCCAACGATGGAGTCTCCGTCACGGATGGGGACTTGCCGCAACGCGATGTGATGAACGCAATAGGTCTGTAGTGCCGCGATGATGTCCCGAATGCGCCCGTTTGGGCTGTCCATCCGGTTGATGAACAAAAAGCAGGGAATCCCGGCCTCCTCCACCAGCCTTAGATAAGGGGCGCAGAGAACGGCGGCGTCCGGGTCTGGAGGCACAACCACAACTGCCGCGTCGGAAATGGCCATGGCCGGGCCGACATAGCCCAGATTATCCCCTCCGCCATCGACGTCGACGGCGCACCATTGTTCGTCCAAATAAGAAAAACCGTGCAAGTGCACGGTTCCGGATACGTCGAATGTGGTGGGTCGACCGTCGAGGCGGCTAATGGCCTCGACCAGGGTTGTCTTGCCCGACTGACTGGGGCCGAGGACGGTGAAAACGCGCATGAGTGCTGTCCCTCTTTCAGGTTGCAGTAATACCTGCACGAAAAGGACCGTCCCACGCGGATGCGTCGGCAAGAACTGTCTGCGAATTCACCTGCCTCAGGGTGCGGATCGCACAGCCCAAGTGTGGAGAAAATCGGATACCTGCGTCAAGCCCCTGCACGTATTTCAGGGTGACGGACTGCAAAGCCGGGCAATCTGCAAGACGTCAGATCGCCGAACTGTGCCCTGCTTTGCTGAGGTCATAGGCGTCGAAACTACGGGCAATTATTCGGGTCAAAGCCCGCGCTTCCGTAGGGATGAACAGGCCGTCCTCGGTAACGCTAAGCAGATTATCAAACGATGTGTTGGCGGTCTGATACATCTGGTTCAACTCAGCGGCAGAAATATCGTGGTCGCGCAGGATTTCGGCTGAGTTGATCTGAAAGTCACACATCAGTGCCTCGATCAATCGGGCACGCAGCACGTCCTGCCCCTTGAACACATGTCCACGGGATGTCGAGAAATGCCCCTCGCGGATTGCCTTGGTATGGGCCGAGGTTGCGGGCGCGTTCTGGGCGTAGCCTTGCGGGAAGCGCGAGATCGAACTTGCGCCTACTCCGATCAGAACTTCGGCCTGATCGTCGGTATAGCCCTGAAAATTCCGCTTGAGCCGCCCAGTTTTCAGAGCTTGGGTCAGGCCGTCATCCTGCGTCGCAAAGTGGTCGATGCCGATTTCTGCGTAGTTGTCCCACATGAACAGGCGGCGTGCCGTGTCGAAAAGGTCCAGCCGCTGTTCCGGGGTGGGCAGCGCGTCGGACGGAATCAATTGCTGCCGTTTGGCCATCCATGGAACATGGGCATATCCGTATAGCGCCACGCGATCCGGGCTGAGCGACAGTAGCTTTTGCACACTTTCGGTCATCCGCGACTTGGTCTGATGCGGCAGGCCGAACAGGATGTCTGCATTCAGGCTGGAAATGCCGCGTGCGCGGATCATCTCCGCTGCTTTGCGCGTGGTGTCGTAACTTTGAATCCGGCCAATAGTTTTCTGAATTTCGTCGTCGAAATCCTGAACCCCGATCGAAGCCCGGTTCATTCCAGCCTCTGCCAGTGCGTCCAGACGCGCTTCGTCAATCTCGTTCGGGTCAATCTCGACCGAGAACTCGGCGTTCGGGCCAAGGGGAACAATTTCCAGAATACGCTTTGCCAGATCACGCATCAGATCCGGGCTCAGCAAGGTGGGTGTGCCGCCGCCCCAATGCAAGCGCGACAGGGTCACCCCTTGTGGAAGACGTTCAGCCAGCAGATCCAGTTCGGCTTTCAGCACATCCACATAGGCGATGACTGGGTTGTCGGTCTGGGTGCCTTGCGTCCGGCATGCGCAGAACCAGCAGAGCCTGCGGCAGAATGGGACGTGGATGTACAAAGAGATGGCGGAACCGGGCTTGATCCGGGAAATCCAGTCCCCATAAAGACTTGCCCCCACGTCATTGCTGAAGTGAGGGGCGGTAGGATAGCTTGTGTAACGCGGTACTTTCGCGTCAAATAGTCCAAGCCGTGCCAGTTGTGGTTTAACTATCATGGCGATACCGTTAAAGGACGGCCCGCAAAGATACCTTGATAGAGATCAAGTGGAAACGTGTATGACACCCACATTCAAGATCGACCATGCGAACTGTGCTGACTGCCCGATCCGCCATCGGGCCGTGTGCGCGCATTGCGATGCCGATGAGCTGGAAGAGCTGGAAACGATTAAGTATTACCGCAGTTTTGAGGCTGGTCAGACGATTATCTGGTCCGGTGATCAGATGAATTTTGTGGGATCGGTCGTGTCTGGCATCGCGTCGTTGACGCAGACTATGGAAGACGGCCGCACACAGATGGTGGGGCTTTTGCTTCCCAGCGATTTTGTCGGACGGCCCGGTCGCGAATCGGCGCCTTACGATGTGCAGGCTACGACTGATCTGGTGATGTGCTGCTTTCGCAAAAAGCCTTTTGAAGAACTGATGAACGAGACCCCGCATATCGCCCACCGCCTGCTGCAGATGACGCTGGATGAGCTGGATGCAGCGCGTGAATGGATGCTGGTTCTTGGGCGCAAAACTGCGCGCGAAAAGATCGCCAGCCTGTTGTCTATCATCGCCCGCCGGGATGCCTCGATCAGTCCAAAGGGGAATGCCGGGCCGATTGTCTTTGACCTGCCGCTGACGCGTGAGGCTATGGCGGATTACCTTGGTTTGACCCTGGAAACGGTCAGCCGCCAGATTTCAGCGCTGAAACGGGACGGCGTCATTAGCCTTGAAGGCAAACGCCACGTGACCATCCCGGACATGGGCCGTCTGATGGAAGAAGCAGGCGACGACTCAGACGGTGGTTTTCTGGTCTGACGTGACCTGACGCATCAGTCATGGTTTAGTGGGCTGAGTGCAGACAGTTCAGGAGCAAACCATGGAATTCAGCAGCCTACTGGCCATGATCTTCATTGGTGCCGTAGCCGGTTGGCTTTCCGGCAAGATCATGGAAGGCCGGGGCTTCGGCCTGTTTGGAAACATTATCGTCGGGGTTGTCGGCGCGTTTCTGGCGGGAACGATCTTTCCGGCGCTTGGTTTTTCGGTTGGGGGCGGTGTGTTCTCGTCAATCTTGTTTGCCACGATCGGAGCAGTCATTTTGTTGTTCCTGATCGGTCTCGTACGGCGAGGATAAAAAAACCGCCCCTTGGGGCGGTTTTCTTTTGCTGGCCTCAATGCGCCAGAAATACGGGAACAGGCGATTGTTCCAGCATGTTTCGCGTTGCGCCGCCCAGAATGGCCTCACGGAATCTCGAATGTCCGTAAGCGCCCATGACGATCATGTCGGCTTCGGTGTCCGAGGCGTGACGATTCAGGATGTCTGATACACGGGTCATCGTCTTGCTGAGAACGTCGATTTCACATTTCACGCCGTGCCGTGCCAGCATTTGCGACAGCATCCCACCCGGATCGGATCGGTCCGGGCCGTGGCGAGGCGGGTCGATCACGACGATCCGTACAAGCTCGGCCTGTTTCAGGAAGGGCAGGGCGCGACGAATGGCGCGCATGGCCTCGACGCTTTCGTTCCAGCCGATCAGTATGGTGCCCGGCCGGTCAAACGGTTGCGCGTTTGCCGGAGTGATGAGAACGGGGGCGTGACCCTCGAACATGGCCGCTTCTACTATGGGTTCACACTCTGCGCCACGATCTTCGCCATAAGGCTGAGGCAAAACCACCAGATCAGAGAATCGTGCACGGTGGGCAACATGACGTCCGATGTCCGCGATCTGCGCCACTCCGTTTTCGGCCGACCACCGGATGCCGGATTTGCCCAGAAACTCTTTTGCGTGGGCCAGGATCTCCTCGGCTTCTGCATTCGCGCGGCTCAGCGTCTCTTGCAGGATCAGGGCGTTTGCGCCCGCATAGTAATACCCTGTCTGACTGCGATCGACCCCCAGGCACAGGGCTTCGGCGTGGGCATCCTGAGCCGAGGCAAGCGCCGCCAACTGCGTGAGCGCTGCGTTCGATTGTTCGGTATTTGTCATGACAGTAAGAAGAGATTTGTAAGCCATTTTGACCTCTTGCCTTCGGACCACTGCAAAATGCGACTTTCTGGCCCAGTCGTTTCTATAGCATTGTCATAGTATTCGGCGGCTTGTCTTGACACAGATCAAGGCAGTTGAGGCGGCTGTCCGACAAAAGAGCAGCCAGTCAATAAGGTTCTGCGATATAAGAGAATCGCGCAGAGCATGGCAAAGGGACGCAATATGTCAAATTACATCAAGCTGATCGTGCTTGGTCTTATCGTGGTTTTTGCCGCGATCGGGACCAATTATGCACGCGATTTGGCGTATCAGGTGCATGCAATTCTGGTGATGCTGATCGCCGGCGGATTGTTCATCTGGACGCTTAGAAACACCGACGAGCCAGATATTCTTGTGGATCGTTCGGCCGAATATATGGACGGCGTGATCCGCTATGGCGTTATCGCCACCGCCTTCTGGGGCGTGATCGGGTTCATCGCCGGAACATTTATCGCCTTTCAACTGGCCTTTCCCGTTTTGAATTTTGAATGGGCGCAGGGCTATCTGAATTTTGGCCGTTTGCGTCCGCTGCACACATCTGCAGTGATTTTTGCCTTTGGCGGCAACGCCTTGATCGCAACCTCGTTCTACGTGGTACAGCGCACCAGTGCCGCGCGTCTTTGGGGCGGCAACCTGGCGTGGTTCGTGTTCTGGGGGTATCAGCTGTTCATCGTACTGGCCGCGACCGGTTATGTTCTGGGTGGAACACAATCCAAGGAATACGCTGAGCCCGAATGGTACGTCGATCTGTGGCTGACCATCGTCTGGGTTGCGTATCTGGCCGTTTTCCTGGGCACTGTCGTCAAGCGGAAAGAGCCGCATATCTACGTGGCCAACTGGTTCTACCTGGCCTTTATCGTCACCGTCGCGATGCTGCACGTTGTCAACAACCTGACCATCCCGGTCAGCATCTGGGGGTCGAAATCGGTCATCGTCTGGTCGGGTGTACAGGACGCCATGATCCAGTGGTGGTACGGCCACAACGCCGTGGGCTTCTTCCTGACTGCGGGCTTCCTGGGCATGATGTACTATTTCATCCCGAAACAGGCCGAGCGTCCGGTGTTCTCGTACAAGCTGTCGATCATCCACTTCTGGGCGCTGATCTTCCTGTACATCTGGGCCGGTCCGCACCACCTGCACTATACCGCACTGCCTGACTGGGCTTCGACGCTGGGCATGGTGTTCTCGATCGTTCTGTGGATGCCGTCTTGGGGTGGCATGATCAACGGTCTGATGACCTTGTCGGGCGCATGGGACAAACTGCGCACCGACCCGATCATCCGTATGATGGTCATCTCGGTCGGCTTCTACGGCATGTCCACCTTTGAAGGCCCGATGATGTCGATCCGCGCTGTGAACAGCCTGTCTCACTACACCGACTGGACCATTGGTCACGTGCATTCTGGCGCTCTGGGCTGGAACGGTATGATCACCTTTGGTGCGCTGTACTTCCTGGTACCTGTCTTGTGGAAGCGTGAGCGTTTGTATTCGCTGCAGATGGTCAGCTGGCACTTCTGGCTCGCCACGATCGGTATCGTTCTTTATGCCGCGTCGATGTGGGTCACCGGTATCATGGAAGGTCTGATGTGGCGTGAAGTGGACGCTAACGGCTTCCTGGTGAACTCGTTCGCTGACACCGTGGCCGCCAAGTTCCCGATGTATGTGGTACGTGCGCTGGGCGGTGTGCTCTACGTCGCGGGCGGTGTGATCATGTGCTACAACCTGTGGATGACTGTGCGGAAGGCACCGGCTAAAGAAGCCAGCCTGTCCGTCGCGGTCCCGGCTGAATAAGGAGGGCCGGAGCAATGGCAATTCTCGACAAACATAAGATCCTCGAGACCAACGCGACCCTCCTGCTGGTATTCAGCTTTCTGGTCGTGACCATCGGTGGCATCGTTCAGATCACCCCGCTGTTCTATCTTGAGAACACAATCGAGAAGGTGGAGGGCATGCGTCCCTACACCCCTCTCGAAATGGCGGGTCGTGAAGTCTATCTGCGCGAAGGCTGCTATGTCTGCCACAGCCAGATGATCCGTCCGATGCGGGACGAGGTTGAACGGTACGGCCACTACTCGCTGGCGGCTGAGTCGATGTATGATCACCCGTTCCAGTGGGGATCGAAACGCACCGGGCCTGATCTGGCCCGTGTGGGTGGCCGTTACTCGGACCAGTGGCACGTGGACCATCTGCGCGATGCACAGTCGGTGGTGCCGGAATCGGTGATGCCCAAATATGGCTTCCTCGAGCACCGAAAGCTGGACGGCAAGTATATCGGCGACATCATGGCTGCCAACGCGGTCGTGGGCACGCCCTATACAGAAGAAATGCTGGCCAACGCCCAGGCGGACTTCCGTGCGCAAGCCGATCCGGACAGCGACTATGACGGACTGCTGGAACGTTATGGAGACAAGGTCAACGTGCGTAACTTTGATGGTCAGCCTGAACTGACCGAAGCCGACGCGCTGATCGCTTACCTGCAGATGCTGGGAACGCTGGTCGATTTCTCGACCTTCACCCCGGATCCGAACCGCTAAAGGAGGGTGTGATGGAAGAATACACAATCCTCAGGCAGTTCGCGGATAGCTGGATGTTGCTACTGTTGTTTGCCTTCTTTGTTGGCATCGTGATCTGGGTATTCCGCCCGGGTGCCAGCAAGGAATACAAAGACACTGCCAACATCCCCTTCCGGCACGCTGACGCACCAGCGCCCCTCCGGGGCGACGACAAAGCTGCGCCCCTAGGGGGCGACAATCCCGCCACACCCAAGGAGGCGCGGCCATGAGCAAGACACCTGAAAAACTGCCGGGTGATCCGAAGACAACCGGACACAGCTGGGACGGTCTCGAAGAGTTTGACAACCCGATGCCCCGCTGGTGGCTGTGGACTTTCTACGTCACAATTATCTGGGGCGTGATTTATACGATCATGTATCCGGCGTGGCCGTTGGTTCAATCCGCGACCGCTGGCGTTCTGGGCTGGTCCTCTCGTGGGATGGTTCAGGAAGAAATGGTTGCCTTCCAGGAGGCCAACGCGCCTTGGAATGCCAAGCTGGTGGAAACACCGCTTGAGGACATCTCGAAGGATCCTGAATTGCAGCAATTCGCGGTAAACTCGGGTGGCGCGGTGTTCCGCACCTGGTGTGCACAGTGCCATGGTTCCGGTGCACAGGGCGCGCCCGGCTTCCCGAACCTGCTGGATGATGCGTGGCTGTGGGGCGGAACGCTCGAAGATATCGAGTTCACCATTGCCCACGGTATTCGGAACGAAGAAAGCGACGACGCACGCTATTCCGAGATGCCGGCCTTTGGCGAGATTCTCGAGAAAGAAGAGATCACGCAGGTGGTTCAGTACGTCATGTCTCTGAGCAAGGCTCAGACGGATGACGTCGCGGCGCAAGCGGGCAAGGTTGTCTTTGAGGACAACTGCGCTGCGTGTCACGGCGAAGACGGCACGGGTGACGTGTTCCAGGGTGCGCCGAACCTGACCGACGCGATCTGGCTCTATGGTGGCAGCGAAGAAGCTCTGACCGAGACGGTCACTTACAGCCGCTTCGGTGTGATGCCCGCCTGGGAAAACCGTCTGACTGATGCGCAGATCCGCGCTGTGACTGCCTATGTCCACCAGTTGGGTGGTGGTCAGTAAGGTTTGAAGAATACCTTCGGACGGTTCGCCGCCCGAAGGTTGAGGCACCGGCTGTTCCATCTGTTCGCGCGTTTCCTGAACAGCCGGTGCTAATTTCCCAGACTACTAATCGCGAATGATGCAATCCAGATGCACCTTTTCGTGCGCTGGGCTTTTTCTTTTCCAATGATCATGTGCCGACCAGTGCTTTGACCGCGACCCAAGGCGGGGTTTGTCGATACTTTCATCGCGATCTCTGGTTTGAGTCGCGACCATGAAGGTTCTTGCAAGGATTGAGAGCATTTTGCCTCTCCTTTCCGGTTTGTGCATGCAGAAAAGATTGAACTTCTGGCGGAAAAATGCGACTCAATTACAATTCTATTGTGTAAGCAGGGCTTACAGATGAACTGGATGAAAATGCCACCTCTGGCCTCGCTTCGGGCATTTTCGGCCTTTGCCGAGGCTGAGAACATTGTCCAAGCTGGTGCGGCGTTGAATGTCAGCCACGCTGCCATCAGTCAGCAGTTGCGGACGCTGGAAAAGTACTTGGGCGTTTCGTTGCTGGATCGATCAGGGAAATCCATGACCCTGACCCCCGAGGGTGAAAAGCTGGCGCGTGCAGTCCGACTGGGGTTTGGCGCAATCGGAGCAGCCGTTGCGGACCTGACGCAAACAGATCAGGACCGTCCTGTCCACGTTTCTCTGACGCCCTCATTCGCTGCGTCCTGGCTGATGCCGCGCCTGCCTGCCTTTCAAGCAGAATTTCCGAACATTCCTCTGGCTCTGGACCCGACGCCGAAACTGGTCAACCCAAGCCCCGGCGGTGTGGACGTGGCAATCCGGTACGGCAGCGGAGATTGGTCCGGCATTGACTCGGACCTGTTGCTGAGCAGCCCCATCGTGATAGTCGCTGCACGGAACTTGCTTGGGGGTCGGGTTGAGTGGACACCGCAAGAGCTAAGCCAGCTCCCGTGGCTGGAAGAACTGGGCACAACCGAGGCAACAACCTGGCTGGCGCGACATGGCGTCGAACACGGCCCGGGTGCCGGGCGGATCGCCTTGCCGGGAAACCTTTTGCTGGACGCATTGCGCGCCGGTCAGGGCGTGACAGTCACGGCGCGGCATTTTGTCGAGAGCGACATCGCCTCTGGGCAGCTTGTGGAACTGTTTTGCGAGCCTGAAAATAGCGGCTATTATATCGTAACGGGCGAAATACCGCTTCGTCCTGCCGCCAAAATCTTTGTCAGTTGGCTTAGGGGGCAAGTCGTCAGACTGTGACAAAAGGTGTCTGTACGATGCGCTTTTGACCCATGTCAAAGAGCCTACCTTTGTGATCTGGAAAAAGACGCCAAATACTGCCACATCTGGAGCCAGCCCGTGAGCGATTCCGACCCCGCCCCCAGCCTCTACGCCGCAAGGGAGCCCATCTTTCCCCGGCGCGTATCCGGGCCATTTCGCAACCTGAAATGGATCATCATGGCTGTCACACTGGGCATATACTACGTGACGCCGTGGATCAGATGGGATCGCGGACCCAGCCTGCCGGATCAGGCGGTGCTGCTGGATCTGGCCAATCGTCGTTTCTATTTCTTCTGGATCGAGATTTGGCCGCACGAGTTCTACTTTGTTGCAGGTCTATTGATCATGGCCGGGTTGGGGTTGTTCCTGTTTACCTCGGCGTTGGGGCGTGTCTGGTGCGGCTATGCCTGCCCACAGACGGTTTGGACAGACCTGTATATTCTGGTCGAACGCTGGATTGAGGGCGACCGAAACGCGCGCTTGCGCCTACACCGGCAAGAGAAGCTGGACTTCCGCAAGGCGCGGCTGCGTGTGACGAAGTGGACCGTCTGGCTGCTGATCGGTTTGGCGACAGGTGGGGCTTGGGTGTTCTATTTCGCCGACGCGCCAACGCTTTTGCGCGATCTGGTGACGGGTAATGCGCACCCGGTAGCCTATACCACGATGCTGATCCTGACCGGCACGACCTTCCTGTTTGGCGGGTTCGCGCGTGAGCAGATATGTATCTATGCTTGCCCCTGGCCGCGTATTCAGGCGGCGATGATGGACGAGGACACTCTGGTCGTTGGTTACCGCGAATGGCGGGGTGAACCACGCGGCAAGGGCAAGCGTACTGCTGATTCCGAGTTGGGGGATTGCATCGACTGTATGGCCTGCGTGAATGTCTGCCCGGTTGGGATCGACATCCGCGACGGGCAGCAACTTGAATGCATCACCTGCGCGCTTTGCATCGACGCCTGTGATGACATGATGGCCAAGATCGGCAAGCCGCGTGGCCTGATCGACTATATGGCGCTGAGCGATGAAACGCGCGAGCGTGAGGGTCAACCGCCTCGGAACGTCTGGAAGCACATTCTGCGTCCCCGGACGATCATGTACACAGGGATGTGGGCTGCGGTCGGCTTTGCGCTGTTGTTTGCGCTGTTCATCCGGTCCGATATTGATCTGACCGTGGCACCCGTTCGGAACCCGACCTTTGTGACCCTGTCCGACGGTACGATCCGCAACACCTATGACGTGCGCCTGCGCAACAAGCATGGCGAGGAGCGGCCGTTCAAACTGACGTTGGCAGGGGACCCGGCCCTTCAGGTTCAGATCGAAGGCAATGACGGTGACACTGTCAATGTCGCTGCAGATACGGCACAATTAACGCGCGTCTATATCGTGGCCTCTGGTGGAACCGGCCCGGCGTCAACTGACGTTACTCCGGTGCGCATCTGGGTCGAAGACCTGCAAAGCGGAGAGCGTGCCTTCAAGGACACAACCTTTAACGGGCAAGGGAACTGAACATGGCCGAACGTAAATTCACCGGCAAACATGCCCTGGCCGTCTTTGTGGCTGCATTTGGCGTGATCATCACGGTAAACCTTGTACTGGCCTACAGCGCGGTGAAGACTTTTCCGGGGCTGGAGGTCAAGAACTCTTACGTCGCCAGTCAGGAATTTAACGAACGCCTGCAAGAACATCAGGCGCTGGGATGGGATATCCGTGCTGAGCTGTCCGGTGGGCTTTTGATTCTGCACATAACAGACCAGACCGGTGCGCCTGTCGAAGTGGCCGAGTTGCAGGCCGTCGTTGGACGGGCCACGCATGTAAAGGATGACTTCTCTCCGGACTTCAGCTTTGACGGAACTGCCTATGCAACGCCCGCGTCGCTGGGCAAGGGAAATTGGAACATCCGTTTGGTCGCAAAAGATCACAGCGGGGCCGAGTTCGCTCAGCGCGTGCCGCTGTATGTAAAGGGATAGGGAATGACGGCGCAGCTTTCATCTGGCACGGCCGCCTGTCCGGGTTGCATTGCAAGCCCTGCGGAACCTGCGCGCCCGATCCCGGAAGATGTGCAGATTGCGCTGTCCCTGCCGGGCATCCATTGCTCGGCCTGTATCGCCACGGTCGAGCGTGAGCTGAATGCCCACCCCGGCGTAGAAGATGCGCGTGTCAACCTGACCCTGAAGCGCGCGATGGTCAAAGCCGCACCGGGCTTGTCTGCGGCTGACCTGATCCCGGTTCTGGAAGGCGCAGGCTATGAAGCGCATGAGCTGGACCCCGGTGCGCTGTCTGCGACGCAAGCGGACAAGGCAGGGCGGGACCTGCTGATGCGGCTGGCGGTGGCCGGGTTTGCGTCGATGAACGTGATGCTGCTGTCGGTCTCGGTCTGGTCCGGGGCGGCGGATGCAACGCGGGATATGTTCCACTGGATTTCTGCGGCCATCGCATTGCCCGCGATCGCCTTTTCCGCGCAGCCCTTCTTTGCGAATGCGTGGTCGGCTTTGCGGGTGCACCGTCTGAACATGGACGTGCCGATCGTGCTGGCGATCCTGCTGGCGCTGATCACGTCCCTGTGGGAAACCGCGCTCAGCGGTAAGCACGCTTATTTCGATGCCGCCCTGACGCTGACCTTCTTTCTGCTGGCCGGACGCTATCTGGATTACCGCACCCGCGCCGCCGCCCGATCTGCGGCTGAGGAGCTGACCGCGTTGGAAGTCCCCCGCGCAATCCGCGTGGTAAGCGGGGTTGAGGAAGAAGTCGCCGTTGCGACACTTAATGTCGGCGATCTGGTTCTGGTCCGCCCCGGTGGGCGGATGCCAGTTGATGGCGAAATTGTTTCGGGCCAGTCCCAACTGGACCGGTCCCTGCTGACCGGGGAAACCCTGCCGGTTTTTGCCGAAGCGGGCCTGACCGTCAGTGCCGGGGAGGTCAACCTGACCGGCCCCCTGACCATTCGCGCGACAGCGGTAGGCGAGGATACCTCGCTGCATCGTATGGCCGATCTGGTGGCCATCGCGGAATCTGGCCGGTCGCGGTACACGTCGTTGGCGGACAAGGCGGCCAAGCTCTATGCGCCGGGGGTGCATATCCTGTCAGCGCTCAGCTTTGTGGGGTGGTATATTTATTCCGGTGACGTTCGGACGGCGCTGAATATCGCCGCCGCCGTGCTGATCATCACCTGCCCCTGTGCGTTGGGTCTGGCGGTGCCTGCGGTGACCACAGCGGCCTCGGGGCGGTTGTTCCGCAAGGGGATGCTGATCAAGCACGCAACCGCATTGGAGCGTCTGGCCGAGGTCGATACGGTCGTTTTCGACAAGACTGGAACGCTAACCTCGGGCACGCCCGAGCTGACCAATCTGGGCGATCATTCCCGCGCTGACCTTGAGGTCGCGCTGGCTCTGGCCGAGGCGTCGTCGCACCCTTTGTCCGTCGCCTTGACACAAGCGGCACGCGAAGCTGGGATCAAGCCCGCTACGTTGAAAGACATCACCGAGGTTCCGGGATACGGCACCGAAGGCACTTACCACAGTCAGCGTGTCCGCCTTGGTCGGGCTGCATGGACGGGCGCGGAGGAGGGGGATCAGGCCGCCGCGTGGCTCTCCATCGCCGGGCAGCCACCGGTGGCCTTCCTGTTCTCGGACAGCCTGCGATCTGGTGCTGCCGAGGCGGTGCAGGCGTTCCGCGATGCGGGTAAACAGGTCATCCTGATTTCGGGCGATACCCAAGGCGCTGTTCAGGCGCTGGCGGACAAGTTGGGCATCCAGAAATGGATCGCGCAGGCTCTGCCACAGGACAAGGCCAAGCACGTGCAGAACCTGAGCGATCAGGGCCGTCATGTGCTGATGGTAGGCGATGGTCTGAACGACACGGCGGCGCTGGCAGCGGCCCATGTGTCGATCTCTCCGGCCTCGGCACTGGATGCGGCGCGGGTGGCCTCGGACATCGTGCTGCTGGGCAATGACCTGTCGCCGATCTCTGACGCCTGTGACACGGCGGTAAAGGCAACGAAACGGATTCGCGAGAACTTTCGCATCGCGACCGTCTATAATATCATCGCGGTGCCGCTGGCGGTGGTCGGTCTGGCCACGCCCCTGATTGCGGCTTTGGCAATGTCGACCTCGTCGATCACCGTGTCTCTGAACGCGCTGCGTGTAAGGTAAAGCGATGGAAGTTCTGGCCTATCTGATACCGATTTCCCTGTTTCTGGGCGGGGTTGGGCTGGTGGCGTTTGTCTACACGGTGCGCTCAAACCAGTATGACGATCCCGAAGGCGACGCGCGACGCATCCTCAGCGATGAATGGGACGACAAGCCCAAGCCCTGACAGCCCTTGAAATTGCCGCAATGCCCGGTTATGTCCGGCCCATCCGCTAGCAGAGAGAACACCGCCAAATGGCTACCATGAATCCGATCCAGTTCATTCAGCAAGTCCGCGCCGAGGTTGCAAAGGTCGTCTGGCCCACGCGCCGCGAGGTTCTGCTGACCACGGTCATGGTGTTCATCATGGCGGCCCTGACCGCCGTGTTCTTTGCGCTGGTCGATCTGGGCATTCGCGGCGGTCTGCAGCTGATCCTGGGTGCGTTCGGGTAAACCCGTTCAGGCGCGCGGAAACACCGCTTGCCCCTTGCACCGCGCGCGATGTCAGAGTAGTGACGCGGGACTATTCGGAATGGGCGTGCGGCGATTCGGGCTGTGCGCCGCTTTTTATTCCGGGTCACGTGATGGAATTTCAATGACGGCCGCGTCTGATTGATCGGATGCGCCGAAGGTAAACAAGGACGACAGGTTCATGGCGAAACGGTGGTACTCGGTCAGCGTTCTTTCCAACTTTGAAAAGAAGATCGCAGAGCAAATCCGCACGTCCGTCGCCGAGCAGGGCCTTGAGGACGATATCGACGAGGTTCTGGTGCCCACCGAAGAGGTGATTGAAGTGCGCCGGGGCAAGAAGGTCACGACCGAACGCCGCTTTATGCCCGGTTACGTGCTGGTGCATATGGAGATGTCGGATCAGGGCTATCACCTAGTGAACTCGATCAACCGCGTCACCGGATTCCTTGGTCCACAAGGCCGCCCGATGCCGATGCGCGACGCCGAGGTGAACCAGATCCTGAACCGCGTTCAGGAAGGCGAAGAAGCGCCCAAGCTGATGATCAGCTTCGAGGTCGGCGAAAAGGTCAAAGTCAACGATGGCCCGTTCGAGGATTTCGACGGCATGGTCGAAGGCGTGGACGACGAGAACCAGAAGCTGAAGGTTTCGGTCTCGATCTTTGGTCGTGAGACGCCGGTCGAGCTGGACTTTACGCAGGTAACCAAGCAGGGCTGAGTGGCAGAGAAAAATTCCAAAAAAGCCGCGTCGCCTAATCGCACGCGGCTTTTTTGATGCCTAGTTTTTTGGTCGTACCGGGATCTCTTTTGCGAATGGACGCTTTGGCACTTGGCGTTCTGTTGAGTCAATTTCTTGGCCTCGGGCGCAAACCAAATTCCCGGAGAGATACATTTTCTAATTTTCTTTGATCCCGGAAAGGTAGAGCACAGCTGGTGGTGCGTGGCTTCGGGGTTTTTTCCTATATAGGCCCATGGCAACCTTTCCCTCGGTTCCAGTACCCAAAGTACGCCCTTTCCACTGATAAACAGGAGCGTCATTGACCCAAACCAGAAAGTGACCATTGTCCCCAGTGGTCCATTTCACATCTACATTCACCTTGTGCCACCGGCCGGTCAGGTTTGACGCCGGTATTATCGTGCGGACAAGACTTTCATAGTTCCAATCAGTGCTCTCCACACGTTTCAAAGCTATGAGTTTATTGCCGCGAACTGCGAACTGGAAAGGGTGTGAATTGGCTCCCATCATTGAAAACTGAGTGACAACAATCTGTTCAGAACCTTTGTCCGTAAATCCCGGCGCAAAATAAACGTACCATTGGTACTTTTTGCGCTGTCCGTGCTTAAACGCGTTGTACCTTGCAAACTCTACTCTCTCGTTGCCTTGAGCGCAGTCGTCCCATTTCCTTTCACGCCCGCAATCCCCATACCGCAGCTCCATGCGAAGGGCCTTGCCATCGAGACCACCCGGCGGATCGGACACAATTTGTGCGCCGTAAGGTTTGGCGGGCTGCCAAGTTCCTCGCTCGAAATCCCGGAACCCTCGACCAACTACCTCTCGCGGCGATTTCCCGCTCTTAACTTCGCGCGTCACTGTTTCGGCCTCAAGGGGGTCGACGATACCAACCGTGAGCACGGTTATCAAAATGGAACCTGCCAATTTCATAAACATTATGCCCCTATGCTATCATAATTTGCGCCTACATTAGGTATTTTCTCAGACTGAGACTATTCTCTTTCGGACGACGGAAGTCGGTATCGCTGGTTGCTACTTCACGTTGAAAGGGCGCAAGCGGGGTAAATGGCGTATCCACTTGCCAACCCCACCATTCCCCTGTAAACGCCGCCTCTATCGTCTTCGGGCGAGATTCTCTCGTGGGAGGTTGCTGGGATCGCGATCCCGGACCGGACCACGCAACATAAACCGGGTGGGACGCGTCCTGCCTTAGTTGAAAGGAAAACCAAATGGCCAAGAAGCTTGCTGGTACGATGAAACTGCAGGTTCCTGCAGGTCAGGCGAACCCGTCGCCGCCAGTTGGTCCGGCGCTGGGTCAGCGCGGCATCAACATCATGGAATTCTGCAAGGCGTTCAACGCCAAGACCGCAGACATGGAGCAAGGCGCGCCTTGCCCGACCGTGATCACCTATTATCAGGACAAGTCCTTTACCATGGACATCAAGACGCCGCCCGCGTCTTATTACCTGAAAAAAGCAGCTGGCCTGAAGCCGGTCGGTAAGCGTAACCGCCCCCGTGGTGCCGAGAACCCCGGTCGTGAGACCGTGGCCACCGTGACCTCGAAGCAGGTTCGCGAAATCGCCGAAGCCAAAATGAAAGATCTGAACGCCAACGACGTCGAAGGCGCAATGCAGATCATCCTGGGCTCGGCCCGCTCCATGGGCATCGAGGTGAAGTAAGATGGCAAAACTTGGTAAACGCACCCGCGCTGCGCGCGAAGCTGTCGCCGGCAAGGAAAACCTGTCGATCGAAGAAGCTGTTGCCCTGGTTAAGTCCAACGCGACCTCGAAATTCGACGAGACCATCGAAATCGCTCTGAACCTGGGCGTTGACACCCGTCACGCAGACCAGATGGTTCGCGGCGTTGTCGGCCTGCCGAACGGCACCGGTAAAGCGATGCGCGTTGCTGTATTTGCTCGCGGCCCCAAGGCGGACGAAGCGAAAGAAGCAGGCGCGGATATCATTGGCGCAGAAGACCTGATGGAAACCATTCAGGGCGGCACCATCGAATTCGATCGCTGCATTGCCACCCCGGACATGATGCCGATCGTCGGTCGTCTGGGTAAAGTTCTGGGCCCCCGCAACCTGATGCCGAACCCCAAGGTTGGCACCGTGACCATGGACGTGAAAGCGGCCGTGGAAGCAGCCAAGGGCGGTGAAGTACAGTTCAAGGCGGAAAAAGGCGGCGTTGTGCACGCTGGCGTTGGCAAAGCGTCGTTCGACGAAGCCAAGCTGGTTGAAAACGTCCGTGCTTTCGTTTCGGCAGTGGCCAAGGCCAAGCCGTCGGGCGCCAAGGGCACCTACATGAAGAAAATCGCGCTGAGCTCGACCATGGGCCCGGGCGTGACTCTGGATGTGGCGGCCGCTGCGGGCGAATAAGCCTCAGGCAGTTGTTGTTTTTTGAAACGGGCGGCATGTGTCGCCCGTTTTTCTTTTTGCGATCTTATATTCATGGTGTGGGCGATCTAAGTCGGACCCGGGGCTTGCATTCAATCAATGGGGTTTCGCGCCGACGAGAAAGCAACTACAGGTGTCTAAGGGTTATTCGCTAGCAGAAGACATGATGCGACTTCAAAAAACGGCTAAAGAACTCAGGCAGTTGCGGCGAACAATCACGCGGTTCCGCACCGACGTCAGCCTTCGGTACTTTGAGGAAGTCGAAGGGGTGGTCCAGGGCGGCTGTCTCACCGGTTTTCGGATCGTGAATGAGCACAGTTGGGGCACTGCGGATCTTTGCTCTAAGCTAATTGGGTACTACGAGCAGCAAAAACAGGACATTTTTACCCAAAGCTCGAAACCTACCCTGGTCGATCTCGGCGCGGCGGATGGGTATTGGGGTGTGGGCTTGGTGCAGGCCGGACATTTCGAGCGCAGTATTTGTTTTGAACAAAAGCGGCGAGGCCGTCGTGTGATCCAGAAAACGGCGGCTGCGAATGGCGTGTCGGACAAGGTCTCTGTGTTCGGAGAGGCAACAGGCAACTCGATTGACGAAGCCCTTCACGACACACACCGGTCCGAGGAACTTTTCTTTCTCATTGATATTGAGGGCGCAGAGTTTGACCTGCTGACCTTTGAATTTCTGTCCAACTACCGAGCCTCGGAGTTTCTGATTGAACTTCACGCCGGGGGCGAATGGCTGGACGCTGAAAAGCAGGAACGCCTTTTGCGGGATGCCGCTATCCTTTTTGACTGTGAAATCATCGACGACACCAAGCGCGATCTATTGCAACTTCGTACCGAACTGGCGCTGCCTGACGATCTGACGTGGATCTTGGCGTCAGAAGGTCGGCTGTACCCAATGCGTTGGCTGCACCTGAAGCCTCGGAAAGTTCCTGCAACTGCGCAACCTGCCAAGCCGATAGCAGAGACGGCGCAGACTTCTGGTTTTGGAACATTATGGCTTGGCGATGAGCTGGGTCTTTTAGAGCGCGCGTGCCTGCAGTCCATGCAGTCGCAGGGATATAATCCGCTGCTTTATTCCTATTCTCCGCTGAAAAATGTCCCTCAAGGCATCGAGGTCGTTGATGCGCGCGAGATATACGAGCCGAACCGGGTCATTCGCCACATCAGGTATAATAGCCCTGCAATCCACGCAGACGTTTTTCGTTACCACATGGTCAGGAAAACCGGGGCGATTTGATTGGACACAGATATGTTCATGGTGAAACCGGCCTCGGAGTTGTTGGACTCTGTTGCAGCCCGCAAAGGTTTCTGCATCGGCGCTGTGTTGAAGGACTCGCCCAAGAACCGCTCGTATCATTCATTCTTCAACAATGCCGTTTTTGGACTACCCGCCGACAGTCGAACGCTGCTGATGTTGGGTGAAGTTTTCGATGAGAACGAACGCATTTCGGATACATGGAGCGGTTTGAAGCGATTGTTCGCGCTGAACGATGCGGTTGACCAGCAAGAGCCGAAACCCTTCGGGAAATTGAGGTGGGGCGCAACTGGGCCGATGGCTCTTACCGAGGCATTGAATACTACAGGTGAAGCCTCGTTTGCGCATGACCACACCGGGTTTTACAACGTAACGGCCAAGCAGATGCCGGATTTGGCGCGACCGGATTCCAAACTGGTCGATTTTCTGGCCCCTACGACGTTCGGTCTGCATCTATGGGGCAGGGGCTTTCGTGCGGCGATTGCTAATGGACATCGTCCAGACACGCAAACCGCCCTGCGAGACATACTTCAGCACGCTGACTAGCGATCGAGGGCGAACACGTGGCCCGTCAGCGCCCGATGTCGAAGGCGATGCGCAGCCTGTAACCCAGCCGATCGCGCCGGTCTTCTTCGTACGCGCTACAGTCGTGATTTTCGTGCCAGAGCACGAGCCAGTCTTTCAGAAGGCGTCCCCGAATACAGAAATCCAGTATGCCTGTGTGGATCGGATGCCTGTAACGACGAAAGAACATGTCCTTGTTGATTTTCAGAATACCACTGCGATCAACTTCACTGGGTTCGGCGTTTCTGAAAATATCCGACTTCAGGAAATCGACTATGTCGTAAACCGCCAGCTTTTCCCGCGCTTCGGTGAAATCCAGGCCGATCATTTTGCCCTGTCCGACTATGAGGTTCTGACTGTGAAAATCCCCGTGCGAGAATACCTGAGTCTCGGGGGTGCCCTTTAGGGTTCGGCTTTCGGCCAAAAGGACACCAAGCATCTCGCGGCTCTCGGTGCGAATGTCCCTCGGGGCGAAGTCCAGCAGCTCTTGAATGCTGTCCGTCATCCATTTGGGGCGAAACCCATAGTCTTTGGCGGGGTGATGGCCGTGCAGGTCGTGCAACCAGTCCCCGGCGCGCCGGTAAATCTGCGCGACCTGCTCATTGTCGGTGCTGTTGTGAATGATGTCCGCAGCCGTCGGCCGGTCAACGAACTCGGTCACGAAAAATGTGTTGCCCAGCGATTCATAGACAGGTTGCACGACACGGGTCGTTTTTGAGGCTTCAAAATAGCGCGCCAGCCTGGTCAGAAGCTCATATTCCTTGCGCAATCGTCCTGTCATTGGGGAGTCGAGATCAATTTTCAGGGCGTAGTCCCCGAAAGCGGTTTCGACCCTCAGCAAAAACCGTGTGTCGCCAAAATCGTGAGATCTGTAGATACACTGATAGCCTTTTACGGTTTCGGTCAGCGCTTGTTCGGAAAATTCCTCTACGTAGCCGCGTGCCAGCTTGTGTTCTTGTTCAGAAAGGCGTGGCATGTGATTGTGAAAGTGACTTGGAATAGGGTTGAAAGGGTGGCTTGACAGGACCCCAGACCGCTGGACAAGTCAATGCGTGGTTTGCGCGGAAACCAGATCATGGGCACAGGCTGTACAGAGCGATCAAAACCGCCCTGCAAAAGCAATTTACCCCTTGGAAACCCCAGCCATCTGCCCTAATAAGACCTGCGGAGTAAAGCGTGCGATTCGTCGTGCGCTTTATTTCGTTTCGTCCAAGACGGTGGGTGGGTCCATTCGGCCCCTTAATCTCCTGCCTGAGACGGGTAAGACCAAAGAATTCTGAGGGTCGCAATCCTCGGGCGCATTTTGGCCAATCCCGTAACAACGGACCTGAACGCCGGGGCGTATGCCACGGCAAATATGAGCCGGGGTGAGTGATCGCCCCAAACTTGGAGAGAACTGTGGATAGAGCCCAGAAAGAGAAAGTGGTCGAGGAACTCGGCCAAATCTTCGAAAGCTCTGGCGTCGTAGTGGTTGCCCACTACGCCGGTCTGACAGTTGCCGAGATGCAGGACCTTCGCGCACGTGCTCGTGACGCGGGTGGTGCCGTGCGTGTTGCCAAGAACAGGCTCGCCAAAATCGCCCTCGACGGAAAGCCATGTGAAAGCATTGGTGACCTGCTGACGGGTATGACCGTTCTGACCTATTCCGAGGACCCCGTGGCAGCAGCCAAGGTGGCCGAGGACTTCGCCAAAGAGAACCAAAAGTTCGAGATCCTTGGCGGTGCAATGGGCGAGAACGCTCTGGACCGGGCTGGTGTTACAGCCGTGTCGAAAATGCCGTCGCGTGAAGAGCTTATTGCTACGATCGCTGGTATGCTTGGCGCGCCTGCAAGCAACATCGCCGGTGCAATTGGCGCACCTGCAAGCAATATCGCAAGCATCCTTTCCACCATCGAAGAGAAGGCGGAAGCTGCGTAAGCGGTTGGCACTGAATGATCTGCGTGGGGTGAATACCCTGACGTTGGAACACACACTGTAAAACGGAAAGAGCTAATACAATGGCTGATCTGAAAGCACTCGCAGAAAGCATCGTGGGTCTGACCCTGCTGGAAGCACAAGAACTGAAAACCATCCTCAAAGACGAGTACGGCATCGAGCCCGCAGCTGGCGGCGCCGTCATGGTCGCAGGTGCAGCTGGCGACGCCGGCGGTGCAGCTGCTGAGGAGAAAACCGAATTCGACGTCGTTCTGAAGAACGCCGGCGCTTCGAAAATCAACGTGATCAAAGAAGTTCGCGGCATCACCGGTCTGGGCCTGAAAGAAGCCAAAGAGCTGGTCGAAGCTGGCGGCAAGATCAAAGAAGGCGTGGACAAAGCCGAAGCCGAAGAGATCAAAGGCAAGCTGGAAGCAGCTGGCGCCGAGGTCGAACTGGCCTAAGTCAGTCCAATGGCGCATCGCTGATGCGTCGGAAATTTGGCTGGGCCCGGAGAAATTCGGGTCCAGCCGAACCTGTCTTAGAAAGGACCTCATGAATTGGGGTGTTTTCTAAGACGCGGTTCTTGGATCGGGAGGCTGCCTTCGGGACGGTGGCCATGAATTGATCCGGACGTGTCGTCTCGAATGTGCAAGATGCCGGGGCCCGACGGTGTCTTTGCCCGCTGAGAACATCGAAAGGTGACATCTGACATGGCTCAAACGTTCCTTGGCCAGAAACGTCTTCGTAAATATTACGGCAAAATCCGTGAAGTTTTGGAAATGCCAAACCTCATTGAGGTGCAAAAATCTTCTTATGATCTTTTTCTCCGCTCCGGCGATGCAGAGCAGCCAACCGATGGCGAGGGCATCAAAGGTGTGTTTCAGTCGGTTTTCCCGATCAAGGATTTCAACGAAACCTCCGTTCTGGAGTTCGTGAAATACGATCTGGAAAAGCCGAAATACGACGTTGAAGAGTGCATGCAGCGCGATATGACCTATAGCGCGCCGCTGAAGGTCACTCTGCGTCTGATCGTTTTTGATGTCGATGAGGACACCGGCGCACGTTCGGTCAAGGACATCAAGGAACAGGACGTGTTCATGGGCGATATGCCCCTGATGACGCCGAACGGAACGTTCATCGTGAACGGCACCGAGCGTGTGATCGTGTCCCAGATGCATCGTTCGCCCGGTGTGTTCTTTGACCACGACAAGGGCAAGACCCACTCGTCGGGCAAGCTGCTGTTTGCCTGCCGCATCATCCCGTATCGCGGCAGCTGGCTGGACTTTGAGTTCGACGCCAAGGACATCGTGTTCGCCCGGATCGACCGTCGCCGCAAATTGCCGGTGACCACGCTGCTGTATGCGTTGGGTCTGGATCAAGAAGCGATCATGGACGCGTATTACAACACCGTGTCCTATAAGCTGGACAAGAAGAAGGGCTGGGTCACCCCGTTCTTCCCCGAGCGTGTGCGCGGCACCCGCCCGACCTATGATCTGGTCGATTCAAAATCCGGTGAAGTGATTGCCGAAGCGGGCAAGAAAGTCACTCCGCGCGCGGTCAAGAAATTGATCGAAGAAGGTGTGGTCACTGACCTGCTGGTTCCGTTCGATCACATCGTTGGCAAGTTTGTCGCCAAGGACATCATCAATGAAGAAAACGGCGCGATCTATGTCGAGGCCGGTGACGAGCTGACCCTTGAATACGACAAAGACGGAGAGTTGATCGGCGGCACCGTCAAGGAACTGATCGATGCGGGCATCACCGACATCCCGGTTCTGGACATCGACAACGTCAATGTCGGCCCCTACATGCGCAACACCATGGCTCAGGACAAGAACCTGAACCGTGAAAGCGCGCTGATGGACATCTATCGCGTCATGCGTCCGGGTGAGCCGCCCACCGTCGAAGCGGCCTCGGCCCTGTTCGACACGCTGTTCTTCGACAGTGAGCGTTATGACCTGTCCGCCGTTGGCCGGGTGAAGATGAACATGCGTCTGGCTCTGGACGCGCCGGACACCCTGCGCACCCTGCGTCGCGAGGACATCGTGGCCTGCATCAAGGCGCTGGTTGAACTGCGTGACGGCAAAGGCGACGTGGACGATATCGACCACCTCGGCAACCGTCGTGTGCGCTCGGTCGGCGAACTGATGGAAAACCAGTACCGCGTTGGCCTGCTGCGCATGGAACGCGCGATCAAAGAGCGTATGTCGTCGGTCGAGATTGACACCGTCATGCCTCAGGATCTGATCAACGCGAAACCGGCTGCGGCTGCTGTTCGTGAATTCTTTGGCTCGTCGCAGCTGTCGCAGTTCATGGACCAGACCAACCCGCTGTCGGAAGTCACCCACAAACGCCGCCTCTCGGCGCTTGGCCCCGGTGGTCTGACACGTGAGCGTGCGGGCTTTGAGGTCCGCGACGTGCACCCGACCCACTATGGCCGGATGTGCCCGATTGAAACGCCGGAAGGTCCGAACATTGGTCTGATCAACTCGCTTGCCACCTTTGCCCGTGTGAACAAGTATGGCTTCATCGAAACACCATACCGCGTCGTCAAAGACGCCGAGGTGACCGATGAGGTTCACTATATGTCCGCGACCGAGGAAATGCGTCACACCGTGGCGCAGGCCAACGCGACTCTGGACGCTGATGGCAAGTTTATCAACGATCTGGTTTCGACCCGTCAGGCCGGTGACTACACCCTCGCCCCGCGCGAGAATGTGGATCTGATCGACGTGTCGCCGAAACAGCTGGTCTCGGTCGCTGCATCGCTGATCCCGTTCCTTGAAAATGACGACGCCAACCGCGCTCTGATGGGCTCGAACATGCAACGTCAGGCGGTTCCGCTGCTGCGCGCCGAAGCGCCGCTGGTCGGTACCGGGATCGAGGAAAAGGTCGCGATCGACTCGGGCGCTGCGATTCAGGCGAAACGCGCGGGTATCATCGACCAGGTCGATGCCCAGCGTATCGTTATCCGCGCCACCGAAGATCTGGAACTGGGCGACGCTGGCGTTGACATCTATCGTCTGCGCAAATTCCAGCGGTCGAACCAGAACACCTGCATCAACCAGC
Organism: Ruegeria sp. CL6; assembly: GCF_056536465.1. Taxonomy (NCBI): domain Bacteria; kingdom Pseudomonadati; phylum Pseudomonadota; class Alphaproteobacteria; order Rhodobacterales; family Roseobacteraceae; genus Ruegeria; species Ruegeria sp. CL6. Next base: position 202,382 of record NZ_JBQFPR010000006.1, read on the forward strand.
GTCCGCTGATCAAGGTGGGTGACACCGTCCAGAAGGGCGAAGTCATTGCCGATGGTCCGTCGACCGATATGGGTGAACTGGCCCTTGGCAAGAACGTGGTCGTCGCGTTCATGCCGTGGAACGGTTACAACTACGAAGACTCGATCCTGATCTCGGAACGTATCGCGCGTGATGACGTCTTTACCTCGGTCCATATCGAGGAATTTGAAGTCGCCGCCCGTGACACCAAGCTGGGCCCGGAAGAAATCACCCGCGACATCCCGAACGTCGGTGAAGAAGCGCTGCGCAACCTCGACGAGGCGGGCATCGTTTACATCGGTGCGGATGTTGAGCCGGGCGATATTCTGGTCGGCAAGATCACTCCGAAGGGCGAAAGCCCGATGACCCCGGAAGAAAAGCTGCTGCGCGCCATCTTTGGTGAAAAAGCATCTGACGTGCGCGACACCTCGCTGCGCGTGAAGCCGGGCGACTACGGTACGGTCGTTGAGGTCCGCGTCTTCAACCGTCACGGCGTCGAGAAAGACGAGCGTGCGCTGCAGATCGAGCGTGAGGAAGTCGAACGTCTGGCCCGTGACCGGGACGACGAGCTGGCGATCCTGGACCGCAACATCTATGCGCGTCTGCAAGGTCTGATCCTGGGTAAAACCGCTGTCAAAGGCCCGAAAGGCGTCAAGGCAGGGTCGGTGATCACCGAGGAGCTGCTGGAAACCCTAACCCGTGGTCAGTGGTGGCAGCTGGCACTGGAAGGTGAGCAGGACGCACAGATCGTTGAGGCTCTGAACGAGCAGTACGAAGTGCAAAAGCGTGCTCTGGACGCCCGTTTTGAGGACAAGGTCGAGAAGGTCCGCCGTGGCGACGACCTGCCGCCGGGTGTGATGAAGATGGTCAAAGTCTTCATCGCCGTGAAGCGCAAGCTGCAGCCGGGCGACAAGATGGCCGGTCGTCACGGGAACAAAGGTGTGATCTCCAAGGTTGTTCCGATGGAAGACATGCCGTTCCTGGCCGATGGTACTCCGGTTGACTTCTGTCTGAACCCGCTGGGCGTGCCTTCGCGTATGAACGTTGGTCAGATCCTTGAAACCCACATGGGTTGGGCCGCGCGCGGTCTGGGTCTGAACATCGATGACGCTCTGGGTGAATATCGTCGCTCTGGCGATCTGACCCCGGTGCGCGAAGCGATGAAGCTGGCCTATGGCGAAGATGTCTACGAAGAAGGCATCACCGGTCTGGACGAGGATGGTCTGATCGAGGCAGCGGGCAACGTGACCCGCGGTGTTCCGATCGCAACCCCGGTCTTCGACGGTGCCAAGGAAGCAGACGTCAACGACGCGCTGGTGCGTGCGGGCTTCTCGGAAAGCGGTCAGTCGGTTCTGTTCGACGGTCGCACCGGTGAGCAGTTTGCTCGTCCGGTGACTGTGGGCATCAAGTACCTGCTGAAACTGCACCACCTTGTGGATGATAAAATCCACGCGCGTTCGACCGGGCCGTACAGCCTGGTGACCCAGCAGCCGCTGGGTGGTAAGGCGCAGTTCGGTGGTCAGCGCTTTGGTGAGATGGAAGTCTGGGCTCTGGAAGCTTACGGCGCCGCCTACACCCTGCAGGAGATGCTGACCGTGAAATCGGATGACGTCGCCGGCCGGACCAAGGTCTATGAGTCGATCGTCAAGGGCGAGGATAACTTTGAAGCGGGCGTACCGGAATCGTTCAACGTTCTGGTTAAAGAAGTCCGTGGCCTCGGCCTGAATATGGAACTCCTGGATGCGGAGGTTGAGGAGTAAGGGCGCTGCCCTTTCTCCCGTCCCCCCTTCCGCAAGATTTGAGGTAACAAATGAACCAGGAAATCACCAACAACCCGTTCAACCCGCTGACGCCCCCGAAGGTTTTCGACGAGATCAAGGTCTCGCTGGCGTCGCCCGAGCGGATTCTGTCTTGGTCCTATGGCGAGATCAAGAAACCCGAAACCATCAACTACCGGACGTTCAAGCCCGAGCGTGACGGTCTGTTCTGTGCGCGTATCTTTGGCCCGATCAAAGATTACGAATGTCTGTGCGGCAAATATAAGCGGATGAAGTATCGCGGCGTTGTCTGCGAGAAATGCGGTGTGGAAGTCACCCTGCAGAAAGTCCGCCGTGAGCGTATGGGCCATATCGAACTGGCCGCGCCCGTCGCACATATCTGGTTCCTGAAATCGCTGCCGTCCCGCATCGGTCTGATGCTGGACATGACGCTGCGCGATCTCGAACGCGTTCTGTACTTTGAAAACTACGTCGTCATCGAGCCCGGTCTGACCGACCTGACCTACGGCCAGATGCTGACCGAAGAAGAGTACATGGATGCGCAGGATGCCTATGGCATGGACGCGTTCACCGCCAATATCGGCGCTGAAGCCATCCGTGAGATGCTGGCCCAGATCGATCTGGAAGCCGAAGCCGAGCAGCTGCGTGCTGATCTGGCCGAAGCAACCGGCGAACTGAAGCCCAAGAAGATCATCAAGCGTCTGAAGGTTGTTGAATCCTTCCTCGAGTCGGGCAACCGGCCTGAATGGATGGTGATGACCGTGATCCCGGTCATTCCGCCGGAACTGCGTCCGCTGGTTCCGCTGGATGGCGGCCGCTTTGCGACCTCGGATCTGAACGATCTGTATCGCCGCGTCATCAACCGGAACAACCGTCTGAAGCGTCTGATCGAGCTGCGCGCGCCTGACATCATCGTCCGTAACGAAAAGCGGATGCTGCAGGAATCCGTGGATGCTCTGTTCGACAACGGCCGTCGTGGTCGTGTGATCACCGGCGCTAACAAGCGTCCGCTGAAATCGCTGTCGGACATGCTGAAAGGCAAGCAGGGCCGCTTCCGTCAAAACCTTCTGGGTAAGCGCGTCGACTTCTCGGGTCGTTCGGTCATTGTGACCGGTCCAGAGCTGAAACTGCACCAGTGTGGTTTGCCCAAGAAGATGGCGCTGGAACTGTTCAAGCCGTTCATCTACTCGCGCCTTGAAGCCAAGGGTCTGTCTTCGACCGTGAAACAGGCGAAGAAACTGGTCGAGAAAGAGCGTCCCGAAGTGTGGGATATCCTCGACGAGGTGATCCGCGAACACCCTGTCATGCTGAACCGTGCGCCGACGCTGCACCGTCTTGGCATTCAGGCGTTCGAGCCGGTCCTGATCGAAGGTAAAGCCATCCAGCTGCACCCGCTGGTCTGTTCGGCCTTTAACGCCGACTTCGACGGTGACCAGATGGCCGTTCACGTCCCGCTGAGCCTTGAGGCGCAGCTGGAAGCCCGTGTTCTGATGATGTCGACGAACAACGTTCTGTCGCCTGCAAACGGCGCGCCGATCATCGTTCCGTCGCAGGATATGATCCTGGGTCTCTACTATGTGACCCTGGAACGCGAAGGCATGCCCGGCGAAGGCAAGGTGTTCGGTTCGATCGACGAAGTTCAGCACGCGCTGGATTCCGGCGAGGTACATCTGCACACCAAGATTACCGCTCGGATCACGCAGATCGACGAGGAAGGCAACGAAGTTCAAAAGCGTTATGAAACCACTCCGGGCCGTCTGCGTCTGGGTGCCCTGCTGCCGATGAACAACAAAGCTCCGTTCGAGCTGGTCAACCGTCTGCTGCGGAAGAAAGAAGTCCAGCAGGTCATCGACACCGTCTACCGTTACTGCGGTCAGAAAGAGTCGGTTATCTTCTGTGACCAGATCATGTCGATGGGCTTCAAAGAAGCGTTCAAGGCGGGCATTTCGTTCGGTAAGGACGACATGGTCATCCCGACCGATAAGTGGGGCATCGTCGATGACACCCGCGATCAGGTGAAGGACTTTGAACAGCAGTACATGGACGGCCTGATTACTCAGGGTGAAAAGTACAACAAAGTTGTCGATGCCTGGTCGAAGTGTAACGACCGCGTAACTGACGCGATGATGAGCACGATCTCGGACGTCGCCAAGGCCGAAGACGGGTCGGACATGGAGCCGAACTCGGTCTACATGATGGCCCACTCCGGTGCGCGTGGCTCGGTCACTCAGATGAAACAGCTGGGCGGTATGCGCGGCCTGATGGCCAAGCCGAACGGTGACATCATCGAAACGCCGATCATCTCGAACTTTAAAGAAGGTCTGACCGTTCTCGAGTACTTCAACTCGACCCACGGTGCCCGTAAGGGTCTGTCGGATACCGCTCTGAAGACGGCGAACTCGGGTTACCTGACCCGTCGTCTGGTGGACGTGGCGCAAGACTGCATCGTTCGTGAGATCGACTGTGGCACCGAGCGTGCGATCACAGCCGAAGCCGCCGTGAACGATGGTGAGGTTGTTGCCTCGCTGGCCGAACGTGTGCTGGGCCGTGTGGCGGCTGATGATGTTCTGCGTCCGGGCACGGATGAGGTGATCGTGGCCGCAGGTCAGCTGATCGATGAACGTATGGCCGACACTATTGACGAAGCTGGAGTTGCCTCGATGCGCATCCGTTCGCCTCTGACCTGTGAGTCCGAGGAAGGCGTTTGTGCAACCTGCTACGGTCGTGACCTTGCACGTGGCACCATGGTGAACACGGGTGAGGCTGTCGGCATCATCGCCGCCCAGTCCATCGGTGAACCCGGTACGCAGCTGACGATGCGGACCTTCCACATCGGTGGTGTTGCTCAAGGTGGTCAGCAGTCGTTCCAGGAAGCCAACCAAGACGGTGTTGTTGCGTTCGAGAACCCGCAAATTCTGGTCAATGCAGCAGGCGAAAGCCTGGTCATGGGCCGGAATATGAAGCTGGTGATCAACGACGAACACGGCGAAGAGCGTGCCAGCTTCAAGCTGGGCTACGGCTCGAAGCTGTTCGTCAAGGATGGCGCAACCGTCGCCCGTGGCGACAAGCTGTTCGAGTGGGATCCCTACACCCTGCCGATCATCGCCGAGAAAGCCGGTACCGCGAAATACGTTGACCTTGTTTCGGGTCTTGCCGTTCGTGACGAGACCGACGAAGCAACCGGTATGACCCAGAAGATCGTGGTCGACTGGCGCGCGGCCCCCAAAGGCAGCGACCTCAAGCCCGAGATCATTCTGGTCGGCGAAGATGGCGAACCGGTCCGCAACGATGCGGGCAACCCGGTTCACTATCCGATGTCGGTGGATGCGATCCTGTCGGTTGAAGATGGCCAGACCGTCGAAGCCGGTGACGTTGTCGCGCGTATCCCGCGTGAAGGCGCCAAGACCAAGGACATCACCGGTGGTCTGCCGCGTGTGGCTGAACTGTTTGAAGCTCGTCGTCCGAAAGATCACGCGATCATCGCAGAAGCAGATGGTTACGTGCGCTTTGGCCGCGACTACAAGAACAAGCGCCGCATCAGCATCGAACCAGCTGACGAGTCCATGGAGACCATCGAGTACATGGTACCCAAGGGCAAGCACATCCCGGTGGCCGAAGGGGACTTCATCCAGAAGGGTGAATACCTGATGGACGGTAACCCGGCTCCACATGACATCCTGTCCATCATGGGTGTCGAAGCGCTGGCGGATTACATGATCGACGAGGTGCAGGACGTGTATCGTCTGCAGGGCGTGAAGATCAACGACAAGCACATCGAGGTCATCGTGCGCCAGATGCTGCAGAAGTGGGAGATCCTGGATTCAGGCGATACCACCCTGCTGAAAGGCGAACATGTCGACAAGCAAGAGTTCGACGCGGCCAACGAGAAGACCATCGCGCGCGGTGGTCGTCCGGCACAGGGCGAGCCGATCCTTCTGGGGATCACCAAGGCCTCGCTGCAGACGCGTTCGTTCATCTCGGCGGCGTCGTTCCAGGAAACCACCCGCGTTCTGACCGAGGCTTCGGTGCAGGGCAAGAAGGACAAGCTGGTTGGCCTGAAAGAGAACGTCATCGTCGGTCGCCTGATCCCTGCCGGTACCGGTGGTGCGACTCAGGCCGTGCGTCAGGTTGCGCAATCGCGTGACAACGTAGTGATCGAAGCCCGCCGGGAAGAGGCCGAAGCCGCCGCTGCTCTGGCTGCTCCGGTCATTGACGACGACATGGTCGGTGACGAGCTGGACGTGATGGTGGAGACACCGGAAAGCCGCGAGTAAGCGAAGCTCAGAAATGAAGATCAGGCCCTGCGTTTTCGCGGGGCCTTTTCTTTTGCGCGTGGACCTCTCGTCCCGCGTCATACCTGCCGGGTGGTGGAGGATTGCGTCAGGCTATCGCGTTTTACGCTTTGCTTGGGTAATCATCAAAGAGCGGGCAAGTGCCGCAGATTCAACCGCAAGGGACCGGAAAAGAATGACGCCCAATGTCAAAGGTGCGTTGTTGATGATGGGTAGCATGGCTGCCTTTACTATCAACGATACGTTGGTCAAAGTCGCGGGGGCAGAAGTGCCTCTGTTTCAGATGGTGGCGATGCGCGGGGCGTTGGCGACTGTTCTTGTGTTTATTCTGGTTCGCCATTTTGGTGCGCTTCACCTGAATTTCCCGCGTCATGACAAATGGCTTGTCGCCGCGCGGTGCCTTGCCGAGCTTTCGGCGACATTCTTCTTTTTGACGGCGCTATTGCACATGCCACTGGCCAACGTGACGGCCGTTCTGCAGGCATTGCCGCTGACCGTGACGCTGGGCGCGGCCCTGTTTTTCCGCGAGCATATCGGTTGGCGCAGAATAGTGGCGATCATGATGGGATTTGCCGGGATGCTGCTAATCGTGCGTCCCGGGCCGGACGGATTCAGCGTCTATTCAATATATGCCCTGATTGCCGTAGCAGCGGTTACTGTTAGGGACCTGATCACGCGGCGTATGTCCAGCCATGTCCCTTCGCTGGTCGTCACCTTGGCGACGACCCTGACCATTACGGTATCGGCAAGTTTCGTGACGCTGGTAAAGGGCTGGCAGCCTGTTCCAGCTGATGCGGGTATATTGATTGCTTCGGCGGCTGTTTTTGTTTTGATGGGGTACCTGTTCAGCGTCATGGTCATGCGCGAAGGCGAGGTCGGGTTTATCGCTCCCTTCCGTTATTCAAGCCTGATCTGGGCTTTGGGTTTGGGATGGGCCGTGTTCGGCGACTGGCCGGACGCGATCACTATGCTGGGTGCCGTGCTGGTGGTCGGAACCGGATTGTTCACCCTGTTCCGTGAACGCGTCGGACAGCGTCCTGTTCGATTGCAAAACGTGCGATGAATTCGCCCTCAAGTTCCGGCGTGAGGGGGGAAAGCTCCGCCCTGTTGTGGCGCGCATGTGGCGAATCGTTGAACTGGTTCAGGGTCCGAACCCACATTGGCGCGTCAGGATAGCTGATCACCGGCATGAAGTTCCCGATCCTGTGATGGGCGAAGTTCATGATCGTCAGGTCGCACCCGCCGCGGACATACATACCCAACCCCACGCCCAACAGCGGTTGGAATTTCTGAGCGGCCAGTATTCCATCGGGTCCGAAACGCGCAAGAAAGCCGTTGTTGTAGTCTATGGCGACGGTTTTGTTCTTTTCGATCAAGCCTTTGCCGTCTTCTGAGGCAATGCGCAGCCGTTCTATGAAATCAACGGAAACGGCGTCGTCGTCGTCATGACGAAATTGCAGACAAGGCGCGTCGGGGTTTTGGCGTGCGGCGTTCAGAACCTCTTTCATAACGCGGCGCTGTCGCATGGGTTCCCGGGCGATGATCCTGATCTGTTTCACGCCAGCTGTCAGGTCATGAAGCCGGTCCAGGGCTGGTTTCGGCAGGCATTCACCAATCACGACGAGAAGTTGAAAATCCTCGTCGGTCTGTTCCCTGAAACAGGGCAGAGTGGTCGTCTCGAACAGGCGAAACCGCTCTTCCAGACGATCCGGGTTATAAAGATAGGCCCGGCGTTCTTCGATCGAGTCATGTTCGATCTGAAAGCCACCATATGCGGGATAGGAAAAGCGGCACAGGCCGATGACTTGCATGTTTCATCCGTAAGGCAGAGCGTTGCTGCGGACTATGCCGACACGACCGGCTGCCTGCAACGGCAGTTGTGCTGGAACCATCCAGCGAAACGGGATAAATCAATGCAAACCGGCCGGACCGGTGTCATGTCAGGTGTGCTGTTGACACTTGGGCCGACTCCCCCTATTACGCGCGTCATCTCGGTACCGGGGGCCGCCCCAAAACCGATCTCAGTAATGGACTGGTCAAGACCCGGACAATTTTGCAGTTCGCGTCCTCTGATAACCAACCGCGACGTTCACCTCGGAATGGGAACGCTCGCGGGTTTTGCGCTTGTGGACGCATGAGCGCAGCAAAGTTTAACCGCACGCAATGCGCGTGCATGTCATGTGTGTTGCAAAACGGGGAAGAAACCGGAATGCCAACTATTCAACAGCTGATCCGCAAACCGCGGCAGCCCAAAGTAAAACGCTCGAAGTCCATGCACCTGGAGCAGTGCCCGCAGAAACGCGGCGTCTGCACCCGTGTGTATACCACCACACCGAAAAAGCCGAACTCGGCTATGCGTAAGGTTGCCAAAGTGCGCCTGACCAACGGGTTCGAGGTCATCTCGTACATCCCCGGTGAAAGCCACAACCTGCAGGAACACTCGGTTGTTCTGATCCGTGGCGGCCGTGTGAAAGACCTTCCCGGTGTGCGTTACCACATCCTGCGCGGTGTTCTGGATACTCAGGGCGTCAAAGATCGTAAGCAACGTCGTTCCAAATACGGCGCGAAGCGTCCCAAGTAAGAAGGAGAGGCTGATATGTCACGTCGTCACGCCGCCGAAAAACGCGAAGTCCTGCCTGACGCCAAATTTGGCGACAAGGTTCTGACCAAATTCATGAACAACCTGATGATCGACGGCAAGAAGTCGGTCGCAGAGCGCATCGTCTACAACGCGTTTGACCGCGTTGAGAACAAGGTAAAGCGCGCTCCTGTCGAAGTGTTCCACGAAGCGCTCGACAACATCAAACCGTCGGTCGAGGTTCGCTCGCGCCGGGTTGGTGGTGCAACCTATCAGGTTCCGGTCGAAGTCCGCCCCGAGCGCCGCGAAGCTCTGGCCATCCGCTGGCTGATCACCGCTGCGCGCGGCCGCAACGAAAACACCATGGAAGAACGCCTCGCCGGTGAACTGCTGGACGCTGTACAGTCCCGCGGTACTGCCGTGAAGAAGCGCGAAGACACCCACAAGATGGCCGAGGCGAACAAAGCCTTCAGCCACTACCGTTGGTAATCCAGAGGCTTATCCAAAATGGCACGCGAATATCCGCTCGAACTATACCGTAACTTCGGTATCATGGCGCACATCGATGCAGGTAAGACTACCTGCTCGGAGCGTATCCTGTATTACACTGGTAAATCCCACAACATCGGTGAGGTGCACGATGGTGCAGCCACCATGGACTGGATGGAGCAGGAGCAGGAACGCGGCATCACCATCACCTCGGCTGCGACCACCACCTTCTGGGAACGCACCGAAGACGGTAAGACCGCCGAAACCCCAAAGCACCGCCTGAACATCATCGACACCCCCGGCCACGTTGACTTCACCATCGAAGTTGAACGCTCGCTGGCGGTTCTCGACGGTGCCGTCTGCGTTCTGGACGCAAACGCCGGTGTTGAGCCCCAGACCGAAACCGTGTGGCGTCAGGCTGACCGCTACAAGGTTCCGCGTATGGTTTTCGTCAACAAGATGGACAAGATCGGCGCTGACTTCTTCAACTGCGTCAACATGATCGAAGACCGCACCGGCGCACGTGCTGTTCCGGTTGGTATTCCGATCGGCGCTGAGACCGAGCTGGAAGGTCTGATCGACCTGGTCACCATGGAAGAGTGGCTGTGGCAGGGCGAAGATCTGGGCGCAAGCTGGATCAAAGCTCCGATCCGCGACAGCCTGAAGGACATGGCTGACGAATGGCGCGGCAAGATGATCGAAGCGGCCGTCGAAATGGACGACGACGCGATGATGGAATACCTGGAAGGCAATGAGCCCGACGTTCCGACCCTGCGCGCCCTGCTGCGCAAAGGTACTCTGGAAATCGCGTTTGTTCCGGTTCTGGGTGGTTCTGCGTTCAAGAACAAAGGTGTTCAGCCGCTGCTCAACGCTGTGATCGACTATCTGCCCAGCCCGCTGGACGTCGTTGATTACATGGGCTTCAAACCCGGCGACGAGGAAGAAGTTCGTGACATCGCCCGTCGTGCAGACGACGAGATGGCCTTCTCGGGTCTGGCGTTCAAAATCATGAACGACCCCTTCGTTGGCTCGCTGACCTTCACTCGGATCTACTCGGGCACCATGAACAAGGGTGACTCGATCTTGAACTCGACCAAAGGTAAGAAAGAGCGCATCGGTCGTATGATGATGATGCACTCGAACAACCGGGAAGAGATCGAAGAAGCGTTTGCAGGCGACATCATCGCGCTGGCGGGTCTGAAAGACACCACCACCGGTGACACCCTGTGTGATGCGAAGGATCCGGTGGTTCTGGAAACCATGACCTTCCCCGATCCGGTGATCGAGATCGCAGTTGAGCCCAAAACCAAGGGCGACCAGGAAAAAATGTCTCAGGGTCTGGCCCGTCTGGCCGCCGAAGACCCGTCCTTCCGCGTGGAAACCGACCTGGAATCGGGTCAGACCATCATGAAGGGCATGGGCGAACTTCACCTGGACATCCTGGTTGACCGTCTGAAGCGCGAGTTCAAGGTTGAAGCGAACATTGGTGCACCGCAGGTGGCCTATCGCGAAACCATCTCGATGCCGGTCGAGCACACCTACACCCACAAGAAACAGTCGGGTGGTTCGGGTCAGTTCGGTGAGGTTAAACTCGAGATCACTCCGACAGAGCCGGGCGAAGGTTACTCGTTTGAAAGCCGCATCGTTGGTGGTGCCGTTCCGAAGGAATACATCCCGGGTGTCGAAAAAGGCATCCAGTCGGTTATGGACAGCGGCCCTCTGGCTGGCTTCCCCGTGATCGACTTCAAGGTTGCCCTGCTGGACGGTAAGTTCCACGACGTTGACTCGAGCGTTCTGGCGTTTGAAATCGCGGCCCGTATGTGTATGCGCGAAGGCATGCGCAAAGCTGGCGCGAAACTGCTGGAACCGATCATGAAGGTCGAAGTGATCACCCCGGAAGAATATACCGGCGGTATCATCGGCGATCTGACCTCGCGTCGTGGCCAGGTGTCTGGTCAGGAACCGCGCGGCAACGCGATCGCGATCGACGCGTTCGTTCCGCTGGCGAACATGTTCGGCTACATCAACACTCTGCGTTCGATGTCGTCGGGCCGTGCCCAGTTCACCATGCAGTTCGACCACTACGATCCGGTTCCGCAGAACATCTCGGACGAGATTCAGGCGAAATACGCATAAGCGAAGATTTGAGGGAGCCCGGTCCACGGGCTCCCTTCATTACCGAAAAAGGAGGCCATCATGGCAAAGGAAAAGTTTGAGCGTACAAAACCGCACGTCAACATCGGCACGATTGGCCACGTTGACCATGGTAAGACGACGCTGACCGCAGCGATCACCAAGTATTTCGGT
>NZ_JBQFPR010000007.1:0-211584 GCF_056536465.1 Ruegeria sp. CL6
GCCCACACCTTCGGTGTCCGTATCCGGACCTCCTGTCAGATCGGCATCATCCGTCTGCAGGTCCGCGGTGCCAAGGGTCATGGCAAAGGCCGGCCCGTCATCGGTGAACGAGATTTTTTGGGTGAGGTCGACATAGTCCGTCGCGGTGTCTGCGGCGGTCTCGGCGTCGCTGAGGGTGCCGACCAGACGGATCGCATCGGTCAGGGCCGCGCCCAACCCGGTGATATCCGAGGCATAGCCCGAGGTATCTGCCGAACTGTGCTCGACCGCCCGGTTCTGGGTCAGCGTCACCGCGCCGGTGCTGCTGACGACCGAGACCGAGAACACAACCTGTCCGCCCGAGGTTTTGCCCTCGATGACGCCAGCATTGTTGCTGAGAACCACGGTGTCTCCGGTGGCGGTGTCTTTCAGGGTCACCGATCCGGCATTGGTGCCCAGTTCAAGACTGTAGACCAGCGCGCCCAGACCATCTTCACCCGGATCATTCGTGGTCACGTTGAACAGATCGCCCACACCTTCGGTGTCCGTATCCGGACCTCCTGTCAGATCGGCATCATCCGTCTGCAGGTCCGCGGTGCCAAGGGTCATGGCAAAGGCCGGCCCGTCATCGGTGAACGAAATGGAAGGCGCAATGTTGACGGCATCGGTGGCTTGGTCCGGTGGTGTCTCAGTATCGCTGAGAGTGCCGACCAAGTTAATGTAGTCCCCGGCACCAAGACCCAGCCCGACAGTGTCGCCGTTATATGGCGCTTGAGTGTCGGTCGTACTATGCTCGACCGCCCGTTCCTGGGTCAGCGTCACCGCGCCGGTGCTGCTGTTAACCGAGACCGAGAACACGACGTCGCCGGTTGCGGCGTTCACGGCATCCGTACCTTCACGACCGACGATGTCGCCGAGTTCGTCAAACAGGAACACCGTGTTGCCGGTGGCGGTGTCCTTCAAAGTTGTTGTAACTGAGGCGGCGCTCAATGCCAAAGAGTAGACAAGGCCACCATTGCCGTCGGCACCCGGTGAATTGGTTTCGACCGTAAACAATTCGCCGACGCCCTTGGTGTCGGTATCGGGACCGCCTGCCAGATCTGCGTCGTCTGTCTGCAATCCACCTGTTCCAAGCTCAATGTCAAAGAGAGGTGCGTCGTCCTCAATAAGGCCGCGGACATCATTCGCTGAGAAGTTCTGCTTGTCACCATCCTCGTCAAAGGCTTCGAAGAGTTCCCCAAGACCAATCCCAAGGATGTCGTCGTCGGGGTTGCCCGTAGTCACCGCGCCGTGCTCGACAGCGGCGAGTAGTTCCAGCCGGATATCTCCGTTGGTGTTCACAAGTATTCGCAGGTGATCAGTGCTGCTGATCGACAGGATGACTTCGTCGTTATAGGTCGTGCCGCCCACGTCGACGTCAACACCTTTGTTCACCTCAACGTTAAATGACTGACCATCGTCGCTGGTGAGCGTGGTGCCGTCTTTCGTCGCATCCGCGCCAAAACCTAGGCCTGGTGCGTCCTGGCCAGATTGGAATATGCCGCTCAGGTTGTCAGTCGCGACCAGCACGTCACCCGTGCCGTCAAGGTTGCCGCCGGTCAAGGCGTCCTCATAAACCGTCAGATTGACATCCTGCGCGCCTTGGGAGGGGCCATCATCGTAAAAGTCGAGTTTCGATCCCGCCTCGGCCCGTTCGGTGGCGGTGCTTTCCAGGCTGAAGGCCTGAATACTGAACGCGACCTGATCATCGCCGCCGTTTTTGATCGCTATCCGGTTGAAGGACGGGGCCACGATACTGATCCGGTCATTTTCAACCGCGCCGATTACGGTAAATGTGCCGTCGCCGTTATCCTGAACCATCGTTGGGTCGCCGGTGACGTCGACGCCGTTCACGAAGACTGCGGTAATGCTCACCATCTCGTCGTCGTTGTGGCCGTCAATGAATGCTGTTCCAGTCTCAAGTTCTGGGCCGGCTCCTTCGGTATTCCACGCAGACAGATGGACCAAGGGGTTTGTGGTTGGGCCACCTCCAGTGACCTTCACAACATTGAACGCCGCACCGGTCGTCTGGAACACGTCCGTGAATAGAATGTTGTTCTGGTCACTGGCCTCGGTGGGGGTCAGCCCGGGTACAATATATTCAGAGTCAAACCCAGTGGTGAAATTGAAGTTCAAAATCTCTCCAGCGCCGATGTCCTGTGAGTTGGTGCCAAGCGCGGTTTTATCCGAACCGTCGCCCAGATTGGCACCCTGGCCACTGTTCACTGAATCGCCATTCATTTGACCGGAGGCCACAATCGTGACGTTCCCCGAACTGAAGGCCATGAACTCATTCTGGCCGGACGGAGCGCCTGCGAAGGAAAAGTCGATGACTTGCTCGGCCGAGACAAAGACCTTGTTGGCTAAATCCACAACATCGTCGGGGTTGCTCCCATCCGGATGTTTAATTGGCTCGAACAAGGCGATCCAGAAGTCACCGCCGATGATATTGCCGCTGACCGGATCGGTGACTTCTTCCAGGTAAATCGCAAAGATGACTTCCTGGGTAAGCGCATCAATGCCCAAAACGACGTTGTCGTTTGCAGCCGACAAGAGGTTGATGTTGTTACCCGCAAGCGAGTCGAGGCCAGAATCGAATGTACCGTCGAATACAAAGCCGCTGTCATCGGTCAGGCTCAGCCCAGTGATCGGGGGATCGGCGGTGATCTGTACATCGTTGCCACCGGTGCCGTCGGTCGGATCGCCGGCCAGTTCAATCGCATCGCCGACTGCCACACTATAGCCTGTGACCGTCGCGCTATAGGCAGCCAATGCGGTGTTGAAAACAGACTCTACATCAGTCGGAAAACTGGAAACATCATGCTTGCCGCTACCAAACTGATCACCCAGGGATTCGTCGATACCAGTAATGCCATCAATATTAATCGAAAGTGCCATAATACTTCCCCCAATGGTTTACACTGGAAGCAATGAAGACACCGAGATGCACCGCTCAAATTCTATGTCTCGGATAACTTCAGATTCCAGCAGTCAATCCAGACGCAATAATATGCTCAGAAGGAGACGGCTTTGTTGGGGGCAGATGATGAAGTAAGAAGTCGCAATTAAACATGCAGCGCGCAAACGCGCTCGCACGGATGAGGTTCCGAAAATTTCGATTTTTTGACTTAGAGAGTTAGGAACCGCGACATTGGCACCCCCATGCCAGACAATGGGTTCTCCTCCAAATTGTGTCGGCACGCTACCACAATAATAAAAATTTCTCAATCTTTTCAGCAGTTCAGGCGAGTGCTCCGGAGCCGTTTCTCGCAAAGGTAGGTGCTGCAAGGTAATTGTTTTCCTGCCCTCCAAGCAAAGTCCCGCCTAAAAAAAGCCAAAATTTCGGCAGCTCTTGCGACTGCCATTGTTCGGCATTTATCAACAATCCAACCGCAAAATTTACAAAAGCGGGAAGCTTGAGGATAAGAGATGGCTAAGGGCAAGGGCAGCGCCGGTCACGGCGGCAATACCGTGCTAAAAGGTGGGCGCGGAGACGACACCTATTTTGTACATGCATCTGGAATTTCCATTAGCGAACGGAAGAATGGCGGTATCGATACCGTTGTTTCGAGCGTGGACTATGCGCTTGATGATAATGTGGAAAACCTTTTCCTGGACGGCGTCGACGATCTTAATGGAACCGGCAACGAGCTTGATAATGTTCTCGAAGGCAATGACGGGGACAACATTTTTTCTGGCTTGGATGGCGACGACACGATCCTGGGGTTTGGTGGTGACGATGTCTTGCTGGGCGGTGAGGGATCTGACCTGATCGACGGTGGCGAGGGGTATGACACTGTTCGCTTCGAAGGGCAGTTGGAAGACTACTCTTTCGAAATAGTGGGTGAAAGTATTTATGTCACCTCTTCTTCTGGCGAGCGGGACCACCTGATAGATGTAGAGGTGCTGTCCTTTTCTGATACGGATTTGTTGGTCGTAGACTTGGAAACGCCTGACGATCCCAACGCTGATTCGCCGCACGCGCTTGACGATTATGGGTCGGTGCAGATGGATGGTGTGGTGATCCTAGCTGTTCTGACGAATGACCTTGGTGCGGGGTTGCGAATAGCTTCTGTAACGGAAGGTGTGTCCGGTGCAGTAACGATTAACGAAGACGGGACCCTCACTTATGTTCCTTATGAAGGGGTCTCTGGCGCGGACACTTTCAGCTATACCGTTGTTGACGACCAAGGGCGCACCTCGACAGCGCAGGTGACGATGGAGATTGTTGACGACAACTCGGCCCCAGTTGCTGTCAACGATACCTTTGGGGCCACTGAGGGTGAAACTCTCGAGAGTTCGGCCAGTATTCTCGACAATGACAGCGACGGCGATGGTGATACGCTGACCATTGCGCAATACGATGCTGTCAGCGCCAACAATGGATCGGTCGTTGTGAACGCCGATGGGACGTTCAGCTATACCGCCGCCACGGGTTTCGTCGGAACTGACACCTTCAGCTATACAATTGAAGACGGTCACGGAGGTAGTTCTTCCGCCGTTGTGACAATAGAGGTCGAAGGTGCCTCGGAGCCGGATGTCCCTTACTATGTTACAGGGCTGATTGCAGGAGACGAGTATCGGCTGAACCCCAACGATCCGGTCGGGACGAGCATCACTGTAACTTATTCGTTCGCTACTGCGACACCGGATTACTACCACGACGACCATTTTGCCTGGACGGACTTCGAAGCTTTCACGGCAGAAATGCAGGCGATTACGCGTAGCGCGCTTTCCAGTATTTCGGAATTCGCGAACATTACGTTCGTCGAAGCCCCACTTGAAGAAGCCAGCATAGTATTCGGGATCGCGGATATCGGCGGGTCCGCCCGCGGGTTGGCCTATTATCCAAATGAATATACCGTTGGAGCACCTGCTGGGGATGTCTGGATCGATTCATCATTGTCAGGGCTTTCTTTTGAGCCTGGGACTGAGGAATATAAAACGCTGATTCATGAAATCGGGCATGTATTGGGGCTTCAGCACCCAGAAAACCTACCGCTTGATGAGCTGAACCGGCAATATACTGTGATGTCGGATTACGTGCATCCGTCCTTCGACGGCGAGGCAAGTTCGATGTTATTGTATGACGTTGCGGCTATCCAACATTTATACGGAGCCAACGAGACCACAAGAACATCCGACGACGTATATGACTTCGACGCATTGTCCGGGACTGTGGAAATAATCTGGGATGCGGGTGGGCGTGATGCCATGGACCTTTCAGCTTCAACGCATGGCGTTGAAATCGATTTGCGCGAGGGTTCATTTAGTACCGTTAGCCAGTCAGGCAGCAACAACATTGCAATCGCTCACGGGACAGAGATCGAAGACGCCATTGGCTCTTCTTTCGATGATACGATAGTGGGCAATGATGGCGACAATTACATTTTCGGCGGCGGCGGAAATGATGTCTTGTTCGGCGGCGACGGAGATGACTATTTCGATTTCGGCTTCGATGGCTCCAGCGGAAATGACCAGATTTCTGATTTCACGAACGGACAAGATGTACTTGCGTTCAGCGGTCCAGAGACGTCGATCGATGACCTAGTAGTGACTACGCAGGAGTCTGGGGTTTTGGTAGAGTATTCCGGTGGATCAATCCATCTTGATAACGTTCTGTACCTGACAAGCGACGATGTAGTCTTCGGGGTCGCATAATCTGCAATTTTAGCACTGTAAGCGCTGCTGGCTCTGTCCGAACGAACAGGTTTGGGACGAGGGAGGGCTTTGGTTGGTAAAACTTCTGCAGAATAATCGGGATAAACGAGACCGATATCAGCAGGTTGCCAACTTCAGGGCGAAGCAGACAAATTTGCAATGACACCCTCGCGACTCCATTAGGGGAATTTCCTTGAGAACCCTACCTATTTTGTGCTGAGATGGAGCCGGTGTTAAAACCACTGTCGTTTACTGAATGTATTGGCGGGCATCTCTTATGGTTTCGACTACCGGTGGCGACAAACCTAAGAAGATCCGACCGCATATTCGCCGGCTTGTCGCAACGGTCATCGTTTTCAGCATTTTCACCAATCTATTGATGCTGACAGGGCCTCTCTTCATGCTTCAGGTCTATGATCGGGTGCTTGCCTCGCGATCAGAGGAAACCCTGGTTGCCCTGTTCGGTCTCGTCGCGGTTCTTTACCTGTTTTACGGCCTCATCGAGTATGCCCGCGGACGCATCGCGGCGCGTGCCGGTGCCCGGTTTCAGACGGCCTTCGACGAGTCCGTTTTCCGAGCCGTACTTGAAGACACTGCCGTACGAGGTGGGCAACACAAGCAGTCCGCCCCGCTCGACGCGCTGGCCTCAATTCGAACTTTCTTCACCGCTCCGGTTTTCCTATCGCTACTTGATCTTCCATGGACCCCTATCTTTATCGGCTGCATTTTTATCTTCCATCCCTATCTGGGATGGATGGCCAGCGCAGGCGGCATGGCTCTGATCACCGTCGCTTTCATTAACCAATTCGTAACTTTTAAAAGGGTTACGGAAGCCAACGGGCTCTCACATCGGGCAGATCGCTTCGCGGATCAAGCCGAAGAAGGGGGCGAACTCATCTGGGCACAGGGCATGTCGCAAGCAATGGTAAACCGCTGGCAAGACATGCGAGCGGAAGGTGTTAAACGCACGATCGCTGCCACCGATTGGACGGGCTCTTTCACAGCCAGTAGCAAAGCCTTCAGGCTCTTCCTTCAATCTGCAATCCTGGCGGTTGGCGCCTGGCTCGTTCTGGAAAATGAAATTAGCGCAGGAGCCATGATTGCAGCCTCTATTCTGATGGGCCGCGCTCTCGCACCGGTCGAGCAGAGTCTTGCAAGCTGGCAAATCGTGCAGAGAGCGCTATCTGGCAGGAAGCGTCTGAATACCTTCCTCGCCGACAACCACGAGCGTGAGCCACCTCTTGAGTTACCGCGACCCGAGGCCAAACTCCTTGTCAATAATGTGTCTGTTGTTGCCCGCCGTGGCGATAAACCGATCCTGAAATACGTGAAGATCGAGGTTTCGCCAGGAGAAGCGCTCGGTGTAATCGGAAAGAGCGGTTCCGGCAAAACCACTCTTGCCCGCGTGGTCGTAGGTCTTGTGACACCCGTCGCCGGTGAGGTGCGTCTAAATGGGGCTAAGCTGGGACATTATGGCCCGGATCAATTGGGTCGGCACATTGGCTATCTTCCACAGGACGTTGTGCTTTTTGAAGGTAGTGTCGCCGAAAACATAGCGCAAATGGACTTAAACCCGGATTCTGAACTTGTCATAAAGGCCGCCAAAAAAGCGCGGGTGCACGACATCATTCAGAAACTCCCTGACGGGTACAATACTCGGATCGGAACCCACGACGCGCAACTGTCGGGAGGACAAAAGCAACGGCTTGCACTGGCTCGCGCGCTTTATCGCGATCCTGTGCTTTTGGTCCTCGACGAGCCGAACTCGGCACTGGATGCTGATGGATCAGAGGCCCTAAACTCGGTCGTGCGGAAAATGAAGGCGGACAAAAGAGCCGTTGTTATTATGACCCATCGACCGACGGCGATCTCAGAGTGTAACAACCTGGTTATTCTCGACCAGGGTAAGGTCGCCGCACAGGGTCCGCGAGACGAAGTTATTAAGTCGACGTTGAAGAATGCCAATCAGGTTCAAAGCGTCGTCAGCGGAAAGACAAGCTGATGTCAGAACAGAAGGAGAGCTGGAGCGCCGTCGTACCAACCACGATTGGTGCAACAGCGATTATCGTGATGTTGGGCGTCCTTGGGGTTTGGAGCGTCAAGACGCAGATTGCCGGTGCCGTGGTTGCCTCCGGGGTGATTGAGGTTGAAAGCGAGCGGCAGGTGATCCAGCACCCAGACGGTGGGGTGGTTGGGGCTATTTTCGCGCGCGATGGCGATTTGGTGGCTGCCGGCGATGTACTAGTGCGGTTCGACGATACATTTCTCAAAAATGAACTCGCGATCGTCGAAGGTCAGCTCTTGGAAATCTTCGCGCGCATGGCGCGCTTCGAAGCCGAGCGTGACGACACTGAGAACGTGACATTCGACACTCCTCCAGACCTGATGTTGGTGCCTGATGACAAAATCACGGAGCAACTGGAAGGGCAGAAACGTCTTTTTGAAGCGCGTCGCAAATCGCTCGCGCAAAACGCCCGGCAAATTTCTGAACAGAAGACTCAAGTTGCACAACAAATTGAAGGCGTAGAGGCGCAGCGCAGGGCACTTGATCGCCAGCTCAAGCTCATCGAGCAGGAACTGGCTGATGTACAAACCCTCTTTGATCAGGGACTGACGAAAGCGTCGCGCCTCCTCGAATTGCAACGCGCCCAAGCTAGGCTCGAAGGAGAAATCGGCAGTCTGACGGCGCGCGTCGCCGAGGCGCGCGCACAGATATCTGGCTTGGAAATCCAGCGACTTGCTCTTTTTGACCAACGTCGCGAAGAAGCAATAAGCCGACTAAGGGACTTAGGTTACAACGAACTCGAATTGGTCGAGAAGCGCCTTGGGCTTATCGAAAGGTTGTCCCGACTCGATGTCCGGGCGCCTGTCGCCGGCATTACCTTTGGATCAAGCGTCTTTGCGGAACAGTCTGTAGTCCGGGCAGCCGATCCAATGATGTATATCGTGCCCGGAGATCAGCCGCTTCACGTGTCCGCACGGATCTCACCGACAGATATCGAGCAGGTCTACACCGGTCAGGACGTTTCGCTGATGTTCACCACGTTCAATCGACGCACGACTCCGGAAGTTGCAGGGAAAGTCGTTCGCGTTGCCGCTGATGCTGCGCGAGATGAAGCCACAGGCGCAACGTTCTACGAGGCGATCCTCATGCCCGACGCGGCAGCGCTCGAGGCTCTGGAAAATGTCTCACTTGTTCCAGGCATGCCGGCCGAAGCCTTCCTCAAGACCGAGAACCGGACTCCGCTAAGTTATCTGACGCAACCGCTCACTGTGTATTTTCAGCGTGCGTTTCGCGAGGATTAAACCACCGGCCCCAATAGTGCCGGTGATGCACACGTCCAAACTTTTCAACTTATCATGACTAAGTTAAGAACTGCGCACAGCAGTATCGTTAGGACGTCAATTTTGCGGACGTTCGACAATGGCCAAATCCTGCTTCCGAAACCAATACTCTCAGACAAATATCAAACACTTAGCGCCAAAAGAGGCGCGTTCTTCGTTCGCGGCCTTTTTATCGTGTCGCGACCTGGAAAACTGCTGTCACTAAGCAATCTGAGGTGAAGCAAAACCCACCGTCATCAGGGCGTTTCTTCCGGCATATGAAAAAACCAACCCACAGTTTCTGTCTGCTCTGTTTCATCGTCCACCTGTGCGTCGGCCTCAACCATACGAGAAGGCGTCAGGGTGAGGTGCTTGACGTAATCAAGTATGGGTTTGATCCGTTGATCAACGCGCGTTGAATCAAGGTTGTTCACAAGTGATTCAACTCGATTTTTCTTAATCCTGTTAACAAGGGCAAACACAGCATGCGCTTCGTGACAATAAGAGCAGGTATTATACCCTAAGACATAGGAAGCGTTTTGCTCATGTTCGGAGGCGGAACGTTCACTTTCTCCTCGGATCAAAAGGCGCTCATATTGGCGCTGGAGTGAAATCTTGTCTGAAAGATGCTGACAAGTGTTGTGTCCTCGCGAAGAGGTGGAAATGGTCACAACATACGATACCCCCGGCAAACATTTGTAACTGGGTGTTCATGTTGCAAGGAGCTCCGCATTGAGCGTAAAGCGGTCTTTCGGTTCTTGTCAGCACGCAGTTTCTGCGGAAGTCGCAGAAGCTGAAACTCATTTTGAAATCTCGTTGTCCTCGGTTAACCTCGCAAAAATTCGCAAGGGATTGGAGGGACACTCATCATGAACTGTTTCAAGGGAGTTTGCGCCGCAGGGTATCTGATTTTTTCTCAACCAATCGAAGTGCTTGCGCAGGATCAACCAACTCCCGAGATGCAGAAGGCAATCGAGTTCTTCGGTCAAGCAGGAAATCCTGAAGGACGATGGATTGAAGGCGAAACGATGGTGCCGCACGTTGAAGCGGCATCCCACTTCAATGCCGCCATGCTCTATTATCCCGGGACCGAGGAACTACAGGACAACGAAATCCGCGTGAGCTTTATGGGTTCGACATATTACCCATCACAGGATCAATCCGGGATGAGCATATATGTTGAACTCGGAAATGGTGATCGTTTCGTTTTTGACATGGGGATTGGTTCACTGCGGAACTACAACAGCTTCTCCGTTCCCTTCAATACGATCAATCACGTCTTCATTTCCCATCTCCATATGGATCATGTGAGCGACCTGCCTTACTTCACGATGTTCCGGCCTATTCAAGGCGGCTACACTCCACTAAATATATACGGCCCGAGCGGATCTGAACCTCAATATGGAACGCAGCATTTCGTCGATAGCATGATGGCTATGACAGCATGGCACCAGGATAGCTTTAATGCCTGGCCAGTCGGCGAAGGCTATAGCCCCAACGTAGTGGAATTCGACTACATGGATGAGGGTGGAACAGTCTACGAAGCCAACGGCGTTAAAATTACCCATTGGCCAACATCACACACCAAGGATGGCGCGACGAGCTACAGATTGGATTGGAATGGCAAAAGCCTTTGCTACACCGGTGACAATCGCCCGAACAGCCTGACCATAAAGTATTGCGAAGGTGTGGATATGCTGATCAGCGAAGTCCAAACAGCTACTGTTTCTGTGACCTCACGCGCGCTTGGAATGCCGGCTGCAATGGCAGCATACACGATCGACACATCGCACACGCCGGCTTATGGACTGGGTTATATTTGTGAGCAAACACAGCCTAAGGTCTGCGTCGCATCGCACTACAGCTATGACGATGTCTTTAACAACGAAACGGTCGCTGAAGTGCGCTACCACTACAAAGGTGCGTTTGCGTTCGGTGCGCCTGACCTCGTCGTTTTCAACTTGCACGGTGACGGAAAAGTATGGTGGCGCGAGGGGGTTACAGGTGAATCCAATCAGGTTCCGCGGCCTCTATATACAGATGACGAGATCACGTTCCCTGCTCCAAAACACCAAGTTTATGATGTGATAAATGAGACGATCGAAGCCAATGAGATCGATCCGGAACTCTGGTATCCACCCGGAAAAAAACCTGAGCTAGTCCGTGAGTGGCCGATGACCGAAGACATCACGATACCCAATCCATTTGCCAACTGACGCTCGGCACATGCGTATTGCAGCAATACTGCTGGTTTTCATGTTCCTGCCCTCGGCTGGCTACGCAGAGTCTGCCCGACCTGTAGATTGGAGCGACCTCGGCGTCGAATTGTCGTCCAAAGACAACCCGTACTACGGGTTGACCGCGGATGAAGCCAGGTTGGTCGGCGTTCTTGTGCATACCCAGACCGCACGGACGGCAGGCAAAGTACTCTCTCCCAGGGCGCTGCAAGGAGAAAACCTTGCGATCTCAGCTTTGGAAAGTGTCGGAATAGACGGTCCGGCCAAAGTCGCCGATTTAGCGGCGTTTGGTGAGAAATTGAAAGCTAGCCGCACCGAACTCAATGAAGGCCTTTTGAACCAGTCAATAGAAATTCCGGGGTTCGTGTTGCCGCTGGACTTCGATGGCAGAAGGATCACCGAGTTTGTTTTGGTTCCATTTGCGGGCGCTTGCGTGCATACGCCGCCTCCGCCCAGAAACCAAATGATAGTGGTCAACTACCCGGAAGGTTTTTCGATAGATGGATTGTTTGAAGCTGTCGTGATCTCCGGGAAACTGACCAGAGGTGACGGAATACGATCTGTTGGATTCTCCGATGGCGTTTCGCCCCTCGATATTGGGTATCAGATGGAAGCAATTTCTGTTGATCCGTTGTGAGAAACAGTGGGCTGCTTTGTCCGCAAGGCAGACATCCAGTCATTCCAATTCGCGCGCCTCATCATCACCCAAACCCTGCCTGATCTTCCACGTTTTGTTATACGAAGAGAGTGATATTTATACTTGGTTGCAACATGCGTTCCAATTCAATCGACGACCGAATTGTCATGAAAAGCTGAGAGAGTGACTCTTAGCAAGCCCAACCGTGCCCGCCTAGCTAGGACCGAATAACAGTGTTGTGCTAAAAGGAGGTGGAACGCTCGGCGCAAGGTTTCCTGTGCCTATTGAAAACAAGCTGCCCCAGATTTCAGGCCCGAGTTGCTTCAGATCGCTTTTTTAAACAAGAAAGTGTCTCGGTATGATTGAATTCAGCAGGTCACCACTTTTGGATAGTGTTGCCACTTGGCTGATGAAAAGCGGCCTTCGCGATACCAAGGCCGAAGACGTCGTACAAGGTTTTGGCAATCTTTTGGTTTCTGCGGGTATACCCGTCGTCAGGATCAACATCGGAGGTATGGTCCTGCATCCAAATTTCGGTGCGCTGAATGTAATTTGGACGGTTCGTGACGACCAAGCAAAGGCGGACCTGACGCCAAGAGATCAGCTTGCGACGCCTGGGTTCCGCAATTCTCCTTTTTTTGACTTGGCGCATAGCGGAGAGTCATTTCGCCGCTACAAGCTGGAAGATGGACTGACCAAGCCCAGCTTTCCGATCCTTGAAGACCTAAGATCAGACGGCGTGACTGACTACCTCGTTCAATTTGAGAGCTATCATCGCGATGACACCAGTCGTTGGTCGGATTTTCCACCGGGAATGGAGGGTGTCATGATGTCGATTACCACACGTCGTATCGGCGGTTTCAGCGATTCCGAAATCAACTACATTCGGGCGCTTATGCCTGCCTTGGCCTTGGTCATAAAGAACGCGCAATCGCGAATTCTTGCGCAGGGTTTGATGGACGCCTACCTCGGAAGCTATTCAGGAAACCGTGTGCTGGATGGCGTCATCGAGCGCGGTGACGGAGGGGCGATCGATTGCATTTTGTTTTATTGTGATCTTAGAAACTCCAGCCGATTGGCCGAAGACATGCCAATGGACCAATATCTTGCGTTGATTAACGACTATTTTGACTGCACCGCAGGGGCCGTCGAAGACCACGGCGGTGAAATCCTCAAGTTTATCGGCGACGCGGTTATGGCGATCTTCCCGGTTGACAAAAAGTCGAGGCCAGCGGTCGACATGTGCCGCGCCGCATTGTCTTCTGTGTTGGAGTGCCTCGCCCGCGCCAAGGAAAAGAACATCGTCTGGCAAAAGCACGGCGGCAAAATCGAGTTTGGAATTGCCTTGCATAGAGGTTCCGTAATGTATGGAAACGTTGGTACGGAACGCCGGCTGGATTTCACCACGATTGGTCCGGCAGTTAACCAGGTCAACCGGCTTGAAGGTTTGTGCAAGCCTCTGAAAACACCTTTGGTAATGTCCTCGGAATTTGCAGCCGACGTTACGACGCGGCTTGAGCCTTTGGGACGGCATCAATTGGCAGGCATGTCGCAATCAACGCAGGTCTACACTCTCCCGGAGTTCGCACCACGGGCCGGTTGAAGTCGCTTGGTCAATCGTTTCAACTGGCAATCTGCCCATGACGAGCCGTCTCGGGTCGTGCTGCTGAAATAGAGCAACCGAATTTCCGCCACTGCAGCAGAATCGGTTCAGCGATCACTTCCCTCGCTCGAAGGGCGATTAAGTTGTTGTTCAAAACGTTTTTGAATTTCGGCCAGTTCTTCGATCGCTGCGCGGATGTCAGAGCTGTCCAGAACATTGACTTCTACGTGCTCGCCGATGTGAGACAATTTCCGGCTTTCACTGAAACGCGCTTCTTCAGTCAGGCCACCAACCTCAAAATATCTGACCGATCTGGCGAAACCTTTTGGTGTAATTTCGCCTTTCAACTTGCTGTCTACATGGTCCTCAATCAGCGAAAGCGTATTCTGATCAACAAGTATGGTGTCGGGTTCTGCCATTTCCTGTAAGCGCGCCGCAAGGTTTACCGGGCTGCCCAGCACTGTGTAATCCAACCGCTGCTCGGATCCGAAGTTTCCGACAGTACAGTATCCAGTTGCAATGCCCATGCGAATTTTCAGATCGCTCGGGACTCCGTTTTTCTTCCAATATCCCTGTAGGGAGGAAATGCGCTCTTGCATCTTCAATGCCATTTCTACGCATCGTAGGGCGTCTTCCACATCCCCCTGTGTTTCGGGGTCACCGAAAAACACCAACACCGCGTCGCCGATAAATTTGTCTATGGTCCCCCCATACTCAAGCGCAACATTTGTCATTTCCGAAAGGTACGAGTTGATGACGATTGCCAGTCGCTCAGGTTCAAGGGTGTCGCTCAAATCTGTAAAGTGAACGATATCCGAGAAGAAAATTGTGAGGTTTTTTCTTTTGTGCGTCAGGGACGTATCTTCAGTTTCCGAGAATATGCTGTTGTAAATTTGCGGAGACAGATACTTTGCCAACCTGTTGGCCAGATTTTCAAGTTGTCTGCTTTTTTCTTCTATAAGCTCTCGGTCTTTGATCTTTTGGCTCAAAAGTTCTTCACGCTCGCGCCGCAAATTCCACTCGTCCGTGCGGTCGACGAACTGGCCCTGTACACCGTTTAGATAGGAAAAGTCGCTATCGGATGTATGCGCCGAGAGCAGCGAAAAGAAACGATTTTCGCCGTTCACTGCAATCTCGACTTTTGGCAGCAGGACTGATCCTTTTTCGTTCAGATCCTCAATGTACTTATCAATTTGAGTTCCGGGTATCCCAAGTTGTTCCAATACGTCCGGCATCGAAGCATTCGTGACGTTGCCCAGAATGGGAAAGAAATTCCGAAAGTTGTCGTTGACCCTTTGTATTTCGAGCTCTCGATTGGCGAAGTATGCTGCTGTTATTGCGTTTCTGAAGTTGAAGAAACTTAGATCCAAAATTGTTTTTTGGTTAAAGAACTGTTCAGCATTCATTACCGAGATCCCTTACTCTTTGGGCACAAGTTAAGTGGGGGGAAGCTACCACACATGAAATTGGGAAATAGCAGCAGGCATTCACTCTGATCCTGCTGAACCTCCCCCTTACTGCCCGGACCACCCCAAGACTGAACAGCAAGATTATTTCTGTATGTATTCTGAATAAGTCTAAACCATTGCGACGTCGAGCCAATTGCTTGTCATTTTTTGACACTGAGGATTAATCCTCCTCCGTTTTGGCTAAACTTGCTTCCTAATTGTTAAGCGGGGTTTGCCGAATGTCTGCTTGGCTTGATCGTTGACATTGATCCTTATCCAACTGTTCATTGAGGGGGCGCAGAGGGAAAGGGGAAGGGATGTCAGACATCCAGAAGCCGGATACTTTC
The DNA here is from genome assembly GCF_056536465.1 of Ruegeria sp. CL6. NCBI lineage: Bacteria > Pseudomonadati > Pseudomonadota > Alphaproteobacteria > Rhodobacterales > Roseobacteraceae > Ruegeria > Ruegeria sp. CL6. The sequence continues at coordinate 15,276 of NZ_JBQFPR010000007.1, forward strand.
GCTGCACTCGAAAGGCGCGAGTGGGCGAAACCCGAAGTAGCACAGTCCTATGCGACAGTGTTTGCCAAGGCCGCAGACATGGTTGTCCCGACCTTGGTAGCGGCGGTTCGGGCTGGACCAGACATCGCTGCCCTCGACCTATGTTGTGGTCAGGGCAATGTTACGGCGGGTTTGTACAAGGCAGGTGCGCGTGTGACGGGGTTGGATTTCTCGCCGGCTATGCTCGAAATGGCCCGATCTGCCGTGCCTGACGCCCAGTTCGTCGAGGGCGATGCCATGTCTCTCGACTTTGAGGATCAGACATTTGACGCCGTGACGATTGGGTTTGGGATGCCGCATGTGCCGGACCCGCCGCGAGTTTTGGCCGAGGCTCGCCGCGTTCTCCGGCCCGGTGGGCGTGTGGCGTTTTCAGTCTGGTGCGGGCCGGACGTTGACACGGCTCTTGGGTATGTCTTTGGCGCCATTGGCCAACATGGGTCTCCGGAAATATCCTTACCACCTGGCCCCGGAGCCAATGACTATGCGGATCCGGCAATCGCCTTTCCAGTGTTGGAGAGGGTCGGGTTTACCGATTGCCATCAGTCCACTGTTGCATCCAAGTGGCGCGTTGGTGATCCCGGCGCGCCCTATGATTTCTTTCTTGAGGGGACAGCCCGCGGCGGTGCCCTTTTGCGCCCGCAACCCCCGGAGTGTGCAGCGGCCATCCGAGCAGCGGTAGTGTCAAAGGTGCTCGAGAAACACGGCGCCGGACCTGAATGGGATGTGCCAATTCCCGCTGTTGTGACAGTGGCAACCGTCGCCTAGACAGTCCTTTCAGACTGACCCCGTGGCATGAGACGCAGTGTTCTGTGTAGTGGCCCCGTCAGGTCGCCAGGTCTCAGTTTCGCAATTCATGATCTGCAGTGACGTTCGTGCTAATGCTGCATATAGCCCGTGCACACAGGTTTTTGTTCATCTCAGAATACCTCAATGCGGAAGCGTTAGTACGGTCGTGAGTGTCGCCGTTGTCGCCAGAACCACGAAAACGACTAGCGCTTCAATTTCGATGGATCGGGCGAGATGTTGCGCTGCTTTTGCGTCTCCGGCTTGCATGGCCGGAACAAACCGGAACTTGTTTGCGGCGGCGAGGATCAACAGCAGCCCTACAAGGAACACTTTGAACAACAGTGCCCGCCCGTAGCCGGTGAACAAAAGCCCTTGGAGATTGCCAACAAGCAACCAAGCCATCCAGAGACCTGCCACGATCAAAGTTGGTACGACCATTGCGGCAGCTTGCCCAAACCTTTGCCCCAGTTCAGCAGCATTCTTCAGGTGCTCAGGCATCAGGGCCAACCTCCGTAACGGGCTAAAGATACCCAGCCAGAAGGCCGCACATAGCAGGTGCAGCACGAGCAAGAGTTGGACACCAACACTCTCTAATTCGGGCACGTGCCCGATCTGCGCAAAGGACCACAGAGCCAACGCACCACCCACCAGTGCGACCCAGTGACCAAAGCGAGGAAGGGACAATCCCACAAGGATCAATGCTGCGCCGACAACTCGGTAAACTAGTACGTCGCCTACGGAAGTCTGCCGAAGTAGACCAAGCATCGCCGGGTCGAACATTCCATCCAAGCCGCCTGTCAGGGCAGCGCCACGAAGCAGGAAACCAACTACCGTTGCCACGAGAGAAAGCCATGCCAACACCATGGCTTGGCGTTTCAGCGCAAGGCTTATTGGAGTTACCAAACCCGAATAGAGGCTATTTACGATGACAATCCCGGTAGACCCGGCAAATCCGATGTAGAGCATTAGCTTTGCGAGGATTGCAGCAATTCCCCAGATGTCTGGCATGCTCATTCCACGGTAAAGGAGAACTCGCCCTGCATCGCGTGGCCGTCTTCACCTAAGCCACGCCATTCGATGACATATGTGCCAGTTCCGCTGGCCGGCAATGGGATCGTGAACGCCTGACCAAAACTTGTCTGGCCACCCAGATCCAAGGGTATGGCCGAGTTCTCATCATGGGCCATTTCTATCCGTGTCAGCCGGATGTCCTTGGAGAAATTGAGCGCGATCTCAGCAGGCACAGAGGGGACTGTAGTCCCATCGGCTGGGGTTGTTTCTTCGATCTTGGAATGCGCCAGTACGCCGCTGGGAAGCACAGCAATGAGTGCAAGTATTGCGATCTTCTTCATGGTGCTGCCCTCGGTCTACTCTGTTGGCGCGCTGGATATCACGAATGTACGCGATCGCAATTGCGACGTCACCTCACGTCAAACATGCCACGGATGACATGTTTGTTTGAAGCGGTGCGGCTTTAACCCTGAAAGCTGTTTTCGAGGGCGCGGAACCCTCCCAGGAAGACATCGTTCTCGACAAAGCGGTGCCAGTGGTCGGTTTGCCCGTCGCCAGCCTCGAATTCAGCCCACCATTCGGCGAAGGTTTCACCGCGATCTGTGATAGGCGAGAATTTCATTCTGGCGACGTAGTCTACGAACGGCAGTGGACCATTCGGCAGCATGTCATACGTCAGTTCGCGGTCTGTATGTGAGAGCGACAACAGAGTTTCCCGAATACGTCCCGATCCGTCAGTCAGTGCGAAATTGCGAACGCAGCCGATCTCGCCGTTGGCGCGACCTTCCTCGATCCGGCTGTCGGTGGCTGCCGGGTGCCAGTTGGGGAGACCGTTGAAATCACGCACGCGCTCCCAGACCTGATCGACCGGCACAGCGATGATGGTTGAGGAATAAGCTCGGATCATTGGGACACTCCTTCTGTTACACGCGCGCCGCGACGCAGTTTGCCAAATTCGGCAGTTTGGGCCGTTATTGCCCGCTCGGTGGGCAGGCGTTCCATTGAGGACGCACCATAGAAGCCATGGCAATCAGGGCAGAGATCAAGGAATTTCTGCGCGTCCTCAGGCTCGGCCAGTGGACCGCCGTGACAGATAAAGATCAGGTCGTCGCGATAGGCGCGCGCGGCGGCGGCCCATTCATCGTAGAGCCGCGCGCATTCGGCGATATCCGGTGCGCTGTCACCGGCTCCGATCGATCCGCCGGTTGTCAGGCCAAAGTGCGCCACGATCACGTCCGCACCCGCCTTGGCCATTTCTGCGGCGTTATCGGCACTGAACACGTAAGGTGTGGTCAGCAAGTCGCGTTCGCGGGCTTTGGCGATCATTTCGACCTCCATGTCGTAGGACATGCCAGTCGCCTCAAGCTCGCGGCGAAAGCGTCCGTCGATGATCCCGACGGTGGGAAAATTCTGAACTCCGGCGAAACCCATCGCGCTTAGGTCGTCCAGAAATTTGTCCATGATACAGAACGGGTCGGTGGCGTTTACCCCAGCCAGAACGGGCACATTCTTTACAACAGGCAGAACCTCGCGCCCCATGTCGACGACGATTTCATTGGCGTTGCCGTAAGACATGTAACCGGCCAATGATCCCCGGCCTGCCATGCGATACCGGCCAGAGTTGTAGATGACGATCAGGTCGATGCCACCTGCCTCTTCGCATTTTGCGGATAGTCCGGTGCCTGCGCCTCCGCCCACGATGACCTTGTCAGCCGCGATTTTCGCCTTCAGGCGGTTGAGGATTTCCGTGCGTCCCGTGACGGCCATTTCAGGTATCCTTCCCGATGTAGATTTCATTGAAATTGCTGATCGCAGCCTCGGAAAAGGCGGGATCGTTGATGTGCATGTCCAGTTCGACAAGTTGTCGGTCCGGGGTCTGGATCACCGTGTCGCGCAGCGCCTGAAAAAGTGCGTCATTCGCGGCCGGGTCATGAAAGGCGCCGCCTTCGATATCCAGCGCCGAGACACCGCGAAGCGGCAACAGAAAACGGACCGGACCGTCGCAGGCGTTCAGCTTGTTGCCGATCCATGTGCCGATCTGTGCGCACTCCTCGGACGTGGAGCGCATTAGGGTGACCTGAGCATTGTGGTGATAAAAATTGCGCCCTTTGAACTGGGCAGGAACGGATTCCGGCGCCCAGAAATTAGCCATGTCGAGCGCCCCGCACGATCCCACATAAGGCAGTTTTGTACGCGCGATACTGTCCAGCCGTTCTTCGCCAGCGCTGAGCATTCCACCCACGATCAGGTCGCAAATCTCGGTCGTGGTGATGTCGAGCACGCCGGCCACATCGCCCTGATCGACCAATTGTTCCATCGACCGGCCTCCGCTGCCGGTGGCGTGGAACACCAGGCAATCATAGTCGCTGGCTAGCCCAACAGTGATGGCTTGTACCGCAGGGGTCGTCACGCCGAACATCGACAGAACCAATGCGGGGCGGTCGTCGGAGTTTTCGGGAACATCGTTTGTCATCATGCCTGCAAGTGCGTGGGCCGCATTGCCCAGCAATCGACGTGAAACCCGGTTCAGACCGGACACGTCCGTCACCGGATGGAACATGTTCACATCCGACGCGCCAACATAGGCCGAGACATCGCCCGAGGCTAAGGTCGATACCAACACCTTGGGCACCCCGATCGGCAAAGCCTGCATAGCAGGGGCAATTATCCCTGAACCACCCGAACCGCCCAATCCAATGATGCCGCCCAGATCGTCGCGGCCCAGAACGAAGGCAGACAGGGCGCGCGACATCTCGGTTACGGCCTGTCCGCGATCGTTGACGAACACTGCGGCCGGGCCGTCGGGGTGGCTGGCGGCGACGCTGGCGGCCGTGACATCCACGCCGGTCTCGCCGCCCTTGGTGCCGACATTGACGAGAACGGTTTCCACCCCTGCCGCGTCGATCAGATCGCGCACATATCGCAATTCCGGCCCTTTGGTGTCGGCGGTGCCGATCACGTAAGCTCTTTTTGGCATCCTTTCTCCCTCCCTTAGCCCGACTGACCGGGTTCAAGCCCAAGATGGCTTTTCTGCATCGCCGGATCGTTTTCCAGAGCTTCTGCTGTCATCCGCTCGACGACTTCTCCACCAACCATGATGGCCACGTCCTGTACGGCCGCCAGCGCTGCGTGCATGTTCTGCTCGACCAGCAGCACCGCGATACCTTCGCGTGCAATCAATTCGATCAGGTCAATCACGTCAGAGACAATCGCCGGGGCCAGTCCTTCGGTGGGTTCGTCCAACACCATCAGGCGCGGATTCAGCAACAAGGCGCGCCCAATCGCCAGCATCTGCTGCTCGCCACCGGACAGTCTGTTGCCTAGATTGCGGCGGCGTTCCTTAAGGCGCGGGAACGTCTCGTACACGCGGTCAATCGACCAGGCTCCCCCCTTGCGTTCGACGATCTTCAGATGTTCCTCAACCGTCAGAGACCGGAAGACTCGCCGCCCCTGCGGCACATAGCCGATCCCCATTTGCGCACGTTTCTCAGGGGGCAGGCCGGTCATATCCACGCCATCAAACCGAATTTCCCCGGCGGAATGTGGGTGCAGCCCCATGATCGCGTTGCAGAGACTGGTTTTTCCCATCCCGTTGCGGCCAAGAATACCCAATGGGTGCGCGTCGAGGCTCAGATCGACCCCGTGTAGAACGTGGCTCGAGCCATAGCGCAAGTCCACTCCGCGGATCTCAAGCAGATCATCAGTGGCCATGAGCACCTCCGATATATACGCGGTGTACGTCTTCGTTGCGCATGATCTCGTCGGGCGAGCCTTCGGCCAGCATCCGCCCGTTATAGAGAACCGAGACACTTTCCGAGGTCTGCAAGGCAATATCCATATCGTGTTCGATCAACACGACTGTCACGTCCTTGGGCAAAGACATAAGCAACGCGCTGAGTTTAGGACGTTCGGCAGGTGACAACCCTGCCGCCGGTTCGTCGAGCAACAGAATTTTCGGGTTCTCGGCCAGCGCGATCCCGATCTCAAGCTGCCGCCGCTGACCGTGGCTGAGTTCCGAGGTTTCGCGGTCCAGTACGTCGGTGACGCCTGCAACCTCGGCCAGTCGTTCGGCCTCGGCCAGCCGGTCATCGCCGGTCCTTAGGGGCAAAACCTGCAGCCAGCCACCGCGTACCCCGGCTACAGCAAGAAACAGCGTGTCGCGCACGGTCAGGCCGTTGAACAGGTGGGCGTGCTGATACGTGCGGCGCAGCCCACGTTGAATTCTCTTGTTGATCGGCTCGCGCGTCACGCTGTCGCCAAACAAGGTGATCGAGCCGGTCGTGGCGCTGATATCCCCGGTCAGCACGTTGAACAGGCTGGTCTTGCCCGCTCCGTTCGGTCCAAGGATCGCGCGACGCTCGCCGGGGCGGACGGTCAGGTCGATATCCTGAACCGCCCAAAACCCGCCAAAGCGTTTACCAATGCCCCGGACCTCCAGGGCATTGGCGGTGTTATCTGAAAGGCTTACGGGCACGAGGGGTTGTCCCGGCTAACCGGACCCGACGCCAGGAAGACGTCTTCGTCCTGCCCCAGCAGCTGATCCACATCGCGTACAACCTTAACGACGCGATTACCCAGCGAGCCGTCTTCACGTTCGTAAACTTCGGTCACAAAGTTGTCGATCACGCCATTGCGGTTCTTGTCCAGACGCATAGTGCCACCGGTGGGCGTGGTGAAGGTCAGGTCATTCAGCGCAGCGCGGAAGGCCGCTTGGTCATCCGAAAGATCGCCGTCCACTTCGTCCAACGCCAGCATCGCGGCCTTCGCGCTCATGTAGTAGTGATGCGCAAAGATCGACGGGGCCGAGAAGCCATCCGGGAAGGCTTCGGTGTAGCTGGCGGTGAAGGCCTTCCACTCGTCGCCGTCATAGTCGCCAACGGTCGGAGTGCCAGCAGGTGCGCCCACCAAAAGTTTCTTGAACGGGCCTTTGCTGTCCAGGATCGACTGGTCGATGGTGATCGAGCCACCAATGATCGGCTTTTCGCCTCCAGCCTGGCTATACTGGGTCAGGAAGTTCACGGCATCCGCGCCACCCAGCGCCACGAACAACGCATCAACATCATCCGGGATCGAGTAAACAACCGAGGAATAGTCCTTGTTGCCGATCGGGGTCCAGAACTTCTCGGGCACCGTGCCGCCTGCCTCGCAGAATTCGGTCATGAAGCCCAGAACCTGCGTGTAGGGGAAGGAATAGTCCTCGGCGATTACGGCTACGGATTTGTAGCCCATGTCGTTAAAGGCGTAGTCGCCCACACCGACCATCCACTGTGCGCCATCGCCGCCGAAACGGTAGAAGTTCTCGGAACCGTCGCGCAGCGTCGTGTCCTGTGCCGCCGAAGAACCGTTCAGGAAGGTCACGCCGGGATAGGATTTGGAAAGGTCGCGCAGCGCCAGACCTTCAGAACCTGACAGCGGGCCGACGATGATATCGACGCCGTCCTGTTCGATCAGCTTTCGCGCCGCGTTCACGGCACTGTCGGGGCTGGCGTCGGACGACATGGTGATGACTTCGATCTTGTTGCCGTCAACCTCTCCTCCAGTTTCAAGCACCGCAAGTTCCGCGCCGCGAATTCCGTCCTGACCCAGCGCGGCAAACGCGCCTTCCAGGATCGAGATCACACCGACCTTGACGTCTTCGGCAGATGCCGGGACCGCCACTGCGCACAAGGCAAGCGCGGATGCAGCCATTTTGAGCTTGTTCATTTCTTAGGTTCCTCCCTATGAGTTTGCTCAGATAGTTGATTTTTCTTTAGTTTCCGGGGTGCGCAGGCGGGCAAGCCAGTCGCCGGCCAGTTGTTGCAATCCGCCCGGAGCGACGATGACGATCAGCAGCAGGACAGCGCCGATCAGCGTGTTAAACCGCTCGCGGTCGATCAGATCGACGGCGAAAGTGTCCAGAAGGACAAAGACCACTGCTCCGACGAAGGCTCCACCGGGGTGGCGTAGACCGCCGATTACCGAAATGATCAGGATGTCGATGATGGGTCCAAGGCCGACCGAGAAGGACGAGATACGCTCTTGATACCAGACGTTCAGGATGCCACCGGTTCCTGCCAGCAGACCTGAAAAGGCAAAGGCAGCTATGATTGGTGTCGTGACAGAAATTCCCAGCGCAAGAACACGCCCGGGCGCATCCCGTACCGCTTGAATGGTCAGGCCCAGAGGCGAGCGGACAAAGCCACTGACCAAAGCCAACGCCAGCGCTGCCACTCCAAGCGAAAGCAGGTAAAGTGGCACAGGGTTTCGCAGGCTTATGCCGCCAATCTCAGGCGCGCGAACGCCAGAGAACCCGGTCCAGCCGTTGAAAAGGGTGTAATTCTGACGGGTGAAATAGAAGAAGGCCACGCCAATCGCTAATGTGATCATAATGGCGTAGATTCCACGGGATCGGCGCGCGATCAGGCCAACCAGGGCGCCGGATGCCGTCGCAAGGATCAGCGCCAGCGGGATCGAGATCCAGAAAGACAGCGGTACTCCGATCCCGACGGTGTTGGGTCCGAAATAGGCGATGGTATAGCCCGCAATCCCGGCCATTGTCGCCTGTGCGAAAGACACGACACCCAGGTAGGTGGCCAGAAAGCTGAGGCTCAGCGCCATTGTTCCAAGGATCAGGGACCGCGTTGCGACTTGTGTCAGCCAGAAATCGTTCAAGGCAAACGGCAGGGCCAGAAGGGGAACGAGGATAAGAGACTGTTTCATTGTTCCGCTTTTCCCATCAAGCCTTGCGGACGAACCGCCAGGACGAGAACCATGATCGCAAATGTGAACACGACGCCGTAGGTGGGTGCGTAGGCCAGCCCGTATTGCTCGGCCAGGCCAACCAGCAGGGCGCCCAATGCGGCCCCTCCGATCGAGCCCATGCCACCAACGATCACGACGACCAACGAAGACAGCAGAAACTGAAGGTCTGTTCCCGGCGCGATAGACAACGCACTTGCCGCGACCACACCTGCCATGCCGGCGAGCATGCCGCCCAAGGCAAAAACCAAGACAAAGATGCGGTTGATCGGATAGCCAAGTGCGCGCAACATGTCCTGATCGTCTACGCCAGCGCGGATCACGGCTCCGAACCGAGTACGCTGGATCAGGAACCAAAGAGCGACGCCCGTGGCCAACGCAAACCCCATCAGCGCGAGGCGTATATTGGCATATCCGACGCCCAGGACATGCAAGCGCTGCCCACCGGCCAGAGCTTCGGGCAGTTGCACCTGATAGGTCAGCCCGCCCCAGTGCCAAAGCATGAGATCCGCCATGATAATCGATATCGCAATCGAAGCGAGGGTTTGGCGAAGCTCATCACCCTGCATCCAGCCAAGAATCCCGGCCTGCACTATCGCTCCGGCCAAGGCAGCGGCCAAGCCTCCACCCACAACGCCCAATCCCCATGAACCGGTTGTTTCGACAATGCTATAGCCGACATAACCACCCAAAAGCAGCAGCGCGCCATGGGCCATATTCACCGTCCGCATCAGGCCAAAGATCAGGCTGAACCCGCTGGCGGCCAAAAAGTAGAGTGCTGCAAGCGTCAGCCCGTTCAGGGTGACGATTAGAAATAAAGTCATGATTCCTCCCGTTGAGGAAATCATGTCCGAGTTTTCGGGGGTGACACAGCATTAGTGCGAATCGAGGTTGAAAATATTATTGTTTATAATCAGATTGTTGATCTTGTTTCGTTTGGTGCTTTGCTTGGGAAATAGGAAAAAATGAGAAATTACTTCTCAACTGCAGAAAAATTTTCCTATACATAATCATGAAAAACCTGACACTGACTGGGTCGCTCTCGGCTAACCCTGACTTGGGCGACCGTATTTACTGTCCGGCTCTGGCTGGGCTGACGGTTTCCCAATCGGATCTGGCCTTTGTGATGCCCCGGCTCGACCACAACCGTGTGCTGCGCGAAAAGCCGCGACAAGGCGATTGGGCCGCGATATTGGCCAGCGATCCGTTCGGGTCCGAGGCGACCATGTTCTCGCAACTCTTTGAGATGGGGTATCGCGGTGTGGCGAACTGGCCGTCCTCTATCCTGTTGGACGGCAGCTTGCGGCAGTCCATGTCCACTATTCCGGCGTCACCGGAATTTGAGTATGCGTTTCTGGCCCGCGCCAAGGACGCCGGGTTCCAGACGCTTGCATTCTTCATCTCGTTGACGCAGGCCCGCGCCGCTGTGAAGGCCGGGTTGGATCATCTCGTTCTGCATCCCGGACTATTGGACGTGGAAAGCCCGGACAGCGGCTCGTTGGTTCTGGGCTCGCTTCAAAGGCTGATCGAGACGATCCGGGATGAGGCGAAACACGTCCGCGTGCTGGCCTATACATCGGTATGGCACGAACGCATGGTCCCACTCAGCAGCCTCGAGGTAGATGGACTGATTTGGTGTGAGGGCGCATCATGACCATTCGTGACCGAAACTTTCTGTTTGCTGCCGTCGTTGGATCGGGCCTGACGGCAAAGGCCGCAGACAAAGCTGGGGCCGATTATCTGCTGGCATTGAATGCAGGGCGTTTTCGGGTGCAAGGTGCCTCGTCCTTGACGAGCTTTCTGCCTGTCCGGGCCGCCAATGACTGGGTTATCGAATTTGCCGAACGCGAAATGCTGGGGCGTTGCTCTGCGCCGATCTATGCGGGGTTTTCGGTTAGTGATCCCGATCTGGACATTGGCGAGCTGGTACAAAGAACCAAACGTCTTGGCTTTTCGGGCATATGCAACTTTCCTTCAACAACTCTGATAGACGGGCGGCTTGGCGCTTTGATGGAGCGCGAGGGGCTGGGGTTCGACCGCGAGATAGAATTGGTTCAAGAGGCAACTCGGGCCGGTCTGGGCACCTTCGTTTATGTTCTCACAAATGCTCAGGCACGAAAGATGGTCGATGCAGGCGCAACGGCCATCTGCGTCAACGTGGGCTTCACAAGCGGTGGAACTGGCGTCAGCACGCACCTGACGCTGGAAACTGCCGCAGCACAGATCGAACGTGTGCTGGAGGGCGTGCCTGCATCGGTCGACAAACTGTGTCATGGCGGCCCCATCACCTCGCCAGAGGAAGCGTTGGCGATTACCCGCATCTGTGGTGTGCAGGGGTTTGTTGCAGGCTCAACTCTGGACCGCTTGCCTGTCGAGCAAACTCTCAGCGAGGTCACAAAGGGCTTTACCGCCATTCCAAGTCTGTCGCGCATTCAATCTGGCCTTTCCAATATTGAGAACGACTTGGTTGGCTCCTCCGTCGCCATGCAGATGATCCGCGAAGAATTGGATGATCTGGCCTATGAAGACATCCCTGTTCTGCTGGTTGGCGAGACCGGAACCGGCAAAAGCCGAGCGGCGCTCAGGCTGCACGAGGCAGGCCCGGCAGCCCGGCGGCAGCCTGTAGTCGTGGACTGTCCCGCCTTGGGGGGCGAGGAAGGCGGCGTGCATCTGCTGGGCAGGGCGTCCGGCGCATATGGCGGGGCAGGTGCCCAACGTGGCGCGTTGGAGCAAGCCTCTGGCAGCTCCGTCATCTTTGATGAAATCGCGGCGTTGCAGCCCGAGCATCAGGGGCGAATCTTAAAGTTCACGGATGAAAAGACGGTGCAGCGGATCGGTGATCACACGCTTAAACGAGCCGATGCCCGGATCATTTCGACCACAACTCAGGACCTGTTCGGCCAGGTCGAGATGAAAGCGTTTCGTCAGGACTTGTACTACCGAATATCCGGTCACGAAATCACACTGCCGCCGTTGCGCGAAAGGGTGGATGATATCCCCGAGTTGGCTATGTATTTGGGGAAAAAGGTAAGCGGCGACGCTCCGAAATTCTCAAACGCCGCCTTGCGGCTGATGTTGGAACACGATTGGCCCGGCAATGTGAGAGAGCTGCACCACGCCGTTCAGCGTGCCGTTCGCAAGTCTAATGGGGCTACGATTGATCTCAAGACTGTCGACTTCTTGCGCCGAAAACCGGCGGTCGTTCCAAAGGTGCAAGAGGATGAAACTTCGGCTCGGGCTGCAATCTCTGAGCGCGACTGGATCGCAGAGGCGCTTGCCCGCAACGGATATCGCCGCGCGCAGACCGCTCAGGAACTGGGGATGACCACCCGCACGCTATATAATAAAATCAAGAAACACGGACTACAGGGATAGTACGCTTAGGTACCCCGCATTATCTAATTCTCTCATCGCATTCGACCGGGAAACCTACTGCGTTTTGCGTCGTCAAATGCCTTGCGTAAGGTGCACGAATTCACGCTTTTTCCCGGGCCTTCCCGCAACCACTTGGGTCGAACAAAGTGCCGAACAAGCCGCCGCAGGGCGGCCTTGTTCCTTTTGGCCAAACCAATCATTGCTGCCAGCGCACCCTCAAACTCGATCTGAACGCAATGTCATCTTCGTTGTTAAGGCAGCGACCCAGCATGGTGGACAAGTCGCGCGTGAGCGTTTCTGGCAGGTGAAACTGCTCGCACAAGTTCCTGATCATGCCCTCGGAATGGGCGCCACGTTCTCCACCTCTGACGGGTTGATTTCTTAGACAACACGCGGCGATCGATGAAATAATACCAAGAGTAGTCAGCGGTTCGGCTTTTAAAAGTTCTCGGTTACTTGGCGCATATCTTGAACTTAAGTTGCACTGGCAGACAGGTGGCATTTCATCATCTTGCCTACTTATTGTGTTGGATAAACGATGCCGGACAATGCCGCTCCCAGTTCAAAGGTTCACCATATCACATCAAAAGCAGTGATACCTCTGCAAATATGAGTGACAGAGTTCTAGCGGGAAGGTACAAGCGTGGTGAAAATCGCTGAGCTGATTTTCGCGCACCTTTGTCATTAGTGGCATGAACCGCTTTAGAATTAGCCATCATGCCCGCGAATGCGAGATGGAGAAATTTGCATGCAGCGATGGCTAGAGGCCGCATATCGAACGACGGGGATTTCAAAGCGACTTGGGCCGGTAAATGCCAAGCTGAATCACAGCCTAATTTGTCTTCGAGACTCCAAGGTACAGGGAGATTTAAGCCAGTTTGTTGAGTTTTTTGGTGGTGCTTCACTAAGAGCAGACCCAAAAATGGAGCTCACTGGCCGTTATAATTCGCCGCAAGGCCGTGTCTTGGAACTTGAGGCGTCGATACATCATCCTGGTAGTTGGATTGCATTGCATTTTCCCTTGCGAAAAATTGGCTTTCACAAGTATGGGGCGCTCGGTTTTACGTGCCGCGGATATGCGCCCGAGCCCTGCACCTTGCGCGTGTGTTTGCGTTCTTGTTTTGCTGAAACATTTGTGGACAGTTTTTTTCACAAGCATGTCCTGCTGAATGAACGTGATGACATGCATGTGGACGCTATGTGTCTGCAAGTGCGTCAACATGTTCCGGATACCTGTAAGAATCGGGAATTAGTTGTCTTTTTGCCTTCGAGTTCGTTTCGGCTATCGCTGCTTGATTTCAGAGTTTTTGTTGTATGACCTTCGGTCTTGTAATCCCTGTTCGAGATGATCACCAACGCCTTCTTCAGCTTCTCAAAAGTGTGAGAAAATTAGGTTGCTTCGACCAAATCATTATTGTTGACGACGGATCCGCAGTTCCCTTGGATGCTGTAGCTCTCTCCAAAACGACAAAGTTGGCAGCAGAAACCTTGGATGTCTTGCGTCATGAACAAAGTCGCGGAGCGGGCGCTGCACGAAATGCTGGTTTGGAGCGGGTGAACACAGAGCACGTTTTATTCTTTGACTCTGATGACGAGATTACAAATGACCTGCCGGTTTTGTGGCAGGATTTAAAGGATACCGCCTTCGATTTCTGCCAGTTCCGGCACAACGAGACGGCTACTTCCGCCGAGGGCGGATGGGGAGTACTGCCTTGGGATGCCGAACTCTGGGCACGCGCTGGAACTTGGGGCGCGCTCGACACTCTTTCCACAGATGGCGCGAACTGGTTGGTCCAAACCGCAAATTATCCGTGGAACAAGATTTACCGGACAAGCTTTCTTAGACAGCACAACATTGGCTGCGCCGAGGTGCAAGTCCACGAAGACATCACAATGCACTGGCGCAGTTTCATTTGTGCAGGCTCTGTGCTGACCAGCGACCGGATCTGCGCTACTCACTATGTAGATGTTGCTGGGCAACGCGAAAGCAACCGTCGCGGTTCCGAGCGGCTTGAAGCCTTTGATTTGCTTGAGGCGATTGCAGCAGAGATTGAGGCGACCGGACTTGTGAGATTCGGCCCGCCTCTTGTTTCTTTCGCGCTGCATCTAGCCGGATGGATACGCCTTAATCTCATTCCTGAGTATCACACGGCGCTTGATCGGCGGGTCGGTGCCTTTCTAGCACCTCGACACGACTGGCTCTACGGAGAGACAGGCTTTCGCATGACACCAGTCGCTCTAGCGAGAGCGGAACGCTGGATAGCAGAGGCAGATACAGTCTCATGATCCGCATATATCTTTCTGGCCGACACTCGCAGCGCACGCCTCTTAGTTACACTTGGTTGTCACCTCTCTGGGAAGGACGGATCCAAAAGGTTGACAAACCGGTCGACGCGGATATTTGCGTTTTTGCCCATTGTCTTGATGTTGCGGACGCTCCAGTTGAAGTAGTTGAAGAATGGCGTCTTCGCGGTCTGCCGATTGTCTGGCTGTCCGAGGAGCCATTCTGGGACACAATATGGGGCCGAAACCCCATGTCGGAGCAGATCATTGTCGATACCGAGCATGGAGCCTTGCCAGTTGTACAACTCAATCATCAGACTTGTGAGATTTTTCATTTTGATCGCTTACCGTATTATCTGCTCACAAATCCCCGTTTCCTCTCAACGTACCGGCGTTTGTTCACGCGCAATGCCTCGCGTTCTCAAGCCGAATGGCGGGACCATTTTGTGTCACGGCCAATAGACATATCTTTCATGTTCGAAAGACGCCCTGAAACTTACCACGACGTCTTTTTGGCAGAAGGCGATGTTTACGGGCTTTGTGCTTGGCGCACTCGCTTGGCTGAACTGCAGTATGTTCGCAAAGTGGAGCGCTTGGGCGCTAGTTGGGGTGTTGGAAAAAGCAGGTTTGAACTAAGAAACTGGCACGAAGATAAGATTATTCAACTCGATGGTCGTGCGCGCAACATTGCGGCGTTTGAGAACACTCATCAACCGGATTACATCACCGAAAAGATCTTTGACGCCTTTGCTTGCGGCAGCCGTCCGCTCTATTTCGCCTCCCCGGACCATCGTTTGCATGAATTTGGTTTACCACAAGAAAGTTGGAAAAACCTATTCGACCCTCATCTTGCTCTACCTGATGTCGACACACTGAACGCACCGGACTCCAAAGACTTTTTCGAGGCCTACGCCGCAGCGCAAAAGCAGTTATCGGAACTTGTCAAAGAAGAGGTTGAAGCGGCGGAACGCAATCGTTTGAGAAAAGCCGTTTTCGATGCGCTTGAGGGCGTTCTGGAAACGCAGAGATACATCGCACAAGTTTGAACGCACCGTCTCAGCTCCAACTTGGCAAAACGCGAGATTACTACTCTAGGTTCGTCTTGGAAGCAGCGATGCCCAACGACCTGCGCCAGAAATCGTCAGACCTCACTTCGTGTTGATTGTCTCGGTACAAGGAAATCAATAACGGAGCGCGTTTGCGGATCAGTTTCCTCAGGTCTTTGATCTTGGACCAGTTTTTTAGAAAGCGATCGTTGTCGCGCTCGAAGACACGAAGCCCATATTCTGTTTCTATGGCAACCTTCTTATACCGCGATGTGTCTAGACTCGCTGCTTCATGAGGTTTGTCCGTCCATGCAATGTTTTCTTTGTACGCGCGCGTTCTTCTGTGTCCATCAAGGGTCCAAGCTTGCCTAATCACTCCGGAAAGTGTTCCGCGATAGCGAGGCGGCTGCTTGTCTAGAAGTTCTGATTCATCGGCTTCGATAATACTGGTATTGTCGGAAGTACTAAATTCCGCAAGGCGGTCCATCGTCGCTTTGTTTTCTGAGAAGAAGCGAGGACCTTCTAAGAAGTCTGTCATGGCAGCAATCAGTGCCTCCATGTCTTGGTAATCGAACACTCGCCCTGCACGAAGAGCCATTTTGAGAATTTGCTCAGCGTGTCTTTGCATCCGTTCTTCGCTTGCATGCAAAGCGGAAATTGCCAGTTCAGCACGATGTGCCAAATACGTCGTTGAGGGTTTCCATTTCTGAGCAAAGTCTTCGCACCAACTTGCGATACCATTGAGAGTGAGAATGTCAAAATTATTGGCGAGCGAAAACTCGATGTCGTCTCCCCGTACAAAAAACGGGAAAGGTAAAGTTTCAACTTTGTCTATTGGAAAACAAAAGAACCACCAACCACCAAAGTTACCGATGTCGGCCAAGTCGTTTTGAACAACTTCTGCCGGTTGGGATAGGTTGGACTTGTGTCCAACTTGTGTGATCGCCTTTCCTTTCCGACCAGAAAGCGCGAAGACCGCTGATTTCTCGTGCTGAATTGTCCTTCGATCAGACAAAAACATGGCTCCTGAAACCGCGGCGTTTTCGTTTTTTGCATATGACAGTAATGCCGCTGTTCGTCGGACTGACTCAGGATGGCAGTCTGCATCATCATCCATGAACAGCACGTGGGTAAATCCGCTTAGATCTTGTGCTTTTAGCAACCCTCGCGTGAACCCGCCGGCTCCGCCGAGGTTCTTGTTAGGAATAACAGATACGGCATCGGTGGTATCAGTTTGGAGCGACTGCCCATTGTCGATGACGAACAGATGGCCGGTGTGACTGGCGGGATCGGGCAAAATCGAGGTCTCGAATTTCCTAATCGCCCGTTCGGCCATTTTCTCTCTTTTAAATGTCGTGACTACGGCGGCGATGGAGACATTTCTTTGGGGTGCCGCATCGGTTACCCATTGTGAGGGTTCCAGACGTGCTGTGGAACCTGCAATAATATCGACTTCCAACGTCGCCAGCTCTTCGTGCTGTGTTAAGTTCTCTAACCATATGGTGTCTGCTGTTTTGAGATCCAATTCAGAACTTTGAAGTTCGAAACGGTCATTTCGGACAGAGTATCCAGAAATTACTGCGGTGATCCTGCCCTCACCTCTAAGTTGAATGCCGATGCGCCCGATATTTGCCGCGTTGGTCCATTTCCTGAAACTGAAAGCGTTAAAAAAAGTGCACAGATCCAAAGTCTGGCCCGGTTCCAATTCAATGCAACCGTTTTTTATGGCAGCCCTACGCGCGGAACCTGAGCATCGAAAGAAAAGTTCGGCGTCTTCGATCCTGCTTTCGTCCGGAAAAATTATTCGTTGTAAAGAGTATTCGTCCACCGGTGGCTCCCAATTTACCTGTGAGTTTTTCGCAAATCGTCATGCGTCAGTTCATACTTCTAGGGCGACTTTAATATCTCAAGTTGACCTTTGCGCGCAATTTACAGAACTTTTTCGCAAAACGGTTGCGGGGCTTCGCCGTTTAGCAGGCTTTTGGCCATCTGGCGTCCGGCTTTCAGTGTTTCGGCGATCGTGTCATCCATATCAAGATACCCGTAGATTCCGAAACTTCCGACGCAATCAATGCCTGAACTGGCCTCTTTCATTTCCACATAACGGCGCGGTATGTCTTTGTCGGGCACAAGGCGGATGGGGCAATAGGGAATGTCGTTGGGGCCACAGACCCTTGAATACTCTCTGAACTTTTGCTGCCTTTGGTGTCACCCATAGACCAGCGCGCAGACGCCCACCTCGGTCAATTCCCGAGCAGTGGACATTTTTAGCAGATTTATCCGTGCTCGGGTCAATTCGGTGGTATTTGTCGAAATTCACGTTAGTAGTGCTTCCGACCGCGTTGCATTCGCAGCTTCGCGGCATATTTCAAATACTTCCACGGGTATCTCTTCGCACGCGCAAGCTCAACCAGTGCTGCGTCACGCTCTTGAAGAGCCTTGTCTCGTTCCGCAATCGCCGAAGCCAATGGACTAGCTGGATTTACTGAACCAAATTCAAAATAGGCCAGCGGATCAAACTTTGCGTTGGGGTCGTTTGGGGTAGGGCGGAGATCTGGATGCATCTAACAAATCCAGACGGCGAATGGATTGGAAACCCTTTTTCTGCATGAAAGCAATTCATGAAATCGCCAATTGATGAACAGCCAGTCGAAAAAAACTCAGCTTTATCGATATAAAAAAGACCACCTGTTAGGAACTGTGCAAAGCTTGACTCGATGAACTCGTACATATTTCGAAAATAGGAAACGATGTGAACATTTTGTGGATCAAATGCTTCATTGAGCGCTTCAACAAGAGCGCCTGCACCACCCCCTGGCAGAGCGTCCGATAACTCTTCGCAAGACAAAACCGTAGACCTGCTTCCGGCTGCCTCTGCTAGTATATCAGAGATTGCATCTTCTAGATTTCCGCTGCGCGCGGCTAACGCTAGGGGTAGATGGCTCAGGTATCCTTCAGTTTCTCGATAGGAGGCCGGGTATATTACGCCGTATTTCCGATTCTTAGTATCAGTTGCAGCTAAGTAGTGTTGTATTGATGTCGATCCACACTTGGGAAGGCCAATGTGAAGCCATAAATCGGGTGACCTTAGGCTTCGTAAAGCGCGTCGAATTGAAGGTAACTTCAATGTAAGGCTCCTTTAATGTTTAAAGACACGGTTGCTAACGCAACTGCGTAGAAGATCACTAGATGCTCACGTCAACCATCCGGTCGTTTTGACCTGCCAGCACACAAAACACTCCATTCAACAGCGATTAATCTTCGGCAATCCAATTGTGTGAAGTCAGAAACAGTGATCCCGAAGAAAACCAACTTGTCGTTCTGGGCATTGCGTCGGTCCGACTTTCGGGCTCCAAGCTCTAAGTAGGAGACCGTTGATGTGGTCCAATCGCCATTCCGCCCAAAACAATAGGTGCAAAGCTCAATCGTCCAGTTTTCTGCGAAGGATTGCGAGGCCGTCGATGCCTTGCCGTACATCTAGATCGAAATAGGCAGATGTGCCTTTTTCGAAATAAACAATATCGTTCCAAATAACAGAAATTGCTTGAGCAACGGTTGGCCAAGAGTAGACGTCGTGAAAGAGTGCAGTTCCGCCTACGTTCAAGTTTTCTTGTATCAAGTGAAAATCCATTAAGGTGTAGGCCGTAGAATGGTCGCCGTCGATAAATGCGAAATCAATCCCATCTGGTAAATCGTCGATCAGAGTCCTACCGATAACAGGTATCTGTCGTCTCTTTTGTGGGCCCAAGTAATGGCAGCCTCTCGCCGTACTCCAACCCCTCCGGAAGGTGACAAAATCATCTAAACCAAGTTGGTGGAAAAACAGTCTGGCAATGTCCACTGGATTGCCTTCGGATCGATGAGGAATTTCTGGATCAATGCAAATCAGGTGACCTTCCCCGTTACTTCGCAAGGCATCGCAGATAATCGCGGCTGAGTATCCGATGAAAGTACCAATCTGGATAACACACTTCGGCTTTGTTTCAACAATTAGCCGATGCAACATATACGCTTCGTCATTCTTTATGCTGCCGCCAAAAAAGTTGCTGGATGTGATCCCGTGTTTTTCGACGTTTGAACCATAAAAGCTTCTTATGTTTTCCACTGCGCGCGCCGACATGTCGTCAATTTCTGGAAACATGTCTTTTGACTTACTTCTCGACAAATATTGCCACCAAATGCGGTCAACCGGCCTGTATCTCTTGCCCAACAATCCTGCCGGACGGGGCGCCATAATCTCTCCAACGTCTAGTTTCGCCAGGAATGAGGGAGCTAAACTTGCGGTGTCGGGCCCGCTTCCATTTGCCGTTTTGGAATCGGTACAAGGAACGGAAACGTACTTTCCGCGTAGGACCCTAAGTGAGTCGCGAACTCTTTTTGCGACACGGGATGCATTCGATTTTTTCGCACTCATTGGTATTTATCTAGCCATTTTCAGATTATGTGAACGCAAGACAACGGGCGAGAACTGCTCCGATGTCACTTTGGTGGAATGTAGGTCGATTGGCGTGCCCAAGTGCCGAAGATGATTGCGTGCATTTTCGATGCAAATAGTGCGCACTATATGTCTCCAGCCGCCAATTTCATAAAAGTTGTGCCATTTGATTCTTCGCAACTCATTGAAACGCAATAGCTTGCAAACGGCCAGAAAAATCAGCTGCATTACCTCATCACTCTCGACTTGCCACTAGATTCTGCTCTGCCACGCGTCATGCTAAACACATGGT
Source organism: Ruegeria sp. CL6 (assembly GCF_056536465.1). NCBI lineage: Bacteria > Pseudomonadati > Pseudomonadota > Alphaproteobacteria > Rhodobacterales > Roseobacteraceae > Ruegeria > Ruegeria sp. CL6. The sequence continues at coordinate 35,281 of NZ_JBQFPR010000007.1, forward strand.
GACTTGCAACTCGTTGGTGTCTCAAACGGTGTAGGTGGCGGTCTTTTTAGTTCAGACCAATGGGCAACTGAACATTTTCGATAGACTTGTAGATTGCCCGAAATGCGGACAAGCGGTCGGGTAGGCTTGCGAAGATTTCGGGTTCAAACTTGCGCAAGGTCGGTGGTTGCTGGGCCAGGTCGCTGATGCCAAGTGCGCCGACTCCACAGGCGGCAAGGCGTGCGGCACCGAATGCCGGGCCGCTGTCTGCGCCTTGGGGTCTCAGGATCGGTGTGCCTGTCGCTGAGGCGATCAGCCTAAGCAACAGGTCCGACCGGCTGCCGCCGCCGATCGCCGAGAGTTCGCCCAATGTGTTGCCAAAGCTTTCGATTGCGTCGGCAAAACTAAAGGCGATGGCCTCAACAACCGAATAGCAAATCTCGGCCCGTCCTGTGGCGTCTTCCAGGCCAAGAAAGCAGGCGCGGATGTGGGGGTTTCCATGCGGGCTGCGCTCGCCGGTGAGGTAAGGCAGGAAAATGGGCGCTCGCGTGCGGTTTGCGGTTTCAGCAAGCGCCACGACTTCGGCTGCGGAAAGACCCAGCTGACCTCCTATCCACGCGATTGGCCTTGCGCCGTTCAGCATCGCAGCCATTTGATACCAGCGATCCGGCACCGTGTGAGCAAATGCGTGAACGTATCTTTCGGGATTAGGGCGATAGCGTTGGTCTGCAACAAAAAGCTGACCCGATGTGCCAAGCGATATGAAGCCGCGACCCGCTTCGGTGGCACCCAGTGAGACCGCGCCCGTTGCTGCATCGCCTCCGCCTGCAACGACGGGGATACCCTGCGGAAGCCCGGTTTTCTGCGCGCCCTGTGGTGTGATCTGGCCAGCAACGCAATGCCCATGTTTGACCGGAGGCAACCAATCCGGCTGGGTGCAGGTGGCCTCGGCGATCCGGGCACTCCATTCCCGGTGGGACTGATCCAGCCAAAGCGTACCGGCTGCGTCTGACACATCTGTCACGATCTCACCGTGGAGGCGCAGGCCGACATAGTCCTTTGGCAACAGAATATGCGCGATCCGCCCGTAACTTTCAGGTTCGGATTGTTCAAGCCACATGACCTTGGGTGCCGTGAAGCCCGGAAGGGGAAGAACACCGGCGATTTGACCGATCTGCGAAACGGCCGCGCGCAGTTGCTCGCATTGTAGGGCGGCTCGGTTGTCATTCCAAAGTATCGCGGGTCTGACCGGGTGCAGTTCCGCGTCCAAAAGCACGGCCCCGTGCATTTGACCGGACAGCCCCACGGCCTGCGCATCGGCCAGGCTGATTTGACGGCTCAACTGTTTGAGTGCCGTGATTGTCGCGCGCCACCAGATATCGGGCGCTTGCTCTGACCATCCGGGCTGAGGAGAAGATGTTTGGATGTCAACAGAAGCCGAAGCCAGAATGTCCGCCGCACTCGTGCAGACGACCTTGACCGCCGAGGTTCCGATATCAATCCCGATGAACATGTTGAATCTGTAGTCCTGCTTGGATTGGGCGGCAAGAGACGCGGTATTGATTTTTTGGCGCGCGCAAAGAATATGTAAAGTTGCGACAAGATCGCAATGGATCAATACGTGCAGGCCGACAGATGACCAAGATAAAGAACATGGAGGAGTTTGCCGCAGTAAGTGGGATCTCACGACCGACGGTTTCAAAGTACTTTCACGACCCCGACAGTGTGCGTGCCAGCACACGCGCTAAGATAGAAGAAGCCCTTGAGCGGTTTGACTATCGCCCGAATATCTATGCCATCAATCAGAACCGAAAGCTGACAAAGAACGTCGGTATCGTGGTGCCCTATCTGGCCGACCCGTTCTTTGCCGAAATCGCCCGCTACCTCGAGCAAAGCTGCATTGCGGCAGGGTATCGGCCAACCTTGTTCAGTTCTCACGGCGAACAAAAGCTTGAGAACGAGATACTCGATAGCCTGCGCTCTCTGAAACCTGCGGGCGTGCTGCTTGCACCGCTGGGGCGGGCGTCCGACAAGTCGGCGATCGAAAAATTCTGCGCCGACGTCCCGACGGTTCTTTTCGACAGTAACCTGGAGGGGCTGGGTGCGGCCTTCATCGGCTCGGACAACTTCAGCTTTGTTTCACAGACCGTGGAATACATGACCCGCACGGGCGAACCTCCGTCTTTCTTTGAAATGCGCACCCCGGCCAACCCGAACGCGAACAAGCGGCGCAAGGCGTATAACGAGGTGATGAAGCGTCTGGGGTTTGAGCCTCATGTCATCAAGGTCGAGGGTAAAGGCTGGGCCTTCGAGGATATCGGCCGTCGCGGAGCGCTCAAGGTTCTGGAGGAGGGTGAGCTGAGAACAGATTCGGTCCTGTGCAGCAATGACCGGCTTGCCATCGGCTTTCTCGCAGCCTGTTACGAGCAGGGGATTCGGGTCGGTCGCAGAGAGGATTGCGCTCTGCGGGTGGCCTCTAATGATGATCATCCCTTCGCAAAATTCACGTGCCCCTCGTTGACTACAGCGGCTCATGACTATGACAACGTTGCCGCGCGCAGTGTCGAGACGTTGTTTGAACTTATTGAAAGTGGTGGGAAATTTGATGCGCGGACAGAGACCCTGTTTCCGGCCAGGTTGGTGTTGAGGGAGTCCGCGTGATGTTCAAAAATTAACGCGCGTAAAGTTTTTATTGACGCCGCGATAATTTACAAACTACCCTCTCTGCACGACATCCAAGCTCAGGGAGGACAGGGATGTATCTGAAGAACGCACTTCGTGCGGCGACTGCACTGACATTCGTCGCAACGGCAGCAGCCCACGCGCAATCCATCACAATCGCAACAGTGAACAACGGCGACATGATCCGGATGCAAGGCTATACGGACAAGTTCACCGAAGCGACGGGCATCGACGTAGAGTGGGTGACGCTGGAAGAAAACGTTCTGCGCCAGCGCGTCACCACGGACATAACGACCAAGGGCGGCCAGTTCGACATCATGACCATCGGGATGTACGAAACCCCGATCTGGGGCTCGAATGGTTGGCTGGTGCCGCTGGATGGTCTGTCCGAGGAATACGACGTCGGCGACCTTCTGCCAGCTATGGCCGGTGGTCTGAGCCATGAAGGTACGCTCTATGCGGCGCCATTCTACGGCGAAAGCTCGATGATCATGTATCGCATGGACCTGATGGAGAAGGCGGGCTTGGAGATGCCCGAAGCCCCGACCTGGCAGTTCATCCGCGAAGCGGCGGCCGCCATGACGGACCGCGACAACGACATCAACGGAATCTGTTTGCGCGGCAAGGCTGGTTGGGGTGAGGGCGGTGCCTTTATCACCGTAACCGGCAATTCGTTTGGCGCGCGCTGGTTTGACGAGGACTGGAAACCTCAGTTCGACCAGCCCGAGTGGAAAGAGGCGCTGACCTTCTTTGTCGACATGATGGGTGAATCCGGTCCGGCAGGCTATGCCACCAACGGTTTCAACGAAAACCTGTCACTGTTCCAGCAAGGCAAATGCGGAATGTGGATTGATGCCACTGTCGCCGCGTCCTTCGTGACAAATCCCACCGATTCAACCGTGGCTGACAAAGTCGGCTTTGCGCTGGCTCCGAACGCGGAAGGTGTCGACAAACGCGCGAACTGGTTGTGGGCATGGGCCTTGGCAATTCCGGCAGGCACACAGCAAGAGGACGCGGCCAAGCAGTTCATCGAGTGGGCAACCTCGAAGGAATACATCGAACTGGTTGCCGAGAATGAAGGGTGGGCCAATGTGCCTCCGGGTGCGCGAACCTCGTTGTACGAAAACCCGGAATACAAGGATATCCCCTTCGCACAGATGACGCTCAAGTCGATCCTGGCGGCTGACCCGCAGAACTGCTGCGCCCAGCCGACGCCCTATACCGGTATCCAATTCGTTGCGATCCCGGAATTTGCGGGCATCGCCACGCAGGTAAGTCAGGAGTTTTCGGCAGTTTACGCCGGACAGCAATCAGTGGACGAAGCGCTTGAAAAAGCTCAGGCATTCACCGCTGAAGAAATGGAAGCCGCAGGGTACTGAGGTCTTCTCCCCGGCGGGTGGGCACATGTTGCCCCCCGCTCTCACTTTCACAACTCGCGTTTTTCTCGCAGGCTTGTGCTACGCCTGAACAGAGAGGGTTTGCGCCATGGCAACTCAACATTCCCGATCCGTCGCTCGCCTGATGATGGCACCTGCCGTGGTTTTGCTGCTTGGCTGGATGCTCGTTCCGCTGACGATGACACTGTATTTTTCCTTCAAGAAATACCTTCCCCTTCGTGGCGGTGATCTGGGCTGGGTCGGGTTGGACAACTACATCCGCTTCGTTTCTTCCAGTTCGTTCTGGCCGGCCGTGCAGGCGACGCTTGTGATCGTTGGCGGTGTCTTGGTGATAACGGTCATTCTGGGTGTTCTTCTGGCGATGTTGCTGGACCAGCCAATGTGGGGCCAAGGCGTTGTCCGCATCCTTGTAATCGCTCCGTTTTTTGTCATGCCGACTGTGTCCGCGTTGGTTTGGAAAAACATGTTCATGGATCCGGTGAATGGGTTGCTGGCACATCTGTGGCGCTTTTTCGGGGCCGAGCCGATTTCCTGGCTGTCCCAAGCGTCGATGACTTCGATCATCATGATCGTTTCGTGGCAGTGGCTACCCTTCGCGACCCTGATCCTGCTGACTGCGATCCAGTCGTTGGACAGTGAACAACTGGAGGCCGCTGAAATGGATGGAGCGCCGCCACTAAAGCGGTTTTATCATATCATCCTGCCGCATCTCGGCCGCGCGATAACCATCGTGATCCTGATCCAGACCATCTTTCTGTTGTCGATCTTTGCGGAAATCTTCGTGACCACTGGCGGTGCTTTCGGCACCCGTACCCTGACCTACCTGATTTTCCAGCGTGTGCTGGAAAGCCAGAATGTCGGCCTCGGATCAGCCGGAGGGGTCTATGCCATCATCCTTGCCAATATTGTTGCGTTCTTCCTGATGCGCATCGTCGGCAAAAATCTGGACGCGTGAGGAGGTAACAAGTCATGGCCCGCGCCGTCACACCCCGCCGCAAATCGCTGAACACCGCCCTTGCCTGGGCTGTCGGTCTGCTGATCTTTTTCCCGATCCTCTGGACGATCCTGACCAGCTTTAAGACAGAAGCCCAGGCCATCGCCAGCCCACCGCTGTTCCTGAATTTTGACTGGACGCTCGAGAACTATGCCGTTGTGCAGGAGCGCTCGGACTATATGCGGTTCCTGTGGAATTCAGTCATCCTCGCAGGGGGCTCGACCCTGTTGGGGGTTATCATCGCGGTGCCTGCGGCGTGGGCGATGGCCTTTGTGCCCTCAAAGCGCACCAAAGATATTCTGCTTTGGATGCTGTCCACCAAGATGCTACCAGCCGTCGGTGTGCTGTACCCGATTTATCTGCTGTTTATCCGGCTGGGTTTGCTGGATACACGCGGGGGGTTGGTGGTCGTGCTGATGCTGATCAACCTTCCGATCATCGTCTGGATGCTCTACACCTATTTCCGCGAAATTCCCGGAGAAATTCTGGAAGCCGCGCGAATGGACGGCGCTTCGCTGAAAGAGGAAATCCTCTACGTTCTGACTCCGATGGCCATTCCCGGCATTGCGTCGACCGTGCTTTTGAACTTCATCCTTGCCTGGAACGAGGCGTTCTGGACGCTCAATCTAACCGCTGTCGATGCGGCCCCGCTCACGGCGTTTATCGCCAGCTATTCCAGCCCCGAGGGTTTGTTCTTTGCCAAACTCAGCGCGGCTTCGACGATGGCGATTGCACCAATCCTGATCCTTGGCTGGTTCAGCCAAAAACAACTTGTCCGCGGCCTGACCTTCGGCGCTGTGAAATAAGGAAGACGATTTATGGGACGCATACAACTCAAGTCCGTGACCAAGAGCTTCGGCGACGTGCAGGTTATCCCACCGCTGGATCTGACCATCGAGGATGGCGAGTTCACCGTCTTCGTCGGCCCATCGGGTTGCGGAAAGTCCACCCTTTTGCGCCTGATTGCGGGTCTGGAGGATATAACGTCGGGATCCATCGATATCGATGGGGCAGATGCCACGGATGTGCCGCCCGCCAAACGCGGATTGGCGATGGTTTTCCAGTCCTACGCGCTTTATCCGCACATGTCCGTTCGCAAAAACATTGCCTTCCCATTGCGCATGGCCAAGCTGGATCAGGCTGAAATTGACCGCCGCGTAGAGGGGGCTGCACAGGTTTTGAACCTGACCGACTACCTCGACCGCCGTCCCGGACAATTGTCGGGCGGTCAGCGCCAGCGCGTGGCCATCGGGCGTGCCATCGTTCGCGAACCCGCAGCTTTTCTCTTTGACGAACCTCTCTCCAACCTCGACGCCGCGTTGCGGGTCGGCATGAGGCTTGAAATCAGTGAACTTCATGAGCGGCTTGAAACCACCATGATTTACGTCACCCACGATCAGGTAGAAGCGATGACGATGGCCGACAAGATCGTTGTCCTTCAAGCCGGGATTATCGAACAGGTTGGCAGCCCGCTCGAACTGTACCGAACACCGCGAAACCTGTTTGTGGCCGGGTTCATCGGCTCGCCCAAGATGAACTTCATCTCTGGCGAAGAAGCCGCGAAACATGACGCGCACACGATCGGAATTCGCCCCGAACATATCGCTGTGTCTGACAGCAGCGGAGAGTGGTCGGGCGTTGTCAGCGTATCCGAGCATCTCGGCTCGGACACGTTCTTCCATGTGCATGAGACGGGATTGGCCGAAACAATCACTGTCCGTGCCGATGGCGAGGTCGGATTCCGCCACGGGGATCGCATCCACCTGACACCGCGCGCGGATGTCATTCATCGTTTTGATGCGCAGGGGCTAAGGATTGAATGAGACGGCTGGAAGGGAAAACTGCACTCATTACAGGTGCCGCGCGGGGGATCGGTCTGGCATTCGCCAAGGCGTATGTAACGGAAGGCGCGCGCGTTTCCATTGCCGATATCGATATAGGCCGGGCACGGCTTGCAGCGGATGAAATTGGCTCTGCTGCGGTCGCAGTCGAGATGGACGTTTGCGATCAAAACAGCATCGACGCTGCCGTTGCCGAAACCGCTGCGCAGTTCGGACCCATCGACATCCTGATCAACAACGCCGCGATCTTTACCGCAGCGCCGATCACCGAAATCGACCGCGTCGATTATCAGCGCGTCTTCGACATCAATGTTGCCGGAACGCTGTTCACGTTGCAGGCCGTGGCGCGGCACATGATTCAGCACAAGGTGAAGGGCCGCATCATAAACATGGCGTCTCAGGCCGGGCGGCGCGGTGAGCCACTGGTCGCTGTTTACTGCGCCAGCAAAGCGGCCGTTATCTCTCTGACCCAATCAGCGGGTCTGAACCTGATCTCGCAGGGGATCAACGTGAATGCCATCGCACCCGGTGTTGTCGATGGCGAGCATTGGGACGGTGTAGACGCATTCTTTGCCAAATACGAAGGAAAAGAGCCGGGTCAAAAAAAGCGGGAAGTTGCTGCTGCAGTACCATTCGGACGCATGGGGTCAGCCGAGGATCTGACAGGCATGGCGGTTTTTCTGGCCTCGGACGACGCCGAATACATCGTGGCCCAGACATACAATGTCGATGGCGGAAACTGGATGAGCTGATGAACCCTCTGACCACTCCACCGGTACGGCTCGGGCGCGGCGCACTCGCTGATCTGCGCCCCGACATAGGTCGGCCACGTTACCAAAGGGACGACCTGACGCCCGGCATTGTTCACATTGGGTTGGGCAATTTTCATCGTGCACATCAGGCGTGGTACATTCATCAGTTGATGCAGACAGGAGCCGCGCTGGACTGGGCCATTGTCGGAGCCGGGGTTCGCGCCTATGACGCGGACATGCGCCGCAAGCTGATGGAGCAGGACTGTCTCACAACGCTGATCGAATTGGACCCTTCAGGCGTGTCCGCCGAGGTGATCGGGCCGATGGTGGATTATCTGCCGATCGAGGAGGGAAACGCCCCGTTGATCCAGGAAATGGCGGACCCTGCCATACGTATCGTCTCGCTTACAGTGACCGAAGGCGGGTACTACCTTGACGCCAATACGGGCGATTTTGACACGTCGCACGATGACATCCGCCATGACGCGCAGCACCCGGACAGCCCTGTCACGGTATTCGGAGCAATCGTCGCGGCGTTGAAACAGCGTATGATCGCCGGGGCGCGGCCGTTCACAGCCCTGAGCTGTGACAACCTACAGGGCAACGGCAGGATTCTTCGAGAGTGCGTCGTCGATCTCGCTCGCTTGTCCGACCCCGCTCTGGCCGACTGGATCGACGAGAACGGGGCATTTCCGAACTCGATGGTAGACTGCATCGCTCCGGCAACGACCGAGCAGGTTATTTCCCAATGCCGCGCCTTGGGTCTGGATGACCGCGCGCCTGTGACACACGAGAACTTTCGCCAATGGGTGATCGAGGACAATTTCTGCGCTGGCCGTCCTCAGCTGGAGGACGTTGGGGTTACAATGACGGCCGACGTTCACTCCTACGAAGCGATGAAACTGCGCATTCTGAACGGGGGCCATCAGATCCTTGCCAATGTGGGTGAGGTTCTACATGTCCCAACCATAGCTGAATGCATGCAGGACAAGGACATTTCCGCCTTTTTCAGAAAGGTTCAGGTCGATGACATTGTCGAACATGTAAAACCTGTACCCGGCCTGAGCCCATTGGGATATCTGGACCTGATCGAGAGGCGTTTCGCGAACCAGGCCATCCACGACACAACGCGCCGCGTGGCCTTTGACGGCTCGTCCCGTCACCCTGGATTTTTGCTGCCAACGTTGCGCGATGCGATAGAGGCGGACGCGTCGTTGAGTGGGCTCGCCCTGGCCGAGGCGTTCTGGTGCCGGATGTGTGCAGGGACGCGCGAAGATGGGACGGAAATCGAGGCGAACGACCCGATTTGGGGGCAGTTGCAATCGCGTGCCCTTGCTGCAAGGGAAAATCCGCGCGTTTGGATCGAAAATCGCAAGCTCTACGGCGATGCGGCGACGGTCGCCCGTTTCTCGGATGCGTTCTCAAATTGGCTCACCCGTATCTGGAGTGGAGGCAGCCGCCGCGCACTCAGGGCTTATTTGGGTGACGCGGAATAGCCTTCTGGGGTCCGGTCCAGTGGCGGCCGTCCCAACGCCGCCAGCAAAACCCCTTATGGCAATAGAAGGGGTACGGTTGTTCGCGGTGTTCAGAACGGACAGGCAAACGCCAACCGGACTGAATTCGCGGCTAATGGAAATTGCAGGGATTTTGGTGGAGCCTAGGGCCACCATACCCTCATTGAAAACGCTGCGTTTTCCGCCAGCTGGGACATCTCGCCCCCACATAAAACCCCACATATTACTGAATTCTCCTGACTTCAACTGCTGTCAATTGGGCTAATGAAACCAATTTGGCAGTCCAAAACCTTGATGTCGCGCGGTGCTATCACCTTCATCCAGACAACTTGGCCAACGTGCGTTCAACATTGAGGAATGGAAATTGAGAATTGAGTGGGAGCATCCTAGGTGGTTTGCATGTCTTGTAACTAAGGAATTGAGCGTTGAGCATGTGATGCCAGATGGCCTTGGAGGCATCCTCACGTCTTGATTTCTTTGTGAGAATGCAACAGCCGATTTGGTTTTTCACTTAAAGGAGCGGAACACCTCGCTCTCGAACTCCGTAACCCACGGGTCAATCAGAAGACAGTGACAAGAACGCAAAGTTAAGCTATTATGTCAGTATTATTGACGTATAAATGACGAGATTGACGGTTCTATGCCGCATGACGAGCAACAAGCTAAACGCGGCCCGGATGGCAAGTTCCTGCCCGGGCACAAACCGCCAAAGTCAACCGGCCGACCGCGGGGCGCAAATGGCATTAAAGCACGCGCAGCACGGCTTGCGGGCGAACGGCTTGAAGAGATGCTCGGGCGCGCCACTGATGTAATTTCCGACGAGCTTGATAACGGCAATCCAACCGTAGCCCAATGGCTCGTTGATCGGGTTCGGCCTCCTACACGCTCTGACTTCGTTCACTTGGCTGACAGGAACAAATTGAGCTCAATTGAAGATATCCTCGTCGCTTCAGAGCGGACCACAACTGCAGCATCGCGGGGCGAAATCAGCTTGCAACAGGCAAGGCTTCTTCAGGATGTTCTGGGTCGTCACGCCCAGCTCAAAGGGCTTGAAGAACTGTCCGCACTCCGTGCGGAGGTCGAGGAAATGCGACGTACGGATAGAACGACCGCCGCAATTGATAAGTCACTACTACCAAAATGGGGCCGCCTGAGCGAGGAACAAAAATGAAGAGAGGGTCATGGACAGACAACGGAGGAATGGCTGGAACTCGCCTGCCCATTTCTGATAGCACCGCCATCAAGGCTGCACTAAAAGCCGCAATCGAAGCGGCTGATAGGTTAGAGATATCAATTCGGCATTCTGAAAAGATAGGTGCTCTACCTCCAAACCTAATGTCTGGTCAGCGTGAACTCTACGAGGCAAGACGACTACTGGCTTCGGGTATCGCGCACCTAGGAGAAAAGCGTTATTAGCAACACTTGTACGAACTGAAGCAAGAAGACGCATCTCCCGCTTCAGTAAAATTTTCCGCGAAGGAGACGTTCAAGCAAGTTGCAGCGAATGTCTGCTTCGAGCCCATTCCGGAAGTGGTCCCGTGCTGACGCTCGCAAGTGTGGCAATTCGAAACTCAAAATTGTTAGCAGCGCCGCAGATAGAAGAGCAGACTTTGAATCCACTCACAGGGAAACCAACTGCAGAGATGTCCGAGGTGCAAACTGTGCAGGCCTCTGACCTATCCGTATGAACGAACCAGAACGTCACACGGGCACGGACTCTGGCCCGGGATTCGGCGGCATCGAGTTGTGTCGAAGCGGATTTCGACCACTAGCCAGTCGCCACTCAGGTGTAAATCCTGGCTCAAAGGCCGTCCAGCTCGAGCCTTTGAGAGAGTGTATGCGCATCTGATTTGGGCATGGGAAGAATCAATCGGTCTCCCTCAACGCCTTCAACGATGTTGACCGAGCGAAGCAGGCTTCCATCTACCTTGATGTCAAGCGAACCACCCACAGATGCCTTGGTGAATGCCGAAAGGGCAGCGGCAATGTCAGGGACTAGGCGTAACTCGACAAGAGGCTGGCCATTTGGATCCTCGCGTATTTCGCCACCGACAATCTCCCGCGCCGTTACTACGATCGGTCCAAGTTGAAGGGGTGCCGTTGTGCCATCGATCACGCATATCGGGTAGTTGCCGGGGACCCGGCCTCCGCCCAGATCGAGGCATCGGTCAAGATAGGCGGCTTTCTGGATCACTGAACCAGCCCAGAACGCGGCGCAAACAGCAACAAGTGCAGTGCCTACTACTAAAATTCGCTTTGAAGGCATCGGGATCCTCTGTCTGTTTAGCCGCTTCAGGCGACGGTAAAGGCCGTGTCTTGCGGCTTGACTAGCAACGCAAAATCCTATGCCATGACGGAGTTTCAAATGCAAAACCACAGAAAGGTAAGCTTGGAATGGGGTTTGTGCAATCGATCAAAGTCTGCCTTTCGAAATACGTCGTCTTTTCAGGGCGGGCAACACGTTCGGAATACTGGTGGTTCGTGCTTTTCGTCATCTTGTGCAACATCGTTTTTTCGGTCCTAGACAGGGCGATGTTCGGCGCAAACCCCGAAACCGGCGAAGGCACGAGTGTCCTTAACCCCTTATTTCAAGTCGCGGTTTTCTTACCGATGCTTGCTGCTGGGTGGCGCCGACTGCACGACACCGGACGCCCGGGATGGTACCTTCTTCTACCAATGGCGTTGGGGTTTGCGACCATGGTTGCGATTCTGAGCGGTGTTGCGGTCTTCTCCGTACTGGAGGGCGGCGTAGACGATCCGGAAGTTCTGCGCGGCCCAGCAGCGTTCCTCGGAGTAACCGGGATGATCGTAGTCTGGGTGCTGCAATTGGTCTTGACGGTCATGATGATCTGGTGGCTGACCCGGCCGTCCGAGGAAGGGGCCAACCCCTACGGGCCACCGGCAGCGTGACTAACTTGCCAGATTAGCTGTTGAGATTTGAGGGGAGCCAGAATGAAACGAAAAATGCCTTTAGGCTTTGCGATGGCCTGCGCCATCGCTACGCCAGTCCTTGCAGAGTGGAATTTCGTTGCCGGACCGACAGCAAATGCTTTCATCCAATCCAACGACTCCACGCTGGAGCTCCAATGCGACCGAATTCGCTTTGCGCCCGCGGGCTACGAAGACAGCGAGGACATAGTGGCCAAGCGGGGACTGTCGATCCGTTTCATGCAGGACGGAACGACCGAAGCTGGTGCTTTCCAGGTCGGGCAGGACAACGCCAGCATTCAAATCGTTGACAACTACCCGGTCGAGATCGCGTTCAATGATGCGCAGGATTACGGTTTCGTCCTGGATCAGTTGGCGGCAAATGCCTCGGTCAACCTTTCCATGGTCGAACAGGACATCACCTATGGAATCTTCGACCTCGCGGGGTCCAGTGCAGCCATCAAGTCACTCAGGTCTGCCTGCGGCGGAGCGGCACAGGAGATAGCAAGCACCGAGGCCCCGGAGGGCGTGGTTTATTGTGGCGGCGGTGACGTCAAACGTCAGATCGAATACGTGATCCTCGACACTCCGGATGGCGAATGGGATGCCCTGCTGACCGTTAATGGTAAGGTGACACGGGCCATGACGGCCTACAGTTTCTTTGGCAATGCGGCAGCTCCGAAGGGGTTCGTCGTCGCACTCCTTGGCGAGGATAGATCGGAAACGCTAGTGTTCAGCGATGGTGGCAAAGATTGGCTGGAATATGGGGATTACCAGTATGATAAGTGCAATTGATGCTCTGGCGTGAAACAGAACCGCAGATTGGAACGGCCAAGCCCCTGAGGTTTCTTGGGTTTTGGGCCGCGTCCTGGCTTACTTTTGTTACGTCGGCGTCATCCGCCGATGTTTCCGATCTTCCCAAACAGCTGCAGAAAAAAGTCGAGACGGCCCGGCAGGCTTGCGCCGAGTTCAACAATGGCACCTTTTACCTCGAATGGGAGGCCGTCGACCGGGTCGATCTGGATGGCGACCTGTACCTCGACTGGGTGCTGAACGAGCGCGGTTTCTCCTGTTCAACGGCGGCCTCTCTGTACTGCGGTACGGGGGGGTGCATGTCGCATTTCCTCGTGGAGGACGTCCTTCATTCCCTGTTTAACCAGGGGTGGGGCCTGGCGGATCTCGGGCCGAACAAGGTTCTTCTAGCGGATGTACACGGCTCGCAATGCGGCGGTATCAGTCCGACGCCATGCGTGACGGCCAGCACATGGGACAGCGACGCGAAGGAATGGCGCACGACAGGCGCGGAATGGGAGTGACCCGCATGGGAAGGCCGATCGACCGCCCAGAAGCGTCTTGCACCGTCCGGCGCTATGGCCAACGGAGTAAATGCACGTGAGAAAGCTGACGCTCATCTCCCTTGTCTTGCTGGGCCTGGGCCTTGCGTTTTGGACAGGATACGCGGTTCAGGGATCGCATGTCGATGAGGACGGCATCCTGCAGGAGCCTTTCCATTTGCTGGCCCTCGGTTGGTTTTTTGTCCTGATCGGTGGCGTTGCGCTGATGGCCGCACTTGTTGCCCGGATCATCAAGAACTGGGGCCGGGCCAAATGAAGACCCAGCTCATGCAAAGCGTTTACTCCGCGGTTCGTTTCGTGCCGCTTACGTCCATAGCGACGCGCGCAAGCTCCCTGACCGCTTGCTGCTTGTTGCTCTGCCTCGGTATGCTCGCTGGGTGCACTGGCTCTGCGCCGAATGTAGCAATCAGCGAACCGGATCCAGAACTGGTTTTCGTGCGAGGCCACCGTTCCGCTTATGACGACTGCAAACTAACCGGCGAGTCAGCCTTCACGGTCGAGTTCTTGGATGATGCCGCAGACCTCGTCACTTGCCCGACGGGGAGCTCTGCGGCGGCAACATTGGTTTCCGAAACATCGGCCTCGATTGTTACCCAGACCAATAGTTACACCCTCTACTCCGTGTCGCGCCGTTGACACTGCGGCATCGTTTTCAGACTCTTCGTGTGATGCTGGAACGAAGGGTGAGCGTGTTTCAATGAACCAGACAAGATCATTGTGCCTGTTGTTAGCCGCTTTCATATGGTCCTCAAGCAAGTTGTGGGCTGAGGCCGTCCATTTCTCTGGTCTTTATGTCCCTGAGGGCCTTTCATGCTCGGACGGCGCGCGCATTTCTGAAGAGTACGGTGATTTGAGGGCCGGTTACGTGATTTACGACGATGAAGGTCGGAAGTCAGACGATAGCTCCTGTGAATACGATCAAGTGCAAGCATTGCGTGGGACTGCAGTACAAATAGTCGACTTGAAGTGCACCTTTGACGGCAAATCATACACCTATCGACAACTCTTGAGCCCGCTGGACTCAAACAGAGTTTTGGTTATCAATCAGGTGGCCGAGGACTCGTCGTCGTTTCAGGTGCTGACTTATTGCGGCTGGGTGCCGCAAAAATGAGCCAACAAGTGCAAATAAGGCTGCAATCGTCTCCTGGGCACTACCTAGCGTTCAAAAGGAGGCTTTTGTGAGCCGTCGCAGGCCGATCACAAAACTCCCTGCTCCGTTCTTGCAGCGTATTGTCTTGAGAGATGATGTGATCGAAGGCAAGTCGGGCTACCCCTATGACCTTCCCTGGCTGGACCGTGAGGGCTTCGAGTTGCGCTTCACAACCCCAGTGACCATTCTGGTCGGTGAGAACGGTACCGGGAAATCAACATTGGTAGAGGCCATAGCGGCACTCAGTGGCTACGACGAGGCCGGTGGCGGCAAGGGCTATCGTCCCGTCGATCACGCCCGCGCGATAGACCAGAGCGGTGCTGGGTTGGCCGACGTGTTTCGCGCGAGTTGGCTGCCCAAAGTTACAAGTGGCTGGTTCATAAAGGCGGAAACCTTCTTCTCAGTGGCCCGATACCTTGATATCGCTGCGGAAGACAGTGGCAATGCGCCCCCGGACTTCTTGTCATGGAGTCATGGCGAGGGCTTCGTGAGATTTTTCAAAGAACGCATGTCGCAACAGGGTATCTATTTCATGGATGAACCTGAAAGTGCTCTGTCGCCGAAGCGTCAGTTGGAGCTTCTCGCAATTCTTGATCGTATTCAGCGAACGGCAATCTCGCAGGTCATCGTGGCCACCCATTCACCGATCCTCATGGCCCTACCGAACGCTAGCTTGCTTGAAATCACGCGACACGGGATTACCAAAACGACATTGGAAGCAACCCAGCACTTCAAGCTTTACTGCGCCTTCACCCGATCTCCGATCGATTTCGTCACCGACGCCCTTCAGGAGATGGAGGCGTCTCGGGAAGACAAATCCGGCAACGGTACGCACCGGCCATTCGATTGATGAACAGAACTCCTTTCCATTGGGCACGGTGTCGCCGTTCAACAAGCCTTAAATGGACAGCTGCTGTGAGGTTGAGTTGAACTTCGGTGCGTCACGAATGAGCTCGCACCCCACGGGCGATCTCGCCAGTATGCGCATTCCGAACGCGTGCACCTGTATGGCGAGGGCAACCTCAGCGGTAGGTAGAGTTCAACTCGGATCCTGCCTATTGTTCATGCCAGCGATATCGCTCGGCCACATGAATCAGAGGAAAAGTATGGCTCGTTGGACATATTTGGCATTGCTCTTGATCGGAGCCATCGGCGACCCCGCAACATCTCAACCTGTTCTGGCGGACGCCAAAGCCCTTCGTCCTTATAGCGAAACAGCTGTTGCGATCACCGGACCGGTGATCCTGTCGAAAAAGCGCATGGTCTTTGAGACTGGTGGGTTTCTCGATCTGAATGTGGTCGACGATGCAGCTTCGGGTAGATGGGGAGCATCTGGCAATGTACCCGTCGCACAAGTCTTCAGGGTCTCAGGAGACGCCGGACAACTTCGGCAACAAAACACGCTTTGTGGGGACCAGCCAGTAACCTTTATGGCAGCTTGGGATGAAGAAAGCTCAGGGTATGCGTACCTGGGCATTGCCATGTTCACCGGAGCGGAAATACCGACTGGGGTCGCCGAAGAGGGCATTTGTGGCACCTTTTTCTTTTCGACGGATGTGGAAAAATAACCTTTTGGTAGGCGATGCAAGGGTAAGTTCAGCTGCCTCGAGACAAGAAGTTGAGTCGCGTCCGATGATTACGAAACGCGATTGCTTCCCGTACTCTTAGACGGGCCAAGAAATTGAACCATTACCCCGCTCTCGTCGCGTGGGTGGAATTTGCGCGATATCGGAGGCAGGCTCGCTGTCCATTCGGAGCCCCGTTCGCATTCGTCTGGCAGCGCCTATCGACGGTTTCCAGCGGCGCGATGCGCTGCCCGAACTGTCCCCGGCAGTTGATCGGTTCTCCGCCCCCTTCGTCACCCAGCAGGCCGGATAGACCTGATCAGGATCAACCTGAGTTGGCTGAAGGGTCGTCCTCCTCCGGCAATGGAACAAGCGGTTCATCATGCGGGAGGTCGATCCCTTCATCACTGGTCACTCTGTCCGAACTCAGATCCTCGGCCGCCGCGGGATCATCCAGCATGGTTGGATCCAGCGTCGGTGCGTCGGTCAGCATATCCGCATCAACACCGAGCGCCGCAGTGTAGGGATTGGCCGGCTCGGAATCCTGTAGCTGTGTCGGAACGTCGGAATGCGGGCCCGCCCCAACTGCATCAAGATAGGCGTTCACCGGGTCGCCTTGATGGAGAGATGAGCCGTCCTGCCCGTGGTGCTCGTCTGGGGTATCGAAGCCTCTGCTATCCTGAATAGCGGGATCGTTCTCGCTGCCTGCCCTCGCGGCGAGAGATACATCCATGTCGTCGGTCAGTCCGAGCGCGGCAGCAGACGGGTCCTTAGTATCGTCGCCAAGCGTCACTTCGAAAACTGGCCCATCGTCACTCGGGGAGTCGTGTTGCTGTGGTGTTACCGGAACAATATCGATACCGATCAGGGTCGTTTGATCGACGTGGTGGCCGCTCGCTCCATGCACGCTCTGGACGTTGATATTGACCTGCACATCTGCATCGGACGTGTGCGCGCCATGCTGGAGGATGTGGAAAGTGTCGGTGTGACGCCTCGATGCTGCTCCGCCGCCGCCGTGTTTGATCACTGCAGATTGCGCTTGGTAGTGATAATCAAAGTGTCCAGTTTGCGGGTTGATGGTCAATGTCCCGTATTGGCCCTGGAGCGACAACACGCCGTGTCCGTGCCCGTTGTCGATCGACCAGCCACCTGATCCGCCGGTCAGTGTGCCGGAAAGATGGGTCGTGCCCGTACCATGTACCTGAGTTGCAGTGGGCGGTGTCGGCGCCGCGGTCACATCCAACGTCGCCGTTGCACTGCGTGTTGCATGTCCGTCCGTGACGGAAATCGTTACTGGGACATCGGTATGGCTGGCGCCAGCTGCGGGGGTAAACACCCAATTGCCGCCAGATTGGTGGAAGCTTCCATATTGCGGGTCGACCTGAACATTTGAGATAGACAGCTGATCGCCTCGGTCCACATCGGTTGCATGAACAGCCGCCAGCAAATCTGCGGTCGAGATGGTTTTACCCGCACCTGGTTGTGTGGCGCCAAGATCTCCCGGCGTTACAATCGGCGCATCATTCGTCCCGGTTATGATGATCTGGACCGACTGCTTTGTGCCATCCAGCGTTGTGACGGTGAATGAGTCGGTGAGGGTTTCTCCCTCACCAAGCGCTTGAACCCTGCCGTCTGTCTGATCGACCCGATAGGTCCAGTGACCGCGGCTGTCGATCTCATAAGCGCCAAAACCACCGTCCGAAGGTCTGGGCTGCCCATAGTTCGTACGATCGGTGCCGCTCTGTCCCCAATCCGGATCGTGTACGTTGAGGGTTCCGCGGGCCACAGTCCTGGTGTCCTCGACCACGGTCCCAGATGTATCGCCCGTGATCTTGGGAACATCCGCGGTGCCCTCAACTGTAATGTTGACGCGATGAGTCGTGCCGTCGACACCACGCACCTCAAAGTAGTCGTAGATGAGCTCGCCTTCGTGCAGGGACTGCCGCGAAGGAGGCAGGGTGAAGGTCCAGTTTCCGGCGGCGTCGATTGAATAGGTTCCAGCGTTGTGCGGTGCCTGAGCATTTGTCACAGGTACAAAAGCCGCGACGCCACCATCCGGATCCGAGATGTTCAGCTTGCCGGATGTGGACGGAGCGTTGTCCTCCTTGACATGCCCGGAATCTGTTCCCGTGATGATCGAAGCATCGGGCGTTGCGCCAAGCGTGAGAGACGCTTTCTGTGCGGTGTTTCCGCCGTGACCGTCGGTCACCTGATAGCTCAGGCTGACGGGGCCGTTATAGTCCTTGTCCGGCGTGAAGGTGAACGACCCGTCCAGGTTGGACGTGATCGTGCCGTGGCTCGCCGTCAGCCCCGTGACCGACAGCTGATCGCCGGTGTCGACATCCGTCGCATGCTCCAGCAACTGCGCCGCCGTGATCTGTACCGTCTTGTCCTCGGTGCCGCCGGGCAGGGCGACCGGGCCGCTGACGCTGGGGCCGTCATTGGTGCCTGTCACGGTGATGACGAGGTTCTCGGTGTCGGTGGCGCCGGTCTTGTCGGTGACCGTGACCGGGATGGTGATCTGTTGCGGCTGACCCGCCGCAAGATGCTGGTAGGCCGCGTCGGTCGGATCAAAGTTCCAGCTGCCGTCCGCATTCAACGTGAAGCCGGCCGGCGCAGCGCCGCCCAGCGAATAGGTCTGCGTGTCGCCCGTATCCACATCGGTCGCCGACATCTGCCCGGAGACCGCCTTGCCATCCTCCGTCGCCGAGGCCGTCGCGGCAGACAGAACAGGCGCGTCGTTCGTCCCGTGGATCGTGATCTTGATTTGATGGGTTGTTCCATCGGCCGTGCTCACCCGATAGGTAGCATAGCCCTCCTCACCTGCTGCGAGGCTCTGGACCGCAGCATGCGAGTTATCCACTGCGTAATGCCAGTTTCCATAGCGATCGATATGGAGGCTTCCGCCAAAAGGATCAGAGACCGCATGTTCTCCCCACATGGAGTAATGGAAGTGGTTCCATGCGGTTCCGTCGGGATCCGAGACGCTCAAGGTTCCGTCGGCGACAATCGGATGCGCCGAAGACGGTCCGACATTCTTGTCTTCGGTCAAATCGCCCGTATCCGTGCCGGAAACAACCGCGGCATCGCCTACTGGTACGAGGGTCGTCGTGGCTCCAGTATGGGTCACACCGCCATGGGCATCCTTCACGTCATAGGTGAAGTGAACGTTGCCGTTGTAATCCTTTTCTGGGGTGAAGGTGTAGGTGCCGTCAGGGTTGGCGCGGACCGAGCCGTGATCGACCCGCAGCGCGTCGATGGTGAGTTTGCCCGCATCATTGGCGTCCACATCGACCGTGTTGGCGAGAAGCTGCGCCTTGGTGAGCGTCTGCGCCGTGTCCTCGGTACCAGCCCGTAGAACGACTTCAGAAGAGCAATAAGGCCGGTCATTGCTGCCATGGATGGTGATCACGATGTCATGCGGCGTGCCATCCTTGGAATGCACAGTGATCGTGTCGGTGAGCGTCTGATTCTCGCCCAGCTGATCAATCGCCGTGCCGCGGGTGGTGGGCCGCCCGTCAAAGAACCGCGACTTTCCGACGTCAGCGCTGTAGAACCATTCGCCATTCTCGCGGAGCATCAGGTCTCCGTACGTGCCGTGATATGTGTATCCCGGCCCATGGGTATCGAAGGACGCCTCGCCAGCATCGGCATCGATAATCGTCAATGTCCCAGAAGCCTTGATAGTTTCCTGATCGAGCGTCGACATACCCAGCTGATGCTGGTCGGGCGACATGTCCACTCCAGCTGTGTTTTCCGTCACATCGCCGGTATCAACGCCGCCAATAATGGCAGCGTCTCCGACTGCCGCCAATGTCAGGTTGGCGGTTTGCGCGGTGTTTCCACCATGACCGTCGGTGACGGTGTAGCTCAGTGTCACTGGGCCATTGTAATTGGCGTCCGGCGTGAAGGTGAAGCCGTGGGCCGCGTCGCCGGTGATGGTTCCGTGGCTGGCGCTCAGCCCGGTCACCGAGAGCTGGTCGCCGGTGTCGATATCCGTGGCATGTGCCAGCAGCTGGGCCGCTGTGATCTGTACCGGTTTGTCCTCGGTCCCGCCGGGCAGTGTGACCGGGCCGGTGACCGCCGGTCCGTCGTTTGTTCCGGTGACGGTGATGGTCAGGTCTTGCGTGTCTGTGGCGGTGCCGTCAGTGACCTTGACGGGGATGGTGACCTGCTCGGTCGCGCCTGCGGCAAGGTGCTGATAGGCCGCGTCGGTTGGATCAAAACTCCAACTCCCATCGGGGTTCAGCGAGAACCCGGCGGGTGCCTGGTGGCCCAGAGAATAGGTCAGCGTGTCTCCTGTATCCACATCTGTCGCCGACATCTGACCCGTGACCGAGGACCCGTCCTCGGTGGCTGACGCCGTCGCGGCCGTCAAAACAGGCGCGTCATTGGTGCCATGAACCGTAATCTCAATCTGATGGGTGGTTCCGTCTACCGAACGGATCGTCACAGTGTCCTTGACGGTCTGTCCAGCACCAAGCTGTTGTACGACCGCCAGCCGATTGTCGAGGTAGTAGATGAAATTGCCATCCGGCTGCAATAGAACGTGACCGCCAAGCTGTGTATCATAGCCAACACCCGCAGATGTCTGCGGTCCTATGTTGCCATCAAACCGCGCCTCGCCCGGATCCGGGTCAGAAATGTCAAGCTTCCCGTACACCTGAAGTTCGTAATGTGTGTTGATGTAGCCCCTGTCCTCGGTCACCGAAGGAATACTAGCATCGGTAATTGTCGCAGGATCGCCGACCGCAGCGAGCGTTGTGGTTGCTCCGGTATGGGTCACCCCGCCATGGGCATCCGTTACGTCGTAGGTGAAGTGGACCGCGCCGTTGTAATCGCGGGCGGGCGTGAACGTAAAGGTGCCGTCGCCATTGTCCCGGATCGAGCCGTGATCGGCTCGCAGCCCTGCGATGGACAGTTTGCCTGCATCATTGGCATCCACCTCGACCGTGTTTGCAAGCAATTGCGCCTTGGTCAGTGTTTGTGCGGTGTCCTCGGTGCCGGGCGCAAGCGTGACCTCGGACGCACAATAGGGGGCATCGTTACTGCCGTGGATAGTGATCGTGATGTCATGCGCTGTGCCGTCCTTGGAATAGACGGTGATCGTGTCAGTAAGCGTTTGCCCTTCGCCCAGCTGGTCAATCGCACTACCGCGCGTGGTCGGGCGACCGTCAAAGAAGCGCGCGTTCCCGGCATCGGCAGAATAGAACCATGTGCCATCCGCTCGAAGATTTAGGTCGCCGTAGGTGCCATGATAGGTGAACCCGAGCCCATGCGTGTCGAAGACAGCTTCACCCGCGTCCGGATCAAGAATCGTAAGCTGGCCGCTTGCATTCAGTGTTTCCGTTCCCAGCACTCCGATGCCCGGCTGGTGCTGATCAGGGGACTTGTCCACGCCTGCAGTGTTCTCTGCGACACTCCCCGTATCCACACCGCCAATGATGGCCTTGTCGTCGGTGCCGTTGATGGTGACGGTGATCTGCTTGGTGGTGCCGTCGACGGTGGAGACGGTCAGCGTGTCGGTCAGCTGCTCGCCGGTCTTCAGCGCCTGCACCGCCGGCTGGCCATTGTCGAGCGTGTAGCTCCAGGTGCCATCGGGCTGCACGGTGAAACTGCCTTGGGCGCCGGCCGCGCCGGTCTGCGGCACGAAGCTCGCCTGGCCTGCATCGGGGTCGGTCACATCCAGCTTGCCGCCGGTCGAGGTCAGCTTGTCCTCGGTCACCGCGCCCACCGCGGTGCCGGAGATCGCGGCCTTGTCGTCGGTGCCGTTGATGGTGACGGTGATCTGCTTGGTGGTGCCGTCGACGGTGGAGACGGTCAGCGTGTCGGTCAGCTGCTCGCCGGTCTTCAGCGCCTGTACCGCCGGCTGGCCATTGTCGAGCGTGTAGCTCCAGGTGCCATCGGGCTGGACGGTGAAACTGCCATGGGCGCCGGCCGCGCCGGTCTGCGGCACGAAGCTCGCCTGGCCCGCATCCGGGTCGGTCACATCCAGCTTGCCGCCGGTCGAGGTCAGCTTGTCCTCGGTCACCGCGCCCTGAGAGGCTCCGGCGATGATTGCTCGATCGTCGGTGCCCATTACGTTTACGACCAGTTGGTGGCTCGTTCCATCAACGCTGTGTATTGTGAATGTTTCGCGCTCGGTCTGCCCGGAAACCAGCGCCTGAACCGAGGGAGAGGCGTTTTCGAGCCTGTAAGTCCAACGACCCGACGCATCGATCTGCAAGCTACCGAAGCTTCCAGTCAAAGATGTGGGTTGAAAATGTGCTTCGCCCGGATCCGGATCGACGATCGTCAGCGCGCCGGACACCGTCAGAACACGATCCTCGGACGTCGTTCCGGTATCCGTTCCCGAGATCCTGGCTGCGTCGGGTTGTGGCAACACATTGAAAGGCAGCTGAACCTGTGCGGAGTGACCGTTTGGATCAACGACCGTTGCGGTTAGGTGCCCTGATCCGAACCAGTCGGTCGGCGGAGTCATGGTCAGGTTCTTAAGGTCGGTGCCGGGACCAAGGATCCACGTCCCACCCGGACCTGCGTGCCCTTGGTTCATGATCGTTCCGGGGGGCAACCCACCGATGGTCACGGTGGAGCCACCCTGCGTGTTGTTGCCGTTCACCACCGAGATCAGGACCGGCACAGGGTGGCCTTCCTTACCACCGGGGATCAACCCGGCGATGGCAGGCCCACTGGGCTGACCACCCGTCACGATGTGGCTTGGCGTCTGTCCCGAAGCGTTACCGCCACCGCCGATTGAACCGCCAGTTGAAACGGAGGGAATGATCACATGTCCGACATTTTGACCTGTGCCAATTCCCGGCAAAGCATGAGTGAAGTCGGGATGTCCTGCACCAGATTTCTGGATATGAGTTGGGGGCAACGGGGCCAGGCCGGACGAGGCCAACCAGTCGGAGCCGGACTCCGCCCCCGGACGACCCGGCTCGGAATGCAACTCGGAAAGGTCGGCGCCCATATGGCGTGCCAGGGCCGGCGCGGAGACCATCAACTGCCGGTTGCCGGAACCGCCGCCACCTTGCTCTACGCCATCCGGCGCCGCATGGGCGCCTTCGTCCTGTACATCCGGAAGATCGCTCGTGTCGGTCACAACCCAGGCAAAAACCTCTTCGGACAACTCGTCTCTGGGATCCGCGGTCGAGCGGGAGGGTTGGGATTTGCTCGGGCTCTGATCGGACATCGCGTCTCTCCTCACCTCTCAGTCAATGCCAGGTCGAGATTGGTGTAGATGGGTTTCCAGACATACTGAAACACGGTCTTGGCACCGGTCTTGATATCGGCCTCGCCGGTCATTCCGGCGATCAATGTAAGTCCGTCCTCTGCATCGCGGAAATGGTCGCTGTCCAGCTGCACAAGGACTTCGTAAAATGCTGTTCCTCGCTCATCGACTGATGTTGTTGGCGAAACTTCCTCGACCTTGCCGGGCAACGCGCCGAAGCGACTGTAATCGAAGCTGTCAATTTTCAATCGAACGGGTTGCCCGACTGAAACGAAGCCGACATCGCGCGGCGACAAGCGACCGCTGAAACGATAGCCGCCATCGGCGGGGACAATTGTGACGACCATTCCGCCGGGATCGATGACATCGCCGATCGTGTCGTCGGGGATCGACTGGACTACCCCGGAAACGGGCGACCGAATCTCTGTCTCCGCGACACGGCTCTGAAGGCCGGCCGCTTCGGCCTGCAGTGCACGCCGCTGGGAATCCGCTTCGGCAATCCGGCTACGGGCCTTGGCATACTCATCCAGTTCGACCTGTGTCAGAGACGCCTGCAGCTCGGTAATCTCGGCCTCGGCAATGGTTCGCCGACCGGCGAGCTGGGCAAGTTCGAATCGATACTGCGCTTCTTGCTCGCGCAGTTCCGCGAGCTTTGCGCGTCCGCTCAGTCCCCGATCCCGCAGGTCCTGTTGAACGGCACGCTCCTCCTCGGTGACTGCGATCTGTTGAATGAGTTGGGGGCGTTCTTCATCGATGGCTGCAATCTCGGCGCGCTTTTCTTCGATCTGCGACTGGATCACTGAGCGTTCGGCGCGAATGAAGGCACGAGTTGCCGCAAGTGCAGCCGTTTCGCGTTCCACGAGGTCATTGAAATCTTCGGCATGGGCCGAGAAATTCGGTTCCCGCCCCTCTGCAAGCGCGAGAAGCCGCTCGATTTCAAGCGACAATCCCGCAATACGCGCTTCAGCCGCCCGGAGTGCCGATTGTGCCTCCGCCTGATCCAGAAGCGCCACGATCTCGTTCGCTTCCACCATCTGACCTCGCGTCACCCGCAGCTCGGCCAGTTGACCTCCGTGCCGGCTTTCAACCCGCTTCACCTGCGCGATGGGTTCGATTTCCCCGCGCGCCTTGGAGATCTCGTCCACCGGCGTGTAGACCATCCAGATCACCAGTGCGGTCAGACCGAGCAAAACGACAATCGCCGCACGACGCATCCAGACGAAGGTCGACGTATCGTAAAGGTCGAAAGGTTGATCTCCGCGATTTTCACCCATCGCTCTTCTCCTCCGTCGAAGCTTCTGCTTCTGGCTTTTCTGTCTGAACGGGCCCGCAATAGACGACGTTGCCGGCGTCCAGAACGATAGCGATATCGGCATGCGCCGCGAGTTCCGTGTCGTGGGTTGCAAGGAAGATCGTAGCCTTGCCGCGCGTTTCGTCGATGAACTTCGCGATCTCGGTCACAGCGTCCTTACCACTCGCGGCAAGCGGATCATCGAGAACGAAGAAACTGCTGTCATGTCCGACAATTGCGGACCACGCTATACGTTCTATCTTGGCTTCCGCGGAAAACCCAGCGCCGGGCTCCGTTCCACTTTGATCCAGCCAAAAGCGCTTGTCACCACCGACGTAGGCGCATCGTGCGTCGATCTCGTCGGGATCATATTGGGACATCTGACGCCCGTTTAGTGTCAGGTTTCCGGATTGCGGGCTGAAATGCCCTGCCACGAGCTGCAACAAGGTCGATTTGCCCGACCCGTTCGGTCCCATCACAACGACGACGCTGCCGGCGGGCACATCGAATGTTACGCCGGTCACGGCAGGTGGCTGACCGGCTTCGTAGCGGTAGAACAACCCCTGAGCGGCCACAGCGGGCGCCTCAGGTTCAAGCGCGATTTGGAGATGAGCCTCTTGGCCTATCGTTGGCGCGCGGAGTTGTGTCTCAAGAGAGTTCCAGCCGTTGCGGATTGCTTTAAGTCGCGGGATCGCAAGGAACAGCGATTGCGCTGGACCGGTGATGCGCCAAGTCAGCAACATTGTTCCGATCAGTGTTCCTGGTGACAAATGGCCCTTCAGCGCGAGATCGATTCCTACGACCAGTGTTACGAGCGCGGTGCCGGATCCAAGCGTGGTCGCGATTGCAGACTGGGAGCCAATCTTTGTCATCGAACGGTGCGTGTCGCGCGCACTTGAGCGCAAGGCTGCATCGAACCGCTGAAGCCATTTCTCGCCCAACCCGGCGCGTTGAATAGCGCCGTTGGCGTCGACCAATTCCCCAATCATCTGCGTGCGCCTCATGGATTGGCGGGCGGCAAACGGGTCCCTACTGCCGGTTCCAGCGTTCATCAACAAACCGAAACCAAAAAACATCAGGAGGTAGATCGCGGGAATGATCGCCATGCCTCCGCCAACAATCACCAAAGCGGCAAAGGTCAACAGGATAAACGGTGCATCATAAATCGCCGTGATATTCGGGGAGGCGAACAGGTCAGCGGCGCGTTCACCTTGTCGGACCTTCATGACAATCGCACTGCCCGAGTTGCCGGCCGCGTTCGATACAGGCGAGCGGAGCGCCTTGCCGGCCAGCAATGTCGAAATTTGTCCAGAAAGCGAGGCGTATTCTGCGGCAGCAAAACCGGACCTGACGCGGCGCATTGCCAGCATCGTGATCAAAACAATCACTGCACCCGATAACAAGGCCGGAAGCGAGTCGACGGCGCCGCCTCCCAGTACCCGATCATACACCGTCATGGTGAAGAAGGGCACCGCAAGAGCGCATAGGTTAATGACCAGAGATTGCCACGAGACATGCACAAAGGCATCACGCGCGCGAGACAAGATATTGGAATAGGTGACCTTGGCGGCTTCGGCTTCGGGGAGCACACGCAGATACAGAAGCGGCCCCTCAAGTGATAGATTTTGAACAGCTTTGTCGCCCTCTCGGAACGAAGCGAGATCACCATCACGTCTTACGACGCCAAACCAGTTGGTGCCGTCTGTTGCAATCAGCGCGCCGTCGTGTCCGTCGCTCCAGGATGCCGGAACGCGCTTGTGAATTGAAGCGTGAAGCCCAATTAGGTTACCTGCTCGCGCCATATCGGACAGCGATGACGAGAAACCTCCGAATGCCGCCTCTACCGCCTGATCGGAGTGGCGCCCGTCTAGATATTTGAGAACGGTTTGGAGGAAGTTGGCGGCTGCTGACATTACTCGACCCCCTCGATCCAGTTTTTCGGGTTTTCGAGGCGCTTGGCATCTTCAAGACCGGCGAGAAGCTCTTCAGACGATGTCTGTAAGAGTATCTTGAAATCAATTGCGCGGGACAGCAGGAACTCCGACAGGTTCCTCACCGTATCGACATCGAGCAGCGCTTCGGGTGACTCGATAATGACCAGCCCGGGGCTGCCCGCGAATGCCTGTACAATCGCGGCGCGCTTGGTGCCGCCATCCGAAAGTGGCCGGCCGGAAGATGCGAGCACCGTGTCGTAGCCATGGGGAAGTCGACAAACGACGTTGTCCAGTCCGATCTCGCGCGACAGGGACAGTGCTTCTGGCTCTAGATCCTTGTCCAAGCGGGACAGGCAATCCATGAGCCTACCAGCCAACAGCCGTGGCCGAGCAGATACGATCCGAACTGTCTCCGAGTCCGACAGGTCGCAGGGCAAGTGGTCGACTATGGCTTCCAGCTTTTCAGACACCGTTTGATGCGGTGAAGCTTCGAGCACCCAGATGCCACCGCCAGTCGAGTTCAGGTATTCGGTCGTACGGTGCGACGGCTGACGCTCGCTCTCTCCACTGTTTTCAAGGATCGCCTTCGACTGCTCCGCCGCGACAGCGGCGGGCTGGGCACGCAGGCCCGTCGCCGCAACACCTATAAGCTGTGATGCCGCCCGAGAGCCAAGCAACGTGCAGGCGGCAAGCCCGCCGGTTGTCATCTGCCCTGCGAGCACCTCTACGGCGCCCAACCAGACAACGCCGACCGTCGAGATCAACGCGCCACTCTGCAAGAGGTCAAATTGAAAACTGCTGATGTTCTGTGTCGTTCTGTTTGCTTTCAACTGGACAGAGCGATCGTGAGTCAAACGGGCAAATGTCGAGCCGAGGCTGATCAGCGTCGTCGTGTTTGAGGAAGTGTTAGCGAGCGCCGTGACACTGGCCTCGTACTTTGCGCCCGACAGCAGTTCCTGCTGCAGGGCAGATCGATTCCGCGGCGCAACCACAAGGAACGCGATCACCGAAACGGCAGCGACCAACAAGGGCGCGGCGACAACGATTCCGCCGAGATAGGCGACCAGAGCGAGGAAAACGATCGAGAAAGGCGCATCGTATCGGGCCAGCATTGTTTGACCGACACTCTCATCACGCGCCTTGGCGGGGGCGGAAGCAAGCAAAAGAGCATCCTCCCGGCTGTGATGGCCTTTAAGAAGTTGTCGAGCGGTATGAGACCAAAGCCTGTGTTCTTCCAGTGCCGACCACCGAGCAAACACGCCGGACCTTACATATCGAAGCATTCCCGAAAACACCAACGCGACAACAACTGCCGAGAAAATGACGATTGCAGATCCGGCTGCCTGATTCGGCAAAATCCGGTCGTAGACCTGCAGGAGAGCCAAAGGAAGCGCCAACGCAAGTGCGTTGATTCCCAAAGAGACAAGGCACACAAAAACCCGCGAGTTTGACTTCATAGCGGGAGCGCGATTGGTTCGCTTACTTTGATATGCCGTGTTGGTACTCATTGGCTTTTTGATCAGATCTCAAAAAAAGATTTACCTAAACGTATCTTGAGAAAAAAAGGAATCAACCGGAGAACGCGGCTGGGCGAAGATACCAGTCCAATGCTCGGTCGCTTTTTCTTACGAGCTTTTTCTGCAGGAACGCCAGAAGAAGACTGCGGTGGGGCCGGGGTCTGACTTGCAGGTGCAGAAGTCGACGGCAAAGTGACGCTAGTCGATGCGAACAAAACAGAAATCAATCTGCAGAATTTTGAAACTGCGCTATTAGTTCGGCTGGTTCTTAAAGTCAGGTTCTAACTACTGCATTGGGTCATTTTGCGTGTCGAATAGTGCTGATACCAAGTGTAGATAACAACTTGATCGACCCCAATGCGAACCGAAAGTCAGACTATTGTTGGAACGTCCGATCGGCCTCGAGAGCCATACGTTCTCTATGTATTCCGAAGCCTCTTTCTCTATTTGATTATTTTGAACAGGAGAAGGTACTGGGGCCTTCCCTTCATTGCTTATACCGGCTCCCAAGTCCCTCAGCACCCATGCCAGATTTCGGCTAAAACCCCCACATGCGGCCAGTTCTCAAGTTAAACTCTTCTCCCACAGAGATGGTGCCGAAAATCGGATGTTTGCGCCTCGAAACTAACTCTATGTGGAAGTTTCCGGCCCCTTCTTGACCCACTCGGATCAGATCAAAGCAATTGCAAAAATTGACGTAAAGGGCCAACGAATATGGTGCTGGCTGCAATAAACCGGATCATGTCTTTCTTTTCAGTTTTCTCACTGAAGTCTGATATTCAATACGAGTGCTTTGAGCCGATAACATTGCGGTTACCCAGACTAAGGGTCATCGATCCTGCAGGACAATATCCCATCGCGCTGGTTCGTTGGGGTCTTGTGCCTCGATAAATGCGTAGTGGGTTTTGTTCCAAGGAAGCACCCGGTTGGTCAGGTTGTCCAACACATAATCTCCTTTGGATGTCCTAACGACTAGTACCGCATGCCCTTCGCGGTGAAGATCCAACACGGTAGCGAGAAGTAAGTGATCCGGAGAGATGCCCAATTTCTGAAGCTCTACCTTCTTGAGCATCGCGATGTCTTCGCAATCTCCGCCTAAGTGCGAGGGCAGTGCCCACTTTTCAAGAACGTGATACTGGCTCTTGTCAGACACCTCTGGAGTTTTTTGGTTAATGCTTTGATTTACTTTTTTTATCTTCTTCCATTCAGCATCGGTAATCTGATGAGGGTTCGGTGATTTTTGACAAATTGGCGGATAGCTCGAGCAAACACTTTCAAACCCTTTTGGCGCCGGCCATTCTCGACCCAAGTGCATGATTGTGTCCGCAATAGATGTAGTCGAAAGGGTACAAAGAACACCACAAAGACCAGCCAAAAAATCTAACCGCATAGTCATTTTTGACGATTCTTCCTCAAAATATCCAAACCAGTTTATGTCCGGCGAAAGCGCAAAATCAAATCTTGATCATCGGAAACTTCGATCTTGAAAGCGTTTGGTGATCGAATCCCAAGACAAAAGCAGACTGCACCACAGAACTTATCTGAAGGAAACCGCCAAGATAGCTGGGCACAGTTGCATCGCCTGAAATGAACGGCTGCTTAACCTGCCCACCTGATGGATTAATGCTCTCCCGTCTAAGTTCACGCACTGCGGCATCGGAAGGGTTGGCAATTGGCCGCTTGTGGGCAGTTTGCATCACCTAGTGTAGTTCGACTGAATGGCAGCTTTGTCCGCATAGCAGTCGTTCAGGCCGAGTGCAGCGAATGACTACTCGGAGCCCAAAGCGGACAATTGGAAGAATAGTATTCTATCTTCAAATCGACTCTATGCTTCTGGGTCGCTCGAAGTTTTGTCGAGCTCAGCGAGTTCCTCCCAAACGCCTTCAGGGATGGACCACTCTGCCCATTCCATTGCCTGTTGAACATGCTGAGGCCACGTAACTCCGCAAATCGTCAAAGTGATATCTTCGTCTTTTAACGAGTATTGCAAGGCTGCAGCACCGACTGGAACATCGTAATGACCGCATATCTCTTCGACTGCACGTATTGGCGCAAGTATTTCATCATCTGCTGGTCGATAAACGTAGAAGCGGTGGATCGCACTGCCTCGGGCCAATACACCTCCTGAAAAAGGTGCTGCGTTCAATATCGAACAGCCTCGTGATTTTGCGAATTCAATCAGAGGTGCCGCATTGTTATTTACCAGCGTGTGCCTGTTGTGTGTCAGGACTACGTCAAAATCCCAAGCCTCCAAAATTGGCGTCATTAAGTCGACACGTCCCGCAGCGATTCCAACAGCCTTTGCCAAACCTTCGTCCTTGATACGAAACAACTCTTCAATCGCGCCACCGCTTCCTTTGACCTCCGATAAGTCGCTGGCGTATTCAACATCATGGATGTGGAGAATATCAACGCTGTCGACACCGAGAGCTCTAAGGCTTTCCTCAAATGATTTTCGTGCTTGGGATGCATCGAAAGCGCCGGTTTCCAGATTTCTGTCGATCTTGGTGGAAAGCACTCGTCCACCCGGCCACCCGCCAAGCTCACGAATGACTTTCCCGATGCGCTCTTCACTTCGGCCCATGGCATAGCAACGCGACGTGTCCAAGAATGCATTTGGCTGCGAAAGAATTGCCTTAATGGTACCAATCGCTCGGTTTTCGTCGACTTCATAACCATAAATTTCCGGAATACTGCCCAATCCTGTAGACCCAAACCCGATCCGAGGGACCCGTATCCCAGTCTGACCAATCTCGCGCAACTCCGCCATGCCATCCTCCCAATAGGTTCTGGAATTTGCAAATGTTGCGCGATCAAATTCTTAGAAACAAGTCAGTCTTGCTGTCGGAGTCATTCGTGGGAGGCGCTGCACTCGTTCATGCAGTCCAATTATGAAGCTTTTCCGCTAAATGGCAGCTTTGTCCGCACTACGTTCACTGATGCACTGCGCAGCGAATGGCTGTTTCGAGCCTAAAGCCGAAGTTGCAATTGCATCGAATTGTACAAAATGTGTTGACTGGCAAAAGCTCGGCCTGCCGCTTTAAAAGCTGGTGCGCACTCACCCCTGACGCCAGCCCGCAATCTCAAGTGCTTCGAGGACATCGTCGGCGTCGGATGGGTTTCGATAAAATGTTGGGAACACTATTTCAGGGCGGAAGTTGGGATATGTCTGGCTCAGTTCGAAAAAATGTTCTTGAGCTTTTTCAATGTTACCGAGACGCGCGTATGAGGCGGCAAAAAAGACCAACGTTGGTGCGCTCACAGGGTCGCCTTGTTCGATGGCTTTTTGGAAAGAACTGATTGCATCCTGATAGTTCCCAAGGTGAAAAGACGCCACTCCAAAAATGTTCTTTCGTCCCAGACGCTGGCCAGCTTCGTCGAAAGATCGTTCTGGAGCCGTTGCCGCCGCGCTGTCTGCAAACCGGCCGGAAACAAACATTATGAAGCCATAGGTGTCGAGAACATTCCCGTTGTTCCGGTCCAGCTCAACGGCGAGCTCGGCGAGACGGATCGCGTCGTCAAAGTCCCTCCGTGCGAAGCTGACCCATGCTTGCCCTGCCTGTGTCCAGCCCTCCTGTGGGGCAAGCTCTACAGCGCGATCAGCCATGGCTTGCGCCGAATTGAGCAGGTTTTCCTTTTCGGCATTTTCAGGTGTAAGCAGAGCGAGTGTACCAAGGGTATGTGCGGCACTAGCGAAACTTCCGAAATAAGTTGGATCCAATTCAATAGCTTCGTTGAAGAGTGATAACGCCAGTTTTTGCCGACCGGGATCCAAAACAGGGAACCGCAAGTCGCGACCTTGAAGATCAAGGTTGGCAGCTTCCAGAGATGCGAGCGATTTCTCTCGAAGAGCCTTGCGCTCGTTGAAGCTATTTTCACTGTCCATAGCAGCATGTGGTGGTCTTGTTAGACTTATGTCGGACAAGGTCAAAAGCATTGCCAAAGCGACAACTGCCAAAGCTCCCACGACCGCTGCCAATTTTAGACTGGTGCCAAACGAATTTTTTACGGTTGTTGTTGGCGTTTCTGTCGCAGCCCGTTGTTCAAATCGCGGTATGTAGCCGCCAGCATCCAGATGTATTCGTATCGGATCATCTAGACCTTCTTCGCGATAGTAGTCATCTAACTTTCGTCTGACCCTTCGCGCTTCGACGCGCACAACGTTGTCGCTATCGGTTTCAGCCGGATCCCGACCAAAGACATCGGCTGCAATCGTTTTGCCTCTTATGCCCTTCGCTCGTCCGGCGATGCTCTCTTCAACCACGTATCGTAAAAATTGTATGGCGCGGTCGGAGTTTCGCATTGCGTTGCTTGCAACAACTTTGGCAAGAGCTTCATTTCTTTCATCTTTCGTTGGCATTGTATCGGGTTTCATTTTACTGCCATATCAGATGCTTGAGAAGGTGTCAGACTTACTTCGCCATACGAGTCTCACGGTAAGACACTTACTATCAATGAGGCAAATTGGCTACTCGGACGGCAATACAGAGCTATGGCCGAGGAACAATGGACTGCCCCGAACAACTCAAGGTTCTTTTTCCGAAATACCAGCGGGCTCTTACTGACCTGCTGACTAACGATCCCGCTTTCAGGGACACGGTCGCCGATTATCGGCAAATCAAACAGGACCTTTCATGTGAATTGGCCCGAGTTGAAGGTGCGCGGACCGCTGTTGTTTCAGACATGTCAGCGGCAATCAAGGAACTGCAGGAAGACATCAGACAAGCGCTCGAAAAATACCGACCCCGCACTTGACGCTTCATTCCATGCGCCAAGCAAATCGACCAAACAAAAGGACTCGTAAATGAAACCACATTCAAAGCGTATGTTACGCTACTCTGCGGCCATTGGATTGGCGTGCACCGGCGCTTGGTTGGCCCCAGCATATGCTGAAACCGACATCGTGCATGACGCCGATTACTACATTCTCAAGGCTCAACTGGGTGATGTCTGGGTTGCTGAGGACGGCGAGATAGATCAAAAACTGGCTGCTCTACGTGAAAAATTTGGAACACCGCCAAACATCATTCACATCATGTGGGATGATACGCCGGTTGGCGATGTTGGGTTTCCATCGTTGCAGAAACTACGCGGTCTGGAAACGCCAAACATCAACCAATTGGCCGCAGAAGGTGCAAATTTCCTGAGGATGTATACGGAACCTTCTTGCACGCAAAGCCGTGCGGCGGTGATCACAGGAAGGCAACCGATCCGTAACGGATTGACCGAGGTCGGTTTCCCATATGAATATGGCGGACTGGCGGCCAACGAAGTCACTATGGCCGAAGTTCTAGGGCCGGCGGGATACAACACGGCATTCTTCGGCAAAGCACATATCGGGGACGTTGAAGAAAGCTACCTCAATCGCCAAGGCTTTGATGAAGCTGTTTGGTCGCCCTATAACCAGTTTCCGATCATATACGGTCCCGAAGCCGAGATCGCCGGTGGCGTGTCCCCGACAACTACAAATCCGGAAATTTATCCCGAAGATCCATATGACATCGACAAGGGATGGCGTACTACGGACCACCCTGCGATCCTGGCAGGGGAAAAAGACGGACCGGTACGCGAACTTGTGACCTCGGGCGATTTGGAAGGTTGGTTCCGCGAAATGGAGCTAAACAAAGACCGTCATATCGCCTTCATCGACAAGAGCGTGGAAGAGGGCAAGCCATTCTACATCGCGCATTGGCCTCAATTGATTGCCTTCGTTCCCTACCCAGAAAGACAAACTCTGTCGGGCGGTTTTTTGCAGGAGGGGCTGGCGCGTTTCGATCCATTCATCGGGCGCTTGATGGATCATCTTGAGGCCAAAGGGATTGCCGAGAACACGCTGGTTATTCTGATGGCGGACAACGGACCCATGGTACACAATGGTCCTCCGGGTATGGTTGAGACCTTGTATCGTGGCGGAAAAGGTGACTTTCTCGAAGGCGGGATCAGGGTACCAGCCATGGCTTGGTGGCCCGGCGTAATTGAAGCCGGTCAAATTGTGGGCGATATAATCCATGAGACGGATCTCTTCACGACATTTGCTCGTCTTGGAGATGCTCTCGATAACGTTCCAACGGACCGCGTCATC
This sequence comes from Ruegeria sp. CL6, assembly GCF_056536465.1. NCBI lineage: Bacteria > Pseudomonadati > Pseudomonadota > Alphaproteobacteria > Rhodobacterales > Roseobacteraceae > Ruegeria > Ruegeria sp. CL6. Next base: position 69,496 of record NZ_JBQFPR010000007.1, read on the forward strand.
GATGGTGTAGATCAGACGTCGCTATTCCTGAATGGAGACACGCACAGTCGGCGCGATTGGGTACATATCTATACCGGCGAAGTTTACGCTGCATCCGTCAAGGGGCGTTTTAAACGCCATTGGATTGGGAACCAGCCTGGATTGGCAAAAGCGTCTTACTATGACCTGTACAACGATCCGCGAGAAGTCCAACCGAAGATGCTCCCTATGTTCCCGACAAAAGGAATGTTCGACGTCATGAAAGCGCGACACGAAATGTGGATGGAGGAATACCCCAACAACGAAGAGGCTTTCGGGTTCCCGTTTACAGGCATTGAAAACGCGCGTGCCAAAACACTGGAACACGCCCAACCGCGGTTCTCACCGGATGAGGTGCCATTCGATGTGGAAGGCGCGTTACGACGCGCCCGTCAAAACAGCGAATACCTTGAGCAGTATTGGGGACTGCAGTAGTTTCATTTTGTACTTCCGCCGCTGTGAAGGTGGCGGAAGTACATCACCTTGTCTTTCGGAAAAACAAGGCTGACTTTTGCGCAATTCATCTACCGGTGCGTTTGTATTCGCTCCGCCGCCAGTGTCAGCTTCATCCGCAAAGCGGTCATAGGCTCGTATTCATCGGACGTCCGACTTTATCAGAAGTGGCCATTGAGTATTTTAAACTGCAGTTTGAAATGCGCGCGATCGGTTTCTGTGATGGCAAAGACAGTAAAGTGCGCTGGTTGGCAGGGTGCCGATGCCTGGCGTGGGAGGGCTGGATGGAGACTTCACCATGTCCAGTATTCAGCTTCCAATAATCAGACCGTCTCAACCGCCGTGGAACAAGAACCGACTAATTGGTCAGAAACGTCCACTCCTGCCAAGACAGGTTTGGGCAATTCGTGCGCGGCTCGAACTCGCCGAGAACCCGCGCAACCTTGTGCTGTTCAATCTTGCTATCGACAGCAAACTTCGCGGTTGTGATCTTGTTCGCATGAAAGTGGCGGATCTGGTCGTTGCCGGAGCAGTTCGAGACCGCGTATCGATCGTCCAGAGCAAGACAGGCAGGCCAGTTCAGTTCGAAGTGTCCGAGAACACGCGAAGATCGATTTTTGAGTGGGTCAGATCGCCCGCCATGCTTGGTCGCGAGTTCCTCTTTCCAAGCAGGTTCCACAGTTCTTCGCACATTTCGACTCGGCAATGCGCACGTCTCGTGCACAGCTGGGTGGCGGTCATCGGACTGGATCCTTGTGGGTACGGAACGCATTCTCTTCGGCGGACAAAAGCTGCGCTGATCTATCGGAAGACTGGCAACCTTCGGGCCGTCCAGCTCCTGCTTGGACACACCAAGGTTGACAGTACGGTCAGGTACCTTGGGGTCGAACTCGACGACGCGTTGAGCATCTCGGAGAAGATCGACATCTGACGGTTTGACGGACGGCAGCAGCCGTTCGTCATCTCAAAACGGGTTCCGAAGTTTAGGCGCGAACGGCCGCTCCTTCGGATACCAGACTTTGGATTATTTGCGTTAAATGACCGCCATGCGGACAAAGCCGACTTTGGCCATGATGCGCAAAACCATGGTGAACTTGGAAAGCTCATTTGATTATTGAAGGGCCTGACAATGAGCGAAGCGTCGCTATAGTCGGCTTATGGATACTGATCTGTTGTTTTCCCGCCGCTGGCCAAAGTCTTCACTGGCCAAGGATGTCGCGCAGATCGACATCGTTCCCTACGCTGAAGCATATCTTAAACTGAAGGCACAAGCTCCGGCGCGGCCACCTAGCCGGGAGTATCTAGGGTGTCGAAGCGGATACCCGAGCACGACAGGAAAAACGAACCGACGGGAAGAACACTTTGCGATTGCGATGGTCAACGCTCAGCAAAACTGGCTGCTACCGAACGTCGTCCAGTTTGAGCTAATCGACTATCAAGTTCCTTTGAAAGCCAGCCGCGCGGATCGTGAAATCGGAAAAATTGACATGTTCGGTATCACCGAGCACGGAAGACCGGTTGTGGTTGAGCTTAAGGTAATCGGGCATGCCGGAGGGCCCAGTGACCCACCACCAGTCGCGTTACTCGAGGGGTTGCGATATGCCGCAATCATTGAGGCCAATCTAGGCCGTATCGCCGATGAATGTCGCAACAAGTTCGGTCGAGAGATGCTGCTGGAGCGTCCGGAGATTGTGATACTTGGAGAAACCGATTGGTGGTCAAGTTGGTTACATGACAACGCAGACTTAACGCTGGCTTTGGAAGAAAAAGCGCAGGGTTTATCGCAATCATTGGGTCTCGGTATAAATTTTGCCTCAATCCCCAATGCCGTAGTTCAATATGGTGAACAGACGATCGCGCCCAGACTAAAACCACTGGGTCAACTGGAATACCCGTCGTTTTTGCCCAAGAGTGCAAACGTTGCTTCGCATGGAAAGGTATACGACGTCCGCCAACATGAAGAGTTGCTCCACAAGGTGTGGTGGGAACACGCAAAGAAATTGTCGCGAGACGATCTTGACGGTCGCGAAGGAACGAGAAGACCGCCTGTAGCATCAGCAAAAAAGCCCGATCTAAACCTCATGCTTCCTGAAGAAGAGAAACGGGCTGCACAGATAAAAGCAGAAATCGCACCTCAGAACCGACATAAGCACTTTGGATCTTTCAAAAGTTCTCAAGCATTGGCGCAAAGCGTGTTCGGTGCATTCAAAGCCGCTGATTGTTTGGATTTACTTGCGCAGGTACGCGCGGAATGTGGAAGACCTGCATTTGGTGCGCAAACCACACTGGCCAAGATGTCTATGGAGGTGGATGTCCGTACCATGAATGAACCACGTTCCACTCAATTGGACGTTTGTTTGGAAATGGAAGATTATCGCGTAGCGGTCGAATGCAAGTTCTGCGAGCCTGAGTTTGGAATGTGTTCCCGCGTTCGCGCCTCTAAGACTGAGACGCCAATTTGCAATGGTAGTTACACGCGGCAACAAGGTCGGCAGGCAAGGTGCGCGCTCTCCGAGACCGGAATTACCTATTGGGACCACATTCCAAGTGTTTTTGACTGGGACACCCTGGAAGACCTGTCCCCGTGCCCGCTGTTGCCGACCTATCAGATTGTTCGCAACGTGCTTGCTGCAATTGTTGACGGTGAAGGCAGCGTGCATCCTTCCAACGGACATGCAGTTTTTGTGTACGATGCTCGAAATCCGGTCTACCGCCCAGGCGGAGAAGCTGACGATCAACTTAGGTTAGCTTTCGCAGCTTGTCGTGTCCCGGGCCTTATCCGACGTGTGACTTGGCAGGAAATTGTACGGGTGTGCACTTGTTCGGAGGACCTAGTTTGGTTGGTCTCCAACCTAGAAAGAAAGCACGGCATACGCCCAAGCTTGGAAAACTGACTGAGCATTTTGGGCTCAGAGCAGCCATTCGCTATGTTCCGTCTAACTGACCTCTTTGCGGACAAAGCAGTGGTTCAACTCAGACGCGAGAAAACCTCCCCACACATATGGCAAACTGGCTCGATGCCGTGATCAGAACCTGACCCTAAACGCCAGCCCAACCAATGGTGCAGTGTCATACCTTTGCCGACTGATTTCTACTCCGTTCGCATCATCTAAAGTCAGGCGGCCATCAAATTCTGCGCCCGCAAACACGCTCATTGAAACCCCAGGATTCGGATTGTACCCAAGAGAAAGAACTACAGGGATACTCTTATCTTCACCCACCCCATCCGGGGCGAGGCCATCCCCATCTAACCTGAAACGAATTCTCTCTGAGCGTGCGGTCAACGAAAGGTCGATAACCTCATTTAGAGCGTAGCTCAGCGACAACCCGGGGCCTTGCGTTGCTCCGACACCAGAGCCAGTGTTCAAATTCCAGCGGTCATTTATGTCCCAGTCGATAAGCAGAGCCGGAAAAAAATCAGTACCGCTTTCGTCAAATTCAGAAAACGCGCCAAAGGCCGGACCTATCGTTAGGCGCTCGTTCAGTTGCCATGCAATACCTGCAAAAACACCGTAGGTTCTACCGTCAGATGAGGAGGCCCCGCTTTGGTAGTCCCACCTGATCTGTGGCGAAACAAAAACCGTTGTTGTATCCCCCACACGAAACCGGACAGGAACAGCTACGCGAAGGTCCTGGATGTTTTCCCAAGGCTGGTTGTTAGATTGGCTGAAATTATAATCCAGCTTGCCAAAGCTGGTGGAAAGCCCAACGCTGCTTCCGCCTTCTAGATTGTAAAGTGCGGTAGCACGTAGAAACGCTCGACTTGCAGAGAACTTCCCACCGCCACTCAAATCCGCATCCCCTTGAAACGCGGCAAGCCCATCAACCTGATACGCCCATCCTAACCGAGGCTGGGCAGCCGACGGAAACGCGGTGAACCCAAGAAAAACAAATCCAAAGCAGCACGTTAGAAGAAGATTTTTCATCTGACATTTTCCACGTGAGACTGGTTTCCTTTTGGGATGCCATTGCTGGACGAGCGGTTCAAGTCCTATACCCGCACAATCATCTGGGTGCTTGCGTATTGTGATGAATGGGTAGAGTGATCCGGCTGGAGCGGTTTTTCATGGCAGGAGTTCCTCGATCTTGTTCGTAATGGACGCCGAAAGCGGATCAACGGTCGACCTGTAGGTTTCTACGACTGTGCCATCGGGACCGATCAAGACCTTGTTGAAATTCCACCTTGGCACGAATCCTTCCTCCTCTTTCAAGGACCGGAAGAAAGGGTGAGCGTCAGGGCCGGTCACGTGTGTTATCACGCTCATCGGCAAATCTATTCCGTATTGCAGTTCGCAGAAATCGCGCACTTCGTCGTTGGTGGCCAGTTCTTGCTTGAAGTCATCCGAAGGGACCGCGACAACAACCAATCCGCGGTTGCGATACCGATCATAAAGGTCTTAACGCCCCCGGTATTGACGGGTGAACGCGCATTGGGATGCCGTATTGACAACTAGAACCGGTTGACCGTTCCAATCTGACAAAGACAAGGTTCCCCCGTCAATCGAGTCAAACTTCGCGTCAAGTTCAAGGGCGCGCACTTGTTCGCCTAGCAATAGCAAGCCGCAAAGCACAATTATCCGTAACATTCCACACCTCCATTTTCATAGTTGGATACGGAAGAACAATGCGGACGGATTTCATTTTGTGGACATAGCGCGCGGGCCGCGTGCAACTGCCGGCGGTCGCAACTCAGAGATAGAAAATTGGGGAAGTTCGAAAGCTCAATTCAGGCCCATTTTCAAAAATTATCTTGTTCCTCAGTGGCAACGTCAAAATGGCTTTACCCGAATATATTTGAAATCGATCGTCGCTGGGACGCAGAAAATCATACCAGAACTAGTAATGCACTCGGCACTTTGAGAAGCGCAATACTGTAATTTGAACCTCTGTACTTTGAACTTCCGCGCTACGACGGGCTTTAGACGCAATAAAGAAGAAGACGTTTTCTGCAGGCTAAACAACGCCTGCATTGCTGACGTGGTCGCTTTCAATACCGCGCAGATATCTACCCGTGGATCAACGCTGAAGGGTCAATCAATTTGCTGGCAGCAGCTGTGAATTCGGCAATCACAAGTTGACTTTTCCTTTGTTAGGCAGACTTCTACTTGCAGATCATTTTATTGAAACTGAACCTTGGTCCAAAACAGTTGAAAGGAACTACAATGTTGCACACACCTCGATCCTTTTCTCACATAGGGCTTTCTGTGCCAGACGTTGATGAAGCCGTAAAATTTTATTCTGAGGTATTTGGCTTCTACGTCATCATGCCGCCGACAGACGTTCTCGAGGATGATAGCGATATTGGTGTAATGTGCACGGATGTCTTTGGACCAGAATGGAAAAAACTGCGCATAGCTCACATGGCGACTGCGGATCGCGTTGGGATTGAGATTTTCGAGTTCGACGGGAATTATGCGCCTGAAAACAACATGGACTACCGGCGCAATGGGACATTTCACTTTTGCATCCAAGATCCCGACGTGGAAGGTCTGGTGGAAAAAATCGTAGCGGCAGGGGGAAAGCAGCGGATGCCCATTCGTTACTATTATCCGGGCGATAAACCTTACCGGATGGTCTATGTTGAAGATCCATTCGGTATTGTGTTCGAACTATACAGCCATTCCTATGAATTGACGTATTCGTCCGGTGCTTACAATTGAGAAACAATTCGATTTGAAGGCTGCTTTGGCTCCAAATAGCCGTTCTCTGCGTTGCAGCGCCTCTCAAGTTTTTGAGCGACTGCTTTGAGGTCTGAGCGATCGCTAGTTTCAATTCGCTTCAACGACCGCTTTGCGGATAAAGTTGACGTTTGGACTTGCATCTATGACATCGGTTTGCCTGAAAATTTTGACTTCGAATGGATGGCAAATGCGTTAAGTCGGATCCGGCAACGAGGGAAGTTGGCGCAAGTAATAAATTATTGCATCGACGTCCTCGGGCGTCATACGGCTGTAGTACCCGTAGCCCATGGGCGGCAGCATCGGGTTTCCGTTGGGTCGGACGCCAGTTGTGATCATTTGCTTCAGCTCCGCATCCGTCCACTCGGCAATTCCATCTTCTGCATGCGTTGTCAGGTTGGATGAAACTGAAACTCCCCATGGACCATGGAACTCAAAACCACCTGCACCAAGCTGATTGACCCAATCCGGCCCCATGGGGCCCATTGGACTGTGACACTCAATGCAGTGCGCCACCGGACCGGCAAGGTACTCTCCATACTCTACGGTCACACCTTCTTCTGGGTGCACGACGCTTGTGACGGGCGGTCCATATGCGGGAGGTAGCGGTATTTTGTAGACGCTCTCGCCGGGATCATTCTCGACCGCTGGCAAACTGCGCATGTACATCACAATCGACAGAACGTCGTCGTCCGACAGCCGACTGTAAAGTGCTATTGGCATTGGGGGCCCTATTACCCTCGACCCACCTGGGGTAATCCCCTCCCGAATTGCCCGAGCAAATTCCTCGTCTGTCCATTCTGCCACGCGTCCACCCGGGGTGATATTGGGCGCAATTGCCGTAAAGCCTGGATTTTTTTCCACCAGGCGACCGGCCTGGTTCAATTCGATCATTGGTCCTTCGGGTCCAAGTGGAGTATGACAGTTGCCGCAGGCGGCAGGTCCTTCAACAAGGTATTCGCCTCGCTCCAAAGATGGTTCGGCAAACGCCATTGCGCCGGAGACAATGACAATACCTGCCAATAAATTGGTTTTCATGTTTCCCCCTCGTTTCCCTAAGGATGGCATAGAAAGCGAAATTTCCAAAGGTTTTGGGCGGGAGCAGTACTCAGCGTTTCATCTAAAATGGCAGAATGCAGGTAGGAGAGCGACCCGCTGCATCGCGGCAAGTCCGCTCCGAGCCCATTCGCCGCAGCGCCGCGCGACGTGATCGCCTGAACGACCGCTGTGCGGACAAACTGGTCGTTCGCCGCTGCGCGGCAATGCACAAATTTGTAGCTCCAGACATGGATGGGCCATCTCCAAGAGTGAATAGACTGTCGTTAAACTGTCACAAAAGCGTGACGTTCTTAGACTAGGGAATGTGTTGGTAGGTTGAGCTCCTCTAACTACCGCCCCGCGTCCGTCTATTGTCTGTTTATCGTCCATCCCCGGGCGGCGCGGGGCTTAGTTTTGGTAGTGACAGTCCGCCGCACGTCTGTGCTGTCCGCTTTTACGTATTCCTATTACATCACTCGCGGAACGGCCCGTGCTGCCAATTTTGTCCCCTCTATCCAGCTGGTGGCACGGGTTTAAGGGTTTGCGCCGGAAAGCTGCCAACTGTCTGAAAAATTGGCATCAACTCGCACGCCGCTTGAACTCATCAGGCTTATATGACGGTCAAATATAGTGAGGGCACGGGTTATGCTTAGAATAATACCATTCGCGTTAGCGGCTGCACTTGCGATCCCAGCGAGCGCCAAGGCTTGGGTCGAGGAAGATATTTTTAGTCCCCACAATCTTGAGACGGTTGCGGTAAGTATCTTTAACGACGCCGACGATGGATGAACAGCACGCTCCCTTAATACGTTTCTCATCCACTAAAGACCTTAAGCCGTAATTGGTACGTCTGGTTCATTATCAACTGGACAATGCCCGTACTTTGGTTCGCAGCCCTGAACCGCAGTACGGGCAATCTGATCCGATCTCCTAAATAGGCCGTATACTTTAAGATTCCGAGGTCCAATCCGGAATCATGATTCCGCAGCCCCATCCGGAATCGTCTCGTGAGTGACTGCACCTCGCCTCAGTGCGGGGTGCAGTTTCTTTTCGTAATCCAGCTTTAGACATGACGCGTATCGATAATGGGTTCAGCTGCCCACTGAAACCCTACGTGGACTGGTTAGCACCACCTCATTGCGGGGTACTTTTTTGCCAGAAATCCATAGAACGCTGGTTGGAGTGGCAATAAAACGAAAGCCGGTAAACACGGGGCGTTTTCCGACATTCGTAGTCTTCAACGGTGACCGACCGGACCTGAGATGTCAGGTTCCATTGTCAAAGAACGTTTAGTGGGGGTTTGGAGTCGACACAGCACCGTGTCTCGGGCGAAATCGCCAAGGCTGCGCCGCTATTACCAGCAGCGCAACACATTATCAATTTATCGATCGTTCTTTCTCTTACCCGATTTGGATACTTGTCCGCCGGACGTAAATCCTTCGCCGACAAGACCCGCCCCAGTAGCAAAGCTGCCGGCGTTGCCCCAACCGGTGTTTCCCGGAAGCTGCTCAAAGTCTGTACCACTTCCGGGGCGCAGTGCCGCAGCAGTGTTTCCGTTGAACGTCTTGATGTTTTCGGTCATTGCTTTTGCATTGGCGCTATTGCCACCAGCAAACGCGGCTGTACCCGACATTGCAACCACTACAGCTACTGCAGCGTAAACTACCTTCGTCATGTTGAATTCTCCTCCCAGTGACGTGTGTAGAAGATACGCCGCTAATCACTGAGTGGATCAATGAGCCGTCATTTGAGAACAAACTTAAAGAACTTGAAAAACCATTCGCGATGAATCCAAAATTGTAATTCTTGCTTCTAAAAAAAGTCGCACACCACATTCGGGATGTTTTCGGGATTTACTCCATCCCGCCTCCATGCGGTGTTTTTTCATTTGAGCACTCCGACGCAAACGTCCGGGAAGTTGTTTTTGGTCCGGTGGGCATTTCGACCCGTACCCCTTAAAGAAGGGAGATAAGTCATGACCAAAAGTTTCGACGTAATATCATCCTGGGCTTCGGTGATGGATGAAACCAAAAACCCGTTGAAAAAGTATTCTTTGCCAACTGCCCACATGCTGATGCAACTGCTGGCATGGATGTGGAGCGCAATCTTCTCACTGATGGTCGGCAGCTATTTTGTATTTGGTGTTTCTGCAGTCGGTCACATGCTGTTGATCGGAGGACTGTTTGTAACGCTTTTGGTTTTTCACAAAGCTGAAGAAACCGGGACCAACTGATCTAAAGGTGTCCGACCGGTCCGCGTAGTTCCGTTCCGGTCGGCAACACATTATCAGGTGGTTCGACGCCGTGCTCGTTCGGCCACTCGAAGATTGCCCCCAATCATCCTGAAAACTCAGTGCGCTGCGGTATTCGCGCAGGCGTTCCAGTATGTACCGTAAATCGAAAGGTATTGTGCGGGGCCATCTGCTCATACATTTGTTCCACTTTTGCTCCACATCGGGGCAACAATTGGCTGGATGTAAATGGCGTTGACGAATGTAGACTTTGGTATGAAATCAAAAGATGCTGCGGCGATTAACATATTTCTAGTAATGTTTTATGAAGTTGGTTAATGTTGGGTTAATCCTGACCCCCTCTATTCTTATTACACTGGCGGCTTTTGAGCCGCCTTTAATTGTTTTTGTTGTCCACTTACCTTGCCTCAAACGGGGCATAGTGACGGCAATTGAAAAGATGTAGGGTGGCCTCTCAAGATTTTCATGCCGGCAAGTCTATCAATCTGGAATGCCTCTGGATCGCCCTGCAAACATGCCTTTGTTTCATGGTAGCTTGAGGTCGTACGTACTCTATGCGGACAAATCAGCCTCTGGCGTTGGTATAGTACAAGCCTTCTTTTCGCCTCAAGACAAGTTCTCCCAGCAATACAGATGCAATTCTTTTGGGCCTCGCTTATCAGATTGTTAGGTCGTCGACCTTTGCCTGAGGCGCGTTCTTTTTGACAGACTCAATACCTTTGTCCCTAGCTGAAGCGCTGCTGTATTGCTCGCTTGTTCCGATTACCTGACCGTTCGAAGCTTTAAGGTTGAACATAGGTTTTCCGGCAGAAGTGTCTTTGCGCTCGTAGCGGCTATCGTCGTTGGCGTTTTTCTTGACAGAGTTGATACCATTTTCTGCGCTGGCTTTTTGTTTATAACCTTCGCTGGCAAGAATGATTTCGCCGTTCCCTGCTTTCAGTCGAAAACGATACTCTCCTGCCTTGTCAGTGAATAGTTCAAATTTCCCAGCCATCACAGCTTTCTCCCTAAACCTTTTAGAAGGTCAATTTCGGAAACGGCCGTTCACATGGCAAGAAAAATCTTATTCCAACCGGTCTGGGTAAGGAGAAAACGAACGTGAGGTTTCGGGCAAAAATTGTTCTTGTGTACTATTGAACTTGCTCGCTCCGGGTTTTGGTCTGCCATTCACTACTGGGAGAGAAACGAGACCGATCGAACGTCTCTTTTGGGCTCGGTGCAGACGTTCGCCGAATTTTCACGAACGACCACTATGCGGACCAAGCGGACCTTACGGGGAAGCCGTAACTAACGCACGTGACCTAAAGGCTGGTGGAACGGGTTGGTCGGCTTGGTAAGCTCTGGAGCGGCAAGCTACGTCACCCTTTGAATTGCAAGAACTTTCTACAATAGCTCGTGTTCTCTAAAACCAAGCTTCTACGGTTGATTTTTTGACTCAACTCCTTGACTCAGTCATTCTTCTCCAGGGGGGGGAACGCGATATGAATGGCGCTGACCAGAAAAGCCAAGCAGACAGGTACGAAGAAGGTATAGCGCTTCTGGATGTTGGTGTCGGCATATTCGATGACGCACTCCGACTGGTTTACTGCAACCCCGCATTTCGCGAGATGCGACGCTACCCACAAGAGCTCTGCCGCCGTGGTGTTAGTCTAGAAGATTTGCTGCATTTCAACGCCGAACGCGGAGATTTTGGCGCGGGCAAAACTGATCGGCTAGTGGCCGATCGAATGAATGAGATTGGTGCCTCTGGTGAGCGCGCGCTCGAGCATGAGATGGCGGACGGGCAGATTCTAGCGATCAGCTATCGCAGAACGGCCTCTGGAGGAACGATGGTCACCTATCAGGACCGCACCGCCGAACGAAAAGCAGAAAGAGCGTTGCGAGAAAGTGAGGAGCGCTACGCGCTTGTTTCAGACGCTGCGGAAGAGGCAATCTACGATTGGCACATTACCGACGACCAGTTTTATGCGTCCCCACGACTTGAGACTTTCCTAGGGCTTGAGACCGGTCCTAAGGGAGAGAGAACGTGGGTATGGCAAGACATTATTCATCCCGACGATTTGCCCTCTTACTTGTCAGCGTTGGAGGCGCATATATCCGGCAAGAAGAAACGATGGGAATGTGAGTACCGACTCAAAGTAGCCAGCGGAAAGTGGCGCTGGGTATCGGATCACGGCACCTCGATTCGCGATACTAACGGCTGCGCGACGCGTATGGTGGCCGCAATTCGGGACATTACACCCAAGATTGAACGGGATGCAGCCCTTGCCGCAAGTGAGGAAAGATACCAGTTGGTCACTCAAGCTACCAGCGATGGAATTTATGATTGGGACGTGACCAATGATGTTCTGTTTGTCTCTGCTGACCTGAACGATCTACTCAGTTTGGACGAGGCCAATTCGTCTTCGACACGATGGGCCGAGCAGATCCATCCGGATGATTACGACGCTTATGTCAAGGCAATCGTTAACCATTTCAAGGGCGGAACTGATGCCGTTGAATGTGACTACCGGCAGAGGGCGCGTGATGGCGGTTACCGTTGGGTTCACGACCGAGGCGTTGGTGTGCGAAACGCCGAAGGCCGGGTCGTTCGGCTTGTCGGTGCCGTGCGCGACATAACTGAAATCCGGGATGCACGGGAACGAATTGCCCGAATTGAAGGCCGGCTACTCGGAGCAATTGAAACGATCGCCGATGGTTTGCTTTTGGTGGGACCTGAAAATCGCGTCGAGTTATTCAACGACCGCTACGTCCAGATCTTCAGCGACGCCGCTGGCGGCGCCGATTTGAGCAACCTAATTTATGAGGGCCGCGAATTCTTCGACATGATCCGCAACGGCTATGAGCTTGGGATGTTTACCGAACATCCAGACGGCGTTGACGGTTGGATCGCTGCCCGCCGCGTCGCTTGGGAGAAGCCAAAGGCGAACTGGGAACTAGAGTTGGGCAACGGTGTGTGGATCATGCTCAACGAACGTCGCCTGCCTGATGGTGGCCGCATCATGGTTTACAACGACATAACCGAATTCAAACGCAGGGAGGCAGATGCGCAGGCCGCACGGCAGCGGTTTGAAGACGCAATTGAAGCGATTTCGTCTGGTTTTGCATTGTGGGATGCCGAGGATCGGCTGGTTGTATGTAATGAGCGCTACCGCACCTACATGAGCGAACTCGCCGACAAGGTCGTACCCGGCGTGAAATTCGAAGAGATCATCGGTGCCGGCATCAAGCGCGGCCTATTTCCACTTTCCGAAGGAGAAGTAGAAGGGTATCTTGAGAGAATTGCCGAAAAACGCAAGAAAGCCTCGGGCGAACCACGCGAACAGCTAGTCGCCGGGTACTGGCTGCAGATTACGGATCACCGCACTTCGGATGGTGGCATCGTCTCGATCTATACCGACATTACCGAACTGAAGACCAAACAGCTGGAGATCGAACAACAATCAGCGATCCTCGAGTTAACAATGGAGAACATGGGCCAGGGGATTACGCTGGTGGATAAAGAGCTGCGCACAATTGCGTTGAATTCGAAATTCCTCGACCTCATGGAGTTTCCTCGCGAACGCTTTCGCCCCGGATTCACAATGGAAGAGGCATTTCGGTTCAATGCTGAACGAGGGGAATATGGGCCGGGCGACATTGATACCCAAGTGCGCGAGCGGGTGGAACTGGCCGCAAAATTCTTACCGCACAAATTTGAGCGTATTCGTCCTGATGGTACGGTGATTGAGATTATCGGCAACCCTATCCAAGGTGGCGGCCTAGTTGCAACTTACACTGACATTACGGACCGCAAACTCGCTGACGAAGCACTGAAAGCGGCACTGGCAGAATTTAACGCGGTCATCGATCACGTCGACTATGGAATTCTGTTCATGGGACCTGATTTACGTGCGCGTATAATAAATCGGGCATTTGCGCGAATTTGGAACATCGATCAGAAATTCATCGACCAGCGCCCAACAATGCAGGAACTGATAGAGTACAACAAGGGCACAGGAGTCTATGATGTTGCGCCGAAGGACTGGGATGACTGGCTGTCCATGCGGGTCGAGGCAATACGGGCAGGAAACATGCCACCGGGCGAGTTGTGTCGGGCTGATGGCATGACGTTGAGTTTCCAATGTGTGGACCTGCCGGATGGCGGTCGCATGCTGACCTATTTCGATATCACCGAACTAAAACGGCGTGAAGCAGAGATTTCCAACGCGCGTGATGCGGCTGAACAAGCCCTCAACGATCTGAGGCAAGCCCAAGAACGGCTCATCCAGTCCGAGAAGATGGCCAGCCTAGGCCAACTTACTGCCGGCATTGCCCACGAGATCAAGAACCCGCTGAATTTCGTCAACAACTTTGCCAAATTGTCTGGCGAGTTGTTGGAAGAGTTGCACGAGATATTAGAAGACCCGATCGCGGCTCTGGAGGAAGAGGATCGCGAGGAAGCTAAGGACCTATGGCAGACAGTACGCGGCAACTTAGGCAAGATAAACCAACACGGTCAACGTGCTGACAGCATCGTTAAAAACATGCTTCTGCATTCCCGTGAGGGGCCAAGCGAGTTGCAACGTGTTGCACTAAACCCAATCGCAGAAGAAGCGCTGAACCTTGCCTATCACGGTGCTCGGGCGGAGGATTCCAGTTTCAATGTCGAAATACGAGCCGACATTGATCCCGACGTTGGCCAAATCGATTGCTATCCGCAGGATTTGATGCGTGTTTTTCTTAACCTCATCAGCAACGGCATGTATGCGGCCAACAAACGTAAAGACGCGGAAGAAAGTGACTTTTCACCGACGATCTGGCTATCGACGCGAGCCAATGGTGACCGCGTCAACGTCACTATTCGCGATAATGGTACGGGCATTCCAGAAGAAATGAGGGAGAAAATTTTTCTACCATTTTACACCACAAAACCCGCGGGTGAAGGCACAGGGCTCGGCCTTTCGTTGAGCTATGATACCATCGTCAAGCAGCATGGTGGAACTTTGACTGTGGACAGTAAGCCAGGGGATCACACAATTTTTGTCGTTTCGGTCCCGGTCCATTCTCAGGGGGACCTAGCATGACAGGACAAATTCTGATGGTAGATGACGAACCCGACGCACAGGACCTGATTCGACAAAATTTTCGGCGGGAGATACGAAAAGGAGTCTACAGTTTTGGGTTTGCCGGGTCTGGCGAGTCCGCCTTGGACGCAATAAGTCATTCGAAAGAAGAAGTAATGTTGGTGCTTTCGGACATCAACATGCCCGGCATGTCAGGAATCGAGCTGTTGCAGGAACTGCGCGCTCGCTGGCCTGAATTACCGGTTATGATGATCACCGCCTATGGTGATGCAGCGACCGAGGCGAAAGTCCGGGAACTGGGAGCGGAACAGTTCCTGACCAAGCCCGTCGATTTTGTTGAACTGAAAGAGCGGCTCTCACGATTTGTCGGAGATGCAACGTGACGCCAACACGCATTCTTGTTGTCGATGACGAGCCCGACCTTGAAGCGTTGATTTCGCAAAAGTTTCGGCGTCGCGTACGCGAAGGGGAACTCGATCTGTTGTTTGCTCATGACGGCAAACACGCCCTCGAAGTTCTCGAAGAGAACCCTAAAATAGATATCGTCCTTTCGGACATAAACATGCCCAGGATGGATGGTCTCACTTTGCTTGAGCGGTTGAGCGAGATGGAAACTGATCTGCAAACTGTTATGGTTTCGGCCTACGGCGACATGAACAATATTCGCGCGGCTATGAACCGCGGGGCTTTCGATTTCGTGACCAAACCGATCGAGTTCGAAGATCTCGACCGGACCATTGCCAAGACGCTGGAACACCTTGAGTTGCTCCGCCAATTGCGCACGGCCCGTGATAAAGCCGAGCAAGCGAGATTGACGCTGTCACGGTATTTCTCTCCTACGGTGGTTGAGACGTTGTCGCGTGATCCAGAGGCAATAGAGGCCAAGGGCGAGCGCCGCGTAGCAACCTTTTTATTTACTGATCTGGCCGATTTCACTCAGCTGGTAGAAAGCTCGGATTCCGACCTGATCGTCGAAATTCTCAACGAATACCTAGATGGCATGACCCGAACAATCTTTTCGCATGGCGGAACAGTCATGAAGATCATAGGCGACGCCATCCAAGTGATATTCGGTGCGCCAGTTGACGACCCGGAACATGCCGCGCACGCGGTGGCCTGCGCCTTGGCGCTCGACGAATTTGCGCAAGGTTTTCAGAAGAAACTACTGGATCGCGGCATCGCGTTGGGAGACACGCGCATAGGTGTGAACAGCGGCGGTGCGATCATTGGCAATTTCGGCGGCAAGAGCTATTTCGACTATACAGCGTATGGCGATGCTGTGAACACTGCGGCAAGGCTGGAACAGGCCAACAAGACGATAGGGACGCGCATCTGCACTTCGGAAAGTGTTGCCAAGGGCATCGACAACTTCTCTGGCCGCCCAATTGGAAGACTCTTGCTGAAAGGCAAAGCGCAAGCGGTGACCTGCTATGAACCCTTGTCTGAGGCGCTTGTCGACAGCGATCAAGTGAGAGGTTACAAGGCGGCGTATGAGCTGCTAGAGGCGAGGGACCCCAAAGCGCGCCAATCCTTTGCGGCGCTTTTGGCCGAGTGCGAAGACGACCCCTTGATCTTGTTTCACCTTGGTCGATTGCTGGCCGGCGAAACTGGCGCAGAAATTGAAGCAGTGGGTTGATCGCCAGACCTGTCCCAACGTCATTGCCGCTAAACAACCATGATAAGGCTGCCCAACACTCGCCGCAAGCCGGTCGACCCCGACCCAACAATAACAAAAGGGTTGCCTATATCGGCGTCAAGAACTGCGATTATGCGACGTTTCATAGACGAGCAATACCACACAGCTTACTAAACAGCGCATGTCCACTTCGCGCTCTTAACAGTCTTTCGCTGCGGAGCTTCACGCACAATTCTAATTAACGACCACTTTGGGCTCAAGGCAGTCATCTGAGAGTTTTTGTCAGATGACGGCTTAAAAACGGATAGCGGTCATTGTTGGCGGCCATTCCGAGAAATTTCGCCTGAAGGTCTGCATTCAACGGCAGCGGACATTCGCTGAAATCTTCTGAACGGCAGAGTTGCGGGACAAAGCAGACATAGGCTCAGCGGTTTTTTGTCCTTTGGTGCGAAACACGGCACTGTTTCTCTTTCGACCCATTAAAGAAGGCCCCCCGCAAAGCGAGGGGCCTTAACCAAGGTTACAATCGATTAGCCGGCGACGGCAGCGTTGCATTCACGGGCTTTGTCGATAGCTTTTAGAGTTCCATCAAGGCTTACGTCGAATGTGTTGGCATCCTCAGGCATCACTGTCATAACGTAACGCTTCTGAATATCTTCAACAAAGTCGGGGTTGTTAGCCAGCAAATAGCCACCCTTGTAGTCGCGCGCGAGGTTCGAAGGTGCTGCAGTGGCGTCGCCAACATAAGCTTTGTCATCTAGACGCAGATGTACTTTGTTGTCCTTGAACTCTAAGTCGGCCTTAGTGAAAACACCGACATAGCCGAACTCTTTATCCGCGGTCAGGCCCATCTGCACCACGTTTTCATTCTCGTCAACGCGCTCGATCAGACAGGCATTTCGGCTCTTGTCTACATAAATTGTCCAGCCGGACTCTTCGCCCCATTTTTCAAATTCCGCGTTGTCCTTCGGCAAAACCCCATCATCGGCAAGAGCCACGCATGCGGTACCGAGAAAAATTGCAGTGCTTGTCATCAGAGTTTTTATGATATTCGTCATGGTTGATCCTCCCAAAAAATTGAATGTGATTTGCAATAACGCCTTAGGAAAATAACCGGGGCCAACTTTTGCGACAACAGTTTTCCGCTGCCATCATTAAGCGAGTATCGGAAGAGCAATTGCTATGGACTCAAATCGCTCATTTGCCGAAATATCGCCAGTGACCACCTTACGGACTTTGCAGCCATCCGCATTTTTGCTTCAGAGGAACGCATTCTGCCCAAACCAGTCAAATCGGGCCAACCATGCCCATGTTTGATCACCCTGGTGGACCCAACTTGTTTTTCTACACAGACAATACCAAAGAGTCGCCATTCGTTTTTTCTCCCAAGCTCCCGAAGCATAAGAATCTGGTATTTTTTTTAGATGTATACTTTTGGACGTTTCGTCAGCAGAAAACGTCGGAACTCAAAGTCAATTCGGGCTCGAAACAGATGTCCGACAGCATTGGTTGGATAGCTGGTGCTATGTTCCATCGAGAACCCTTCAAGCGGTGTCTGAAACCTCGCGAGGCCGATTGACGCCTCTGAATACACGGTCTGCGTCTTTCAGAATATGTCCGGCAATGCACGAATTTGTAGCTCCAGACACG
This sequence comes from Ruegeria sp. CL6, assembly GCF_056536465.1. Classification (NCBI taxonomy): domain Bacteria; kingdom Pseudomonadati; phylum Pseudomonadota; class Alphaproteobacteria; order Rhodobacterales; family Roseobacteraceae; genus Ruegeria; species Ruegeria sp. CL6. The sequence continues at coordinate 87,286 of NZ_JBQFPR010000007.1, forward strand.
GATGGGCCAGCTCCAAGAGTGAATAGAATGTCGTTAAACTGTCATAAAAGCGTGACGTTCCTAGACTAGGGAATGTTTTGGTAGGTTGAGCTCCTCTGACTACCGCCCCGCGTCCGTCTATTGTCTGTTTATCGTCCATCCCCGGGCGGCACGGGGCTTAGTTTTGGTAGTGACAGTCCGCCGCACGTCTGTGCTGTCCGCTTTTACGTATTTCTATTACATCACTTGCGGAACGGCCCGTGCTGCCAATTTTGTCCCCTCTATCCAGCTGGTGGCACGGGTTTAAGGATTTGCGCCGTAAAGCTGCCAATTGTCTGAAAAATTGGCATCAACTCGCACGCCGCTTGAACTCATCAGGCTTATATGACGGTCAAGTATAGTGAGGGCACGGGTTATGCTTAGAATAATACCATTCGCGTTAGCGGCTGCACTTGCGATCCCAGCGAGCGCCAAGGCTTGGGTCGAGGAAGATATTTTTAGTCCCCACAATCTTGAGACGGTTGCGGTAGGTATCTTTAACGACGCCGACGATGGATGAACAGCACGCTCCCTTAATACGTTTCTCATCCACTAAAGACCTTAAGCCGTAATTGGTACGTCTGGTTAATTATCAACCGGACAATGCCCGTACTTTGGTTCGCAGCCCTGAACCGCAGTACGGGCAATCTGATCCGATCTCCTAAATCGGCCGTATACCTTAAGATTCCGAGGTCCAATCCGGGATCATGATTCCGCAGTCCCATCCGGAATCGTCTCGTGAGTGGCTGCACCTCGCCTCAGTGCGGGGTGCAGTTTCTTTTCGTAATCCAGCTTTAGACATGACGCGTAAGACAGTATTGGGCTCAGAACAGTCATTCGCTGTACTTGGCATGAGCGGCTGATTTTGAGCGCGAAGCAGACGTTGTTCTTTCTAAAAGACGTAGCCGCTTTTTGTTTTGTCCGCGCTACGCCGCCCGCTCCTTGAAGCTGACAGACTTAGCGATTACATACCAATCGTGGGCGGACAGCCCGCAATTCCCCCAAACATGATGACGCTCGTCTACCGAGCTTTGCCCGTAAGTCGCGGAAGACCGCCGGGGTATGGACCGCCCGAGACATGCTTGCGACCGGTGCGAATGGTCTGGGTCTAGCGCCGATCCACTGATGAGCCTAAGGCAGGGCGAAACCAACAGCATCCAGAGCGTCACGAAAATCGTGATCACCAACCCCGCCCTGGGGTGGTCGCCGGTGGCAACAGCCAACGGGATGCGCATCAAAATGATGAATAGGAGAAATCACATGGAGCAAGATATCCAACTTGAAGCTGCCGCAGCAAGGCACATCGTCCTGATCGCTATGGCCTACTGTGAAGCCCAAACAGCAACGAGCGGCGAGGAACTCCCGATTGTGCATGACCGGCAGTGGCAGGCCTGCTGTGGTGTCGCTGCGCGCTTCCTGAGCGATCCTGAAGCTATGACACCGCAACTCTGCCACCATGAATGGCGGCTCAGCCAAATGCGGCACAGTCATCCGCAGTTCTGGCCTGCTGCCGCATCTCGCACTTGGGATGAACTCGACCCGATGGACCAGTATGTCGAGCGGGCTGGTTTGGCGGCAATGCGTCAGGCGCTGGACGAAACACGGAGGTCCTCGCGGGGTCGCACCGCGGCGCTGCAATGAACGTCGGGCGTTAAAAAGCAGCATTATGCTTGATGTGAACAACAGAAAATATACAGACGGACGAGACACAAAACATCCCAACCTCCCAACCAAACGCCCGACAGGGAAGTTGGGAGGTTTTATTGCATGTCCACCCACAACGATATGGCCGGCCTAGTTCGTTTGGCCTCGTTACAAGCTGTCCCACTTTAAATCAGGCCGTCTTGAGGATAGCATTTTCGAACCGAGCGCCTTTGCTATTGGGTCCTGGAACGAGACGGGGCTCTACATGACGCAAGCGTCGAGCGAAGCTGTTGCGCGCAGGAATTCGGCTGTCCGATACACCTTCTTCGGCACACCACAGACGGAAATTCGAATACAGATCAGCAACAGTGACGACGTTGTTTGCCTTGATGGATAGTCTCTCTGCCGCCCACGCACGAACCCGGTCCGCATCCCTCATCCACGCCTCCTTGGCTATGCGTGATGTCATGGGATCCGCCATGCGCCGCGTGGTCAAAAGTTCCCCAGCCGCAACCACGACAAGATGTAGTAGAAGATCCGCCTCGTGTTCGATTATGCGATCTGCCAATCCCTCGTCGGCCTGCTCTTCAGAATACGCTTTGTCGAAGACCAGAACCTTGAAGCGGCGCTCAACGCCGCTGTCGATCCCCCCGCTAAATGCGGGCAGCTCATTGCAGATGAACACATGCTGCGCCGTGGGAGTGAAATAGAACGGTATGCCGTATGGCAGCCGGGCATGACAGATGTCCCCGGTGATGACCTTTTTTAGCGCGTCGCCTGAAAGATCACGATCCGACGTCTCCTCCGCAACGTTCAGCGCACACCCGCGCAAAACTGAGACGAAGTAGTCTTGTCCCATCTTGGCTGGCGGCACCGACTGAAGCGCATCCGCTGAGATCAATGATGAGATGACCTTGCGCGTGGTACTTTTTCCTGCGCCGCCCGGCCCAATCCAAATAAGGGCCTGCGGGTGTTTCATTTGCGTGCCGATACCAAGTGCCGCTGCGGCGGCTGTCTGCAGGATCAGCTCAATCCGCGCGCTTTTGTCTTGTTCAGCCATGTCCAAGTCGAACTCAAGGTTTGGAGCCTCGTGCTGCAGCCGCCTCAAAGTCGTTTTAGCTGAGAACAAACCCGTGAGCAGCTTCATCACGTCGCTTCCCAAAAGCCGCTTCTCAGCATCCTGCACTGGCCATACACCACGTACGGCATGCCGGGCCCGGTGTTTGCGGGCATGTGGTTCGAGCCGTGGGACATATTCACCTGTTGCAACGTCTTGTTCGAACAAAACGAACCCGCTTTCACAGGTGATCCCAACAGGCGCACCTTCAAAAAACCCATCGTCATCGCGTTTGGACATGAGAAGCGACTTGACACTCTGCGCCTTACTTGACGTGATCTTGACCTCGCCAATGCCGTTGGACGGCGTAGGGTAAGTGGCACCGTCAAAGCGCGCGATGGCACGCGTAAGCCGATTGTCGTTGAGAGCAGTCCAAAGCTTGCCATCGTAAATCCAAACTGTGCCCTCAGTGATGACAATGCGACCAAAGAGATCTTCTAGGTTTTCCAGCACACGATCGGCAATCTCTTCGTCGCTACCGCGGACCAGCTGCTCAACGTTGGACCTGCGCTGCCGCGCGTGGATGCGGTCGGCATCATCCACGGCGGCGGCAACAGCCCGACGTCCCATATCCTGGAGCAGATCGTTCAAATCGGCCTTTTCACCAAGGTTTGACGGTACCGTGACGACATGGACCCGTGCATCTGGGTTTTCTGCCGCCAATTCACGCGCGATCTGGCGGCAGTCCTGCGCTTTGTCGCTGTCGGCAATGATCTCAATCCGACCGGCGTTTGCTCCTATCGTTTCGGGGCGGATAGACCCGAGGCACACCCTGATCTCTGCTGGCCCAGCAAACAATCGGGTCAATCCGGTTTCGATACCTTCGGCGATCGCAATTGTGCCTGTACCCAGTTTGTTTTTGATCCGAACTGAACCATCCCCGATGTAGCCTGCGCTCAGTTTGGTCTTCTTGCCGTTCTCGTCGCGTATCGGTTGCCCATTGGGGTTCAGGATTGTGCCCTGCATGCCAACAATATTTCCATCGTTGTCCGTAACCACCGCAACTAGAGCCGGGCTTTTCTTACCACCCGGTTTGCATTGGAAATCTGGAGCATATCGCAAAGCGTCGTGTTCAAGATCGATCCCAACCAATCCACGGATGTTGCGCAAGTATTCTTCGCCGGGTGAGCCGGCTAAAGGACGTGTCTTCGCAACCTGCTTCTGCACCCATGCGATCTTAGCAGCCTTTTCATCAGATGCCGCGTCGGAGCGTGCTCTTTCCTCCGCTTCTCGCTGCTCGGCTTGTTCATCAGTTTCTTCACGGTTCTCCGAGGCCGCCTGTTCTCCCGGTTCCGATTGCTTCTGCTTCCGCCGTCCTTCAAGAACCCTTTCGCCAGTTATGGCTTCAATCTCGCGTACAGCAGCGTTGAAGTCGGCAAGGCCTCGTACCTTCATTAGCGCATCGGTCAGCGAAACCCCTGTTTCGGGCAGGCACGTGCAAAAAATACGATTAGCGTCTGCATCGTAGCGAAATGAAGGGTTCTTATCTTCATGGTCAGGAAACGGGCAGCGCTGATGCTTTTTTCCAGTTTGTGGTTTGGCACCAATGGCGGCGAGAATTTTGTCCGCGTGTGATTCCTCGACGATGCGGAGACGCTCGGTCAAATTTTTCATTGGTCCCCTCATGCCCGCCACCGCTGTGTTTCGGTCCGGTATGCTGCAGATTTTGCCTGCATGCTTTGTTCCTTTCTTTGGTCTTGGGAGAGCAACAATCATCACTGGCCCCGTTGCGCTCTCCGTGCGGCGGGGTTTCTCTATTCCTATTCCGCTGCCAGATCGGGCGTGTCGATCTTCACAAGCCGCCAGTCGATACCCGCCGCAATTGCGCGGACATGTTCAGCGCGCCAAAAATGCTGGCGACCAATCTGGATGGGTTCCGGCGCATCGCCGCTGTCCACCATACGCAACCACTTGCTTGGCGATCCGGGGAACATGCCCAACGCACCGCTGTGGGTGGAAAGCTGTTTCAGTGTGACGTTCCCTGTTTTCGGGAAGCTGTCGGGGTGGATAGGCATACGGGCGACACTCATGCATACGCCTCCGTCTGAGGTTCTTCGCCATTGGCTTTTTCAATCGCAGCCCGTGACCGCTTGAAAAAACCTTTCTCCATCATTTCCTGGCCCAGCTTCTCTGCCTTCTTGGCTTCAAGGCCTTCGTAGCTACGAATGATGTCACGGGGATCGTGATCGCCACCAGCTTCTATCCAATTGGTGATGTCGCTGCCGAGATACCGGATTTGTCCCGTGGGAAGGTTCATGAATTTCGGGCCGAGATGGTACTCGCGCCAGTGGTCCAACAGATAGAACTCGTCCTCGCTGAGACCGAACAGCGCCGCCAGATACCGCTCATCATAGAGACGGTGTGGAACGGGGACTTCGATGTGATCTGACATTGCCAGCCTCCTACAAAAAGATACTGGCAATTCAGATAATGAAAGCAGGGGGGTAAAAACAAACGTTCTAATTTACCCCCCTGATCAGGTGGGTGAGAACACCTCAAGAATGACCTCTTCAACCGTCATTTGGTTGTGCATTCGAGACACTCTTTCAGTGAGTTTCCGGATCATTTCCTGCGCGGCAAAGTTCAGATTGAGGCGGTAGTTCTGATCACTGATATCTGGAGCTTTCAGCGTGGCTTTATGCCACTTGACTACATCGTCACGACCAATCTGCATTACATTTGCAATCAGAGTTCGCGCGTTTTCCACGTTATAGCCTTGCTGATTGATCAGGTACATGACGCCACCCGCAGCGCCGCCTTGAAAAAGGATTTCCCTCGGGTCTTTCGCGGCATTGCCAGCATTCGCTTTGTGCATTGCAGTTGTGAGATCTGTCAGGTGCTTGTCCAGCGCTGATGACACTATTCCTTCCTGCTCGCGCAAAACATCCAGAATGTCATGCAAGTCAAGAACGTGGGACCATTCGCCAGATTTCACGCGCTCGTTTAAACGTCCACGCAACCAGTCGAAATCTTTTGTTACCGTGTCACTCACACCTTTGCCCCCGCAATCAACGGCACCACGATAGCACCGCCCTCCTGAAGCTGAACCAGAAACTGCGAATAAGCTTCCATCATAACGCGGCGCTGGGCGAGAAACGATGTGCGGTCATATGCGCGGCCATGCTGTTCCTTCGATGCGTGGGATAACTGTGCCTCTGCCAGTTTCTCGTCGAACCCGAGATGCTCGGTCACCAATGTGCGCAGCGTAGCCCGCAGGCCATGTGCGTCGGTCTCTCCATCAAACCCGATCCTGCGGATCATGTTCATTGTGGCCGGTTCAGAAACAGGTCCGTTCTCGCTGGCGAATACATACTCGCGGTGGCCATTGAGCTTGTACATCTCGTTGAGGATTTTGATCACCGGATCCGTCAGGGGTATGGCAAGCGTGATACCTGTCTTGGTGATAGGGTTGTTCCAGACCCGCTCGCCCATGTTGATGTCCGCCCATCGCATTTTGCGCACCTCACCGGCCCTCTGACCTGTATGTGCGATAATCTGCACCAGAGGTTTACCCAAAGTTTGATGCGGCCAAGCGTCCAGCGCCTGCAGAAACAGCGCCAGACGTTCTGGCTCAACGATGGCTGGGTGGTGCTTCTTCGGCTGGGGCTTGAACCTGTCGATCACGTTTGCTCCCGGCACGACAGAGATCAAGCCTTCGGCCTCAGCATAGCCTAGAACCTGCCGCAGGATGCGAATGACCCGGCGTGCAGTCTCATGCGATCCACGATCCGCGATCTTGAGCGCAACGGCCTTGATATCGACTGCCGTGATATCCGCGACCACTACAGTCCCCAACAGAGGGATGGCATCCTTTTCGATCCGGTTGCGGGCGCGGACATAAGTCTTCTCTGCCCAGTGTGGACGCTCCTCTGCCAGCCATGCGCGTGCGACACCGGCGAATGTGGTGTCCGTCAGACCTGACCGAGCCTGTACCCCTGCGCGCATCTCCGCCACGTCGGGGGTGATATTGGTGTCTAGCAGGTTTCTCTGCACCTCGACGCGCTGTCGCGCGTCCTTGAGGCCGACAGAGGGATAGGAGCCCAAGGTCATCTCACGCTGCTTGCCATCGACCCTGTAACGCCAGACCCACGTCTTGCTGCCTTTCGGGTGAACGATTAGAGCGAGGCCACCGCCATCTGCCAGCTTGATCTTCTTATCGCCCGGCTTCGCAGCTTTGATTTGTCTGTCCGTTAGTTTGGTCATCATGCATACGTTCTCACTGGCGAACCCCACACAGACCCCCACAATGGGACTTCTGGCAGAGCCCAAGTTTCCTTGGGGGTGAGAAAGACTGGCACGTCAAAGGCCTTACTTTCAAAGCCGTATGACTGCGAGTGAATTCGAAGTGAGGATAAAGATGGTGGAGCCTAGGGGAGTCGAACCCCTGACCTCTTGCATGCCATGCAAGCGCTCTCCCAACTGAGCTAAGGCCCCATGCAGGTACTGCCGAAGCAGTGGACGGACGTTTATGAGACAGCGGCGGTTAGCGCAAGTCCAAAAACAGGCAAATCCGTCAAAAACTTTCCGGCCAAAGACCGGGGTGGTTCGAGGCGGCGCGGGGCCGCCTCTGACCAATATTAGTTTTCGTCCTCGGACGACATGTCAGTGATGTCGTCCAAAGAGACGTTATCATTGCCGTCATCGTCATCGTCCAGCAGGTCGTCATCCAGTTCGACGTCGACATTGTCGTCATCATCCAGAACCAGATCTTCACTTGACGCGTTCTCACGCGCTTTGGCCGATGCTGCATCTTCTGCATCCGCGGCGATCATCCGGCTTTTGCCGGTTTCAAGCTCCACGATCTCGCCGGTGTAGGGGCTAACGATCGGGTCCTTGTTCAGGTCATAAAACCGCTTGCCGGTTGTCGGGCAAACGCGCTTTACGCCCCATTCTTCCTTGGGCATGTCAAATCCCCTTGATATCAGGTGAGTCGTATCAACGATTCAGGTCACGTGCCACATGCAGCTGGCACTGTCAAAGCCTTTGAGCAGGAGAAACAGGCATATGGGAGATCACGCACTGCCCGGGACGCCTCCGGTGCCGCTGACGTTGCGCAAATCAGCGCGGGCGCGACGGATCAGCCTGCGAATTTCCCAGTTGGATGGGCGCGTTACACTGACATACCCGCAAGGCGTGCCAGAGGCCGAGGCGCTGAACTTTGCGCGTATGAAAGAAGACTGGATTCGTCAGCACCTAGAAGACAGGCCCGACCCGGCGGTTGTTCAGTTCGGCCAGAGCATCCCGGTTGAGGGCGTCGCTCGGCGAATCGTTCCTGCCAGTGGGCGTCGTGTGCAGTTGGGCAACGATGAGATCGCTGTCCCCAAGGGCGCTGAGGCACGACGGCTGGCCAGATTTCTCAAGGAACTGGCGCGGGATCGCCTTACCGGGGCGTGCGATGACTACGCGGCCATTCTGGGGCGTCCGTATTCCAGCCTGACGATCCGGGATACGCGGTCTCGCTGGGGGTCGTGCAGTTCGACCGGTGGCTTGATGTTTTCATGGCGGCTGATTCTGGCCCCGTCCGACATCCTGCATTACGTGGCTGCGCATGAGGTGGCGCATCTGGCGGAAATGAACCACTCAGCCGCGTTCTGGGCGCAGGTCGAACGCATTTTCGGAGATTACAAGGACCAAAGGCGGTGGCTGCGCGACAACGGGGCACAGCTTCATCAGTACAGATTCGACGCCGCCATGAGTTGACCACAGGTCATTTTGTGATCACATGGGGGCATGTTAAACGCTCGTCCTTCTGAATCACAAACGGCCACGCATGACCGGGTCTACCGGGCTTTGCGGGCTCGTATCATGCATGGCGAAATTTCCCCGGGGCAGGCACTGACCCTGCGCGGTATCGGCAAGGAATTTGGTGTTTCGATGACTCCGGCGCGCGAGGCTGTGCGACGTCTGGCGGCTGAAGGGGCATTGTTCTTATCCACGTCCGGCCGCGTCTCGACGCCCGAGCTGACAAACGACCGGATCGAGGAGCTGGCGGCCCTGCGCGCCTTGCTTGAGGTTGAGCTGGCAAGCCGTGCTTTGCCCCGGGCACATATGGCTTTGATCGACCGGCTTCAAAGCATCAACATGAACGTGGCTGAAATGGTCACCAAGCGCGACGCCGTCGGCTATATTCGGACCAATCTTGAGTTTCACCGAACCCTTTACCTGAGGGCGCAGGCACCTGCGATGCTGGCCATTGCCGAAACCGTTTGGCTGCAATTGGGGCCGACCATGCGTGCGTTGTATGGCCGTCTGCGCCGGACCGAGCCGCCGCATTATCACAAGCTGATCATTGCTGCACTCAAGGCCGGGGACGAACCCGGTTTGCGTTTGGCTGTGCGCTCGGATGTAACGCAGGGTCTGAGGATGCTGGTCAGCTAGGCGACTTGTTGCCGAACGTCTTGAGTCTGCTCGGACTGGATTCGTCGTTCTGGTTTGGGGCGACGCTCTGTTGTACTCTGGACCAAATCACAACAAGAGCAGATTTCAGCCATGATCAATCGTCGAGTATTTTCTGTCGGCCTCGGGTCCGCCCTTCTGACTGCGTGTTCCGCCGGGACGCGGACCACCGCGCCTGCGTCGCGTATGCGCGCCGTTCCAAACTCGGGTTGGGATGCCTGGGTTGCCGGTTTCAAAGGTCGCGCTGCCGCGCAGGGTATTTCGCAGTCAACGATCAATCGTGCCTTTCAGGGTGCCGGGTATTTGCCGGACGTGATCGAGCGTGATCGCAATCAGGTTGAATTCAAACGTTCGCTTGAAGACTATTTGGCCATCGCTGCCTCGGACGAGCGGATCGAGACGGGCCAGCAGATGATGGTGCGCCATGCCGGCACCTTGTCCAAGATCGAGGCGCAATACGGTGTCGACAAAGAGGTCATCGTTGCGGTCTGGGGGCTTGAAAGCCGCTATGGTGCCCGCCGAGGTGATGTGCCCGTGGTTTCGGCGGTCTCGACGCTGGCTTATGACGGGCGGCGGGGGGCATTTTTTGAAAAGCAACTGATCGCGGCCCTGAAGATCATTCAGGAGGGCGACACGACCCCCGACAAGATGACCGGAAGTTGGGCGGGGGCAATGGGCCACACGCAGTTCATTCCGACGTCGTACCTTGCCTATGCGGTGGACTTCACCGGCGATGGTCGCCGCGATATCTGGTCCGACGATCCGACGGATTCGCTGGCTTCAACCGCGGCATATCTGGCCCGCGCAGGTTGGGTGCGCGGACAGCCTTGGGGTGGTGAGGTCGGAACGGTCTCGGGCACGCCGGTCGCGGTTCTGCAGCCGCAAACGCCGGGGCCGCGTATTGCCGTGTTCCGAAATTTTCAGGTGATCAAGCGGTACAACAACTCGGACAGCTATGCGATTGGCGTCGGACATTTGTCCGACCGGATCGCGGGTGGCGCACCGTTCCAGGCCTCATTCGGACCGGATGCCACCGGCCTGACGCTGGAGGATCGCAAGGAACTGCAACGCCGACTGACTGCGGCCGGGTATGATACGCAGGGCGCAGACGGTGTGATCGGCAACAACACGAAATCCGCCATCAGCGCCTATCAAAGCGCCAAGGGTCTGCCGGTGACGGGCGAGCCTTCGGTGGCGCTATTGCGGCAGTTGGGGGGCTAGGCGCGTTACGCGGCCAGCCCTTTTGAACCGATATCCAGGAATTTCTGACGGCGGTCGCGGATCAGGGCCGCCGCGTCTTTGCCTTCAAGCTCGTTCAGCATAGCGGCAATCGCGGCGCGAACCGAGTCAACCGCAGCCGCGCGATCGCGATGTGCGCCGCCTTTGGGTTCAGTAATGATACTGTCGCAGACGCCCAGTTTGTAGAGGTCTTGCGCGGTTAGACGCAGAGCCTCAGCCGCTTCGCGCATCTTTTCCGAGTCTTTCCACAGAATCGACGCGCAGCCCTCGGGCGAGATGACCGAGTACACAGAATGCTCCAGCATCGCCACGCGGTTTGCCGTGGCAAATGCCACCGCGCCGCCCGAGCCGCCTTCGCCAATGATGACCGAAACCAAGGGCACGCCGATTTTCAGGCACATCTCGGTTGAGCGGGCGATCGCCTCGGACTGGCCGCGTTCTTCAGCCCCCTTGCCGGGATAAGCACCAGCGGTGTCGATGAGCGTGATGACCGGCAGCCCAAACCGCCCCGCCATTTCCATCAGGCGGACGGCTTTGCGGTATCCTTCGGGCCGGGCCATGCCGAAGTTCCGTTCGATCCGCGACTTGGTGTCCGAGCCTTTTTCGTGCCCGATCACCATGACGGGCTGGTCATTGAAACGTGCAAGCCCACCGATCACGGCCAGGTCGTCGGCAAAGTTTCTGTCCCCCGCCAGCGGCGTGAATTCGGTGAACAGTTCCTTGACATAGTCCTGACAATGCGGGCGTTCAGGGTGCCGGGCCACTTGACATTTGCGCCACGGGGTCAGGTCCGCGTAAAGCTCGTCCAGCAGCTTGGCGGCCTTGGCGTCAAGTGCGGCGGCTTCTTCGGCCACGTCCATTTCTTCGTTGGCGCGGGCCAAAGCACGCAGTTCCTCGGCCTTGCCTTCAATCTCGGCCAGGGGTTTTTCAAAATCCAGATACTGGGTCATGACGCCTCTCAACGCAGAATTTCCCTGCTATATGACCTGACGTCGCGCCGGATGCAACTCGGGCAATGCGATCGGCGTTTGGTGCAGTCAGATTTCTTCGCCAAGAAGCCGGTTATGCTGGCCAGAGAACGGGGTACAGCGAGGCCACCAGCAATATCGCCATAGACCAGTTGAACGCGGACAAGCGTTTGGGATTGGTCAACACGCGCGCCATCTGTTGCCCCAGAACCGTCCACGTACTGACCGAGGGCAGGTTCACGGCACCAAACACAAGCGCAACGATGACGATGGCGTTCAGAGTCTGCTCGGGCGTGTAGGCGGTTGTGGCTGTCAAGGCCATGACCCATGCTTTGGGGTTGACCCATTGAAACGCTGCCGCCTGAAGAAAGGTCATTGGCGTGCCCGAGGTCGCTCCTGCCTTTGCCGGCGCTGCATGTGCGATTTTCCAGGCGAGAAACAGCAGATAAAGGACCGAGGCCGTTTTCAGGATCGTATAGCTGATAGGAAACCGATCAAAGACCTGCACCAAACCAGCCCCGACCAACAGAACCATCACCGTAAAGCCCAGTCCGATCCCCAACATGTGCGGGACCGTCCGGCGAAAGCCAAAATTCGCGCCGGACGCCATCAGCATCAGGTTGTTTGGTCCGGGTGTAATGGACGAAACAAAGGCAAATGTGATCAGGGCTAGAAGAATCTCGTATGTCATGAACGGCATAATTGCTGTGCACAGGACAAATGAAATTGCGTTTTTGTGCGTGGCTGTCATACTTCTGCAATAAATGACCAAGATTGATCGAATAAATCAGCAAATATTGCACGAGCTTTCGCGCGACGGACGGATCAGCAATCTGGATCTGGCCGAACGTGTTGGGCTTTCCCCATCCGCCTGCCTGCGCCGCGTGCAAGAACTGGAGCGTTCAGGCGTGATCGCCGGATACCGCGCGGTCTTGAACCCGGCGGCGGTTGGCGTGGGGTTCGTGGCCTATATCGGCGTGGGTCTGGGCGAACACACCAAGGCCGCACAGGAAGGGTTTGAGCGTGCCCTTCAGCGTGCCCCCGAAGTGGTCGAGTGTCACAACATCACCGGCACCATAGAATACCTGCTGCGCGTCGAATGCGCGGACCTTCCGGCCTATAAGACCTTCCATACAGATGTGCTGGGAACACTGCCGCATGTCACTTCGATTACGTCTTATGTTGTCATGGATTCTCCCAAAGATATGCGTGCCTAGCGCCGCGATTGTGATGTTTAACCGTCTTGCGGGGGCAAAATTCACACCCTAGTGTCAGTTAATGACCTAATCATATGGGGATCGAGCCCCCGCAGGATGACTCTCAGGGAGGAGATTATGAAACTCTTCAGAACAGGGGCGCTTGTCGCAGTCTTCGCGATGATTGCAGGTGCGGCCATGTCAGCGCCGCTCAAGCTGCAACCTGCCAGCCCTCAGCCCAGCCCAAAAGCCGGTTTGAATGTAAAATACGCATGGGAGGGTAACCCTCCGCGTAAGATCCAGAACCTGTCCAAGGTTGATTTTCTGCTGAAAAAGGCCAAACCGGGTCAGCCGCTGCGTGGATTGGACTACCGCGATACGACCGAAGGCGATCCGGTGATGACATTCAACGAAGCGTTCAACGTCGCGGCTGAGATCACCGGTTACATCAAGTTCAATTCACCCGGTGTCTACGAGCTTGAGACTTGGTCCAATGATGGGATCGACGCTTGGGTCGGTGGGCAACAGATCGGATACTTCAACGGTCGTCAGGGGTGCGATGCGAACCAGAGGACCGAGGTCGAAGTCCCGCAGGCGGGATGGTACCCCCTGAAGATCAAGTATTTTCAGAAATACGGAACGTCTTGCCTGATGATGAAATGGGGCAAGAAAGGTGAACGGTTCACCTGGACGCCAAACGACGTATTTGGCCGTTAAGAAAAAGGCGCCCCGAAGGGCAAGGCCCTATAGGTAAATGTTGAAGGAGGCTGAGAATTCAGCCTCCTTCCATATGTATTCAGATTGAGAAGTTCGAAAATTGGCGCCAATTATCGGATGTTCGATTTTGGTACAGCAAATGACCGCTTTGAGCCATAAGATAGACTTTGGTTGATTGCGGTTTTTTCTGACGCATTGCGCCTAAAATTTCGAGTATTATTAATGCGTTAGCATGGGTGGGTAAAATATTGACACGCAGATTTCGGAAGATCTACTCTCATTTCCAGAGATAGATTACCGTTCTGAAGGGGCTGCCATATGAAATTTGCATATAACTTTATTGCTGCGATAGGCCTAACGGCCAGTGCAGCTTTCGCCGATGCCAATGAACGGCCCAACATTCTCGTCATCATGGCGGATGATGTTGGCTGGGCCAGCCTTGGTGCGTATCACGGTGGAGTAAAGAGCATCGAAACCCCAAACTTGGATCAGTTGGCAGCCGACGGCGCCAGGTTGACCGACTATTACGCCGAGCCGAGTTGTACAGCCGGTAGATCTGCATTCATTACCGGCCAAATGCCGATCCGAACAGGGATGCATACGGTCGGGCTTCCTGGCGGTCCCATCGGTCTGCACCCTGAAGACCCAACCCTGCCAATGTTCTTAAAAGAACTGGGTTATACCACGGGCCAGTTTGGAAAAAACCATCTGGGCGACCTGAACAAGTTCCTCCCAACCATTAAAGGCTTTGATGAGTATTGGGGGTGGCTGTATCACCTAAACGCGATGGAGTACCGCGATGACCCTGATTGGCCAGATGACCCGGAATTCGACGCGCAATACGGGCCGCGCAACATCATACATTCGTTTGCGACAGACGTAGACGACGAGACCGTGGACCCACGGTTTGGTAAAGTTGGCAAACAGCGCATTGTCGATGATGGTCCGGCTCCGCCTGAACGTCAGAAAACGCTTGATGACGAAGTAACAGCTCACACCAAGGACTTTATCTCAAGGGCAGTCGAAGCGGATACACCGTTCTTTGTGTGGATGGCCCCAGCCAGAGCTCATGTGTGGACCCATCTCAGCCCGGAGTATGAGGCGATGTTAGGCGACGGGCGCGGTTTGCAAGATGTCGTTATGAAAGAGCTAGATGACAATGTCGGCAAGGTACTCAACCACCTTGATGAGCTTGGCGTATCAGACAACACAATCGTAGTCTTCACTGCTGACAATGGGCCGGAAACCATAACTTGGCCGGATGGGGGAACGACGCCTTTCTATGGGGAAAAGGGAACCACTTGGGAAGGTGGTTTCCGAGTTCCGGCAATCATTCGTTGGCCCGGAAAAATTCCTGAGGGCCAAGTTCTGAACGGAATTTTCAGTGGCATGGATTGGATGCCTACGATTGTTGCAGCAGCCGGCGGGCCAGATGATCTTCCCGCCGAGTTGCTGGAGGGTTACCAAGGCTTCAATGTGCACTTGGATGGTTACAACCAACTTCCTTACCTTGTTGGCGAAACGGATGAGAGTAACCGTGACGAAATCATCTACTATGAGGGCACAGATCTGCAAGCAGTTCGGTATAGGGACTGGAAGGCGCATTTCGTTGTGCAAAACCATGGATGGGCTGGGGCTAAGGAAGAACGCACTGCCCCACTGCTGATCAACCTGCGTCGCGATCCTTATGAGAAAGCGGCTCATGAAAGCGGCATGTATGTTCGTTGGATGGGGCAAAAAATGTGGGCATTCGGCCCGGCATTCAACTTGGTACGCGAACATCTTGCGACGTTTGAGGCCTATCCATCGCGTGGCGCTTCTGTTTCAAATCAAGCACATGTCGAGGAACAGACTTCGACCGAGGGCGGCCTCTCCCAGTAGAGATCACTGCGAGAACACTTTCGCAAACCTCAATATGACAATGGATATCCGGCCTTTAGGGTCGGGTGGTCCATCTATCAGGTTTCAATGCACGCGGGCCGATTGGTAAGGCCATTTCTTTTGTGAGGAATTAAGATGACCGCCAGACTACTGCTTCTGCTTGCTGCTTTTGGTCTTGTTCCAATTGCTCTGTCTTATGGCGTCGTACCAAGTGCGTCTATTTCATTCCTGCTTGGCTTTCCCGTTGAGGGGACCAGCCAAACACATGTTTTTCGGGCGATAATGGGCCTTTACCTCGCAAATGCAGCATTTTGGCTCATCGCAGCCAACAGACCGGAACTGCAAAACACAGCGCTGTGGGTCCTGTTCCTGTTCATGGTTGGGTTAGCGGCGGGCCGCATCTTGAGCATTCTTGTAGACGGCATGCCCAATACTGTTCTGGTGCTCTACCTTTTGGCCGAACTTGCATTTGGTGCCATGGCAGCTCTCTTGCTTTTTAGAAAATCGGACGCGGGATGAGCTGAAGCCATGCTTAGACGATCAATCTCAACTGTTTTCTCTGCCCTGTTCATTTTTGTGGTGAATGCTGAAGCTGCTCAGACTCAAACCGTGCAGCAAGAGGTCGATTCAAATTTTGCGCTTGTGGCAGGGGCGGTTAAAACAGCCAGCTTGAACGAAATTGCTTCTATTGATCATTCTCGTCTCGCATTGGCTGAAGGCGTGGAGATGCCCGCTTCCCGAGTGCTGATTTACTCGGACCCGGCGGTCAACTCTGCGATACTCTCAGAAAATCTTCGGGCAGGTTTGGATTTACCTTTCCGAGTGCTGTCGTACGATGCAGGCGGGGAAGCACAAGTCTCCTTTACCGATGCCGAATTTCTGAAGGTGCGACATGGGTTAGAAGATTCAAACGCTTTGGGGGCCTTTGCGGATCTTCAAGCAAGAATTTTGGATGAAGTCCCCGCTCAACCAGCCCCTGTCGCCAACCTGAGTTCGAACTTTGGAATTATTGAGCTTCATTCAAAGCTGAACGTATCAGAGGCGGTTGCTAGCCTGACCGAGACCGTAAAATCGCAGAGCGATACAATTTGGTTCGGAGAAGTCAATTTCGGTATGGAAGCCGCAGAGCTTGGTGTGGAAATTGATGAAGCCGTGCTGCTTTTGTTTGGTGGCCCTGCACCAGGAGGCGTAGCGATGGCAGACTTTCCCGCCATCGGGTTAGATGCCTTCTGTCAAAAATTGCTTGTTATCTCGGATGGCAACGATGGGTCCGTCATTCTGTTCAATGACATCGCAGCATTGGCTGAGCTTCACTATGGCAAAAGTGCTAAACCGCATCACATGCTTAACGAGCGATTGACAGAAACATTCAGAAACGCGATTTAGGCGCTTTCGTCAAATGCGGGGTCTAAGGCAGCTTTGTCCCCGCAGAACAACCTTAGGTTAACGCAAAACGAACGGCGTTTTTTTGCTTGCCGAATTCAAAAACTGAAGAGATCCCGATCATACACAAAGCCCTTCGCAATACCGAGCTTCATAGCTGGGCTCTTGTGTTCTTTTACCATGAGGTCGGTGTAGTTATGGGCAAACCTCAGGATATCCACCAGCTTCATGACCATGACCGGATTGTAGTACTGCTTGTAGTACCACAGGCTTTTGCGGCCCGAGGTTGACAAGCCACGCTCAAATCCCATGACCTTGGTCCGTGCCCGAGCGTGATACATGTCCACCGGATGTGTTCCCGCCCGAACTGCGAACTGGGCCATCTGGGCAAAATCTAATCGTGTTGGGTCAGTGCGGAAAATCACCCGCTTATGCGGCTCGTTGATGAAGTGGAACGGATAGTGAATGCCGGCCGTTTCAGACTGACCGGTATGATCCATTAGGAGTGCCCTGATATCGGAGAGTGCCATATTGCCAAAGGAAGCTTCCAAAAGGTACTCCATGGCGCCGTCCTGTGGTCTGGGGACAGCCTGATCACCGTCTCCAGGCAAGTACCCTGCCTGACGCAGCAAATACTCCACGCGCTCTAATTCCTTGTTACCATCAGCCACAAACCCCAGGCGTCGCGGATGGCTTTCGTTCTTTGCCATGGTGACGTCTGCAATCCGCACCACTCTCTTCTGCACTTCATTTTTGAACACAGCCAAAAAGGCTGAAGAGACACCCGTATCGCGGTCAACTGAAAAGTTCAGCAGTCGATACTTCCGACCGATCTTCTTCTTGAGCAGCATGATATGTGCAAACTCGGCCGCGTCTTGTCGAACCCTGGCGGCCATCTCAAGGAGCCTGATATCGTCATCAAGTTCTCTTGGCTTTTTGTTACGGTGCCACCGACTTGATTTTGGGTTGGTCGCCTCGTGTCGTTTGCAAATGTACTCGATGTACTCACTGGCAAACCAAATCCGAGCGTTCTCCCGCATAGAACGAGGTTTTTCTTTGTCTCCGATAATTTCCATCGCCTTTTCGACGGCAAGCGGGTGAACGTCAGGATCAACATCTGTTGTAGACGCAATGACATACTTGCTGTCGCTGTGGACGGTGCACATGTGGCGCACTTCTACAAGTTTACGAATACCTCTGTCGGGCCAGTTCACCTGAAGGATTTGTGTGTCCGTGGCGAAGTGAGGACTATCCCCTTCAAATACTTCGGGCAGTCGCTTTTCCCGATCTGCTGCAAACGCTTGGCATTGCTCGTGGATGAAGTCGATCTTCGAATAGACTTCCGGAAGTGATGTATCCAGTAACCGTGAGATAGCTGAAAGCGTCACGCCATTAACCAGCGATCTAAAGACTTTACCATTTAGGTCGCTACGCTTATGTCGCCTCGTTGAGCGACCAATCGAGAAGGTCTTCTTACAGGCTTTGCACTGATATCTTGGATCTCCTTTGGCCGTTTTACCGAACTTTCGATACTGGCTCGGCATGAGCCCAACGGTCGCTCCATGATTGATACATGCAACACTCGGACAACTTTCACGTTTTGTTCTTCTATTCAGGCGGGAGAGCCTTGCGTATTCTTCCGCCAAAGCCTTGTTGGACTTGAGGATGCTAGACCGTCCGCAACTTGGGCAAACATAGGTGCGTTCATCTCCAGAACCGGAGACCTTGCCCCGCGCCATGTTCGAACCAAGAGTAGCTGGTCGGCCGCGCCCATCTCGTGGGTCAGGTAATACGCCGTAAAGGTCACAAAGTGGATTGCGGCAAAAATTGACTGAGAAACCTCCAGGCAGGCGAGGAAGACGAGTTCTCATTTTGTTCGCAGATTTCTGCGAAGCCTTCGTGGGTTCCGGCACGTCACAAGCTCTTATTTCTAAACGAAAACGACCAGTAGCCTAGCTGCTGGTCGATAGCTCGTCAACATTTACCTATAGTGGCTTGCCCGAAGGGCGCCTTTTCAGTCTCAACCGTTTGCGGCGATCAATTCAGCCTGTGCCACGATCACCTCGGCCTGTTTGATCGACGCGATGTCCACCAGACGCCCCTTGTAGACCGTTGCGCCTTCGCCATTGGCCTTTGCCTGTTCCATCGCGGCAAGGATTTCGCGTGCCTCGGATACGGCTTCGTCTGACGGGGTGAAGACCTGATTGGCCAGCGCGATCTGCTTGGGATGGATCGCCCATTTGCCGACCATGCCCAGCGTGGCCGAGCGTTTGGCCTGCGCGATATATCCTTCGTCATCCGAGAAGTCGCCGAACGGCCCGTCAACCGGCAGCACCCCATGGGTGCGGCAGGCAGCGACAATGGCGGCCTGCGCCCAGTGCCACGGATCGGACCAGTGCTTTTCGCCCTCACGCAGCATGTAGTAGTTTTCCTGCGTGCCGCCGATGCCGGTGGTCTGCATCCCCATCGAGGCCGCAAAGTCCGCAGCACCAAGGCTCATGGCCTGCATGCGGGGCGAGGAGGCGGCGATTTCCTCGACACGGGCGATGCCTGCGGCGGATTCGATGATGACCTCAAAGCTGATCGGCTTGGTGCGGCCCTTGGCGCGCTCGATCGCCGTGACCAGCGCGTCCACGGCGTAGACATCTGCCGCACAACCGACTTTGGGGATCATGATCTGGTCCAGACGGTCGCCAGCCTGTTCCAGCAGATCAACCACGTCGCGGTACCAATAAGGCGTGTCCAACCCGTTGATGCGGACGGACATGTATTTGCTGCCCCAGTCGATGGTGTTCAGTGCCTCGATCACATTGGCGCGGGCCACGTCCTTGTCGGTGGGTGCGACCGAGTCCTCAAGGTCCAGATTGATCACATCCGCTGCAGAGGCAGCCATTTTCGGGAACAGTTTGGTATTTGATCCCGGCCCGAACAGTTGGCAACGGTTCGGGCGCGCGGGGGCGGCGGGTTGGATGCGAAAGCTCATCTGGACCTCGTGCGAGAAAGGAAATTACGATTTTCTTGCCTCTTGGGGTATTAAATTGCGCGTTGCTTCGCAAGCGTCTTTGTGCAGATGCGGCAATGCAATCGCAGCATTCGCCGCAATACGCTGCGTCGCTGGCGGTTAAAGTTTAATCGCTTTGAAAACTTGGGATGTTTTTGCGCCTTTGATCAAAACTGCGCAAGATTCTCCCTCTCGACCCTGCGTCGCTGCAGGAAAACGCGAAACACTCGTTTGAGTGGTTCAATAATCTGCGTCGGAATCAAAGGAGTGCACCGCAATGATCGAGACACCGTATCTATTGTTTTTGGGCGATGCGCCCGACCAGTTGGCGGCCAAGGTTGCCATCGGAATCCGCGACTGGCGGCCGGAAAACGCCGTGGGTCAGTACCGCATGGACGGCTGCAAGGCCGATTTGGGCATGACGGACATGACACTTGCCGAAGCCAAAGCCGCCGGAGCAAAGACCTTGGTTATCGGTGTAGCCAACCGGGGCGGTGTGATCAGCGCGGCGTGGAAAAAGGTGCTGATCGAAGCGTTGGAGATGGGCTATGATCTGGCGTCCGGCCTACACAACCTGCTGCGCGATGAAGGTGATCTGGTGGCCGCAGCTCAGACCCATGGCTGCACTTTGCATGATGTGCGGGTGCCGACCGTTGGCTATCCGATCGCCAATGGCCGAAAACGCGCGGGCAAGCGGTGTCTGGCCGTGGGCACCGATTGTTCGGCGGGCAAGATGTATACTGCCATGTCGATGGACGCCGAGATGCGCAAGCGCGGGTTGAAGTCCACCTTCCGCGCCACCGGTCAGACGGGTATTCTGATCACCGGGCAGGGCGTTCCATTGGACGCGGTCGTCGCCGACTTCATGGCGGGTGCGGTTGAATACCTGACGCCCGAGAATGACGCGGATCACTGGGATCACATCGAAGGGCAGGGCTCGCTTTATCATGTGTCCTATTCTGGCGTGACCATGGCGCTGATCCATGGCGGCCAGCCGGATGCGCTGATCCTGTGCCACGAACCCACCCGGACTCATATGCGCGGCCTGCCGGAATATTCTCTGCCCACGCTGCAAGAATTGCGCGACGCCGCGCTTCCGATGGCACGGATTGCGAACCCGGCCTGTCAGGTTGTCGGGGTGTCGATCAACACTCAGAACCTGAGTGAAGAGGACGCCTTGGCCTATATCGCCGAGGTTGAGGCCGAGATGGGTCTGCCCGCCACCGATCCGTACCGGTTTGGTGCGGGTAAACTGGTGGATGCGCTGGCCGCGCTGTGATCTAAGCGCTGGGCCGGTGGCGTTCGTTGCCGGCCTTTTCGACACTAAACTGAAAGGGTAGGCGCGTGCAGGTAGAAGTCTCTCGTGATGTGTTTCGGCTGGCGCAGGTGTTCACCATTTCGCGCGGGTCGCGGACCGAGGCGAAGGTTCTGACAGTTCGGATTTCGGATGGGGCGCATCAGGGTTGTGGGGAATGTGTTCCTTACGCGCGCTACGACGAGACGCTCGATTCGGTCGAGGCTGAGATCGCTGGCCTGCCCGCAGAATTCACACGTCAGTCGCTGATGGACCTGCTGCCCGCGGGGGCTGCGCGTAATGCCGTGGACTGTGCGCTTTGGGATCTGGAGTGCAAACGCGCAGGTAAACGGGCCTGGGACTTGGCTGGCTTGCCGGTTCCGGGGCCGGAGATCACGGCATATACCCTTTCGCTGGATACACCCGAGGCAATGCAGGCGCAGGCGGCGCAGAATGCGCATCGCCCGCTGCTGAAGATCAAGCTGGGCACACCGGACGACATGCCTCGGCTTGAGGCCGTCCGCGCAGGTGCGCCGAATGCCAAGATCATCGTCGACGCGAATGAGGGCTGGTCAGCCGCCGTCTACGCCGATCTTGCGCCACATCTGGTGCGCCTGGGGGTGGCTCTGGTCGAACAGCCTCTGCCCGCCGGAGACGACGAGGCATTGATCGGGATGGAGCGTCCGGTTCCAGTCTGCGCCGACGAATCCTGTCATGACCGCGCCAGCCTTCCTGCGCTGAAGGGTAAATATGACGTGGTCAACATCAAGCTCGACAAAACCGGCGGCCTGACCGAGGCGCTGGAACTGCGAAAGCAGGCGCTGGCCGAGGGGTATCAAGTGATGGTCGGCTGCATGGTCGGCAGCTCGCTTGCGATGGCTCCTGCGACCTTATTGGCGCAGGGTGCGATGGTAACGGACCTTGACGGCCCGCTTCTTCTGGCCGAAGACCGCACCAACCCGCTGATTTTTGATGACGCCGGAGTGCATCCGCCTTCAAGCGCGCTCTGGGGCTGAGGAGAACAACATGACCCGCACCGTTTACGTGAACGGAGAATACCTGCCCGAGACCGAGGCCAAAGTCTCGATCTTTGATCGTGGATTCCTGATGGCCGACGCTGTTTACGAAGTGACCAGCGTTCTGGACGGCAAGCTGATCGACTTTGAAGGCCACGCGGTGCGCCTGAAACGCTCGCTGGACGAGCTGCAGATGGCCGAGCCCTGCAGCAAGGATGAGCTTTTGGAAATTCACCGCAAGCTGGTCGAACTGAACGGGATCGTTGAGGGCTTGATCTATTTGCAGGTCACACGCGGCAGCGATGGAGACCGGGATTTTGTGTTCCCTGCGGCTGACACCAAGCCGACGCTCGTCCTGTTCACCCAGAACAAGCCGGGTCTGGCCGACAGTCCCGCGGCGCAGAAGGGGGCCAAGATCATCTCGATCGACGATATCCGCTGGGGACGTCGCGACATCAAGACCGTGCAGTTGCTGTATCCGTCCTTGGGCAAGATGATGGCAAAGGCCGCCGGTTGCGATGACGCGTGGATGGTCGAGGATGGCTATGTCACCGAAGGCACCAGCAACAACGCCTATTTCGTGAAAGACGGTAAGATCGTCACCCGCCCGTTGTCCAATGACATCCTGCACGGCATCACCCGCAAAGCCGTCCTGCGCATGGCGGCTGAGGCCCAGATGGAAGTCGAGGAACGTCTGTTCACCATCGATGAGGCGAAAGAGGCGGATGAGGCTTTCACCACCTCGGCCAGTGCTTTCGTGATGCCGGTGGTTGAGATCGACGGGGTCGCGCTGGGCGAGGGAACACCGGGTCCGATCGCCAAGCGTCTGCGCGAGATCTATTTGGATGAAAGCCGCAAAGCGGCGATCTGAGCAAAAAGGCCCGCTGAATTGGCGGGCCTTTCTTTTGATGCGTCAGCCTTTCTTGCCGACGTTTTCTTCAAACGCGACCTCGAAGGCGGCCTGTTTCTCGGGGCTGGCTTCGGTCTGATAATTGGCTTTCCAGTCGTCCATTGTCATGCCGTAGAAAATCTGACGGGCTTCGTCCTTGCCCATCTCGATGCCTTTTTCATTGGCCGCTTCCTGATACCAGCGCGACAGGCAGTTGCGGCAGAACCCGGCCAGATTCATCATGTCGATGTTCTGTACGTCGGTGCGGTCTTCCATCAGGTGCTTTTGCAGCCGACGGAACGCGGCGGCCTGAAGTTCGATTTCGGTTTGCTTGTCCATGGTCTGACTCCGGGTGACAGTATCGTTGTATCTGACCTAGCGGTCCGGTGGCGATGTTTCAACAATCGGCCTATCAGGCCAGTTTCAACGCCAGCCACGGTACGATGCAGAAGATCAACGTCAGAATTTTGTAGTTGGCGAGATACCTGAAATAGGCCCGTTTCACGTCTGGGCGTTCCATCTGGAACATCCTGCCGTGGATGCCCGCGATCCAGTCCTGCAACAGCAAAACCATTGCTGTCGTGAACAGCAAAACCCCGATGTTGAGAACGGCCATCCAGCCAAAAACGGAGGTTATAAATTCCTGTGTCATAGTCGCCCCCTTTCCCGCAATATATATGGGTTGGCGGCGAACCTCACAATGTCATGCGCTTAAAGGTCGCTGCCCTTCAGAGCATCCTCTAGAATGACCGCCAACCGCTCGGCCCATGCGCGTTGCCCGGCATGATCGGCAATCAGATCGTTGCGCAGCTCGATCAACGCATTGGGGCGGCCAAATGCCGTGCAATGTTTGTCAATCGCGTCACCGGGCAGCACTCCGGTATAGGGTTCATTGACACCAACGCACAGGTCGCCTTCTGCTTCCAGTCGGTTGACCAACGGGCGCGCAAAGCGTTTGTCCGGTGTGTGCAGGACACCCACATGCCACGGGCGCGGGTCGCGGCCGCGAAGTTGCCGGGTGAACGAGTGCATCGATACGATCACCGCGTGGGGCAGGGCGGCCAATTCAGCTAGCGCATTGTGATAAGGGCGATAGCACATGTTCAGGCGGCGTTCGCGTTCGGCGGCGTCTGCGTGGCGGTTGCCGGGGATGATCGAGCCGTCATACAGCTTCATCAGTAGGGTCGGGTCATCTTCCCCCCGGTTGGGGTCGATCACGAGGCGTGAGAAATTGGCAGCAATGACGGGCGCGTTCAGAATTTCACCCAGATGCTTGGAAACCTCATAAGCGCCCACGTCATATGCGATGTGACGCTCCATATCCTCGCGCGGCAGGCCGAGGTCTCCACCGTTGATTTCGGGCGGCACGGTGTTGGTTGCATGGTCGCATGTGATCAGCCAGCGGGACGGGCGATCCGCGCCGTGGATAAAAAACGGAGAATACGTCATAAGCCTGTCATCTAGTTTGCCGCAGGTGTAGGACAGTTGCTTCCAAAAGGGAATTGCGCAATAAGCAGCCTAAGCAATGTTTGCGGTAACAAATTCGCGAAACCAGAGAATACCTGAGGAGAGCAAGACCAATGCGACGCCTGAGAAATGTAAAAATCGTGGCGACGCTGGGACCGGCGTCCAATGACTATGACACCATCCGCGCCTTGCACGAGGCCGGGGCAGATGTGTTCCGCCTGAACATGAGCCACGGCAGCCACGACGAAATTCGCGAACGCCACCGTATTATCCGGCAGGTGGAAAAAGACCTCGACAGCCCGATTGCAATCCTTGCCGATCTTCAGGGGCCGAAACTGCGTGTGGGTGTCTTTGCCAATGATGCCGAAGAACTGGTCGAGGGCGCGTCTTTCCGACTGGATCTCGATTCCGAAGCCGGGGACGTCAACCGTGTTTGCCTGCCTCACCCCGAGATTTTCGCGGCGTTGGAACCAGGCGCGCGACTGTTGGTCAATGATGGCAAAATCCGCCTGATCGTTCAGGACTGTGGCCAGGACTACGCCAACTGCACAGTTGAGGTGGGCGGCACGATTTCCAACCGCAAGGGTGTAAACGTGCCGGACGTTGTGCTGCCGCTGGCAGCTCTGTCCGCCAAGGATCGCGACGATCTGGAATTTGTCTGTCAGTTGGGTGTCGATTGGCTGGCGCTGAGCTTTGTGCAGCGCGCCAAGGATGTGTTTGAGGCCCGCGCATTGGCCGATGGCCGCGCGTCGATCCTGTCCAAGATCGAAAAACCGGCAGCGGTTGAGGCATTTGACGACATCCTTGATGCGTCCGACGGGATCATGGTCGCGCGAGGTGATCTGGGCGTGGAGCTGCCCGTGTCCGCTGTTCCGCCTATCCAGAAACGCCTTGTTCGGAAATGCCGTGGTGCAGCCAAGCCGGTGATTGTGGCGACGCAGATGTTGGAGAGCATGATCGAAAGCCCCATGCCGACCCGCGCCGAGGTCTCGGATGTGGCCACCGCCATTTACGAAGGCACGGACGCCATCATGCTCAGCGCTGAATCCGCCGCGGGATCTTACCCGATCGAGGCAGTGCAGACGATGAACAAGGTCGCCATCGAGGTCGAAGCAGACCCGACCTATTCTCAAATCATCGCGTCGTCACGGTCGGCCAAAGGCACGTCTGTGGCAGATGGCATCGTTGCCGCCGCGCGTGAGATCGCTGAAAAAACCGAAATCAAGGCGATCTGCTGCTTTACGCAAAGCGGAACAACTGCCCTGCTGACAGCGCGCGAGCGTCCGGGTGTTCCGATCATCGCGTTGACACCGGCCACCGGCACGGCCCGCCGCCTGTGCCTGACCTGGGGATGCCATTGCGTGATGACGCCCGAGCTTGAACGGTTCAAAGGCGCAGTGGTGAATGCAGCCCGCGCCGCCCGCGCCGGTGGATTTGCCGCCGAAGCCGACCAGATCGTTGTCACGGCGGGTGTGCCCTTCAACGTGCCGGGTACGACCAACATCCTGCGCATCGCGCCCTGCGACGAGCGGTTGATTTACAACACCGACCCGGGTTGAGCTGTAGTGCTTCAACTCTCGGACAGTGGTGATAGCTTAAAAAATAAGCACAAAAAGTACATATAAAACAATACAGTATCCAAATAGAGGGCGAATCCTAAAGATTCCCCTCTATTTTTCGGTGTTTTTCTTGGATACTGATCTGCATGGGCGGTCTACTCATTAAGTTCCAGGTTCCGGCTGCCCGGCCGGGGGCACGGGCCTCGGTATAATCAACAAAATCGGAGGAACGTCATGACAACCAAAATTGTCATTGGACTGGACGGGACAGAAACTGGAGCGCGCGCGATCGCCTTCGCCAAGGATTTGGCCGAACGGATCGGAACGTGTGAATTGCTAGTGGTTTATGTTATCGAATGGTCCCCTTTCACTTTTCAAACACCTGAAGAAAACGCGTTGCGACACAAGCGGCGCGAAGAAGAGGTCGAATTGGCGACGTCGCGGATCGTCAAGCCAGCTGTGGAAGCTCTGTCCGCTGCCGGGTTTTCGGCGCATGGTATCGTGCGTCATGGCGACGTGGCCGAGACTCTCAACGCGATTACGGTCGAAAACGGCGGGACGCAGATCATCGTAGGCCGCGCGTCGGCAGATGGCTTCAAAAAGCGGCTGTTTGGCAGTTCGACGCAAAACCTTGTGATGCATGCCGATGTGCCTGTCACAGTAGTGAATTGAGAGGGGCGACGATTATGAACATGCCGAAACACTTGGGTCTGGCCTCGGCCGCCACCTTCTTAGCAAGCCCCGCTCTGGCGCAAGAGGCGGTGGGACTGGACGACAAAATCAACCAGGCTTTCGCCGATTTCACCGGGCCGTTTGTCAGCTTTATCTTCGCGCCCTTCCCGGGCACTGGGTTCCCCTGGATCGTGGGATGGCTGGTTGTCGCGGCTACGGTTTTCACGCTGTATTTTGCCTTTGTGCAACTTCGGTTCTTTGGCCATTCGATCAGCTTGGTCAAAGGCGACTATTCCGATCCCAACGACGCCGGTGAGGTCAGCCACTTTCAGGCGCTGGCCACGGCCCTGTCCGGGACGGTTGGCCTTGGTAACATCGCTGGTGTGGCAGTGGCTGTCGGGATCGGTGGGCCGGGTGCCACATTCTGGATGATCGTCGCGGGCCTTCTGGGTATGGCGTCGAAATTCACCGAATGTACGCTGGGCGTCAAATACCGCAATGAGTACGAGGACGGCACGGTCTCGGGTGGTCCGATGTACTATATGTCCAAAGGCTTTGCCGAACTGGGTCTGCCCGGAGGCAAAATCCTTGCGGTTCTGTTCTCGATCTTCTGTATCCTTGGCGCGCTGGGCGGTGGCAACATGTTCCAGGCGAACCAAGCGCATCAGCAGATCGCGGGCATCGTTGGCGACTATCCGGGCTGGATCACCGGTCTGGTTTTTGCGGGCATCGTGTTCGCCGTGATCGTTGGTGGCCTGAAGTCCATCGCGCGTGTCACGGAAAAAGTCGTTCCGTTCATGGGTGTCATGTATGTATTGGCCGCGCTGGTCATTATCCTCATGCACGCAGATCAGATCGGTTGGGCCTTTGGCCAGATCTTCGCGGGTGCCTTTACTGGCCTTGGCGTTGCTGGCGGCATGGTCGGCGCGCTGATTCAGGGCTTCCGTCGTGCGGCGTTCTCGAACGAAGCGGGCGTTGGTTCTGCGGCGATTGCGCACTCGGCGGTGCGGACGAAAGAGCCGATCACCGAGGGCTTTGTTTCCCTGCTCGAGCCGTTCATCGACACCGTCGTGATCTGTACCATGACCGCGCTGGTGATCATCATCACGCAGCAGTTGATCGTTGATCCGGCAACCGGCAACTACATGCTGAACGAAGCGGGCAATGCCATTGCCACGGTCGATGGAAACTCGGGCGTCAGCCTGACCTCGGCAGCCTTTGCCAGCGCCTTTGGGTGGTTCCCCTATGTGCTTGCCATCGCGGTGGTTCTGTTTGCCTTCTCGACCATGATCAGCTGGTCCTACTACGGCCTGAAAGCCTGGACCTACCTGTTTGGCGAAGGCCACACCAAAGAGCTGATCTTCAAGATCATCTTCTGCGTCTTCGTGGTGATCGGTGCGGCGGCCAACCTTGGCCCGGTCATCGACTTCTCGGATGCGGCGATCTTTGCGATGGCGGTTGTGAACGTCTTTGCGCTCTACTTCCTGATGAAAGTGGTGCGTGAGGAACTCGCCAGCTACGCAGCCCGACTGAAAAGCGGCGAGATCCGCAAGTTCGGCCACTAAACCACATCACCGGGGCGGCGCATGTCGCCCCGGTGCCTGACCATCCTGCGAAAAGCGCAGATTCTGGTCAAAACCCCCTTGCCAGTATGATCGAACTTGCGTAAACGGCGCTTCTGATCGCGTGACCGGCCGGATGGCATGCCGAGTCGCGTATTGTACCGAACCCCGAAAGGAGACGGAAATGCCTAAGATGAAGACCAAGTCGAGCGCCAAGAAGCGCTTTAAGGTGACTGCAACCGGTAAGGTTCTTGCTGGTCAGGCCGGTAAACGGCACGGCATGATCAAGCGGACCAAAAAGTTCATCCGCGACGCCCGTGGCAACACCACCCTGTCCGCCCCCGACGCCAAGATCGTCAAGGGCTACATGCCCTACGACCGCTAAGAGGAGATTAAGAGATGTCCCGCGTTAAAGGTGGAACCGTAACTCACGCCCGTCACAAGAAGGTCATCAAGGCCGCCAAAGGTTACTATGGCCGCCGCAAGAGCACCTTCAAAGTTGCTCGTCAGGCCGTCGACAAGGCCAACCAGTATGCAACCCGCGACCGTAAGAACCGCAAGCGCAACTTCCGCGCGCTGTGGATCCAGCGTATCAACGCTGCTGTCCGTTCGCATGACGAGGCTCTGACATATTCCCGCTTCATCAACGGCCTGAACCTGGCCGGTATTGAAGTGGACCGCAAAGTTCTGGCTGATCTGGCCGTGCACGAACCGGAAGCGTTCGGCGCGATCGTCGCCAAAGCTCAGGCTGCTCTGACGGCCTGATCCTCTTTCGAGAGACAGTGAATGAAAGGGTCGTTCCATCAGGAGCGACCCTTTTTCTTTGCGCAGGTAAGACTGTCAAAGCCGGTTCAGTCACCAGGATATGGGAAGTCGCGTCCCAAAGCCTCGCTGGCTTGTTCGTAGATCGGGCGCAGGGCATCGTCCACGTCCCACTTTCCACCTTCGATAAACTCCGAGAAGCCCACGGACTCCACTGGAATTCCTTGGTTCTCGGCAAAGGTTTGACGGTCATTTTCACCGGGCGGGATCGGAGGCTCAGACAACGGCGGTGACCAGGTATGTTCTTCGGTAACGGCCATCCGTACAAGGATATCGTCTTTGGTGACGTTCCATACCATGAAGTCTTCAGCCAAACTCAGCGGTCCGTCATAGGTCGTGCGAATACGCTCCTCTACACCTCCGGCGGTGTCGAAATCGTTGAAGAAATGATAGGCCACGGCGATCCGTGGCTTGATTTCGGACATCACTTTCCCGAACGCTTCAGGCGCGGTGTGTATCTGCGTTCCGACTGCAAGCGCGGATTCGGGGGTAAAGCCTAGCTTTCCAACGATGTCAGGAACTGCGATGAAACACTCGTGGATCGCGATGTCAGCGTCCTTGGCATATTCGATAAACCACTTGTTGGGGTATGTGTCAGAGCTGTAGACGAATTTCAGGCCGTTCCATTCCAGTGAAAAACTAACCGCACCGTCGATGCCGTGAATTGCAGGGAATGATCGGACGACGACTCCGTTCTCGTCATAGATCACTTGGTTTTCACCTTTGTAGTCAAATTCAGTGACATCCATCTGGTATCCACGGGGGTCGGTCGCCCCGACGCGTGCGCTCAGGTCCCATAGCAGCATATCTTTCATACTGTCCGTGGCAGCCTTTGTCCCAAGCTCTGGGACGGACCCGCTGGGCCCCCAGACGCGCAGCGGCCTGTTGCGGCCCATCAAGGCACCACCAATAAAGAGCTCGTGCAACGCGCCAAAATGGTCGGTGTGCAAGTGACCCACAAAGACCTTGTCGAGGTAATTGTAGGGAATTTGCAGCGACGAAATGCGCTCCGATGACCCCGAGCCGATGTCAAAAAAGAACTTGTCCCCATTTCCAAGCTCTACAAGAAAACATGCAGCGGCCTGTGCTGCACGGGTTGTTGGCATCCCGGTTCCACACGCGATAACGCGCATCTCGTCAGGCTTCAGGTCTTCCGTGTTCGGATAATACGCATCGCGCGGACGATCACGCACCGCGATGGGCGAGATCTCTGGCTCTGCATCTTGTGCCAAGGCCATTCCGGGACTTAGAGCGTCGACCGCGCCCTGCAGAATAGCGCCCGGAGAAGAATCGTTTCGTTCGATCCATGTTCCGACAGTGACACCGACGCCTAGTAAAACAACGGTGGCTGTCCCTTTCACCAGACCTTTCATCTGCGATCCTCCCTAAACAAAAAACTTTGGCGAAGACGTTTGCGCTATTAAAGAAAATACATATGCAAGCATCCGATAAAGAGAATGTAACATAGCTTCAGGAAAACTTCGACTTTAAGATCAACCTTGTTTGATGGCCTGGTTTGCCATCTGTGCAATGGGGATTGAGCGCAAAAAAACCGGCGCAAAACATGCGCCGGTTTCGGTCAATTCGCTTGCCTGATCTAGGCTATGAAAATCACCGGTTGCCCTTAGCCGAACACACGCCTCAACGCGCCATCGACCGCATCCGTGATCTGGTCAATATCATCCGCCGTCGCGATCAGCGCAGGCGAGAAGCACAGCGTGTTGTTCTTGCCGGGAACCGAGCGGTTGGTCACGCCGATGATCACGCCCTGCGCCATGCAGTCGGCGACAACGGCTTGGGCCAGTTTCTCGTCTACCGGCTCGCGCGTAGACCGGTCCGAGACCAGCTCGGCCCCAAGGAACAAGCCCTTGCCGCGCACGTCGCCGATGACTTTGTGTTTTTCCATCAGCTCTTGCAGGTTGCCCATCATGCGATTGCCCATCTCGGTGCAATTCCCCAGCAAGTTTTCATCCTCGATGATGCGCATGTTCTCGATCGCAGCCGCAGGGCCAGCGGTGCAGCCGCCAAATGTTGAGATATCGCGAAAATAGTTCATCGGGTCGTCAGCATTGTCCTTGAACAGGTCAAAGACTTCTTCGGTCGTTACCATGCAAGCAATGGCCGCATAGCCCGAGGCGACCCCCTTTGCCATGGTCACAAAATCGGGTTTCACCCCATATTGCTGATACCCGAACCATGTTCCTGTGCGCCCGACGCCGCAGACAACCTCATCAATGTGCAGAAGGATGTCGTATTTCTTGCAGATTTCCTGCACACGTTGCCAGTAGCCCTCGGGCGCTTCGATCACGCCGCCGCCTGCGGTCACGGGTTCAAGACACAACGCGCCCACGGTATCTGGACCTTCGCGCAGAATGACCGCTTCGATCTGGTCGGCTGCCCATTCGCCGAAGTTCTCGTCAGGGGCACCGTCCAGTTCGTGCTTGCGGTATTCCATGCAGTGCGGCACGCGCACGAAATCGGGTGCGAAGGGACCATATTGCGCATTGCGCTCGTCCTGTCCTCCGGCAGACATCGCCGCCAGGGTCGAGCCGTGATAGTCGCGGTCGCGATACAGGATCTTGGTCTTTTTGCCGCCGTATTTCTTATGGGCGATCTGCCGGACCATCTTGAAGGCTTTCTCATTCGCCTCGCTGCCAGAGTTGGTGTAGTAGACGCGGCTCATCCCTGGCATCTTGCTGATCAGTTTCTCGGCGAAAATCGACCCCGGAATTGACCCGGCAGAGTTGGCAAAATAGCACAGTTTCATCAACTGGTCGTACACGGCCTTACAGATCGATTCGCGTCCATAGCCCACATTCACCGTCCAGACCCCGCCCGAGACGGCATCCAGATGTTCTTTACCCTTCTGGTCCCAGACACGCATGCCCTTGCCTTCGACAATGATGCGCGGATCGTTGGTTTCAAAGGGTTTATGCTGGATCAGGTGGTGCCAGATATGGGCGCGATCAGCCTCGACCACGCGGGAAAGATCATTTTCGTTGAACGTGCCGTCCATGACATGCCCTTTCAGATTTTTTGGGTGCGCAGGATGCCGGGATAAAGTTCCGGCCCTTGTGATTTCGATGGCTCAGATCACCGCGAAAGGCCATCGGTAGATAGGGCCAGATTGCATCATCCCATATTGCCAGTCCAGTCCTGCGGCGTATTTCTACGGGTTTGTCAGCCGGGCAACTTTGTGATCAAGTCGCGCGATCAGACAAAGGGAGGGTAAACCGATGACCGCAGCCAACATTTATGAACGCCATCTGGATCGATGCCGGGCGAACCATACGCCGCTGTCACCACTCAGTTTCATTGAGCGGACGGCGCAGGTTTACCCGGACTACCCGTCTGTTGTGTACGGTGCGCGCCGTTATACATGGGCCGAAACCTATGCTCGGTGTCGTCGTTTGGCGGGGGCGCTTGCTGCGCGCGGCATTGGAAAAGGCGACACGGTTTCGATCATCGCCGCCAACATCCCCGAGATGTACGAGGCGCATTTTGGTGTCCCGATGACTGGCGCGGTGTTGAACGCGATCAACACTCGGCTGGACGCACCGATCATCGCCTTCATCCTGAACCATGCGGAATCCAAAGTGCTATTGGTCGACCCAGAGTTCTCGGGCGCAGTTAAAGAGGCACTGAAACAGGTCGATCACGATCTGTTGGTTGTGGATATCGAAGATGCCAGTTTTGACGGGGGCGAAAAACTGGGCACGCTGACCTATGACGCCCTGCTGGACGATGGTGCCCCCGATTTCGCGTGGTCTTTGCCCGATGACGAATGGGATGCGATTACTCTGAACTACACCTCGGGCACCACAGGCAATCCCAAGGGCGTCGTGTATCACCACCGGGGCGCGGCACTGAATGCGCAGTCGGACCTGCTGGATTGGGACATGCCCAAGCACTCGATCTATTTGTGGACCCTGCCGATGTTCCACTGCAATGGCTGGTGCTTCCCCTGGGCGATGGCGGCTAATGCGGGCGTTTCGGTCTGTCTGCGTGCCGTGCGGGCAGAGCCGATTTATGCCGCCTTCCGCGATGAAAAAGTCACCCATTTCTGTGGCGCACCCATCGTGCTGAATATGTTGGCCAATGCGCCCGAGCACCTCAAGGATTTCGATCACCAGATCAAGGTGATGACCGCAGGTGCCCCGCCACCGGCCGCCGTGATCGCCAATATGGAGGGGATGGGGATCGAGGTCACTCATGTCTACGGCCTGACCGAAACCTATGGCCCATCGGTCGTCTGCGCGTGGAAGGACGAGTGGAACGACAAACCCTCTGATGAGCGCGCGGCGCTGAAGGTCCGGCAGGGCGTGCGTTATACCGCTCTGTCGGGGTTGATGGTGGCTGATCCCGAAACGCTGGAGCCGGTGCCCGCTGATGGTGAGACGATGGGCGAGATATTCATGCAGGGCAATGTGGTGATGAAAGGGTATCTCAAGAACCCGGATGCCACGGATAAGGCGTTCAAAGGTGGGTGGTTCGCCTCTGGCGATCTGGGGGTCATGCACCCGGACGGCTATGTCGCGCTAAAGGATCGGTCAAAGGACATCATCATCTCTGGCGGCGAGAATATCTCATCGGTCGAGGTGGAAGATATCCTTTATAAACACCCCGCCGTGATGGAGGCCGCAGTCGTCGCCCGCCCGGATGAAA
The DNA here is from genome assembly GCF_056536465.1 of Ruegeria sp. CL6. Classification (NCBI taxonomy): domain Bacteria; kingdom Pseudomonadati; phylum Pseudomonadota; class Alphaproteobacteria; order Rhodobacterales; family Roseobacteraceae; genus Ruegeria; species Ruegeria sp. CL6. Next base: position 120,792 of record NZ_JBQFPR010000007.1, read on the forward strand.
AATGGGGCGAAACCCCTTGCGCCTTTGTCGAATTGAAACCAGATGCGCAGGCGACTGAGGCCGAGATTATTGCCTTCTGCCGAGATAACATGGCGCATTTCAAAGCACCCAAGACCGTTGTGTTCGGACCCTTGCCCAAGACATCGACCGGTAAGATTCAGAAGTTCAAATTGCGCGATCAAGCAAAGGCGCTTGGCTAACGCGCCGTCTTGTCAAACATAGACAGGTCCAGCTCAAGCATCTCGCCCATCCAGATGGCGCGGTCCCGGTGATCCTCAAGATGCTGGCCGGTCTCGGGGTGGGTGAAGATGGTCAACCCATTCCGATTCAGCATCAGCCACGGGATGACCTGATCAAAGGCGTCTGCGGCGAAGGCCAACTGGCAACTCCAGCGCGGGTGGGGGCCGACATTCCGCGCGTGCATCCGCCCCATTGCAGCCGGGAAAAGTCGAGCGGCTTCTTCACAGACCTGCTGGGCGGTCTCTTGCGTGTCGGCATCGAAATAGACATGGGTGTGATAGCCGGTGATCTCGGGCACTGGCGCCTCCTTCTTCCGTTTCAAAGAAGGTAGGCAAACACGGTGCCAATTCCTATTTGCGCCGACACACAGACTCTGTGCGGCGTATCAGGAAGGAGCGTACTGATCGGGGTGGGCTGCGGCGAATGCCGGGTGTCTTGCGCAGGCTGCCTCTATGCTCAGAATGCGTGGCAATCCAGTCAGGTCGACTTTCCAGCGGCGCGCGTTGTACATCTGAGGCATCAGGCACAGATCGGCCAGCCCCGGCTGCGGCCCAGTGCAATAGGGGGTTTGCTGGAAATCACCCAGCAGGGATTCAAAAGCCAGCAGGCCCGGGCGGATGAAATGGCGCATCCAGTCGCCGGGCATCTCTTGCGAGCTACCGCTTAACTCGGTGGCGTGACGGGCAACCGACAGGTTGCAGACCGGGTGCAGGTCCACGGCGATAGAGTGCGCCAAGGCCATAGCTTTGGCCCGAGCCGCTGCTTCACCCGGCAAAAAACTCAGCCCCCTAGTCTGATCCAGATAATCTATGATCGCCATGGATTGCGTCAGCCGAAGCCCGTCTATTTCAAGGACAGGAACCAATCCCTGCGGGTTGCGGGCCAGATGCGTGTTGGACCTGTGCTCGCCCGCTACCAGATCAATCGAAACCGCCTGAAATGCTATTCCGGCAAGATGCAGCGCGATCCGCACGCGGTAACTGGCCGAAGATCGCCAGTAGTCGTACAGCACCACGCCGCTCATCCGTGCCTCCCGCGTTTGTCAGTTGCCTTGCAGCTTGGCTGCTTTCAATGCTTGTGACAACACATCCGCATCGCCGATGTGATTTGCCAGCAGTAAGACCAACCGCGCGTTAAACGCATCGCAGTCGGCTTTGTCCAAGCCTTCATGGGCGGCCAGCAACCCGGCGTAGAAGTCGCCGGCGCTGTCCAGATTAGGGGTGAGGATCAGATCGGTCATCTCGATTACTCCTTACCGGTTGCGCGGCGGATGGCCTGCCGGAACGCGTTTTCTTCAAAATTGTCACGACGGGCGGCCACGTGCTGATCCGGTCGGATCAGATAGACTGCGCTGGTTGCGTCGCCCAGATACCGGCGTTTCAACTCCAGCGTCAGGTCGTCTTTGACCGAAAGCGCCAACCGCGTCGCCTCGACCTCGCCTTCCTCGAGGCTGTCGGGCGCGTCCGCGTCGATCGTCAGAAGGGTGAACTTATCTGCCAGTTTGGGCAGAAGAAATTCGTCGCCCAGCGGCGCGTCCGGACAGGCTGAGCCGGGTCTGGTGATGTCCGGTCCGTTCAGCGCATCAGCCGAGTTCAGGGAAGACCCTTCATATACGCAGGGTGTACTCAACCGTCCGGAATTCACCAGTGGGCGGGCAAATTCGTAATGCTCACTAAGATCCAGAACCGCATCGCGCAGCAGGCGCGACATCTCGGACTTGGGCGTGATGAAATCGGTCGAGCGCGTGGACATGCTGATGTTCTCATCTGCCGCTTGCACACGTTCGCGGCTGTAGCTGTCCAGCAGCAACTCCGGGGCTTGCCCGTCGATCACCAGTTTCATCTTCCAGCACAGGTTGTCCGTGTCCTGAATACCGGAATTGGCGCCACGGGCACCAAATGGGCTGACCTGATGGGCGCTGTCCCCGGCAAAGAGGACGCGACCGTACCGAAAGCGCTCCATCCGGCGGCATTGGAAGGTGTAGATGGACACCCATTCCAGATCGAATACGACATCCTCGCCCAACATGGCCTTGAGGCGCGGGATCACGTTTTCCGGCCTTTTCTCGCGCTCTTTGTCGATATCCCAACCCAATTGCAGGTCAATGCGCCAGACATTGTCGGGCTGCTTGTGCAGCAGGGCGGATTGGCCCCGGTTGAAGGGCGGGTCAAACCAGAACCAACGTTCCGAGGGAAAATCGGCCTCCATCACCACGTCGGCGATCAGGAAGTTGTCCTCGAACACGCGACCGTCGAAATCCAGCCCCAACATCCGGCGGGTTGGAGAATGTGCGCCGTCACAAGCGATCAGCCAGTCGGCTTCGACGTTATACGGACCTTCGGGAGTTTCGACTTCAAGCTTTACGTGGTCGTCATGGGTGCCGATGGCCTCGACTTTGTTTCGTCCACGGATTTCGATCGGAGCGCCGTCCGCCTGAAGCGCCCGCACCCGATCGACCAAGATCCTCTCAAGGTGATATTGTTGCAGGTTGATGAAGGCGGGGTTGGCATAGCCCTTTTCAGGTTGAAGATTGAACTCGTAGACCTTGCGGTTATCGAAGAAAACTTTACCCGCGTCCCACTGGACGCCTGTCTCGACCATGGGAAGGCCGCTACCTAACCGATCTGCGATGTCCAGTGTGCGTTGAGAAAAGCAAATCGCGCGGCTGCCAAAGCTGACCTTGTCGTTTTCATCCAGCACTACGACCTCGACCCCACGTTGGGCCAGGTCAATCGCGGCCGCCAGACCCACTGGCCCGGCACCAATGACAATCACCTTGTGACGCACCGGAGTGGCGGCATCTTGATCCGGGCTACGGTCATACGCGTAAAGCGGCGTTTCAAAAATCTTGTTCATGGGTTCTCTCCCCGATGCTTTGGCTCCCTGCGACGCAAGTCCTTGGCCTCTGGGCTGGCCAACCCAGTGGTCTTTCCCAATGGTTTCACTGATTTTTCCCGCGCAAAACGATCTGGATCAAATGCGACGCTATGTCCCTAACCCTGCAACGCTTCCCACATCTCAAGATCGCGCTGCGCGGTCCAGATGCGCGGGGTGTCGATGCCGCGCGCCTCGTCATAGGCGCGGGCGACGTTGAACGGCAGGCAGTGTTCGTAAATCGCGTAGTCCGAGAATTTGGGATCGCACTCGGCGCGAACGGCGTCCCACGCTTCTTTCAGGGAACCACCGCGCGCTGCAACCCTGGCTGCCGGGCGATAGGTGCTGTCCACAAAGTCGCGTGTGTTCTCGATGGCAGCATTCACCATGCTTTTGCCTACCAGAGCGTCCCCGCGACCCGGCGCAATCGCGTCAACATCGAACCACTTGATTTCGTCCAGCGTGTCGCCCCAGTCGCCGAAATGCCCGTCGCCGCAGTAGCAGGCCGAGTGATATTCGACGATGTCACCGGTAAACATCACGTTCTGATCGGGCACGTGGATCACGATGTCGCCCGCCGTGTGTGCGCGGCCCAGATGCATCAGATCAACCCGGCGGTTGCCCAGATAGACGGTCATCGTGTCGCTGAAGGTGGTGGTAGGCCATGTCAGACCGGGGATGCTTTCGTGCCCCTCGAACAGGCGGGGGAAACGCTGGAATTCGCTGTCCCAGTCCTCTTGCCCACGCTCCACGACCATCGCGCGGGCCATGTCGGACATGATGATCTGTTGAGCACCGAAGGCGCTGGCACCTAGAACCCTGACAGCGTGATAGTGGGTCAGCGCGACATGGGTAATGGGTTTGTCCGTGACCGAGCGCACGCATTCGATGACCTTGTTCGCTAGACGCGGCGTCGCCTGCGCTTCGACAATCATGACGCTGTCGTCGCCGATGATGACACCGGAGTTCGGATCACCTTCGGCGGTGAAGGCATACAAACCTTCGCCGACCTCGGTAAACGAGATTTTCTTTTCCGACATGTCCCCTTGGGACGCGAAAGCTTTGGTCATCGTTCAACCTTTTACACTGTAGTCGATTTGCAGAATGCCGCCCGGCTGTTTCGAGACTTCCATGAGCGTCAGATTGTGCTGTTTTCCGGGAGCAAAACAGGGCAATCCCTGACCAAGCAGGGTTGGCATGATGAAGACACGAAGCGTATCGAATATACCGGCGTCAATCGCTGCGCGTTGCGTTTTGCCGCCGCCAAGAATCCAGACTCTTTTATGCCCGGCTTTCAAAATGGCAGTTTCCAGGGACTCGATGCTGCCCGAAGCGGCGATATGTTCGCCATTGAGCTTCTTTTGCCGGGTCATCACATATGCTGGCCGTTCGCCATATGGCCAGCCCCAACCAAGAACCTGTTCATATGTGGCGCGGCCCATGATCAGGGCGTCAATGGATGCGATGAAGTCCCCATAGCCCCCGTCACCCCCGTCCGAGGATAAGGCTTCGTTGAACGGGTTCAGCCAGTCCACACTGCCATCGGGATCAGCGATGAACCCGTCCAGGCTCATCGCGATATATCCGACATATATGGGGTTCGCCGTCACGGGTTAGCGCCCGTAAGGGTCTTGCAGTGCAGGTAAAACCGTACCCACGCAGTCACCAAACCCGATTGTATACCCTTCGCCCTTGGCCTCACCGGTCAGGGTCAGGGTGTCGCCGTCCTCGATGAAGGTGCGGGTTTCGCCCGTGTCCAGCATAAGCGGTTCTTTCCCGCCCCAGCTCAGCTCCAGAAGCGAGCCGCGCTCGGGATTTGTTGGTCCTGAGATCGTGCCCGACCCCAGCAAATCGCCTGTGTTCATCGGGCAGCCCGAGGTCGAGTGATGGGCCAGTTGCTGCGCCGAGGAATAGTACATCTCTTTGTAATTCGTTCTGGCGATTGTTGTGGCGGGCTTCCCCTCGGGGGCCATCGTTACCGACAGATCAATGTCATACAGCATCGGGCCGCAGTCTTTCAGGTGATCCAGCAGCTCGAATTCTCGCGCAGGGGTATCGCATCGGAACGGCTCCAACGCCGCTTTGGTGACGATCCAGGGGCTGATGGATGTGGCCGTGGCCTTGGCCTGAAACGGCCCAAGAGGCTGGTATTCCCACGCTTGAATATCGCGTGCGGACCAGTCGTTCAGCAGGACATAGCCAAAGATGTTATTGTCGGCTTCCTCCACCGTGATCGGCCCGTCCGAAGGCGTGCCAACAAGCGCGCCCATTTCCAGTTCGATGTCGAAGCGGCGGCTGGGCAGAAAGGCCGGGCGGTCGTGGTCGGGCGATTTCAACTGACCCCAAGGGCGGCGGATGTCGGTGCCGGAAACCACCACCGAAGACGCGCGGCCGTTATAGCCAATCGGAATGTGCAACCAGTTCGGCGGCAGCGCGTTTTCAGGGCCACGGAACATGGTGCCGACATTCTGCGCGTGATGCCGACCGGCGTAGAAATCGGTGTATTCGCTGACGGCGACGGGCATATGCATTTCGGCGTCGCTTTGAGCGACCAGAAGGTGTTCAATGTCGGACCGTGCCTCGCTGCCCTCGGCCAGAAGGTCTGTTAGCCGGTCTCGCAACGCGGCCCAGACAGCCGGGCCTTGTTCCATCAGCGGGTTCCAGAAGGGCAGGTCGAACAGCGGCTCGTCCGCCAACTGGATCAATCCTTCGGCTTCTGCGGCTGTGACATCAAAGATCATGTCTCCGATCGCCACCCCGCAGCGCGGTTCATCGCCGTCGGTCGAGAACACGCCATAAGGCAGGTTGTTCAGCGGAAAAGGGTGGTGGGCGTCATTGGCCGAGGCCACCCAGGATGTCATTAAAGGCATCTTTGATCCTTGTTGTCTTTGTCGTCTTTGAGGATGTGGCTCTGGGAAATGGTGTACCACATGTTCCTGTTTTCCATCTTTCAATCGCCGCTGGGATCGGCCCCGCCGGAAGAACCCGCTTGGCGATGGCCGGGCATTGGGTTGTGCCTGTAGTGGTCGCGCTTTCCGTTCCAGCGTCCGCGCAATGCCCAAATCGACAACCCGAAAATGCCTGAGAACACGGCTATGACTATGTATCCTCCATCCATCACTTTTTCCCCGGCGTACCGTCGAACTTTTTCTCAAGAGAGGTCCAGCAGTCAATGTAGTCATCCTGCAACGGGGCTTCATTTGCTGCGAATGGGGTCAGATGCTGAGGGAACCGGGTTTCGAACATGAAGGACATGGTGTTGTCCAGCTTGTCCGGCCCAAGGTTGGAATTCGACGCCTTGTCGAACGCCTCGCGGTCTGGTCCGTGAGGCAGCATCATGTTGTGCAGGCTCATGCCGCCGGGAACAAAGCCCTGCGGTTTGGCGTCGTACTGGCCGTAGATATTGCCCATCAGCTCGGACATGATGTTCTTGTGGTACCACGGCGGGCGGAACGTGTCCTCGGCCACCATCCAGCGCTCGCGGAACAGGACAAAGTCGATATTGGCCGTGCCGGGCTGACCTGATGGGGCCGTCAGCACGGTAAAGATCGACGGATCGGGGTGGTCGAACAGGATCGCTCCGACTGGGCAATACGTGCGCAGGTCATATTTGTAAGGCGCGTAGTTGCCATGCCAAGCGACCACGTCCAGCGGGCTTTGACCGATCTTCGTTGTATGGAACTGTCCGCACCATTTGACGGTGACGGTCGAGGGAACCTCTCGGTCCTCAAACGCTGCGACGGGGGCCTTGAAGTCGCGCGGATTGGCCATGCAGTTGGCGCCGATCGGACCACGCCCGGGCAGTTCAAACTTTTGCCCGTAGTTTTCGCAGACAAACCCACGCGCGGGACCTTCCAGAACCTCAACCCGGTACAGCAAGCCACGCGGGATGATGGCGATCTCTTTCGGCTCTAGGTCAATGATCCCCAATTCGGTCGCAAAGCGCAGGCGGCCTTCCTGCGGCACCACCAGAAGCTCGGAATCGGCTGAGAAAAAGTAGTCATCCACCATGGATTCGGTGACCAGATAGATATGGCTGGCCATGCCCACCTGCGTGTTCACGTCGCCAGCCGAGGTCATGGTGCGCATCCCGGTCAGCCACGTCAGCCCTTCGTCTGAATGGGCAACCGCGTCCCAGCGGTACTGGCCCAGACTGATCACATCAGGATCGACGTAAGGTGCGGATTTCCAATAGGGCAGGTCGATCTTTTCGTAGCGATGCGAATGTTTCACCGAAGGTCGGATACGATAGCACCACGTCCTCTCGGGTGGATTGGCTGTAAAGGCGGTGCCGCTGAGTTGCTCGCCATACAGCCCGTAATTACAGCGCTGCGGACTGTTCATCCCTTGGGGCAAAGCGCCGGGCAGAGCCTCGGTTTCAAAGTCATTGCCAAAGCCGGGCATATAGCCTTCGTGCGTCCCCACCGGGCTGCTGGCTTGTGTCAGGCTGTGCGGATCCGTCGGACGATTCATCCCGTGTTCCTCCATTTGCTGCTTGTCCGATAATAGTTGATTTTGTAACTAACAAGCATGACGAACACGGAATCCGACAAAAAAGATGAATTTGATCTGCGGGTTTTCCTGCCCTATCTGCTGAACCGGGCGGCCGAGGAAAGCTCGTTAGAGTTTCAGCGGGCCTATAAGGATCGGTACGGAATGTTGCGCACCGAATGGCGCGTTCTGTTTCACTTGGGCAATTACGGTGAGATGACCGCGAAAGAGATCGGAACGCGGGCGCGGATTCACAAGACCAAGATCAGCCGTGCGGTCAGCAAACTAGAGCAGCGCAGATACCTTGCGCGCACTCGGAGCCAATCAGATCGCCGGGTCGAGCAGTTGACGCTAACGGCTACCGGGCAGACTGTTTATCGCGAACTGTGCGAAATCGCGCAGAGATACGACACCAAGTTGGCGGGGATGTTTCAAGAGGATGAGGTTGCCTTGCTGCGCAAAATGCTTGGACGGCTGGCGCATATGGATTGACCACTGGTAATTTACGCTAGGTGACCCCAGATGACACCCTGAGTGGACGCAGGATATTGACATGACAGCCCCGGACCCCAACGCGGCGAAAACGAACGATCTTATCAATTGGCTGGTATCGCGTGGGCTTGCCGGTGCCGAAAAGGAAGAACTTCTGGACGGGTACTGCACGCGGCTTATTGATATGGGCGTGCCCTTGATGCGGTTTCACGCGGCACAATCCGCGCTGCACCCGGTTTACGGCGGTACGGGGTATAGCTGGTACCAGGGGCGTGGCGGGGATTATCAGAAGTTCGAGTATTCGGAAAATGTCAGCGAGGATTGGCAGAAAAGCCCGCTTTTTGCCATTCTCAACGATGATGTCGAAGTTGTGCACGAACGCATGGTGGATCAGAACGAACCCAGCCGGTTTCCACTGATCAATGAGCTCAGAGAGAATGGGGCGACCGAATATTATGCGCGGGGTGTGACGTTCGACGTCCCGACGCACAACGCGCCGCGGGACGCCAAGAAAGCCGTGGATGGTGTGTTGCTGTCCTGGACGTCGAATGCTCAGGACGGGTTTCGTGACGGCGATCTGGAACTGATCAACACTGCATTGCCCCATCTGGGTTTGGCGCTGAAATCGGCGTCGAACGCTCGGGTTTCCGAGGATCTGATGCGTGTCTATCTGGGCCGCGAAGCCGGTCGCCGTGTTCTTTCGGGCGAAATTCGGCGCGGCTCTCTGCAGCAGATTGATGCTGTGATCTGGAACTTTGATCTGGAGGGGTTCACCAGCCTGTCCGAAGAGTTGCCGGGCAGCGAGATCATCGACATGCTGAATGACTATCTGGCAGTGGCCGTCGGGGTGGTGCATGACAATGACGGAAACATCCTGAAGTTTATGGGCGACGGGCTGATGGCGATGTTCGACGTGGGCGAAATTGACGAAGACGCGCGCGCGGCTTTGAAAGCGGTGCCTGTGCTGCAAGAGAGGATCAGGCTGTTGAACGAGGAGCGCAGCGCCGCCGGTCTTCCGGTCGCCAATTTCACGCTGGCCCTGCATGCAGGTGAGATTTTGTACGGCAATATCGGGTCGGAAAGCCGGCTTGATTTCACCGTGATCGGACCGGCCGTGAATCAGACTGCAAGGATTGCGGGAATGCACCGGTCACTGGGGCAGCGTATTCTGATTTCAGACGATGTAGCGCAGGCGGCCATGCCGTGCAGTCAGGATTTGATCTCGGTCGGGCGTTACATGCTGCGTGGCGTGCCGGAACCGAAAGAACTGTTTACCGTGTATAACGGTTAAAAGTCGATCTCGACCCCCGGCAGGTTTAGCTCTTTCATCATGTCGCGCAGTTCCTGACGCGCGGCGATGTTCGAGATATTGAGCTGCTTGACCCCGATATCCTTGAGGTCCAGCAGGGTCAGCCCGCGCGGGAACAACTCGCGGAAGATCACGCGTTCGGAAAAGCCCGAGGCGACGCGGAACCCGATGCGTTGCGACAGCATCTCGATCGCGCGCTGCATCTTTTCTTTGTTGACCATGCGCTGCGTACCCACACGGTTGCGCACAACTACCCAGTCGATCGGTTTCAGACCAGCCTGCGCGCGCAACTGACGGGCGTTCCAGACCATCTCGGAATATACCGACGGGCCGAGGATTTTTTCGCCCTTTGAGTCAATCCGAGCCAGCAGGTCAAAGTCGATGAAACTGTCGTTCAGCGGGGTGATTAGCGTATCGGCCAGAGAATGCGCCACCTGGCTGAGGCGTGTATGCGAGCCGGGGCAGTCAATCAGGATGAAATCGCTGTCGCTTTCCAGCTCGGCAACCGCGGCAGATAGACGATGGTCATAGATATTCTCGCCCGGTTTCAACTTGGTCGCGTCAATCTCGGGCAGGTCGTGGTGGCGCGGTGTCGGCAGGGTCAGGTCCGAGTTTTTCAGGAAATTGGCGCGATTTTCAAAATAGCGTCCAAGGCTGCGTTGCCGAAGATCAAGGTCCAGCGTGCTGACCTTATGCCCCAGCCGTGCCAGCGCTGTGGCGACGTGCATTGAAACGGTAGACTTGCCTGCGCCGCCCTTCTCGTTCCCCACTACGATGATATGTGCCATACCTGTATTCCCACGTCCCGCCGTGTTTGACCACACGTTGTTGAAAAACACTATATGTTGTGGAAGCTGGGAAGGGAAGAACCCGAAACACAGTCGGTGCTCAATAAAATTCGCTGTTGCTGAAATCTCAGGGCAGGGTTTGGTCGCACGCTTGCCAAACTCAACCACCTGTTTCACTGTCCGAATTACGAAATTGGATCAGGGGCTTGCGGTGGACCATCTGTTTCTAAACGTGCTGAACGTGGTCCTGCCTGTGCTGATCTGCGCCGGGATCGGGTATAGTCTGGCGTTGTTCAAAGCCCCGTTCGACAACAAGGTCATTGGCGGGATCGTGTCTCGTGTCGGGTATCCGACGCTGATCATCTCGCACCTTTCAACGACAAAGATCGCGGTGGGGACATTCCTGGACGTGATGGCTGCGGCGGCGCTGGCGATCGCGGGCTTTGGCGTGCTGGGGTTTGTGGCTCTTAGGGCCATGCGCTTGCCGGTTCGCGCGTTCCTGACGCCTTTGATGCACGGCAATGTCGGCAATATCGGCCTGCCGATCACGCTTTTGGCGCTGGGCGATGCCGGGATGGCGTACACGATGGGGTTTGTGGTCGTCGTCCTGATCAGCATCTTCACCCTGGGCATGTGGATTCCGGCTGGTGAGTTTTCACCGAAAAAGCTGGCCACGTCCCCGATCATCTACGCGGTGATCGTTTCACTGGTGCTGATGGCGACGGGGTACAGTCTGCCGCAACCTGTGGCCAAGTCGTTTGACATTCTCGGCGGTCTTTCCATCCCACTGATGCTTTTGACTCTGGGTCACACACTGGCGAGCCTTCAGGTACAACGCCTTGGCCGCGCCGTGATCCTGACTGTGCTGCACCTGATTATGGCGATTGCGATTGCGACCACGCTGGTCTGGGCATTCGGCTTTACCGGGGCTGAGCGCGGGGCGGTTATCCTGTGCTGCCTGATGCCGTCATCGGTGGCAACTTACCTGTTCATTGATCAACACATGCCGGAATACGGCCCGGACGTGGCTGGGTTCATTCTGGTGTCAACGCTGACAACGATCGCTGTTTTGCCGCTTGCCCTGTCCTATTGGATCTGAGGTTATGCGTTGGCTCAAAAACCTGCTAAGGTCTTGATGTGGAGTCTCAAAGGCGTCGGTGGGTTTGAGGGCGGAGCGATGTCACAGACGAATTCACATCCGGATGGGGCGCGGGTCGTTCTGGCTATGACCGCGATCTGCATGATGGTCGTTGGGTTCAACACAACCGCAGTTGCGACCATCCTGCCCAACCTCAAGGCCGAGTTCGATCTGACACCGTCGGGCCTGCAATGGGTCATGGCGACGTACACCGTCGCCAGCGCCACCTTGGTGACTATCGTCAGTCGGTTGGGGGACATCACGGGCAAGATGGGGGTGTTCTTCTTTGGCATGATCGTCTTTGCCATAGGGTCTTCGCTTGTCCTTTTCGCGCAAGATGGCGCGATGCTCTTGATTGGGCGCGGCGCGCAAGGGGCGGGTGCTGCGGCGCTGTTTGGCACGTCTCTGTCGCTGTTGACTGCGGCAACGCCAGAGGAACAACGCGCCAGCGTGACAGGCGCCTGGGGCGCGATCGTCGGGCTGGCGATTGGCGTTGGCCCTATAGTCGGCGGTGCATTTGCCCACTACGTCAGTTGGCGAGCGGTGTTCGCAACCGATCTGATCCTTTTGGTGATCGCCTTTGTTATTGGCCTGAAAGTGAGCAAGCAGAAATTCGTCCCGGACACGCGTCTTGCCGGGGCGCGGTTCGATTACTTGGGGGCCATGGCAATCCTGCTGTTTCTCGGGCCGTTGTCTTTTGCGCTCAGTAGCGGGGAAAGCAACGGTTGGACAACGCCAATGACGCTGGTGCCGTTGGGTGTCGCAGCACTGGCTACTGTCGGTATCGTTCTCGCCGCGCGGCGCAGCGATGATCCGTTGATCGAGCTGAGGTATTTTCGTCATCCACGCTATTTCATGGCCGCAGCGGGGATGTTTTTCACCGGCTTCACGCTGTTTGGGTTCTTTGTCTATTTCAATACTTTCGTGCAGTCGCCAGACGCCTTTGGGTATTCCCCCGTTGGCGCGGGGCTGGCGATCATGCCGCTCAGCCTCAGCATGTTCGTTATTTCGGTCACGGCGCCGCGGTTTCTGGCGCCCTACAGCTTCCGGTGGCCGGTCGTGATCGGACTAGGTGCGATGGCCTGCGGGTTCCTGCTGTTGATGGCAACAACGAACACGACGCAATACGGCGAGATTTGGTGGAAACTGATGATGGTCGGGGTCGGGTTGGGTATTTGTTTTTCGTTGCTACCACGCCTTGGTCTGCGGCTGCTTCCAGAGGCGCATGTGGGGCAGGGGTCTGGTGTGATCAACGCCTGCCTCTATTTCGGCGCAACTTTGGGCGCGGTTGTGTGCGGTTTGGCCGAGGCGATCACCATCCGACGAGGCTTGTCCGAAGTGATCGACGCGCTGCCCAGCGGTTCAGCCCAGCGCGAGGATCTCGCCCACGCGCTTGCACACGGAACCCCAAGCCAGATCCAGCAGTTGATCTCGGCGATGGAACCTCAGAGCGGAACAGCACTGGCAAAGGCTCTGCGGGACTTGCAGGACAACGCTTTTGAAAGTGCAATGATGGTCACCGCGATTGCAGCGCTGATCGGCATGGCGCTTGCTCTGGTTCTTTTGCGTGGTCCGGTCCCGCCAGTTCACAGTGCTGCGGAACTGGCAAAACAGCGCTGATCCAAATTCTGTTGCTCCCGGCCTGAAATGAGCATTTTGAGAATGATTTAACCTCGGATTTCGCAAATCTGTGCTATTCTGAGGCAGTTTTATTTAGGAGTTACATCATGGTTATTCAGTCTGTTGCGCAAATTGTCGAACATCGCGAAATCCCCCAAACATCGCCTGACGAGACCGTTCGCAAAGCGTGTCATGTTCTGGATCGCCTGAACGTGGGTGCGCTTGTGGTTTTGGAGGAAGATACCCTTGTAGGTATTCTGAGCGAGCGCGACGTCATCCGAAAGTGCATTTGCCAAAGCAAGCGTACGTCCGACACGATGGTGCAAGAGATCATGACGCCCAATCCCCAGGTTGTGTCCGTAAACAGCGGTCCGGCGGATGCGCTTAGGGTCATGGTCGATGGCGGGTTCCGACATCTTCCAGTTCTTAGCCGAGGGAAGGTCGTTGGATTGCTTTCAATACGTGATGTGCCGACCGAGTATCGCTTGATGCTGGAGCGGTACAAGGAACACGTTGCGCCGCCTGCCCACGTCTAGCGCATAGGGCGAAACAAAAAAGGCCGCCCAAAGGGCAAGGCCCTATAGGTAAATGTTGAAAGAGGTTGAAAGTTCAGCCTCTTTCCTTTTGTGCTCCTATAGAGAGGTTCGAAAATTGGCGCCAACTATCAGACGTTCGATTTTGGTGCAGCGAAGGACCGCTTCGAGCCCATAGTGACCGATGCTGCGCGATCAACCGACGGCGGCTATGCGCAGACAGCGGACTTTGCAAAGTCTTGGGTACAGATCGTAATAGAAGTCTCTTTTCTCAGAACTCTGGGCCTAAGCATCGCTGGCTGGGGATTAGAAGCGCGAACAACGGATTCAGTTTCAAGGTTCAAATCCATCTCAGCGGATCGCCTAGAGACTGTTGGTCTTCCCCGAGTTCAGAGCGGAGCGACCAGATAGAATGATGCGGCGCGAGTGACGCCAATTTATTTCCTACCAACCCGGCGCGGGCAGGGATTGGCTCAAGGCAGTTCCAGGAAGGGTCAAGATAGGCGCAGAATACAAATGGCTGAACAGAGTTCTGGACTGTGACATAGATGATCTTCGCCGAGGTTGGGTGTGGGTGAACTAGTAGTTGAAACGCAAACCCAAGCCGGCACCTTTATCGTAGGGGCGGTCGGAACCTATACCGATTAGGAAATCAGCATAAATTGCGATGCCAGGACTGAGGTTCTTGCCAATCTGGAACTCAGCGGTCGCTGGCCAAGCATCGTTCTCCCAGTCATATGGTGCTTTGATGTCAGCCTTGGCCCAGTACCCATCGCCAAACGGTTGTAGCGCAATCAGCCGCATCGCGGTTTGGTTTATGTCCGTCGGGCCATTGTATGAAGCAAAATGCTGGAGCAGTGGGATCAGCGTCAGCCCTGATTTTGTGTTTGCAAAGGCGAACCCGCCAAAAGGCGCAATTTGATCGGACCCGGTTCCGATCCCATTTTCCGGGTCGCCAAAGTCCAGAATCCACTCCAGACCAATGGCCGACTTGATGGCCCACGTTTCGTTGAGCGGTCTCTGAGAAGGGAAATAGATCGCTTTGAGGCTCAATTTCTCGAAGTCAGTGAACCGAGTTCCAGTCACATCCGTTGAGTTGTAGTGCAACTCATATTTCAGTTTCAGATCAGGCCGCAGCATGTATGCGCCATCTATAAAGGCGTCCTGCTTGTCAGCACCGTTGCCCAAATCAAAATACTGATACCGGATGTCCGTGTTATTAACTGCGGCCAAAGGGTTTGAAGCGTTTTCATCGGCGATTGCTGGGGCCGCAACAATGCCAGTCGCCAATGCAAGGACAAGCGCTTGGATTTTCATATTGTTTCCAGAATTTTTGTTGTGGATGCCAAGCCGCACATCAAACATATCATTATCTGATGCGGGGCTTGCATTACTCTTATCAGCTTCACCTTTTAGTCGGGCTGAATGTCCCGCTTGGCGACAAAGGCATCCACCGCTACGACGGTTTCAGGACGAAGGTTCACGATACCTTCATAGGGACGTCCAGTCGCGGCCGGTTGATCGGGGTACATTTCCTTAAATTTCAGGTGGCGGGCAATAATGCGGTTAAACTCATGTCCAGCCCATGCTCCGATCTCGGTCGATACGCTCTGTTCTTCGCGGGGGTCGCGGAACAGGTTGTAGAACTTGGCCACGATAGCATTTTCACCTTTGGCCGGAACTTTGAGTTTGATGTGTTCCTTTACCACCTCTTTCAGCGAATTGATCGAGTAGATCAGTACATGATCCCTGCGCCCATGCGTATCGCCAATAAACATCAGGGACGTCTGATCGACACCGTCAATGATCCGGTCGCGGGGGATGGCATCCATCGCTCCGCCGATACGCGCAATTGACGTGAACAAATCAGAGATATGAATAATGTCAGATACAATCGAGTCTCCCTCGATCAAGCCGGGCAGGCGGGCGAACGCATCCACCCGAACGCCTCCTTCAGACGTATCGGCCTTGCCGCCCCGGAAGACCAGCGGCGAAAACCCACTGCCGGGGGCATATTTGGTGAAGTGACCGTTGTCGCCCATCAAAACGATCAGGGTATTGTCCCTAAGCCCCAGCGCATCGACTTCGTTCAGAATGACCCCGATCCATTCATCCAGCTCTTCCATGCTTTCAACGAATGTACCGCCGTTGGGTGTCGTGAACGCCTCTCTCGTCGTGCGCGTTGTCGACAGAGGGACAAGCGGCCAGTATTGCAGGAAGAACGGTTCATCCCGTTCTGCTAGCAGGCGCAACTGTTCCATCGCCTGTGCCTGATAGCGGATGTTCATTTCATTATATTTGTCCTGGGTCCATTTCTCACCCGGTTCCATATGGACTTCGCGGACCTCCCCGCCAATAACAGCTTCGAGGCCGGTAATCATGTGTCCCGGATCAGGGCGAAACCAATCATCCAGCGTGTATTTGGAGTTGTAGTTGTCTTCCCCTATGGCCATGGTGATTTCTTCCTTGGCTGCATCTTCGTTGAAGATGGCCAACTGGCCCTGCTGATGGATGGGGAACGCAGCGTAGTCAAAGCCCTGATAAGTAGGCCAGGATTCCTGAATGTCGCCCATGTGCCATTTGCCAACATGCGAGGTGTTGTAGCCTACCGATTTCAGAACTTCGGCAATTGTGACTTCTTCATCGGCAAGGCCAAAACCTGAAATATCGACGGCGGTATCGCCCATCCCATTGCGATACGGCTGGCGACCCGTCATGAAGGCGACCCGCGACGGTGTGCAGGACGGCTCGGTATACATGCGCGCAAACCGCATGCTTTCCTCTGCGAGCGCGTTGATATTGGGCGTCGAATACCCGCGTATCGCGTTCATCTCGGGCATACCCATGTCGCCAAAACCCATATCGTCAATAAGGATGTAGAAGATGTTTGGAGGGTTCCCTCCGTTTTTCTCCCGAAAATCGGCCAGCAGTTGGTCAACCTGTGCGTCGTTCTCGACCCAAACGGCTTCGTTTTGCTGCTTCAGGACATAGTATTCCGCATCATGCACGATATTGCTGTCCTGAGCTGCCGCCGTGATAGCGGAGCCGGTAAAGACCAGCGCTGAGAGGAACAGTTTTGATTTCATGAGATACCCCTGTTTCATGATTTACTTGTTTTCAGACCTTCAAGGATCAGATGATGGCAAAAGGTTGAAAGGGAGAGTTCGCTGTCTTCAGCCTGTGAGCGCAACAACTCTTTTTCGCTTTTGGTTAGCAGCGTTACGACGCGTTCGGTGCGCGCAGTATCGTCAGGCAACGATGGGCGTCCGAACCTCTTCCCTCTCGATTTGTCTGCTTTGTCTTGCAATTGTCCAAGCCTACATATTCGAATAACATTTCATGAAAACTACCTGCGGGGCGGAATGGACGACATCAAAAAACGATCAGCCCCCAAAAAAACCTGCGCCCCAAACACACTTTTTTTGCAGGACCCTTCGCAATTCCGCGAGCTGTCCCAATGGGATGTTGAGCTACGCCAAATTGAGGAGGGAACTATGAACTCTTCGGTATCCGTTTGGGCAGGTCTTGACCTTCAAATGATTGATTTGTCGTTTGATAAGACTGTGTACCAAACTGGTGTTTCTCGCCCTGACATTCTAGCGTTTGGCTTACCAGACAAAGGGAGTGTACGGACTTGGCTTAACGGCTCACCCTCAGACACCGCTCGGATGAATTTTGGTAGCGGAGACCCTTTTGAAGGCGTGAGCAATTCAACGCTCACAGGCCTGACCTTTGGCATCAACATCCGAAGGGCTCAACGGATCGCCGACGATTGCGGTCTTGATATCAGCACCGTGCGAAATGACGCTTTAAGATCTTTCGTTAGCGACGCTGGAAAGCTTCATTCCTTAGTCAAAAACAAAGCGCGCTTTCTAATTGGATCAGCGGCCGGACCAAGCTCTGATAGTGAAGAGAGTGATATGATCTTTGAGCTTCTGGAAATGCTGGTGGTAGGCGAAAAATGGAGTGATCGGCGAAACAGTAAAAATAGAACCCGTTTAGCACAACAAGCCGTTGAGTTCATGCGGGCCCATTTGATGGATAACGTTTCAATCGGTGAAGTATGTGCAGATATTCAGGTATCTGCATGCACTCTTCGTCGCGCGTTTCAGGAAACATATGGGGTGAGCCCCAAGCAGTTTTATCTAAGAGCCCGTCTCGGTGCTGTGCGCCATGAACTGGTGTCCTGCTCGCCAGAGGAGAGTATATCGGACATCGCAAACGCTTACGGATTTTGGCACATGGGTCAGTTCGCGCGAGACTACAGAGCACTCTTTGGACAACTGCCGACACAAACGTTGTCAGGCAAAGTGAACTGAAACAGAGCTTGGCAACAGTCTTTGGCGCACAGTTTGTGTTAAGCAATTGTAGTTGCGGAGCCACTGTCAGAGTTCAGTGGCTATCGACGCTGAGACCTTGGCAGTACGCGGCCTAACTTGTCCGCAACACGAGAATTGCAAAGTCGGATTTTGTAGGTCCGCTTCGGGCTGAAACCGAGCATCCAGAGGCCTAAGTGCAACGGTGGCTTTGTCCGCAGAGCAGCCTTAGGGTAACGCAAAAACGAACCGCGGTTTTTTGCTTGCTGAGTTCAGAAGCTGAAGAGATCCCGATCATACACAAAGCCCTTTGCAATACCGAGCTTCATAGCTGGGCTCTTGTGTTCTTTTACCATGAGGTCGGTGTAGTTATGGGCAAACCTCAAGATGTCCACCAGCTTCATAACCATGACCGGGTTGTAGTACTGCTTGTAGTACCACAGACTTTTGCGGCCCGAGGTTGACAAGCCACGCTCAAATCCCATGACCTTGGTCCGTGCCCGAGCGTGATACATGTCCACCGGATGCGTTCCCGCCCGAACAGCGAACTGTGCCATCTGGGCAAAATCTAATCGTGTTGGGTCAGTGCGGAAAATCACCCGCTTATGCGGCTCGTTGATGAAGTGGAACGGATAGTGAATGCCGGCCGATTCAGACTGACCGGTATGATCCATTAGGAGCGCCCTGATGTCGGAGAGCGCCACATTGCCAAAGGAGGCTTCCAAAAGGTACTCCATGGCGCCGTCCTGTGGCCTGGAGACAGCCTGGTCACCGTCTCCAGGCAAGTACCCTGCCTGACGCATCAAATACTCCACGCGCTCTAATTCCTTGTTGCCATCAGCCACAAACCCCAGGCGTCGCGGATGGCTTTCATTCTTTGCCATGGTGACGTCTGCAATCCGCACCAATCTCTTCTGCACTTCATTTTTGAACACAGCCAAAAAAGCTGAAGAGACACCCGTATCGCGGTCAACTGAAAAGTTCAGCAGTCGATACTTCCGACCGATCTTTTTCTTGAGCAGCATGATATGTGCAAACTCGGCCGCGTCTTGTCGAACCCTGGCGGCCATCTCAAGGAGCCTGATATCGTCATCAAGTTCTCTTGGCTTTTTGTTACGGTGCCACCGACTTGATTTTGGGTTGGTCGCCTCGTGTCGTTTGCAAATGTACTCGATGTACTCACTGGCAAACCAAATCCGAGCGTTCTCCCGCATAGAACGAGGTTTTTCTTTGTCTCCGATAATTTCCATCGCCTTTTCGACGGCAAGCGGGTGAACGTCAGGATCAACATCTGTTGTAGACGCAATGACATACTTGCTGTCGCTGTGGACGGTGCACATGTGGCGCACTTCTACAAGTTTACGAATACCTCTGTCGGGCCAGTTCACCTGAAGGATTTGTGTGTCCGTGGCGAAGTGAGGACTATCCCCTTCAAATACTTCGGGCAGTCGCTTTTCCCGATCTGCTGCAAACGCTTGGCATTGCTCGTGGATGAAGTCGATCTTCGAATAGACTTCCGGAAGTGATGTATCCAGTAACCGTGAGATAGCTGAAAGCGTCACGCCATTAACCAGTGATCTAAAGACTTTACCATTTAGGTCACTACGCTTATGTCGCCTCGTCGAGCGACCAATCGAGAAGGTCTTCTTACACGCTTTGCACTGATATCTTGGATCTCCTTTGGCCGTCTTACCGAACTTTCGATACCGGCTCGGCATGAGCCCAACGGTCGCTCCATGATTGATACATGCAACACTCGGACAACTTTCACGTTTTGTTCTTCTATTCAGGCGGGAGAGCCTTGCGTATTCTTCCGCCAAAGCCTTGTTGGACTTGAGGATGCTAGACCGTCCGCAACTTGGGCAAACATAGGTGCGCTCACCTCCAGACCCGGAGACCTTGCCCCGCGCCAAGTTCGAACCAGGGTTAGCTGGTTGGCCGCGCCCATCTCGTGGGTCAGGTAATACGCCGTAAAGGTCACAAAGTGGATTGCGGCAAAAATTGACTGAGAAGCCACCCGGCAGGCGAGGAAGCCGAGTTCTCATTTTGTTCGCAGATTTTTGCGAAGCCTTCGTGGGTTCCCGCACGTCACAAGCTCATATTTCTAAACGAAAAAGACCAGCAGGTTAGCTGCTGGTCGATAGCTCGTCAACATTTACCTATAGTGGCTTGGCCCAAAGGGGCGGCCTTTCGTTTGAGAACCGGGTCCGGCTTAGAAGCCCAGACCTTCGTATTTCTTTTTGAACTTCGACACACGGCCGCCGGCGTCCATCAGGCGCGCGCCGCCACCGGTCCATGCGGGGTGCACGGAGGGGTCGATTTCCAGGGCCAGCTGGTCGCCCTCGGCGCCCCAGGTGGATTTCATCTGAACCACGGTGCCATCGGTCAGTTTGACGTCGATGATGTGGTAGTCGGGATGGATGTCTTTTTTCATCTTTCCGCTCCTTACGCCTCGGCGCCAGCCTTGGGCTTGTAGTTGGTGACCTCTGCGATACGCGCGGATTTACCGCGACGGGTGCGCAGATAGTACAGTTTGGCGCGACGGACGCGGCCGCGGCGGACAACGGTGATGCTGTCGATGTTGGTCGAATGCAGCGGGAATACACGCTCCACGCCTTCGCCGAACGAAATTTTGCGGACGGTGAACGAACCGGCGATGCCGCTGCCACCTTTGCGCGCGATGCAGACGCCTTCGTAGTTCTGCACACGGGTACGCGACCCTTCGGTCACTTTAAAGCCGACACGGATGGTGTCACCGGCTTTGAAATCGGGGATGTCTTTCCCCAGGGCGGCAATCTGTTCCGCCTCAAGCTGTGCGATCAGGTCCATCGCATTCACTCCTATCTGCTCGTGGTTGGTCCACGAAGTTTGGGCACGGGCTGAGAGCTCTTGGTCTTCACCGGGTTCTGCGTACAGCCCGCCAGAGGTCAGATCGAATGTTCCTTTGGTGCGGTTTGTTCCGCCGCGCCGTAGCTGAAGAAAGCCGGGCGTCACGACGAGGACCAAACCAAAACACCGGAGTCGCGCAAGTGCGGCACCGGATTGCGGTCGTTTAAGGGCTTTGATCGCAGGGATCAAGCCCAAATCGTCATATTTTACAGGGCCGGTTGGTGAGTTTTCGCCGCCGAAAAACAACACCGTTGCCTTACGGGGGCGATCAGGCATTCTGGAAGGCAATTATACGAGCAGAAATTTATACAGGAACAGAACATGCGCACAGCTCTGATGCTGGCTTTAATCGCCTTTGCGACCCTGTCCTGCGGTCGCAACAGCCCTCCGCCGCAACAGGTCGAGGCCAAAGCCTTTCTGGACACGACTTCACCATCCGTGGTCTTTCCATCCTTCGGCGATGCCGACCCCCATGACTGGGAGGGGCGGCATCCCGGTCAATACCCGGTGCACGGGCTGGACGTGTCGCGTTGGCAGGGACCCATCGACTGGCGTCGGGCCAAAGCGTCGGGCGTCAGTTTCGTATTCATCAAGGCCACCGAAGGCGGAGATGTCGCAGACCCGATGTTCAATGCGCATAGCGTGGGCGCGCGCGCGGCGGGGGTGCCGTGGGGCGCATATCACTACTATTATTTCTGTCGGCCCGCGCATGAGCAGGCGCGCTGGTTTATCAAGAATGTGCCCCGAGGATCAGACCTGCCGCATGTGCTGGACATGGAGTGGACGCCACATTCCAAGACCTGCACTCTGCGTCCCGATGGCGCAACCGTTCGGGCCGAGGCGCAGCGCTTTCTTGATATTCTGGAGCGTCACTATGGGCGCCGTCCGATCGTCTATACGACCGTGGATTTCTATGGCGATACAGAGATCGGTCGCCTGCCCAAGACCGAGTTCTGGTTGCGGTCTGTCGCGGGGCATCCGCGCACTGTTTACCCCAAGGCCGTCTGGCGGTTCTGGCAATACACCGGAACCGGGCTGGTTCCCGGCGTGGATGGGCCGGTGGACATCAATACGTTCAACGGCCCGCCCGACATCTGGACGCGGTGGAAAGCGGGCTAGTCGCGCGACTTGCGATAGGCGTCCCACAGGTCGGGCCGACGGTCGCGCGTGATCTGTTCTGACATCTCGTGCCGCCAGTCAGCGATGCGACCGTGATGACCGGACATCAGGATATCGGGGATCGGACGCCCCTTCCATTCGGCGGGGCGGGTATATTGCGGGTGTTCCAACAGCCCGGAAGAAAAGCTCTCCTCCTCGGCCGAGGCTTGGTTGCCCAATACGCCCGGGATCAGGCGCACCGTTGCGTCGATCAGCGCCTGAGCAGCAATTTCACCACCCGTCATGACAAAATCGCCCAATGAGACCTCCTGAACGCCGTAGTGCTCAAGCACACGCTCGTCCACGCCCTCAAACCGGCCGCAGAGCAGGGTCATGCCGTCACAACGCGCAAGGTTCTGCATCATGCGCTGGTCCATCCGGCGTCCGCGTGGGCTGAGATAGATCAGGGGCCAGTTCCCATGCACACCCGCCATCGTATGTTCGATCGCTTCGCCCAAGACATCAGCGCGCAGAACCATTCCCGCACCGCCTCCGGCTGGGGTGTCGTCCACATTGCGATGCTTGCCGACGCCGAACTGACGCAGGTCGACCGTCTCTAGCTGCCACAATCCTTCCTGCAACGCTTTGCCGGTCAGGCTTTCGCCCAGCACGCCGGGAAAGGCCGACGGGAACAGCGTGATAATCTTCGCTTTCCAAACGCCGTGCAGGTCCGGTGTCGGGGTCAACAGTTCACGCGGTTTCAGGGTCGGTCGGATCGCCTTGCGGCCGTGGGACTTTGAGGGTTTGTCAGTCATGTCGTGCCAATCAGAGCCTTTTGCGCGCGTTCGACGATGGCCTTCTTTTGCTCGACCAGAGCCGCCTCGTCCAGATGTGAACGGTTCAGGTCCAGCAATTCCGCCAAAACGTCCTCTGGCAGTCGCGGGTTTGAATTGGCGGGCGGGACCAGAAGATTGGCCTTGTTCCGAGGCAGATTCAAAAAATCTGCAAACGGTGTGCCGGGGCCAAAACGCCGTAACTGCAACTCTTCCAACCACTCGGACAAAACCGTCACGGACGGTAATTTTTCTTTGATCCGGTCCACTGTGTCCTGCAACGGCGGGAGGTGGTCCATGTCTGCGCGATAGGTGTCAAAGTCCTGAACCTGCCGCATCCGCTGCAAGTCGTGCGCCCACAGGCTACGCAGCCAGCTTCCACGTTGGCGGAGGGACAGGTAGATCGTGATCTCGACTGCCTGCCCTGCAAATCTGTGGTGGATAGAGTCGACCAGACACGCTGCAAGGTCCGGGGCAGCAGCGTAGCCTTGCTCGAGGTTGCGGCTGGGACGCAAACCAGCGAAGTTTTCCTCGCTGATGAGAAGCCCGCGCTTGTCTCCAAAATCCAGCGTTTCCAGAAAGTCGCGCACTTGGCCGCCGAATTCCGACAGAGTGCCGACCGTGCCGTAGACCGAGTGATTGGTGGCCGCGCGCGACAGGCCGGACTTGCGGGTACGGTAGGGCAGAACCAGTGCGAAATGCGGCCAGATCAGCTCGCGGTTTTCAAAAAGAAAAGACTGCGCTGCGGTTGTGCCCGTTTTGTGTAGCCCAAGATGCAGCAGGACACGACGCATCAGATCAGGCCATCCGGGGGATCGGCGACGATACGGCCCTTTTCCAGATCGACGGTCGGAACAGCCGCAAGCGTGAACGGCAGCAGTACAGTGGCTTTCAAGCCCGGCCCGTGAAGTTCCAGCAGGTCCGTCGCGCCGTGGTTCTGCACCGATTTGACCCGGCCCAGCAGGGTGCCGCCAGTGTCATAGACGTCCAGCCCGATCAGATCGGTGTGATAGAATTCGTCGTCGGGCAGTGACGGCAACTGATCACGCCGTGCAAAAAGGCGCAAACCTTTCAGCTCGTCAGCCTGCTCCTTGGTTTCCACGCCACCGAGCCGCGCGGCAAAGCCGTTCTTGATCGAGCGGGTCAGTACCAGAGGATAACGCTCGCTCCCGTCTTCGTCTGTTAGCGGCGAATAGGTTTCGATGTCTTCGGGAATCGCGCAATAGCTCTTGAGCCGCACTTCACCGCGCACGCCATACGATCCCGCAATGCTGCCAACGCAGATCAGATCACTCATTTGGCCCATCCGTCACACATAGCCCGTCCTGCCATTGTCCAATCTCGGCGCAAACTTCGCGCTGGTTGGAGCGTTCAAAAAACACGCCCACAATAAAGGCGATCATCATCAGAATGGGAAGCCGTAACAGACCGAACATCGCCTTACCGAACCTCAACAGGCAAAGTGTCGTCGCGGCATTCCCAGCCAACTTGTTCCAGTTCTGGGGTGTCCGACGGTGCCTCGGGCCAGCCGACACAGAAATAGCCGATCAGCCGCCAGTCGTCGGGCACGTTCAGATCGCGCGCCATTTGATCGGGGTCCAGAATCGAAACCCAGCCCAGCCCCAACCCTTCGGTCCGCAGGGTCAGCCAGAACAGGGTGATGGCCGAGACCACCGAATAACGCCGCATTTCGGGCATGGTGCCTGCGCCCAGACCTTGCCCTTTGTCGGTAGCGTCGTCGCAGAACACAGCCAGTTGCACCGGTGCTTCGCGCATGCCTGACAGTTTCAGGCGGCTATAAAGCTGCGCCTTCTCGCCGGAATAGCCTTCCAGCGCCTGTGCATTGGTGGTTTGAAAATTTCGCAGCGCCGCGTCGCGCGCGGCCTGACTTTCGACGCGGATCACGCGCCAGGGTTCGCTCAGCCCCACTGAAGGGGCCAGCCGAAACGCGTCGAGGCAGCGCGTCAGCACTGCCTCGTCAATCGCGTCGGTGCGGAACCGACGCACATCGCGCCGGAGCCGCAACAACAGGTCAAACTGCGTGCGAAAATCGTCGGTGAAGGTCTGATCCCGCACGCGCCCGCCTGCTTATTCTTCTGCAGCCGCTTCTTCAGCCGGTGCAGCAGCAGCTTCTGCCGCTTCAGCAGCCTTGGCTGCTTTTTCTTCGGCGCGCTCTTGGGCTTTCTTGCCCGGAGTACCCTTGTTGGGGTTGTTGCGCTCGGCCTTTTCGCGGGTGCCGGCAGCTTCCAGCATACGTGCGATCCGGTCGGTGGGCTGGGCGCCCTGATCCAGCCAGTACTGGATGCGCTCCATGTTCATTTTCACGCGCTCTTCGCTGTCTTTGGGCAGCAGCGGGTTGTAGGTTCCCAGTTTCTCGATGAAACGGCCGTCGCGGGGCATACGGCTGTCGGCCGCTACGATGCGGTAGAAGGGACGCTTTTTCGAGCCGCTGCGGGCGAGACGAATTTTCATTGCCATGGTGGTATCTCCTTTGAATGGCATCACGCCAGAAGCGTGTATTTGTAAAGACCGGGGTCTTGTCCGGCTATTTTTGGTATTCGTGGAAACGGGCGTTTATTCCTGATGTTTCCGGTGGTGTCGGATGACTTCCTGAATGATGAAATTCAGGAAAGCCTTGGCGAAGTCAGGGTCCAGATCGGCCTGTTTCGCCAGGTCTTCTAACCGTGCGATCTGCGCAGCCTCGCGCGTGGGATCGGACGGGGGAAGGTCGTGTTCGGCCTTGAGCTTGCCAACGGCCTGCGTGTGCTTGAACCGCTCGCCCAGCGTATAGACAAGGATGGCGTCCAGCCGGTCGATGCTTTCGCGGTGTTCTTTCAACAGCGCGGCGGCCTGTGTCACGGGGTTGGTCATGCGTAAGCCTCCATGCCGCCATTTACCAGATCGGCGGGGGCAGGGTGCCGCCAGATCTCGGATGTGCCGAATTTCGGGTGTTCATAGTGATAGTCGAACGCAGCCCCCAGCCGTTTGGCCACGGCCTTGCTTGCGTGGTTGTCTGGGTCGATCAGCGAAATCGCCGTGTCCCAACCCAACACATCATAGGCATGAGTACGCGCGGCCATTGCAGCCTCGGTCGCATAGCCATTTCCGGTGGCGCTGGTCATCAGAGTCCAGCCAATCTCGGGCTCGGGCCAGCCATCGGGAAACCACAAGCCGACGCGGCCTACGTATCTGCCGGTATCCTTTTCCTCAACGCCCCAGAAGCCAAAACCACGGAGTGCCCAATGACCCAGCAGCATGGCGATCGACCGCCATGTCTCGTCCCGCCGCAGCGGGCCGCCGACAAATCGAGACGCATCACTGGCAAAGAAAGCAGCGTCCGCGTCCAGATCAGCCTCGGACGGCGCGCGCAGGATCAGGCGCTCGGTCTCAAGCCGGGGGATATGTTGCTCGATCAGGTTCACTTCTTCTTGCCAAATCCGCTCAGGCCCGGAGGCAGAGCCATCCCGCCGCCCATTCCGGGCATTCCACCGGGCATCTTGCCCATAGCCTTGGCCGCCTGTTCCAGCGCTTTGGGGTCCATACCCGCAGCCATTTCCTCGGGCGAGGGGCCGCCTTTGCCGAACATGCCTTTCATGGCCTGTTTCAGCATCTTGCCTTTGCCCATCTTGCCCATCTTCTTCATCATGTCCGACATCTGCCGGTGCATCTTGAGCAGCTTGTTGAGGTCGCTGACCTCCATCCCCGAACCGGCGGCGATGCGTTTCTTGCGGCTGGCCTGCAACAGTTGCGGGTTGGCGCGTTCGCGTTTGGTCATGGACTGGATCATGGCGATCTGGCGCTTGAGCACCTTGTCGTCCATGCCTGCCTCTTCGACCTGCTTGGCCATCTTGCCCATGCCCGGCATCATGCCCATCATGCCCTGCATACCGCCCATCTGGATCATCTGTTCCAGCTGCATCTTCAGGTCGTTCATGTTGAACTGACCCTTGACCATGCGCTTCATCATGCGCTCGGTCTGTTCCATCTCCATCGTTTCCTGGGCTTTTTCGACCAGGGCAACGATGTCGCCCATGCCCAGAATACGACCGGCGATCCGGTCCGGCTCGAAGGTCTCGAGCGCGTCCATCTTCTCGCCCAGACCGACAAAGCGGATCGGCTTACCGGTGACCGCGCGCATCGACAGCGCCGCACCGCCGCGCCCGTCACCGTCCATCCGGGTCAGGACCACGCCCGAAATGCCGACCTTGGCGTCAAACTCCTCGGCCACCTCAACGGCGACCTGACCGGTCAGGCCATCGACCACCAGCAGGGTCTCGCGCGGGTCGACCGCGTTGCGGACCTGCTCGACCTCGTCCATCAGGACTTCGTCGATGTGCAGACGGCCTGCGGTATCCAGCATATAGACGTCATAGCCGCCCAGCGTCGCCTGTTGCTTGGCGCGTTTGGCGATGTCGACGGGCTTCTGGCCCGGCACGATCGGCAGGGTATCGACGCCGACCTGCGTGCCCAGAACGGCCAACTGATCCATCGCCGCCGGGCGATAGACGTCGAGCGAGGCCATCAGGACCTTTTTGCCCTCTTTCTCTTTCAGACGTTTGGCCAGCTTACCGGTTGTGGTCGTCTTGCCCGAGCCTTGCAGACCGACCATCAGGATCGGCGCAGGTGGGTTGTCGATCTTCAGCTTGCCGGGGTCTTCCTCGCCGCGCAGTGTATCGACCAGCGCGTCATGTACGATCTTGACAACCTGCTGGCCCGGAGTGATCGACTTGGTCACGGCCTGGCCGGTCGCCTGTTCCTGCACTTTCTTGACGAACTCGCGCGCGACTGGCAGCGAGACGTCGGCCTCAAGCAGCGCAACCCGCACTTCGCGCAGGGCGGTCTTGACGTCTTCCTCGGACAGCGCACCCTGTTTCGTCAGCCGGTCGAAGACGCCGGAAAGGCGTTCGGATAGATTTTCAAACATGCCTTCGGCCTCCTTAGCCGGTTATCTCGTGGCCCTTCCTAGGTAGGAAACGCCGGTTAAATACACAATTGCCCCCACGGGCGAAACTCGCTGGTGGGGGGCGATCCCTGAACGACCCAAGGGACCGGAAGATCAAGAGGCTTCCGGATGTTTGGAGGGGGCTTTAGGCCGATTGACTGTCAGAGTCAACCGTGCGTGCCGAAAGCCAGTCATTGATTGCATCAACCAACCGATGCGATCCGGTGCCACTGACAATGAGGTGACGTCCAGCGCTCATGCCTTTGTCGAGGGTCAAGAGGCCGGCCCCGACAATTTAGATAGTGAAGAAGACCAGAATAGTGCCAATCAGCCACGGCCAGTTGGTTTGGAGTATTGCGCATCACTTTCATGGCTGGCTGCTAACGCATTTCCGCGCTGTCGTGGCTTGAAACTGCCGCCACGGTACGCGATGAGCTTAGAAAATCAGGAGAGTACTATGGACGCCTCATCCGCCTTTCAGGATACATTGCCGCTCAGCTCTGACGCGCTGTTGGCCAAATTGGATGAGTGGGGGCTGGCCTACACGCTGCACACGCATGTGCCCCTGCGCACGGTGGAGGAATCAAAGGCGGTTGAAGATCAGTTCATGGTCCCCGGTGAGAATGCTCTCCGGCTCAAGAACCTCTATCTGCGCGACAAGAAAAAGCGGAACTATCTGGTGACGCTGGAACAGAGCCGCGAGATCGACCTCAAGGCGCTGGGCGCAGAGCTGGGCGTTGGGAATCTTTCGTTCGGCTCGGCGGATCGGCTGATGCAGAATCTTGGTATTCGGCCCGGCGCGGTCAGCCCTCTGGCGATGATAAACGGTGTGGAAAACAACGTCCGGTTCTTTATGGATGCAGCGGGGCAGCAGGCCGACGTGATCTATATGCACCCGCTCGTCAATGATCGCACAGTTGCAATGAAACGCACGGACCTGATGGCGTTTTTCGACCGTATTGGCTGCGACGTGACTTGGTTGCCGTGATCAACCTTCAAGCGCCTCTTTCAACGCTGCTGCGACATGCGCTGCCGAGGGGTTGACGAATAGATGTCCGTCCGCCTCGAACATGGCGTCGTCCAGATTGTCGGGGAAGGCCAGTGGCAGTTCGGTGCAGGCCAGTAGGATCGCGGTGCCCGGCTTGGCATGCTTGTTGCAAAAAGCCACCAGCCGGGCGCGCGCCGTTTCTGATGCGCCACCGTAGAAATCCGTGTCGATCATGTTTTGCATCTCGGCAATCTCGGCCTCCGGAAGGGGCGCATTGGCGTTGATCTGAGCTTCGGCCAACCTGTCGGCATAGTTCGGTGCCTGCATCGTAACAGTTGTGCCCAGAACCAGGGCTTGTGTGGCTCCGGTCGCGGCGGTCGCTTGGGCTGCGGCATCAAAAATACTGAGGATGGGCATGGAAACGCCCTGACGGATCGCGTGCAGGCGCATATGCGGCGTGTTAGAGGCGATAATGCCGAAATCGCAGCCCGCGCTTTCCAGCGTCAGCAAGGCCTTGCGAAAGACCGCGTCGAAGGCGGCCCAGCTTTCCTCATCCCCCGCAACGCCTCTCAGCGACCGGGTCTTGGCCTGTGTGACGGATTCGATTGTCATGGGCGGGATCGGCAGAGGGGACCCATGACCACGCTCTGCAAAATATTGTCCGGCGCCCTGCGCGATGGCCCTGTAGTAATCAACGGTTGAGGCCCAGCCCACACCGCCCAAAATTCCAATTTTCTTCATAACGAACGCCCAGCCTGCACGATCCTGTTCAAGTGCAGACTGGACGTTCGGATACTCAAAGGCCAGAGGTCAATCAGGCGGCCAGCTCGGAAACCGCCTGACGCGCGTTGTTCAGCGCGGCTTCGGCGTCCAGTGCCATCCGATCAGCGGCGACAACATCGACATTGTTAATGCCGATAAAGCCCAGCACGTGTTTGGCGTAGTCTGTGGCAAAGTCGATGTCCGACCCAACAGCCGTTCCGCCCGACGCGATGGCCAGTACGGCACGCTTGCCTTCCAGCAGCCCTTTGGGGCCGTTTTCGGTATAGGAAAAGGTCAGTCCAACCCGGGCAACAAGGTCAATCCATGCCTTGAACGCCGCAGGGACCGAGAAGTTGTAGATCGGCAGGCCGATGACGATCGTGTCCGCCTGCTGCAGTTCTGAAACCAGATCGTCGGACAGGGCAAGCTGGTCGCGCTGAACCTCGTCGCGCTGATCGGCGGGGGTAAAGTTCGCGGCAATCCAGTCCTCGGTCAAAAGCGGCAGCGGAGTCGCCAGATCACGGCGAATGATACGACCGGCGTTCAGGTGCTTGACGATCCGGTCCGACAGTTCGCGCGTGGCAGACCCTTCGCGGCGGGCCGAAGCGTCGATATGCAGGATAGTTTTGGTCATTGGGTTCAGTCCTTATTGAGTGCGGTTTTTGGCTCTGGTCCCAATATGAATGTTGCGCAGGCGAACAAAACTCTGATAGTCCAACAGTGAGTGTTAAAATTTGCACAATGGAACAGATGCAATGGATAACTGGGATGAAGTGAGAACCGCCTATCAGGTCGCACGGATGGGCACTGTCAGCGGCGCGGCCGAGGTTCTGGGCGTGCACCACGCCACGGTCATCCGGCATATCGACGCAATCGAGGCGCGGTTGGGTGTCAAGCTGTTCCAACGTCATGCGCGCGGTTACACCCCAACCGAGGCCGGAGAAGACCTGCTGCGTGTCGCTCAGGCAACCGAAGATCAGTTCAACCAATTGGTCGGGCGCATGAAGGGGCGCGGGGATGATGTGTCGGGTGAGTTGGTCGTAACGTCTCTGTCTTCTTTGGCGCCATTGGTCGTCCCCGTTCTGAGCGAGTTTCAGCGCCTGCACCCGGAATTGATCGTGCGGTACCTGACCGGGGACAGATTGTTCCGGCTGGAATATGGTGAGGCGCATGTGGCGATCCGTGCAGGTTCAGCCCCTGATCAGCCAGACAATGTTGTGCAGCCTTTCATCACACAGGAAGTCGGGCTTTATGCCAGCGCGGACTACATCGACCGCCACGGCAAACCCTCAAGCGTTGAGGATTTTGCAGAGCATCATTTCGTCAGTACGGATGATGAAAACAGTCGCGCCCCGTTTTCGCGCTGGCTGCGGCAGACAGTTCCGCTGGGACAGATCACGTTCCGCTGCACCAATAACTTTTGCATCCGCGAGGCGGTGCTATCCGGTGCGGGCATCGGTTTCATGGCCCGTTGGGAGGCCGCCCGTGATCCAAATCTGGTCGAGGTCATTGATCCCTTGCCCGAATGGTTTGGCAATTTGTGGTTGGTGACGCATGTCGACCTGCATCGAACGACCAAGGTGCAGGCGTTCCTGACCTATCTGAAAGAACAATCCAAGGATTGGCTGCCGTGAGCGTACAGGCGCGCGGCCATCTGGCCATGCTTGTCTTTTCTGCTTTGGTCGCGGGTAGCTTTTCGCTTGGCGCCATGATCGCAAACCAGATCGCGCCCGAGGCAGTGACGGCCGCGCGATTTGCCATTGCTGCGGTTGTGATCGGGGTCG
Source organism: Ruegeria sp. CL6 (assembly GCF_056536465.1). Taxonomy (NCBI): domain Bacteria; kingdom Pseudomonadati; phylum Pseudomonadota; class Alphaproteobacteria; order Rhodobacterales; family Roseobacteraceae; genus Ruegeria; species Ruegeria sp. CL6. The sequence continues at coordinate 151,889 of NZ_JBQFPR010000007.1, forward strand.
CTGCGCTTTTTACAACCGGTCTGCCGCGTAGCGCCGCGCAAGCGCCATGGCGCTATCTGGTTCTGGGTGGCCTGTTCGCCACATATTTCGTCCTGATGTTCCACGGCCTGAAAACTGCGCCCCCTGTCAGTGCAGCGGCGGTCTTTACCCTGACGCCGGTTTTGTCTGCTTTGGCGGGTTGGGTATTGCTTCGGCAGGTGACCACACCTCGAATGGCCTTGGCGCTTACCATCGGAGCAGTTGGTGCGCTTTGGGTTATTTTCAGGGCGGATTGGCAGGCGTTTGCGGCCTTCCAGATCGGGACCGGAGAAATCATCTATTTCTGGGGGTGCGTCGCCCACGCGATCTACACGCCCATGGTGCGCAAGCTCAACCACGGAGAGCCGGCGGTCGTGTTCACCTTTGGGACGTTGTTGGCCGGGTGCCTATTGCTGACGCTGTTCGGCTGGGCCGACATTCGCGCAACGGACTGGGCGAACCTGCCGGTAATCGTATGGGTCGGATTGCTGTATGTTTCTATCTTTGCCACAGCCGCCAGCTTTGTGCTGGTTCAGTTCTCGGCATTGCGTCTGCCGTCTGCAAAGGTGATGGCCTACACGTATCTTGTGCCCAGTTGGGTGATCCTGTGGGAAATTGCGTTAGGAAACGGTGCGCCGGTTGCGTTGATCCTTGTTGGTGTGGTTCTGACCTGCGTCGCGCTTCTCATGCTGTTGCGGCCAGACGATCAACCTGACCAACGCCCAACTCTTGAGGCAGATCAAAGCTGATACATGCGGATTTTCCTATGCTTCGGCTGAGGAGGATTGCACCATGTACAACCACATTATGTTCCCGGTGGATTTGCATTTGCCGCCCGAGGTTCGCAAAGCCGCCGATGTCGCCGCCGAGATCGCCAAATGGCAAGGTGCCAAAATCACTGTTGTCAGTGTGACCGGAACCCAGCCCGGCGACCCGGTTCAAACCGACGCCACAATCACCGAGAATCTGCGGGAATTCGCAGACCATCTGGCCAAAAACAGCGGGACGGAAGTTGGCTTCCGCAATATCCACTCGGTTGACGTCGCGGCCGAGGTGGACGGGGATCTGGCCAAGGCGGCAGACGAGATCGGAGCGGACCTGATCGTGGTCGGCACACATGCGCCCCGGATCATGGACTATATCTTTTCAAGCCATGCCGGGTATCTGGCTAAGCACGCCAGCGTCTCCGTTTTCGTCGTGAGGTGACCGGGTTATTCCTCGGCTGCGGGTAGCTCGACCTCGAGGAACCGTTCAAACGCGTCCAGATTTACCGGCTCGAACTGTCCGAACCCCTGCATCCAGACGGACGCTGCGCGCAGGGCGTCCGGCTCGAGCTTGCACCACTTCACCCGACCACGTTTTTCCTGACTGATTAGTCCCGCCTTGGTCAGGATCACCAGATGTTTCGAGATCGCCGCCAAGGACATCTCGAATGGCTCTGCCACGTCGGTCACGGCCATGTCGTCCTCGAGCAGCATGGCGAGGATGGCGCGGCGCGTGGGGTCTGCAAGGGCTGCGAATACAGTGTCGAGATCGTTGGACATGTTTCCGCTGAACCACAGCGCCCGGGTTTGGTCAACCACTTGGTTGAATATGGGGATTCAGCGTGTTTGCGTGCAAATCGCTGGGCGTGGTCGACGTGTCCGGTTATCGTTCGAATAATAATTGCAATAAAAACATTGGCTTAACATGCGGCGATTCGAGCGTTCAACGCCGTTGACTCTGTGCGCCGTCAGCCTTAGCACCCTACCCAAGACTGTGCGAAGGAAGCGCCCGTGACAGATGATGACCAAAAGCAGCGTATGGCGCAGCTTGAGGCCAAGATCGACGCGGCGAAAAAGGCGAAACAGCCCAAGCCCCGCGCAGATGCTGACGTGTCCGGAGGCGAGCTTGCCTGGAGGATGGTCATCGAAATGGTATCTGGTCTGGGGATCGGATTTGGCATCGGATACGGGCTGGACAGCCTGCTCGGGACAATCCCGATCTTTCTGGTGCTGTTCACATTGCTGGGCCTTGTCGCGGGCGTGAAGGTTATGCTCCGCAGCGCGAAAGAGGTCCAAGAGAAACAAGCGGCGGCGACGGCTGCCGAGAAGGACGAGAGGGACTGAACGTGGCAACTGAGACCACCGCAGCAGAAGGCAGCAGCCTGGTTTTCCACCCGATGGACCAGTTCATCGTTAAGCCGTTGTTCGGCGACGGTGCGATTGCGTGGTACACGCCGACGAACGTGACCCTGTGGCTGTTCCTGGCGATTGCGGCGATCTTTGCCCTGCTGGTTCTCAGCACGTCCAAGCGTGCCATCGTGCCGACGCGGATGCAGTCGGTCGCAGAACTGGCTTACGGCTTTATCTACAAGATGCTGGAAGACATCTGCGGCAAGGAAGGCGTCAAGTTCTTCCCCTATGTCATGACCCTGTTCATGTTCATCGTGACCGCGAACTTCCTGGGGATGATCCCAACGTCCTTTACCACCACATCGCATTTCGCCGTGACCATTCCGCTGGCGCTGGCCGTGTTCCTGACCGTGACCGTTCTGGGTTTTGTCAAGAACGGTGCCGCGTTTCTGGGTCTGTTCTGGGTGTCCAGCGCGCCTTTGGCCCTGCGCCCGGTTCTGGCGATCATCGAGCTGATCTCGTACTTCGTGCGCCCGGTCAGCCACTCCATTCGTCTTGCCGGTAACGTCATGGCAGGCCACGCCGTGATCAAGGTGTTCGCAGGCTTTGCCGCGATTGCCGCGATCTCGCCCGTGTCCGTTCTGGCGATCACCGCAATGTATGGGCTTGAGGTCCTTGTGTCCTTTATCCAGGCCTACGTATTCACCATTCTGACCTGTGTTTATCTGAAAGATGCTCTGCATCCGTCGCACTAAGGTCCGAACACCCAACATCGAAACTTCCAATTCGTAAGGAGATACATCATGGAAGGCGATCTCGCACACATCGGCGCAGGCCTGGCAGCAATCGGTTCCGGCGCAGCCGCAATCGGGGTGGGCAACGTTGCAGGCAACTTCCTAGCCGGCGCCCTGCGCAACCCTTCGGCGGCTGCTTCGCAGACCGCAACCCTGTTCATCGGTATCGCATTCGCAGAAGCCCTGGGGATCTTCGCATTCCTCGTCTCGCTGCTGCTGATGTTCGCCGTCTAATCTGCGGAACCTGATCCTTACGCGCAGGTGGGCCCAAGCCATAGCGGCCCACCTGTTGTAAAGACAACGTTCCGACGGAGGACATCATGGCGACTGAACCCATTAGCGAAGAAGTAGTTGGCTCGTGCGTCGACTCGCATGGCTCTGCCATCGGGATGCCGCAGCTCTGCTTCGATTGGTTCCCCAACCAGATTTTCTGGCTGGTCATCACGCTGGTCGTCATCTTTCTGGTCCTGTCCCGCGTGGCTCTGCCCCGCATCGCGGCAATCCTGGCAGAGCGTCAGGGGACCATTACAAATGACCTGGCTGCGGCCGAAGATCTGAAGGCCAAGGCGGTCGAGGCCGAAGAGGCCTATAACAAGGCGCTGGCCGATGCCCGTGCCGAAGCGCAGCGTATCGCTGCCGAAGCCCGTGCCGAAATCCAGGCTGGTCTGGATGACGCGATCGCCAAGGCGGATGCGGAAATCGCTGCAAAGGCGGCTGAATCGGAAAAGGCGATTGCCGACATCCGTGCCGGTGCGCTGGAAAGCATTCAAGTGGTTGCCAAGGACACGGCGGCTGAATTGGTCACTGCGCTGGGCGGCGAGGCGGATGCCAAAGCCATCGACGGTGCTGTTGATGCGCAGATGAAAGGATAAGTGACATGCGGAATACTCTTGCCCTTATCCTGACCTTCGGCGCAGCAAGCCCGGCATTTGCAGCCAAAGGCCCGTTCTTCTCGCTTGGCAACACGGATTTTGTGGTCCTTTTGGGCTTCATCGTGTTCATCGCGGTCCTGTTCTACTTCAAGGTTCCCGGCATGATCGGGGGCGCGTTGGACAACCGTGCCGAGGGCATTAAGTCCGAATTGGACGAAGCCCGTGCCCTGCATGAAGAAGCACGCAGCCTGCTGGCCTCGTATGAGCGCAAGCAGCGTGAAGTGCAGACCCAGGCAGACGCCATCGTAGCGGCTGCGAAGGACGACGCGGCTCTGGCGGCAGAACAAGCCAAGGTCGATCTGGAAAAATCCATCGCACGCCGTCTGGCCGCTGCACAGGATCAGATCGCATCGGCTGAGGCTTCGGCTGTGAAAGAGGTTCGCGATCGGGCGATCACGGTCGCTGTTTCTGCAGCGAACGCGGTTCTGGCCAAGCAGATGACTGCAACGCAAGCCAACAAGCTGATCGACGCCGCAATCGCGGACGTTGGTGAAAAGCTGCACTAGGCTTGTAGAGAAATCTAAAAAGAAAACCCGGCCATTGCGCCGGGTTTTTTTATCTCACTAGGAAACAGACTGCGTTTTTACAGGCAACCTGTCCAGAACGTCCGAATGTTCCGGCGAGGCTAGGAACAGTTCCGGTAGTTCCGCCACGACTTCATCGATTGGGTCATAGACCTGAGATGCCTTTGCCAGCAAGTCGTCAGGTATGGACTTTCGCGCACGCTCAACACGTTCGGGCAAAGTGAACTTCAAATTCAGAAAATCCTCGACATCCTTCTGCCGCCGCCAGATCGCATCATAGCTTAGGCAAAGAACTGGAACCTCCTGAAACGTGCCCCACTGTTTCAACTGTTCCACTTGATTGAGGACATCATATTTGAACAGGTCGTCAAAGGGACCCTTGGCGTGAAGGTGTTCAAAGTGCTGGTCAACCCAGTCGCGCCCATACCGTTCTACCGCTGAATAAACGGAAAGAGCTGACGCTTTTGTCGGACCGAAACAGAACAGAACCTTGACATTCTCGCGGCCCCTTAACCCATCTGGATAATCGTGAGTCTTCACCAGAGAGCCGGCTGTAAGAGGCGCAGAGGCCAGACTTTCTTGGAAACTGGCCGTCGGCCTTCGGAACCAATGTCGGCGTTTGCATGCAACCCACAAAGCATCGAACATCAGCGTGCTGCCCGATCTGCCATTGCTGGCGACGATTGTGCAGGGGTCAATGTTGGTGCGAAGCCCAAAGGTAAGTTTAGACATGTGCAGTGCCCTTGTCGCCAGTTCGGGACGGGTTCAAGATGTTCTGGCACTAGATGTCCAACTTTCACCGAAAGGTCCAGAGCAAAGGGCAATACCTATCTGACGCAGGAATACCGGCCGCGATATTGGTTGAAGCCGGAACATGAGGCAATTTACCGGATGTTCTTCATGCTTGTCCGGTTTCGTGATCCAGCCTTTGCTGAGCTATGGCCTCATTGCGAAGCGCCTTCTGGGTGTCCTCCATGCATTGCCGCACAAAACTCAGGTGGCGATGTACTGCATCTCTGGCGCCTTCGGGATCACGGGCCTGTAGTGCGGCGTTGATGGCGCGGTGCTGGTCCAGAATAGCCTCGCGCGTGGTGCGTTGGTTGAACATCATTTGGCGATTGTAGAACACTCCTTGCCGCAGCAAGTCGAACATCGACCGCATCATGTGCAGCATCACGACGTTGTGGCTGGCCTCGATGATGGCCATATGGAACTGAGCGTCCAGATGCGCTTCGTCTTCCGAGGCATTGCGGGCGTGGGCCGCTTCCATCTTGTCAAAGATCGTCTGAACGACTTTCAAGTCGCTTTCCGATCCCAGCCGCGCCGCGCGTTCGGCTGCCAACCCTTCCATATCCCTGCGGAACGACAGATAGTCCGAGACCGCCTCATCATGGCTGCCGAACAGACGGATCAGAGCGGGGGAAAAGGCCGATCCCAAAACCTCGGCCACGTAGATGCCGGATCCGGCTTTGGCGGTCAGCAGACCTTGGTCCTGCAACTCGGAGATCGCTTCGCGCAGGGAGGGGCGGGACACGCCCAGTCGCTCGGCCAGTTCGCGCTCGGCCGGAAGGCGTTCGCCGGGGCGCAGGATGCCACGCAGGATCAGCAATTCGATTTGCCGCACCACCGCTATTGAGAGCTTTTCGGTCTGAACTTTTTGAAAGGGCATGGGGATGTCGTTCTGAGAATTGGTCAAATCATATGACCACGGATTGAGGGGCGGTTCAAGAAGGCCAGATCATATGGCTTGAAACATTAGGTCAGCTTTGTTGACATTAATGTGCGACTCATTAGTGTTCACGCACCCAAGAGCGGAGGAGGCTCATGACCAACCACGAGTTGTTTGCAACGCGGGCGTCGCGCATGAAGGCGTCGGAAATTCGCGAATTGCTGAAGCTGCTGGATCAGCCCGGGATTATTTCCTTTGCAGGCGGAATCCCGGACCCGGCCTTGTTTCCCGCAGACGCATTCTCGCAGGCTTTTCAGGTTGCGCTTGGTCCAAATAAGCAGGCGCAGGCCCTGCAGTATTCGGTCAGTGAAGGCTATGCCCCGTTGCGCGAATGGCTCGTCGCCCATATGCGCGAGATCGGCATTGTTTGCGACATCGACAATATCCTGATCACGTCTGGGTCGCAGCAAGCGCTGGATTATCTGGGCAAGCTTTATCTGTCACCCTGTGATACGGCTCTGGTCGGTTGGCCGACTTATCTGGGCGCGCTGGCTGCATTCAACGCCTATGAGCCGCGGTTCGACCGGCTGAGTGTTAATGGCAACCGGGGTGCTGATGAATACGCCGCTGCTGCCGGGGCGGGCAGGGTCAAGTTTGCCTACCTGTCACCGGATTTCGCCAACCCAACGGGCGAGACCGTGGATTTGCGTGGCCGCGAGGCTCTGCTGGATCTCGCGGAGGACCTGAACTGCGCCGTGATCGAGGACGGGGCGTATCAGGCGTTGCGATACGAAGGGGAAGCGATCCCGCCGGTTTTGGCATTGGAATTGGCGCGGAAGGGGTCCATCGAAGAGTGTCGCACGATCTATTGCGGCAGCTTCTCCAAGACGCTTTCACCGGGCCTGAGAGTCGGGTGGGTCGTTGCTGCCAAGCCCGTGATCTCTCAGCTGGTGTTGATGAAGCAGGCTGCTGATCTTCATTCAGCGACGATTAACCAGATGGCGATAGACCAGGTGGCGCGGGCGTGTTTCGACACACATATCCCAATGCTGCGCCAGGTTTATGGGGCGCGTCGGGGTGCCATGCTTGCAGCGTTGGAACAACACATGCCGGAAGGGGTGGAATGGACAAAGCCCGAAGGGGGGATGTTTATCTGGCTGACACTGCCCGCCGGTACCGACGGCGCCGCATTGTTGGCCCGTGCTTTGGAAACGGTCAAAGTGGCATTTGTTCCGGGACAGGCATTTTTCCCTGATGGCTCGGGCGCAAATACGATCCGATTGAGCTTTTCTAATTCGGACGAGGCGACAATTCGCGAAGGAATACGCCGCTTGGGGGAAGTCTTGCGAGCCTGAGTGCGCAATAAGGATCTGTTAACCAATTCCGGCCATTGATCGGGGTATGAAGCGGTTTCTGACTTTGCTGTTGGTGTTGGCCGCGTGTTCGGCTGGCACGCCGCATTTCCGCGATGTTCCGGCCACCCGGATTGCGGTCAACGGCAGTGTGTTTGACGTGCGCGTGCGAGGAGAGTTGGCCGAGGCGGTGCGGGTCAACACGCAATACGCTCCGCGCCTCGGCCCCATCCGTGATCGCGCGGCCCTTGCGATGGCGCAGGTTTCGGGTTGCCCAGTCCTTGACGTTCTGGGCGATGCGGCTGTGACGGTCGGCGTATTGGGGTGTGATCGTCAAACCGGCGAACGCTTGTTACTGACCTCGATTTCTGTGCCAAACTACGAATGTATCGACTTTGGCATCTATGAAGGTGTGGGTGACGGCGGTTATCAGGTCTTTGAGTGTACGCCCTACTGATACGGGCTATGACCGGCGGAAATCAGCAAGATATTGTGGATAACTCCTGCCGATATCCCATATCCTGCGCAACCTCGTTGACTCGGCCCCAATCTGTTGCGCAGACTTCCAGATATAGGAATCATGGGACCCGTCGCCTTTGCGCTTTAGCAAACTCAAACTCACCGGCTTCAAAAGCTTTGTTGATCCGACCGACCTGATCATCGCGGACGGGTTGACCGGAGTTGTGGGTCCCAATGGCTGCGGCAAGTCCAACCTTCTGGAGGCGTTGCGCTGGGTGATGGGGGAAAACCGCCCCAAGTCCATGCGCGGTGGCGCGATGGAGGACGTGATTTTTGCGGGGGCGGCCACACGACCCGCCCGCAACTTTGCCGAAGTTGTTCTGACCATGGACAACTCGGAACGGCTGGCCCCGTCAGGGTTCAACGATACCGATCAGCTTGAAATCGTGCGCCGTATTACTCGCGATGTGGGCAGCGCCTATAAGACCAATGGCAAGGATGTGCGCGCCCGCGATGTGCAGATGTTGTTTGCCGATGCCTCGACCGGTGCGCATTCACCCGCGCTTGTGGGGCAGAACCGTATCGCCGAATTGATCAACGCCAAACCCCGCGCGCGTCGGCGTATTCTGGAAGAAGCGGCGGGGATCTCGGGCCTGTATCAGCGCCGGCACGAGGCCGAGTTGAAGCTGAAAGGCACTGAATCCAACCTGACGCGTGTAGATGACGTGCTGGAACAACTTGGAACGCAGCTTGCGCAGTTGGCCCGACAAGCACGACAGGCTGCCCGGTATCGCGAGATTGGGGAACAGTTGCGGCAGGCCGAGGGGATGCTGCTGTATCGCCGCTGGAAAGAGGCTGATGTGGCCCGTCAGCAGGCCGAAGAAAAGCTGCGCGAGCGCATTACTGAGGCGTCTCGCGCCGAGGCCGAAGCGCGTGAAGCGGCGGCCAAACGTGCCGAGATCGAGGAAACTCTGCCCCCTCTGCGCGAGGAGGAAGCGATTGCCGCCGCCGTGTTGCAACGCCAGCAGGTGCAGCGCGATCAATTGGCCGATCAGGAAGCACGCGCGCGGCAGACGATCGAAACCCTGACAAACCGAATTCAGCAGTTGGGCAATGATATTGAGCGCGAGGCTGGCCTGAACCGCGATGCGGGTCAGATGATCGAGCGGCTGGAGTGGGAGGCGCGGGAACTTGCCAAGGCCGCCGAAGGGCATGATGAGAAAGTCGCCGAAGCCGCCGAAATTGCGCGCGAGGCCGCGTCTGTTCTGCAGGACCGCGAGGACCACCTCTCGCAGGAAACCGAGGATATGGCGCGTCTTGTCGCTCGGCACCAATCGGCGCAGCGTTTGGTTGAGGATAGTCGCAAGACGCTGGCCCGATCTGAGGGCGAAGAAGAAAAAGCTCGCGTCGCAGTGGATGAAGCCCGTGATGCGCTGAGCCGCGCAGCCGAGGCGTTCGAGGCTGCTCAGGAGGGTGAGGAAGAAGCCCGCGAAGCTGCCGAGGCCGCCGAGGAAGCACTGGCCGCAGCGGACGAATTGCGCACTGAAACGCAGGCGCGAGAGGCCGAGGCCCGCGCCCAACGGTCCGAAGCCGAAGGTGAGCTTGGCGCGATCCGGGCGGAAACCGCGGCCCTTGCGAAACTGGTGGAGCGTGATACGGCCGAAGGCGGGCAGGTGCTTGACCTGCTGCGCGTGGCGCCGGGCTATGAAAAGGCGCTGGGTGCGGCGCTGGCCGATGACCTGCGCGCGCCGCTGGTCGAAGGCGATGGGCCGTCCGGCTGGGTTCAGGTTGCCGGATACGATGCAGATCAACCCTTGCCGGATGGCGCAGAGCCTCTGGCGCTGCATGTCTCGGGGCCGGATCGTCTGAGCCGTCGGATTGCTCAGATCGGGTTGGTCGACGCGGAACAGGGCGCGCGTTTGCTGGCTTCGCTGCAACCGGGGCAACGTCTGGTGTCGCGCTCGGGTGATCTGTGGCGCTGGGACGGGTTCCGGGCTTGGGCCGAAGACGCGCCAAGCGCGGCGGCGCTGCGGCTGGAGCAATTGAACAAGCTGGAAGCGCTGAAGCAGGAACTAGCCCGGACCGAGGCGCAGGCCGATGGGGCACGCGCGGCGCATGAGGCTCTGTCGCAGCAATTGGCCGATGTCACCGAAGCAGACCGCCGGGCGCGTGAAGCCCGCCGTGCCGCGGATCAGCGTATGGCCGAAACCGCGCGGCAACTTAGCCGGGCCGAGGCCGACCGCAATCTGGCACAGGGCAAGCTCGAGACTCTGGCCCTTGCCGTTGACCGCCACAAAGAAGACGCGATGTCCGCCCGTACCCAATTGCGTGAGGCCGAGGGCGCGCTGACTGGCCTGGGTGATCTGGACAGCGCCCGCGCGCAGGTTGAGGACATCAAACAAACGGTCGAAGCCGCGCGGATCACCATGCTGACCCACCGCTCGACCCATGATGAGCTGCGCCGCGAAGGAGAGGCCCGAACCCGGCGTACGCAAGAGGTGACGAAAGACCTGAGCGGTTGGCGGCATCGTCTGGACAGTGCCGAAAAGCGGATTTCCGAACTGGCCGAGCGCAAGGAAAGCTCGGAAGACGAGCTGTCCGAAGCCATGGCCGCCCCCGGCGAAATTGCCGAGGCGCGTGAAGAACTCAATGAGCTGATCGAAACGGCCGAAGCGCGTCGGGCCGAGGCTGCGGATAAACTGGCTCAGGCCGAAACCCAGCAACGCGAAGTTGTCATGGCCGAGCGGGATTCAGAACGCGTCGCGTCCGAGGCCCGTGAAACCCGAGCGGCTGCCGAGGCGCGGTGCGACGCCGCAAAAGAAGGGGTAACTGCGGCGGCTGAACGCATTGCCGAAGATCAGCAACTAACCCCGAACCAGTTGCTGAACCAGTTGGATGTGAACCCCGACCAGATGCCCGCCGCCGACGCGCTGGAGGCTGAGGTCAACCGTCACAAACGCCAGCGCGATGCGATGGGTGCTGTGAACCTGCGCGCCGAAGAAGATGCGAAAGAGGTTCAGGAAGAATTTGACACGCTGAACTCTGAAAAGGCCGATCTGGAAGAGGCGATCAAGGCATTGCGCAGCGGCATTGCCAGCCTCAACCGCGAAGGGCGCGAGCGTCTGCTGACTGCCTTTGAGCAGGTGAACTCGAACTTCGCCATGCTGTTCAAACATCTGTTCGGCGGTGGTGAGGCCAATCTGGTCATGGTCGAAAGCGACGATCCGCTGGATGCAGGTCTGGAAATCATGTGCCAGCCGCCGGGCAAGAAGCTGTCGACCCTCAGCCTGCTCTCGGGCGGCGAACAGACCCTGACCGCGACCGCGCTGATCTTCGGCGTTTTCCTCGCCAATCCCGCGCCGATCTGCGTGCTGGACGAGGTCGACGCGCCGCTGGACGACGCCAACGTGACACGTTTCTGCGACCTGCTGGACGAGATGTGTCGTCAGACCGACACGCGGTTCCTGATCATCACCCACCACGCGGTAACGATGGCGCGGATGGACCGTCTGTTCGGCGTGACCATGCAGGAACAGGGCGTCAGCCAGTTGGTCTCGGTCGATCTGAAGAAGGCCGAGCAGATGGTCGCCTGATCATCACTTCAATGTTATGCCACTCTTTCCTTTCAGCAGGGCTAGTATGGCGGCATGACACGCACGCTGATCCTCGCCCTGCTGTTCGCTGGCCCGGCTACCGCCACCGAATGGCCCACCAAACCCGAAGACATCCCCCTGTCGCCCGAGGAGCTGGACGCGTTGGCAGGCCAGACTTTTACCTTCTACGATGACGGTCAGGCTGAATTCTCTGCTGGAGGTGCCTACTCCTATACCTACGCCAGCGGCGACGCGGCCTTTGGCACCTATTCCATCGCCGAAGATGGCAGCGTCTGCATCGTTTATCGCAACGGATTCAGCCGCTGTGATCTATATGTGCGCAGTGGGGGGAGGCTGGTTCTGATAGACGAGAAGGGGGATCGGTATCCGGTCAGGCCGGAATGAGGTGGAGATGATCTCTCGAGCGCTTTTTTCAAGGGATGCTATGCGGATGAAAGCGGACGTTCGTTTTTGCGTAAGTAACGCACAACTATTTTCCTAATAACAAAAGGTGTGGGGTATCTCTTCTTCCGAAGGGGGTTCAATTACGGATTCACCATTGTACCAGACGAAGCGGTGTTGGCCATCAGACCACTCTACGTCTACTGGTGCAAATACCGCCATTTTGGCAATCGGGTCATCTCCGATGTAGCGCAGTTTGCGGGTTTCCAAATCGGGCACACGTTTCATTTCGGAACCGTCAATTTGGTACACCCTGTAAGATTGGCGTTTCGTGAGCCAGTGTTTTGCAGTTGTGCCTTGATAAAACAAAACATCGAGAACCGGGCTTCTAAGATTTTCTTTCAAAGAGTCACCTTTCCCATCGTTCCAGCTATCAAACAGACGAGGAGAAATCTTGGCGCTTTCGCCAAACAACCAATTTCCAGATTGATCAATCACTTCGATCCATCCGATGTCAAAGTAGCCCCAAACGTACAGGCGTCCGCTCTTGGGATCATAAGGCCCCACCGCTGGCGTAATATCTCCGGTGGGCGACCAAGCGTCGTGTCCGTACTTTGCATCGTTTTCGAGAAAGAACTGCAACTTGCCTTCCGAAGGCATGATTATTTGGGGTTCAAGACCGGGCACTGTGGCCGGAACGTCGAACCTCTTAATGCTAACCAAAGATTCATAGCGTATCAGGCAATGCTCTTCGGCAATCGCGGAGATTGCGGAAGTCAAAAGTACTAGAGAGGAAAGTTGTAGAACGCGAGAAAAGACTTGTAACTTCATTGGAACACTTAAGTATAACTTGGAGCAAAACTCTAGGTAACTCTTAGAGAACCAAGTTTTCAGAGCAAATTCTACACCAAAGAATGCCACGCTGATTTGTTGACGGTGACAATGGGCCCAAGTCAGACACCCTTTCACAACCGCCCCAACAACTCCGCCGTCGGCCACGCATCCGCGGGTAACCCCAGCCGCTGTTGTTCGGCCTGAACAGCCGCCCGCGTTCCGGCGCCCAGAATGCCGTCGATTTTGCCAACATCATGCCCGCGCGCTTGCAGCTTGGTTTGTAGCTGCTTCATCTGCGCGTCTGTCAAACCCTGCGCCGGATTCCCAGCGTTGTAGATTTGCGCACCTTCCAGTCGGGTTCCGAAATAGGCGGCGGTCAGGACGTAGACAAAGCTCTGGTTCCATTCAAAATATACGTCGAAATTGGGATAGGCCAGAAACGCCGGTCCCTTATGTCCTTGTGGCAGGATCAGCGATGCAGGCAGGTTGGCCAGTGAACCGCTGCGGGCCTGTACGCCCATCGCCTGCCACTCGGACACAGGGCGCGGCTTGCCCGGGCCAGACAATGACCAATCCATCTGGGCGGGAACCGTGACTTCCTGCAGCCAAGGCTGCCCCGGTTGCCACCCAAGATGCGACAGCATTTTCGCGCCGGACAAAAGCGCATCCGGGGCAGATGTTTTCAACGAAACCTTCCCGTCGCCGTCGCCGTCCACGCCATTGTCCAGAATATCCTGCGGCAGCATCTGAACCATGCCGATCTCACCCGCCCAGGCTCCTGTCGTTCGGGCGGGATCGAAATTGCCCTGATCGTACAGCTTTAGCGCAGCGAAAATCTGCGGCCGGAACAGTTCGGGCCGGCGGCAATCGTGGGCCAATGTCACCAAGGCGTTGCGGGTGTTGAAATCCCCCTGAACTGCGCCATAGTCGGTTTCAAACGCCCAGAACGCCAGCAATACGCCCCGAGATACGCCATAGTCCCGTTCAATTCGGTCAAACACTGAGTCGTATTTGCGCGACATCGCTTGTCCGCGATCAATCCGGTTCTGCGAGATCAGGCGGCGAGAGAATTCGATGAACGGTTTCTGAAAGACGCCTTGCGCGCGATCTGCCCTCAGCACCGCGCCATCCTGCTGGACGCCTTGGAAAAACCCGTTGACGGTTGCGGAGTTAAATCCCTTGTCAACCGCCTCGGCCTTTAGGCCATTCACAAAGCTATTGAATCCGCCTCCGCATTGGCTAAAGGCGGGCGAAGCAAACAGGGCGGCGGCAAGAATACCGGGAAGCAAGCGCATGGGTGAATCCGTCAGAAAACAAAGCTGATACCAACCCACACCGACACGAGGCCCAGTGCAAGCCCCCAGACCCTCCAAAGCAGGTCACATGCGCGGAAAATTTCCGGCGCGCCGATGTCCCGTGGGGCGTCGCCGTTTACCCATGCCAGATTGCGAAGCTGGCCATCATAGCTGCGCGGCCCTGCCAGGGCGAGGTTCAGTGCGCGCGCCGTGGCAGCCTCGGGCCACCCCGCGTTGGGCGAAATATGGCGCTGTGCGTCGGCCACCATCTCGGGCCAGCGCGACCACTGACCGGACAGCGTAACGATCATCGCGCAGGTCAAGCGGGCCGGTATCAGATTCAGCGCGTCATCCAACCGCGCCGAAGCCCAGCCGAAGTCACGGTATTCTTCGGTGCGATAGCCGATCATGCTGTCGGCCGTGTTGATGGCCTTATAGACCAGAAGCCCTGGTAGGCCAGCGACCAGAAACCAGAACGCGGGCGCGATTACCCCATCGCTCAGGTTTTCGGCCGCACTTTCAATGGCTGATCGCGCGACCTGAGCTTCTGTCATGTCCCGGGTGTCGCGCGACACGATCATGGCAACCTTAGCTCGGCCCTCGGCCAGCGAGACCCGCAGCCCGTCCCCTACATCGCGGACGTGAGACACCAATGATTTCTGGGCCAGCAAAATCGCGCAGACGATGATCTCGGCCACAGGTCCAAGGAATGACAGCGCTAGCCCCAGGATCACTGCCCCACAAACCAATAGCAGCGCAACCGCCACCCCTTTCAGACGCCGATGCCCTCGGTGGTTCAGACGTTTGTCCAGCCATTGAATGACCGATCCAGTGATGACTGCCGGGTGGCGTAGACGCGACCAAAGCCAATCGGGTTCGCCAAGCGCGGCGTCCAGACACATCGCGCAGACCAGCAGAAAGGCGGTGCTCACAGTGCGGCCTCCAGCCTGTCCCATCCGTTGACCGGGGGCAGGCCAAGACGCAGGTAGGTCTTGGAATAGGGGAAAATGCGGCTCCAGATATGCGCCTGCGCCAATCGGTCCTGCCAATCGGCGGCGCTGTCGACTTCGTACAGTCGGAACAGTGTGGTGCCGCCAATCAAGGACGCACCGTGTGAGGTGATCAGCCGGTCCAGGCGGTCGGCCTCGTCCGTTAGCCGTGCGCGCGTCGCGTCGGCCCAGCCCTTATCCCTTAGCGCACGCTCTCCGATCCTTAGGGCGGGGCCGGAGACGGCCCAAGGCCCGGTCAGATCGTTGAGCTGTTTGATCAGGTCGGGATGGCCGATCGCAAATCCCAGGCGCAGCCCGGCGAGCCCCCAGAATTTCCCGAAACTTTTCAACACGATCACGCCGGGTTTCGCCGCCATGTGGATTAGGGAGGCCTCTGGACAGACATCGCAAAAGCTTTCGTCGATGATGGTCAGGGGGGCGTCCGCGTCGGCTTCGGACCAGATGCGCCCGTCCGGGTTGTTTGGGTGAACGATCACACGCGCTGCGGCCGGACCTTCGGATTGAACCGTCCAGCCCTGCGCGGCAAATGCGGCTGCGTGCTCGTTGTACGTTGGCGCCGTGATGTGAACGCGGCCCGCTTGGGCAAGTGCGGGGATACGCGCGATCACCGCAGAGGCGCCGGGCGATGGTAAAATATCGGCACTACCGGGCACAGACCAACAGTCGCGGGCTGCGGCGGTCAAGCGTTCAAAAGCGCCATGGTCGGGAAGATCGGTCCAGTCGGATGGGATCAACCCATCAATGCTGTAAGGGTGCGGGTTGATGCCGGTGGAAAGGTCAATCCAATCTGCGCGAGTCCCACCGTAGGTGGCTATGGCCCCGTCAAGCCCGCCGCCATGATCACGCGCCGCGCGCGGGTTCAGAGTATGAGTATGAGTTGCCATCATAACACTTGCCGGAATCGCTTGTATCGGCGCGTTTCAAGCGGATTTTTGCCGCATACACAAGCAAATCCGCGTGATTGAGGGGTGAATCGAGGCCATTAACACTTTGTTAAGGAAATAGCGTGATCACAAAGTTCAGGGTTCGGCACCACCCGTTCTACCCTGTGCCGAGGTTGTTGCTAATGAATGTTTTGATTGTTGAGAGTAACCCTGATCTAGGTCGGGTCTGGAAAAGGCATCTACAGCGCCAGGGCGCCGAAGTGACGCTTGTGACCGGGCAAGAGGCCGCGATCCTTGCGCTTTATGGCGCTGAGTTCGATATCATCGTGCTGGACCTGGTTCTGGAAACTGGCAGCGCGCTGGCTGTTGCTGATTTCGCCAGCTACCGTCGACCGGGCGCGCGGGTGATATTTGTCACCAACACGACCTTTTTCTCGGATGGGTCGATCTTTGCGCACAGCCCGAACGCCTGCGCCTATGTGCAAAGTGCAACGCCGCCAGAAGATCTGGCGGCGATGGTCGAACACTACGCGGCGGGTCGCTGACCGCGACCGTGCGGCTCCATGTAATCCAGCACGGGGTTTACCGGAATAATCCGATGCGGATTTATGCTGTCGTGACTGTAGTGATAGTGGCGCACGATGTGGGTCATGTTCACCGTCGGCGCGACGCCCGGCCATTGGTATAGCTCGCGGGTATAGGCCCACAGGTTCGGATAGTCGATCAGCCGTCTTCGGTTGCATTTGAAGTGCAGGTGATAGACCGGGTCGAACCGGATCAATGTTGTGAACAGCCGCCAGTCAGCCTCGGTGATCCGGTCGCCCAAAAGGTAGCGATTTGCGCTCAGGCGATTTTCTAACCAGTCCAATGTATCGAAAAGCGGCGCTACAGCGGCGTCATAGGCTGCTTGGGTCGTGGCAAAGCCCGACTTGTAGACGCCGTTGTTAACGTCGGAATAGACGCGCGCGTTCACCTCTTCGATGTCGTCGCGCATTGCCTCTGGCCAGTAATCGTCGGTGTTTCCCGTGATCCCGTTGAAGGCCGAGTTGAACATGCGGATAATTTCAGAGCTTTCGTTCGAGACAACGATTTCTAACTGTTTGTCCCAAAGGATTGGCACGGTCACACGACCCGAATAGCCTGGGTCAGCCTTGGTGTAGACTTGGTGAGCAAAGTCCAGCCCATAGAGGTTGTCCCCAGTTGCGCCGTCGCTGTCTGTTACGAATGTCCAGCCTTTGTCCAGCATATCGGGGTGAACCACTGACACCGTGACAAGGTCGCTTAGCCCCTTCAACTCTCGGAAGATCAATGTGCGATGCGCCCATGGGCAGGCATAGCTGACATACAGGTGATACCGCCCCGCTTCCGCTTTGAAGCCGCCTTTGCCCGACGGACCTGCGCTGCCATCTGCAGTCAACCAGTTGCGAAACTGAGCCGCGCTGCGCTTGAACGCGCCACCCGTGGATTCGGTGTCATACCAGGTGTCGTGCCATTTGCCCTCGACCAACAGGCCCATGCTGTGTTCCTCCGCATTTCGATTTTCCAAACATAGGGGGCCGCCTTCATCGTTCCCATCCGACGGAACGCGCAGACCGTCTGCACATGTGCACAGATCGGACTGGGATTTCATGCAACAGGCAGGAAACCTAAGATTTTATCATTAGGACTTTACTGGATTTTTACTTTCGTGTCCGCACAATAGGAGTCCGCTGCGGGGGGAATTTGTAATGACGACCTATGTTTCAAAGGAAATGAGCGCTGAACTGGACGCTGCGCGAATCGCGGGGCTCAAGAAAGCCAGCAGGCTGCGTGTCGAATTTGGCGACAATACGTTTAAAATTCTAAGATTGTGGAAAGATGGATTCACGGTCGAGGCCGAAACTACGCCTCGGCTACGCGGGCTTGTCGACATCTACGATGGCGCAAACCACCTGTATCAATGTCTGATCATTGCGGATCAGGACGAAGCAGGCGAAATGCGCTATGAGTTCAAGCGCAGCACTGCCGCGGCTGACAAGGCCCCGCTGGATTTTTATCGCGATCCTGACGCGCCCATCGCGCTTTTGGAGCACAAGGGCTGAGTGACTGCCCAACAGGGTTACCGTTGGGCATAGATTTACTGCAAGTCTGCAAACGCCAGTTTCAATCGGGTGCAAGCCTCTTCGATGCGGCTGCGTTGGGTGGCTAGGTTGAACCGCTCGAACGTTTCCCCACCTGCGCCGAAACCGGGCCCGGAGGACGTTGCAATCCGCGCATCATTTCTAAGGCGGTGGATGAACTCATCGTGATCCATCCCAGTGCCCGAAAAATCGACCCAAGCCAAATAGGTCGCCTGAAGTGGCATCGAACAAAGGCCGGGAATGTCCGCGATCGTCGCATCGAATAGTTTGCGGTTGCCGTCCAGATGCGCGATCTGTTCGTCGACCCATGCGGCACCCTCGGGCGAATAGGCCGCCATGATCATGGCCACGCCCAAAGCGCTGGGCCCATAGTCCAGCGTGTTGAGGCGATGGATCATCGTTGCGCGCAGTTTCGGGTCAGGAATGATCATGTTGCCGGTACGCTGACCGGCAATGTTGAACGTCTTGGAGGCTGCTGTCAGCGTCACCGTCCACGGGCGCGCATCGGGTGCGGCCACGTCCATCGGGACAAAGGTGCTGCCGGGATAGACCAGATCATGGTGAATCTCGTCAGACACCAGCACAAGCCCGTTGCGTTCGGCAAAGGCTGCCACAGCGCGTAGCTCATCCGCAGTCCAGACCCGGCCAGACGGGTTCTGCGGTGAGCACCAGAGAAGCATCTTTTCCGACCCGTCCAAGCGCGACTGCGCGTCGTCCAAATCAATGGTGTAACTGTCGCCCTCTCGTACCAACGGGCATTCCACCACGCGGCGACCGGTTTTGTTCACCTTGTGGGCGAACTCATGATAGACCGGCGTGAATATGACCACGCCGTCCCCCGGCTCGGTCCACACATCCAGACACAGTGCGATCGCGTTGCCCAGACCTTGCGAGGTCAGAACCCAGTCTGTGTCGATGTCCCACCCATGACGGTTCTTCATCCACCACTGGACCGAGGCCAGATAGTCAGGGTGCGCCCACGAATAGCCGAAAACGCCGTGTTCTGCGGCCTTGCGAACGGCCTCAATGACGCAGGGCGCGCTGGGATAATCGGAATCTGCCGTCCACATCGCCAGCCCGTCCTGCGGCGACACGCCGTAGAGTTGCTCCATCTTGTCCCATTTTGAACTGTGAGTGCCCCGGCGGTCGATCAGGTCGTTGAAAGTCATGTCTTCTCCATCTGTCCGCAGGAAAGCTAGCTACAATTTTGACAGGTGCAAGGGGGGCGTTGCGGTGGGGCGTGTGATGGCCTAAATCAACCTCATGAAACGCTCAATTCTTATCCATCCCGACCCCCGCCTGAAAAAGGTCTGCGCCCCTGTGACCGACCTGTCGGACGAGCTGCGTCAACTGGCCGATGACATGTTGGAAACCATGTATGACGCCCCCGGCATCGGGCTGGCCGCGCCGCAGATCGGTGTGTTGGATCGGCTGATCGTGATGGACTGCGTCAAGGAAGAGGGCGAGACACCGCGCCCGCTGATCATGTTCAACCCCGAAATCATCGCATCCTCGGACGAAACCAACGTCTATGAGGAAGGCTGCCTTTCGATCCCCGAGCAATACGCCGAAGTGACCCGACCCAAAGTCGTTGAGGTCGCGTGGATCGACCGCGATGGAAACGCGCAGCAGGAAACCTTCGGTGACCTCTGGGCGACCTGCGTGCAGCACGAGATAGACCATTTGAACGGCAAGCTGTTCATCGACTATCTCAAGCCGCTCAAGCGCCAGATGATCACGCGCAAGATGCAAAAGCTAAAGCGTGAAAAGGCCCGCGCATGACGGTCCGTACTTGCCTGCCGTGGCCCGACAAACGCCTGCGCACCAAGGCCGAGGCCGTGACCGAGATCACCGACGATATTCGCACGATCTGGAACGACATGGTGGATACGATGGAGGCGATGCCCGGTGTGGGCCTTGCCGCGCCTCAGATCGGGGTGATGCTGCGACTGGCCGTCGTGGATGGCTCGACCGAGCGGGGGCGGGCCGTGCGATTGGCGAACCCCGAGATTCTGCACAGCTCGATCGAACTGCGTGAGCATGATGAGGCCAGCCCAAACCTGCCCGGTGTCTCGGCCAAGGTGAAACGGCCGCGTGCGGTGACGGTCAAGTTTCTGAATGAACAGGGCATGATTGACCGTCGTGATTTTGTCGGGATCGAGGCCACAAGCGTGCAGCACCAGATCGACCATCTGAACGGAAAGATGTATTTCGACCGGCTCAGCAAGGTCAAACGCGACATACTGCTGCGCAAAGCAAAGAAACTCGCGTAGGCTGGGCTTTAGCCCGGCACCACCCAATCCTTGGAGCAGATCATGCGCATAATTTTCATGGGAACGCCCGAATTTTCGGTGCCGGTTTTGGACGCGCTGGTTGAGGCCGGGCACGAGATTGCCGCTGTATACTGTCAGCCGCCGCGCCCGGCGGGGCGGGGTAAGAAAGACCGCCCGACACCGGTTCATGCACGGGCCGAGGCGTTGGACCTGACCGTGCGCCACCCTGTTTCCTTGAAGTCCGAAGAAGAACAATCCGCTTTCGCTGCCCTGCAGGCTGATGTGGCGGTCGTCGTGGCATATGGCTTGCTGTTGCCTCAGCCCATTCTGGATGCGCCGCGACATGGGTGCCTGAACATCCATGCGAGCCTGCTACCCCGCTGGCGAGGTGCCGCGCCGATTCACCGTGCGATCATGGCGGGCGATGCTCAGACCGGTATCTGTATCATGCAGATGGAGGCAGGGCTGGACACCGGCCCCGTCTTGCTGCGACAGGCCACCGATATCGGAGAGCAGGAAACGACCGACCAACTTCATGACCGGCTTTCTGAGATGGGCGCGGAGCTGATCGTACAGGCGCTGGCCAGACTGCCAGAGCTGACCCCGGCAAACCAGCCCGACGATGGCGTGACTTATGCCACCAAGATCGACAAATCCGAGGCACGCATCGACTGGACCCGCCCAGCGGTTGAGGTTGATCGCCAGATACGCGGATTGTCACCCTTTCCCGGCGCATGGACCTTGGTTGAAGGCGAGCGGGTCAAACTGCTGGCCTCTTGTCTCGCCCAGGCGCAGGGCGCCCCCGGTCAGGTTCTGGACGACGCGCTGTGTGTCGCCTGCGGAGAAGAGGCCGTGAAACTGCTGCGCTTGCAAAGGGCGGGCAAAGCCGCGCAGGATACAGAAACGTTCCTGCGCGGCTGGCCAATCCCGGCCGGCACGCTTTTTCAATCGGAGTAATGCCGCATGTTCATGATCCTGATGGGCACAGTCGTGATCGCCGGGATCGTGGGATACCTGTCAGAGAAAACCGGTTTCACACATAACGGTTACGTGCCATCCATCATAATATGCGTCGGTGGGGCTTTTCTGTTTTATTTTATCCGTATCATGTTCGGCATCAGCTTTGGCGCGCCTGGCCTGAAAGCTGTGATCTCATCCATCGGCGCGCTGATCATCGTGCCGACGCATTGGAGGAAATGACATGCCCGTAATCGCTCTGATTGTGATCGGCGCGGCCGCAGGGTTTCTGGCCACACGTCTGATGCGGATCGAGGCTGACATTCCAACAACGATGCTTATTGGCATCGTCGGCGCACTGGTCGGCGGGTTTCTTCTGCGCGCATTGATAACCGTTGCTGGCTGGCTGTCCGGTTTCGTTGGTGCCGTTCTGGGCGCATTGCTGGTGATCTGGATCTGGCAAAAATATCTGCGCCGCTGATCTGCTTGGCCGCTGTCGGACCAATACACGATATTTGGCCCAGGATTCGTAGCTAACGACGCGGTGGCCGGCTTTTGTAGACGGGCAGTCGCCAGCCAAACAGTAACGATCCAGCTCTGAGAGCCCAACAGACAAGCGCACAAGCGGCAAGCGCTGCAAGGGTATCGAGCCCAAAACGGGTTGCAAGAACGGCGGTCAGAGCACCGGTAAAGGCGCAAGACACGTAAAGCTCGCCCTGTTTCAGAACCAGTGGGACCTCATTGCAGACCACGTCGCGCATCAACCCGCCGAGGCAACCTGTGATGATCCCCATCAAAACGACGATGATGCCGGAATGACCCAGTGACAAAGCGGCAGCCGTTCCAGCGGCAACGGCGATGGACAGGGCAAAGCTGTCCAGCCAGACCAGCCAGCTATACCGGCTTTCCACCAGGTGTGCCGTGAAGAACACCAACGCGGCAGCACCGGTCGCGATCAGAATGTAATTGGGCTGCCCAACCCAGAAAACAGGGTGCCGGTCCAGCAGCAGATCACGCACTGTGCCGCCGCCAACCGCGGTCAGGCAGGCAATGAACGCAAAGCCGACCAAATCCAACTGCGCCCGGCTTGCAACCAAAGCGCCCGTCAACGCAAACACAAAGACCGAGGCATAGTCGAGCAGCGCCAGACCGCTCACGCCTTTTCCTTTTTCGGCTTGAACGGAGCCATGCCAGCACGGGCCAGTTCATCTGCCTTTTCGTTCTCGGGGTGACCGGCATGTCCTTTGACCCACTCCCACGTCACATCGTGGCGGGCCTGCGCTTCATCCAGCCGTTGCCACAGATCGACATTCTTGACAGGCTTTTTGTTCGAGGTTTTCCAGCCATTGCGCTTCCACCCGAAAATCCAGCCGGTCACGCCGTTCTTTACATAGGCGCTGTCTGTAACGACCGTGATATTCGACGCCCGTTCCAGTGTTTCCAGCGCGCTGATCGCGGCCAGCAGTTCCATGCGGTTATTGGTGGTTTCGGCCTCTCCGCCGCTCAGCTCGCGTTCTTTCAGAACGGTGTCGCCATCCATCGCGCGCAGCAGCACACCCCACCCTCCGGGGCCGGGATTGCCGGAACAAGCCCCGTCTGTATAGGCAAACAGTTCAGGCATGCGCGAGCACCAGAATGAAGCCGTCGTAAGACCCGGCCAGCCCCGCTCCGACGCCAGTGGTGATCTGGTCGATGGTAAATCCGGCGGTTGCAAGGGCTGCTTCGATCTCGGTCTGCGAGAAATAGGTATAGAACCGATCCAGATCGTCGCGATGTTCCCCCGTGCCGAGTTTCAGGCCGAGGAAGAAAACGCCCTGAGGTTTCAAAGCGCGGTGGATCGCCGTCAAATGACGTGGGAAATCTTCGCGCGGGGCGTGCAAAAGCGAAAAACTGGCGTAGATGCCGTCATACTCGGCAACCTCGGTCACGTCGTCGAACGTACCAAGATGCGCATCTATGCCATTTTCCCGAGCGTGATCGACAAAGGCCTGTGTTGCGTCCAGCGCCCGAACCCGCAGCCCTTCGCGCTGTAGGAACGCACTGTCTGAACCGGGACCAGAGCCGAGGTCCAGAACATAGCCGCCGTCGATCACCGCTTCGGCAAAGGCCATGCGCGCTTCGATCTGTTCTGGCGGCAGAGGGATGCTCAGGTATTCGGCGACACGGGCTGTGTAGGCGTCGATTGTTTTTTTATCGGTCACAAATACACTCCGACGGCAAGGCAGGCCAAGACAACGGCCGTCAGCAAAATGCGCAGGCGCATCCACCAGACCGGGGTCAGTCGCCAGTATGAAAACATGGCGTCCAATAAAAGCAACCCGGCAAAACCGTACATCAGGCTTGTTCCAGCGCTGACCGGACCGCCGCCTGTCTTGAAGAACGCCCATAGCGCAGGCAGGACCGAGAGTGTGTAACAGGTTGCTGCCTTGCTGCCGGACGTCTTGGTCGCGAATCCCCACAAAACGCCTGACATAAAGCTCAGGATGACAGAGCCGTAAAACAACTGGACATATGGCCCAACAAACCGAGGCCCCAGCGCCTCTTTGCCCCAATCTTTCAGGTCACCGTTCAGATAGGTCAGAGCGCCCCAGACGAATGGGATGAGGCCAGCCAATCCAAGAAACAGGGGCGCGCGTGGTATGCCGCTCATGCCGGTTCCCGCAGCACGCGTGGGACCTTGAACTCGACGTTTTCGACGGCCGTTTCCACCATCTCGACCGTTACGTCATAATGATCGCGGAAGGCGTCAATCACCTCGTTCACCAGCACCTCGGGCGCGGATGCGCCTGCGGTGATCGCGATGCTTGAGATCCCCTCCAACGCGCGCCAGTCGATATCGGTCGCGCGCTGTAAAAGCTGGGCATAGTCGCACCCGGCGCGCGAGGCGACTTCGACCAGACGCCGTGAATTGGACGAATTAGGCGCACCAACCACCAGCAAGGCGTCCGATTTTGGCGCGACAGCTTTGACGGCTTCTTGCCGGTTGGTCGTGGCGTAGCAGATGTCTTCCTTGTGGGGGCCGACAATGGACGGGAACCTGTCCTCAAGCGCGGCGATGATGTCTTTGGTATCGTCCACTGAAAGGGTTGTCTGCGTCACAAACGCCAGCTTTTCAGGGTCGCGCACTTGAACCGTTGCAACATCTTCGACCGTTTCGACCAACAGGACTTCGCCTTCGGGCAGTTGCCCCATTGTGCCAACCGTTTCAGGGTGGCCCTTGTGCCCGATCATGATCATTTGAAGGCCCGCGTCCGCGTGGCGCTGGGCTTCGACATGGACCTTGGACACCAAGGGACAGGTCGCGTCCACATAGATCATCTCGCGCCGAGCAGCAGTTTCCGGGACGGCCTTCGGCACGCCGTGGGCCGAGAAAATCACTGGCCGGTCGTCGGGACATTCGTCCAGTTCTTCGACAAAAACAGCCCCTTTGTCGCGCAGCCCGTCGACGACAAATTTGTTGTGCACGATCTCGTGGCGCACATAGACCGGAGCGCCCCATTTCTGCAGCGCCATCTCGACGATCTTGATCGCCCGGTCGACGCCGGCGCAGAACCCGCGCGGTGCGGCTAGGTACAGGGTAAGGGGGGGCTTGTTCATGTCACGGTCTCCTTGAGGCCACAGGTAAGTCTTTTCCCGGCCTTGGTCCAGACAGGACTGCGTCATTGAACTGACATGAATCAGTGGTAACGGTTAGGTGTTTTAGCACCTGTTTCTAATTTAAGAAGCGCGGTCAGGTGTTCATCCTGACCGCGCTGATTTCCTTCCCGGTACCGAGTGAACCGGTGCTATTGCCCGCTGGCCGCGACACTGCGCGGTTCCATCGGAACTTCACGCGGAGGGCGGCCGATCACGTCGCGCAGGTCCTCCAGTTCGATGAAGTTGTCCGCCTGGCGGCGCAGTTCGTCCGAGATCATCGGCGGCTGGCTGCGAATGGTCGAGACGACCGAAACACGCACGCCCTGACGTTGCAGGCTGGCAATCAGCGGGCGGAAATCCCCATCGCCCGAGAACAGCACGATATGATCCACGCGCGGCGCCAGCTCCATGGCATCCACGGTCAGCTCAATGTCCATGTTTCCTTTGACTTTCCGACGCCCCATGCTGTCGGTGTACTCTTTTGCCGGTTTCGTTACCATGGTGAAGCCGTTGTAATGCAGCCAGTCAACCAAAGGACGGATCGGCGAATACTCGTCATTTTCCAGAAGCGCTGTGTAGTAGAAAGCTCTGAGCATTTTACCGCGGCGCATAAACTCCTGCCGCAGCAGCTTGTAGTCGATATCAAACCCCAGTGCTTTCGCGGCCGCATAAAGATTCGAGCCGTCGATGAACAGCGCTAGCCGTTCGTCTTTATAAAACATAAATAGTTCCTTCCGGTACAAACCAGAGCGCCGGATGTTACGTGAGTGAGTTTAGAAAATGAGCGGCGCGCTGATACGCCTATAATTAGGGCATTTACCGTGTATCGCAAGTATGCAATTCGCCGAATATAGGGAGTAGGATGGGTAAAATCAGGTCAAAAGCGGTGATCGCACTGGGCGCAAATCTCAATTTGAGGGATCATGGACCCAAGGTGACACTTGAAAAGGCACTTGACGCAGTTTCGCGTCACGATGTGGTGATTCGCGCTGTCAGCCGCTTATTCGCAACGCCGTGCTTTCCCGTCGGCGCGGGGCCGGATTACGTAAACGCAGCGGCAATGCTTGAGACTGACCACTCGCCGTCCGAATTGCTGCATATGCTGCATGAGGTCGAACACGAGTTTGGCCGCGAACGGATTCAGCGGTGGGGCATGCGGACCTTGGATCTGGACCTGGTCTGTTTCGACGACGCCACCCTGCCGGATTTTGCGGAATTTGAGCGCTGGCGCACTTTGTCAGCCAAAGATCAAAGGCAACAGGCACCGGATCAGTTGATCCTGCCACATCCACGTCTTCAGGACCGGGCTTTTGTGCTGGTTCCGATGGCGGATGTCGCCCCGGATTGGCGTCATCCGGTGTTGGGTCGAACCACAGCGGAAATGCTTGCGGACCTTCCCGCCGAAGAAGTTGCCGCAGTAACCCCGCTGTGATCGGTGCATTTGCAGCATTTCCTGCTTGTCAAGGCGGGGATTCGCGCTTAGATAAACTTCTTCCTGACATGGACTCAGTAACGGAGAGCGCCCTATGGCCCGCGTGACGGTTGAAGACTGCGTAGACAAAGTGCCAAACCGGTTCGAGCTGGTGATGCTTGCCGCCCATCGTGCGCGCGAGATTTCCGCTGGTGGCCCGATCACCGTGGACCGCGACAACGACAAGAACCCGGTCGTTTCGCTGCGCGAAATCGCGGATGAAACCCAAAGCGCGGACGAGCTGCGTGAGCGCCTGATCGAAGCCAACCAGACCCAGATCGAGGTTGACGAGCCGGAAGAAGACCAGATGGCTCTGCTGATGGGTGCGGAAACCGACAAGCCTGCGGACGATGACATGTCCGAAGAAAAGCTGTTGCGCGCTCTGATGGAGGCTCAAGGCCAGGGGTAATCCCCTCGAACGAAGGTGCGGACCGGATGATTTCTGCTGATGATCTGATTGCGCTGGTCCGCAACTACAACCCCAAGACAAATGCAGACCGAATCGCCCGAGCTTACGAGTTCGGCATGCAGATGCATGAAGGCCAGTTCCGCCATTCGGGAGAGCCTTATTTTACCCATCCCGTTGCCGTTGCTGCCATCCTGACCGAACAGCGTCTGGATGATGCGACGATCATCACGGCCCTTTTGCATGACACGATCGAGGACACCAAGGCCAATTATGGGAAGGTGTCCGACCTTTTCGGCGATGAGGTTGCCAAACTGGTGGACGGTGTCACCAAGCTGACGAACCTGCAGCTTTCAAGCCGCGAAACCAAACAGGCTGAAAACTTCCGCAAACTGTTCATGGCGATGTCCAAGGACCTGCGGGTTATCCTGGTGAAGCTCGCTGACCGTCTGCACAACATGCGCACGATCAAGGCGATGCGCCCGGAAAAGCAGGTCGTCAAAGCGCGCGAGACGATGGATATCTACGCGCCGCTTGCGGGCCGTATGGGGATGCAGTGGATGCGTGAGGAGTTGGAAGACCTCGCATTCCGCGTTCTGAACCCTGAAGGCCGCCAGTCGATTATTCGCCGTTTCATCACATTGCAGCGCGAAACCGGTGACGTGATTCATCGCATCACGGGCGACATGCGGCGCGAGTTGGAAAAGGCCGGGATCGAAGCCGAGGTGTTCGGTCGCGCCAAGAAACCCTATTCGATCTGGCGCAAGATGCAGGAAAAGGATCAGGGCTTCTCGCGCTTGTCTGATATCTATGGGTTCCGCATCATCACCCAGACTGAAGAAGATTGTTACCGGACGCTGGGGGCCATTCACCAGCGGTGGCGCGCTGTGCCGGGACGGTTCAAGGATTACATCAGCCAGCCGAAATCGAACGGGTACCGCTCGATCCACACAACCGTGTCTGGGCGCGACGGTAAGCGGGTCGAGGTTCAGATCCGTACCCGCCAGATGCATGATGTGGCTGAAACAGGTGTGGCGGCGCATTGGTCTTATCGCGACGGTGTCCGCTCGGAAAACCCATTTGCTGTCGATCCGGCGAAATGGATCGCCAACCTGACCGAACAGTTTGACAGCGAGGAGGATCACGAAGACTTCCTCGAAGCGGTCAAGTTGGAGATGTATTCCGACCAGGTGTTCTGCTTTACGCCCAAGGGCGATGTGGTCAAGCTGCCACGCGGGGCCACGCCGATCGACTTTGCTTATGCGATCCACACCCGGATCGGGTCCGCCTGCGTTGGCGCCAAAGTGGATGGTATCAGGGTTCCGTTGTGGACCCGGATCAAGAATGGGCAATCGGTGGATATCATCACCGCCGACGGGCAAACACCGCAGGTCACATGGCTTGAGATCGCGGTGACCGGAAAGGCCCGAACCGCCATTCGCCGTGCCTTGCGCGAAGTGGATCGCGAACGGTTCATCAAGCTGGGCAAAGAGTTGGCGCGATCCGGCTTTGATCACGTCGGGCGCAAAGCGACCGACAAGGCGCTGGATACGGCCGCCAAGCATCTTCGTCTGAAAGACCGGCACGAGTTGCTGGCGCGACTCGGAAGCGCGGAACTGACCGCCCATGATGTGGTCAGCGCGGTCTACCCGGAACTGACTCAGGATGACGGCGACGCGATCCCGCTGCGCCGTGCCGTGATCGGTCTGGAACCCGGGCAGAAGTTCGACCGCGCGTCGTGCTGTCAGCCGCTGCCGGGCGAGCGGATTGTGGGCATTACCTATCGCGGGAAGGGCGTGGTGGTCCACGCCATCGATTGTGACCGCCTGACCGAGTTTGAGGGCGAGCCTGACCGTTGGGTCGATCTGCACTGGCATACCGGAACACACCCGGCTGTTTATGGTGCGACCCTTGATCTGACCATTGGAAATGATGCTGGGGTACTGGGGCGTATTTGCACATTGATTGGCGAGAAAAAGGCCAATATTTCAAACTTGGAATTTGTCGACCGCAAACCGGATTTTTACCGCCTGCTGATCAATGTCGAACTGCGCGACCTGGAACAGCTGCATTCGCTTATGCTGATGCTTGAGGCCGAAAGCGACGTGGCTGCGGTCGAACGTTACAGAGACAGGACCAAAACCGCTGTGGCGGCTGGCTAAGAAGGGGTGATCAGGAGTGGTATTCAAGCGCCGAGATCGACGCTCGCCTGTCCAGATCGCATCAGAATTCGTCTATCCTCGTGGTGGATGGACCCGCGCTTTTCACTACGTCAAACACCGTGTGCGCCGCCTGCCGGATTCGCCTGAGCGCATTGCGCGTGGTATCGGCGCAGGGGTCTTTGCTGCGTTCACGCCTTTCTATGGTTTGCACTTTGTCGTGGCCGCGGTGTGCGCGCGGCTGATCAACGGCAATATTCTGGCCGCGCTCAGCGGGACGTTCTTTGGCAATCCGCTGACCTACGTTCCGATCGGGGTGGTGTGCCTGCAGACAGGGCATTTCTTGCTGGGAACAGAGTTCCAGGAAGGCGATACGCAAGGGCTGATGAGGAAATTCGCCAACGCCCTGCGGGACTTAAAGGACAACCTGATCGCCATGTTCACAGATCGGGTCGCGGATTGGCATGGTCTTGGCGTCTTTTATCGCGAAGTGTTTTATCCTTATCTGGTCGGAGGTATTCTGCCCGGTCTGCTTGCCGCTGCGATCTGTTATTACCTCAGCCTTCCCCTGATACGCACTTACCAGCAGCGCCGCCGAGACAAGATCAAGGCGAAGTTTGATGAAATCAAACGTTTGGCCGAGTCCGGGGCTGCCGTTCCCGTTACAAACCCACTAGGCTCGGGCAAAAATTCGGGAAAGGAATCAAGCGATGTCTGAAAACCATCTGCGTTTGGGTGTGAATATCGACCACGTTGCGACCATTCGGAACGCGCGTGGCGGAGCGTACCCTGACCCGATGCGGGCTGCGAAACTGGCGGAAGAGGCCGGTGCTGACGGCATCACCGCTCATTTGCGTGAGGATCGCCGTCACATTCTGGACGCAGACATTGAAGCGCTGATGGACGTCTTGTCCGTGCCGCTGAACTTCGAGATGGCGGCGACGCCTGAGATGCAGAAAATTGCTCTGCGCCACAAACCGCACGCTGTCTGTATCGTTCCCGAAAAGCGTGAGGAACGCACCACCGAGGGCGGGCTAGAGGTCGCGCGCGAGGAAAACAAGCTGGCCCATTTCATCGCTCCGCTGCGTGAGGCGGGGTGCCGGGTTTCGATCTTCATCGCCGCTGACCAGCGCCAGATCGAAGCGGCTCATCGCATTGGGGCAGAGGTGATCGAACTGCACACCGGCGCTTATTGCGATGCCTTTGCCGAGGGACACTTTGACGAAGCCAACCGGGAACTTGAATCCCTGCGTGAGATGTCTGCCTTCGCACACTCGCTGGGCCTGGAGGTTCACGCGGGTCATGGGCTGACCTATGAGACCGTGAAGCCCGTGGCAGAGTTTCCCGAGGTTCGAGAGTTGAACATCGGTCATTTTCTGATCGGCGAGGCAATTTTTCTGGGCCTCACCCCAGCCATTCAGGAAATGCGCAGGCTGATGGATGAAGCCCGCGTAAACCCGTAGCCTGATCAGGGAAGGCAAGGCGTTGAAAACTATCAACTTGTGGCACTATGCGATCTGGTTGGTCGTGATCCGGTTTTTGCTGCCAATTTCGATCGTCGTGTTGCTTGTTCTGACCGGAATAGACCTGACGAATGTGGGCATTCCGTATTTGTCAGCGATTCTTGCGGCGGCCATTGCCGGGCGTGCGACAGCACGATCCGCGCAGCGTATGCCGCGTATGATCGAAATCCTTCAGTTTGCGGTTGCGGCAACGTT
Organism: Ruegeria sp. CL6; assembly: GCF_056536465.1. NCBI lineage: Bacteria > Pseudomonadati > Pseudomonadota > Alphaproteobacteria > Rhodobacterales > Roseobacteraceae > Ruegeria > Ruegeria sp. CL6. The sequence goes on from NZ_JBQFPR010000007.1 coordinate 182,509, forward strand.
GTTCTTCTTTTTCGTCAACTACGTGGCCTATTTTCTGTTAGCCCTGTCCGGGATCGGTCCGGTGGACATGTTCCTTTTCCGCTTTTGGCACCGCAGTGGCCAAATTGTAGAGTTGATGGCATGGCTAACGATCTGGGCTTTTTTCTCGAACAGCGTGATTTTCTGGCTAGCCATGAAAGCGGAGCTCAGGGCGATGGGCAGAAAGAAGCAAAAGACTTGAAGAACCTGGCCATCGACAAAACTCTGTCAATCAGAACGGGACATGTACCGGCGTGAAAGCAATTACCTACCGAAAGTTTGGACCCGCATCAGAGGTTCTGGAACTGGTTGATATGCCTGATCCCAAGCCCGGACCGGGCGAGGTGCTGGTGCGCGTTCGCGCAAGCGGCATCAACCCGTCCGACGTAAAACTGCGGGGCGGCGCGCGGCCGGGTGCTACCATGCAATACCCCGTCGTCATCCCTCATTCCGATGGGGCTGGCGTGATCGAAGCAGTGGGCGACGGTGTGGATTCCGCCCGGGTTGGTGAAAGAGTCTGGATTTGGAATGGGCAGTGGCAGCGTGCTTTTGGCACAGGTGGAGAATACATCGCCCTGCCATCCGAACAGGCGGTCTACCTGCCTGAAACCACCAGCTTTGCCGAAGGCGCTTGTTTCGGGATACCGGCCATGACTGCTTGGTATGCGCTTTATTGCGACGGTCCGATAACCGGAAAAACCGTTCTGGTTACCGGTGGTGCAGGGACCGTTGGCAGGTATGCCTGCCAAATGGCGGCTCTGGGCGGCGCGCGTGTTATCACTACAGTCAGTTCTGACGAGAAAGCCGCTCATTCCGGTGCGGTTGAATGGGTGAACTATCGCGCGCAGGATGTGGCCGAGGCCGTGATGGACATGACCAACGGTCAAGGCGTGGATCGCATTGTTGAGGTGGATTTCGCCGCCAATCAGCGCGCGTCTTTGTCGTTGATCCGCCTCTGCGGGACGATAGCCAGCTATGCGTCGGCTTCTCAGATGCGGCCAGAGTTGGATTTTTATGGCTTTATGTTCAAGAATATCCGCCTGCACATGCTGATCGTCTATCAGATGGATGCCGCGTCGCGACGCCGGGGTGAAGCGCAGCTTGGTCAATGGCTGGAGCAAAATGCGCTCAGCCACGCGGTTGTGCCTGGCGGCGGGCTGTCGGATGCAGCGGCGGCTCATGAAATGGTAGAAGCAGGGCAGAAGATGGGCTCTGTTGTTCTGGAGGTGTGACGTGATCCTCGGCATTGGCACGGACCTTGCGAATATTGAACGGATTCAGGGTACGCTGGATCGGTTCGGTGATCGTTTCCGCAATCGGGTTTTTACGGAAATCGAACAGCGCAAAGCCGAAAACCGCGCGGATACCGCCGGAACCTACGCCAAGCGCTGGGCCGCGAAAGAGGCGTGTTCCAAGGCGCTGGGCACTGGTCTGCGCATGGGGATCGCGTGGAAAGACATGTCCGTTACCAATCTTCGCACAGGTCAGCCCGTCATGCATGTGACCGGCTGGGCCGCTGAGCGTCTGCGCGAAATGACACCCGAAGGCCACGAAGCGATCATCCATGTTACGCTGACAGATGATCACCCCTGGGCGCAGGCTTTCGTGGTGATTGAGGCGCGACAGCTTCACGAAGGCGCCGTCCGGCCTTGACTAACCGGGCCTCGCCCCGCATGTAGCACCCCAACAAATCAAGGACCGGAGAGCAGTATGGCCGAGGACGTCAAAACCGGAAATTCGGTGTGGGAGACGATCAAAACCATCGTCTACGCATTGCTGATCGCAGGCGTTTTCCGCACGCTGTTCTTTCAGCCTTTCTGGATTCCCTCCGGGTCGATGAAGCAGACGCTGCTGATCGGGGATTTCCTTTTCGTCAACAAGATGGCCTACGGGTATTCTTATGCGTCATGTCCCAGCCTTATCATCCCCAGCTTTGGGCTGAATATTGATGCCAAGGATATTTGCGGCTGGATGCAGGGCGACGACAACTCGCGGATTTGGGAGGGAGAGCCCGAGCGTGGCGATGTCATCGTTTTCCGCCATCCAGCGACTGGTCGTGACTATATCAAGCGTTTGATCGGGCTGCCGGGCGATCGAATTCAGGTGCGTCAGGGTCAGATTATCCTAAATGGCACCCCGGTTCCGCAGCAGCCCGACGGAGTCTTTGCCGAAGTGTCCGCGCCGCAGGGGTCGCAAGGCTTGCGCCCCCGGTGTGAAAACGGACCTGTCGGTTATGGCGGCCTTTGCGAAAAATCTCGCGCGATCGAAACTCTGCCAAACGGGGTGTCCTATGACGTCCTGAATATCGGCAATCAGGGGTCGGACAATACCGGCATCTATACCGTGCCCGAAGGCCATTACTTCTTTATGGGTGACAACCGCGACAACTCGAGCGACAGCCGTCTGCCGCAATCGGCTGGCGGAGTGGGGTATGTTCCCTACGAAGACCTGATTGGTCGCGCTGATCGGATCATGTTCTCGTCCGCAGGGCGTTCGATGCTGTTCTTCTGGACCTGGCGCGGAGATCGGTTCTTTAAGGCGGTGAATTGAAGCTCTCGGCTGACATAAAGGCTTTCCAGCAGCGTTTGGGGTATGAGTTTTCAAACCCCGAATTGCTGGTGCGTGCCCTGACGCACGGGTCGGTGTCGTCGTCGACCCGTCCCGACAACCAGCGTTTGGAGTTTCTGGGTGACCGGGTCTTGGGCCTTGTGATGGCCACGGCGCTGCTGGAGGCCGATAAAAAGGCATCCGAAGGGCAACTTGCGCCCCGTTTCAATGCGCTTGTGCGCAAAGAAGCATGCGCGGATGTGGCACGCCAGATTGATCTGGGGGCTGTGCTGAAACTGGGCCGGTCCGAAATGTTGTCTGGCGGGCGCCGCAAGCAAGCGCTGTTGGGCGATGCGATGGAAGCGGTCATTGCGGCCATATACCGTGACGCCGGTTTTGAGGCCGCGGCAGGCGTGATCGTTCGACTTTGGGGCGACCGGATTCACAATGTCGAGGCGGACGCCCGCGACGCGAAAACCGCGCTTCAGGAATGGGCGCAGGCGCGCGGGCAAAAGCCCCCGTCCTATGTCGAGGTCAAGCGCAGCGGCCCCGACCATGCGCCGGTTTTCACTATCGCGGCCAGACTGCAGGACGGGACTGAGGCGCAGGCCACAGCAGGATCAAAGCGGCAGGCAGAGCAGGCAGCGGCCAAGGCCCTGTTGGATAGTCTGACCTGATAGATCAGCGAGCCGCAGGCAGTACCCCTTGCTGTTGCAACACTTTCAGCACATCCAGAATAGTCCCGGGGCTGACGTCGAATGACCCCTTTAGCGCGACACCGATCCCACCATTGCTGATTTCTACCGTACCGCCCGAGGCAAAGCGGGGATCAATCGAAGACAATTCTGGCGGCAGGGTCGGGCAGACCGGATTGCGCTGTAGAACTGCATTACTGGCCTTCTGAAATATGGCTTGGGCCTCGCTTAGGAATTGCGCTTGTGTCTCCGTATCCGGGATCGGTTTAGCCAGCGTCAGGTCGATCCCGCCCAATTCAAAGTACACGCATTGGTCTTGGACCTGCACCGAAGCCGCCGCCGTGAACGTGAGGGAATTTGCTGCGATACTTTCAAGCCGTTGCGGAGACTGGCCAGCATTGCGATCGCATTTGAACGCCTCCATTGCAAAGCGACCCTGAACCGCGATTTCACTTCCTTGCGCGACCGTGCTGAGGGTTTCAAGCGTCACCTGAGCATTGCAAAGGTTTGCAAGCTCGGTGTCGTTTAACACTTCGGAAAGTGTTTCCTGTACCTCACGCAAGTCCAAAATGGCCTCAACGCCGATACGTGTTGGGGCAACATCTGTCAGCGTCATGGACAGGCGATAGGGAAATTCCATCCCGTCGGCCGCAAGGGTCTGATTGAATTCGAGTTTTACCTCTCGGGCCAATGCTGGATGCGAGGCTAGGCAGAAGCCGTATACAAGCGGTATCAGCACCTTCATTCTACAACCCCGACGCCTTGCGTTTCCTGCAGTACAGCAATCAGATCCAACAACGTTTCCGCACTGGTATCGACCGACCCGCTCAGCGTCGCTCCTACGCCGCCGGTGTTGATCTCTCGAATTCCGCCGGATGTGAACTGTGGCTCCAACCCTGCCAATTCGCTTGGCAGTTCGGGGCATACGGGGTTTTCGGCCAGAACTTCGGTGCCTTTTGCAAGGATCACTTCACGCGCTTTGTCGGTCAGGCCAATCAAATCCGAGAGGGTTCCTACGACCCCTTGCAGTTCCAGATCAATATCCCTCAGACGCACATGCAAACAGTTCTGTTCCACCTCTGCCGCGGCCTTCACGATGACATCCACATTTTGCCCGAACAGCAAGACCCCCCGGTAATGAGTTTCGGGATCATCGGTGTCGCAGGCATAGAACTTGGCCTGGACCTGCCCCTTTGCGACAAGCGTGTCCGCATCAGCCTGAACATCAGAAACAGCAAGCGAAAACTTGCGTTGGCAGGTTTCTTGCAGCACCCCCGAAAATATCCAGGGCGCGTGTTTCTGAAATGAACGCAGATCCAGAAACGCGGCCATGCCCAATCGGGTTGGTCCTGTGTCTTTTAGCGTCAGATACAACGTGTAAGGCAGTGCCTTTTCCTTGACCGGGATGGTTTCGGTTATTCGGAGGTCCACGTTCTCGGCCTGCGTCGGACCCGTTGTCGCAAGCAGGGCGCATGACAGCAGGCCGCACATTCCTGCGATCATTCTGGTTGGTCTGGGGATGTTGTTGCAGATGGTGGTAAACACGTTTTTAGTCCGAAATCCTAACCCTAGCCTAGCAGAACTCTCTGGCAGTTTATTGCTTTTCTTGCCGGGCAAAAGCTTTGTCGCTGCCAAGGGCGGGCATGTCGGACTGTCAACAAATCCCTCTGGCCCATTGGGTCTTTCTGATATAGGGGTGCGCACTTGCAAACAGGATCGCAGGACACATGACCACACGCGCCGGATTTATCGCTCTGATCGGAGAGCCCAACGCAGGCAAATCCACCCTTCTGAACCGGATGGTCGGGGCCAAGGTCTCGATCGTGACGCACAAGGTTCAGACCACGCGGGCCCGTATTCGTGGTGTCGCGATGGAAGGGGACGCGCAGCTTGTATTTGTGGACACACCCGGCCTGTTCAAACCGCGCCGCCGTCTGGACCGCGCCATGGTCGCCGCCGCGTGGGGTGGGGCCGCGGATGCCGATGTTGTCGTTCTGATGGTCGAGGCCCATCGCGGCATCACCGAAGGGGTCGAGCGTATCCTTGAGGGGTTGGAGGAGATCGGACAGGGCCGCACCATCGCACTGGCCATCAACAAGATCGACAAGGTGCCCAGTGAAAAGCTGCTGGCGCTGACCAGTGACCTGAACGCGCGCTATCCTTTTGCCGAGACTTTCATGATCTCGGCTGAGAAAGGCTTTGGCGTCGATGACCTGCGAAAGTGGCTGGCGGCTGAGTTGCCCGAAGGTCCGTGGCTCTATCCCGAAGACCAGATTGCCGATCTGCCGCTGCGGATGATTGCGGCAGAGATGACCCGCGAGAAACTGACCCTGCGGTTGCATCAGGAACTGCCCTACCAACTGACTGTCGAGACCGAGAACTGGGAAGAGCGCAAGGACGGCTCGGCCAAGATTGATCAGGTCATCTATGTCATGCGCGACGGCCACAAGGGGATCGTTCTGGGCAAACGCGGCGAGACGATCAAAGCCGTCAGCCAAGCGGCGCGCGCCGAACTGGAAGAGTTCCTTGACCGGAAAATCCACCTGTTCCTGCAAGTGAAAGTCCGACCCAACTGGCTGGAAGAGTCCGAGCGGTATTCGGAAATGGGACTGGATTTCAAAGACGGAAACGCATGACTCGACTGACCGCAGATTTCTGGGTTCACGCCTATATCGCGCGGCTGAGGCTTCAGGATATTCCGGCTTTTGTCGTGGCGCATGGCGACGATACGGCGGGCGCTGTGTTGGTCAAGATGAACACGCTGGATGGTCAGGCGGTGGCCTTTCAACGCAGCTTTGACCTGATGAGCGGTGAGCGCAAATGGGTGGAGCTGTCCAGCGGTGAAGAAGCAGACGTGGACAGTACCATTCAGCGCCAACGCAGTTTTGATCCCGATCTTTGGGTGATCGAAGTCGAAGACCGGCAAGGGCGGCATCTTTTGGGTGAGGACGGGCTGGAGTGATGATCCGGTGGGGCGCGACGCAGTTTGTGCCCCTCGCACCGTCAAACTCAGGTGCAAAACCGGTGCCGGCGCCTGATACCCTTGCACACTGCGCTGGCTTGGGATTTGTTGCGCTCAGCACAATCTTCCACAGGATCAAAACTTGGACTGGCGCGATCATGGCATCCTTCTGACGTCTCGCAGGCATGGCGAGACCTCAGCGATCATCGAGGTCTTTACCGAAACCCACGGTCGTCACGCTGGGGTTGTTCGGGGTGGGGCCAGCCGCAAGATCTCTCCGATTCTGCAACCGGGCGCGCAGGTGGATGTACTCTGGCGGGCCCGGCTGGAGGAACATCTGGGCACGTTTCAGGTTGAACCCTTGCGGTCACGCGCAGCGGCGGCGTTCTCTGGCCGGCTCGCGTTGTCGGGTCTGAACGCGGTGGTGGCGTTGCTGTCCTTCAGCCTGCCCGAGCGTGAACCGCATCCGGGGGTCTACAAGCAAACGGAACAGTTGATGGACCTGCTGGGCCAAGACGAGATTTGGCCATTGGCCTATCTGCGGTGGGAGCTGGCGTTGCTTGAGGAGTTGGGTTTTGGCCTCGACTTTTCAGCCTGTGCCGTAACAGGCGCAACCGAGGGGTTGATCTTTGTTTCACCGAAAACCGGTCGTGCGGTCAGCGAACAGGGCGCAGGGGAATGGGCCGACCGGTTGCTACCATTGCCGCCTTGTTTGAAGGGTGAAGGAACTGCCCCGGATACAGAGATCGCGCAGGGGCTGCGGACAACAGGTTACTTTCTGGAGCATCATCTGGCCCCATCGCTCGGTCACAACCCATTGCCCGAGGCGCGGGCCCGTTTCGTGGATCAGTTTATTCGGCGGCTTTGAACACCATTTCATGCCCGTCGTCATTGCGCAGGATCAGGACATCCCCGGACACTTCGGACTGAGTCATGGCCAGCAGCGCCGCAAAGTAGAAGCCTTCTGCCTCAAGCCCGGCGCAGGCCGCGCGTGTTGCTGTCAGATCGGTGATCTCAAACCAGGGATAGGGCGCGTTCAGCGTGCCGCTGTAGCTGTTGCAGGGGGCATTGCCTGCGATCTTGCCTTCTTCGGGGAACCTCAGCAGGGCACTTGCGGGAAAGCGTTCACCATCGATTTCCTGCAGCACCCAGGTCTGATCCGCCGCGCCATAAGCGGCCACCGTTTCGTCCTTGTCGCATTGAAATAAAGCAAGAAGGGCAAAAGCGAAGGCGAGGCGTATCATGCCGGTATCCTTATCAATACGGTATTGCGCCGTTCAACAGCTCTTCGCGAACCTCGCTACGAGGTCGCCAGTTATACCGTGTGTCTTCGCGGACAGGGGCCCAGAACAGCGCGCCACTGTTCCGCCAGGGGTCGAGAATGACTCCGTCATACATCGAAGCACCCTTGGCGCTGATCAGGGCCGAGTGATGGATGATACGAAACTGCGTGGGCGGCGATGTGGCCCAATGCACGTCCAACGTGCTAAAGTTTTCTTGCCGAAGGCGTGCAGACATGGCTTCGGCCCAGTCGTTACACAATCCGCGCTCCCGAAACCCGTTTATGACCTTGGCATTGTGAATGATGGCCGCATCAGTGACATTCCAGTCCCGCGCCAGTTGCTGCGAATAGGAATATGAAATAGCAGCGGCCCTTTGCGCTTCGTTTGGATCGATGCTTGGGTCAAGCTCTTTGATGGCAACGGTAAGCGCGTCGATATCGCTCTGACTGGCGCTGGGTTGAGAGGTTGAGCAGCCGCCAAGCGCAAGCGCCAAGAAGATCGCACAGAGTGCCAGTAAAGATCGGATCATTCGGATTTTCGCATTTGGGACTGTCTGAACTCTTTGGCTGCTCTAGCGTCGTTTAAAATGAATTCATAGGACGAACTGAGCAAGAGGCCAGATTGAGTCCAAACGTTGCAGAATAGAAAAAGACCCGGCGCGAGCGCCGGGTCAAGTTGGGGAAACAGGGGTGCCGAAAAAGTCAGCTCAACAGGCGCCGAGCGATAACTTGTGCCTGAATTTCGGCGGCCCCCTCAAAAATGTTTAGAATACGTGCATCACACAGAACGCGGCTGATCTTGTATTCCAGCGCAAAACCGTTGCCGCCATGAATCTGCAAGCCGTTGTCGGCCGCCGCCCACGCAACACGGGCACCCAGCAACTTGGCCATCCCGGCCTCAAGATCGCAGCGTTGGCCGTGGTCTTTCTCCCACGCGCTGAAATAGGTCAGCTGACGCGCGATCATGATTTCGACCGCCATCATCGCCAGCTTGCCCGAGACACGCGGGAAGTTGATCAGAGATTTGCCGAACTGTTTACGCTCTTGCGCGTATTGCATGGCAATATCCAGCGCACATTGCGCCACGCCGATGGCGCGGGCGGCGGTCTGGATGCGGGCGGACTCAAACGTCTCCATCAACTGTTTGAAGCCTTTGCCTTCTTCGCCGCCCAGCAGGTTTTCACCTTTGACTTTGAAGCCATCAAAACCCAGCTCGTATTCTTTCATGCCGCGATAGCCCAGAACCTCGATCTCACCGCCGGTCATGCCCTCGGTGGGGAAGGGGTTCTCATCGGTGCCAGGCGTCTTTTCGGCCAGGAACATCGACAGACCACGGTGGTCGGTGGTGTCAGGGTTGGTACGAGCCAGCAGGGTCATCACATGGGTGCGCGCGGCATGGGTGATCCATGTCTTGTTGCCGGTGATCTCGTAATTGCCATCCTCGGTCTTGGTTGCGCGGGTGCGCAGGCTGCCAAGGTCCGATCCGGTGTTGGGTTCGGTGAAAACAGCGGTCGGCAGGATCTCGGCGCTGGCGATTTTGGGCAGCCATTGCGCCTTCTGTTCGTCAGTGCCCCCCGCGATGATCAGCTCGGCGGCAATCTCGGACCGAGTGCCCAGCGAACCAACACCAATATAGCCGCGCGACAGTTCCTCGGACACCACGCACATCGAGGCTTTGGACAGGCCGAACCCGCCGAATTCTTCGGGGATGGTCAGACCAAAGACGCCCATTTCGGCCAGTTCTTCGATGATCTCGATCGGGATTAATTCATCTTTCAGATGCCAGTCATGGGCGTTGGGTTCCACCTTTTCCTGCGCATAGCGGCGGAACTGGTCGCGGATCATTTCGAGTTCTTCGTCCAGACCGGACGCGCCGAACATCGTGGCACCGGCCTGATCTTCCATCAGTTCAACCAGACGGATGCGGGCGGCCTGAGAATTGGCCTGCGCCATCAGGGTCTGGATTTCAGTTGATTGGAAGCCAGACAGCGCGTCCCAGCCCAGACCCATATCCTGCAGGCGAATGACCTCACCCTGGTTCATCGGAATGCCACCGGCGACCTGATGCAGGTATTCGCCAAAGGCGATCTGATGCAGCAATTGTTCGATTTCGCCAAACTTGCCATCGGCGTCCAGCGCCTCGGCCCAGCGTTGCATCTGTTGCAGGGATTGCTGGTAAGTCGCCAGCCAAGCCAGCCCATGTGCCGCGGTTTGGTTCGCTTCGATCAACGCGCCAGAGACACGATCATCTTCGGTTACCATCGCCCGGACCGACTCGCGCGCGCGTTCAAATACTGCTTCGACAGCAGGCACGGCGGCGCGGGTCAGAGTCAGTAGGTCGGGCAAAATCGCGGATGTCGTCATCTGGGTCATATCCTGTCCGTCATGGGCCATGAATCACGTCCTTTTCTGGGTCGTACGGTCATACCATGCTGCACATGCAGCGCAACAAAAATACGAATTACGCTGCGAAAAAGTTCAAAAATTGCGCTACCATTTTTGCAGTGCAGAGAATTTCAGGAGTGGTATCACGGGACCATGACGTTGTTTTCCGCACTCTCCTCGCAGGAACTGATGCTCGCTTTCGGGGTCGCGTTCTTGGCCGGTTGGGTCAAGGGTATGGTTGGATTTGCCATGCCGATGATTCTGGTGTCGGGGCTAAGTATGATCCTGCCGCCTGACCTTGCCATTGCGGGATTGATTTTGCCGACACTAGTGACGAACGGATATCAGGGGCTTCGCGAGGGGGTGCCCGCAGCCATTTCCGCCGTTCGGCAGTTTCGGGTGTTTCTGAGCGTCGGTCTGGTATTTCTGCTATTGGGCGCGCAACTGGTCAGCATTGTCCCGGCGAGGACGTTTCTCTTGATCATTGGCGTTCCGGTGACGTTCTTCGCCTTGATTCAGGTTTTGGGGTTGAAGCTGACCCTTGAAAAGCCCTCTGTCCGGATTGAGGTCGGGATTGGGTCAATCGCGGGGTTTGTCGGCGGTATGTCCGGTGTCTGGGGTCCGCCGACCGTTCTCTACCTGACCGCGCTGAACACGCCGAAAGCTGTGCAGATGCGGGTTCAGGGGGTGATCTATAGTCTGGGTGCTGTTGCTTTGTTGGTGGCCCATCTGGGTTCAGGCATATTCAATTCCCAGACGGCTCCGTTTTCGGCGGCTTTGGTTCTGCCTGCGCTTATCGGAATGTGGATCGGTTTGCAGCTACAATCCCGCATTGATCAGGCGCTGTTCCGAAAGGTCACGCTGCTGGTCTTGCTGATCGCCGGGTTGAACCTGCTGCGGCGCGGTTTTCTGGGTTAGCCGCGCGTGTCGGCAAAGCGAAACGCGAAATATAGCCCAAGCATAAGGAAAAACAGGCCCGAGATATCGCCGATCAGGTATGCGACGTATTCCACTCGCGCACTGCCAAATGCCAAATTGGTCAGGCCCGAAACGAGGAATGAGGTAATGACGCCGACGCCCATGATACAGGACCAGCAGGGTTTGCGGTCGGCGCGCGGGAATAAATCCCAGCCCACCCATTTCAAAAGGTAAAATACCGCCGGAACGGTGGTTACAGCGATTGCGATGGCCACAAGGCGGCTGGGCAGGAATACGTCAGAGCCACCCAGAAACGCAAACACGATAAAGACGCCTGGAAGTAGCGCGTAGATCGAACGCCAGCCAAGCAGCCAAGCCGCCAGAACGCGCACGCCGTGCGGCAGAAACAAAAGGCTGGCCCGGCTGGGATATTCAGGAAAGAAAACATTCTGCAGCGGCATCAGAACCTCGAACGTGAGGAAGGATGCGACGACATAAGCCAGCGATGCGTAGAATGTGTCAGAGGCCCATTTGTGCACGACGATCAACCACCATCGTGCAGGCTAAAGCCATCATCTGGGTGCATGAACGATATACCGGCCCCGGTTCGCGCTGCCGCTTTGCGAAAGATACCCTTTCTGCACTAGCGACTTGAGCGCACGGAAAAACGTAGGGCGCGAAACACTTTGAACCAGAGTGTGCTCGATCAGGCCGAATGTGCGGACTTCCTGATCGGTTTTCGACAGTTCTTCAGCAGCGTAGTAGATGTCCCGCTCAACCGGAGAAAGCTGTTCCAGCCCCAGTGTGCGTTCCATGCTCTGCATCAGTTTGCGCAGTTCGGTCAGTTTCGAGATTTCCGTCATGGTATTACCTGTCCTTGCCTGTGTCGCCCGCCGTGCAAGAACAACGGGGTGAGAGATACTGAGTTATTTGCGTTCAGCTCGTCTCGTATTGACACTCATCCCCTGTTTCATACACTCGTATTCGATTAGGTTGCTCAAATCGCGTGTGTGAGTGTGCGCCTGAGCTTCCCAAAGGTCTTTTCACCATATGCCCGGTGCAACTGCGCCGGGCTTTTTCGTCACAATGACCTCGGGGGATACCGCAAACCAAGGAAACGAGCAACGTATTTGTATACGCCCTTGAACGTAGGCCGCATTGCCCGAAGGTCATGTGTCGAGGCGAAAAAAAGGGGCGAAAGTCGCCCCTTGTCTTTTTACCCGATCGCAACCGCTTTGATATCTTCGTCGATAAACGGCAAGTATTGTTCAAAGTTTTCGGCGAACATCTGCACCAGCTTTTCCGCCTGTTTGTCAAAGGCGGCCTGATCGTCCCAAGTGCGACGGGGGTCCAGCAGAACTTCGGCAACGCCGGGTACGGATACCGGAACGTCAAAGCCGAAATTGGCGTCCTTGCGGAACTCGGCGTCGCGCAGCGAGCCTTCCAGCGCGGCAGTCAGCAAAGCGCGAGTGGCGCGGATGGGCATCCGGCTGCCAACGCCGTAGGCACCACCGGTCCAGCCGGTGTTGACCAGCCAGCAGGTCGCGCCGTGCTGGGCGATCTTGTCTCGCAGCAGGTTGCCGTATTCTTCCGGACGACGCGGCATGAACGGCGCGCCGAAACAGGTCGAGAAGGTCGGTTGCGGCTCGGTGATGCCACGCTCGGTGCCCGCAACCTTGGAGGTGAAGCCCGACAGGAAGTGGTACATCGCCTGCGCCGGGGTCAGTCGCGCGATCGGGGGCAGTACGCCGAACGCATCACAGGTCAGCATGATGATGTTCTTGGGGTGGCCACCCAGCGCGCTGCTGGAAGCGTTCGAGATATACTCCAGCGGATAGGCGCAGCGCATGTTTGCGGTCAGCGAGTCATCCTCGAAATCCAGTTCCTTGGTTTCGGGGTCAAACACCATGTTCTCGATGACGGTGCCGAACTTGTTGGTCGTCGCATAGATTTCCGGCTCGGCCTCGGCGTTCAGGTTGATCGTCTTGGCATAACAACCGCCCTCGAAGTTGAAGGTTCCGCGATCTGACCAGCCGTGTTCGTCGTCCCCGATCAGGGTGCGCGACGGATCGGCAGACAGGGTGGTTTTGCCAGTGCCAGACAAGCCGAAGAACACAGCCGTATCGACCGGGTTGCCAACAGCGTGGTTGGCCGAGCAGTGCATCGGCATGACGCCTTTTTCGGGCAGCATGTAGTTCAGCAGGGTAAAGACGGATTTCTTGTTCTCGCCTGCATATTCGGTGCCGCCGATCAGGATCAGCTTGCGGTCGAAGTTCAGCGCGATCACGGTCTCGGACCGGCAGCCGTGCTTTTTCGGGTCGGCCTGGAAGCTGGGGCAGTTGATGATGGTGAAGTCCGCAGTGAACTCGTCAAGATCCTCGCGATCCGGGCGGCGCAGCAGGTGACGGATGAACAGGTTGTGCCACGCCAGTTCGGTGACCATGCGCACGTTGATCGAGTAGGCCGGGTCTGCCCCGCCGACGAGGTCCTGCACGAAATAGTCGCGGCCCTTCATATGCGCCAGCATGTCTTCGTACAGCGCATCAAACCCCTCGGGGCTCATCTCGGCGTTGTTTTCCCACCAGATGGTTTCAGCGACGCTATCTGTTTTGACAACGTGCTTGTCCTTGGGTGACCGGCCGGTGAATTTGCCGGTGGTAACGAGGAAAGCGCCACCGTTGCCCAGCGTGCCTTCGCCCCGCTTCAGCGCTTCTTCGATCAGCGCCGGTTCCATGAAGTTGTAATAGACATTTCCCAGACCCTCGATGCCCTGATCTTCGAGGCGGAATTGCGGGTTAACCCGTCCAGATGTCATGTTTGTCTTCTCCTGTGGCGGCGCGCAGGCTTCAGGCCCAATGCGCTCTTGGGGCATTTTGCCGGATCGTTCCGGCGGACAGCCGGGTCTTATCACGGTCGTTTGGGGCATGAACAGGACGGTTTGGCGCAGTTAGCGCAACCAACTTCAGGTTTAGCGCCATCACAAATTTCCTGTCGGAAATCAGGGCGCTTTTCCGGCAACATTAACGGCTTTTTTGCTGCAACTGTGTGACAACAAACGCACGATTCGCAGATACGGATTGATTCGGGGCCACAAAAACGACAAAAATGCCCTACTAATAAGCGAAATATTGCATGAGTGAGCAGGAATAGGGGCAAACCCGATGTCAAAGATTGCACTGGTGGACGACGACAGAAACATTCTGACGTCCGTGTCCATGACTCTCGAAGCCGAAGGTTTTGAGGTCGAAACGTATAACGACGGGCAGGCTGCGTTGGACGCGTTTAACAAGAAACTGCCGGATATGGCAGTTCTGGATATCAAGATGCCCCGGATGGACGGCATGGATTTGTTGCAGCGCCTGCGGCAGAAAACCCAGATGCCGGTGATTTTCCTGACCTCCAAGGACGATGAAATCGACGAAGTGCTTGGCCTGCGCATGGGGGCCGATGACTACGTCAAGAAACCGTTTTCTCAGCGTCTTCTGGTTGAGCGTATCCGCGCATTGCTGCGCCGGCAGGAGGCCACCTCGGGTGATGTCGCCGTTGCCAATTCGGGGGATGCCAAGGTTATGGAGCGGGGCGAGTTGAGGATGGACCCCCTGCGCCACGCTGTTAGCTGGAAGGGCGCGGATGTCTCCCTGACAGTGACTGAGTTCCTTCTTTTGCAGGCTCTTGCGCAACGTCCGGGCTTTGTCAAAAGCCGCGATCAGTTGATGGATGTCGCCTATGACGATCAAGTCTACGTGGATGACCGCACGATCGATAGCCACATCAAGCGACTGCGCAAGAAAATGCGCGCCGCCGACCCGGAGTTTTCGGCCATCGAAACGTTGTACGGGATAGGCTACAGGTATAACGAAGAATAAAAATAGCTGCTTTGAAAGGGTAGTTGGGGCACGTGCGCGATACGGAACAAGCCAGCGAATTGCGGGATGGGGATGTCGTTCTGGGTGATGACTGGGTCATCCCGCAGGATCCGGACTCGGCCGAGCTGCGTGCATCGCGCCGCCGCCGGAACCTGTTTTCGCTTCGCGGATCCCCTCTGGCCCGAAAGATCATAACCTTCAATCTGGTGGCTCTGGTCATTCTTGTGACCGGCTTGCTGTATCTGGATGATTCCCGTGAGGAGAAGGTAAAGCAGACGGCACGCAACTTGTCCGGGGACGCCCTGCTTGTCAGCAACGTGTTTGAAGCGCAGCTAAGGCAAAACTCCATCGCGCTTTCCAATGGCAGCGCCGAGCTGGACGTAAAGGATACGCTGGCGGGGCTAAGCCTTCCCGTAGGGGGCGAAGTTTTTGTGTACGACGCCGCCGGTACTCTGATCGGTTGGACGCGGGGCGGGGCGGTCAGTGTTCAGATGCCCCACCTTCTCAGATCAGAGGCCGAGGTTCAGACAGGCAGCACGCTGATCAGTGACGCGCTGAATGCCGTGTGGACCGGGTTGTACAAGGTATTCACGAACGCCAACCCGGACGAAGCGCCAACGCTGGCGCAGCGCGTGCAATCTTTGGTTCCCAGTGCGCTGCAGGGTGAGATGCAGGTTCAGGCTGTGAAAGACGGCGCAGGCGAAACCGTTATCGTGGCTGCCGCGCCCATCATACAGGACGGGCAGCCTGTCGGGGCGGTCGCTATGGCCGGTCCTGCCGGTGAGATCGACGCACTGGCCCGTCGCGAGCAGGAGCGTATCCTGCAAATGTTCGTGGTCGCATTGCTGGTATCCATCGGCCTCAGCCTTGTTCTGGCGTCTACGATCGCAAACCCCTTGGCGGACTTGGCCGCCGCTGCCGAGACAGGCAAGGACCGGGGGGCCGGGGTAAATCCGGGTCGTATCCGCATCCCAGACCTTAGCGCCCGGCCGGATGAGATAGGCCGCCTCAGCCGGGCTTTGCGCGGCATGGTGAATGCGCTTTACAACCGTATTGATTCAAACGAGCAATTTGCGGCTGACGTATCGCACGAGATCAAGAATCCTTTGGCCAGCCTGCAATCTGCAGTGGGCACATTGCGCATGGTCAAGCGAGAGGATCAGCGTGAAAAACTGCTGAGCGTTATTGAGCATGACGTCCGCCGTCTCGACCGTCTGGTCAGCGATATCTCGAATGCGTCGCGTCTGGATGCCGAGCTGGTCAAGGAAGAAGAGCAGATGTTTGATCTGCTCAAGCTGCTCAGTAATATCAGCCAGTACCTAGGTGAAGACGCCAGGGCAAAGGGGGTCGAATATATCACCGACTTGCCGGCGCAACCAATCGAAATTAACGGGCTTGAGGCGCGTCTGGCGCAGGTGTTTGTCAACTTGATCACCAACGCGATTTCCTTCTGTGAAAACGGTGACGCTATCCGCGTGTGGGTGCGGCGTCGGGAAAACCGTGTTTTGATTGTTGTCGAGGATACCGGCCCCGGAATTCCCGAGCAGGCGCTGACCAAGGTCTTCAAAAGGTTCTATTCGCAGCGTCCACCCGAGCATTTTGGAAACAATTCCGGTCTCGGACTGGCGATTTCCAAACAGATCGTTGAGGCGCATGGCGGGGTTATCTGGGCTGAGAATATCCGCCCCACCGAAGCGGATATTACCTCTGACCCGCTGGGTGCCCGTTTTGTCGTGGGCCTGCCTGTGTAGGTCATGAGCGGTCAGTTCCTCTTAGACGTCGCAGATCAAGACACAGCAATTCTCCATGCCACATGCGTAGCCGCCGAAGGGCGGGGGATGCTATTTGTCGGACGTTCTGGGGCGGGTAAGTCAGCACTCGGGTTGCAGATGATGGCGCTTGGTGCCGGGCTTGTCGCAGACGACAGGGTCGTTCTAAGGATGGAAGGCGATAGTGTTCTGGTCGACGTCCCTGCGCCCATAAGCGGATTGATTGAGGCGCGCGGCATTGGTCTGTTGCGGGCGCAACCGGTGGGGCCGGTTAAGCTGAGCTATGTGGTCGATCTGGACCAATCAGAACCCGCGCGCCTGCCCGAAGTGGTTCAAATTCGCGCCCTGAGGCAAACTGTTCCCTTGCTACGCGGGGCGGGTGTCCCCAATTTGGCATCAGCTCTGATGCAATTACTGAGGATGGGGCGCGTAGACCCTGAATGGCCCAGCATATGACAAAGCAGCGGCGTATCGTTCTGGTGACCGGGCCTTCGGGTGCGGGCCGGTCGACGGCGATTCGGGTTCTCGAAGACCTCGGGTTTGAAGCGATTGACAATCTTCCCATGGGGCTTTTGCTGCACCTGTTGGAAGGGCCGGAAAACGACCGGCCAATGGCGCTGGGCATTGACGCCCGCAACCGGGAGTTTTCGACGATAGGGTTCATCGAACTGGCGGCCAAACTGCGGCGAATGGAGCAAGTCGACATGTCGACATTGTATCTCGATTGCAGTGACGAGGTGCTGTTGCGCCGGTTTTCCGAAACACGCAGGCGTCATCCGGTGGCGGCAGACGCAAGTCCCGAGACCGGTGTTCGTCACGAGAAGGAACTTTTGACACCGATCCGCGAGTTTGCGGACATGCTGATTGATACAAGTCCGCTGAATGTCCACCAACTGCGCGAAGAGGTCGAGCGCTGGTTTGCACCGCAGAGCGGCCGACATCTGGCGGTATCCATCGAATCATTCTCTTATAAAAGAGGGTTGCCGCGCGGACTGGATATGGTTTTTGACTGTCGATTCCTGGCCAACCCCTATTGGCGCCCGGAACTAAGGGCCGAGGATGGTCGAAACCCGGATGTGGCGCGCTATGTTCAGTCAGACGCGAACTATGCGCCGTTTTTCGACCGGGTCGTTGATTTGCTCAGGCACTTGCTGCCTGCTTATCGGGCCGAGGGCAAAGCGCACCTGTCCGTGGCCTTCGGCTGCACCGGGGGACAACACAGATCGGTTGCCACCGCCGAAGCCGTTGCAAAGGCTCTTGCGGAGGAGGGGCAGCAAGTGGCAATTAGGCACCGCGAAATGGAACGTCGATCGTTGAATGTGAGGCCGGATTGATCGGGATCGTACTCGTAGCACATGGTGGGTTGGCTCAGGAATATCTGGCCGCGATGCAGCATGTGGTCGGACAACAATCTGGCTTGGTTGCGATCTCGATTGAGGCAGATCATGATCGCGACGCAAAGCAGGCCGAAATTTGCGCGGCCGCTGACAGTGTGGATGTCGGCGACGGGGTCGTTGTTGTCACGGATCTATTTGGCGGCAGCCCCTCGAATCTGAGTCTGCGCGCCTGCGCACCGCAGGATCGACGTATCCTTTACGGTGCAAATCTGCCTATGTTGATTAAACTGGCCAAATCCCGCCATCTGCCTGTCGGCGACGCTGTAAGGCAGGCGATGGAGGCTGGACGCAAATACATCAATGCCCAAAATGTGACGCTGGACGAAGACCGGACCGATTAAGAATGACAACCCGAAGTTTGAAAATAATCAATGAAAAGGGCTTGCACGCCCGTGCCTCGGCAAAGCTGGTCGAGGTGGTCGAAGGGTTCGACGCGCAGGCCGAAGTGTCAAAAGACGGGCTTTCTGCGTCAGGCGACAGCATAATGGGTCTTTTGATGTTGGCAGCATCGCGCGGAACGACTATTGACGTCGAGACATCCGGACCGGATGCTGAGGCGTTGGCTGATGCGCTGGAAACCTTGGTGAACGACAAGTTCGGGGAAGGGTTCTGACCGCACCTGCCGCGATAAGAAGAACGGGAAGACCAGGATTTGGCGGAAACAACGCACGAGACCAAGACAGGCCCGGTTGTGAATGGGGCCGAGGACCAGGGCGAAGTCTACGACCGTAGAACCCTGACCTACGCAAACTCTTTCGACGATGCCTGGACTGCAACCGCGATCCGCGCCATTGAATGGTGTACGGGTAAGCTGACCATTCTGCGTATGGTCAACAAGTTCGAGAAAAAGAACGAATACTATCGCGGCCAACGGTTCTGGGGCGGCGCGCTCGAGGTGATGGGTATCGACCTCACCACCCCTGAAGACCAGATCGCACGTATCCCAAAGACCGGACCGGTGGTCGTGGTGGCTAACCACCCGCATGGCATGGTCGACGGCATGATTTTGGCTGAATTGATCGGTCGGGTCCGCAGCGACTATCGTATCCTGACGCGCTCGGTTTTGACCGGTCTGGATGAAGCCGCGACCTCGTTCATGATTCCCGTGCCTTTTCCACATGACCCGGAAGCACAGGCCAAAATGCTTGAAATGCGCGGAAAGGCGATGGACCACCTAAAAAACGGCGGGGTGGTTGCTCTGTTCCCTTCGGGCGTCGTGATGTCGTCGGATGACTGGTTCGGCCCCGCGATCGAGCAAGAGTGGAATGTGTTCACGGCCAAGATGATTCGGCGATCGGGCGCACGGGTTGTGCCTATCTTCTTCCCGGGCAGCAACTCGCGCGCATACCAGATTGCCAATAAAATGTCCGCTATTCTGCGTCAGGGGCTTCTGCTGCACGAGATCGTCCGCTCCTGCAACAAGCCACAATCACCCGTCATCGGCGAGCCGGTTTCAGACGAAGACATGCAATTGCTCGAACGTGACCCGCGCGGCTTCATGGCCTGGCTCCGCAAGCACACATTGGGGCTTGGCGAGTCGCTCAAGCCCTGATCCGTATCTTCATCTGGCTAAAAATATCCCGGGGGGTGAGCCCGGATAAAATCCGGGCGAGGGGGCTGGCCCCCTTTACCGAGTCGGGACGGGCATTTCACCCCGGTAATCATAAAACCCGCGCTGCGTTTTGCGCCCCAACCATCCGGCCTCGACGTATTTCGTCAACAGAGGGCAGGGGCGGTATTTGGTGTCGGCCAGTCCGTCGTGCAGAACATTCATGATCGCCAGACACGTGTCCAGACCGATGAAATCTGCCAGTTCCAGCGGGCCCATCGGATGATTGGCACCTAACTTCATGGACTGGTCAATGGACTGTACGTTCCCAACCCCTTCATACAGGGTATAAACCGCCTCGTTGATCATCGGCATCAGGATACGGTTCACGATAAAGGCCGGGAAGTCCTCGGCGCTGGCCGCTGTTTTTCCCAGCCGATCCACGACGGTCTTGCACGCGCTGAATGTCTCTTCGTCGGTGGCGATGCCACGGATCAGTTCAACCAGTTGCATGACCGGCACCGGGTTCATGAAGTGGAAGCCCATAAAGCGTTCCGGGCGGTCAGTACGGCTTGCCAGTCGCGTAATAGAGATCGACGAGGTGTTCGATGTCAGAATCGTGTGGGGCAACAAATGCGGTTGAAGGTCCTCGAAAATCGCCTGCTTGATCGCCTCTCGTTCTGTTGCCGCTTCGATCACCAAATCTGTTTGCCCCAGCGCCGGCAATTCAAGCGTGGTTTGGATACGGTTGAGGGCGGCCTGTATCGCTTCGTCAGAAATCTTTCCGCGTGATGCTTGGCGCGCCATGTTCCCTTCGATGGTCGCCATCGCACTGTCTAGCGCGTCCTGATTTACGTCGTTCAGCAGAACGTCGTAATCCGCCAGGGCGAGGACATGGGCAATACCATTCCCCATCTGGCCTGCGCCAATCACTCCGACTGATTTTACATCCATATTCTGGTGCCTTTGTGCCACGGGTTAGGGCGACAATATCGACAGTTTGGGTCGGGCGGCAAGGGTATCCAGTACTGCGGATTTGCTTCAAATGCGCACATTAGGAATTTCTCAAGATTTGCGGCTGCATGATGGCACCCGGGTGAAAAATGGGTGAGTGATATGAGCTATCATCAAACAGGCTCGGGGGGACCCGAGGATGCCGTTTGTCAATACGGCGAGTCGCGTCTTTGGTTTCGCGGGCCGCAGCGATCCTTGGATACGCCTTTCATGGCGTGCGTAGGCGGAAACGAAACATTCGGCCGCTTTGTCGAGCGTCCCTTCCCCGCGATACTCGAAGGAAAACTGGATCGGAGGTGCCTGAACCTCGGCAGTTTGTTTTGCGGTGTTGACGCTTTGTGTGGCGATGCGGGTTTACGATCGGTGCTGAACAACGCGGACTTATGCGTCCTGCAAGCACCTGATGTTCTGGGGCAATCGAATCGTTTTTACAGGGTGCATCCGCGGCGGAACGATCGATTTCTAGCACCGACTGAGGATTTGGTCTCGTTGTACCCAGAAGTCGATTTCGCGGATGTCCATTTCGTGCACCATCTTGCGACCTTGCTTCAAGGGCAGCAGGACGCGCGTTTTGAAGCTGTAGCTGAAGAACTGCGCAAGTGCTGGGTTGCCCGATTGAGCGATCTGCTGGAATCTCTGAAAACACCGGTGATCCTTCTGAACTTGCGTGTTCTGAGGCAGCTCGACGGATCTGAGCCAGCACAGGACGCAGAAGTTCCCGTCTCAGATGAAATGCTAGACGCGCTGCGTCCACTTTGTCTTGAGATCGTTGAGATATCCGCCAGCATATCCGGCCAGTCAGACGAGCTGGAAGATATGTTGTTCGGAACTATGCAGCAGCCGATGGCTGAGCACATGATTGGGCCGGCCGCACATAGGGCGATCGCCGAAGTGCTTGTTAACAGGGTGAGGGACCTGCAATGAAAAAGGCCCGCCGTTTGGCGGGCCTTCCTACCAATGCGATGCGTGGGCTTAGCCCAGCTTCTCGGTCAGTTCCGGCACCGCCTGGAACAGGTCGGCAACCAGACCGAAATCGGCAACCTGGAAGATCGGCGCTTCTTCGTCCTTGTTGATCGCAACGATGACCTTGGAGTCTTTCATACCGGCCAAGTGCTGAATCGCACCCGAGATGCCAACCGCGACATACAGGTCCGGGGCAACAACCTTACCGGTCTGACCCACCTGCCAGTCGTTCGGGGCATAGCCCGAGTCAACCGCCGCACGCGATGCGCCAACGGCAGCGCCCAGTTTGTCGGCCAGAGTTTCGATCAGTTTGAAGTCCTCTTCCGAGCCGACACCACGGCCGCCCGAAACAACAACACCAGCCGAGGTCAGCTCGGGGCGGTCGCTTTCGGCAACCTTGTCTTCAACCCACGAGGACAGACCGGCATCTGCGCCGACCGAGATGGTCTCAACCGCAGCCGAACCGCCTTCGCCAGCAGCGTCGAAGGACGCGGTGCGGAAGGTGACGACTTTCTTGGCGTCAGACGACTTTACGGTCTGGATCGCGTTGCCCGCATAGATCGGACGCTCGAAAGTCGAGCCGTCAACCACGCCGGACGCATCCGAGATCACCATCACGTCCAGAAGGGCCGCAACGCGTGGCATCACGTTCTTTGCGTCGGTGGTGGCGGGTGCAACGATATGCTCGTACCCATCGGCCAGGCCTGCGATCAGGGCCGCAGTCGATTCCGCCAGGCGGTGGCCCAGCGACTCGTCTTCGGCAACCAGAACCTTGGCCACACCGTCGATCTTGGCAGCGGCTTCACCAGCAGCAGCGGCAGAGCCACCCGCGGCCAGAACGGTCACGTCACCCAGCGATTTCGCGGCGTTGACGGCTTTGGCGGTGGCGTCCAGCGCCAGTTCACCATTGTTGACTTCGGCGAGAAGAAGAACAGCCATTACACAGCCCCCGCTTCTTTGAGTTTCGCAACCAGCTCGTCGACCGAGCCTACGACGATACCAGCGGCACGTGCCGGCGGCTCTTCGGTTTTGACGATTTCCAGACGGGGCGAGACGTCGACGCCGTAATCGGCCGCGGTTTTCTCGTCCAGCGGCTTTTTCTTCGCCTTCATGATGTTGGGCAGCGACGCATAGCGCGGCTCGTTCAGGCGCAGGTCAACGGTCACGATGGTCGGCATCTTGACGCTGATGGTCTGCAGACCGCCGTCCACCTCGCGGGTGATCTTGGCGGTGTCGCCTTCAATGTCGACTTCTGACGCGAAGGTGCCTTGCGACCAGCCCAACAGGGCCGACAGCATCTGACCGGTGGCGTTCATGTCGTTGTCGATCGACTGCTTGCCCGCCAGAACCAGACCGGGCTGCTCTTCCTCGACCACTTTGGCGAGGATCTTGGCAACGGCCAGCGGTTCGATGTCCTGATGGACGTCGTCGGCTGCAACAACCAGAATGGCGCGATCAGCACCCATGGCCAGAGCGGTCCGCAGCGTTTCCTGCGCCTGCTTTACGCCGATCGACACGGCGACGACTTCGTCGGCCTTGCCTGCTTCTTTCAGGCGGATCGCCTCTTCGACGGCGATTTCGTCGAACGGGTTCATCGACATTTTGACATTGGCGAGATCGACACCGCTACCGTCCGCTTTAACGCGGACCTTCACATTATAGTCAATCACGCGTTTGACAGGCACGAGTACCTTCATTTTGCGCTTTCTCCTTACAAATCCGGTAAGCCGCGAAGCGACTCCACCAATGCTCTCGGGGGTCTGAATAGCGTTTCAATTCGAGTGGCAACAGAGCAAAATCGTCACGTCATGGACTTGGGACGTCGCGTTTCGTGTTTTTTGACGCAACGGCGCGCAATAAAATTGCTTGCCCAATGACGAGTTAGCGGTTCGCGCCGGGAATCCACAGCACATCCGCCGTGCCGTTTTCATTTGCGCATCTGGCCGCCACAAAGAACCAGTCGCTGAGACGGTTAAGGTATTTAACAGCCACCTCGTTTACTGGTTCCATGTTCGTCAACTCGACGGCCAGCCGTTCGGCGCGGCGTGACACTGTGCGGCAGACATGCAGATGAGCCGCCAAACGAGACCCGCCCGGCAGGATGAAGCTGCGCAATGGCTCCAGCGTTTCGTTCATCGCGTCTATCTCGGCCTCTAACCTGTCGATCTGGGCTGGTACGATCCGAAGCGGGGGATAGTCGGCCTCGGCGTCTTTTTCCATGTCGGGGCGGCAAAAATCGGCCCCCAGATCGAACAAGTCGTTCTGGATGCGCGACAGCGCGGCCTCAACCTCGCCTTCGGCCTCGGTGCGGGCGACGCCGACAAAGGAATTCAGTTCATCCACGGTGCCATAGGCGGCCACGCGGCCCGAGTATTTTGCGACACGTTCGCCGTTACCCAGCGCGGTTTTACCGTCATCGCCGGTGCGTGTGTAGATTTTATTGAGAACGACCATCTATTGAACTCCTTGTCCGCGCAGCCAGACGTAGAGCACGATCAGTATTACGGCAATGAATTGAAACAGGATGCGCAGGCGCATCATCTTGTTGCTTTTCATCGCGGCTGCCTTGCCGCTTTTGCCGAAATTCGAGATGCCGATCGCCAGCACGACGACAACAGCAGCCATTGCCAACAGTAGGACGACCATCAGTAGGTCCATGAGTACACCGTCCGCGTTACTTGTTTCGTTGGGCTATCATCTAGCCTCGGACGCTCAAAAAGCGAACGGGTAATTTCGCCTCAGACGTCCGACAGGATACGGTCGATTGTGCGCGTGGGAAGGAACCGACGCAGGTATCCGGCGATATAAGTCGGCGTGGTGACATAATACCGGGCGCGCGGGCGTTTGGATTCCACAGCATGAGCCAGCTTGTCGGTTACCGCCGACGCAGGCAGCTCGAACCGATCCGGCCCCGAGGATTCGTACAGTCTTTTCAATAACGAGGCTTCGTATTTCTCGCGCAGGGCCGAGTTTTCCCAGTTGATGAATCGCTCGAAGAAAGGGATCGAGTTCTCGCGGATTTTTGACGTGATCGGGCCGGGTTCGATCAGGATGGCTTTGATGTTCGTTCCTGCCAGTTCCAGGCGCAGCGTGTCCGTCAGCCCTTCGACCGCATATTTGGTGGCCACATAAGCGCCGCGCCACGGAAAAGCGACAAGGCCCAGAACCGACGAGTTTTGAACGATTCGCCCGTGGCCCTGCGCGCGCATGATCGGGATGATTTGGCGCGTGAGCTCGTGCCAGCCGAAAAAGTTTGCCTCGAAGATCGTGCGTAAACCGTCTGTGGGCAAATCTTCAACCGCCCCGGGCAATCCATGTGCGCCGTTGTTGAAAACCGCGTCCAACGTGCCACCGGTTGCATCCAGCACTTCCGCGAGGCCGGATGTGATGCTTTCGCTGTCGGTATAGTCAATGCGCGGGCTGTCAAAACCCTGCGCGCGCAGCCGGTCGCAGTCACGCTGCTGGCGGCAGGACGCGAAAACACGCCACCCACGCGCACGCATCCCGTGCGCTGCGTCAAGTCCGATGCCAGAGGAGCAGCCGGTGATAAGAATGGTTTTCTGCATGGTCTTCCTGAAATTTATCCTGCGCCAAAGCTATGGCGAGGCATGGATCAGGACAATGTTGGCACTGCGTCACTCTGTGATTTTTCTGACCAGAGAGGCAGATATCCATCCGACCTGTTGCGCGGGCAACACGCGAAGCCGCAGCCATCCGGTGCCCGAGTCGCTTAGGACTTCGACCTTCTGGCCAATGCTCACTTTGCCAACGATCGGGTAGATCGTGCCCGGACCGTCGCGCATGTTCACACGCGTCCCCGAAATTTCACGGATGTCTTTTTGTGGCTCTGGAATCGCAGGCGTTTCCGCCTCTGAGTGTTGCTCAGGTTCGGTGACCTGACGAAGCCCGGTCAGCCCGTCCTCAAGCGAGGCAAGGGTAATATTTGCGCTTGGATCATCGAAAGCCGACAGGCTTGAAAAGGACTCGAGAGTGGCCGGTTCGGGCAAAATCTCGACGATGTCTTCTTTTGTGAGGATAGGCTTTACGCTCACCGTCGGCGTGCGCGCGGCAACATTCGTTACCAGTTGTTCGGCACGAGTGTGTTGCAGGGCTACCTGCTCCGGAGGGGAGGTAACACGCTCCGGCTTCGCGGTTCGCACTCCGCGCGGCTCAAAATCGGCACCGTCACTCATGACATAGAAACACCATCCGAGTGCGGCAAAGGTAGCAAGAACAAGGCGCGACATGGCGCATCCCCCGGTAAAAGAAAAACGTGAAATAGACGGCAGTATAATACGTGAAAGCCTAACATAATCTTTTAGCCGAGTCGAAAGATTGGGGGAAATCCTGAGCTTGCCTCCCCCTGTTGCATAAAGCGCCACTTGTCCCCAGCAAAATGCGTGCTGGTTGCTTTACCGCAGCGCGGTTGCGTCGTATCACATCATATATGAACGACACGATCGACGACCCCAACATGGAGACCCCTGAGACCGGGGGCGAGATAGCTGAACCGCTGCGCCGCGCGATTGGCGAACGCTATCTGACCTATGCGCTATCTACTATCATGCACCGGGCACTGCCCGATGCGCGGGACGGGCTAAAGCCGGTTCACCGGCGAATTCTATACGCGATGCGCGAGTTGCGACTCAGCGCGACGGGAGGATTCCGTAAGTCAGCCAAAATCTCGGGCGACGTGATGGGTAACTATCACCCGCATGGCGACGCAGCGATCTACGACGCGATGGCGCGTTTGGCGCAGGATTTCAACGTGCGCTACCCGTTGGTCGACGGGCAGGGGAATTTCGGCAATATCGACGGCGACAACCCTGCGGCCTCGCGATACACCGAGGCGCGGATGACCATCGTGGCCGAGGCGCTGCTTGAAGGTCTGAACGAAGACGCCGTTGATTTCCGCGACAACTATGACGGCACCCTGACCGAGCCGGTCGTGCTGCCTGCGCAGTTCCCGAATCTGCTGGCGAACGGAGCCAGCGGTATTGCGGTGGGCATGGCGACGAATATCCCGCCGCACAACATCTCAGAGCTTTGCGATGCCTGTCTGCATCTGATCAAAACGCCCGACGCCCGCGACGACACTCTGTTGAACTACGTTCCCGGCCCGGATTTCCCGACAGGTGGCGTGATCGTCGAGCCGCCCGAGAATATCGCGCAAGCCTATCGCACCGGGCGCGGGTCGTTCCGCCTGCGCTGTAAGTTCGAGGTTGAAGACCTCGGACGCGGCCAGTGGCAGATCGTGGTCACCGAGATTCCCTATCAGGTTCAGAAGTCCAAGCTGATCGAAAAGATCGCGGAACTGATCCAGACCAAGAAAATCCCGATCCTTGCCGATGTACGCGACGAATCCGCCGATGACATCCGCCTGATCCTTGAACCACGCTCCAAGAACGTGGACCCCGAGGTGTTGATGGGGATGCTCTATCGCAACTCTGACCTTGAGATCCGGTTCAGCCTGAACATGAACGTGCTGATCGACGGGGTGACACCCAAGGTCTGCTCGATGAAGGAAGTGCTGCGCGCCTTCCTCGATCACCGGCAAGAGGTTCTGCTGCGCCGTTCGCGTCACCGCATGGCGAAGATCGACCACCGTTTGGAGGTATTGGAGGGCTTCATCGTTGCCTTCCTGAACCTCGACCGTGTGATCGACATCATCCGCTATGATGACGACCCAAAAGCCGCGCTGATGCGCGAGGATTGGGGCATCGACCATGTTCGCGCGACTGATGAGTCCGACTATGTCTCGCCTAAACCGGGCGAGGGCGAACTGTCCGAAGTTCAGGCCGACGCGATCCTCAACATGCGCCTGCGCAGCTTGCGCCGTCTGGAAGAGATGGAGTTGGTGCGCGAGCGTGATGAGCTGATGCTGGAACGCGCCAATCTCGAGGACCTGCTGGCCGACCCCGCCCTGCAATGGGCCAAGATCGCCGAGCAGTTGAAAGAGACCAAGAAGACATTCGGCAAAGATTACGAAGGCGGCGCGCGCCGCAGCCAGTTTGCCGAAGCCGGGAATGTGGAAGAAGTGCCGCTTGAAGCGATGATCGACAAGGAGCCGATCACGGTCGTCTGCTCTCAGATGGGTTGGATTCGCGCAATGACGGGTCACATCGATCTCAAGCGCGAGCTCAAGTTCAAGGATGGCGACGGTCCGCGTTTTATCTTCCATGCCGAAACCACCGACCGTCTGCTGGTGTTTGCGTCGAACGGACGTTTCTACACGGTCAGCGCAGCCAACCTGCCCGGCGGACGCGGCATGGGTGAGCCGCTGCGCCTGATGGTGGACCTGCCGAACGAGGCACAGATCATCGACATCATGATCCACAAGCCGGGGCGCAAGCTGCTGGTAGCCTCGGATGCAGGCAACGGCTTCATGGTGCCCGAGGATGACGTTCTGGCCCAGACCCGCAACGGCAAGCAGGTTTTGAACGTCAAGGGCGACGAAACCGCAATGATTTGTAAGCCGGTTCAGGGCGACCATGTGGCTGTGGTGTCCCAGAACGGCAAGTTCCTTGTATTTCCTGTCGAGGAGCTGCCTGAAATGGGGCGTGGCAAAGGCGTGCGCCTGCAGAAATACAACATGGCACGCGGACGGCAGGGAACGCTGGAGCTGGATGGCGGGCTGTCGGACCTCACGACCTTTCACTGGGAGGAGGGGCTCAAATGGTCCATGGGTGGGGATAAAACACGGCACGAGGCCGATATGTCCCAGTGGCTTGCGAAACGCGCCAGCGTTGGGAAAAAGCCGCCTTACGGGTTCCCGCGCGACTATAAATTCTCGTGATCGCGCGGCCACAACAACTGAATTCTTTCGATCCAGCTTGGCACAAGTTGGGTTGGTGCGCTAAATCAAAGAAAAACAGGCCCATCGAGACGAGATCATGTTACGCATTCTGACCTTGATAACCGGATTGACCCTGCTGGGCGCGTGTGCGCAGACGCAGCTATATGAAGAACCCGAGTCGCTGGGGGAATTCAAGCTGCGTGTGAACTATGCCTTTGCTGACAAGGCAGTGCAGGGT
Organism: Ruegeria sp. CL6; assembly: GCF_056536465.1. Classification (NCBI taxonomy): domain Bacteria; kingdom Pseudomonadati; phylum Pseudomonadota; class Alphaproteobacteria; order Rhodobacterales; family Roseobacteraceae; genus Ruegeria; species Ruegeria sp. CL6. The sequence continues at coordinate 210,908 of NZ_JBQFPR010000007.1, forward strand.
CCGGTATCCCGCGACGCCACGCCGGATGAATGGACGGCGGCGATTCAGAACGCTGTGGATGTCCGCTTGGGCCGGTATGAAGGAGCACAGGAATACGATATCGGTATCAGTCTCGAAGGGTACATGCTGGCTCCGCCGGGCATTCCGGTCATCTACAACCCAAAAAGCACGGCGATTGTTCTGGTTAACGTCTATGACGTGAAGAACAAGGAATTCCTGGCTAAGGGAAAACAGTTTCAGGTTCTGGAAGATACAACCGGTGAAAGTGCCCTGACAGGGTCGGGAAATACGCGGACCAAAGAAGAGCAAATGAGCGGTCTGGCCCTGAAGGTTGCAGACCGAGTCGAAGAGTGGTTGGCCGAAGAACATGACGAGAACGGCTGGTTCCAACGCCGCCCTGACCTGATACAACCTCTCGATTCCTCCGAGGTTCTGCAAAATCCGGCGTCTTAACCTGCTTTTAACGCAGGATGTGCTTGATTTTCCCCTGCGAACCAAATATCTCGCGCGCGCAGATGTAACCACGGGACCAAGGGTCCCCCAAATCGCAAAAGGGCGCCTGAGGAATGGCAAAGGAAAAGTTTGAGCGTACAAAACCGCACGTCAACATCGGCACGATTGGCCACGTTGACCATGGTAAGACGACGCTGACCGCAGCGATCACCAAGTATTTCGGT
>NZ_JBQFPR010000008.1:0-175043 GCF_056536465.1 Ruegeria sp. CL6
GCTGGAGAAAGACTGTGCGTCTTTGCGACTAGCCGGTTTGCCTGAATAAGAGCAGGGTTTCGCAGTAGCAGGTTGGTTTGTGATGGAAACCGATCTCACACGTTTCCGATTCGGGTTCGCGATGGCCTTGCGCTTCTAGGTGCCTTGGCGGTTGACCGTTGCTAGGGTGCAGCGGGTGGTTGGCCCGCGAGACTGCAACCGCTCTATAATTGCGACTTATGTTAAATTTTAAACAGTCACTGAATCAGGGCGAAATCCGCAATCCAAATAGCTCTGAGCGTCTGTATCAGACTGCCGTCGCTTTCTTTTTTTTTGGCGCGAGTTAAGCAAAATAGACCATACCGCCACGGCAGGTTGTGCTCCTCAAAAATACTCGCGGTGAAGACGTTTTCCGCGGGAACGCGACTGCGCAATTCCAACACCACAGTAGCAGAGCAGCTTCGCCGTCAATGAGTTACAACGCCCCAATTAATAAGCTCAGCTCGGGATAACCTGTAAAGTTGGTCGGCCGGTGTAGACGCTCCAGCCACAAAAAACTCCTCTGAAACCCCAGCCGCTGAAAACAGGTGAACGAGAATGGCTGAGGTTAGTTGGGAGTCGGCCTCATCCGACACACCAACTTCTGTCCGCCATTGGTGAACTTCAATTGAACCGCTTCCAACCACATCCCTTTCTGCGCCTCCCAGAAAAAGCAAAGTGCAAGAGCTCGCACACGGACCAGTCGCAACGGTTTTTACGTCTGCGTCGCGAAGAGCCGTATGTCCGCGAATAGCCTCGTCTACTAAACCTCCAGGAGATGAGAACTCTATGACGTTCGCGCCTTGACCAATTGCATTGATCAAAGCGTCCACGCTTTCCGCAGTGACCTCTCCGGAAAAACTGTATTTCTTACCCTTTTCAGGTATTTGAGCCGTATTAGGATTGCCGTTCAGCCAAGGACAATTTCGGAAGAGCTTTTCTGCTTCACCTTTGGAAATCCCGGCTTTTGACAGGGTAGCATTCGACACAAAAGCTTGTTGCGGCGTTCCACCTGGATCGAGATTCCCGAGGCTAATTTTTAGATTCAACCCGTCCGCATAGATGTTCGAATAGCACCAGGCTGTATCGAAGTTCTTGTCTTCTTCGTGCTTGAAGGAATGCCCGGCGGTCACAGGAAATTCTGTACCTCCCAACATGACTGATGTTTCCCTGAAAATAGTAAAGTCGGTTGTTATTACTCCTCCATCAACGGACTTCTCATTAGTTCCAACTGCGGGCCAAGGACTGACTTCAGTGGCAGTCGCACCGGAGGCCTCTGTTACTTGGACTTCGGACTCTGACTTCATTATCCAACTGACAGCAAAACCAATCGCCAAAACTAAAACTGCGGCAGCAATCATAATCAGTGAGGACCGAATTCCCTCTGCAATAAGGACACGACGCTTGGACTGTGCGGCGGCGTGCTCGATTTTAACTTGAGCTTCGGCTTCAACTGTTCTGGTGAGACGAGCAGATGCTTCGCGAACTTGTCTTGCTGGTTCAGCGATCTTGTCTGACATGGACCGAACAACGGATTCCAGCATCTGCGTATCATGCTGCGTGCGCATAGCTAATCTCCTCACTATCAGAATCTTTTTGGGAAGCCGCGAGCTGAGTTTTTAGTTCGTTTGCCGCTTCTTCAGGAAGGGCTTCGAGGATGGCATCCAAGGCGCCCTGTACGTTTTCACCGACAGGAACAGGTACGTAAGTAAACTTCGTTACGGGCACCTCGATTTCGACTGGCTTTTCAATTTCTTTTTCCACAGTGACTTCAACCGGCACCTCAACGCGTTGCACGACAGGTTTCACGCCACGTACGCGAAACCACTCGGCATAGAGGGCAACACTTGCGCCGGTCAAAGCGCCCACGACCCCAAGCAATACCCCAAACGCGGCACCAATCTGCTTGGCCTGGTCTTCGGAAACTTCGTACGGCTCAACTCCAAAGACAAACGACGCCCAACGGTGCATTTGAGACTGGTTGGAGAGCTCCTCGACGTCGGCGGATTTCGTAACCGCTTTTTCCTCCAACACCTCAATTTTGGCACCACGTTCGGCAGCATGCATTTGAGTTTTTGCTAGCGCCTCAACTCGCTCCGCAGCCCGCACTGCACTTTCGGCTTCGTACTCTGACAACCGCTCGGCTGCTTGGTTTCTTGCGGTCTGAGCATCATTCAACGCTGCCAGGGCCTGCGGATCAGGTTCTGTAATAGATGCTTCGATTTCCGTGTTTAGCTTTTGGACCTCGGCGTCAAATGGTGCGCGGGCTTCAGAGATAACTGTCTGCTTGGCCGGCATGCTTCTCATACGGGCATTCAATTGGGCCCGAGTTTGCTGGTCGATTGCTGAACCGTTAAGGCGAGACATGATGCTGTCTTGCTCGCTTTGCCATGCGTCTGCGGCCGCATCGCCGGCTTCTGTTTGCTGTTGGATCACGCGCTCTAGCTGAGAACGAAGTTCTCTTGTCTCTAAGCTTTCAAGACTTTGCTTTGCGCGCTGGAGTGCCTCTTCTCGCAGTGCCAACGAAGTGCGAAGGCTCTCCAATTGTTCAGCATCGGCTTCCTTGATCTTTGTTCCATCAAGTTCATCCTGCAAGGCGGCTTCCGACAAAGCTTTGATTTCGCCGTTGATTTCCCTCAGTTCCGCTTTGGCTTCTGCTACTGGCGTGGTGGTGACGTGAACAAACCTCTCGAATCCGTTGAAAATCGTCTCGAAAGAAATCAGTGCAGCCACCAAAAGCCCAACGGATGCGAACAAACGCGCCCAGCGTCTTGAATGGAAAACAACAGTCGCTGCTGGAATCTTCGCCAACTCCACGGCAGCAAGAACAACAAAAACGCCGAAGACTGGAAACGTCTGCGCAAATCCACTGTCCTCTGGCATGCTTGAAGCCTGTGCGAATGCAATTCCCAAACCGACAGACACCAGAATAAGCTCAATTCCCCAGGCAAGCCGGATGAGCTTCCGCGCGTATCCGAGGTTTTGACTTTTGACGTCAGATTGACCCACGAAATCCGAGGCGAGCCCGCCTACGTTTTCGGTTCCAGAGTTTTCTACTTCTTCCTTCATAACAGCGACCTCACATAAACCTTTGATTTACATAAGTTCGCTCTAGGAATTGACTTTTCATTTCCTGCCAGAGGCTTGAGGAATTGTGCCGTTCAACAGTACTTTGCGCGTCTTAGTCGAGATTTTGCCGCGGATGTTTCCAGATGACGGTAGCGACCACCAGAGTATCGTGCGCAATCCAATGCATGGCCAGCAGATATAACCGCGGCGCCAACGTCCTGCCCATCCGCATAACAGACGCCCACATACCGGTCGTACGTTCGTTCTCCGTTGAGTTTGCACTCAACAGTCTTGCCATTCAAAAACATCACCATCCAACGTTTCGCATTCCTACCAGCGAAGCTGCCGAGTTCGGGTGCATCGACACCTTGTAGTCGGACAGGTGTACCGTTCACCACGATAGTATCAGCGTCGCGAACCTGTAAGCTCCCCGCAGAGAGCGAACTCGCCGAAAAGAAGCAAATTATGAATGCCAATCGCAGCATCTATTTCTTCTCCATTTTTTGAACATGCACACCATAGGTGATCGGCGGGGGGGCTACGCAGATATTTGTGTTCTGTTGCGTGCCACGCCCCCTGATCCCGCCGCACTCCTCGCCGTCGAGCTTCGCCTGTTCGACGATACAGCGGAACTGGACTGCATTTGACCCATTCTCTCCCAAATTGATTGTGAGATGCGGCCAAAAGCTTTTTTTGTCATGCCAGTTCCGGGCAGATTCCTACTTTCACTGAAAGCTAGGAACTTCTGCGCCATCAACGACTTCAGACAAGAAATCAACAGAAGGGTTTTCAGAAACACAATCGGCTAATTTGCCGGTTGATGCACTCGGCTTCTTAGGATGTGCTAACGAGCATCCCCTGCGCGCGCCATTTAAGCTCACAATCAAAGAGCTGGATCAGTTCAGCAATGAGTAGGCTCTGGGTGCAACGCCGGTCCAACGTTTGAAAGCTGTTGAGAATGCAGCTTGGTCAGCATAGCCGAGCGCAAACGCTATCTCAGAAAACGCCATATCATCTTTCATGAAAGTCTTTGCGAGATCGAACCGAAGTTCGTCCACAATTGAACGGAATGTGAGCCTCTCCTCTTTCAGGCGACGCGCGAAGGTTCTTGGGCTCATTCCGAGGCTGGCTGCGACCTCATCGGCAGATAGAATTCGTGCGGGGAGTGAGGTCGTCAGCAAACCTTCTATTCGGGATCGAAGTGTTTGATGTCCGTTTACCCGCTCTCTTAGCAAGCGCTCTCCATATTCAGTAAGATGCTCTCTCAATCTCAAATCATAGGTCGGTATCGCCAAATCCAGCGCTGAAAGCGGCAGAATAATTTCAAGACTTTCCGACCCAAATACGACGGGGAAACCCGCCAATTTCTGAAACTTTTCGGCTGATTTTCTAACCTCGTGGTCGAACCGCATTTCTATCGGAAAGAAATTGGTTTGCGTAATCGCCCGCATTCTGGACAACACTCCAAACAACAGAAATTCAGTATGTCTGTGGAACTTAGAGTAGCTTGGATCCTTCCATGTCACTTCGAAGGACGCAGCGTTTCCCGATACTCTCAGACTATATTCTACAGCCGGGTCAACAATCTCATGAAACCTTGCGGTGTTCTCCACAGCAGCTCGTAGGTCCTTAGAGTATTTGCTGATGTAACCAGATAGGCTATTTGAGACTCGCCAGGTCGACCCCGCCCGAGCTCCAAATGTGACATCGCCTAAGGCGTCGCAGGCTTCCCGTACAAACAGAGCTTCTTTTTTGTACTCGTAGTACTTGGCGTTTGGAGCTGCATCTTTACGTGTCAAACCACTCTTCTTGAGCACGCGTTCAGTTATGCCTTTGTCACCAGACAGTTTTTCTAACGCGTTGACTAAATGCGTGAGCCGAGAGGCATCGACTTCCATGATCACACCAGATTGAATTCGATTTCCCAAAATCCTATTGCTGAGGGATCAGATTTCAAAAAGTTAGTCGGCAGAATGCTGGAATTTCAGGCGGGCACTGGCGAATTGGCAACAGAGGGCGCTGATCAACACGCCCTCTTGGAAAAGTGAACTGGCCAATTTGAATTAGGCAAATTTGGCGTTTGGGATTTTGGGGCCAACGAACGGCAGCATGAACACCGCGAAGGGCATAAAGATCCACAAGCCCCAGGTCCAATCACGGTTTAGCATCGAAGCGCGTCGCGCCAAAACCGTTCCCACGAAGTAGGCTAGATAGCCTTGCCCAATCAAAATTAGAGCGTTGGCTGCATGCGCCTCGGTCCACGTCTCAAAGGTCGACGGTATTCCGTGCGAAACGAGCACCTTCCAGATAAGTGGAACACCAAAAGTAAACCCAAAGAACGTCAACCCATCAATTGGTGCACTAGCTTTTCGTGTCATTCCGTAAATCATGAATCCTAGCCATGTCAGGAGCATTACTGCTTGCACAGAATTCGAAATCGCCATGTGAGTTTCATAATTCATTTCAAGAACCCTTTCTCTTTAACCCTCTGATAAAATGAAGATTTGAGAGAAGGTTTTCTTTATAGATTCTGCCAAAGAGTTAACTCCAGGCGTCAAAATGAAACTCGCTTCCTGAACGTTACTCTTTCCTGCTTTCACCGTTCTCGAAGACTATTTGCCCCGTTTTTGTGTCGAACCCTAATTCATACCAAGCAAACCCGCGCGCCGTTTTCCCTCTGTCAGGGTTTTGTGCAAACTAGTCGATCATTGCTCCAACGATGCAAGGTTCGTCAGGGTAAGAAATCTCGAAGATTGAATCCTATCGTTTCGATAGGGCAAGTTGGTTTGGGCGGCAGTCGGAGGAAGGCATGAGTTTGAAGGATAATTTCATTTGTTGAACAAAAAACCGACGGTCAGACTGGCCTTTCGTAATCGAGAGACTACAAAACAAGAGTTAAATGATCCGACTCGTCATCGTAAGTACCAGTCCAAAACTTCGGTAAACCTAGGTAAATGATTAATCGAAGACTTTTCCTAGCAGCTCCGGCGCTAATCGCTGCTTCGTCATCATCGATTGCATCTTTCGCTCGAGCCGAACCCAGCCCTAATCCGGGTCAATGCGTCATTACAGGCTTCCGAGGAACACGACCTTCCGATCCGGAAGTTTCCCAGCTACTTCGCATGATAGAGAATGAAAGCATTGCCGGCGTCATTCTGTTGGGGCGAAACATAGCTTCCCCAGAACAACTCCTCGAGTTAACAACCTTGCTTCAATCGGCTTCGCCAAGCCTGCCAGTAATTGTCGCGGTCGATCAAGAAGGTGGGCAAGTTTCGCGCCTTGGTCAACAAAATGGCTTTTTGCCATGGGAATCCGCAGCCGAGCTTGCTGTTTCTGGACGCAGCGATGAGGAAGTCTTTGATTACTATTTTGAACGCTCACAAGAAATGGCCGCAACCGGTATCAATTTGAACCTTGGGCCAGTGGTTGATCTGAACGTAAACCCCTTTAACCCTATCATCGGCTCTGTTGGCCGAGCCTTTGGTCGTGACGTCGAGGTGGTAGTTCGGTTCGCAGAGCTGTTTATCAATGCCCACCGTTCGGCAGGTGTAATGACTTGCCTCAAGCACTTCCCGGGTCATGGTTCATCATTTTCGGACAGTCATGAAGGAAGCGTTGACGTTTCTTTGACTTGGAGCCCGGAAGAGATAGCACCATTTGAACGCCTGGTTCGAGCGGGGCTAGCTGACTCAATCATGAACTCCCATGTACTCCACAGATATCTCTCTGATGAGCCCTTTATACCGACTTCATTATCTAGAATATCTGTCACTGAAATGAGAGAAGGTCTGGGATTCAAACGCCCGATCATTACAGATGATATGCAAATGGGTGCGGTCTCAGATTTTATGGTTCCAGAAAAAGCTAGCGTTAGAGCGCTTCTGGTTGGAAATGATCTCCTGATTTATTCTAACTTCCGAGAGCGATACTCATTGCAGTCGACCGCAACGGTTGTAGAAATCTTAAAGGACGCTCTTGCGGCGGGCGACTTGACCACAGAGAGGACCAATACAAGAACCGCAACCGTACGTTCATTTAGGAATGAGATGCTCAATTCCCGTTTACGACGCCAGAAATGACACCCATCTGTTTTGTATAATTTCCCGATCCATATTTTGGGAAACACCAGGACTTCTTAGGCACATAGCTCCATGCCACACAATTTGTTGTAGCTTGACACGCGTGTCTGCACTGATCCAAAGACATGTTCCGCAGCCCCTTTGGGTACAAGTCGTAGCCGGAAATATCGATACTTGTTGCCTCAATGAACGGGCGATTGAAAACATCCGGATTGATTTTAGCGGGATTTACGACCGCACTGGTCACGCCAGACGCAATACTCACATTTTCAACACCGCGTTTTGGCCAGCACCAGCTGGTTGCGTGAACATAGCTGTACGCAGCACACAATGGATTGTTTTCGCAGTAGTTTTCGCAACTATTTAAACTAATGTTGCGGATGCCGCTGGGGTATAGATCTGAGCCAAAAAAGTCCGTATTTTCAATGCGTTCAGTTCGCTCTGACACCGGAGGTTTCTCAGTATTCGGTACTGGCTGCGTTAGCTTCGGGGGCGCGGCTGCCACCGCAGTAGACTCCGGACGTCGCAACTGTCTCAAAGCTTCTTGGTTGATCGATAGGAATTTATCTACCTCATCAATCCGACCCAGGAAGCCTTCATTGTCGGTTTTTAATCCTAGACGCTGTTTCTCAGATGATTTGAAATAATACATCTCCGTAGTGCCGAACATTTTTTCATATACGAACGGTGGAGTTTCGAACTCATTCAAGATTCCAATGATATCAGAGGTTGTGTATTGAGTAGCAGCCGTCGTCACATCCTTTCGGCCTTGACTTGCTGCGTCTGATGCACCCGAATAAAACTGGTGAACACCTAATTCGCCCAGAACCATTCTGCTTCTTCCGCCCAAAAAAATCTTGGCGCAGGAAGATTCACAACGCGCATTTTCAGGAATGTAGGTGTTTACGCCTTTATCATTCAAAATTGATGCCATCTGGAGCGCATCGTAGACGTTTCCTCCGGCACTGGCAGCCACAACCAAATCAATTTCGTAGTCGCGCATTGCCCTGCGAAGCTCAAATGAGTCTCCAGCCTTTATCTCAGCAACCAAAAAGAGAACATTGGGTACTTCCTCGTAGTGGTGATAGCTGCCAAAAGCTTCTGGCTCGCTAGCCGCAACGGCAGGGAATAGAACAAGCGAAGCTGCAATAACAGAGTTAGCGAAACGCAATTTTGTTACTTTCCGTAGTTGATCTAGGACTGATTTTATTGTGTTTTTTGGTAATGTTGAGACCCCATTACGTTTTTTACGCGACCTTCCAGAAATCAACCAAAAGGACTGCGATGGCTTTCCTTCGAAGTTTGTGGGCGAACGCAAGTCGCGCTTCACTTTCTGAAGCTTAGTTTGAGAAAACTGCATAATTGAAGGCTCCTCTTTTAGCTCCACGAACTTTTCTCGATACTGAATTATGTACGAGGCGAGAACTCTGCTTTCGACTTCGCGCCAATGAGTAGGCAAAAAATGCCAAATTTCTGCCCTCAGGTGACAGAACCTAAAGTAGTAAAAGCAACTTGGCAGAAGAAACTTCGAACCAAATTTGCGAGCCTTTGGAATTGGACTTCACGCCAGTTTTCGCTGGATAGCCAGTGTCGCAACCATCTTGCTCATCCAGTTACCAGCAACAGCCACATGCTATGAATCCCCGAACGGGAAGTCTCCTAGATAGAAGGTAGCGCGTTTCAAAAACCAGGATAGCTATTTTCTTTTGGTACTTAGTTAGATTGGCAGCATTTCAAAAGTGTTTGGCATTTTCGCATGAGAAAACGTGCTTCAACCGTGCTTTCTACACACCAACAAAAACAGTTTTGAAACGGAGAGCCGCATCAAACCGATCCGGTGAAAAAGAACATGACACCATTGAAACACCTCAACATGGGCGCAGTCGCAATCGCACTGGGTTTTTTAACGGCCTGCGGAACCACATACCAGGTAACTGAAGCCACAGATGCGCATAACGCAGTTGCCGCGAAGATGTTCGCCGAAGAACGCAATCCTACGACTGCAAAAGCAGGAAAAAAACTATCGCCAAAGCAAGCGGTGCGTCAGTTCAACAGCGTAGCGCGCCGCGTCGAGCCGGTTGCAGAGAATTTTTGCCGTCAGCATACAACTGATCGAAAGGGTTTTAATTGTGACATCAAAATAATGGTCGATACTAAGACGCCTTATCGCAACGCATATCAGACGTATGGGAAGAACAATGAACCGTTGATTGTGTTCACGATTCCCATGATTGCGGATGCTCGCAATGAAGACGAACTGGCGTTTGTGATGGGTCATGAAGTTGGCCACCACCTAGCTGAGCATCTCAAAAAACAGGAGCAACAAGCTGTCGCTGGTGCTCTCATATTGGGTATGGCCGCAGCATACGCCGGAGCCCACTCACACTACACAGATCCTGCCGTAACCCAGCAAAACGTCCAGAACGCGGTTTATGCCGGTTCCGCATTGGGCAGCAAGGCCTACAGTCAAACCTACGAACTGGAGTCGGATGTGATCGGCACCTACATTGCAAAGTCTGCGGGGTACGATCCGGTTCAAGGTGTGCGGTTTTTTGCCCGGCCGGAAAACCCACGAGAGGTGAACGGTCAGCTAAGTTTCTGGGGAACGCACCCACCGGATACGAAGCGGATCGCGACAGTTTTGGCGACGGTAGCAAAGATGGAAGCCGGGCAATCGTCTGGGTTACAGCAAGCCACCAACTAGCGTTATCGTTTTCGAGTAAACGCACTCCTAAACACAAAGCTGGCACCAAAAAGGGCGGTCGATATGATAGCCGCCCAAATTTGGCTTTTACCCTCATGGATAAGACCCGTTCCGGCAATGTGCTCTTCAGCAATAAAGCCAAAGTATTCCTTTGGGGCTGGCCTAAAATGGAAATAGCCGAACCGCTGCATAGCCGCGCTTTGTTAAAATTTTTGATTCCTGGCTTTCTCCCGCAAAAACGGTGCGAATTTCCGACAGTTTCAGGAAAACGAATGTTTCTTCCGGTGATGTCTTGAAGGACGATGTGCGCGGTATCACTATTAGACTAAGCGTCCTAAAACCAAGTCTTGTTCATTGTTTTCACTCCCTGATTGGCTGCGTTCCAAGCCAAAGCAGCTCACCGAAGCAAATCAAAAGCCCGCAAGCGAGCTTGATGCCGAACCGGTTGCGAAGGTCGGCACCAATATCGACCGGCCGGTCATCAATCTTTATCGACCCCATATCACCTCTGGGGATTGTCTGATTGTCACCGGGTATCAGGACTTCTTGTCTTCGCTGTCGATTTTGATGAAGGAATTGCCCGAGCTGAGGGATCTGGAAAACGACAGCGATATCCGGATCCGGATATCGTTCGGGATCGACACTGCGAATACCAAAAGACTGACAAACCCCAAACCAGTCACCCAAGAAATGAAACTCTACTGGCTGGAGCGCTCCGGGCTTCAAGTGGAAGAAGATCACGATCTCATCGCAGTGCTGGCAAAACACGCCATCAAAACCGGGAAAATTGATTTGCGTGTCTTCGATCCGGAGCTTGCCAAACGCAAGTTGGGTATATCTGGGGATCGGCGGCTACACTCAAAAATCGTCTGTTCCCCAAAAGGTGCCGTCGCCGGGTCCGCAAACTTTTCCTACTCAGGGCTCTACAGAAACATCGAGTATGCCGATGACCTGGATGCGGGCACGCATGAACTTCAGGTCGAACGCACAGAAGCCGCCGAGCAGGCTTGGGATGTGTCTGTCGATTGGAATACCGAGGCGCTGGAGATACTCGAAAAGCTTATCAAACCGGTGACCGCTGAAGACGCGATGGCGCGAACAATTTCGGAGCAAAAGGGGTTTGAACCCTGGCTCACTGGCGCCCGAAAAGAGATCACGAGCCATACGCTGTTTGGGTATCAACAGGAGCTGACCTATGAGGCGTGTTCCATCGTCTATGACCATGGCATCGCCTTCGTAGAAGCGCCAACCGGTTCAGGAAAGACAGAGATCGGCTGTCACCTGGCCGAAGCATTGTCAGAAACATTCTCAGAAGTCGTGCCCCGCTCCCCCGTCCATGGCGTTGCGCGAAAAAATGCGGCTGTAATTGCCCCGCCCAAAGTTATTCCCAGTTGGCGCAAGTATTCGACAAACTCGCTCCAACCTGTCGCGAATAGCAAACTTGCCAAACAACACCTCCGCGGCGCTGGCGATGAAGAAAAATCTGGGCTCAGGCTCGATCAGTTTGGCATTCTGATAATCGATGAAAGCCACACGGTTACACCAGGCTTTGAACAAGCATCTCAAATGGCTTCAGCCATCGAACTTGCCCCACCAAGCTGGAATGTCTGTCTGTCAGCAACGCTGCTCGGGAACCGGGATGTCGACTGGTTGACCCATATGCAGGAGAAGCGGGCGTCCATTTTCATGACTCCGCATTTCATTCAGGCCATGGGTGAATTGTTCGAGCGCGAAACCCAAGTTCCTAAGGATATCTTCAACCAGGATGCGCAACTGGCCGTCCTATCAGAGCCTGACACGACGCTCACGCGAGAGGCTCGCAACGAACTCGCTCAGTTGGTTTCGCCGTTTTTGACACGCAGACAACGGAAATGCATTGGCGAGGACGAAGATCCGACCAAGCACAGTTACCCAAGACTAGAAAACCACGGGCGACCGAAGAAACTTAAGGTGACAAAGCCTCAGCAAACGCGCCTGGACGAGATTGTGGCTCTCTGCAAAGAACTTGCGCCCGGCGGTAGGGTGACCGCAGTCGAGAAAAGCCGCTTCGGACACGTCAGCACGCAACAAAGCACGCAGGATCAGCTCTACATCCGAAACCTTTTGAACATTCTGCGCGTGAGTGCCGCCCAAGCCCATTGGGAGATGTCTCATGGAGCTATTGGCAAATCGCTTCGCGACTTCGAGCGTGGTGGAAAATCGAAGAAAAAGGTATCCCACCGCGACCAGTTCGACATGTTCGCAGCACTGGGAATAGAAGCGCCTGAACCCACAAAGAAATGCGACGCTTTAAACCAAAAACTGGGTCTCAGTGTTCTCAAGGAGCTTGATGAGAAGCGGTATGAGGCGTGCCTGAGAATACAAAATGAAAAAGACAGGGTCGTCTTTCTCGCAGAACGGACGGACACACTCGAAATTTTTGCAGAAGCGCTTTCGCGCAGAGGCCACCACACCAACTATGTCGTGGGAAACCAAACCAAAGGTGCAGATCGCGCCGTGAAGGCGATCTTTGGAGATGGCGCCGACAGTTTCAAGCGTATCAAACAGGGCAAGTCCGTGGAGTCTTACTTCCGACCTGGAGGAAAGAACGAACCAAAAGGATCTGCATCGGTTTTTCTGACTTACAAGATGGCTGAAGGTATCAACCTACAGTCGTCAGACACGCTGGTGTTGCTTGGTGTGACCTCGAACCTGAAAGAGCTCATCCAAGGTCTGGGTAGGATCGACAGGATCGATAGTGAGTTCGGGGTCGTCAATTACCACCTTATTGATGTGCCAGTAGGTCAGTTTGCATCTGACGAAAAAATCGCCCAACGCATAGAGAACTATAAAACTTTGGCTGGGGAGGCGCCAATCGACGCCGTCTTGGAAGAAAGCACCGAAGACGCAGAACTGATCCTCGAGAGTGTCGTTGAATACCTGCGATCCCCGCGGCGGCTTCGCGACAATAACTTTCACGACGTGCTGGAACGCACCAAGCAAACAATCCCCGAAGACCGCTACAAACTCATCGACAAGGCCAAAATCCAGGGCACCTGGGGCGCCGAGTTGGCGCTCCTATCGGCCCGTGAGAAATTCACGGCGCTACATCTCAAAGGATTTAGCAAGAGCAATAGCTTCTTTCCGCCTCGCCTGCTGCTTCTTAAGGATACTGCGCCAGGCCTGATATTGGAACGCGACCAGCTGGCCTGTGTCCAAACTCTGGAGACTGCATACGAACGGACCAGAAGCCTTGGCATGGAACACGCCCACATGTCACTGGAAGATCTCTCTGAAGCGCTAGAGACGATTTCAGAGCAGATTGGCAAGCTGACCGAGTGGGACTTGCGCCCCGCTCGCGTTGAGAGCCTCATGAAGGCTTGCGCCGAGTTTATGGGACGCAAAGATGGTGTCGAACTCAGTGATCAAGTACTGTTTGGCCATATGTCACTGCCGGCCGTGGAAATGGTGTGCGAGGCATGGAGCCGTGAGCTTGATCCCTTCTGGGAAAAAGCGAAACACGAAGTGCGTGACAGCTTCGCCTATGAGGATCTTCCCAAGGGGTACATCGCGCTTCAGGTTATCCTGGAAAAGCTCGAAAGCGATCATCAGGCGTCCGATGAGATCCATGAAAAGATGGTCCGGGTCATCGAGGAAGCTGAGCAGGTTTCACGCGACCATGAACCTGCAATTGGACAGCGCATTTCAGTGGTGTTCTATTCGGATGGCGCGGGCGAGCACTAGGCGGCCTCAGACAGCAGCGAAGCCAGGTCACTTAGTTTTACTAGGTGCCCTCGCGTCGTCTTGCCTTCAATTTGCGCGCCATGTGTCTCAATCCCTTTGCTCTCAAAATCGGACAGTAGCTTTCGGGATGTTGTACCTCTTGACCTCGCCAGTGTCGCGACGGGCATGTACTCGCTTTGAAAGATCACAAGCTGCTGTGGTCTGACCAAGAAAGACTCGCTTGGGCCGTGCGGAACTTTGCGAGATCCGAGCAGGCCCAGCTTGCACCAATGTGTCACCGCCTGAGCCTTCCAACCCGTTAACTTCGCGACATCATTTGCAGTCCAGTCCAACGAGTGCCGCTCAGATCGCAGAACCTTTTCGACGTCCGATTTCTGGAACCTGAAATCACCGAGTAGGACATCCTGATCTTCCAATTCAGCAGCGATAGAACCTTCACAAATGAGACGAATGAGCTTCTTCAGCGCCGTCTTGTCAGTTGTTCGATTAAGCGTAAGCTCTTTGAACAAAACTGCCTCTCCCGTCAATTCAGTGGCCGATGCTCTAATCTTAAAGACAAGTTCCTCTACCGAATTCGAGTGGAACCGGCCATCCACGAGCGGTGGCCGATCTGAAACTGGGACTTCGCCGACCACACCAAGTTCTTTGAGAAATTGGAATTGTGTACGTCCAACTCCCAGATAGTCACATGTTTCTGCCGCGCTCCAGAAGCGCCGACGATCTGCTGCAATGTTGAGAACTTCGAATTTGGGAACGACTGTTTGATTATGTCCAAATCCGCGTTGACTGATCTTGCCAGCGATCTCTTTTTTCTGGACTGCCGCAACGAGACGCTGTGCAGAAATTCCGAGTTGTCGTGCCGCTTCCGTTGCGGGCAACCACTCTCTCGATGAAGTAGACGCCAAACGACCCGGATGGAAGCCACTGAATTCTCTCTCGATCACACGTGCCACTGCGTCCTTAAACACATCGTATTCCGGTTCTCGAAACCGCATTAGGCGCTGATACCATTTGCCAAGCCGCTCAGGAGCAGAAGTTGCATCGGGATCACCTTCATGCAGCAGCTTTTTCACATAATTTTCGAAACCATGCGGCCAGTTTGCCAAAAGGGATTCGACCGGCGCCATTAGTCGAACCGCGTCTTCAACGGTCTTCGGAATTTTCGTTTTTCCGAACTTACCCGTACGGCTAGCTTGAAACCCAGAGGCTAGGAAATGAACGAATTTACCGATGTTGCTCGGGGGTCTGGTTCTGGTTTCGGCATGTGGGATCAATGGACCGGTGCCTGAGATTGCGGATGCTACATCGCACTCGTGCTCTGAAGCTTGATAGCGTGGCAGGTTATCAAGAGGAAATCCACAACTGCACAATCGATAGCCACCCACCTGTGGTGTCAATCTCTCCGAACAATTTGGACAAACGTCAACCAGCCTCAATCGATGTTCATGACATGCAGTTACCAGGGAGTGCCGCCATAGCGCTTGATATGGTTTCTTTTCCGCGAGGCATTGTGGGCAAACTGGGTCAGAGTGAAGACGTTCGTATTGCCAGTCTCTACTAGGATCTTTCGGTGGCGAGCTAGGTGCGAGACGTTCAAGTGTCCCGGGCGGGACCCTCAACTCCTCTTCAAATGCGGCGATATCATCAACCAATTGACGCCCGTATCGATTGCCAAGTTCTGCCAAAAAATCCGACGTGAAGTAGTGTGCTTTTGCTCGCCCTAAACGCCTAATATAGCCCAACAGGCTTTCTGAATTTTTTGGTCTCAGAAAGTCAGAGTGTCTCGATGTCATGCGGCCTCTAACGCTTCAAGGTCAATGAGTGACTCTGGGGTCACATCCAAGCCAGCATCCTGCATGACATGGATGTAGGATCGAACAAGGTCGATTTTCTGAGGTGCTTCCTCCCCAAAAAAGTAACCAGCGTTTAGGCTCTTTTGCGTCAACTGAATTGCGCTGTCCGAGATAATCTTGGATGTCAGCGTCGTCGACTTCATCTTGAGCGCGGCCACTTGGAGGATGCGCACAAGCATTCCAACGCGACCTCCAGTTACGCCGTACAATCTGACCACCAGTTCTTCGAAATCAAAGTCAAACTGGCCACCGGCGGCTTGCATGTTGCATAGAGCTTCAGAGAACGCTGCGGCAAAGCTTGTAGCATCGGCGCCACTCGACCAAGCATACGGAAACAGCTCGATAGTCGACAGCGTTCTGTCCCTCAATTGCTCGTTTTCATCAATGAGCCCCTGAAACTTAGGCAAACCGGCGAGGATCAACGTGACCCCTGTTTGATCGATTAGCCATTTGAAATGGTCGGTTGCGCCACGTTTTGACAGATGAGCACCTCGTTCGGCGCAATGGCTACATTCATCCAACGCGATTGTGCGAATACCTTTTTCACGCACAGCGAAGCACAGACGGGCCTGTAAATCATGCGCGCTTTGGGTTGGTCCGGCTTTGACCCCAACGGCTTCCAGCATCGCTGTAAGCAGTGTCTTGCTGTTTGGTTTGGTCGGAATACTTCCGATGACAAAATCACTTGCTCCGCTCAAACCAGAATACTCAAGCAGGTCGCTACTGAGATCTGGTCGCTTGCCGAGTTCAACTTGAACGTCATTCAAGAGTTGCGTCTTTCCGCAGCGTGTAGGTCCGGACAAGAAAACTGCGGCGCCGTTTAACTTGCGAGAGATGGAGACGGCTTCAACCAATTTGTCTTTGGCAACCAAATAGCTCGGATGTTCAATTGTCTGGTTCAGAACTTCAAACACTCGCTCTGTCATTGCGGGCACCCTCCTTTAGAGACAAAACTTGGCAGTTTGTTGGGCAGATCAAACTCAGGTTTTTCCACCCTGTACGCGGGCTCTGAATGACCGTGCTTATCCATGACTTTCTTGGATTGGGCGAAGATTTCCTGTCTTCGCTCCTCTTTGGCGGCCTTCTCCCGAGACTTTGCGGTCTTTGTCCTTGCCTTTGGTTCTTCTTCGTAAAGGTGCAGAGCCATCGCAGCGATCAGCGCCTTTTCTTGAAGCTCTTCGTCTTCCGGGGTGAAGGTTTGCTTTCGCAGCCTCGCCAACTCATCGAAGGATAGAGCCGGGCACTCTTCATACTTTGCGGGTACGAAGAAATGCTCATTATTCAGGCGATCCAAAACCGCAATTTCTCGAATGTCATTCGGGTCAACGCGGATATCGACTGTCGTGGGTACACCGACCATTTTCAAGTAGTTGGCGAGTTCAGCGCTATGGTATGTCACTCCTCCGTAGGAGATACCGTACCGTTGCACAGTTCTCGTCGCAGCCTGAACCATAAACATCTCTCTGAGTTCGTGGGGATCTGGGGGCATTGGTACAAAACAGTCTTTGGAAGTCCTACGCCAAGATTGCATCGGAGATTCCAGTCTTCGGAGCACGTGTTGTACGCGTCGCCTGGGCATGCGTAAGTACACATCGTAGCGCCATTTTTGCAGTCGCGTTTCAATCTCTTGCAAAGTTAGGCGGGCCTCTTTTTGTGCCTTGTCCGTCCGATCTCTCGGGCCGATGAGGGACGTTTGCGAAGCACCAGGGAATTGAGTGACAAACCGGCTCAGCTCCAAGAAGAAACGTTCGATGAACGGTTTTTTATCCGGTCGACCTGGGATCATCTTGCGCCATTCCAGGCTCGAACAATCGATGATCGTATGGAAGACGTCACCGCTGTTTTCGGTGCCCTGGTCTGTAATCAACAGCTGAGGCGTCCCGAATGTCTGAAAATCGTTCTCGACACCGTGCATCATGAAAAATGCTGGTGTTTTGGGCTCCAAGATTTCCTTTACAGTTCGAGAAACCAATGCAGTGTCGGGACGGCTCCAACTGAGTTGCATCCCAAGAATAACACCGGTTGCGCAGTCGATTGCTACGCAAATGTGGGGGCGGCCAATTGGGGTTCCGTCATCATCGACGCACCAAACATCGAGCGTGGTGCAATCCAATTCTACCCTTTCGAGCGGGGTGGATACTCTTTGGTACTCCAGCGCCATTAGATAGCGCCTGTTTGCCTCTTCGTCCCCCAGTCGCCGTTTTAAAAGCCCGGCATGTGGCAGGCTGTAAACAATTGCTTCAACACACTTTCTTCCGCAGGGACCGGGCACCTTGCCTTCGGATTCGCATTGCCTTCGGTACAGCCGCTTGGCTTGCCGGGCAATCCAAGTGATAGTTTTTAGGTCGTTGTTAAGAAAATGTTCTTCCAAAAGATCCAAAACGACCTCCCGGAACTCCGCGTTATACCTCGGAGTACGATTGCCGGAATTACTTGTCTTGGATCGTAGACCTGCTTTTCCTGAAAGTAGGTACTGCGTGCGCCAATTCTGAATGGTCCTTACAGTCGGAAAAGGTTTCTTCCGATGTACATGAAGCGGATGCGCAGCGAACTCATCTGCCAATTTGTCTCTAATCTTAGCCCACGAGTATCCTTGTCTTTGTAGTTCAATTACTCTGACAAGGATCAGTTCTCGAAAGCACGTTTCGTTGTTTTCCTCTGGTGTACCCAGTCTTTTGGAAGTCGTACCATGAAGATGCGGGCTGCTTACCACACCGAGAGAATAAAGCGTCCTGAATTCTTCATTGGTAATTTCTTTGTATGTCCCTTGTTCATCCTGAAGCAAAACGTGGTCTCGTTGATGACCAAACTCCTTGACCACGAAAGCTTCCGTTCCGATGAGAACATTCCATCCGACATAGTTGGGGCCTTGCTGCGTCACAGTGGAAAGATCTCCAGATGAGACTTTTGGCCGTAGGCTAACTGTCCAACAGATTTGGGTCGGAGCATGCCTGCTCTAAGATCAACTGAGATGTGGCCCAATACGATTGAACTTAGTACATCGATCTGGCTACAACCCAGTTCTTGCAGGAGAAATTCCAACCGGAACGTTTGTGCTTCAATTGAAGACAGTTTGCGAAGGAACTCGTCAGTCGGAGACCTCTGAATGTAGGGATGCAGAGATCGGATATTGTGCACCAAATCTCTGGCAAGAAATTGATCGGTGAGGATCAGAAGCTCTAAACCGAGGCTTCTAAAGATGTTTGGCAGTAGCAACGTGCTCTCATTGTGCTTCAACAATCTAGAGTGTCGCACTTCCACGAAGAGCTTCCGGCCATCAAAACAGATGACTTCAAAATCAGGGGTGTAAGGTTTTGGTTTGTATCCCGTTCCCTTGAACTTGGTGATGAGCTCCGCTTTTGTTGGATAAACACGACCTGATTTCAGATCGAATGTGCAGGGTTGCGGCCGGATAGCCTTAACCTTCGGATGCAGGTCACAACCAAAGGCAAAACTTGCCTCTAACCCACTTTCAGTCTGGATCACGCCTTTTGCTTTTCTTGTAGACAAGAAATGCGACTTCTTTTTTTGCCCTCTTCGCCAAGCTTGGCGCGCAGGGATTTCTGCTCTACTGTCGATTTTCATAGGGTATTCCCTACAACATCGGCGTCGTCCTTTGCAAATAATTGTTGCCGACGCACAATAATGGTGAATTAACCGATGCGAAAAAGCAACGGCCTCGAAGACGTGGCAAAAAAAGATAATTGGATAGATTTTGGTGAGGCCCTAGCAGAAGCGGTCGAAAACCCAATAAAATATGACCTTCGCACATCTTCGGAAGTTCTGAATTTGGTGGCGGAACTAAGAGGGAAGCGTGCTCATACCCTGAGAAATCCGCTCGAAGCATACAAGTGGTTAAAAAAGAGATTTCCTGACGTAGAAAAAGATAGACCAGCTTGGTTGGGTATGACCCTGGTCATGTTTTTGATGAAAATAGAAGAACTGGATCCGACCACTGCTGAAAGACTCGCGCCCCAGGTCTTCGGCGGACAAATGAGACAAGTCGAGCTAAAGGCCGAGTTCGACCGACTCCGACAGGAGCGAGCAGAAAAGCACTCGGATACAAATCTTTCAAAACTATCCTCTCCTCAACGCGCGCAAATTTTTGATCAAACTGTTTTCTCTTTTCTCAGGGTATATGGCCCCAAGATGTTCGGTTCCGACAACGCGGTGCTCAAAGACGGAAGGAGCCTAGGTTCATTGTATCCTGACTACGTCATCGAAGTTGATGGGAAGCCCAAAGTAGCGGTCGAAATAAACGCGCACAGGACAAGAGTAGAAAGACAGTTCGCAATAAATACACTTGGCTATCTTTGGCTCCTTAGGAGACTTGTACCAGAGGCGCTCTTAGTCGTACCTCAAGACTCTGGTTATGACCTGAAACATCTGGCAAAGCTCCGAGATGAGATTGGTCTTGATGGAATTTGTTTCGCAACATTACCAGAAGCTGGAGCCAAGCGTTTTGAAGACTTGGTGGTTCAGGAGTAAGGAACGGGATAAGGATAGTCGATCCAGTTTTGTAGTCGCTGAGCTGCTTATCTAACAACTATATCTTTACCAGTTGCAAAGTCATAAGCCTCCGGACTTGGTCCATTTTTTCTCAACAGAAGTAGTCTTTCTTTTCCTTCTGTCAGGCTCGGAATATGGCCAGCTTGGATCGGCCGGATGACATAGCTATCGGCAACAAGTTCATTGAACAATCGCGCAATGAACCCGACTACATCCTTTCAACCAAGTCCATAAGTCTGAGATAGCGATGATCCGCTCTAAGTTCAGGTGATGTTTCGCCAACTAACGCAAGAATTTTCGGTAACTCATAGGGCGGTCGGCTCAAGATCTGGGGCGTCACTGCATTGAGCAGGTCAAGCGTTTCCTCGGGGAACTGAATAGTGATTGGTTCGTCCGTACCAACTTCGCGGGTAAATCGGTAGAATGGGTGACGGTCAGTTTCTACGGGCACCAAAAAACGCTTTACCGCCCTGTACACCACAGGAAAGCTGGTTCCTGTGTCATCAAGCACACCAATCCAAGACTCGACTGACGATGCCGTGCGGTAAATGCGTTCTCGCGGCCAAACTTCATTCAAAAAGGGTGTTACTAGCTTTTCCCAGCCCTCATCGTTATTTTGGCCGACTTTCCCCAACCACCAGATGAACTGGTTGCGGGTATCGTCGGACATTTCACGTACAATTTGGCGCATCTGCTGCTTGGTGATGCCATCTTCCGAATTGCGTCTGAACAAATACAGGAACCCCAGCCATTGCGTAACAACCTTCGCCAAGTCACGATCCCATTTTTGGTTTTCCACCCACTTGACCGCCTCCAGAAGGAGTGGCTTGACCAAAACAGCCAGCGGTGACCATGGAACCCGATTGCTGCATAGGAACCCATTCCAGGCTGGTTCAGCAGCGGTGTGATCAAACGCCAGCATAGGAATGAGTCGTGCTTTCACCCACTCAGGATCAACGTACATCAACCAGTTCAGCTTACTAAAGGCAATTGAAACGGCATGGTCGGAACCTTCGCCTGGAGAAGCGAACAACCGTTCAATACGGGTTTTTATGTAGTCTGGAATCAGAGAGTCTTGTTCCTGCTTCTCGCCAGGCACCGCGCGAAACAGAGCCTGAGCACACATTCCCAGAGGTCCATTTATTGCATGTTGGTAGGTGCGGCGCGATTTCTGAATGCCCTCACCGCCGAGACTGATTTCACCGATACCACTCTCAGTTGCAGCTTCACCGCCGCTTAAAACGCCGTCCACAACACTATCAAACACGTCCCAAGCAAGTTCGCTATCAAACTCGATTAGCTTTGTGATGTTCTGTTCAAGCCACCGACAAACGGTATGTCTCAACTCCATTATCACTGGTTGAGGAAGACGACTCAGACGGTGCAGAAACACCCTTCTTAGCCTGGGTGAGATTCCATCTGGAACCTCGTTGATCATCGCCGACCAAAACGCCTGTGGATAGTCATTTTCTCTCGCTGCGGCGGAAAGAGCAGATAACGCTTTGCGTGGGTTGGCTTTGACTAGTCCAGTAAAGGGCCGCTTCTCCGTGAAGCTCCCAAAGTCACGGTTTAGGTCATCTTTCGCCCTTGGCACTATCTCATCAACAGCTAGATCAAGAACAGCATCAGGTGTTTCATCTGTACCGACCCACCCAATTTGTGAACCGTGTTCAGTGACAGTGGATGTAGCCCAACCGTCACTCCAATTCTCAATGGTAGCAATGAGCGCTGAAAGACGATCACTTTGATCGCCGACCAGTTCACATCCCTGCAATTCCAGGTATCGCGTATATCTAGCTACCAATTCGTCACGCACGCTCGGATACACGTCATCAGACCAATAGCCTTTCTGATCTGGTCCTGCGAGTAGCCGTTGACCCAGCCGATGACGAAGCGGTTCGGGGAAATCCGCCCACCTGTCAACCAACAGAAAAATAAGTTCCCGTGACACATCGGTGTCCCAGAATACATCTTGGCTAAGTCCCAGTATCCGTTGACCAACCTCTTCGGGCCCAAACAGGTTGTCCTTTGACAAGGCGTAAAGGCCGAGTTTCCTGAAGAAGAACTTGTCCTCCATTGGCCAATTTAGGAAATGCCCCAATGCAACTTGGGGTGAAATCTGTGAAAGTCGTTCGAAAAGCTCGATGAAGAGCTTGAAAGCGTCAGCGGCATCGGGGTGCCGATCCTCTCCATCAATTTCGCGATCAGGGTAACAGGTTGGCGTAGAGAAATAGATCGTACCGATATCGGTTAGCATGCCAGACGCAGCCTTCATTGCATCTTCGAGCAAACCAAATACTTTGGGAAGTACGTCGTCAGGTATGTCCAAGTCGTCGTTGTGGCGTTCGAGAAACTTCACGTTAAACTGCCCCAGATGGCCGAGTTCGATCTCGGGCCAATCCGCAGATGTAGGGCGGACGCCTGCTAAGCTGTACGGCGGCTTGATATCTAGCTTCGGAGCAGCTACTCGCCCGAACTCTCGTAAAACACTTGGCGTCCAACCTTCAGTTCTTATCCGCCGTTTAAGGTCAAACCAGGCACCGTCCCATTCACGGTTCCGAGGGTCCTTGTGATGATCTAAGATCAGACTCCAGATGTGCCGAGCCTTGTCGTGAAGTTCCTCACGCTGACCAAAACGCCATTCAATGTGGTTCAGTAGGCGTGGATGCAAGCCGTTCTGCTTGATGGCCCACCAAGCGATAACAGGGCTAGCAAGGTTGTCTCCAACCCACCTTATCAGATGCCACAACCGGGGTGGGACGTTCGTGTAACCATCGGGTGCTCTCCCGCCTAGTCGATGTGCGTCAGATGGGTTTTCATCGCCATGCCGCCACGACAGCAAATCATCGTTAAAGATACCTTGGCGGTAGTCTTCATCTGACAGGTTCTGAAGATCATCATCCAAGCCGTAGGCCACATTTGGCTCAAAGACTTCAGCGTCTTCACCATACCCACTAGCCCGCTTAGCAGACCGAATGGAGCCGCTGAAAACACAAACCCACTCTGGATGCGTTGGGTGTTTAGCGTCGGCCAGCAGTTTGGCACCAGCTACTGATCGCAGAACATGTGCAACTTGCCCTCGCTGGTGCGGTTGCAACGACTTGGGGTCCTGTTCTGTCATTGAAATGACCGACCCACGCCATGCTCTGGGATCGTCTGCACGGTCTGCCCAAGCCTCCAATGTTTGCCAAAGGTCGGGGTGATCGGGATATGCAATCGCTGTTACACCGCGGTCACGCCACTTTGCTTCAACGTCCTCAGGCGCACCCTTGTCGAAGGCATAGATGCGTGTGCGGTCAAACTGTCCATCGTGGTTCAAACCTTGCAGAAGGTATTTGATTGGTGGGTCTTCAGCCTGATAGCCAACCAGAACGACAGTGTAATGCTCCAGTAAGTGCCGTATGAAATTCGTTGCCCATGCTTCTGAAAGATATGCTCGACCGAAGTCCGCACTGCTCAGGACGTAAGAATGTTGATCTGCGTCTTTGTCTGCAAGCCGCCCGTGCAGGTAGGTTATGCCTTCAACAGCACCTCCAAACGCAAGATCAGGGAAAGCAGGAGCCGCAAAAGTCGGAAAATCACCACCTAGTTCGAACAAAAGATCGAAATTGGTGGTGACGATCTGTGGTTCACCGTTTGGACTTGTTGAGATACGTTTTATGACGTCGTGGTGATGGCCGACTTGATCATTTCCCGATGAAGCTTGAAGGCGTTCAGCTACAAGGGCATTCACTTCGCCTCGTCCGTACTCCAGATGGAGCAGATTGAAAATTTGATCCAGCGGCATGTTTATTCCAGTCGGATCATCAATCCAAGGTTGGAACGCCCGCATGATTTCTGAATCTTTAGGTGGGTCAAAGTAGTCAATGACATATTGCGTCAATCCGATGAAACTCGGCATTCCGGATGGAAGTGAAACGCCAGCACCGCAGAGAAACACAACTCTACCTGCATCACAGCGTTCGAGCAGAACGTCAGGAATAATTGGACCGTTTGCATGAAATCTCATTAGTCACCAATCCGCGTTCGGGTCATCCAACCAACGTCAGCCAAGCCACCTTTTGAGAACTCCTGAAACTGCCTAAGTTCCCATTTCTCGATGATTGATGAGTTAATGTGCTTCACGAGGTTCTTGATTTGAACGTTTCTGGGTTTGCTCCTTGTATTGGCAACACGTCGCATCAGTTCTTCTTGAACGCTGCGCCACCAAAGTCCCTCTTTGTCCAAGAGCGCAGGGCGGTGTTCGTATCTGTCCTTCAGGCTACCCACCACGAGCCGTTCTTCTTGGCGTGACAATTTGAACCAAGTATCAACGAAGGCTCCGGCATCGATGGTCGCAAGAATAGGAATGTCCAAGTAACGTTGTTCTGACGGGTGATTTGTTACCTTCAGGTTTCCAATGAACTGTATCCAGTCATCCGTCAGAAAACCCAAAAGCTCCTTACCTGCATCATCCCTTAACCAAGCTTGATGCCATTCTTCGACTTTTTCGACCAGATAATTAAGGACCTCCTTGAATTCAGCACCTTCACGCCCGATGAACCCAAGCCCATCATACGAATCCAATTGGTTACCAAACCTTTCAACGACGCCTCGACAACGCTCGTACGTTAAAGCGGGGATGAACTGCCCATCGATGTAAGATTTCATTGTTTTGACCGTTTTGGGTACGGTTTGGTCAATTAGCTGATGTTCTGCCAGCATTAGAGAAACGCCGACCACGTGAAGGAACTCACCGACTTCAACATAGCTACCGCATCCCAAATTAGATTGCATATCTTCGACATCAGACCAGAACCCTGGCTCTGATCCATCAGAGAAGTCCCATTCATAGAAGTGCCAAAGCCTCTTCCAAGACGGCCAGGAACCAACACCAGCAACTTCATCCGCTTGGGCTAGTTCTGCATTCAATCTAGCCGCATCTACGACCCCAGAGGTAAGAATCGCAATCCACTGCTGAACAGTGATGACGGTTCTTATTCCGTTATGCTGCTCGTATTTGTTGAAGATACGTTTTTTGGGGGTTGGCTCTTTGTCTTTGTCAAATGAGAACTCATAGACATGGCGAACTTCATCTTTTCCCTCGTCATATTGCCCCAACAAATCCAAGGGTGTTAGAGACGCTGATTCATCAGCGAGATCGAGTTTGAACTCTATGAAGAAGATAAAGAACTGAACGATAAGATTCCGAACTAACTCGTCGTTCTTACGATAGTCTTCGTTCATACGCTCAAGTACAGTAGCCAACTGCCAAACGAACTGACGCAAAGCTCGAAGGTTGTGGAAACCAGACTTGTTGTAGAGTTCACGGATGTCCTGTTCATAATATTCAAGCAGCCCACGAACGTCGGACTGTCCGATTTCCCCGACGAACGACGCTAATGCGCTGTCGGGGTCGCTTTCCAAAAAAAATGAATGCCCGACTATCTTTTCTCTAAATGCAATAAAGTGATCATCTTTCAAACCGTCTGTATTCGCTAAAAGAATTACACGAGTATCACCATGCTCTACGAATCGATTCACAACGCCCAATAGTTCCGACATGGGGATTTGGCAGCGTTCTAAATCATCCAGAACCAAAAGTGCTCCGTCCATGTTCGTCGATGATTGTTCCAGTTGCGAAGTCACCGCATCAACGATTTTGTTCAGGTTTGCTGTACCCCCAAAAATGCCTCCTGATCCAAGTGTAAGTGCACCGCTGAAGATAGATCCAGCAAGGCCCGCCCCCTTGTGTAGTGTTTTCGTGAGAGAACCGGCACTTGCATAAAAGAGGTTGGTCTCCAATGACTGGACGTCGGGGATACCAAACACCGAAAGGTAGATGGGTTTGCGGTCTGTGAACGACTCATCTTCTAACAACTGCAATACAAAATGAGTTTTCCCGCAGCCCCAACGCCCTTCGACCAAAACCGCAAAGTGGGGTTTCGATTCAGTGTTTGCCCAATTTCTAAGAAATTCCTTTACCTCGGCCCTATCAATGCCCATTCGCAAAATACTCGCCACTAAATTGAATGAACAGTTTATGGCAGGTGCAGACGGTCACGTCGATCCTTGTTCACCAGACGTAACCCCAAACAATCGTTTTTGACCTGCACGCTGTGCTCAGCAATGAATCAAAGTACTAGCTGTGACAAGAACTCCCCGGCAAATCGTTGACAAGTTTGCAGTTATTTTGCGCAAACCAGTAGGTAGCTTGAGCAGACACTTCAATGACTGCTTTCCTGAAGCTGCGCGGTAGCTTGATACGCCTGAACGTACGGCGGCTCCGGGCCGGTCAGGTTAGGCAGGCGAAACTTTGAACGGAGACTTTGCGAAGTCTGCTTTCTGCGCGTCGCAGACCTTCGCGAGAATCCAAGCAAAAAGGCCGCATGGAACCCAAGGTTCCTTAGGGAGGCCCTTTGCGGGATTGAGCAACGCAAAGGACCATAACAGCAACGACTACGCCAAAAACTGATTGAATTCACCGCTAGGGCAGACAATCGCGCAGCGCAAAACTATGGGCAAACTACGCAAACTTATGGGGTGCGCGAAGTGTTATGCGCAAACCTACATCAGATCAGAAATCCAAGTTTTCAACGCTCAGTGCGTTTTTCTGGATGAACTCACGGCGGGGCTCCACCACATCGCCCATCAGCTTGGTAAACAGGTCGTCGGCCTCGACCATGTCATCCACGCGCACCTGCAACAGCGTACGGGCATCCGGGTCCAGCGTGGTTTCCCATAGCTGATCGGGGTTCATCTCACCCAGACCCTTGTAGCGTTGTAGCGACAGACCCTTTTCGCCTTCTTCCAGAATGGCGCGCAGCAGGTCCAGCGGGCCGTGGATGGCTTGCATCCGATCGCGGCGGATCAGAGTGGCCGGGGTGTTGTAAACCTCTTGCAGGCTTTGGGTAAAGCTGCCGGTCTTGCGCGCCTCGCCCGAGCGCAGCATCGGGCCGTCCAGCGTACGCACCTCCTCAACGCCGCGCAGGATGCGGGCCAGACGGATGCCGTGATCCTGGGTGATACGGCCCTGCCAGCCGCGTTCGTATTCCAGCGCGATCAGGTCCAGACGAGCCGCAACTTTGTCGGCCACACCCTGCAGGTCAGCATCCACCGCGCCGGGAACAAAGGCTCCGGCGACAGCAGCTTGTTCCAGAATGTGACGTGGATAGTGCGTCGGAAAGGCGTCCAGTACACGTTTCAACTGACGCGCTTCGTCCACAACGCGGGTCAAGTCCTGCCCGACAATCTCCTCGCCCGAGCCAAGTTTCAGCACCGCGCCCTCGACGCCCTGATTGATCAGGTAATCGTCCAGAGCGGCCTGATCTTTCAGGTAAACCTCTGACTTTCCACGCGAAACCTTATAAAGCGGTGGCTGCGCGATATAGAGGTATCCACCCTCGATCAGCTCGGGCATCTGCCGGTAGAAGAAGGTCAGCAGCAGCGTCCGAATATGCGCGCCGTCCACATCCGCATCGGTCATGATGACGATCTTGTGGTAGCGCAGCTTTTCGATGTTGAACTCATCGCGGCCAATACCGGTGCCCAACGCCATAACCAGATTGCCGATTTCCTGAGACGATAGCATCCGGTCAAACCGGGCACGTTCCACGTTCAGGATTTTCCCGCGTAGGGGTAGCACAGCCTGAGTCAAACGGTCCCTACCTGTCTGTGCCGAACCACCAGCCGAGTCACCCTCGACCAGAAAGACTTCGGTCTTGGACGGGTCTTTTTCAGAACAGTCCTTCAACTTCCCGGCCAGATAGTTCACATCCATCGCCGTTTTACGGCGGGTCAGCTCGCGCGCCTTGCGCGCAGCTTCACGGGCCAGCGCAGCCTCGATGATCTTGCCGACGATCCCCTTGGCCTCGTTCGGGTTTTCCTCGAACCACTCGGCCAGCTTTTCATTCATCAGACCTTCGACTGCCGGGCGCACCTCGGAGCTGACCAGTTTATCCTTGGTCTGGGATGAGAATTTCGGGTCCGGCACTTTCACCGACAGCACGCAGGTCAGACCTTCGCGCGCGTCGTCACCGGTAAAGCTGACCTTTTCCTTCTTCGCGATCCCGCTGGACTGCGCATAGTTGTTGATCGTCCGGGTCAGGGCGCCCCGAAAACCGGCCACATGCGTCCCGCCATCGCGCTGCGGGATGTTGTTGGTGAAAGGCAGTACCGTCTCGTGATAGCTGTCATTCCACCACATCGCGATCTCGACCCCGATATCGTCGCGCTCGCCCTTGATATAGATCGGCTCGGGCATCGCAGGCGTCTTGGACCGATCGAGATATTTGACGAACTCTTTAACGCCGCCCTCATAGAACAGCTCGGTCTCAAGCCTTTCAGCGGGGCGTTCGTCGATCAGGATAATCCGCACGCCGGAATTCAGGAAGGCCAGCTCGCGGAGGCGCTTTTCAAGCGTCTCAAATGAATATTCGAGGTTCGAGAATGTATTGGTCGAGGCCAGAAACCGCACCTCGGTCCCTGTCCGATCGCCACATTCGCCAACGACCTTCAGGTGTTCCGCCGTCTCGCCGCCCTCAAACCGCGCCACGTGTTCTTTACCGTTACGCCAGATGCGCAGCTCCAGCCAGTCGGACAGGGCGTTCACAACCGAAACACCCACGCCGTGCAGACCGCCCGACACCTTGTACGAGTTGCTGTCGAACTTACCGCCCGCGTGTAGCTGGGTCATGATGACCTCGGCGGCTGACACGCCTTCTTCGGGGTGAATATCCACCGGAATTCCACGACCATTGTCGCTGACCGAGACACTGGAATCGGCGTGAATTTTCACCGTCACATGGTCAGCGTGACCTGCCAGAGCTTCGTCAATTCCGTTGTCCACGACCTCATACACCATATGGTGCAGACCGGAACCGTCATCCGTGTCCCCGATATACATACCGGGGCGCTTGCGGACCGCCTCCAAGCCCTTGAGAACTTTAATGGAATCCGCGCCGTATTCTTGCGGTGCCTGTGCGTCTTCGGACATGCCGTTAGTACCTATATTATTTTGGTAACTTATACGTTTTCTGGTGGGGAATGTCACGCGATCCCACCAGATTTTGTGTTGCCGAGTGGCTTTTTCGGCAGATCAAAGCTGATCAAGGTCCGCCGCGATATCCGAGGCAATTTCTGCTGCGTTCACGTCCTTTCTTTCGGCCGACAAACGCAAGCCCAAAAGATCGGATTGATACCGCGCGGCCAACCGGTCAGGGTTATGATGCGCACCGATTTCTCCGGCCTCTTGCGCGCGCCGAAACAGAGTCGCAAAACAGTCCTTCATCGCCGACATGTGGCTGCTGGCCTGATCTGCCAGATCATGCCCTCTGGCCTGTAGCTCGGCAAAGGTCTTGGCCAACATACAAGCACGCGCAGGCATTTCACTTGCGTCTATCACGACTTGCGGCTGCGCTTTTAACGCCTGCAATGGCCCCATTTCATCCGCCATCGCCATCAACCGCGACACGCCATCCTGCGCGTAGCGCTCCAGACTCAGAGCATAGAGCGCATCCTTAGACCCGAACGCAGCGTAGAAACTGCCGGGCTTGAGATTCAGTTCACGCTCAAGATCCTTCAGGGATGTTCCAGCCCACCCCTGCCGCCAAAAGATATCCCTTGCCTGCGCAATCAGCGCGTCACGGTCATATGAAGGTTTGCGCGGCATTGACTTCACCAATTCTTGAACGTTCACTCAAATATATACTTGAGTGATCACTCAAGAAAGCCTAAATACGACTCACCGCGCCAGAAACAGGAGTTTTGACATGGCAAACTTCCCCTCTCATGACCTTGAAACCGCCCCAGAAGGGTCCAAACCGCTGCTCGCGAAATCGCAGGCCGCGTTTGGCCGCCTGCCCGGCCTGCATAAAGTGATGGCCGAAAGCCCGCAGCACCTGGAAGGCTATCAGGTTCTGCACCACCTGTTCCTGCAGACCGATTTTGACAATGACGAGAAAACCGTTGTCTGGCAGACCATCAATGTCGAAAACGAATGCCACTACTGCGTGCCGGCCCATACCGGTATTGCCAAGATGATGAAGGTCTCGGACGAGATTATCGAAGCCCTGCGCAACGAAACCCCGCTGCCGTCCGCCAAGCTCGAGGCGCTGCGGACATTTACGCTGCAAATGATGGAAAC
This sequence comes from Ruegeria sp. CL6, assembly GCF_056536465.1. Lineage (NCBI taxonomy): Bacteria > Pseudomonadati > Pseudomonadota > Alphaproteobacteria > Rhodobacterales > Roseobacteraceae > Ruegeria > Ruegeria sp. CL6. Next base: position 30,079 of record NZ_JBQFPR010000008.1, read on the forward strand.
CCGTGGCAACCCGTCCGAGGCACAGCTTCAGGCGTTCTTTGACGCAGGTTATTCGCACCGAGCAGTTCTGGATGTTGTTCTGGGTCTGGCGCAGAAAACCATGTCGAACTACGTCAACCACATGGCCCAAACACCTGTTGATCAGGTTATGCGTGGCTTCTTGTGGGAACGCAAAGTCGCCGAGCCCGCCTAACCGCTAACGACCGAGCCCTCATCGCCTTCATTCACGATCAGCGTCTGGGCCCGGTCCGCCAATTCAGCAAACAGCTCAGGCCCGGTGCTCGTCATCCAGGCCTGAGCACCCAGTGCGCAAATCTCATCATACAGCGCCGCCCGCCGCCCGGCATCCAGATGGGCGGCAACCTCGTCCAGCAATACGATCGGAGGCGCGCCCACCATCCCCGCCAATGCCCGCGCATTGGACAGAATCAGCGAGACCAACAGCGCTTTTTGTTCCCCGGTTGAACAATCCTTGGCCGGAACGCCCTTGGCCGCGAACACACCATACAGATCCGACCGGTGCGGCCCCACCAAAGTTCGCCCTGCCGACAGATCGCGGAACCGGCTTTCGTTCAACGCTTCGCGCAGGTCATCCACCCTCTCCGGCATTGCACCTTCGGATTGCACCAGCTCCAGATCAGCCGAAGGAAAAGCAGTTTCCGCCTGGTCCTGCGCCGCACGCAGATGATCCAGCGCAGCCAAACGCGCGGCGTGGATACGATACCCGGTCTCGGCCATTTGCCCTTCTAGCGCAGCATACCAATGGGCATCGCGCACCTGCTCTTTCAGCAAGCGGTTCCTTTCGCGCATGGATTTCTCATAAGTCAACGAAGCCTCGGCGTGAGAGGGATCAAAACTCAGCGCGATACGATCCAGAAACCGCCGCCGCCCCTCGGCCCCTTCGATCCATAGCCGGTCCATTGAGGGGATCAGCCAGACAACCCGCGCCAGCTTGCCCAGATCAACCTGACTGGCCGCCTTGCCATCAATCCGAACCTGCCGCGCAGCGCCACCTTCGGACCAAGTCTCGATCTCGTAGTTCTGCCCCTGCGCCTCCAACAGCCCGGACAGCTTCCACCCCAGCGCCTCGGGCCGTCGGGTCATCTCAGCCGCACTCGCCCGCCGCATCCCACGACCGGGTGAGAACAACGAGACCGCTTCAAGGATGTTGGTTTTACCGGCCCCGTTGGGACCATGGATCGCAACCGGTCGCCCGTCCAGCGACAACCGCGCCAGCTTGTGCGACCTAAAATGCGAGACCGTAAGCTCGGTCAGGGCCAATCCCATGACCCCACCCTTCTTCTGTTCAAAAATACTTCCGCCGGAGGCATCGCGCGCCAGCGCGATCAGACACGCATCGGCATGACCACATAGACCGCGCTCTGGTCATTGCCTTCGCGCATCAGGGTCGGGTCACCGGCCGAGTTGAACAGGAACACCGCATTCTCACGATCGACCTGAGAAGCAATCTCGAGCAGGTATTTCGCGTTGAACCCAATCTCAAGCCGTTCGTCACCATAGGCCACGGCCAGTTCTTCCTCGGCGGCACCGCTGTCAGGCGCATTGACCGACAGAACCAGCTTGTCTGCGTCCAGTTGCAACTTCACCGCGCGTGACCGCTCGGATGAAACGGTCGCAACGCGATCCACGGCCTGCGCGAATTCGGCTGCATCGACTTCCAGTTGGCGCGTGTTGCCCTGCGGGATGACGCGCGTGTAATCGGGGAAAGTACCGTCGATCACCTTGGATGTCAGGGTGATGTCGGGTGTGGCAAATCGAACCTTGGTTTCGCTGACCGAGACAGCGATATCCATCTCATCATCATCCAGCAGCTTGCGCAGCTCACCCACGGTCTTACGCGGCACGATGACGCCCGGCATGTTCGCAGCACCATCCGGCAGGTCTGCATCAATACGCGCAAGGCGGTGACCGTCGGTAGCGACACAGCGCAGAACCTTGCCGCCTTCTGAGCCATCGGCCACATGCATGTACACACCATTCAGGTAGTACCGTGTTTCTTCCGTCGAGATGGCAAATTTCGATTTATCGAATAACCGCCGCAGCAACGCCGCCGACGCCGTGAAATTCGATTGGTACTCAGACGATGCCATGACCGGGAAGTCTTCTTTCGGCAGGGTCGCTAGCGAGAAGTTGGACCGTCCAGCCTCAACCGTCAGACGCCCGGCCGCGCTGTCGGCTGTGAGCGTCACCAATGCCCCATCCGGCAGTTTTCGCACGATCTCATGCAGTGTCGTGGCCGCCACAGTTGTCGCACCGGCCTTTTCCACCTGCGCAGACGCCTTGTCGACAACCTCGATATCCAGATCGGTGGCACGGAACATGGCCTGATCGCCTTCGGCTTCGATCAGCACGTTCGCAAGTATGGGAATGGTGTTGCGCCGTTCGACAACAGATTGGGCCTGTGAAACGGCCTTGAGAAGGGTGCCGCGTTCGATGCTGATCTTCATACCCTCAATTCCTTTGACTTGCGTGCCGAAATGGGCGGGACTGGCACGTTACCGTTTCCACCCTGAGGCACAAGGATTTTTTATGGATTACTGAGTCGGATTGCCCAAAGGGTCAAGAGGCGCGTGACCAAGCGGGCACAGTTCCTGCGCGACCGTGGATTATAGCGCACAAGAAAACGCCCCGCGCGTGAGGGGCCGGGGCGTTTTCTGAATGAACCGAATTCAGGCTTCCAGAGAGCGGCGCAGCATCTCTACGTCTTCGGCGATCTGGCCGTCAGTCGTCTTCAGCTCTTCAATCCGTTTGACACCGTGCATGACCGTGGTGTGGTCGCGCCCGCCGAAACGACGGCCAATCTCGGGCAGGGACCGGCTGGTGAGTTGCTTGCACAGATACATCGCCACCTGACGTGGGCGCGCATAAGACCGCAAACGCTTGGGGCCGATGATGTCGGACAGGCGGATGTTGTAGTATTCCGAAACTTTTCGCTGGATTTCCTCGACGGTGATCTTGCGCTCGGACGCGCGCAGCACATCGGCCAGGCAGTCCTGCGTCAGCTCCATGTCGATTTCACGACCCACCAGCGACGCAAAAGCGAACAGTCGGGTCAACGCACCTTCGAGAACACGCACATTGGTCGAGATGCGATGGGCCAGAAACTCCAGAACACCATCCGTTATGGTCAGGTCGGTATAGGTGCTGCTGTATTGCTGCACCTTGTTTTGCAGGATTCCCAGCCGCAGTTCATAGTCGGTCGGGTGAAGATCGACCACCAAGCCACATTGCAAACGCGACTTCACGCGGTCTTCCAGATCCTTGATCTCGCCCGGCGCGCGGTCGGCTGAGATAATGATCTGTTTGTTCTGGTCCACCAGCGCATTGAAGGTGTGAAAGAACTCCTCTTGCGTCGAATCCTTGCCGGCGATGAACTGCACATCGTCCACCATCAGAACATCGACCGAACGAAACAGGTGCTTGAAGTCCATCATGCGGCGTTCGCGCAGAGCCTGCACAAAGCGGTACATGAACTGTTCCGCCGACAGGTAAAGCACGTTCAGATCGGGGCGTTTTGTTTTCAGCTCCCACGCGATGGCGTGCATCAGGTGGGTCTTACCCAAGCCGACGCCACCATAAAGAACAAGCGGATTGAAGGTCACGGGGCCACCTTCAGAGACGCGACGCGCAGCGGCGTGGGCCAGTTCGTTTGGCTTGCCGACAACAAAAGTGTCAAAGGTAAAGCGCGCATCCAAAGGCGCCGCCTGCAGCGATTCGAGCGCATCATTGGCAACTTCGGCCACCTGCGGCGCGGGCGCCTCGTGCAATGCGACTGGCGCAGTTTCCGCTTCGACGGACGGCCGGGCCGGAGAATTTGCCGCGACCCGAAACGCCAGACGCTGAACAGGCTCGCCCGCCGTATTCAACTCATACAAGATGAGATCTGCAAAGTTCTGGCTAACATAATTGCCCATAAAATTGGTCGGCACCGAAAATACAGCCACGCCATCCTGCAGCTCTTGGAATTCAAGAGGTTCAATCCAGGTTGTGTAGTTGTTCTTTCCGATCGCCTTGAGCAGTTTGTTACGCAGTAGTCCCCATTTTTCTTGTGTCATTAAGCGCCTCACGCATCCCATTCTTTATTGGCCTGTCGGCCTTATTACTATGTTCCGGTTGCCCGGTTAACGTGTTCACACGCAACAGAGTACCCATCCGCCAAATCGTAATGATCTGGCGATTACTCCATAGAAAGTCGGCACTTACCGGTGTTCTGGCGTCCCTAAAGGGCACACCCCAACATCCGGGTTGCGCGTCGCAATCTCTTTTTTAGACAGGGCTGGGACGCCTGGATGTACCAAGTCCCACAGCAGATCAGCAAACCGACTTTACCGGTTGCCAACATTCGTTCCTGATCATCCTGATGCCCGTCAGTTTGATCGCTGGAACAGCCTGTCCCCCCAAGCGAGTGAATCGCTGAATCAGTGGTAACAAGAGGGTGAGGTTCCCGGCAACGAAACTCTGATATTGACTCGTGTCTAAGCGCGAAAGAATCTCTTGGCTTCGCCAAGCGCGGTATTCTGGCAACAGCAAAAAGGGCGCCGCACTGCGCGACGCCCTTCAAATTAGTTCAGCCTTCCTTACGTGACCTAAAGTCAGCGAAAGACTCAGCCCAGCGCTTTGACGCGGGCCGACAGACGCGACATTTTCCGCGAAGCTGTGTTCTTGTGGTAAACGCCTTTGGTGACGCCGCGCATCAGCTCGGGCTGAGCTGCGCGCAGAGCTGCGGTTGCAGCGTCTTTGTCGCCGGATGCGATCGCTTCTTCTACTTTACGCAGGTAGGTGCGGATGCGCGAACGACGTGCTTTGTTGATTGCGAAACGCTTCTCGTTCTGACGAGCGCGCTTTTTTGCCTGGGGCGAATTAGCCATGTGTATCTCGTGACCTTTGTTCGGTGCGGTTATCTGGGGTCGCGCGTCACGGAACTCTCCGCACCGGATCAGGGATCACGAGTGTGATTCTGGCCAAAGCGGGCCGCACGCGCATGTATAGCGGCGCTTACTATCCAAGTTGCAGGGGTTTGCCAAGCAGATTCTGCGTGGCCATATTCGGACATGAAAAAGGCGGGACATCGCCCGCCTGTTCCGATCCAGCAGAGGCGCCGATTATTTGTCGCGGAACTGCGCAGCGCGCTTTTCCAGAAAGGCGGCCATGCCTTCCTTTTGATCTTCGGTCGCGAACATCGAATGGAATACACGACGCTCAAACAGCATCCCCTCGCTCAGCGGCAGCTCATAGCTGCGATTGACGGCTTCTTTCGCGGCCATCGTGCTCAACTGGGACTTTTCAGCAATCTTCTGCGCCGCGCTCGTCGCTTCTTCCAGAAGTTTCTTCGCGGGAACAACTCGGCTGACCAGCCCTGCGCGTTCCGCTTCTTCGGCATCCATGAAGCGACCGGTCAGGTTCATGTCCATGGATTTGGACTTGCCGACAAACCGCGTCAGGCGCTGGCTGCCGCCCAGACCTGCAATAACGCCGAGGTTAATTTCTGGCTGCCCAAACTTGGCCGTGTCCGCCGCAATAATGAAATCGCACAACATCGCCAGTTCACATCCGCCGCCCAGCGCATAGCCGGCAACAGCAGCAATTACAGGTTTGCGAATTGCGCTGATCCGATCATTCACATCAGCAAACAGGTTCTTTGTATAAACGTCGACAAAGTTCATCTCGGACATCTCTTTGATATCCGCGCCGGCGGCAAAAGCCTTGTCCGAGCCTGTGATGATGATGCAGCGCACCTTGTCGTTTTGATCCGCTTCTTCCAGCGCGGTACACAGCTCCTGCGTCAGTTGCGAGTTCAGTGCATTCAGCGCGTCTGGTCTATCAAGTTTGATAAGAGCGACGTGGTCTTCGATTTCGACGATGATCGTCTCAAAAGCCATGAGGTGTAAGCTTCCGGTTGTTCCGTTCAGATACGATTCCTTATCACGCGAAAAAGCTGGATCAAGTTATCTTTGGCATTTCCCGCAATAGAAGGATGAACGACCGGACTGCGTGACTCTTTTTATGGCACTTCCACAACCGTCCGTTCGACAGGGTTCCCCCTCGCGCCCGTAGACATCAAAGCGATGCTGAAAATATCCAAGTTCTCCATCGGCTTGGCGGAAATCCCGCAGCGAAGAACCCCCGGCTTCGATAGCATCCGCAAGCACCTGCCGGATGATCGGAACCATGGCCGCGACACGCTGCGCAGAAATCTGTCCGGCTTTGCGACGTGGCGACACTCTGGCGCGATAAAGCGCTTCACAGACGTAGATATTTCCCAATCCGGCAACGATTCCCTGATCCAAAAGTGCAGACTTGACCGGAGTGTTCTTTCCCCGGAAAGCTTCGATCAGGTGTTGTTCATGAAAATCATTGCCCAAAGGTTCGGGTCCAAGGACCGATAGCAGCTTGTGCTTCTCTGCCGTCTCTGTCGGCAGCAAATCCATCGCTCCGAACCGGCGCGGATCGTTGAATGTGACACGTGCGCCATTGGCCATATGGAACACAACATGATCATGTTTTTCCGGCATCGGGTGGTCATGCACGAACTGCCCCAACGGGTCGCCCGACACTGTCATCCGCCCCGACATACCCAGATGAATCAGCAAAGTCTCTCCGCTGCTGAGGTCAGCCAGTATGTATTTCGAGCGTCGTCGCAGCCGATCCACCCTTTGCCCGGTCAGCCGTTCCGCCATCCGCTCGGGGAATGGCCAGCGCAGGTCCGGCCGATTCACATCGGCGCGTTCGATCACCACGCCCTCCATCGCCGGGGACAAGCCGCGTCTTACTGTCTCGACCTCGGGCAATTCGGGCATTACATGGCTCCTAATCCAAAGGGCCGCATTGTGCCCGATACCAATGGCCCTATAACAGAGACGAAATTCGACAAACGGCAAGGCAAATGTCCGACAGCAACGACAAGACCACTCATTTCGGGTTTGAAACCGTGCGCGAGGCTGAAAAGGCCGGGCGCGTGCAGGGTGTGTTCAACTCGGTCGCCTCGAAATATGACGTGATGAACGATGTCATGTCGATGGGCATCCACCGAGTCTGGAAAGACGCAATGATGGACTGGCTGGCCCCGCGCCCCGGTCAGCGACTGCTGGACGTGGCAGGCGGGACCGGAGACATTTCCTTCCGCTTCCTCAAACGCGCGGGCCATGGTCACGCCACCGTTCTGGACCTGACCGAGCCGATGCTGGTCGAGGGCCGCCAACGCGCCGAAGCCGATCAGATGTCGGACAGCCTGAACTGGGTCGTCGGCGACGCCATGTCCCTGCCCTTCGAGGACAACACGTTCGACGTCTACACAATCTCGTTCGGCATCCGAAACGTGACCCGCCCGCAAGAGGCGCTGAACGAAGCTTACCGCGTGCTGAAGCCCGGCGGCCGCCTGATGGTGCTGGAATTCAGCCAGTTGCCCAATGACGGGCTGCAAAAGCTCTATGATCTCTACAGTTTCAACGTCATCCCACGCATGGGCAAGCTGATCGCCAATGACTATGACAGCTATCAGTATCTGGTGGAATCGATCCGCAAATTCCCCGATCAGGAAACCTTCCTCGGTATGGTCCGCGCCGCCGGGTTTGATAACGCCAAGTACCGCAATCTGAGTATGGGCATCGCCGCCTTGCATTCCGGCTGGAAAATCTGATGCGCGGTCCACACAATATCATCCGCCTGATCCGTACAGGCGCCACATTCGAGCGCACAGGCGCCATGAACGTGGTGCTTGACGCATTCGAGGCACCAAAAGCGCTGCGCGTCCTCGCTCATACCTTGGGGAAACCGTTCCAATGGCTAGGGTACAAGGGCGACCCGTCGATGCCCCCCGCCACCCGAGCACTCACGGCACTGGGTCCGGCCTATATCAAGTTTGGTCAGGTTCTCTCGACGCGGCCCGATGTCGTGGGCAACGAACTGGCAGAACAACTGCGCGTCCTGCAGGACAAGCTGCCCCCCTTTTCCAAGGCCGAGGCTATGGCCGAGGTCGAAAAAGAACTTGGCCAACCCGTGGCCGACATATTCGACGAGTTCAGTGAACCGATCGCCGCGGCGTCGATCGCTCAAGTCCACAAGGCGAAACTGTCCAGCACGGGCGAGGATGTCGCCGTCAAAGTCCTGCGCCCCGGAATCGAGCGCGCCTTCCGCAAGGATGTCGACGCCTTCTACTTCGCCGCGCGTATCGTGCAGCTATTTGCCCCCGGCGCGCGGAGACTGCGCCCGATGGAAGTAATCGAACATTTCGACGGCGTCGTGCGCGGTGAGCTGGATCTGCGTCTCGAAAGTGCCGCCGCCTCGGAATATGCCGCCAACACCAAGAACGACACCGGCTTCTGGCTGCCCCCGGTGGTTTGGTCCCTATCGGCTCGCCGCGTCATGACCCTCAGTTGGGCCGACGGCATCCCGCTGGGCGACAATGACGCGCTGGATGCCGCCAATCACAATCGCCGCGATCTGGGTGAACGTGTCCTGCGGCTGTTCCTCATGCACGCCCTGCGCGACGGCTATTTCCACGCCGATATGCACCAGGGCAACCTCAAGGTCGCCGCCAATGGCGATATCATCGCCTATGACTATGGCATCATGGGCCATATCGATGAATACACCCGCCGGGTCTATGCAGAAATCCTCTTTGGCTTCATCCGCCGCGACTACAAACGCGTGGCCGAGGTCCATTTCGAGGCCGGCTACGTCCCCGCCAATCAGGACGTTGACGAATTCGCCCGCGCCCTGCGCGCTGTGGGTGAACCGATCTTCGGGATGGACGCCACCCATATCTCAATGGGCCGCCTGCTGAATTACCTGTTTGAAGTTACCGAACGCTTCGGCATGGAAACCCGGACCGAGCTGATCTTGCTGCAACGCACAATGGTTGTGGTCGAAGGGGTTGCACGCTCGCTGGACCCACATATCAACATCTGGGAAGTCGCCCGCCCTGTGGTCGAAGATTACATCAAGCAATCCATCGGCCCGCGCGCGGCTGTGCGCGATTTCGGAAAAACGGCCATGGTTCTGGCCCGCTTCGGCCCTCGCCTGCCCGCTCTGGTGGAAAACGCGCTGATCGCACAAACCCAGAAGGACGAGCCCAAAAACACCCGCTTCTGGTCAACGGCGCTCCCCGCAACCATCGGCGCAGTCGCAGGCGCAGCCCTTGTTCTGATCGTGACGGCGCTCAGCTAAAAACGATCCGTCCCTTCATCTGGCCAAAAATATCCTCGGGGGGAATCGCGCCACGGCGCGATGGGGGGCAGACAGCCCCCCAGCAACATCTCAAATCAGAGCAGCTCAAAGGCAATGGCGATCCCCTGACCGCCGCCGATGCACATCGTCACCAGACCTTTGGACCCACCGATCCGCTCCAGCTCATACAGTGCTTTCAGCGTGATGATCGCACCGGTCGCCCCCACGGGGTGACCCAACGCAATCGCGCCGCCATTCGGGTTGACCTTGGCGGTGTCCAGCCCCAGTTTGTTATTGACGGCGATTGCCTGCGACGCGAAGGCTTCGTTGCTTTCGATCACGTCGAAATCCTCAACCGTCAAACCAGTGCGCGCCAACAGGTTCTGTACCGCAGGCACCGGACCGATGCCCATCACTTCGGGCCGCACACCCGCGTGGCCATAGCCCAGAATCCGCGCTTTCGGCTTCAGGCCCGCTTTCTCAGCCGCGTCCGCCGTCGCCAGAACCATCGCGGCCGCACCGTCATTGATGCCCGAGGCATTCCCCGCCGTGACACGGCCATCTTTCTTGAACGCCGGACGCAACCCTGCAAGCGCCTCTGCCGAGGTCTGCTTCGGGTGTTCGTCGACCATAAAATCCACCATGTCGCGCTTGACCTTGACCTGAACCGGCGTGATCTGGCTTTGGAAATACCCAGCCTCAATCGCAGCAGCAGCACGAGTCTGGCTGGTCAGGGCGAATTCATCCATCTGTTCGCGCGTCACCTGATGTTCGTCGGCGACGTTTTCGGCCGTAACACCCATGTGCCCGGTTCCAAAGGGGCAGTTCAGCGCGCCCAGCATCATGTCCAGCGATGTGACGTCGCCCATTTTCGCGCCCCAACGCGCCTGCGGAACGATGTACGGGCTGCGCGACATGCTCTCGGCACCACCAGCGACGGCAAATTCTGCATCCCCCAGCATCAGCGACTGCACTGCCGACACAATCGCCTGGGCACCGGACCCGCACAGACGGTTCACGTTCATCGCAGGTGTTTCAACCGGAATACCCGCTTGTTTTGCGGCGGCACGAGACAGGTACATATCGCGCGGTTCGGTGTTGATCACGTGCCCGAAAACCACGTTGCCGATCTGCGCGGCCTCAACCCCGGATTTCTCCATCGCGGCCTCGGTCACAACAGTCGCCAGATCAATCGGCGCGGTCGAGGCCAATGCCCCGCCAAAGGTTCCAACCCCAGTGCGGGCGCCATCAAGAATGACGATATCTTTCATGTCTCTTCTCCTCTTGGATTTGGCGGCACTATGCATTCGTCAGGTTAAGCTGTCCCATGGGACGTACCGTCACAAGCGGAATTGACATCACATCCCGAAAGGCGCATGAGATTCCGTCATGACGGAAAAATCAGACGATATCCTGACACGCCTGCCCGCGCGCCTGAAAGAAGCGCGCCGCGCCAAGGGGCTGTCCCTCGAAGCCGTGGCCAATCTCAGCGGTGTGTCCCGGTCCATGGTCAGCCAGATCGAGCGGGGCGAAAGCAGCCCCACCATCTCGACCCTGTGGAACCTGACACGTGCCCTTCAAGTGGATTTTGCAGGTCTTCTAGAGGAAGCCGACAGCGCCGATCAGATCGAGGTTCTGCGCAGCGCGGAAGTGCCCAGCATCGACAATATGGGCCAGAACTGCCGAATTCGGATTCTTTCCCCGCCCGAGGAAGCAGGCGGTCACGAAGTCTATGACATCCACTTTGAGCAAAACGGCGGATTGACCAGCCCACCCCACGCGCGGGGGGCGCGTGAACAACTGACCGTGCTCGAAGGCTCTGTTCGCGTGACATCCGGTTCCGCCATCCGCGATCTGAAACAGGGTGATACGGCGCGATACGCCGCTGACGTTGCCCATTCGATCACGGCCGAAGGCGCTGCAAGGGTTTTTCTGATCGTCAAAAACGCTTGAGCCGGCAAAAATCCGCCTTCACGGAATTTTTTCCGTCATTTTGAAAATCCCCTATTTGGGAATTTATTCCGCTATGTTAGACACGCGACTCAGAGCAAGGAGATCGCCATGGCTGATACGTTCCTGTCCCACATCACGGACACCCTCGCGCAGATCGAAGCGGAAGGTCTGTATAAGCGCGAGCGCATGATCACCTCGCCGCAGGGCGGAGAGATCACGGTAGGCGGCAAACAGGTCATAAACCTGTGCGCCAACAACTATCTGGGTCTAGCCGATCACCCGGCGCTGATCAAAGCGGCCAAGGACGCGATGGAACCCAAGGGCTTTGGCATGGCCTCTGTGCGTTTCATCTGTGGCACACAGGACATACACCGCGAGTTGGAACAAAGGCTGGCGCAGTTTCTGAACAAGGACGACGCAATCCTGTTTGCGGCCTGCTTCGATGCCAACGGAGGACTGTTTGAACCCTTATTAGGGCCAGAGGACGCCATTATCTCGGACAGCTTGAACCACGCTTCGATCATCGACGGGGTGCGGCTGTGCAAGGCCAAGCGTTACCGGTATCTAAACAACGACATGGCCGACCTTGAAGCCTGGCTGAAACAGGCACGCGAGGACGGGGCGCGGCATATCATGATCGCAACCGATGGCGTGTTCTCGATGGATGGATATCTGGCGAACCTGCCGAAAATCCGCGAACTGGCTGACAAATACGACGCCATTGTCATGGTCGATGACTGCCATGCCACCGGCTTCATGGGACCGAACGGGGCAGGTACGCCGGATCATTTCGGCGTGGATGTGGATATTCTGACGGGAACTTTGGGCAAGGCACTTGGGGGGGCAATCGGCGGTTATATCGCTGGGCCGCAGCCAGTGATCGACCTGCTGCGGCAGCGGGCGCGGCCCTATCTGTTCTCGAACTCGCTGCCGCCTTCCATCGTTGCCGCCGGTCTCGAAGCGATCCGTCTGGTCGAAGAAGGGGGCATGCTGCGCGCCCAACTGTTCGGAAACGCAAAATACTGGCGTGCAGGGTTAGAGAAGTTGGGCTTCGACCTTCTTCCCGGCGAACACCCGATCATCCCAGTGATGCTGGGCGAGGCGACGCTGGCGCAGGAAATGGCTGCACGGCTGTTTGATGAGGGCGTTTACGTCTCGGGCTTTTTCTTCCCGGTCGTCCCGCGTGGTCAAGCACGGATCAGAACGCAGATGAATGCGGCCCTAACACGGGAAGAACTGGATCGCGCTCTGGCGGCTTTTGGCAAGGTTGGCAAAGAGCTGGGAGTGATCTGATGCGACCCAATACGATGAAGGCGCTTGAAAAGTCCCGACCCGAGGAAGGTCTTTGGATGGTACGGGCTCCGGTGCCGGAAATCGGCCCGGATGAGGTTTTGATCCGTATTCACAAGACCGGCATCTGCGGGACCGACATTCACATCTGGAATTGGGATGAATGGGCCTCGCATACTGTTCCGGTGCCCATGATCACCGGCCATGAATTTGCCGGAGAAATTGTCGAGCTGGGGCGCAATGTGACCGGGTTGAAAGTTGGTCAGCGCTGCTCGGGCGAAGGTCATCTGATCACCACCGACAGCCGTCAGAGCCGCGCCGGTAAGTTCCATCTGGACCCCGGCACGCGCGGGATCGGGGTGAATGAACAGGGCGCGTTTGCCGAATATCTGAAATTGCCCGCCTTCAACGTTGTCCCCCTGCCCGATGATGTCCCGGACGAGATCGGGGCCATCCTCGATCCGCTGGGCAACGCCGTGCACACCGCACTCAGCTTTGACCTGCTGGGGGAGGACGTATTGATCACGGGCGCTGGTCCCATCGGCATTATGGCTGCGGCGGTCGCTCGCCATGCGGGGGCACGACATGTCGTTGTCACCGACATTAACCCCGACCGCCTGAAACTGGCCGAATATGTCGTGCCGACGGTACGGCCTGTCGATGTCAGCAAGGAAGACTTGCAGGACGTGACAGCGGAACTCGGTATGAAAGAAGGGTTCGACGTCGGGTTGGAGATGTCCGGCTCGCAGGCCGCGCTGGACCAGATGGTTGAAGCTCTGGTCATGGGTGGCAAGATTGCCTTGCTGGGAATTCCCCCGGGGAAATCTCCGGTTGACTGGTCCCGCATCGTGTTCAAAGCCATCACCATCAAGGGGGTCTATGGCCGCGAAATGTTCGAGACGTGGTACAAGATGATCGCAATGCTGCAAAACGGGCTGGATGTTTCCAGGGTCATTACGCATCGGTTTGGCGTTGACGAATTCGCCAAAGGATTTACCGCGATGAAATCCGGCCTGTCAGGAAAGGTTGTTCTGGATTGGACCTAACGCTCTGGAACTGAGCGGGTTTAGTCCCTAAACAGGGTCAGACTCAGGCGTTTGGAGGGGCAAATGGGTGACAAGGACGGCAGGTTTCTAGAGCGAGGTATCGAAGACTCGCTGGTTACCGATTTTGCCGAAACGCATCGCAAGAGCTACGGCGATTTCCTGCAGCTCAATACCCTTCTGAACCTGCAGAAAACCTTTCAGGACCCTGCTCAACCCGATGAGATGCTGTTCATTATCATCCATCAGGTCAGTGAGTTGTGGCTGAAGCTGATGCACCACCAACTGGTCGAGGTGCGGCGGTTTCTGCAACAGGACGACTTCGGCCCGGCAATGAAGAACCTCGACCGGGTGAAAGCGATCCAGCGGCAGGTGATAGCGGCGTGGGAAACATTGCTGACCATGACACCCGCCGACTACATGACCTTTCGGCAGGCTCTGGGCAGCTCGTCGGGGTTCCAAAGCTATGGCTACCGCCAAGTCGAATTCATTCTGGGCAACAAGGATGCCTCGACTCTGAAAGTTCATGAACATGACCCAAAGGTCATGGAGATGCTGAACGCCGCGCTGACAAAGCCGTCGCTCTATGACGAGGTGCTGTTCATGCTGGCGCGTCAGGGGTTCGACGTACCGCAAGACCTGTTGGAACGGGACTTTGCGCAGCCCTATTCCGGCGATGCGCGCGTGGTGAAAGTCTGGGCGCAGGTTTATCGCGACACAGACAGGTATTGGGATCTCTATGCCCTGGCCGAGAAACTGATGGACGTGGAATCGCTGTTCCAGCGCTGGCGGTTCGATCACGTCACGGCGGTGGAGCGAGTGATCGGCAACCAACCCGGCACCGGAGGCTCCAGCGGCGTGTCGTTCCTGCGCAAAGCCTTGGATTTACGGTTTTTTCATGATCTTTACGATCTGCGAACCGAACTGATGTATTCCGAGCAGGAGTAGATAATGCTGTACCGAGGTTTCACCCAGGAAGAACTGGATCAGGAATACTCTCCCCGGTCGATGATCGGCGGCGATCTTACGCCCTATGTCCAAAGCTGGGCCGCGCTCAGCGCGCAGAACCGGACGCGGATGGAATGCCATGAGAACCTCTCATACGGTGACAGCCCGACGCAGGTTCTTGATTTCTTTCCGGCGAAAGGGGCTGGCGCACCGCTGCATGTGTTCATTCACGGCGGTTACTGGCAGGCCATCAGTCAGCGCGAATCTGCGATGATGGCCCCGGCGATGATCGAGGCCGAACACTCTTTCGCGACCCTGAACTACACGCTCGCGCCGGACGCGCGGATTGGCGACATGATCGCCGAGTGCCGAAACGCTTTGCTCTGGCTCGCGTCTCAGGCGTCCGAGCTTGGTTTTGATCCGTCGCGCATTACGCTGTCCGGGCACAGCGCGGGGGGGCATCTGGCCAGTATGGTCATGGCGACTTCGGCGGATGCGTTGGCCTGTGCGGGGCTGCGTGTTCGAGACGTCATCCTGATCAGCGGGATATTTGATATGGAACCGATCAGCCTGACGCCAGTGAACGATCCGCTGCAACTGACCCCGGTCGAAGTGCACGACCTGTCGCCGATCCTGCATCTGCCCGCCCCCGGCCCGCGCTATCGCGTGACCGTGGGTGAGCGCGACACGCCCGAGTTCATCCGCCAAAGCCGCGACTACGCGGAGTTGTTGCGCAAGGGCGGACACTCCGTCAGCTTCGATCTGCAGAAGGGGGCGCATCATTTCGACATCGTCATGCACCCCGGGACGTTCTTTCCCGCCGGGCATTAGCCCTCAATGAAAAACGGCGACCCAAAGGGCCGCCGTTTTCTGATTCAATGCAATACCGGATCAATCCAGCGTGCGGGTGACTTCCTCGCGCTCGAAGATTTCGATCACGTCGCCTGCGCGGATATCGTCGTAGTTCTCGAACGCCATACCGCATTCCTGACCCGATTGAACCTCGGCCACTTCGTCTTTGAAGCGCTTCAGCGTCTTCAGCGTGCCTTCGTGGATCACCACGTTGTCGCGCAGCAGGCGAACACCTGCGGAACGACGCGCCACGCCTTCGGTGACCAGACAGCCCGCAACCTTGCCGACGCCTGTGACCTTAAAGACTTCGCGGATCTCGGCGTAACCGATGAACTTTTCGCGGATCTCGGCGCTCAGCAGGCCGGATGCGGCGGCTTTCACGTCATCCACGAGGTCATAGATCACCGAGTAATAGCGGATCTCGACACCCTTCTGGTTCGCGGTGTTCCGCGCCGATGCGTTGGCACGGACGTTAAAGCCCATGACCGGCGCGCCCGAGGCTTCGGCAAGGCCGATATCGGTCTCGGTGATCGCGCCCACGCCCGAGTGCAGAACACGCACGCGTACTTCGTCGTTGCCAATCTTTTCCATCGCCTGAACGATAGCTTCGGCAGACCCCTGCACGTCGGCTTTGACGAGGATTGGCAGCTCGGCCACGTTCTCGTCTTCCTTGGCCTTCTGCATCAACTGCTCAAGGGTGGTCGCGGCACCGGCGGCGGCGCGTTTATCCTTGGCGGCTTGCTCACGATAGGCGGCGATCTCACGGGCTTGCGCTTCGGTCTCGGTCACGTTCAGAACGTCACCCGCTTCGGGCGTGCCATTCAGACCCAGAACCTCGACCGGAACCGAGGGTCCAGCCTCTTTGACGCGGTCGCCCTTGTCGTTGATCAGCGCTCGGACCTTACCGTATTGCTCACCCACAACGAAGATATCACCCTGGCGCAGCGTGCCGTTCTGAACCAGAACGGTGGCCACGGGCCCGCGGCCCACATCCAGCTGCGCCTCGATCACAGCACCTTGGGCGGCGCGGTCGGGGTTGGCTTTCAGTTCCAGAATCTCGGCCTGCAGCGCGATGGCTTCCAGCAGTTCGTCCAGACCCTGACCAGTGACGGCCGAGACCTCAACGTCCTGAACCTCACCCGACATCTTCTCGACGATCACCTCATGCTGCAGCAGGTCGGTGCGCACCTTGTCGGGGTTGGCTTCGGGCTTGTCGATCTTGTTGATCGCCACGATCATCGGCACTTCGGCGGCTTTGGCGTGGTTGATGGCTTCGATCGTCTGCGGCATCACCGCGTCGTCAGCGGCCACAACCAGAACCACGATATCCGTG
This sequence comes from Ruegeria sp. CL6, assembly GCF_056536465.1. Taxonomy (NCBI): domain Bacteria; kingdom Pseudomonadati; phylum Pseudomonadota; class Alphaproteobacteria; order Rhodobacterales; family Roseobacteraceae; genus Ruegeria; species Ruegeria sp. CL6. Next base: position 46,684 of record NZ_JBQFPR010000008.1, read on the forward strand.
ACCTGAGCCCCGCGCGAACGCATCGAGGTAAAGGCCGCGTGGCCCGGTGTATCCAGGAAGGTCAGCGTGGTGCCGCCATCGGTTTTCACCTGATAGGCACCGATATGCTGCGTGATGCCCCCGGCCTCACCCGCGACAACACGTGCGTCACGAATCGCGTCCAGCAGCGAGGTTTTACCGTGGTCAACGTGACCCATGATGGTGATGACCGGCGGACGCGGCTGCAGATCGTCATCGCTGTCTTCGACCTCTTTGATGACGTCTTCAACATCCGAATCAGAGACACGGGTGACCTTGTGGCCAAATTCTTCGATGATCAGCTCGGCAGTGTCGGCGTCGATGGTCTGGTTCTGCGTGACCATCATGCCCATCTGCATCAGCGATTTGACAACATCTGCCACACGCTCGGCCATACGGTTGGCCAGTTCCGAGACCACGATCGCCTCGGGCAACTGTACGTCGCGGATCACCTTTTCCCGCTCGACCGGTGCACCCATGGCTTTCTGGCGCGCACGCTCCTGCTTGCGCTTCATCGACGCCATCGAGCGTTGACGGTTGCCTTCACCACCTGTGGCCTGACCCAGTGTCAGCTTGCCAGAGCGGCGGTTGTCATCACGACCCTTGCCGCGACCGCGCTGTTCGCGTTCGCGGTCCTGCTTGCGCGGAGCGGCAGCAGGCGCGGGCTTGCTGGCCGGGCTGCGCGCGGCTTTGGGTTCTTCGGGCGCGGGGGCAGCAGCAGCGCGTTTGGCAGCTTCTTCAGCCTCTTTGCGCTTGCGTTCTTCAGCCTCGGCCTTGGCGCGGGCGCGTTCTTCGGCCTCACGCTGTTCGCGTTCCTTGGCTTCCTGCTCGGCACGGCGGCGGGCGCGTTCTTCTTCACGCGCCTTTTCCTGTGCTTCACGGGCAGCGGCTTCTTCGGCCTCACGTGCCTTGGCTGCCTGCAGCGCCTTCATCCGGCGTGCCATTTCCGCGTCGGAAATCCCGGCAGGGCGACGCGATGGATCACCCGAAGGCGTTGCACCGCCACCCGGCTTTCCGGCACCCGGCTTGGGGACCACCACGCGTTTGCGTTTGGTTTCCACCACGACATTCTTGGTGCGTCCGTGGCTGAAACTTTGTTTCACATTTCCGGGGCGTGCCCCGCCACGAAGACCCAATGTCTTTTTGCCGTCACTATCGCTCATAAAGCTTCTTACCCTTCCGAGCGGCCCTTGCCGCCGTCATCCGTTTCGCGCAAGCCACGCAGGCGCTGCGCTTCCTCTACAACACGTTTGGCGAGTCCGCCAGAGGCCAGCGCCGCATGAATCACGGTTTGGCGCCCAAATGCCGCCCCCAACTCATCTGCAGTCAGCCAACCGATGTATTTTCCGAAGTGCGGCGTGCTGAGTTTCGACTTGCCGCGCCCCGATCCATCAGAGGCCTGAATCAGCACCTGAGCCTCTTCCCGGTCCAGCCACGTCTTGACCTTTTCATATCCCGCGACCGCGTCGCCGGATTTGCGCGCCAGACTGATCAGCTCGATCACCCGCCGCGCGACTTGCTTTTCGACCTCATCGGCCAGGTCCGCCTGCGCCGTTACCTGCGCCTTGAACCCGCGCGAGAACAGCTTTTTGCCAACGGCCTTGTCCAGCGCGACCCGATCCGCCGCCACATAGACCCCGCGCCCCGGCAATTTCGCCGCAACATCGGGAAAGACCTGACCGTCCGGCCCCATCACAAAGCGGATCAGCCCGTATTTGGGCTGAACCTCGCCCGTGGCGATGCACTTGCGTTCGGGTCCGTCCGACCGATCCTTATGGACGCCACCGCGACCCATTCAAGTCTCCCGAGGCCCTGAGATCAGGCCTCGGCCTCCTCATCAGTTTCGCCTTCGATCTCTTCTTCGGCCTGCTCAAGTTCTGCCGGATCAACCCAGCCCAACATGATGCGGGCGGTCATGACCAGATCCTGCGCCTCTTCCAGAGACACGCCGAAAGGCTCAAGCACACCGTCATCCTTGATGCGCTCGCCGTCGACCGTGGTCCAGCCACCGGCCAGTTCCCAGTCGGCGCAGGTGGCGAAGTCTTCCAGAGTCTTCACGTCATCCTTGGCCAGCGCCTCTACCATCTGGGGTGTCAGACCCTCAAATTCAATAAGGCTGTCCTCGGCACCCAGGGCACGGGCGCTATCCAGCGCAGCCTTGGCCTGTGCTTCCAGGAATTCACGCGCACGGGTTTGCAACTCTTGCGCAGTGCCTTCGTCAACACCGTCGATCACCAGCAGCTCGTCGATCTCGACATAGGCGACTTCTTCGAGGTTGGTGAATCCTTCGGACACCAGCAGCTGTGCAAAGAATTCGTCCAGATCCAAGCTGTCCATGAACAGCTGGGTGCGGGCTTCAAATTCTTTCTGACGACGCGCCGATTCTTCGGCTTCGGTCATGATGTCGATGTCCAGACCGGTCAGCTGGCTGGCCAGACGCACGTTCTGACCGCGGCGACCGATGGCGAGGCTCAACTGCTCCTCGGGCACAACCACTTCGATCTTGCCAGCTTCTTCGTCCAAAACCACCTTGGAAACCTCGGCAGGTTGCAAGGCGTTCACAAGGAAGGTCGGCTGATCTTCGTTCCACGGGATGATGTCGATTTTCTCGCCCTGCAGCTCGTTCACAACGGCCTGCACGCGGCTGCCGCGCATACCAACACAGGCACCGACCGGATCAATCGAGCCGTCATACGAGATTACAGCGATCTTAGCGCGCGAACCGGGGTCGCGGGCCACAGCCTTGACCTCGATGATGCCGTCATAGATTTCCGGCACTTCCATCTTGAACAGCTCAGCCATGAATTCCGGCGCGGTGCGCGACAGGAAAATCTGGTGACCACGAACTTCGCGGCGAACCTCTTTGATATACGCACGCACACGGTCATTCGGGCGATAGCTTTCGCGGCCGATCTTGTCATTGCGACGCAGAACGGCCTCGGCACCGCCCAGATCGACGATGACATTGCCGAATTCCTCGCGCTTGACCGCACCGTTGATGATGGTGCCTGCGCGATCCTTGAATTCTTCGTACTGACGATCACGCTCGGCCTCGCGGACCTTCTGCAAGATCACCTGCTTGGCCGATTGTGCAGCAATACGACCCATTTCAACCGGCGGGACTTCTTCAACGAAGACGTCACCGACCTCGGGGTTTTCCATATACTGCTTGGCTTGTTCGACGGTGAACTCGGCTTGATAGTTCTCAAGTTCCTCATCCTCGACCACGGTGCGCACGCGAGTAAAGGTCGCCTTGCCGGTCTTGCGGTCGATGGAGACACGAATGTCCATCTCGGCCCCGTAGCGGCTCTTGGCGGCACGGGCGAGCGATTCTTCCATCGCTTCGACAACCAGACCGGGGTCGATCATCTTTTCGCGGGCCACGGCCTCGGCGGTCTGCAGCAGCTCCAGCTGGTTGGCTGAGGTGATTGCCATCAGTTCGTCTCCTCTTCGGACCCTTCGGTCTCAATCTCGTCGAAAGCGTTTTCGTTCAGGGCACCGGCGTCTTTACGCTGGCGCAGCATTTCCTTGATCAGGTCGTCGGTCAGAACCAGCTTGGCATCGCTCAGCCAATCGAATTGCAGACCGATGGTGATCGTCTCGGACCCTTCGGGGATGTTGATCAGAACCTCGTCCCCTTCGATCCCCGCCAGCTCACCCTTAAAGCGGCGGCGACCGTCGATCAGTTCGGCGGTCTCGATCTTGGCCTCATACCCTTCAAAGGTCTCGAAGTCCTTGAGACGGGTCAGAGGGCGGTCGATGCCGGGGCTGGAAACCTCAAGCGTATAGGCGTCAAGGATCGGATCCTCGACATCCAGCGTTGCGCTGACCGCGTTGGAAATCTCGGCGCAGTCATCCACTTCGATGCCGCCATCGGGCTTGTCTGCCATGATCTGCAGCGTGGTCTGCTTGCCGCTCATCAGGCGAATGCGGACCAGCTCATACCCCAGATCCTCGATCACGGGGGTGATGATCTCGGCCAGTCGCCGGTCAATGGCTGCCTTGGCTATCAGGTCGTTTGTCATTTAGGTTCTCTACCCTTCATCCGGGCACAAAAAAACGGGCGCGCGGCCCGTCGAATTTTCCGGTGGAGCTTTGAACCAGAAGTCCAACGCGCCGCTGTTGGAGATGCATATACGCAGGGTTTCCCGAGTCTGCAACCCCCAGCAGGAATTAAGCCAGCCACCACCGTTCGGCGATGCGCCCATCGTCCAGCGCACGCGCTTGTCCGACCTGGCCCGGCATTCCGACACGAGCGGCCACGGCCAGCGCCATATCCGTCTCACTTGGGAAAAAGCGCAAACCGCGTTGCCCCCGCAGATCGTCCTGTGCGGGCAATGCGGCAACGTCCACATAGCCGTCTCGCAAAGCCTCAGCCCGGACGCACGAGTCGGGGATCACGATGACCTCCAGCGCATCAACCCAGCCCGCCTGACCGCTTTTGTAGTGACTCACGACTTTGCGTCCCAAAAAATGACGCCTATCTTCGGCGCGTTCGACTCGATAACATCCGGTGCCGTTGGCCGCGTGCAATGGCGTTACGTCCTGACCATTGCGCGTAATGACAAATCGACTGTCTGCCAGCAGAAACGGCAGGCCCGGATTGGCGTCTGCCAGCTCCAGCCGCAGGGACGAGGGCGAGGTGGCCTCAACGCGCCCAACCTGCTCCAGCACAGCAAGAACGTCGGTAACGTCCAACGGATCCTCATCATGGAACAGAACACCGGGGCGCAGATCGAAATGCCAGACACGCGCGTCCGCATCGGTTTTCCAGCCTGTCGCCAACTCGGGGCGCAACGTGCCATCCGGCGCAATCTCGGTCAGCGTGTCGAACACAGCACCACGCGCCACCTGTTCAAGGCTTTCGTCCCGAGGCACGGCCAACCGCAGCGTTCCACCGGTTTTTGGCGTATTGGCCAATGATGCGCCCGTGGCCGCCAGCAATGCGGCAGCGGCACCCGAAGCGAACAGAGCACGGCGGTCGAGCCGGGTCATGCCACACCCTCCGCTACGCGGTCCATGATACGAACCAGTTCGGCGCTGATGCCCGGCTCGGACAAGGCGTGCCCGGCCTGCCGGACCATCTTCAACTCGGCATTTGGCCAGCGTTCGGCCAAAGACCACGCGGCCTGTGGCGGGCAGATCATGTCATAGCGCCCCTGCACGATATGCCCGGGGATATGGGCGATCCGCTCCATCTGGTCCAGAATCTGCCCGTCCTTTTCAAGAAACGCACCGTGGGAAAAATAGTGATTCTCAAGCCGCGCAAACGCACGTGCATATTCGCCGGGGCTTTCGCCCGTTGATCCGTGCGAGTGTATGGACGCCAGAGCGTTCTCCCAACTGGACCAAGCGCGGGCATACAGGATTTCCGTCGCCCGATCACCCGAGAAAAGGCGTTTGTGATAGGCGCCGATCGTGTCCGACAGCTCGTCCTCAGCCAGCAGGGCCGTAAACTTCGCCCATTGTTCGGGCCAGAACTTGCCCGCGCCGCCGCCATAGAACCAGTCCAGCTCGGCCTGCGTCGCCAGAAACACGCCGCGCAGCACCAGCCGGTTCACCCGATCGGGATGCGCCTGCGCATAGACCAGCGCCAAGGTCGCGCCCCAGCTACCGCCAAACACCGTCCAGTCGTCGATATCCAGCAGGGTCCGCAGGCGTTCGATGTCGTCCACCAGATCCCACGTCGTGTTATCCACCACCGAGGCATGAGGCCGCGACCGCCCACACCCGCGCTGATCAAACAGAATCACCCGGAATACACGCGGATCGAAATAACGCCGCATGGCCGGGCTGCATCCTCCGCCCGGGCCGCCATGCAGAACCACAACAGGCAACCCGTCGGGATTGCCGCATTGTTCCATGTAAATACGATGCCCGTCACCCACATCGACCATGCGCTGATCGAACGGGTCAATCGGCGGGTACAGATATTGAACTGCGCGCTTTTGGTCCGGGTACTTATCCATTAGGGCCCTATATAGTCTTTAAACGTAAAAGAGCACACGGAGACAGGAATGCAAGCGCATCCGAACACGGTGGACCCCTCAGAGATCGCAAAATTCGAGGCGATGGCTGCGGAATGGTGGGACCCCCATGGGAAATTCAAACCCCTGCACATGCTGAATCCGTGCCGTCTGGACTATATCACACAGCAGATCGCGGGCGAATTCGACCGTGATTTGAAGGCTGCAAAACCGTTCGACGGCCTGCGCCTGCTGGATATCGGCTGCGGCGGCGGACTGCTGAGCGAACCGATGGCGCGATTGGGCGCGACGGTCGTGGGGGCCGACGCCGCCGAGGGCAATCTGCCCGTCGCCCGCATCCATGCCGAGCAATCGGGGCTGGACATCGACTACCGCCACACCACAGCCGAGGCCATGGCCGCCGCGGGCGAACAATTCGACGTGGTGCTGAACATGGAGGTGGTCGAACACGTGGCCGACCCGTTGGGGTTCCTGACCGCCTCGCAACAACTGCTGAAACCGGGCGGGTTGCTGATCTGCTCGACCATCAACCGCAACCCGAAATCCTATGCCATGGCCATCTTCGGGGCCGAGGTCGTCATGCGCTGGCTGCCACGCGGCACGCATGAGTGGAACAAGTTCATCACCCCCGATGAGCTGTTCGACCTGCTGCGCCAATCCGGGTTGGACCCCGTGGACCGGAAGGGATTTGTGTTCAACCCGGTGCTGTGGAGCTGGTCGATCTCAGACCGAGACCTGAGCGTGAATTACGTGACGGCGAGCGTGAAGCCGGGGTGAGGCTACTCTCCCTCCAACTGCAGCCGCAAATCCCGCAGTACGGGCAGCGTGCTGCGGACGCGCTCCAAACCCAACTCTCCGACCACGCGGTTGATCAGCGGCGCAATCGAGGAAATCGCCTGATCGCGCGCGCGGCGTCCAGCGGGGCTGATGGCGACCATCTTGCGGCGGGCGTCGTCCCAGTCGGGTCGGATGTGGATGTATCCGGCCCATTCCAGCTTGGCCAAAGTGTTGGTCATCGCCCCCCGCGTGACATGAAAAGTGCTGGCCAGTTGTGCGGGCGTCCGCTCATCCCCCACGAACACCAGATGATTCAGCACCGAGAAGTGTGAGATTTCCATGCCCTTGGGCAGCACCCGGCTGAGCCGGTTGCGCAATAGCTGGTCGGCGGTCAGGATCTCGCTGAACAGCGTGACCGCAAGGGCATTGGTGTCGTCCGTCATTGGGTCCGGCTCTGGATCAGGGGCCGTCAAAAGCCCGCAGGTGCGTCAATGAGGGCACGCGGCGGCGCGCCTCTGTCACAGAACTATCATCCAGATCGAAAATGTGAATGCCCGGATCGGTGCCTGCGTCGATGACGACCTCTCCCCACGGGGCCACGACCATGCTGTGACCGTAGGTGTACCGCGTTCTGCCACGGGTTTTGGGGTGTTCTCCGGTTTGCGCCGGAGCCAGCACCCAAGCGCCGTTCTCAATCGCCCGGGCACGCAACAGCGATTCCCAGTGCGCAGCCCCGGTAACCGGGGAAAACGCCGCCGGAACCGTCAGGATACGCGCACCGGCCTGAGCCAGCGCTGCATAGAGATGAGGAAAGCGGACATCATAACACACGGTCAGGCCAACTTTGCCGAATTCTGTCTCGGCAATCACGGCCCGGTCGCCGGGGCGGTAATTCTTGGATTCCCGAAAGGACTCGGATTCCGTGACCTGCACGTCAAACATATGAATCTTGTCGTACCGCGCCACGATCTGTCCTTGCGAGTCGATCATGAACGAGCGATTGGCAAAACGACCGTCCGCGTCGTGGGTTTTGATCGCCAGCGAGCCGATCAGCAGCCACACATTCAACGCTTTCGCGTGATTGCGCAGCCCGGCAAGCGTCAGGTCTTCTTCTTCATGCTGCAAAACTTCGCGCTGCCGCGTTGTCGAGGTCGACACGCAGTTCGTCACCTCGGGCGTGAGAATGAACTGCGCGCCCCGTTCCGCCGCCTCGGTCATTAGGGCGCGCACAATCTCCAGATTCTCGGCCGGATCGTCCGACGAGGTGATCTGCAGCAGAGCAGTCTTCATTACGCTGCCAGCAGGCGGTCCAGTTTGCCCTGACGCTCCAGCTCATAAAGATCGTCGCAGCCGCCTACATGCTGCGATCCGATAAATATCTGCGGTACAGTGCGTTTGCCGCCAGCGCGCTCGATCATTTCGGGTTTGCGCTTGGGATGCATCAGCACGTCGACCTCACTGAATTCGACGCCTTTCTGTTTCAGCAGACGTTTGGCCGCGTGGCAAAAGCCGCATAGCGGCGAAGTGTAAATTTCTACCGGTTTCATAATTCGTCCCTTGGGGTTTCGCGTATTCTTGGGCGAATTAGGTATCCTTGGCAACGCGCGCTAGGGTCAACACGAAAATATGATTTGCATCGGATGCAAGGCAGACACGCGCACAGGCCGCCAATGTCGCGCCCGAGGTCATCACGTCGTCCACCAACAAAATATCGCGCCCTTGCATCCTGCAGGCCCGTTTTGGATGCGCGGTGATTGCATTTTCCAACACCCGAGCGCGTTCTACCGCAGTTTTCCCATCCAGAACCGGGGTGCGAACCCGCCGAGTCAGCAGGTCAGGGCAAATTTCCAACCCGGTTTCCCGCCCGAGATGCTGTGCCAGCAATGCGGATTGATTATATCGCCGTTTCAGCAATCGCGACCAATGCAACGGCACGGGTGCAATCAGCATATCGTCACGAAACAGATCACGCCCGGCCCGAGCCATCCAACGCGCGGCAGGTCGCGCAAGCTCTGGCCGATCTCCATGTTTCAGACCCAGGATCAGGGAACGCGCTCGACCATCGTACAAAAGCGCCGCGCGCCCATCGCGCCACGGTCGGGGTGTCCGCATGCAATCGTCACATTCGATTCGGTGTCCATCTGCTTCTCCGGGCAGGGGAACTCCACAGCTTTCGCAGACGACACCTCCGACAAATGGCGTGTCGCTCCAGCAGCGTCCGCACAGGGCAAAGTCCGAGTCGGTCAGGTTTCCGCACCCCATGCAGCGGGGCGGATAGATCAACTGCACGGCGGTTTGAATCCGCGGCCAGATGCGATAATTGCGCCTTATGAAGCTGCCTGACTCCAATGCACCCTCTTTGTTTGACCAGCCTGCCCTTGCCAGGCATCGCGTCCGCGCACGCGACGAAGCGCTATTTCTGCACCGCGCCGCTGTGGACGAAGTGCAGGATCGGCTCACCATGGTTAACAAAAGCTTTACTGCCCCGGCGATCGTGACGCCCTTTGCGCATATTTGGCAGGGTGTGCTGCCCAAAGCGCATATTGTTACCGATGATGATGTTCTTCGGCTGACACCGGGCACGCATGATCTGATCGTGCACGCAATGGCGCTGCATTGGGCAAACGATCCGGTTGGACAACTGATCCAATGCCGTCGTGCGCTGAATCCCGACGGGCTGTTGCTGGTCATTTGCCTGGGCGGTGAAACCCTGCACGAATTGCGCGCGGCGCTGGGGCAGGCCGAGATTGAGGTGACCGGCGGCCTCAGCCCCCGCATCTCGCCAATGGCAGAACTGCGCGATCTGGGCGGATTGCTGCAACGCGCGGGCTTTGCCCTTCCCGTGGCAGATACGGCTCGTTTCACCGCAGAATACCGCGACCTGCCGCACCTGATGCATGACTTGCGCGCGATGGGTGAGACCAACAGCCTTGCGAATCGCATGAAACAGCCGACCCGTCGGTCCGTTTTTGAAATGGCTCAACAGATTTACACCGATCATTTCGCGACAAGTGCGGGCCGGCTCAAGGCGACGTTTGAACTGATCTGTCTGACCGGCTGGTCACCGGACGAAAGTCAGCAAAAACCTCTACGCCCGGGGTCAGCACAAATACGCCTTGCCGACGCATTGGGAACCAAGGAAGGTAAACTGCCCGATTGACGCAGAGCCAATTCCATTTATCTCAGCCCGGAACACCAGAAGCTCAGGAAGACATCCATGTTTGACGCCACGCGCCCATCGCACGCACCCGCAGACCATCCCAAGGTCAAAATGGGCCGAGTCGGTATTCTTGTGGCCAATCTGGGCACGCCAGATGATTACAGCTATTGGCCGATGCGCCGTTATCTGAACGAGTTCCTGTCGGATCAGCGCGTCATCGACTATCCCAAGTGGAAATGGCAGCCGATCCTGCAAGGCATTATCCTGACCAAACGGCCTTTCAGCTCGGGCGAGGCGTATAAGTCGATCTGGAACCACGACAAGGGCGAAAGCCCGCTGATGACGATCACCAAGGATCAAACCGCCAAGCTGCGCGATGCGATGCAGGAACGCTATGGCGATCAGGTGATGGTGGAGTTCTGCATGCGCTACGGCAACCCCTCGACCAAATCGAAAGTACGCGAGATGGTGGCGGCAGGGTGCGACCGCATCCTGTTCTTCCCGCTCTACCCGCAATACGCAGGTGCGACGACCGCCACGGCAAACGACCAGTTCTTTCGCGCGCTGATGGAAGAAGCGTGGCAGCCTGCGTCACGCACCGTCCCGGCCTATTTCGACGAACCCGCCTATATCGACGCATTGGCCGGATCCGTCGAAGCCGCCTATGCCACGATGGAGACCAAACCGGACATTCTGGTCTGTTCCTACCACGGGATGCCGGAACGCTATTTGCAGCAGGGCGATCCGTATCACTGCCAATGCGCGAAAACGACCCGGCTTTTGAAAGAACGGCTGGGATGGCAGGATGATCAGCTTGTCTCGACCTTCCAATCCCGGTTCGGGCCGGAAGAATGGCTGAAACCCTACACCGTTGAGCATGTGGCTGAGCTGGCGCGGCAGGGTAAGAAGAATATTGCCGTCATCGCCCCGGCCTTTTCCGCCGATTGCATCGAAACGCTGGAAGAGATCAACAAAGAGATCAAGGAAAGCTTTGAGGATGCCGGTGGCGAAAGCTTTACCTACATCCCCTGCCTGAACGATGACGATTCGCACATCGCGGCTCTGGGCAAGGTGATCGAGGACAATCTCAAAGGCTGGCTGGACTAGTCGCCCCAGCCATCAGGCACAAAAAAAGGCGGTGGAAAGCTCCACCGCCTTTTCTTTGTATTACGCTCGTCGAATTAGCTTGCTGCAACAGCTGCGGCAACCACAACCAGCAGGACCAGCGGCAGGATGATGCCCTGCGACGAACCCTGAGTTTCTTCGACAACAACAGGTGCTTCAACAACCGGCTCTTCCAGGTTGCCAGCATAAGCGGTCGATGCAGCAGCGGTCAGTGCAGCGGCGAGAACGAGTTTCTTCATATTAACCTCCAGAATACGTACGGTTTCAAATATTGAAACCGCACACCCAAGACTTACCTCGTGTTTTTTTCTAACCAGCTATCCAACTGGAATGCAAATGGAACTTGCGTTTTAATCAAGTTCGGCTGCGAAAATGTCGTCAAATTAGCAACACTTGCGTGCCGACCTTGGCCATCGAAAACAACTCGGCGATATCTTCGTTGAACAGGCCAATGCACCCGTTGGACGATCTGCGCCCTATTTTGCGCGTGTCGTGCGTGCCGTGAATGCGATAATACTTCCAGCTCAGGTACAAAGCGTGGGTTCCCAACGGGTTATCCGGCCCCGGAGGGATATAGTCCGGCCACTCTGGGTTTCTTTTCTTCATGGACGGCGTCGGCGACCAGCTTGGTCCTTCGACCTTGCGGATCACGCTCGTGCGGCCCCGGCGGGTGAGTTCTTCGGTCAGCGGCACCGAAGACGGATAGAGTTTGTATATGCGCTGATCATCAGACCAGTAATGCAACGCGCGTGAGACGGTATCCACCAGAATGGCGCCATTTCGCGTGTTGGAGAAATAGGGCTGCCAGTCCAGCGCACGAAAACCCGAGATGTTCCGTCTGACCTCTGGCTCTGGTTCCGGCGCAGGGCGGAGCGGATCACCGGGGATGTACTGAGCAATCGCGGGCGAGGCCAGAAATGCCGAAGCGCTGGCCAGAAATCCGCGGCGTGTCGTAGGCGTAATGAGTTTCTTGACCATCGCAGGCGGTCCTTTGCTAAACCAAAGATGAAAATCAGAGGCATTTTATTGCCAGAATACCTCATTCGCAAATCAAACCGGCAGAATCACGCGAAAATCAGCTTTTGCAGGTTTGCCGAAATCAGCCGGGCGCGCTATGCCCTAGAGCACCATAAACATCAGGTCGGTCATGACGCGTATTATTTCTTTATTGTTCGTTTGCCTCGTTGCACTGGCAGCGTGTACCCCAAGCAGCACCCCGACATACGGGTCGGATGGCCGCCCTCTGCCCACTGTTTACAAGATTCGCGGCAATCCCGAAAAGCTGCAGTTCCGTATGCTTGATTCGGTGAACGCGCTGCGTCAGGCGTCGGGACTACAGGCCGTACAGTTGAATTCGCAGCTCAACGCTGCTGCGGCGACTCATTCCAAGGACATGGCGCGCCAAAACCGGCCGTGGCATTTCGGATCAGACGGTTCGTCGCCGATCGACCGCGCCGCGCGCGTTGGGTATTTTGGAACTTTCCTTGGCGAAGCGATCTCAGAGACTTACGAAACCGAAACCGAGACACTGGCCGCGTGGATGCAGGAACCGGGTCCGCGCTCTGTGATCATGGACCCGAAGGCCACTCAGATGGGTTTTGCCTGGCATCAGGAAAATGGCGGTAAAATCTGGTGGACGCTGGAAATGGGGGCGGGCGGCTAACAGGCCACCGCACCAAAACAAAAGCCCCCTGAATCCGGGGGCTTTTTTCTTTTCTGACAGTTGGTTATGCCGCCTGCATGGACTGGGCCTCGGTCAATATTGCGTATAGCTTGACCGGATCAGGGTTGGCACGCAGCTTGGCGCAGACCGAGGTATCGCGCAAAGTCCGCGACACCAGCGCAAGAGCTTTCAGGTGATCGACGCCAGCTTCTTCCGGTGCGAAAAGTGCGAAGGCGATGTCTACCGGCTGACGATCGACAGACCCGAAATCAATCGGCTTTTCCAGCAGAACAAACGCGCCGGACACATCTTCGACGTCGGCGAGACGCGCGTGCGGCAGAGCCACGCCATGGCCGACACCCGTAGGCCCGAGGCTTTCGCGCTCCAGCAGGCTGTCCACAACGACCTGCGCGTCCAGACCCAAAGTCCCCGCAGCAATATCGCCGATCTCCTGAAACAGCCGCTTCTTGCTGGAAGCGGCGGAAAAAACACGCACCGCCTCGGGCTTCAGTATGCTCGAAAGCTCCATGATCATGCTCCACGGCAATGTCCCCGCCTATGCAGGGACCTGCCTTGCTATTCTTGCCTGTTACGGATCAATCCAGCCAATATTACCGTCATCCCTACGGTACACGACATTCAATCCGTCCTTGTTTTCATTCCGGAACACCAGCACCGGGGCACCGGCAAGTTCCATCTGCATAACGGCTTCACCAACACTCAGCGATGGGATCTTGGTTTCCATCTCAGCCACGATCATCGGCTGCAGAGACTCAGGCTCACTCGCCGAATCCGATTCGTCAGAGGCGAGGATATAAGAGGATGCCCCAAAGAGTTCAACCGGCTCAGCCCGATCCTTGTGGTGGTCTTTGAGACGGCGCTTATACCGGCGCAACTGTGTTTCCATCTTGTCGCAACACGCCTCGAATGCTGCGTAGATTTCCGTTGCATGGGCTTTGGCTTGCGCCGTCAGGCCGGTGGAAAGATGTACCGTGGTTTCGCATACATATTCATGCGCAGAACGCGAAAAGACAACATTGGCGTCAGTGGGTCGCTGAGCATATTTCCCAACAACGTCGCCAAGCTCGGTCTGCACGTGAGTTTGAAGTGCTTCACCGATGTCGATCTGTTTTCCGCTGATTTGGTAACGCATGTGATCTCCTTCACAATTCACACCCTTTCTAACGCCGCAAATCGCAGCGTGCTTGTTTTTATCGGGTGGTGGATATCGGCACTTCGGGCATTAATCGAACCGAGCGCCCTTCAGGGAAGGGGCACCGTGATCCAGACTGGAACCCTTGAAATGCCATGTCCCAATTGAGGCAAGAGAAGACGTAAGAGTCAATCAAAACAGGTGTGTATATACGCGATTTCCGCCAGACCTTCGGCGCAAAACTGCGCAAACCTATGAAATTCGGAAGTTTTCGCCCAAATAGACCCGGCGGACGTTTTCGTTTTCGACCACCTCGTCCGGCGTGCCGGACATAAGCACCTGACCGTCATGCAGAATATAGGCCCGATCCACGATCTCGAGCGTTTCGCGGACGTTGTGATCGGTAATCAACACGCCGATTCCGCGTTTCTTCAGGTCAGCGACCAGATGACGGATATCCCCTACGCTGATCGGGTCCACACCGGCAAAAGGCTCATCCAGCAGCAGATACTTAGGGTCCGCCGCAAGACAGCGCGCGATTTCGACACGACGGCGCTCACCACCCGACAAGGCCAGCGCGGGCGCACGGCGCAGATGTTCGATCGAGAAATCCGACAGCAGTTCTTCCAGACGTTCCTTGCGGCGGTGCGCATGATCAACGGTGATATCCAGCACCGAGGCGATATTGTCCTCGACGCTCATCCCACGGAAAATCGACATTTCCTGCGGCAGATACCCGATACCAAGCCGCGCGCGACGGTACATCGGAAATGTGGTGACCACCTGCCCGTCAATCGTGACGGTGCCCGCTTCGGGGAACACCAGCCCGGCAACGGAATAAAACGTCGTCGTCTTACCTGATCCGTTGGGCCCCAAAAGCGCCACGACTTCGGACCGATCCAACGTCATGGAAACGTCCCGGATCACCGTCTTCTTGCGGTAGGACTTGCGCAGTTTTTCGATCCTAAGACCCGAGTTGCCCTCGGCTACAGTCAGGTTCGGCCCGGCCATCAGTTGGCGCCCTGCTGAAGAATGGTTTTGACGTTGCCCGTCATTGTCGCAGTACCTGTCGTGAGGTTCGCGTTCATCTGGTCGCCACTGATCGTGCTTGGCCCCTGCGTCAGCAGAACATTGCCTTTCATGACGATCACGCCCGAGTCGATGGTGTATTCCGCCCAGTCCCCTTCGG
This sequence comes from Ruegeria sp. CL6, assembly GCF_056536465.1. Lineage (NCBI taxonomy): Bacteria > Pseudomonadati > Pseudomonadota > Alphaproteobacteria > Rhodobacterales > Roseobacteraceae > Ruegeria > Ruegeria sp. CL6. The sequence continues at coordinate 61,756 of NZ_JBQFPR010000008.1, forward strand.
CGGCGTCCGGTGGGCTGACCAGAACCACATCCTCGGTCGCCTCCATACGATCAATCGCGGACCGGTCTTCGTTGTAGATGACCAGAACACGCTCGGCCGTCAGGCGCATTTCGCCCTGAATAACGATCACATTGCCCAGAAATTCGGCCGACCCGTCTTCCTGATTCACGTTGAGTGTCTCTGACGTTACCTCAACCGGCAGGCTGGGGTCTGCCTTCACCGCTCCGAACGCGACCTGTGTCTCTTGCGCAGACGCCGAGACAGCACCGGCTACAAGTACACAACACGCAATGGCAAAACGAAAATCGAACACAGGTTATCTTTCTGCTTTTTCCGGCTCATACACCAACTTGACGCCATCTGTAAAAATAATATGGACCGGTCCGTCCTTTTTTTCAGTCCCAAATGTCATCCGGCCAGCGGAAAAGTTGCCGATTATGCCCGTGCCGTCGACCTGACCCGGTGTATCACCTCGGATTTCGTCCAGCGCCGTATTCAAAAGATCCGTCGTGACCTTGATGCCGTCTGTTGTAATTATGACCACATCCCCGACAAAGGTCGCCGTATTCTTGTCCGGGCGGATCATCCCTGAATTGGAGTCCAGCGTGATCACGCCACCATCCGAAAGGCCCAGCCTTCCTTTGAACTCCGACGCGGTCGGCACCGAGTTTTTGGTCCCCTGGGTCGCCTTTGTCGCTTCGATCTGAACTTCTTCGCCCTTGCGGGTCGTGCCGCGATAGTTCGGCAAGGTCACGATCTGATCGGCCAGCCGTTCCTCGATGTCTCTTTGCGTGAAGGGCACGGTGACACTGGTTTCGATACTGCGTGACAGCAGGAAAACCGTGGACAGCAGCACAATGGCCGCCAGTGGCAGCAACACCTTGAGGAATTGCACCATGCGCGAGTGACTGTCCACTGATCCGCCCTCCGCCTAGCCCAGTCCGACGCGCAGACAGTCGTGAATGTGCAGCAGCCCCTCTGCCGACCCTTCGGCCTCGGGCGAAACCACGAACAAAGAGGTAATCTTGCGCTCGTTCATGATCGCCACGGCCTCTTCCGCCAGCGCATTGGGGCCGATCGTGGTCGGGTTTGCTGTCATGACTTCAGCGGCCGTCTTGTCCAGCAGCCCGTCCATATGACGCCTCAGGTCACCATCCGTGATGATACCGGACAGTCGGCCTTGCGCATCGGTGACGCCAGCTACGCCGAACCCTTTCTGGCTGATCACGATCAACGCATCGCTCATCGCGGTGTCAGCCGCCACCAGAGGCAGCGCGTCGCCTGTATGCATCAGGTCGCGCACGGTGGACAACTGCGCGCCCAATTTGCCACCGGGATGAAACGCGCGAAAATCCTCGGGTTTGAAGTCGCGGTATTTCATCAGCGCAATCGCCAGCGCATCACCCATCGCCAGCGTCAGCGTGGTCGAGATTGAAGGCACCATGCCGAATCCACATGCCTCGCCCACCGACGGGATGAGAAGATGCACATCGGCTTGTGTCATCAAAGTGCTTTCGGGTTTGCTGGACAGCCCAATCAGCGGGATGCCGAAACGGCGCGTGAAGGCCAGCAGGTTCGCAAGTTCGGGCGCTTCGCCCGAGTTTGAGATGGCCAGTACCACATCGCCCTTGGACACCATGCCCAGATCGCCGTGACTGGCCTCGGCGGGGTGAACGAAATAGGCCGGTGTACCGGTGCTGGCCAGCGTCGCCGCGATCTTATGGCCAATATGACCTGATTTGCCGATGCCGCTGATGATGATGCGGCCCTTGGCCTGCAATATCAATTGCACGGCTTCGGCGAAGTGTTCGTCCAGACCTTCGGCCAGAACGTCCAATGCGCGGGCTTCGTCGGTGACGACCTGTCGCGCGGTTCTCAGGAATGCTTCTGTATCAGTCATGAGTGCGCAAAAATATCCGTTTCAGGCCAACCCGCGAGATCAAGTTTCGCACGCATCGGCAGAAAGTCAAAACAGGCTTGCGCCATCTCGGTCCGGCCTTCGCGGGCCAAACGCCCGTCCAAAGCCTCACGCAGACGGTGCAGGTAAAGAACATCCGACGCGGCATATTCAAGCTGCGCGTCAGTCAGGGTCTCAGCGCCCCAATCGCTCATCTGCTGTTGCTTCGAGATATCGACGCCGATCAATTCCTGACACAGGTTTTTCAGCCCGTGCCGGTCCGTATATGTGCGCACAAGGCGGCTGGCGATCTTGGTGCAGTAGACCGGCGCGGCCAATGCACCGAAGGTGTGGTACATCGCTGCGATGTCAAAACGGCCGAAATGGAACAGTTTCAGCACATCCGGGTTTTCCAGCATCGCGCTGAGGTTCGGAGCTTCGGTCTGACCCTTCGACACCTGAACGATATGGCTGTGGCCGTCCCCCCCGGACATCTGGATCACGCAAAGCCGATCACGATGTGGGTTCAACCCCATGGTTTCACAGTCAATGGCCACAACTGGGCCCAGATCCAACCCGTCCGGCAGGTCGTTTTTGTAAAGGTGGTTCGCCACGGGGGTCTTCCTTTGTGCGGTATCGCCCCCGAGATAGGAGGTTTGGCCCACAAACTCAACGCCATCCAAAGAATGCGACCAATATGCGCAGTTTTCTTGACCCTTGCGTCGCAGGACGGAAAATGACGTTCTGTATTGAGCACACACCGCGCCAGAGCATTTCCTCTTGCAAGAAAGGCATTGCAGATGCTGAGCGTCCTGCGAAACCGTGTCTACCGCCATCTACTGGCCGCTCAGATCGTGGCGCTGACCGGGACCGGTCTGGCAACGGTCGCGCTGGGCCTTCTGGCGTTCGATCTGGCCGGAGATGCCGCTGGGCTGGTTCTGGGCGCCGCTTTGACAATCAAGATGGTGGCCTATGTGGTGGTGGCGCCGCTGGCCGCCGCCTTTGCCGAGCGGCTGGACCGGCGCAGAATGCTGGTAGCATTGGACATCGTGCGCGCGGCGGTCGCGGTCTGTTTGCCTTTCGTGACCGATATCTGGCAGATTTACGTGCTGATTTTCATCCTCCAATCGGCGTCAGCCGGTTTCACACCTGCTTTTCAGGCCACCATTCCGGACGTTCTGACCGATGAACAGGACTACACCAAAGCCCTTTCGCTGTCCCGCTTGGCCTATGATCTGGAAAGCGTGGTCAGTCCGATCCTGGCCGCGGCTTTGCTGACAGTCGTAAGCTTCGACAGCCTGTTCTGGGGTACCGGGCTTGGCTTCGCTGCGTCGGCATTATTGGTGGTTTCGGTTGCCCTACCCTCACCCAAACCGGCAAAAGCACGCGGGATTTACGAGCGGACGACCCGTGGCATCCGCATCTACCTGGCGACGCCTCGCCTACGTGGGTTGCTCGCCCTGAATTGGACTGCCGCCGCCCTGAGCGCAATGGTTATCGTCAATACGGTGGTGATTGTTCGGGCCGATCTGGGCCTGACTGAAAGTGCAGTTGCCATCGCGTTGGCCGGATTCGGCGGCGGATCGATGCTGGCGGCCTTTGCCTTGCCCTCTTTGTTGAACAAGTTTCGAGATCGCCGTGTCATGCTGACCGGAGCGGTTCTTGGCACGGTGTTCATGGCGGTTGGCGCAGCGCTGTCCGCCTTGGGCCAAATCACTTTGCCTACGTTGATGCTTGTCTGGGCCTGTATCGGCTTTGGATATTCCGCGACCCTTACGCCTTCGGGTCGGCTGCTGACACGTTCAGCCCGGCCCGAGGACCGGCCAGCCGTCTTTGCCGCACAATTCACGCTGTCCCATATGTGCTGGCTTGTCCTTTATCCATTGGCTGGATGGCTGATGACGGCCAAAGGTACCACGCAGGCGTTGGTCTGGATGACCTGTGCAGCGGCTCTGGGACTTGGCTTTGTGGTCGCGCTATGGCCCCGAGCACGCAGGAAAGCCGTTTCAAATGAACGCCCGTACAAGCCTTGAGCATCGGCGCAACTCTGCACTACACCTTGGTATCATGGATCAACTGGACCGTCGCATCATAGCCGCCCTTCAGCGCAACGCCCGCGAATCTACTACCAAGATTGCGGCGAAGCTCGGCGTCGCCCGAACCACCGTGTACGAACGCATCACCCGCATGGAGGAACGCGGCGTGATCGCAGGCTACTCGGTTGTGCTGAACGCACCCGAAGATGCCCCCCGGGTTCAGGTCATCGTACTGCTTGAGGTGCAGCAGAAGGAAACGACCCGTATCATCAAACGGCTGGAAGCCTACCCCGAGGTCAAGCTGTGCCTGTCCATCAATGGCGAGTTTGATCTGCTGCTGTCTGCCGAAGCGCCCCGGATCGAGGATCTGGATATTCTGGTGGATGACCTGGCCAAAATTCCCGGTGTTCTACGCACCAACACCAGCGTTGTATTCGGCCGGAAGATCGACCGAATCTGAGCAGTCGATAACCCTCTGTAAACCTAGTCGCAGCTAGCCTGTCCCGAACTGATCAGAATCCCGGACAGGCAGAATGCCCTATCGAACACTCATTGGACTGGTTGCTGCGCTTCTTGTCGCGCAATCGGCGGCCTCTTGGCCTGATGTCAGCACAGCCGGACTCTGCGATCGCGCTGCCCAGCGCGCAGCTTTGTCACACGGTGTACCGCTGGACGTGCTACGCGCCATTTCGCGTGTTGAAACCGGCCGCGCACTGGATGGGCAGCTTGCGCCGTGGCCCTGGACAATAAACGTCGAGGGCAAGGGATTCTGGTTCGATTCCGAGCAGGAAGCCAAGTCATATGTCTTTGGTGTCTTCAAAGCAGGGAAGCGCAGCTTTGACATCGGCTGTTTCCAGATCAACTACCGCTGGCACGGCAAGGCGTTCCGATCCATCGACGCCATGTTCAAACCAGAAGAGAACGCCGACTACGCCGCCCGTTTCCTAAAAGAACTGCATGCCGAACTGGGCTCATGGACCGCTGCGGCAGGGGCGTATCACTCTCGCACACCCGATCTGGCAAGGGCATATTCCGGCCGCTTTCAAAACGTTCTGGAACGGCTGCAGCAAAACCCTGAAACCATACTTGTCTCAAGCGATCCGTTTTCAGGCGCGACGGCCCCGCTGATCCCGCTGCGTATGGACGGCTCGGGAACCGGGACGCTGGGGTCTCTGGTTCCGAAATCCGGCACCGCCACCGCCTTTATCTCTTTCAACTAGGAGCACAGCGTGCCCAAGATCGACGCCCGTACCCTGTTTTCTCCGACCGTTCTGCTGGCGCTAGCGTTGATGACCGTCATCGTGATGATGATCCTGCCGATGCCAGCTTGGGTGTTGGACGTGGGGCTGGCGGCTTCCTTTGCACTGGCCATTCTGATCTTCACGCTCACATTGTTTATCGAGCGACCACTGGATTTTTCGTCTTTCCCGACGATCCTTCTTGCATCTTTGATGCTGCGGCTGTCGCTGAACGTGTCCTCGACCAAGTTGATCATCGGTCAGGGGCATACCGGTCCAAATGCAGCAGGGGACGTGATCGAAGGGTTTGCCAATTTCGTCATGGGCGGCAGTATTTTTCTGGGTCTGGTGGTGTTCGGTGTTTTGCTGATCGTGAACTTCATGGTGATTACCAAGGGCGCGGCAAGAATGGCCGAGGTCGGCGCCCGGTTTGCGCTGGACGGGATGCCCGGCAAGCAGCTTGCCATCGACAGCGACATGTCCGCTGGTGCCATTGACCACCAGCAAGCCAAAGAGCGACGCGAACGCGAACAACAAGAGACGACGTTTTTCGGCTCGCTAGACGGCGCTTCAAAATTTGTCAAAGGCGATGCCATCGCCGGATTGCTGATCACATTGCTCAACCTCGTGATGGGTCTGGTTATGGGGGTGATCGTACTCATCGCTGAACGCTGGTGTGGCCGCATTGAAAGCGAACGCCAACCGGCTCGCGACCATATCCGACAACATCGCGAATTCTTCGACCTTCGGATACAAGCGGGTTGAAACCGATTTTCATTCGATGGTCACGTCGGGCCAGGGCGGAAGCTACTCGGCGGGCGGTGTGCGAACGACCAGCCAGCGCTTGATCGACCAGCGCGGCTCGCTGTTCACAACCAATAACTCGACCGATCTGGCCGTGCGCGGGCGCGGGATGCTGCCGGTGCGACCAAGCTCGCAGATCGCGGGTGGTTCAAACGAGATGCTACTGACGACCACGGGGTCATTTCGCACGAATGACGAAGGGTATCTGGTAACCGAGTCCGGTCTTGTCTTACTGGGTTGGCGTGCCGCTGCAAATGGCACGATTCCAGCCGTGCCGCGCGATTCGCCAGCGGCCCTTGAGCCGATCCAGCTCAGTGTGAATCAATTGTCCGGCGCTCCGACCACACAGATGAACCTCCGCATGAACCTGCCCGCGACGGCAACGGATACTGGAGCGCCTGGCGACTCGCAGCCTTTATCAGTCGAGTATTTTGACAATCTCGGCAAATCGGAAAGCGTCGACATCGAACTGGTGCCAACCGTTCCGGCCGCCGGGTCCAGCAATGAATGGACGATGATCCTGCGCGACTCGGCGTCGGGTGGCGCTGTGATCGGCGAATACACTCTGACCTTCACGGATAGCCGAACCGCAGGTGGGACGCTGGCAAGCGTCGCCGCTGTATCTGGCGGCGCCTATGACCCCGCGACCGGCAGTTTGGTCGTGAACGTGGCCGGCGGCCCGATGGAGATCAATATCGGCCAGATCGGGGATGCAGACGGGATCACCCAGCTTTCCGATACGTTTGCTCCGGTATCCATCACCCGTGACGGGTCCGCGGTCGGTACAATGACGAGTGTTCAGGTTGATGAGAATGGCTATGTCTATGCCTTCTATGACACCGGGGTCAGCCGCCGCATGTTCCAGATCCCGCTGGCGGATGTGCCGAATCCAAACGGTCTGACCGCTCTGGACAGCCAGACATACGCGCCCTCACGTGAAAGCGGAACATTCTTTCTGTGGAACGCGGGCGAAGGTCCGACCGGCGATCTGGTGTCCTTTGCACGCGAAGAATCGACAACCGACGTAGCCACCGAGCTGACATCAATGATCCAGACACAGCGCGCCTATTCGTCCAGCGCAAAGGTGATCCAGACCGTCGATGAGATGCTGCAGGAAACCACCAACATCAAACGCTGATTTGGGCGTGAACCCTAAGGAAGGACCTGAATCATGAATATGTCGACGGCCTTGAACAACGCCATCGGGGGGCTGACCGCTGCCAGCCGTGGTGCGTCCGTGGTGTCAGAGAACATCGCGAACGCGTTGACGCCCGGATATGCCCGGCGGTCCCTCGAATTGGCAACCAACACGATCTCGGGTCACGGGGTGCGATCGGTCGGGGTGGTTCGTCACCACGACCCCGTCCTTACAGCCAACCGCCGCACTGCGGACGCGGACATGGCGCATCAGTCAGAGATATCGGACTTTCACTCCAGGCTTGAAAGTTTGATTGGCAGCGCGGATGACCCGGCCTCACTTGCTGTCAGGCTGGCAGAGTTTGACAGCAGCCTGATCACAGCCGCCAGCTTGCCGAACTCCTCCGAAAGGTTGGATCAGGTCGCGCGGACCGGGAATGATCTTGCGCGCAGCCTCAACGCTGCGTCCGAAGGGCTACGGCAGTTGCGGTCAGACGCAGATCGCACAATCGGCAAAAGCGTCGATACCCTGAATCAAACACTTCAGGACATTGAAAAGCTGAACGCCAAAATACCCGCTGTCAAATATGCGGGTGGAGAGATTGGCGCACTGCAGGATCAGCGCCAAGTTCTGATCGACCAGGTGAACACACTTATCCCGGTCAATGTCGTTCCCCGGGCGAATGACCAGGTGTCAATTTATTCTGACGGCGGATTGATCCTGCTGGAAGGGACAGCGGCCGAGTTTTCATTTTCGACCACCGGGGACACAAAACCTCATATGACGGTGGCGAATGGATTGCTGTCTGACCTGACGATGAACGGCAATCCGGTGCGAACGCTTGGCGACAGCGCCCAAATTCGTGGCGGTGCATTGGCCGCGCAGTTTCAAATCCGCGACGAGCTGTCCACCGAAGCACAAACCAACCTCGACACAGTCGCACGCGATCTGATCGAACGGTTCGAGGCTCCGGGGCTGGACCCAACAGCAACGGCCACGAACCCCGGCCTATTTACGGACGCCGGAAACCGCTTTGACCCGACAGCCCCGGTTGGACTTGCCTCGCGCATCAGCCTGAACGCAATCGTTGATCCCGACGCTGGTGGTCAAAGCTGGCGTTTGCGCACCGGTTTGGGGGCCGCGACCCCAGGCGATCCGGGAGATGCCACTCAACTGCGGGCCTTTGGCGCCATCCTCAGCGCGGAACGGCCAATACCGGGTTCGATCTTCGGCAGCGGCAACATGCGCGCAGCGGACCTGACCGAGGCGCTTCTGTCCAAGACCGGCGCGGATGCACATACCGCCAATCAGCGCCTTGTTTTTGCCAATAGCAACCTGTTGGAGATGACAAAGATCGAAGCGGAACAGGGCGTGGACACCGATCAGGAACTGCAACGCCTTATGCAGATCGAACAGGTCTATGCCGCGAACGCGCGACTGATCTCGGTCGTGGATGAACTCATGGACACTCTATTGAGGTTGTGACGATGAACTTGACGTCTATCGGTGATCTTGCCCGGGGGCTGACACTCAAATCCCGCGCGACGGATATCAAAAGCCAGATCGAAACCCTGTCTTACGAAATGTCTAGCGGCAAGGTTCAGGATGTGTCTGGGCGGCTCGACGGTGACTACTCGCACCTTCTGGATTTGGATCGCAATCTGGCACGGCTGGATGCGTTTCGGGTCTCAACTGCCGAGGCTGGTCTGTTCACGGACGCGATGCAACAAAGCCTGACAACCATTGATGAATCCGTAGGTGAAATCACTGGCGCGCTTTTGTCTTTTGGCACTTCCAATCAGGCGGTGACGCACGAAAACGCATCTGTTCAAGCCAGGAACGAGTTGGATACGATCATTTCCGCGCTGAACACCCGGGCGGGGGGGCGCAGCCTGTTTTCCGGGACAGCAACGGACGTTTCTCCGCTGCTGTCAGCAGACACGCTGATGTCTGTGTTACAGACGGAACTGGCCGGGCTGACGACGGTCACGGATATACGCCAAGCGGCTGAAGACTGGTTCAACGACCCTGCCGGGTTCGACGCGGTCATTTATCAGGGGTCCGCCAACACGCTCGCCCCCATGCAGATTTCCGAGAACGAAAACGTCACCGTCCCGATCACAGCGATTGATCCGACGATCAAAGCAGCCTTGCGCGATATTTCGGTCGCGGCGGTTGTATCAGACACAGCACTGGCCCTGCCTCGCGCCCAACGCACGGCCCTGTTCACGCAACTAGGGGTCGATCTTGCCAATACCCAGAATGAAACGGTCAATCTGCGCGGCCAGATCGGTGCGACGCAGGCGCGGGTTGAGCAGGCGTCCGCGCGCAACAGCGCTGCGCGTACCTCGTTGGAATTTAGCCGCAATGAGCTGATCGCGGCGGACCCGTACCAGACAGCAGCGCAGTTGCAGACCGTCCAGTTTCAACTCGAGAGCCTGTATTCCGTAACCGTTCGCAACGCGAACCTGTCGCTGGTGAATTTCCTGAGATGAAGATACTTGTTTTTCTATTGATCCTTCTGCCCGGCATGTCATTCGCGGGCGCGATCCGCCTCAAGGATCTGGTGGATTTCGACGGCGTCCGCGGCAACGATCTGGTCGGGTATGGGCTGGTTGTGGGCCTGAATGGAACCGGTGACGGGCTTAGGAATTCTCCCTTCACCGAAGAGATTATGTCGAATATTCTTGAACGCCTTGGCGTGAACGTCACGGGCGAGGATTTTCGCCCCAAGAACGTGGCCGCCGTCTTGGTGACCGCCAGCCTGCCCGCCTTTGCCCGAGTTGGCGGCCAGATCGACGTCACCGTTTCAGCGATTGGCGATTCCAAAAGCCTGTTGGGGGGAACTCTGGTCATGACGCCTCTGAACGCGGCTGACGGTCAGATTTACGCCGTTGCCCAAGGGACGGTTCTGGCCGGGGGCGCTGTGGCGGAAGGCGAAGCCGCATCCGTTGTCCGGGGTGTTCCGACTTCGGGCGTCATACCATCGGGTGCACGGGTTGAGCGCGAGATTGACTTTGAGCTTTCGTCCCTGACGCAGATGCGTCTGGCCCTGCGGGAGCCTGACTTCACAACGGCGGGGCGGATCGAAGCGGCAATCAACAGGGAATTCAACCGACCCGTCGCCATCATGCGCGATTCCGGGACAGTCGAACTGAACATCGCCGCCACGCAGTCGATCACAACGGCACATGCGCTGGGTCGGATCGAAAACATTCTGGTGCAACCCGAGGCCAAAGCCCGGGTTGTGGTCGATCAGCGTTCGGGCACGATTGTCATGGGGCAAGAGGTTAGGATTTCCCGGGTCGCGGTCTCGCAAGGAAACCTGACCCTCACTGTCGAAGAAGCACCGATCGCCATTCAACCCAACCCATTTGCACGCGGCGAAACCGTGGTGGTCCCCCGGACCATCGCCGGTATCGAGGAGGAGGAAGGCACCGGCATAGCAGAGATACCCGAAGCCACCACCCTGTCCGAGGTCGTGGCAGGGCTGAACGCTCTTGGGGTCTCGCCACGCGACATGATCGACATACTAAAAACGATCAAGGCCGCAGGTGCCCTGCATGCCGAATTCGTCGTCCGATAAGTAAATCAGACACAACCGAGGTCAGAGTGCCCCAACGATCCCTATTTCGATTTCCAGCTATTCAGCCATCTCTTGAAACCGCTGGTCTTCTCCTCGATCGCATCGCCCGCAGCGTACAGCCCATCCTCGACATTCTCGATCATTGGATCGACGCGTGCTTCGCGAAATCTGCGCCAGCGGACCCAGATGGCCCAGAGCAGTGCGAAGAAGACGGTCAGGAAGATGATGTTGAACCACGGGATGATCCGCACCTCGGGGTCTTCGACCTGCCAGATTTTGACAGCATTCGGGAAGATCGACAGGAACTCGCTCCGCCATCCATAGTGGCGCACCACAACCCACCGAGGGTTTTCGGGTGTTGATTTCAGGTCTGCGGCCTCGGCCTGCAGGTTGGACGAGTTCAGCTTGAAATACGGCGGCCAGCCCCACCCGGTGTCTTCGTTGCGGTAAACCATGACCTTACCGTTGGTTTTGCGCGTCTGGATAAAGAACACGTCGCGGTTTGGCGTGGTCGGATCACTTCCGACATCCTGAACGGACCAGAAGATGCTGTTTTCGCCCGGATCGATCCGTTTCTCGTAGGTATCCGAGATTCTGACCACATCGTGCTGCGGCAGGGTGTAATTCAAAACCGAGGCCAGCGTTCCCCAGAACAGAATGATGATGGCCCATTTGATGTAACGCATAAGCGAAACCCTCACATGAAATTCGTAACGTAAATCAGGATCGCGATCACGCCCAGCGGCACGATGTAGATCCCAAGGATCAGTTTGCGGCGGAACGAAGCGTCGTATTTCTGCAGCCCGCGCTGAACAAAGGCATCCCGATCGCCGGTCAGGCCTTTCTTGTCCCAATGCGCGATCAGTTTACCGCGACGCACCCGGCGGGAATAGATCGACACGCCGACGTAGAGGACCGTCAGAACGATCAGCAGCGGGATCAAAAACCGGAGTGCGACAAACATTTAACTTCTCCCAACAGCGCCCCAGGGACCGACACGCGCGATGATCTGATCGCTGACCCGGTCCTCGCCGCTCATGTCCGGTTCATGCCCGAACAAGGCGGCCCGCGCACCAGCTTTGTCCACCTGATACTCGCGCGCGAGGAAGTCGGCAACAAAGGCTTTCTTGCTTTCCGGCCATGTCGAATAGGTCCGGTAGAACAGCTCTTTGTGGCAGATGAACATTTGGCGCGGGTCCAGCGGGGCCAGTTCCGCCAGCAGCATATTCACAAGGTCCCGATTGGGCGTGTTCGCCGCGCGCAGGGTATAGAAATAGGCTGGATGATCCGAGGTGATACGCGGCCACGGCCCGCCTTCGGTCGCCCAGCGCAGCAATTGCGCGAGGCCGTGATAGGCCTCGGGCAAACGGTCGGCGTGGTTTCGGGCCAATCGCCGCATGTCACGTCGATCCAGCCCGGTCAGGTCAACACCGGCATCCGCGGCCGCGGCGATGGTGAGGAAATCCATCTTTTGTTGCAGGATCGCGGCGGAATCCACACCGCGCGCCTCGATGATGGTCTCGACCAGATCGTTGTAGTTCAGGAATTTCGCGATCTGGTTGCGCTGATCCGCATGGAACACATAGTCCATAGGCAAATCGACCGAGGGGTTGTCCATGCTGATCGCCGCAGGATGGTCCAGATCGGGAAACAGGTAGAGACCACCAAAATGCGCGGTCCAGAAATTCGGCTGATCAAAGGCCGTATGACGCAGACGCACCGGGTTGCGAGTGACATCGCCTGTATCCCTGGCCGTTTCGATCATCTTGGCGATCAGAACATCGTCAAACCAGGCGTCTTCTTCGGTTTTGAACTGCTCGACCATGCCCGCCAGTTGCTCGGCCTTGCGCAGGGTGCCGCCGACCGTATCAGCCTCGATCTCGATCTTGCGCAGGTTCAGCAGATCGCGCGGCGTGCTGAGTTTGATGACAGAGTTCACCAACTCTCCGGCCACCGCATCGGTGGCGGTCAGGGCAAACAGCTGCGCCTCATTCATCTCGATGAATTCGCGCAGGATATCGCGCGAGGTCGAGAATTTGACGTTCAGCAGGGGGCTGCGTTTCTGCTCGGTCGTCAGCAGGATAAACTGCCGGTTGACCCCGTTGGGGTTGAGGTAGAGCGGGTCGTCCAGCTCCTGCCCGACCTCTGGCGAATAACCCGAGATATCGACATGGAAATCCGTCAACGCCGTGGTCTTGCCCGCCAGATGCTGCAGCGCGCGGTTATACCGCTCGACCAGAGCCGGGCTGGAGATGTGGACGAGGTTGCCAAACATCAGGCCTTTTTCGATGAGGCGGATCATTACTGAAGTCTCTTCAACTCATTTTCTAACTGCATCCATTCAGCGTTTAGTATTTTATGACAAGTTTCTCTGAACTCCATCCACTGTTGACCTTCGGGAGTTGCATCATCCTCTTCATTTTTCGAGTTTAAGTGTGCAAAAAGCTCAAAGAACCTATCAAAAAACTCGTCACGAAACTTGTTGGAAGATCTCATACAGGACAAAATATTTTCAGCAACTTGTACCATTCTGACCAAGTCGTCGTAGGTCAATTTCTGATCTTCAAAGGTGCGCTCTCTCAACATAATTGCGAAAAAACTTTGTAGTTCGGCTATCTCAGATTGAAGCCTGTCAAGATTGTCCTTCCGGTACTCAGAAAGCCGAATTCTCGCTGACAATCTGATTTCATCAGACTTGGACTTGTGTGACAAAAAACTACCCAAGAAGCCGACAAAAACTGTAAATGCGGGTAGACCAAATGTAATGGCAAGCGCCTGATGTTCGCCAATCCATTGATTAACATCTGAAAACACGTTCACCCCTTTCCCTCCAAGAACCGCCGCTTGGCCTCTTCCATCCTGCCCATCTCACGCACAGTGTTCTCAATCGCGACCTCATCGCTCTTGTCGGCATAGCGGAACTCGCTGTCGGCGTAGCGGTTGATCTCCTGCATCACCATGTCCACCGTGATCGGCTGGCGCAGGTCTTCGATCATTGCCTTCTTGGTGTCGTAGTCTCGGAACAGGAACAGGTCGGGGTTCTCCATCCATTCGTCGGGCAGTTCAAAATCCATCGCGCGGACCTTGACCGCGTCGGTGATGTTCTTGATCGCGCGGCCGGTGAAGCGTTCATCCGCCTGTTGGATCGCCTTGAGGTAGGTGCCCAGCTTGGCGATGGTGTCCATCTGGCCGATCTCGCCGGAAACCCGGTCATAGACCTGCAGCAAGGCGTCCTCATGCGGGCGGGAATGGCTTTCAAAACTGGCGGCGACGGCCTGTTTGATTTCCTGCGCGGCATAGGCGTCGTGTTCGCCCAGCGGGATATCGTGGTTGCGGCCCATCAGCAGGTGCAGGATGTCGATGTAGTCCTCGCGCGTTTGCGGCCCGTCCACCAAGAACCGCGCCCCCGCCCTCTGACGCAGAGCGTCGTCCACATTCTCGGGGTAGTTCGAGAACATGCCAAAGGTGCAGTTGCCGCGCACGACGGTGTTGGCACCCGCAAAGCTCTCCATCAGCACGGCGGTGATTTCCAGTTGGCCCGCGCTGGACTGCCGGTCACCCCGTTTGCCCGCCAGTTGGTCGATATCGTCGATGGTGCCAAAGCCGATGACCGAGGGGTCGATGATCGTGTTGATAAACGCCTTGGCATTCTGGCCGGACTTGCCCTGGTAGCTGTCGATATTGTCTGTGCTCAGGTTCTGATAGCGGAACGGGTAGCCCGCGTTCTGGCAGTAATCGTTAATCAGCCCGGCCATCATCTGGATCAGAGTCGTCTTGCCGGTGCCCGGTTTACCGTCGCCCATGAAGGTAAAGATGAACCCACCAAGTTCCGCAAACGGGTTCAAGCGACGGTCGAAGTCATAGGCCATCAGCATCTTGGCCAGCTTCATGGCCTGATACTTGGCGATATGGTTACCCACCACCTCATTCGGCTTTTTGAACGTCATGGTGAGCGTGGTGGACTTGGCTTTGGAGGCCGGTTCAAATCCCCGGATGGTCAGGTCATCGGCCTCGATATGCCAGGCTGCGTTCTGGAACCGGGCCAGATGACCCACAGACTGCGCGCGCAGGGCAGCTTTTTCCATCAACTGCTCGGCATAGGCACTGGTGGCCGCAATCAGGTGGGCGTCATCTGGCGCGTGTTTGGCAAGGGTCTGGTCCAGTTCCCACAGCGCGCCATGCAGGGCAAGCTGGCCATTGTCGGTCAGAACTTCTTCGATCTCGCCAATATCGACTGTGGTCTCGCCCAGATGCGAGGACATCAGATAGGCCAAGGCATTGCCGAACGTGTGGGATGTGATCAACGCCTCAGCCGTCAGCAGTTCCGAGAATTCAGTCTTACGTGCAGCCGGCAAGTCGCCCGCGAGGTTGGCGCGCTTCAGATCGGCCAGAGAGGTTTGCTCGGCATACGCCTCGGCCACGGCCAAAGCGATGGCGATGGCGCGTCGTATCGCCTGTTGCGTGGTCGCTTGCGGTGGCGAGACCAGCATATCGCCCTCATCCGATGCCTCGATCCGTTCCACCAGATGCACACCGTCTGAACGCACGGTGCGGCGCGTCACCAACCCCGGAGTCGTCGACCGGAAACGCCGCCCCGAGGACACACCCGGAGACCGCTCGGTGGCCACCTCGACCGCCTTCGCAATACGCGGCGCATGTTCAAACCCGTTCAGCAAAGCGGTCGCAGCCGGATAGTGCTTGCGAATATCCGCCTCGCGCAATTCCATCTGATCTGACGTCAAACTCATCTCAAAAACCGCCCTTGCTTCTTCTGTTCAAAAATACTTCCGCCGGAGGCATAAAATCTAATAGCGCAACACCTGCCCCGCCTTGCTGACCACGAATTTGCGCACGTCGGCAAACCCCGGCGGGTTGCGCTCGGCCAGCACCTGAAACGGGCGCTGAGGCAGGATGATCGAGCGCTGCGTGCGCGTAGCCCCGGTCTCGGCCCCCTGCCCGCCAAACGGGTCCAGCGCAAACACCTCGCGCTCGACGGTCGAGAACCACCCGGCCCGTTCTTCGATGACCTCGTCGCTTTCCAACTCTTCCGTGGTCCAGGCCAGCGCCCAATCCTGACCCTCGGGTGCTTGCGCGTCTTCCAGCACTTGCCGAAGGGGGCCGGATTGCTCGGTATAGGCCGAGGAATACATCGGCCCCACATGAATGCGGCGCAGGTGTTTGGGGTGCAGATCGTCAAAATCCTGATCAAACCCCTTGGCGATGGTCACCAGTTTCAACCCGCCCAAGGACTGCGCCATCAAATGCGCCTGCACCTCGGGCCAGCGGCGTTGATCCTTGGGCAAGGCCGTGCGACCGCTGTCTTCCAACTGCATCAGGTAGATCACCGGCAGGTTGATCTGGCTGTCATAAACCGCCCAGTGGAGCAGGAATTTGCGCCGATCACCCTCGTTCCCGACCCAGTGGCATTCGGGGTCATTGCGGGCCCAGAAAAGCTGACCCTTCAGCAATTCCTCGTAGTAGAGCCTTTGCGACAGTGCGAATTGCAGTTTGGTTGGGATGTCCCTGTCGCCAATGATCGTCTGCACCATGTCGGTTTTCAGGTCGTCTTCCGAGGGCATATTCGCCAGATGCACCTGCGCCTGTTGCGCGTCATTGGCCATGGTCAGCAACTCGGCCGCCACCGGAAACCCGCTGTCGCGCTTGTCCATGGCAAGGCTGCCAAAGAACCGCCCCGTATCGCGCCCGACGAGCAGGTATTTCATGGAAAGCGCCCGGAAGGTGTAGAGCAGCCCTGAAAGGTAACGCGACACGATCCGCACCTCTTGCTTGCTGATCGCGCCCTCAGCCTCCATCGTCGCGGCCACGCGCAACAGGTGGACGGTGATCACCTCGAATTTACGGAAATAACGGCGCGAAGCGAAGGTGTCGATCAGGCCAACATGGTCTTGGGTGGGGTTAGTCATCTGCGATACCTGAGCGCCAAACCATAGCTGCGGCAATCAACTTTTTGGATAGAAACCAGACAATCAACAACAGTCCAATTGGAACGCTTGCAGTTCCTAACAACCAAGTGAGGTAACCCCATAAAAGCGATATGTCCTTTCCAATTTCGGTGCTGGCAATAAGCCACAGAAGGAACATTGTCGCAAACGGCCAGACCACCAGTGTAAAGCCGATCCAAAAGAGTTTGTTTCCGCCTTCCCTTTGCACTTAACCACCATACAAATTCTTATCATGCTTCTCGACAATCGAGGCGAACCTGCGGGCGAACCGTTCATCCGCCTTGGCCTTCTTCTCCAACACGTCGCGAGCAAAGAACATGTGGTCCTCATGCGCCTCAAGCATGTCGGCCATCTTCTGGTTGGTCGCGGTGCCGATGGCGGCCATGGCGGTTTGCGCCTCTTGGTCGGTCTGCACGCCAATCTCGTTGATGCGGTGGGCCACGTCCTGCTGCTGCGCGGTTTTCAGCGATTTGGTCAGGGCGTCATACAGCACCACGCGCTGTTGCGTGTCTGTCTGCAGCTTGTTGATGAGCACCATCTGCGTCGCCGCCTGGTTTTGCAGTGAATCAACCCAGGTCTTACCCTTTTCAATATAGCGCTCCAGCGTTTGGGACTTGGCCAGCTTGACCTGTTCTTCCTGAACCTTGGCGTTGTATTGCTTGTTCAGCTCGGCCAGTTCGGTTTCCAACTGCGTGCGCACGGCGGCGTCCTGTTCAACGCTGATCTTGTTCTCTAGCGTGATGATCGTCGGATCCATGCCCTGAATTTCAGCGCGCAAGGCTTCCAGTTCCGCCACGGTCGCCTCTCGATCATCCAGCGTGCCGGTCAGATTGTCCTCGACCTTTAAGCGCTGTTCTTCCAGCACCGACAACTGGCCTTCCAGCAGTTTGACGATCACGTCCGATTTGGCGATCAAATCCTGCAGCTTGTCGTCGATATTGGCGGTGCGCATCCGTTCCTGCCGCATGGATTCGGATTTACCTTTGGCGAAGATGCCGACAAAGCTCTCCCACCCGGTTTTCGAGCGCATTTCGTCGAAATCCTTGGAAAACGCGTTGGTGACATCGTCCAGACCCATGATTAGCTCGGCGATATTGGCGTTCATCACCTCGGTATGAGCGTGCACATCCTCCAAAGTGGCGTTTTCGATGTCGATATCGGCCTCTGCGGTGCCGATCTTGGCCCGTGCCGCGTCGATCCGCGAAGTCAGCCCCTCAATCTGCGACTGACTCTCGCGCACTTTCGCCTGCGTCTCTTCGATCAAGGCGTCAAATTGATGGTTCGACATCTGCACAATTCCCTTTTTTGTTCAATTACCCAATAAGATAGGGAATGTTATAACTATTTACATCCCCTTGCGCCCAAAATTCCCCGGAACTTTGGCAAACTCGGCCCCAAAAAGATAGGAGCGATCCAATACGGCCCATTTGCGGTTTTTTTGATCAAATCTGGATTGATCCGAGCACCACTGTGGACATAGACATATTCGACGTCACCTGATTGGGTGCGCATAAATCATATCCGTCCCGGAGGCTGACCCATGCTGGATGCAACAACTGACCTGAAATCCATCCTCAAGAACCCCGACCTGCTGGTCACAAAGGCTTACATCGGTGGCCAATGGGTAGAGGGCGACAATGGAACCTTTGCCGTATTGAATCCAGCACGTGGCGATGTTGTTGCCGAAGTCGCAGATGTCAGCCGCGCACAAGTTGCAGGCGCGATCGCGCAAGCGGAAACAGCGCAAAAGGAATGGGCCAAGCTGACAGGCAAAGAACGCGCGGTGATCCTGCGGCGTTGGTATGAGCTGATGATGGAAAACGCGGAAGACCTGGGCCGGATTCTAACCGCCGAGCAAGGCAAGCCGCTGGCCGAAGCCGTTGGAGAGATCGGGTATGGCGCATCCTTCATCGAGTTTTTCGGTGAAGAAGCCAAACGGGTCTACGGCGAGACGATTCCGGGCCATCAGCGCGACAAGCGGATCATGGTGCTGAAACAGCCCATCGGCGTGGCGGCCTCGATCACGCCTTGGAACTTCCCCAACGCAATGATCACCCGTAAGGCTGGGCCTGCCTTGGCTGCAGGTTGTTCCTTTGTTGCGCGTCCAGCGGCGGAAACGCCTTTGTCGGCGCTGGTTCTGGCGGCTTTGGCGGAACAGGCGGGCATTCCGGCAGGTGTGTTCAGCGTCGTCCCCTCATCGCGGGCCAGCGAGATTGGTAAGGAGTTCTGCGAAAACCCCGGCGTGCGCAAACTGACCTTTACCGGCTCGACTGAAGTGGGGCGGATTCTTTTGCGGCAGGCTGCGGATCAGGTGATGAAATGCTCGATGGAGTTGGGCGGCAACGCACCGTTCATCGTGTTCGACGATGCCGATCTGGATGCAGCGGTCGAAGGCGCAATGCTGTGCAAATTCCGCAACAACGGCCAGACCTGTGTCTGCGCTAACCGCATCTATGTGCAGGCGGGTGTCTATGACGAGTTCGCCGCCAAGCTGAAAGCTGCAGTCGAGGCGCTGAACGTGGGCGATGGTCTGGCCGAGGGCACCACGACCGGGCCGCTCATCAACGATGACGCGGTCGCCAAGGTGCGGGAACATATTCAGGACGTCACCGACAAGGGCGGTGCGATCCTGACCGGTGGCCTTCCGCATGATCTGGGCGGAACCTTCTTCCAGCCGACCATCGTGACCGGCGTGACACAGGACATGCTGGTTGCTCAGGATGAAACCTTCGGCCCGCTGGCCCCGCTGTTCAAGTTTGAGGACGAGGATGATGTGATCGCTATGGCCAATGACACGATCTTTGGTCTGGCCTCGTATTTCTATGCCAAGGACCTGAGCCGCGTTTACAAAGTGGCCGAGGCGCTGGAATATGGCATCGTCGGCGTGAACACCGGCATCATCTCGACCGAGCTGGGTCCGTTTGGTGGCGTCAAGCAATCCGGTCTTGGGCGCGAAGGCAGCCATCACGGGATGGAAGATTATCTTGAGATGAAATACGTCTGCCTGTCGGTCTGACCTGAATGGGCCACCGTTCCGGCGGTGGCCTCGTTGACTGGTCTGGTCGAGGTTGTGGCTAGAAACTTGGGCCTTTCCAGTTCAGAGAGCTCCAACTCGAATTGCCCTATGGTAAAGCCCAAATTTGTGTCATTGTGATACCCCTAGGCATTCTTAGGAAAAGTAGTAGGGGGGAGTTGAAATGGCCTATTTTTCTGTATCGCATTGGTCTGCGACTGACTGGACCGCCGAGATGGAAGCGCTCGCGCGAGACAAATACGTTCCGATGGTCATGGCGTTAGGGGCCCAAAGCGTCGACATGGTGAGAACCGGGGATTTGAGCTTTCTTGTTGTCACAAAATACGCGGATGAAGCGGCAGCAGATTCCGCGCAGGCGAAGATTGATGCCATCAGGGAAGAAGCGGCGGGTGAACTTCCAATGAAGATGAGTAGCGTTCACCGTGGTCCGACCTTCGCCAACGGATAATCACCCGCAAGAAAATTTGGCGCTGACAAAGTTGTAGCTGAAACGCGATAGGAAGTCGTCAACTTGGGCATCCAAGAATGACGCGGCGTGCTGTAGCCGTGCCGAAATCCTATGGAATTCACGCACAAACTTGGCTTTGGATTTTTCAACGGGACTTTCGCTGAAATGGGCGATGGACTGTCATAACCTCAATCCGACTTGCCCGTGAAACAGACCTTCAGTGCTATCCAAAGAAACAACGCCCCGCGTCTGGAGGAACGCGGGGCGTGCAGTCTGCGACAATCCAGAGAGGCGGGACTATCGCTATGTGATCAGACGGCCTCAGTTCACGGCCTTGGCGTCGACCACATCTTTTTCGATCGCTTTACCAGACGAAATCTCGATCCGGCGGGGCTTGAGTGCTTCAGGAACTTCGCGCTTGAGGTCGATGTTCAGCATACCGTTTTCGTGGCTCGCGCCGGTCACGCGGACGTGGTCAGCCAGGGCAAAACGACGCTCGAACGCGCGGGTGGCGATGCCGCGGTGCAGGAAGGAACGGTCCTTGTCCTCGGCAGCTTTCTTGCCGGCGACGACCAGCGAGTTCTCTTTTACTTCGACCGACAGGTCATTTTCGGAAAAACCGGCAACAGCGACCGAGATGCGATAGGTGTCGGCATCGGTTTTTTCGATATTATAAGGCGGGTAGCTGGGCTGAGCCACGTCGTTCGTCAGAACGCGATCCATCATGTCGGCGATCTGGTCGAAACCAATGGTGGCGCGGTGCAGCGGTGCAAAGTCAAATGTACGCATGTGTCGTATCCTCATGTCAGAGCGATGATCGAATTGTGCCCTCCAACCGGACGGGCGATGATTTATCAGGCCCCGTTTTTGGCGACCCGATACAGTTCACATGGGTAGAGATTTGACCGAGTTCAACCCCCGCCGGGGCTGATGAATTTCGCACCCGAGCTGGACTTGCCAGACCCAACCGGCAACCGTCGTATCGCCGCCTTGGGTTGCGGGGCATCGCGCCGCAATGCAGACTTCAATTCCGACACGATTCCAGACAGTTCCATGCCAAATCCAACTTTTTGCCGACCATCCGTCCCAACAGCGGACACGACCGACAAAATCTGCCAGCGCGGACCGTTTCGGGCCAGCAAAGCCGACCCGGACGAACCGAATGTGACGTCGCAGTTGAAAGTGATCAGCCCTTGCCGACGATCGAGGATACGGCAGGATCGCTCTCGCGTTATTGCCTCGGGCCGACCGCGCCCATACGAGGCGATACTAACCTCGCTGCCTGCGACCCGACCGCTATGCAACGCGAACGGATCTGCGACCGAGTAGGGAATCGGCCGATCCAGACGCATAAGCGCAACGTCCGCGCGTATGGCCTCGGCCGAAAGATGGGGATGTTTGGCATAGTTGGGGTGAACGGCAATCTGAACAACCTTTCGCTCGGCCAATGCTTGTCCGTCGCTCAACCCCGCACGGAAGGTCACCTTTCCGGGTTCGTATGGCGCACCATTCGCCCGGTTCAGGGCACAATGCGCGGCTGTCAGTACAAGGTCCTGAGAAATCAGCGTTCCTGTGCAGAATCCGTCCTCCCCGATGTCCAGTCGGCCAACGGCCTCCCATCCGTAAAGATCATCACGATCCGTCAAGGTGCGCTTACCACTTTGCGCAGCCGCCGCAGCGGACAACGCAAACAAACAAATGACGGGAAAAAGGAAACGGATCATGGCTTGATGAACCGAGCACCCACGTTGTTTCCTGATCCATTCTGTTCCGTCGAAGCGGTAAAACCGCGACCCGCCGACAGTTCGGCCTGCAATAACGAAAGGGACTTTTCAACTGCGGTGCCTACGGCGACGCGCTGCCCATTGAACTCAGCTTTTGCTGCAACAACGGAAACTATACGCGGCCTGTCACCACTAAACGAAAACACGGGCGCGCCGGACGATCCGAATTCCACGTCGCACGACATGACCAGTACGTCGGACCTGCGGGTCATGACCGAACAGACCTCTTGCAAGGACGGAGCCTCGGCCCGATCCTGAGCATAAGATACCACGCCCACCTCCTCGCCTTTTGCGGGGCGGTTGCCTGTTTCAAAAGGAATGACGGTCGTGTTTCGGATCGGCTGCCACAGTTCGATCAACGCAATATCACTGCCGATGCGCGCGGCGGATGCTTCTTCGCCGTATTGGTAGTCAGGATGAATCACGGCTCTGCGTGCGGCGCGGTAAGCGGACGCACGCCCCAGTCGCCACGCCGCCAAAAACTCGACCTGAGCCAGTTCCACGCGTTGGCCCGTGACCTTGTCGAACAGGCAATGGGCCGCCGTCAAAACCAACGTCGGAGAGATCAGAGTACCCGTGCAAAAGCCCGCACCGCCGATATCCAGACGACCCACGGCCATCCAAGCGCGCCCCGCATCCGTGGTATCCAGGCTTTTCAGCCTGGAGTCCTGTGCGTTGGCCGTCATCGGCAAACATGCCAGTACTAGAGCCTTGATCCAGTTTCGCAAGCGGTTCTCCGGCGTTGCTATCGACGCATCTTCCTACGCACCGGGTGGGGCGAAAATAGGGCGCTGACTTGGCCGGTCGTTTCGATGCCGAACTGATGCGTCGCTGCATCAAACCTTATCTGAGGATCGGAACCTCGCGATCTGGTCTGCGATCCTGCAGCATCGCTCTGGGCATGGGACCTCCGGTTGCCCAATCCAGCAATTCCACCGTGTGCATGATCGGAACGTCGGTGCCCGAACCGATCTGCATCATGCAACCAATGTTGCCAGCGGCGATAACATCAGGGTTCTTCGCCTCAAGAGTCCTGACCTTGCGCTGTTTGAGTTTTCCAGAAATCTCGGGCTGCATCAAGTTATAGGTGCCCGCGCTGCCACAGCACAGATGGCTGTCCGCAGGTTCAATCACGGTGAAGCCCGCACGTTTCAGCAAGTCTTTGGGGTGCGTCTTGATCTTTTGTCCATGCTGCAGAGAACATGCTGCATGGTAGGCGACGGTCATGTCCTTATCTGCGCCTTCAGGCAGGTCAAGCTGCACCAACAGCTCGCTGATATCCATTGCGATAGAGGATACCCGCGCCGCATCTTCGGCCAGCGCATCATTTCGGAACATGTGGCCATAGTCCTTGACGGTCGTGCCGCAGCCAGAGGTGTTGATAACAATCGCATCCAGCCCGTCCTTGTCCATCTCGGCTGTCCAGGCGCGGATATTCGCGGCGGCGGCCTTGTGACTGTCGTCTGATTTGCCCATGTGATGGGTCAGGGCACCGCAGCACCCGGCACCCTCGGCCACGACAACTTCGCAGCCCATGCGGGTCAGCAGGCGGATGGTGGCATCGTTGATATCCGTATTGAGAGCCCTCTGTGCGCACCCTGTCATCAACGCGACGCGCTTCTTGCGCTCGCCTTTTGACGCAAAGCTTTGGGGATCATCGTTGCGGCTAACCGGTGGGATGTGCTTCGGCGCCATATCCAGCATTGCGCGCAGCCGTGCGTCGGGCATCAGGAATTTGAACGGCCGACCGAGTTTCGCGCCGATCAGCGCCCAACGGAACCGCATCGGATAGGGCAGGATTTGCGCCAAAACCCAGCGCAAAGCGCGATCCGAAAAGGGCCGCTTGTAATTCTGTTCGATATATTCGCGAGCGTGATCGACCAGATGCATGTAGTGCACGCCCGAAGGACAGGTTGTCATGCACGCCAGACAAGACAGGCAGCGGTCGATATGTTTGACGGTCTTCTCATCGGGAACACGCTCATTCTCCAGCATGTCCTTGATCAGGTAGATGCGTCCGCGCGGGCTGTCCAGCTCGTCCCCCAACACCTGATAGGTGGGACAGGTCGCCGTGCAGAACCCGCAGTGCACGCAATTGCGCAGGATTTCGTTTGAGCGCTTGATGCCCGGGTCCTGCAGTTGTTCTTCGGAAAACGTCGTCTGCATATTTCTATCCCATCAGTCCCGGGTTGAACAAACCACGCGGATCAAATCTTTGCCGCAACCCTTGTGTTAGAGCCTTAACCCCAGCAGTTTCGGGTTGGAACCGGCCCAAATTCGCCGCAGTTTCCGGCTCCGCCCGGACAAGCTTCGCGTGACCGTCGAACGCGCCAAGCCGTGCGCGCAGATCGGTGCCTGCGGGGACAAGCGCCCAGATCAACCCGCCACCCCAATCGAACAGAGTCTGGCTTGCATCCAGACGCGCGGACACCTCTGGCGCGTCCGTCGGTTTGACCGAGATACGCCACACATCGCCCTCCTTGTCATGAAACGCCTCAGCATCCCGAATGCCACGCCACAAGTCAGCCGATCCCTCAACTTCGGAAGGCGCGCCAAAGCTGGCCAGCGTGGATTTCAACTGTTCGACCCTGTAGGCCACCGAATCCGCGAAACCTTCAATCCTCAGCAGCGCACGACCTGTCTGCGGGTCATAGGCCGCACCGCTCACCTCATACGGGGATTTCAAAGCAGCCGAGAGAACCCGAATTGCCGATCCTGCATCCGCAACCGGGATTTGCAGCGTTGCCGTCGCCTCAGGCTTGGGCAGCACTTTCAGCGAAACTTCGGTCAGCACACCCAGCGTTCCCCAAGCGCCGCTCATCAACTTGACCAGGTCGTACCCGGTCACGTTTTTCATCACACGCCCGCCATTCTTCACGATCTGGCCACGACCATCGACATAACGGACGCCCAGCAGGAAATCGCGACACGCCCCCGCCTGAATTCGGCGCGGCCCCGAGATATTGGCAGCCACGACACCGCCAATCGTCGGAGTGCCATTGGTCCCCAGCAAACCGCGATGATCCATCGGTTCAAACGCCAATTGCTGACCTTCGGCGTCCAGCGCGGCCTCGATCTCGGCCACCGGGGTTCCGGCCTGCGCCACGATCGTCAACGCGCCGGGCTCATATAGAGTAATCCCGCTCAAACCGCTGGTTTCAATAAGATCATCCGGCCCACCGATCCCTCGAGTTCCACCACCGGTAATTCGCACGGGCCCTTGCAATCCGGCCACGATTTCGGCCAGTTCGGTCTCTGTTTCAGGTCTCATGACACTTCTTCTGTTCAAAAATACTTCGGGGGAATCGCGGCTTGCCGCGATGGGGGCAGCGCCCCCTACTCAGCGGCGATCCTGCGGACTTCGGAGACATCTAGCGGGAACACTTTGGCCGGGTTCAGCAGCCAATTGGGATCGAACACATCCTTTACGGCCATCTGCGCCTCAAGGTCCTGCGGCGCGTATTGGTGCGACATCAGATCCCGTTTTTCGATCCCCACGCCATGCTCACCCGTCAGGCATCCCCCCACGTCCACGCACAGTTTGAGGATATCGGCCCCAAACGCCTCGCATTTCTCAAGGTCACCGGGCTTGTTCGCATCAAACAGGATCAGTGGATGCATATTCCCATCACCTGCGTGGAACACGTTGCCCACCGGCAATCCATAATCCTCGCTCAACTCTCCGATCCGGCGCAGCACTTCGGGCAGAGAGGAGACGGGGATCGTGCCATCCAAACACATGTAGTCGTTCATCTGGCCCATCGCCCCGAAAGCCGATTTCCGTCCCAGCCAGATCTTGGCGCTTTCTTCAGCCGATTGGCTTTCGCGCAATTCGACCGGGTTGTGACGTTTGGCAATCTCGATGATCTTCGACAGTTGATAGTCGATTTCAGCCTCGGACCCCTCGACCTCGACAATCAGCAAGGCGTGGCAATCGGGATAGCCGGCATGGGCGAAGTTCTCACACGCCTTGATGCACAGCGTATCCATGAACTCGATTGCCACCGGCAAAATGCCCGATTTGATGATGTCCGAGACACATTGCCCGGCCACCTCATTGTCGTCGAACCCCATCAGCACGGGCCGCGCACCTTCGGGCTTGCGCAGGATGCGCAGGGTGGCCTCGGTCACGACACCCAACTGCCCTTCCGAGCCGCAGACCACGCCCAGCAGGTCCAGCCCGCCAGCGTCCAGATGTGCGCCGCCGATCTCGACCACGCTGCCATCCATCATCACCATCTTGACGCCCAGCAGGTTGTTCGTGGTCACGCCATATTTCAGACAATGTGCGCCGCCGGAATTCATGCCGATATTCCCGGCGATGGCGCAGGCCAGTTGCGACGAAGGGTCGGGGGCGTAAAAGAAATCGTATTCTTCCACGGCTCCGGTCACGCTCAGGTTGGTACGGCCGGTCTGAACGCGGATGAAACGGTTGTCATAGTCGACCTCCAACACATCATTCATCCGCG
The DNA here is from genome assembly GCF_056536465.1 of Ruegeria sp. CL6. Classification (NCBI taxonomy): domain Bacteria; kingdom Pseudomonadati; phylum Pseudomonadota; class Alphaproteobacteria; order Rhodobacterales; family Roseobacteraceae; genus Ruegeria; species Ruegeria sp. CL6. The sequence continues at coordinate 88,153 of NZ_JBQFPR010000008.1, forward strand.
CGATACCCAGAATGACACTATCGGCCGTTGGTAGCGCGCCACCGGCCAGAGATGTCCCCGAGCCACGCGGAACGACCGGAACGCCTTCTTCGTTGCAGATGCGCAGCACATCCGAGACCTCAGCGGTCGTGGACGGCAACACGGCAAGCATCGGAGGGCAGCGATAGGCCGTCAGCGCATCACATTCATAGGCCCGCGTCTCAGCCGGTTCGTGGATCACGGCGTCTTCGGGGAGAACTTGCAGCAGACGCCGCAGGACCACGTCCTTGCGCCGCAGAATATCAGGGTTTGGTGTTGGCATTTCCATGGCTGACCCTCCGTTTGGTAAAATAATATTACCAATTTTCCGATCTGGCAAGTTGTGACGTCACGACTTAGTGTCGCGCTTATGTCTTGGATTGATCAGTCATTGTTGTTTTCACCGCTGGATTTCATCGGCATCGCGCTGCTAATCGGCGCGTGGCCTTTGATCGGGTGGCGGATCGAGAATCCTTCGCCGCAAAAGCCGTCTGTCAGCATGATCATGGACGACTATCGCCGCGAATGGATGAAGGAAATGGTGACCCGCCAACCCCGTATGTTCGACGCACAGGTGGTGGGGACGATGCGGCAAGGCAGTACTTTCTTTGCCTCGACCACGATGATTGCGATTGGGGGCGGGCTGGCCCTGTTGGGAAACACCGAACGCCTGGCCGGGCTTGCTCAGGATCTTGCGCTGGGGACAGCCCCTGCGCTGGTGTGGGAGATCAAGATCCTGACCATCCTGCTGTTTCTGGCAAATGCGTTTCTGAAATATGTCTGGGCGCATCGGCTGTTTGGCTATTGCGCGGTGCTGATGGCCGCCGTGCCGAATGAACCAGCCGATCCTGCGGCCTATCCCCGTGCTGCCCAAGCCGCCGAGATTTGCGTCACCGCCGCGCGCAGCTTCAACCGAGGTCTGCGCTCCACCTATTTCGCCTTGGCGTCCGTGGCGTGGATATTGGGACCCTATGCATTGATCGCGGGTACGCTGATTACACTGGCCATGCTCTACCGCAGAGAGTTTGCGTCGCATTCACGGACAGTACTTCTCAACACCGGATCGTGATCATGTGGCCTCTCACAATAGGGTAGCTTCACAACATGAGATATCTTGTTCTGACCGCCCTGCTTGCAACCCCGGCCCTTGCCGATGATCCCGTGATTGAAAACGTCACTGCCAGACAAAGCGGCGATACATGGCGATTCGACGTCACCGTCTCGCATCCCGAAACAGGTTGGGACGATTATGCCGATGGCTGGCGGGTGCTGGATATGGATGGGGGCGAACTTGGGATGCGCGTGCTGCATCACCCGCACGAGAACGAGCAGCCCTTCACACGATCCCTCAGCGGTGTGGCGATTCCCAAAGGAACGGCACAAGTGCAGGTGCAGGCCCGAACCAACGTGGATGGCTGGGCGGAAAAGACTTTTGTGGTTGACCTGAATTAAGGTCAGAAGACGCCCATCTGCAACCCGGCAGCCATGGCCAAACCTAACTCACGGCAGGTTTCGAGCTGGTCGGCGGGGATAGTCTTCTCGGCAAGTATCGCCTCGGGGGTCTGCGCGTGGGTACAAATGATCAAAGGCGGCTGCACCTCTTTCAACCGCCAGCCGGTTGCGATGCGGGCGGTTTGGCGGGCGGCGTTTTCGCCATCAGACCCGGCGCAGATCATTAGCGCATAGGGCCGACCCTCAATCCGGCCCAGAACCGGGTAATAGCTGCGGTCAAAGAAATCCTTCATCACGCCGGAAATTGCCGCCAAATTCTCGGGCGCGCAGAAAATATAGCCATCCGCGTTCAGCAAATCATCCGGGCCTGCCTGATCAGCGGCTTTCAGAACCACGTCTGCCTCGTTGCGTGCGGCTTCAGCCGCAGCCTCGGCCATTTGCCGGGACCCACCGGTGCGTGAATGGTAAACGATCAAAAGCTGCGCCATGTCAGACCCGGTGATAGGGGCCGCCCGACAGGATGGTTGCGGCCCGGTAGAGCTGTTCCGACAACATCACACGGACCAGCATATGAGGCCAGACCATCTCCCCGAACGAGATCGAAAAATCGGCCTCAGCCCTTAGGTTAGGGTCTATTCCGTCCGCCCCGCCGATGATCAGCGCCAGATCCTGCCGCCCGGCGTCGCTCCAGCCGCCCAGCTTTTTCGCGAAATCAGGCGAGGACATCATCCGCCCGCGCTCGTCCAGCGTGCAGATCACTGCGCCCTTGGGCAGCGCTTTGCGCAACAGCGCGGCTTCGGCCCCCATGCCCGCGTTTTTCTTGTCCTCGACCTCGATCACCCGCGCGGGGCCAAGGCCCAAGCTCCGGCCGGTCCGGTCAAATCTGGTCAGGTAATCGTCAAGCAGTGTCTTTTCGGGTCCGGCGCGCAATCGCCCGACCGCAACTATGCTGATCCGCATATTTCTCTCGCCTCCGGCCTTTCAATACAGGCCGGGATAGCGCCTCAGTTCGCCGAGGCGCTGCCGCCCGCAGGCAGCCACATCTTTTCCAGCTGATAGAATTCACGCACTTCGGGGCGGAAGATATGGACGATTACGTCGCCCGTATCGATCAACACCCAGTCGCCGGTATCCTTACCTTCGACCTTCGAGGTGAAACCGAATTCCTGCTTGATCCGATCCGTCAGCTTTTCCGCCATGGCCGAGACTTGACGGGTCGACCGACCCGAGGCAATCACCATGTGATCCGCAACCGAGGATTTGCCCTGCAGGTTGATCTGCACGACGTCTTCGGCCTTGTCATCGGAAAGTGAGGAAAGGATACGCTCAAGCAGCTTGTCGCTGATTGACTGAGAGTGGGCCATCACGCTGGCCCCGTCATCGGCGGGCAAACCCGCCTGGGTATGTAGAGACAGGACATAGTCCTCCTTTGCTGCGCGCCGCAAATCCCCGGCGCCGGGGTACTAATAAGGTAACAAGCGGATTGCAACATTTCAATGAACGGGCGCGAAAGGTCCGCAACGTCTGTTCACTCTTTGGCGATCTGTTGCGAGTCTGCGTCTGACAGCAGGCGCACTTCGCGCTGCGGGAATGGAATCGAGATACCTTCCGACTGGAACGCATCCCATAGCGCCAGGTAGACGTTCCCCCGGATATTGGTCAGCCCCTTTGTCGGGTCACTGATCCAGAAGCGCAGGACATAGTCGACACTGCTGTCTCCGAACCCCGTGATATGACAAACCGGCTCATGAGACCCGCCGCTCAGCACCCGTGACACGGATTTTACTGCGCTGATTGACGTCGCGCGCACCTTGTGGGGGTCGTCTTCGTAACTTGTGCCAAACTCCAGATCCAGCCGCACGAATTTGTCGGAATGCGACCAGTTCACCACCTGATTGGTGATCAGGTCCTCGTTCGGGATCAGGTATTCCCGCCCGTCCCGCGTCACCACCGAGACATAGCGCGCGCCCAGCGCGTTGATCCAACCGAACGTATCGCCCAAAGAGATCACGTCACCCGGCTTGATCGAGCGGTCCATCAGGATGATGATCCCCGAGATCAGGTTCGACACAACCTTTTGCAGCCCGAACCCGATCCCCACACCAATGGCCCCGGACAACAGCGCGATACCGGTCAGATCAAACCCCAGCGTGCGGATCGCGGCCAGAAAGACCGCGCCGTATAGAAGCACCTGAATGCCCTTCGCCAACAGCACCTGCATCGACGGGGTGATGTCATCATTCCTCATCAAACCGCGTTCGGCCGCGCGGGTTCCGACACGCGCCAGTGTCAGCAGAATGCCGATCAGCAGAACCGCCTTGATTATCCCCAGAGCCGAGATGTGCAGGTCACCGATCGATATCGCCACGCCGTCCAGAAACCCGGCCACGTCGTCAGTCAGGTTCAGGGCAACAAGCGTCGCGTAGATCCACATCGCCCATTTGAAGATTCGTCGCAGCGTTCGGTTGCGCACCAATCGGGCCACCAACGCAATCGCCAGCCACGCAGCAGCCAGCGTTGCGATCACGCCTATAATATAGCTGCGCGAAGGCCATGTGATCTGCTGCATCACAAGGTACAACGCCCAAGACAGAACCACGAAATAGACCAGCGTCAGGCGCTGCATCAACTGGACGAGAACACGCAGCCTCCATTTCGGCCACCCGGTGCGAGACCGCGCCCATGACTCCCATCGACCTTGGGTCAACAGCTTGAGAACAAAGGCAAGACCCCAAAGAAACAGGATGATCACAAGCTGGTACTGCCGCCAGCCCGGCGTAACGATCAGTTCGGCAAAGTTTTCAAACTGAGAGGAAAAGGCCGCGACCATGTCATCGTAAAGGTCCGACAGCGAACTTGGGATCAGGTCTTGGTTCATTCACGTCTCCTGCCCGACAGCTTGGACAGCAAAGTCCATTGATGCAAGCCTGACGCGGTTTTGAACCTTGATTGACGGGAAGACGCGATATATCTGGTGCGCATGAGACTCGATTTGGCCCCAGCTCCGACGTTGCAAGACCGCACGCGCCTGCGTGAACGGTTCTTTGGGGCCGCCCGCACGGTTCTGGCCCGCCTATAAGCGGCCCAGCCACTCGCCAGCTATTTCTCATTACAATACGGGAGAGGACCGATGTCCCCCAAAACACTCTATGACAAGATCTGGGATGCCCATGTCGCGCACGAAGCCGATGATGGCACCTGCCTGCTGTATATCGACCGTCACCTGGTGCACGAAGTCACCAGCCCGCAAGCCTTTGAAGGGCTGCGCATGGCCGGTCGTGAGGTACGCGCGCCCGAGAAAACCATCGCGGTGCCGGACCACAACGTTCCAACCACGCCTGATCGTGTAAACGGGATCGAGAACCCGGAATCGCGTATTCAGGTTGAAGCTCTGGACAAGAACGCCAAGGATTTCGGTATTCACTACTATCCTGTGAACGACGTCCGTCAGGGTATCGTCCATATCGTTGGACCCGAACAAGGCTGGACCCTGCCCGGCATGACCGTTGTCTGCGGCGATAGCCACACCGCCACTCACGGCGCGTTCGGCGCGCTGGCCCACGGCATCGGCACGTCCGAGGTCGAACACGTTCTGGCCACGCAGACCCTGATCCAGAAGAAATCCAAGAACATGAAGGTGGAAATCACCGGCAAATTGCAGCCGGGTGTGACCGCCAAGGACATCACTCTGGCCGTGATCGGGGAAACCGGCACGGCTGGCGGTACTGGCTATGTCATCGAATATTGCGGCGAAGCGATCCGCGATCTGTCGATGGAAGGCCGCATGACCGTTTGCAACATGGCCATCGAAGGCGGCGCCCGCGCTGGTCTGATCGCCCCGGATGAGACCACCTTTGAATATGTCAAAGGCCGCCCCCACGCCCCGAAAGGCGCACAATGGGAAGCGGCTCTGGCCTGGTGGAAAACGCTCTATACCGATGAGGATGCGCATTTTGACAAGGTCATCACCCTGCGCGGCGAAGATATCGCGCCCGTCGTGACCTGGGGCACCAGCCCCGAAGATGTGCTGCCGATCACAGCGACCGTGCCTAACCCCGAGGACTTTGAAGGCGGCAAGGTCGACGCGGCACGCCGGTCGATCGAATACATGGGTCTGGAAGCCGGCCAAAAGCTGAGCGATGTCGAGATCGACACGGTCTTTATCGGGTCCTGCACCAACGGTCGGATCGAAGACCTCCGCGCTGCGGCTGAAATCCTGAAAGGCAAAAAGATCAAGGACGGGTTGCGCGCCATGGTCGTACCCGGCTCGGGTCTGGTTCGCGCTCAGGCCGAGGAAGAAGGTCTGGCAGACGTCTTCAAAGAGGCCGGGTTTGAATGGCGCTTGGCGGGATGTTCGATGTGTCTGGCGATGAACCCCGACCAGTTGCAACCGGGCGAGCGCTGTGCCGCGACCTCGAACCGCAACTTTGAAGGCCGTCAGGGACGGGGTGGACGCACCCACCTGCTGAGCCCCGCGATGGCTGCCGCTGCCGCGATAACAGGACGGCTGACAGACGTCCGCGAATTGATGTAAAGTGCCCTCATATCTGAATATTTGAGGGAGAGACTGAGATGAGTGATTGGGTCAAATGGCTCTTGTTGGGGCTGCTTTCGATTGCGTTTGGCATCTTTGTGCTGGGCGCGCCTGTGGTGGCTTCGATAGCTGTGACAGTAGTGACCGGAGTGTTTCTGCTGATTTCAGGCGCGCTGCAAGTTGTCGGCGGTTTTACGGTTGAAGGAGCCGGCAACAAGATTCTGTCGCTTATCATGGGTGCCGTGATGCTGTTCCTTGGCTGGAACTTCATGTCTCAGCCGCTGGCCGGAACGCTCACCCTTGCGATGGTCATGCTGATCCTGTTCATGGCAGGCGGCATCGCGCGGGTCATTCTGTCGTTCCAGATGCGCGGAACTCAGTATTTCTGGCCGACGATCATCTCAGGCATCTTGTCGATCGTCCTCGCGGGCATCATCTGGAGTTATGTAGGAAGTGAACCCGCAGTGCTGATGAGCATTCTGGGCATCTTCCTTGGGATCGAGATGCTGTTCAACGGGTTCGGTTTGGTCTTCATGGCGTTCTTCGTCAAGAACGCCCCCAACGACGCAACAACTGAAGCGAAACAAGCTTAAACGCGGGGCACGGGGTCGGCCCTCTCCCGCAGGAGTGTGAACATGGAAAAGTTTGAAAAAGTCCACGGGGTGGCCGCCCCAATGCCATTGATCAATATCGACACCGATATGATTATCCCGAAAGTGCACCTGAAAACGATCAAGCGGTCCGGCCTCGGCGTCGTTCTGTTTGACGAAATGCGCTATCACGACGACGGGCAGGAAAACGAAGAATTCGTCCTGAACAAACCCGCGTATCGTGAAACTGAGATTCTGGTCGTAGGCGACAATTTTGGCTGTGGCTCGTCGCGTGAACACGCACCTTGGGCGATCAAGGATTTCGGCATCAAGGTTGTGATCTCGACCAGCTTTGCCGACATCTTTTTCAACAACTGCTTCAAGAACGGTATCCTGCCCATCGTGGTCGCGGACGAACACCACGCGATCCTGATGGATGACGCGCACAAGGGTGAAAACGCCCGCATGACCGTGCATCTGGAAGATCAGCAGATCACAACGTCCGATGGCGTCGTGATCGAGTTCGACATCGACCCGCACCGCAAGCACTGCCTACTGAACGGCCTGGACGATATCGGCCTGTCGATGGAAAAAGAACATCACATCGACAAGTTCGAGGAGCACGCAAGTCAGGCCCGCCCCTGGGTTTGATTCTGTGGATGATTCTGTGGGCACTCAACCTAAAGGGGTCGCTTCGGCGGCCCCTTTCGCATTCTAGGGGTTGAATTTGCGGCAACCACAACATGTAGCGGCAATACTAAATTACACGTCGGATTTGCGTCAGGAATGATGCAAACCCGCACCAGTTTTGCCATCATTTTGCCCAAAATCACGTGTTTTCTGCACCTTGGCTTGAGCGCAATGTCTAACGGGGCCAGTGTTGGCGCTATAGAGGCATCCGTCAAAAAACAAACGGCGGGCACAAGTTGGAATTGAAGTCGGCAAAGAACCGACCGATCCAGTTTGAAAGGGTTCGGATAGTGATTGCGCGCACAACAGGGGCGGCAATTCGGGGATTATTGGTTGCACTGATTGTGCTGACCCCCGCGTTGTATTTGCCCGCATCGTCAACGAATGGGACCGAGATCGTCGTGTTTCTCGCCATTCTCGCGTTTTTCCTTACCTTTGCTGAATATAACTCGGCCTTTCCCAGCTTTATCGAATTCCGCGATGCTCCGCCTGTGAACCGTTTGCGCTTTGTCGGGCTGGTCACGATGATCATGTTTTTGACCCTGATCTGCAAAAACGCATATCTGCCCACACAGCTTACCGCCCTGTTTTATTCGATAGGATTCAGCTTGGCGAATGTGGTCGACTTCCCGTATTCTCCGGTGCGGCTGATCGTTCTGATGTTGCCCGGAGATGCCAGTGCGCCCCTTATCGAACTGGTGCGCATATCCGCCAGCGTCGCCTACCTGACCGCGTTGGTCACGATTGGTAGCTTTGCCTACGCGGTGAAATTACGTGGCTGGCCCACCGGAAACGGTGCTTTCAACGTCTGGACCAACCTGCCCTTGTTCGATCCGACGCAGGGCGGTGACGTGGTGACGCGCCTTCAGCGCGACGGCCGGCTCAACATCTCGATCGGGGTGCTGCTGCCCTTCCTGATCCCAGCGATGATCAAGATGCTGACGAACTATGTCGATCCCATTTCGCTCAGCAATCCTCAGACCCTGATCTGGACCATGAGCGCATGGGCTTTCCTGCCCGCCAGCATGATCATGCGCGGTATGGCTACCCTGCGCATCGCGAACCTGATCGTTGAAAAACGCCGCGCCTATTCCACGGCCGAGTCCACTCAGACCGCATGATCCGAATTCTTGTCCTGCTTTGGCTGCCCCTGATGGCGCAGGCAGAAACCGTGCGCGTTGCTACGTTCAACACTGAACTCAGCCGCAAGGGGCCGGGCCTGCTGCTGCGCGACATTCAGCGCGGAGACGCGCAGGCCAAAGCCGTCATTGAAGTCCTGGTGGCGTCACACCCCGATATTGTCGCCCTGCAGGGGATCGACTGGGATTTTCATGGACAGACCCTAACTGCGCTGACCGAGCGGCTGCGCCAGGCCGGTCTGGACTACCCTTATCAATTTACGGCACGGCCAAATTCGGGGCTTGAAACCCATCTGGATATGGATGGCGATGGTCGAACACATGGTCCGGGCGATGCACAGGGCTGGGGCCGGTTCACGGGGCATGGCGGCCTTGCGGTCCTGTCGCGCTATCCCATCCAGACCGAAAACGTTCGGGATTTTACAGATTTGCTGTGGCGGGATCTTCCCGGCGCCCAGCTTCCCCGCAAGGGTTCGGCAGCTTTTCCCTCGGACGAGGCACAGAATATTCAACGCCTGTCTTCCACCGCACACTGGCTTGTGCCCATCGAAACACCGATCGGAGTTGTCGATCTGATGACGTTTCACGCCGCTCCCCCAGTTTTTGACGGGCCGGAGGATCGGAACGGACTTCGCAACCGGGATGAGATTCTCTTTTGGATGTCCCTTTTGAACGGCGAGATCACTCAGGCGCCGACGGGATCATTCGTTCTTGCGGGGGATGCGAACCTCGACCCCGACCGCGGCGAGGGGCGAAAAGAGGCAATTCGGCAGCTATTGACCGACCCGCGCTTGCAAGACCCCGTACCAGAAGATTCAACCGGGAAGGAGACTACGGTCGTGTGGAAGGGCGTCGGAGACATGCGCGTGGACTACGTACTGCCCTCGTCTGCCTTGCGTGTCGTGGATGCCGGAGTGTTCTGGCCAGCGCCCGGATCAGACCTGCGCGCGGCGGCCGAGACTGCCAGCAGACATCGCCTCGTGTGGGTCGAATTGGCCGCGCCCTGAAACCACTTAAACTTTGGCCGTGGTTGCGGTGGGATACAGCCCCGGCTGCCCGTCCGCTATGGCCGTGTTTATGGCCTCATCCAGATCAGTATGCGTGAACCCCGGCACCAGTTCGTTGAAAGCCCCCGCGTCCAGACAATGTGGCGTATCCCATAGATAGCGCATTTCGATCAAATGCGGTGCAAGGTTCCAGAACACTCGGCTCAGGTGAATCGGCCACCAGTTCATTCGCCTTGCCCGCACACTCTGACCCGTCACCCGCGATAGCGATCGCGCCAGTTCCGTTCCTGTCAGGGTGTAACCTGCAAACGGCACGTCGCTAAAACGCGGCAGGTCGTCTCGTATCTCAGCCAGGGCAACGGCGGCTCGGGCGAGATCCGGTAAATAGGCCCAGGAATGGGCAACGTCAGGCCAACCCGGATACACCAGTTGTCCCTTTGACAAACGCTTGATCAAAACCTGATCGAACCAGTTGCCTGACGCGAAGGTGTCGATGAAATCTCCTGCCCTCAAGATGATCGTCTTGACCGAGGAACTGCGGTAGGCGTCTTCCATCTCGACCCTGATCCTGCCCAGCGGATTCTCAGCCAAATGGGGTGAAGAACTGGACCACGGCGAAGGCGTAGAAGCCCCAAAGACATACACGTTGCCGGGGATGATCACTGTCGCCCCAGCGTGTTCGGCTGCGTCGATGACTTGCCGATGTAACTTTGGCACCAGCCTGGCCCAGTCCGGGTAAGGTGGATTCCAGGCATTTACGATGATGCTGGCTCCTTCTGCGGAGTGCTTCAAATCCTGCGATTTGCGGTCAAAACTGCGGACCGACCAACCCGCTTTGCGAAATGCCTCGGCGCTATTGCGCCCGAACCGGCCTGTTGCGCCCAAGATCAGTGCTGTTTGTGTCATGGCAACCTCCTGTCACTTTCAACACTGGCCCATTCAATATGCTATGGGAATTGCCTGCATGCGCAGAACGTGTATTCATTCATGAATGGATAGACTCATCACCCCTTCCGACTGGTCTCTGATCCAAAGCTTTCTGGCCGTAGCTGAAACCGGTTCACTATCTGCGGCAGCCCGGCGGTTGGAGCGAAGCCAGCCGACGCTAGGCCGACAAATTCACGCGCTTGAGGACGAGTTGGGCGTATCTCTTTTTGATCGGCATGCGCGCGGTCTGAGGCTGAGTGAAGTCGGCGCGCAACTGCTGCCGATGGCGCAGCAGATAAACTCTGCCATGAGCGCGATCAGCCTGACCGCAGCAGGTCAGTCGCAGCAACTGGAAGGGACAGTGCGCATAACCACTTCGGTTTTTGCAGCCCATCATCTTCTGCCGCCCATCATGGCGCAAATCCGCAAGCAAGAACCGGCGATACAGCTTGAACTGGTCGCAACGGACACGGTCGAAAACCTGCTGTATCGCGAGGCTGATATTGCAGTTCGCATGTATCGCCCCGAGCAGGTCGACATCGTCTCGAGGTATCTGGGCGATGTGCGCATGTGCTTTTGCGCGGCCCGGTCTTATCTGGACCGAGCAGGCCGCCCGGCAGACCCCGGAGATCTGTTCAATCACGATCTGGTCGGCTTTGACGCCAATGAACAGATCATCAAAGAGATGCATAACAAAGGCTGGCCCGCGAGCCGGGACAATTTCGCGACCCGTTGCGATCTTCAGAGTGCATATTGGGAATTGATCCGGGCTGGTTGCGGAATTGGGTTTACCCAGACGCATGTTGCCGAGGCAGACCCTTTGGTCGAAATCCTGCCGCTGGACGTGGAAATCCCGGTCCTACCCGTGTGGCTGGCCGCTCCGCAGGCGATGCGCCAAACTCCGCGAATCCGGCGCGTTTGGGACCTGCTTGCCGATGGTCTGAAGGCCAGTCTTTGACGGTGAACCTGCTTTGACCGTGCCGTTTCGTCACGGAAACCGAGATTCCCGTCGACTCTGTTTGTTTTGGCCTGTTCGTCTCATTGACCCGATGCGGCGCAGGCGCTAGGGCCATTGCGACGAAACGCAAGGAGATCCTTCATGTCCAACCCCTCGCTGCTGATCCTGCCCGGAGACGGTATTGGCCCCGAAGTCATGGCCGAAGTCCGCCGCATCATCGACTGGTTCGGCGCGAACCGCGGTCTGGCGTTCGACGTGAGCGAGGATCTGGTGGGCGGTGCCGCTTATGACGCCCATGGCAAGCCCCTGTCGGACGAGACCATGGCCAAAGCGCAAGAGGTTGACGCGGTGCTGCTGGGCGCGGTTGGCGGCCCGAAATATGACGATCTGGATTTCAGCGTAAAGCCTGAACGCGGTCTGCTGCGCCTGCGCAAGGAAATGGACCTGTTTTCCAACCTGCGCCCGGCGCAGTGCTTTGACGCGCTGGCTGATTTCTCATCGCTGAAAAAGGACATCGTGGCCGGTCTGGACATCATGATCGTGCGCGAGCTGACCTCGGGCGTCTATTTCGGCGAGCCGCGCGGCATCTTCGAGGAAGGCAACGAACGCGTGGGCATCAACACCCAGCGTTACACCGAATCCGAGATTGAACGCGCCGCGCGCTCGGCTTTTGAACTGGCGATGCGCCGGAACAAGAAGCTGTGCTCGATGGAAAAAGCCAACGTCATGGAATCGGGCATTCTGTGGCGCGAGGTCGTGGATCGCGTGGCCGAGGATTACCCCGAGGTTGAGCTGACCCATATGTATGCCGACAATGGCGCAATGCAGCTGGTGCGCGCGCCCAAGCAGTTTGACGTGATCGTCACCGACAACCTGTTCGGCGACATCCTGTCAGATTGTGCGGCGATGCTGACCGGCTCGCTGGGGATGCTGCCATCCGCGTCGCTGGGCGCACCGATGGCCAACGGCCGCCCCAAGGCGATGTATGAACCCGTCCACGGCTCGGCCCCCGATATCGCGGGTCAGGGCAAGGCGAACCCGATCGCCTGTATCCTCAGCTTTGCCATGGCGCTGCGCTATAGCTTTGATCAGGGGGCCGAGGCTGACCGTCTGGAAGCGGCAATCGAGAAGGTTCTGGCCGATGGTGTCCGCACCGCTGATCTGCTGGCCGAAGAAGGCGTGCAGCCGGTCTCGACCACCGAAATGGGTGACGCGATTCTGGCGGCGCTGGACGAAACTGTCTGATCAGGCGGCCATACGCATTTCAAAGGCGGTGCCAGGCGCGCCGCCTTTTTCTTTGCCCGATCAGTTGCCGAAGATATTGTTCAACAGGTTGTTTATGGCGTTCTCGAACCCGTTGCCCTGCCTACGACGTTGCTGCCGTGGCTGCGCGGTTCGCACGGGCGGGTCCGGGGCCAGCATCGGCAAGGGCGTCGGCGTCATCCCTTCGGTCACGCGCAGCATGGTTTCCTTCCAGATTTCCGCAGGCAACCCGCCGCCGGTGACACCGGAAAGTGGCGTATTGTCGTCATAGCCCATCCAGACACCCGCCACGTAGTCCGCCGTGAACCCGATGAACCACGCATCGCGCGCGGCCTGAGTTGTGCCGGTCTTGCCCGCCACCTGCCAACCCGGTAGCTGCGCCCGCGCACCCGTGCCTTCTGAAACCACGCGCTCCATCATCCATGTCAGTTGCTTGGCCGCCTTGTCATTGATGACACGCTCTCCGATGCCGGTCGTCGTCACCATCACGGGCGTCTGATCCCCCAGCAGCTTCAACTCGGTCAGACCATAAGGTTCCACAGACGAGCCACCGTTCAGGATACCCGCATAAGCCCCGGTCATCTCGATCAGCGTGCTTTCCGACGCGCCCAGAGCAAGGGCTGGACCTTCGGCCAGATCATTGGCAATCCCAAACCCACTGGCAACGGTCCGCACGTTTACAAGCCCCGCGACTTCGGCCACTTTGACGGCTGGGATGTTCAGCGAGTTCTTCAACGCATCCGCAAGCGTGACCCGGCCATAGAACTTGTTGGTATAGTTCTTGGGGCACCACTGGCCCGAACCGGGGATATTGATGCAATACGGCTCGTCCACGACCGTATCCAGCGGAGAATACCCAAGCTCTAACGCTGTCGCGTACACGAAGGGTTTGAAGGATGATCCGGTCTGTCGCAATGCCTGCGTCGCGCGATTGAACGCACCTGATACGCGCGTCTTGCGACCGCCAACCATGGCACGCACCGCCCCATCGGAGGACATCACAACAATCGCGGCCTGCGCCTTGGACCCTTCGCGGACTTTTTCCTGAAAGATGTATTGCAGCGCCTCCTCCGCCGATTTCTGCAGGCGCTGATCCAGAGTCGTCCGGATCACCACATCCTCGGTGGTGTTGCGGGTAAAGAACTCGGGCCCGCTGGCCATGACCCAATCGGCGAAATACCCACCTGCACGCGCGGCGGCGGCTTCGGACAGTTCCGCGGGACGGGTGCGGGCTTCGCTGGCCTGCGCGGGGGAAAGGTATCCCTGATCCTCCATCAATCCGACCACCAGACGCGCCCGATCCTGCGAGCGTTGCAGGTTGTTCGTCGGCGCATACCGGGTCGGCGCGACCAGAAGGCCCGCCAGCATCGCGGCCTCGGACGGGGACACCTCGGCGGCTGAAATCCCGAAATACCGCTGGCTGGCGGCCTCGAACCCTCGCGCGCCTGCGCCAAGGAACGCCCGGTTCAGATAGATGGTGAGGATTTCGTCCTTGGAATATTTGACCTCCATCGCCATCGCGTAAACGGCTTCCTTCGCCTTGCGCCACAACGACCCCTGACGACAGTCAGCTTCGTAGGCCGCCTCGGACTCCCAATCAGCAGGATCATAAGGAACGCCGAGGCAAAGCAGCTTGGCCGTCTGCTGCGTGATGGTCGAACCGCCATGACCTGACAGCGGCCCCCGGCCCTCGCTCAGGTTGATGCGCACGGCGCTGGCAACCCCGCGCGGGCTGACACCGAAATGGCGATAGAATCGCTTATCCTCGGTCGCGATGACCGCGTGCTTGAGGTGCGGAGACACCGTATCGGCCGTAATGACACCGCCGAATTGATCGCCTCGCCACGCAAACACCTTGCCGTCACGGTCCAGCATCGTGACCGATCCGCGCGCACGACCGTCCAGCAAGGCATCAACATCCGGCAACGTGCTGTAGACAACCCCTATCGCAAGCGCCAGCAGCAGGGCACAGACCGCGCCAACCCGCCAGGTCACACCCCAGACCAGCCGCCAAAGCCAGCGGAACATACGGCGGAAAAACCCGCCGCCGTTCTTGGTGGACTTGCGTGTTTTCTTGCGGGCCGTTCTGCGGGTCGTTGTCTTTCGCGCAGTCGCCTTCTTTCCTGCGGCGCGCTTTGACGCCGAGGATTTTCGCCCCTTCGACGGGTATCGTTTGTCCGCAACAAGAGGTTTCTTGCCGCGCCTGGACTCAGTCATGCTCAAGCTCTGCCCGGTTATCGTTTTGAGGCACCATACCCTGCCACACAGATGAAGTAGAGGTATGAAATACGCCTAAAAGCCTTCCTCAATTTGCTCAATTTTTAATCATTGCGCCGTATTTGTGCAAAAATTGTGCACCTTGCCACTATTTTCCCCAGCGTCCGCCCCCCTGAATCGTTCCTTACTGCGGTCAGGCGCGCTCTTTTTCTGCGAGTGCAAACCGACCGGACAGACCGGAGAAGCAGAGGGGACTAACGTGAAACTGATCATCGCGACAATCAAGCCGTTCAAGCTCGAGGAGGTGCGCGAAGCACTGACCGACGCTGGCGTACGCGGCATGATGGTGACCGAAATCAAGGGCTTCGGCTCGCAATCGGGTCACACGGAAATCTATCGCGGGGCTGAATACGCCGTGAACTTCGTACCCAAGATCAAACTGGAGATCGTAGTTCCCGCTGCGATGGCCGACCAGATCGTCGAGACCATCACCAAAACCGCCAAGACCGGCAAGATCGGCGATGGCAAGATTTTCGTCCTCGATGTCGAGCAGGCCCTGCGCGTGCGGACCGGGGAAACGAACGAAGAGGCGCTGTAAGCGCCCCCACTCACAATCACTCGAGGACTAACAATGAACCTGATGAAATCTCTCATCCCTGCTGCCGCGATCGTCGCGCTGCCGCAGATGGGTCTGGCGCAAGAGGCCGCCGACGGCGAAGCCGCGCTCCATACCCAGTATATCTTCACCACGCTGCTGTTCCTGATGGCAGGGTTCCTGGTCTTCTTCATGGCGGCAGGCTTTGCCATGCTGGAAGGTGGCCTGGTGCGTTCCAAGAACGTGGCCATGCAGATGATCAAGAACGTGGCGCTGTTTTCCTTTGCCGCGATCATGTACTGGCTGATCGGCTTCAACCTGATGTACCCCGGCGACGGCTGGTCCATCGCTGGCTGGCTGGGCCCGTTCTTCTCGACCACATCGCTTGATGCCGTGGGCGTTGCCCCCGCAGAAGCAGCGCTGGACTATGCGTCGATCGGTTCGGACTTCTTCTTCCAGCTTGTGTTCGTTGCCGCAACTGCCTCGATCGTTTCGGGCGCTGTGGCCGAGCGTATCAAGCTGTGGCCCTTCCTGATCTTCGTCATCGTCCTGACCGGCATCCTGTACCCGATCTCGGGTTCCTGGCAGTGGGGCGGCGGCTGGCTGTCTGAAGCTGGCTTCTCGGACTTCGCTGGCTCGACCGTTGTGCACTCGGTCGGTGGCTGGGCAGCTCTGGCAGGTGTCATCGTACTGGGCCCGCGCATCGGCAAGTACAAAGACGGCAAAGTCCACCCGATGCCCGGTTCAAACCTGGCGCTGGCCACACTGGGTACGTTCATCCTGTGGCTGGGTTGGTTCGGCTTCAATGGCGGCTCGCAGCTGGCAATGGGCACCGTGGGTGACGTTTCCGACGTGTCGCGCATCTTTGCCAACACCAACATGGCAGCCGCTTCGGGTGCAGTGACTGCACTGATCCTGACCCAACTGCTGTACAAAAAGCCTGACCTTACGATGGTTCTGAACGGTGCTCTGGCCGGTCTGGTCTCGATCACTGCTGAACCTCTGGCCCCGACCCTGTTCGGCGCTCTGTGGATCGGTGCAGTTGGCGGCGTTATCGTTGTCCTGACCGTTCCGATGCTGGACAAGTTCAAGCTGGACGACGTTGTCGGTGCGATCCCGGTTCACCTGTTTGCCGGTATCTGGGGCACCATCGCCGTGATCTTCTACGGTGAAGCAAGCCTGGGCACTCAGTTGCTGGGTATCGCAGCCTACGGTGTGTTCACCTTCGTCAGTGCGCTGATCCTGTGGACGATCCTGAAGGCAGTCGTTGGCATCCGCGTCAGCGAAGAGGACGAGATCAACGGCCTCGACATGGCGGAACTGGGCATGGAAGCCTATCCCGAGTTTTCCAAGGGCTAACGCCTGATCAAGTACCAAATCCGAAACCGGGCGTTCGCGCCCGGTTTTTTTGTTTTGCCTTTCAACAAACCATTTGAATTTAGGCGCTTACCCCAAGACTGCCGCTGTGAAACTGTCCGGAACAATTTCTGACTAAGTCGATTGCAATGAAACTTACTCCACCTCCCCGTATCAAACTTTCCAGACTCCGAGACATTGGCTGGCGTCTTTGGGATCCTATCGGCCTTTTGAAGCCGGAAGAGAATTGGAATGACGAGGACTGTCTATCTTTCGCCGACGAATACGATTCATATTTGATTCAGGCAGCTAGTCAGATCAGAAGAGAAACGAGTAAAGAGGATGTGGCTGAATACCTTGTGCAAATAGAACTTGTGCATATGGGACTTTCGGAAAGACCCTGCACACGTGAACGTGAGGCAAAGGTTGTAGACGCGATCGCCAGCGACCCGAAAATTTGGACGTGGCCTGACGAAGATGGCCGTTTTCGATAGCGCGCAAAAAAGCCGCGCTGGAGGGCGCGGCTTTGATGTGTGTGTCAGATAAAGGTCAAACGCCGACGTCGACAATCGCCTTGGCCAGAATCGGAACCGTTGTCGCGTTCAGACCCGCGATGTTCAGACGGCTGTCACCCACCATGTAGATGCCGTGATCTGCACGCAGTTTCTCGACCAGCTCGGGCGCCGCACCCAGACGCGAGAACATGCCGCGGTGCTGGGCGATAAAACCAAAACGGTCCGAGCCGCTCAATCTTTGCAGTTCGTCAGCCAGTTGTTGGCGTAGGCCCAGCATGGACAGGCGCACCTCTTCCAACTCGGCCGCCCAATCCGCGCGCAGAGCCTCGTCATTCAGGATCGTGGTCACAACACGCGCACCATGATCGGGTGGGAAGGAGTAATTCTGGCGGTTCAGAAAGGCCAGTGTCGACTGGTTCAGCGCCGTCTGCGCCGCATCATCGCTGATCGCCATCAACAGACCGGTCCGTTCGCGGTAGACGCCAAAGTTTTTGGAACAGGACGCCGCAATCAGGCAACGTTTGACCGACGAGGCCACAAGGCGCGTGGCCTGCGCATCTTCTTCCAGACCGTCCCCGAACCCCTGATAGGCAATGTCGATCATTGCCACGAGGCCCAGCTCATTGATGATGTTCACGACCTCTTGCCACTGAACCATGTTCAGGTTGGCCCCGGTCGGGTTGTGGCAACAACCATGCAGCAGCACCACGTCGCCCGCCTTGGCAGTCTTCAGGTCTTCGACCATGCCATCGAAGTCCACGCCTCGGGTCTCGCCGTCGAAATAACGGTACTGGACGGTTTCCATGCCCAGATAATTCAGGATCGACAGGTGGTTCGGCCATGTGGGGTTTGACACAAAGACACGCGCCGATGGGTTGGCCATACGGATCATCTCAAACGCTTGCCGACACGCACCGGTGCCACCGGGCGTTGCCACGGCCGCGATATTGCCGCGCGGGACCGAAGTGCCAAGGATCAGGCCGATCATCGCATCCGCATAGGCCGGATCACCGGCCAGCCCGGTATAGGCTTTGCTTTCCTGTTCTTCCAAAATGCGCTTTTCGGCTGCTTTCACCGCACGCATCACCGGGGTCACCCCTTCGGCATTCTTGTAGACGCCAACACCCAGGTCGATCTTCTGATCGCGCGGGTCTTCGCGGTACATCTGCATCAGCGCCAGAATTTTGTCGGCGGGCTGCGGTTTGAGGTTCTCGAACATCAGTTCTCTCCGGTTGCGACGGGCAGGGTCGGGAAGGCACCCCATTCAGCCCAGGAGCCGTCATAAAGCGAGTGGTCTTTCTTGCCCATGCGTTCAAGCGCAAGGCTGAGGATTGCGGCAGTCACGCCCGACCCGCATGAGGTGATGGCAGGTTTCGACAAGTCGACGCCTGCGGCCTCGAAAACGGCGCGGCAATCCTCGGGGGATTTCATCGTGCCATTCTTGTTCAGCAGCATATCGAACGGCACATTGCGCGAGCCCGGAATATGCCCCGAACGCAGCCCTTCACGCGGCTCGGTTCCGGTTCCTGCAAATCGGGCGGCTGAGCGCGCATCAATAATTTCGTGGTCGGCCAGTTTCGCCGCCGCCGAGACCTGAGTGACATCCCGCACCAGATGGTTTTGCACGCGCACCGTCATGTGGCGATCGCGGATAACCGGGGGAAGGTCTTCAATCTCGCGCCCTTCGGCCTGCCATTTGGGGAAACCGCCATCCAGAACGGCGACGTTTTCCTGACCCATCAGACGGAACAGCCACCAGACCCGTGCAGCGGACATCAGCCCAGCGCCGTCATAGACCACCACCTGATGACCATCCCCAACGCCCATCGCCCGCAGGCGCGACATGAATTTTTCAACCGGAGGCGCCATGTGCGGCAGGTCCGACCGGTGATCAGAGATGTCGTCAATGTCAAAGAACCGCGCACCCGGGATATGGGCCGCGTCATACTCGGCCTTTGCATCCCGCCCTTGCTGCGGCAAATACCACGACCCGTCCAGAACCCGCAGGTCCGGGTCCTTGAGATGGGCTGCAAGCCATTCGGTTGAAACGAGGGTTTTCGGATCGTCCTGCATCAAAGTCTCCCCAAAGCGAGCTTGGGTTTTCCCTATACGCGCAGGGTTGCGGGTTCAAGGCTGGATGGCGTTTTCAGGGGGCCGTTTCCATAACCACCGACGAAGGATAGTGGTGCATGTTCAGAAATGCAGCGCCCTCATCACCCGCCCGATAGCCATGCGGCAGATCGGCGGCAAAGCGAAGACCCTGCCCGGCTTGCAACGGAACCCATTCGCCATCGCGTAGAATCTCAAGCGACCCGTTCAGCACAAAGACCTCCTCGGTCACACCGGCGGCATGGGCAGCGGATTCGTGGCTCTGGTTCGGGGCCAGATCGACATGGAAGGTTTCCGCGCCCAGCGCAGGGTCAAAAGGAAAGACGATCTTGACCTCGATGCTGCCGGGGAAGGTCACGGTTCGGAACAGGCTGGCATCCGCCGGATCGCGCAGCGCCGACGATCCGATCAAAGCGCTGAGCGGCAGTTGGAACCCTTTGGCGATTTTCCACAAGGTCGCGATGGTCGGGCTGGATTCGCCGCGCTCGATCTGACCCAGCATGGCCTTGCTAACGCCCGTCAACTCGGCCACTTTCGACAGGCTCAAGCCGGTTGCCGCCCGCACGTCCCGCAGTTTCAGCGTAATATCGTCAGAGTCCATCTTAGCGTCCCGCGAATCCTCTTGTGCGTTATAGCGCACATGTGATACGTGCGCTATAACGTACGAACCCCAAGACATGCAACCCGAGGCAAAAGGGAAACAGCGTCATGCCACTCTACCGATCCAGAACCTCAACCCATGGCCGCAACATGGCCGGTGCCCGCGGCCTGTGGCGTGCGACCGGCATGGGCGATGACGATTTCGGCAAGCCGATCATCGCCATCGTCAACTCGTTCACGCAATTTGTGCCGGGTCACGTCCACCTGAAAGACCTGGGCCAGATGGTTGCGCGCGAGGTCGAGGCCGCAGGCGGCGTTGCAAAAGAGTTCAACACCATTGCCGTGGATGACGGCATCGCCATGGGCCATGACGGGATGCTGTATTCGCTGCCCTCGCGTGAGGTCATCGCGGATTCGGTCGAATATATGGTCAACGCGCATTGTGCCGATGCGATGGTCTGCATCTCGAATTGCGACAAGATCACGCCCGGTATGCTGATGGCAGCCATGCGCCTGAACATCCCCGCGATCTTTGTCTCGGGCGGGCCGATGGAGGCCGGCAAGATCGACATCGCCGATCTGGATGTGAAAAAGATCGACCTCGTGGACGCAATGGTGGCCGCCGCCGACGACAAGTACACCGACGAGCAGGTCCAGCATATCGAGGAAAACGCCTGCCCGACCTGCGGGTCGTGCTCGGGCATGTTCACCGCGAACTCGATGAACTGTCTGGCCGAGGCACTGGGTCTGGCCCTGCCGGGCAATGGCTCGACGCTGGCGACGCACTCGGACCGGAAGGAGCTGTTCCTTGAAGCAGGCCGCCGCATCGTCGAGATCACCAAGCGCCACTATGAGCTGGACGAAAAAGGCTTTCTGCCGCGCGAAATCGCGACTTTCGATGCGTTCGAGAACGCCATGAGCCTCGATATCGCCATGGGCGGGTCCACCAACACCGTTCTGCACCTTCTGGCCATCGCCAACGAAGGCGAAGTCGATTTCGACATGTCTGACATGGACCGCCTCAGCCGCAAGGTGCCTTGCCTGTGCAAGGTCGCGCCCAACACCGAGAACGTGCATATGGAGGACGTCCACCGCGCCGGTGGCATCTTCTCGATCCTCGGCGAACTCAGCCGCGCGGGGCTGCTGCACGAAGATTGCAGCACCGTGCATTCGGCGACGATGGGTGAAGCCATTGCCAATTGGGACATCAAGGTCGCCAATAACCCCAAGGCGCAGGACTTGTTCAAGGCCGCACCCGGTGGTGTGCGCACCACACAGGCGTTCAGCCAGTCGAACCGCTACAAAGAGCTGGACACCGACCGCGAAGGCGGCGTGATCCGGTCCAAGGAGCACGCATTCAGTCAGGATGGCGGTCTGGCCGTTCTGTTCGGCAATATCGCGCGCGATGGCTGTATCGTGAAAACGGCGGGCGTTGATCCAGCCAGCCTGACCTTCACCGGCTCGGCCTATGTCTGCGAAAGTCAGGATCAGGCGGTAAACGATATCCTGACCGGCAAGGTGAAAGAGGGCGACGTGGTCGTCATCCGTTACGAAGGACCGCGCGGTGGTCCGGGAATGCAGGAGATGCTGTACCCGACCTCATATCTGAAATCCAAAGGTCTGGGCAAAGCCTGCGCTTTGCTGACCGACGGGCGGTTCTCGGGCGGCACCTCGGGCCTGTCGATCGGCCATGTCTCACCCGAAGCGGCAGAAGGCGGGGTCATCGGGTTGGTAGAAAACGGCGACCGGATCGAGATCGACATCCCGAACCGCTCGATCCAGCTTGTTGTGTCAGAGGAAGAACTGGCGGAACGCCGCAAGATTCAAGACGAAAAAGGGTGGCAGCCTGCGGCACCTCGCAAGCGCAAGGTGTCCACGGCGCTCAAGGCATACGCCAAGCTGACAACAAGTGCGGCAAAAGGGGCGGTGCGCCAGTTGTGATTCTGAAAGCCCGGTTCGAGGTGACTCTGAACCGGGCTGTCCAAACAACCAAAGGCTCCCGCGCCCGAACTGAGCCATCGGCTGCGCCGATACCCCATTCGGTCTTGGGCCCGGCGCCGCGCAAAGCGCGGCGCCGGGCCCAACCAGAGGAGATGTCTCGTCAGAGACATTGACGATGGGCGGGAGCATCCCCGGAATTGAATCAGTCGCCGAGTTTGGCGTGAACTTCATCCAGATCAATTTCACCAATTGGCATCTTGTTGGCCGGGTTCTCGAAATCATATCGAAAGAGATCGAAATCTTGTTTGTAGATTTCGTAGACCAGATGCATCGAGAGGTCGTCAAAATAGTCTTCGACCGGATGGGCGCGTTTGGGCCCGTGCCCTTCGGACTCGTTAAAGCGCGGGATATCGGACAGGTTCACCGCGTGGGGCGTTTCAAGGTGATCCAAGACACCCTGCATCCCGTCGTTGAATTTCTCGGTCCAGAAAATCTTGTCATATCGCCCGCCATTCGCAATGAAGGTCGAGACATGGCCTGACATCGACGACCAGTGAATATCCGGGTCCATCGGCCTGCGCCATCGGATCGTGTCGCGTGCGAACAAAAGAAACCGACGGAAGCTGGCGATCTGATCGAATTCGCCCTTGCCATCGTCGCCCCCGACTTCGATTCCATAGTTGTAAATCAGCGTCGGAACGAGATTGCCCCGGTACCGTTTTCTGTTTCGCTGAATTCCACAAATCTTGTCGAAAAAAGAACTTAGAATCCGGGTGTAAGGGTTCCGCACGCAGGTAAATGAATACCCTGCATGATCGCGGACAATTCTGGAAATTGCGTCCTGACTGGGCTCAAACGCCCATTTGTGCATCCCGTCACTTGCGTCGTGAATGTCACCCTCGAAAAACCGACCGTGATCCGAGTAGTACATGATTTGCCCTATGGTCGAGCAGGCGCACTTCGGCACCACACGGTAAACCATGCTTTCGCTCTCGGTCATCCATGTACCGGGAAAACCCATCTGCTGCGCCTCCTCTGCGGGTCAGAACTTGTTATTCGTGCCCGCTTTTGAAATCAAAAAACCAAAAATATTCTGTTTATTCAATCGTTCATCCTCAGTATCACGGTTGGAAACGGGCAGAAACGGAAATCATAGAACCGAAATGGCCAGGATCGCCTATATTTTGCTGTGCCACAAAGACCCTGACGCAATCATTGCGCAGGCCGAGCAACTGACGGCCGCCGGGGATTGCATGGCCATTCATTTTGACGCGCGTGCCAGCTCTGCCGCATATGCGCGCATTCAGGACGCGCTGGGCCCAAATCCGAACGTCACTTTTGCCGCCAAGCGGATCAAGTGTGGCTGGGGAGAGTGGTCGTTGGTGCAGGCCACATTGCACGCCATCGAAGCAGCGGTGGATGCTTTTCCACGCGCCACCCATTTCTACAATCTGTCTGGCGACTGCATGGCGATAAAGACGGCGGAATACGCACACCGTTTTCTGGACGAACGTGACAAGGATTTTGTCGAAAGCCACGACTTCTTTGAAAGCAAATGGATCAAGACCGGCATGAAAGAGGACCGGCTGATCTATCGCCACTATTTCAACGAGCGGACGCAATCCCGTTGGTTTTATGCCGCGTACGAGCTTCAAAAACGCTTTGGCCTGACCCGCGAAATTCCCGCCGACATCCAGGTCAAGATCGGCAGTCAATGGTGGTGTCTGCGCCGCCGGACGGTCGAGATGATTCTGGACTTCCTCAAACAGCGCCGGGATGTGATCCGTTTCTTCTCGACCACGTGGATTCCAGATGAAACCTTTTTCCAGACCCTAGTTCGGCACCTGGTGCCACGAGAGGAGATCGAGAACCGAACACCGACCTTCCTGATGTTCTCGGACTATGGGATGCCGGTAACATTCTACAATGATCACTACGACATGCTGCTGGGACAGGACTATCTTTTTGCGCGAAAGATCAGCCCGGAAGCACACGAGCTGAAAGAGAGGTTGGGCAAGCTCTACGCAGCCGAGGGCGTTGATTTTCCGATATCCGACGAAGGGCGAAATCTCTACGGGTTTCTGACCGGTCGCGGGCGGGTTGGCCGCCGGTACGGGCAGCGGTTCTGGGAAGCGGGAAATACGCTGGGGTCTGACCGCGAAGTCTTTCTGATCGTGTGCAAGAAATGGCACGTCGCCAAGCGGCTGGTTGATCAGATCGTTTCCGAGACCGACATTCCATGTGTCGAATACCTGTTCAACGAACAGGACACTGCCCTGCCCGATCTCGGCGGTATCGAAACAACGCTGGTCAAGCGATCCCGCCACCGACGCGCGGTCGTGCGGATGCTGTTCGACAGCTTCGATACGGACAAGTTGGTCATCTGCGTCGACCCCGCCAACCTGGACATTATCGAGGACTTCAACTCTGACCGGGCCAAGACGCACGTGCTTGAGATCGAGTGTGAATATTCGGACGACTACCTGATCGGCCACGCCCGTCGGGTTGGTTTGGCCGGCCTTGATAGCCCCGCCGATACGGTGTCGGGTCTGGTTCCCACGCTGCGCAATTCCCTCGCCCACGAGTCAGATTTGATCCGGGGGGCGGGTCTGAACGATTACGTGCGCATCCGGGAAACTGACTCGCGCGCTGAAAACGAAGCGTCCCTTGCCGCGTTTCTTGGGATTTCTGCGAAACAAGCGCATGCCGTTATGCGCTTGGATTACCTGTTTGCAGATTGACGATCCGGCGGCTCGGGTGTGAGCCGCCGGATCTTTGGGTCAGATATCGAATTTGACGCCCTGCGCCAGCGGTAATTCAGCCGAGTAATTCACTGTATTGGTCTGACGCCGCATATAGGCTTTCCACGCGTCCGATCCGCTTTCGCGTCCACCGCCGGTTTCTTTTTCGCCACCAAACGCGCCACCGATTTCGGCCCCTGACGGCCCGATATTGACGTTGGCGATACCGCAATCCGATCCGGCTGCGGTCAGAAATTGCTCGGCCTCGCGCATGTTCAGGGTGAACACACAGGAGGACAGACCCTGCGGCACGTCGTTCTGAATCTCAATGGCATCGTCGAAATCGTCGTAGCCCATCACGTAGAGGATCGGCGCAAAGGTCTCGGTCTTTACCGTGGCCGTCTGGCCGGGCATATCGACAATGGCGGGCTGCATATAGACGCCATCCGGCACGCCCTCGGTCACGCGCTGGCCACCGAACACGGTGCCGCCCTCGGCTTTGGCTGCGTCCAGCGCGGCGGTCATGGCCGCGCCCGAGGCTTCATCCACCAGCGGACCGATCAGCGTGCCCTCGGTCAGCGGGTTGCCGATGGGCAGACCTGCATAGGCTTTTTTCAGGCGGGCCACCAGTTCCTCGCGGATCGAGTTATGCACGATCAGACGGCGCAGCGTGGTACAACGTTGACCGGCTGTGCCCACGGCCGAGAACACGATCGCCCGCACCGCCATTTCCAAATCGGCCGAGGGTCCAACGATCATCGCGTTGTTGCCGCCCAGCTCCAGAATGCACTTGCCGAACCGCTGCGCCACAACCGGGGCCACAGCGCGCCCCATGCGGGTGGAGCCGGTGGCGGAAATCACCGGCACATCCTCACTGGCCACCAGCGCCTCACCCAATGCGGCACCGCCGATCAGGGTTTGCAGCAGGTGATCGGGCGCATCGCCAAACCGCGCCAGCGCGCGTTCAAATATCTTCTGACAGGCCATCGCGGTCAGGGGTGTCTTCTCGGACGGCTTCCAGATCACCGTATCGCCGCAGACAAGCGCAATCGCCGCGTTCCACGACCAGACCGCCACCGGGAAGTTAAAGGCAGAGATCACGCCGACCGGACCCGCCGGATGCCACGTCTCCATCATTCGGTGGCCGGGGCGTTCGGAGGCGATGGTCAGACCATACAACTGCCGCGACAGGCCCACGGCAAAATCGCAGATGTCGATCATCTCTTGCACTTCGCCCAGACCTTCGGAGGTGATCTTGCCGGCCTCCCAACTGACCAGCGCACCCAGATCGTCCTTGGCAGCGCGCAGTTCTTCACCCAGCAGGCGGATCAGCTCACCCCGGCGTGGGGCCGGGATAGTGCGCCATGCTTTAAAGGCGGTTTTGGCGTTGGCAAAGACCGCGTCCATGTCGCCAGCTTGGGTTTCATGCACCTCGGCCAGCAGGCTGCCGTCGATGGGGGAATGCACTGGCAACGTGCCGCCGGTCAGGTCAGCCGCCGTCAGGTCCAGATTGGCGAGGGTGGTTTGCGCAGTCATAACGATGTCTTTCATATCTCAGGCCGCCTTGTTCTGTTGGGTTGCATCGCCAGCGCGGTAAAGCTGGCCAAATTCGGTGTTCAGGAAATCGGACAGGGTCACCTGTTCCTGCCGGACAAAGCCCTTGGCAGGCAGCGCACCTGTGCGCATCAGATCGACGACGCCCAGAACGCCTGCGGCGGTGGTGACCTGAATGGCGCTCCAGACCTGCCCGTTGATCTCACGCGCAAAGCTCTTGTTGATCAGGGATTTCTCGCGCAAGCTCCCGTCGATCATGCCTTTGGCCGTGCAATAGACCAACACCACATCCTGATCAGTGCGCGGCAGGGCGGTCTCAAAGATGTCCTTCAGCAGATCACGGCGACGTTCCAGCCCCAGATCCTTGAGCAGCAGCTTCAGGATATCGCAATGGCCGGGATAGCGGATCGAGCGGTACGACACCGCCCGCGCCTTGCCGTCCAGCGTTTCAGGCAGCGTGCCCAAGCCGCCGGATGTGTTGAAACACTCATACTCGACCCCGTCATGACCCAGCAGTTCGTAATCTTCCAGCGGCGCGGTCTTGACCCGTTCGCCATTCACGATGGCATCGCACGGGTTGCAGTATTCGTTGATCAACCCGTCAGTGGACCATGTCAGATTGTATTTCAGCGCATTGGTCGGATAGAGCGGCAGAGCGCCGACCCGCATATGCAAACTGTCCAGCTCATCGAACTCCGACGCCAGCGCAGCCCCGGCGATACCGACAAAACCGGGGGCCAGTCCACATTGCGGCATGAAGGCTGTTGCGCTGTCCTTGGCCAATTCGCGCACGGCGTTGGTGGCCGCGACATCCTCGGTCAAGTCAAAGTAATGCGCGCCCGCAGACTTGGCTGCCTTCGCTATTTGCGGGGTCAAAAAGAACGGAGCGGCCGAGATGACGGCGTCGAAACCCGTCAGCGCCATAGCCAGTTGTGCCGCGTCGCTGACGTCGATCTGCCGGGTCGCTATACCTTGCCGGTTCAGCACCGACAGCGCTGACAGATCACGATCCGCAACCGTGACCGAGTAATTGGACGAAGACTTCAGCAGGGTCGCGATCATCTGACCGATCTTGCCTGCTCCGATGACACAGATATTCCAGCTCAAAACGCGCCTCCTCTTTCGTTTTTTTGAAAGTATGACGGGCGGCTTGTTCGATCCGCAGGGGCAATCTTGACGAAAAGACAAAAACTTCCGACGTTTTGGCGGGCATACCGACACAATGACAAGTTCGTAAATCTGTCCAGCCTAGCCGACTGGATCACGCAGCTTCACCCGAGGCCGTTCGGCACAGCAAAGACGCGCAGACATATCAACAATATCAGTGATTTTTACCCGTGAATAGGGTAGGGTTCGCTCTATTGGGCCGAAACCTTCGCGCTAATTCCTTGCAAAACCTCGGCCCGGCCAGCGCTGGGATCCGAATGGGCCGGTCTTGTTTGCGACAGACCGAAGGATGCCCGTCGCCAGCAAAGACCCGGTGTTGGTTTTGATGCGTTTCAAGACGAGTTCAGGGGGGAAAAGCGTGCCAAAAGATCCAATTGATAACTCAAAGACGTTCAATCCAACGGATGATGACTGGAAGCTCATCTACGCTGTGCTGTCCTCGGATGACACGTCTGCGATAAATTCGCACTTTGAATTCATCGAAGTTTCGCAGGACACGGTACTGCCCCCGCAAGGTATGTATGTCGTGCTGTCCGGCATCGTTCAGTTGCAGCAGGACGGGTCCGTTCTGGCCACCGCCGATACCGGCGACTATTTCTACGAAGAACACCTTGAGATTTTCGACATTCCCGTCAGCCTCGAGGCCGTGGCAACGCCCGGCACCAGGCTGGCCTACCTGTCCAGCAACCTGTGGTTTGAAATCCCGGTCAAAATCCGCGAAGCCTGTTATGCAACTCTGTTCGGCGATCTGGTCAGCGTGCATTTGCAGAATTTCCAGCAACCGATCAACTGTTGCAGCGTCACGGCGGCCGCGCTCAGCATGTCGGCCTTGGGCTTCAGTTGTGAGGTCAACGACATCTTCCGCGAGTGTGCCCTGCCCACATCTTTCGTGGTGAATGACGGGATTTCCTTGGGCGAGCTTTATGACGTCGCCTGCACGTTCATCCACTCGCAAGGCCTGCGCAAGAAGATACAGGTGCAGGCCTATTTCATGGATGAGGCCACGACCTCGGCCCGGTTGCTGCTTGAGGCGATTGACGAATCCAACCGGGTGGGCGGCGACAACGACATTCTGGTGGCGAATTTTCAGGTCGGCGTGGCGCATGGCAAACTGAACATGCCCGGCGGTCACTTTGCCATCATCGCCAAATGCAACCCCAGCACCGGTTTGGTGCACATGATGGATGTCCACCCCGAGAAATACGGCAAGCTGTGGGTCACGACGATTGACCGGCTTTGGGCGGGGATGTCGGACCGTGACGGAACCTCGATGCGGTCGCGGGGGATTTTGCGGTTCTCGGCATTGGAGGCGGTGAAGACCACGCTGCAAACGCTGCAACAGGATTGCAATTACGTGGACAGCACCGAATATCTGGCGAAAGACCCCAAGAAACGCCGCAACCTGTTCCGGCGGGCCAGCCCGAACATGAACTCGATGGGGGTTCTGGCCGAAAGCCTGAACATTCTGGGCGACCAGCAGGTCGACGAAGACAAGCTGCTGATTGCAACACAGGCCAATCTGACAGACGCGCTCAGCCGAGTGTCCACGGCCAAGGAAATGCACGCGCTGGCGCAACGCTATCTCAGCCAGACGCCTCACGTGCATTTAGGCAGCACCTTCCGTAGCTATGCGGAACGACCGAGCAAGGACGCCAAAACGCCCGAGGACTGGTTCCGGGATCAACTGCACAGCCTGAACGAGCACGACGATCGCCATCTGATGATCAATATCGATTTCAACCGTGTGCTGGGGTTCGAGGTCATCCGCCCCCCCGCGAATGTCTATCGCGAGACGGCCCTGCTGGAGGAGTTCTGGTGCCTCTGCATCGCCTATGACGAAAAGACCGATCTGGTAACGGTCGTGGACATGAGCCCTGCAACCTCGCAAGTCTGGCAGGCTCCGCGCGGGCATATTTTCCGTGGGCTGCGGGACCTCGGGAACCCGGCAATGCTGGTGATCGAGGAACATGAACCGCCCGAAGATCCCACGGATGTCGAACGCATCGTCAACACCCATCCGATTGTGTTGTTCTATGCGGACGAAGACCCGTGGTCCTATATGCTGCGCAGTATGCTGGCCAATATCGGTATCACCAGCGCCCGGCTGATCGACGTCGAAGGTCACGGGGCCAACGTGATGAAGATGCGGCGGCAGTTGACGATAATGACCGGGAAGGAAAACCCACCCTACCTGTTCTTCAAGGGCGAATGTCTGGGTCGCAGAAAAGACATTGTCGATGTGGTGCTGGATGGCAGCTTTCAGAAAAGCGTCAAGGAAGCTGGGCTACCGGTATTGCTGCGCCATGAATCGCCCAGTCTGGACAAGAACATCTTTGGTTACCCCAAGGGCGGGTTGACCGATGCGCCCAGCGAAAAGCGCAACGTACTGCTGTGTGCCTGCGGGTCATCGGCGGCGGACAAGGTTCCCGATCTGGTCAAGCGGATCAAGGATGCGGGGCATAACGTCAAGCTGATCCCCTCGGTCTCGGCCGAGAAGTTTTTCCGCGATATCGAGGTCGAAGAAGAAACCGGCAATATCAGGAAAACCAAGCCAAAGACGATCGAGGATTATATCTCGCATCACGACTATTACCGCGACGATGACGAGTGGAATTTCCGCTATACCGAGTTCGGCATGCCCCTGCGCGCCTCGCATCTGGCGCTGTGCGATTGGGCCGACTGCGTGATCGTGGCGCCGGTGACCTGCAACACGATGGGCAAGATCGCCAACGGGATTGCCGATAACCTGCTGACCTCGGTCTTTGTGGCATGGCAATACCGGAACAAACCGGTGATCCTCTGCCCCGCCTGCAACACAAACATGTGGAACAACATCACCACCCAGAACAACGTCGAAAAGCTACGTGATCTGGGGGTCGATATCGTGGGGCCACGAAAGGGCCGTTTGTCCAACGGCATGATGGGGATCGGCATGATGGCCACTCCGGACCAGATCATGGAGGTTCTGGACGAGGCGTTCGAGGAACTGGCGGATCAGGAACACAACATCTGCAAATGGGCGCAAGAGGCCGCAGCCTCGGACGAGTTCGCGCAGTGGACCCGTGTTTTCGACGCAATCGACAAGGGCATGGCCGGGATCGACATCGTGGATGACAGCAACGGCGATACGCTGCTGCACTATGCGGCGGGGGGCGAAGGCGAGCTGCACGAAAACGGGCAGGACCTTGGCAAGCCCGATCTTGAGGCCGCGCAGGAGTTGATAGATCGCGGCATCGACGTCAACGCCACCAACGACCACGGGTTTACCAGCCTGCATGTGGCGGTGATGAACAACTCGGCCAAAATGGTCGAAGTGCTGCTGGGCGCGCCGGGTATCGACGCCAGCAACTGCATCAACTTCCTGCGGGACCCGAAAAACGCCAAGGACGTGAAACAGGTCAAACCCAAGATACGGGCCATGCTGGACGACTGGGCCAACGCCCACACCGTCATCGCGCCTGAGGAAGACCACGACAATGATCTGATCGACGACCGCGAACGGACCTATCTGTATTTCACTTACGGGTCGCTCAAGAAAGGGTTCCCCAACCACGATGCCCACGCCGAGGTGCTGGACGATTTCGTGGGAGAGGCCGTGACCCGGCAACGTATGCCCCTGATCGTCCCGCACGAGCCGCATTGCGACAATCCCAACTGCGGTTACCTGCACCGGATGGCCACGCTGGTCGATCAGAAAGGGCGCGGCGAACCGATCCGGGGTGAGGTCTATCGCGTCTCATCCTCGGGGCTGAAAGAGTTGGACAAGCTCGAAGGCTATCACGGCCCCGGCTCGCCCGAGAATGTCTATGTCCGCAAGCGGATCAACGTGCTGATGGACGGGGTCAAGAAGCCCGCCTATGTCTACGTCATTGCACATCCGACCAAGTATCTGGACCAATGGGCCGACGGCACGTCGGGCATCGTGGCGGAATACACGCTGGACATGGCCACGGGCACGCCGAAACCGGGGTTTCATCCAACGCCCTAGTTGAGCATCTCGATCACGACTGCATCCTCGGGGTCAGCCTTGAGGCTGAGGTTGTAGGCCGTGATCGCCACCGTGCACAGCAATACAAAGGGCCAGAACGCGGCCTTTGGGATCAGGTTGTCCCGGTAGTGAATGAACCGCAGGGACGGCACGGCCTCGGACGCGAACAGGTAGGTGTTCACTGACACGGCCAGCAGCAGGAAATACATCAAGAAAAAGAACGACTCCATGTAGATCACCGGCGATCCGGCAAAGCCTTCGCGCAGTTGCACATGCGCCAGCAGGATCACGAAGAACAGAACCGAGCAGGTGCCGATCACGCTGGAGGTGCTGAAATCATGCCGCTCGATCAACTCGGGTCGGCGCGTCACGGTCATGACCGCCCCGAACAGCAGCATGGTAACGACGATCAGGGGGATCATGTGAACGACGAAAGCGTTGCCGAAGTTGCGCTTGATGACAAAGTTATAATGCAGCTCGGGCAGGTTGGTCTGGAATTCGGTATCGCTGATGCCCAGCGTGGTGCCCAGATCGGACAGGCGATAGTCGAAATAGGTATTCTCGCGTTCCCACGTGCCCAAGACGATGCGGTTGTCGATCCCGAATATGTCGTCGGGGCCGGTGGCCGGATATGCCGCGAAATCGGGGATCAGTGCCACGGAGGTGTCGAAACTGGCAGGCCAGAACCGGACCCACACGGTTTTATGGTCGAAGGGATAACTGGTGTAGTCGAAATTCTGCCGTAGGGTTTGTTCAAAATACCAACCGATCAGTTCTTCGCCGTCCTGATCCATGCGATAGGCTTCTTCGATCATCCCGCTGGCGGCGTCCGAGGCATCGGGCAGCACGAACCCAACCGCGTCGCCTGTCGGTTTGATCGCGTCATGCACGCCGTCTTGGTAGTGCTGCCAGACATATCCGGTGACATGGACATCGCTGGCATCGGTGAACACAAAGGACTTAATGAATATACCGGTCCTGACCTGATACTCCGGCACATTTTCCAAGTCTTGCAGGTAGTCGTCGACCGATGCCTGATCAGGCAGTTGCGTCGGGTCGCCCTCGAAATGGTTCAGCGCTACCAACAGCCTGAACAACAGCACAAGCAGTCCAAGCGTCAGGGCACCGGAGATAAACCAAACCTTCTTTTCGATGCTCATTCAGCCCCTCTCAAACATGGTCCAGTCGTCCGACCAGGGACTGTGTGATGCCCATTTCAGAGAAACCGGCGCCCAGCGCCTCGAACTCTTCATGTGCGCTTAGCGGGATGCCCCAGCCACCGCATGCGGCCAGAACCTTGGTGTGCTGGATCGACAGGTTGACCATCGGCAAAGGCTCATCGGCGGTGAACCGGGCTAGGGCGTCGGCATACTCGGTGGCTCTGTCCCATTCCTGCCGCGCCAGCATGACGGCGCTTGCGTCGGGATAGAAATGCAAATGGCTGTGCCCAACGCAGCCCTCGGCAATAATCTGTGCGCCCAGTTTCAGGTGTTGATCCTGTTTGTCAGGGTCTGTTTCAGCCAAGGCCAGTGCCGACAGCGCCTTTGGCCCCACGAAGTTGCGCCCATGTTCCAGCGCAATATCCACGGCCCGTTGACCGGTTTCGCGCGCCTGATCCATTTGCCCGGCATAGACCTGTGTCCGCGCCAGATGCTCCAGCGCCTGCGCCTCCAGCCGCTTGGCCCCCACACGGGCGGCGATTTCGGCCGAGACGGTAAACGACTCCAGCGCACCGTCCAGTTCACCCAAAAAGGTCTGTGCCACGCCAAGACATGTTTGGGCCACACATTCCGGCACGAAGGCAAAGTACTTCTGCGATATGTCTATGGCCTCCTGCGCATCCACCTTGCCTTGCGCCACGTCGCCGGAATAGCTGCGCGCAACGCTGAGATTGTGCAGGTTGGCCGCCATGTCCCGCACCAACCCTTCTTCGCGCGCACGTTCCACGGCCTGCGTGTAAAACCCGGTCGCCGACTGCATGGTTGCATTCATGAAATTGGCATCGCCAAACCCGCTAAGCGCGCCAACCTCCAGCCGCGCTGATTGCAGTTTACGAGCCAGATTCAGAGCTTTTTCATTGCTGGCCATTGCCTTTTCAACTTGACCCAGCGGGAAATAGATATTGCCGCGCACATAGTTGATCTGCGCGATGTCCCGTTCCGATCCACAGCGTTCAGCAGCGGCCTCGGCGATTTCGAGACTATCCAAGGCCTCTTGGTACAGACTCGCCTGCCGGTCAGTTTGCGCCAATCCGATATAGGCGCGGCATGTCTGTTCATCGGTCTCGGCAAGGTTGGCCGCCTCTTTGAACTCTCGCAGCGCGTCTTCTGAATATCCCTGCAGCCGGTGCGTTTCCCCCCGCGCGCACAACAGATCGAACCGAACACCAGCCGGGGCCGGTAGGTCCAGGGCGCGCTCGATCAGGGGGCTGGCCTCATCATATTGAAAGCCCTGGATCAGGTTTTCGGCGGCCTCAAGATAGGCTTGTGCTGCGTTGCTTGCGCCTGCACGATCCAGATGCTGGGCGCGCAGGGTCGCATCCCGGTCTTCAAACCACTTGGCAGCCTCGCGGTGCAGCCGCGCGCGTTCGGACTTTACCAGCGTGGCGTAAGACCCATCCCGGATCAGGGCATGCGCAAACATCAGGTCTGCCCCGGCTTCGCGGATCAAGGCCGACCGGATCAGGGTCGAGGTATCCAGATGCCCTTTACCCAGAATGAAGTTCAGAACCTCGGGCCAGAAGCGTTGCCCCAGAACCGAGGCCGCCTGAATCGCGGATCGGCTGGGCGGGTCCAGCGCATCCAGCCGCGATTGAACGATGCCTTGGATACTGCCGGGAACCGAGTCACGCTTGAGCACGTCGATATTGCGCAACAACTGCTCCAGAAACAGTGGGTTGCCACCTGCCCGGCGCACGCAGGCGTCCAGAAGTTCGGGGTCGATGCCGGTGAATTCCTCGACCAGTTGGCGGGCCTGATCATCCCCCATCGGTGCCAGTTCCAGCTTGGACACCAGCGCGCCTTCGGTGCCAAGCTGCCAATCGCGATCAATCGGGTCGCCTTCGACTCGGCTGGTCATCAGCAACACGCAAGGCAGATCGCGCGTTGCGGCCGCGATATGGGCGCAGGCCGTCAGGATGTCGGGCGTCGCCCAGTGAATATCCTCAATCTGGATCAACAGCGGGCTGTCTTGACTACAGGCGGCAATCAATTCGTCAATCACCTGACGCCGCCCACGCAGGCGCGTGGCGTTGTCCATGACCGCATAAACTTCGGCCAGTCCGGGATCCTGCTCCAGCTCCAACAGCGCGTTTAGATGCGTGGCATTGGATGGTGACACCCAGCCCTTGCCGATTGCGCTTTTGGCCACTTCTGCGCAGGTCTCGGCGTTGTCGGTTGCCTCAAGCCCCAACATGCTGCGGGCCACGGATTGAATGGCTGAATGCCCCTCGCGCGCGCCGAAATCCATGACGACACCGGTATGCACGGCGTAAGACAAGCTGTCGGCAAGCTCGGCAACCTGTTCGGACAGATGCGTTTTGCCGATACCCGGTTCACCCAGAACGATATGGACCTCGCCCTTGCCGTGCCGCTGGCACCGGTCAAACGTGGCCGAGAACAAAGACATCTCGCGCTCGCGGCCCACAAACCGATGACGGCGCGAGCGGATGTTCCGCGCCAACCGGTCCAACCGCCAGAGCTCGATAGGCTCGTTCAGTCCCTTGATGGCCTTGGCGCCCATGGACTCGCCCACGAAAAGCGGACCCAACGCGCGCTGAATGTCGTGTGACACAAGCGTTTCACCCGGCGCAGCCATATCCGTCACCCGCGAGGCAAGGTTCACCCCATCGCCGGTTACGGTGTATTCGGTATGGGCCTCGCTGCCGGTTGTGCTGGCGATGACCTGCCCCGACGCGATCCCGATGTGGCAGGACAGGGGCCGGGTCAGTGTGGGCAGAACCGCATGAATCTCTAGCGCCGCCCGCGCCGCGCGTTCGGTATCGTTGGTGTGCGAGATCGGCGCACCGAACACGGCCATCACCGCGTCGCCAATATGCTTGTCGATCCGGCCGCCGTATTTCTCGACGACGTGATCCACCTTGTGAAAGAACTCGTTCAGCAGCGCGTGCATGTCCTCGGCATCCAACTCGCTGGACAGCCGCGTAAACCCGGTCAGGTCCGCAAACATGACCGTGACTTGTCGCTTGGCAGGCTCAAGCGGGGTTTGCGGTTCATAGGGCTGAACAAGATCGACCCGCTCAAGTTCGGAAATCGCGCGCAAAAGACGCCGGCGGTCACCGACGGCGGTCACTCCGATTTCGATCAGGTCTTCGCCCGTCAGATCGGGCAAAATCGCGAAATCAATTTTGTTATCCAAAAAGGCTTGCGCATAGTCAGACAAACCAAGTGCGCTTAGCCAGTCCCTAAGGTCCTGAGACATATCACCCCTCTGAAGCCCCCAACTTCAGACACAGGCGTAGCACAGCAGACCCGTCCGAGTCTGCAATCGTTAACGAATTTAATTTTCGGCGCTGCCCAAGGCCCGTAAACCGGGCGTTGGGGTCAGGTCTCTGCTTCCAGCCCCTCGGTCGACAGATCGTCGAGTTTAGGCATCAGGCGCAGCAACTCGCCTGCGTATTCGGTTTGCGGATTGGCAAACAGATCGTTGGTCTCTTGTAGTTCGACCACCTTGCCCTGTTTCATCACCGCCACCCGGTCACACATCTGGCGCACCACCGGAAGGTCATGGCTGATGAACAGCAGGGTCAGACCCAGATGTTCCTGCAAATCCTTCAGGATGTTCAGGATTTGAGCCTGAATCGACACGTCCAGCGCACTGGTGGGTTCATCGCAGATCAGGAACCGCGGTTGCGTGGCCAAAGCCCGTGCAATCGAAATCCGTTGGCGCTGACCGCCCGAGAACTCATGCGGGTATTTCGTGCCCGCTTCATGACCCAGACCCACCTGATCCAACAACTCATCCACGCGGCGCTTGATGTCGGACCCCTCCATCAGCTTGTGATGTCGGATCGGTTCGGCCACGATCTCATCCACGCGCATCCGAGGGTTCAGCGAGGAATACGGATCCTGAAAGATCATCTGGATGTTTTTGCGATAGGCATCCAGCGCGGCCTTGTTGGTCAGGTCGCTGACCACCTGCCCCTGAAACGTGATCGACCCGCCATCGACCGGATACAACCCCGCAATCATCCGCGCGACGGTGGACTTGCCCGAGCCGGACTCGCCCACAACGCCGAACACTTCACCGGCGCGAATGTCAAAGCTGACATCGTCCACGGCGGTGAAATAGGTGCGATCCCACGGAAGCAGCCCGCGCTTTTGCAGGAACTTCTTGGTCAGGTTGCGAATTTCAAAGACCGGTTTGCTGGTGTCATTGTCCACCTTGGGCCAGTGACGGGCCATATCCTCGATCGCAAAGCGGGTCTCGCGCCCGCCATAGCTGATCTGCGGAAAGCGGTGCAGCTTCAGCGTCGGACGCGGCACGGCGGCGATCAGCGACTTGGTGTATTCGTGGCTGGGCTGGCCCATGACCTGCGCGGTCGGGCCGCTTTCGACCACTTTACCCGCATACATCACCGTCACCTTGTCGGTGGTGTCGGCAATCACGCCCATGTCGTGGGTGATCAGGATGACGCCCACTTGCCGTTCGGTCGCCAGTTCCTTGATTAGGTCCAAAATCTGCGCCTGAACGGACACATCCAGCGCTGTGGTCGGCTCATCCGCGATGATCACGTCGGGTTCCGTGCACAGCGCCAGCGCGATCACCACCCGCTGCCGCATCCCGCCCGAGAACTGGTGCGGATACTGATCCAGCCGCGTGTCAGGATCAGGAATGCCCACCCGGTCGATCAGGTCACGGGCGCGTTTGTTCGCCTCGGCGTCCGAACCACCCAGATGGGCCTGAATCGTCTCGACCAGTTGCTCACGCACGGTAAACAGAGGGTTCAGCGAGGTCAGCGGGTCCTGAAAGATCATCGAGATCTTCTTGCCGCGCAGCCCACGCATCGCCTCGGCGTCCAGGCCGCTGATCTGGTCTCCGCTCAGCTTGATCGTACCGCTTGCGATGCGACCGGGGCGGTCCAGCAGCCCCATGATGGCAGCGCCGATGGTGGATTTACCGGCACCGGATTCGCCCACCAGCCCGTGGATTTCACCCGGTTCCACCGACAGATCCACATGATCCACAGCGGTGAACAGTTTACGGCGGGTCGGGAATTCGACCGTTAGGTCATTGATCGTCAGAAGGCTCATGAAATCACCGCAGCTTGGGGTTCAACGCGTCGCGCAGCCAGTCGCCCAGCAGGTTTACGGACAAGGCCAGCGCCAGAAGGGTGCAGGCCGGGAAGAACAGAATCCACCACTCACCCGAGAACAGGAAGCCCTGCCCGATGCGGATCAGTGTCCCCAGCGAGGGCTGGGTCGGAGGCGCGCCGACACCGAGGAAGCTCAGCGTAGCCTCGGCAATGATCGCCAGCGCCAATGAGATCGTGGCAATCACCAGAACAGGGCTGAGAACGTTGGGCAGGATATGGCGGAACATGATCGGGACAGACCCGCGCCCGATCAGGCGCGCGGCCTGAACGTATTCCTTGTTTTTCTCAACCAGAGCCGCGCCGCGTACCACGCGCGCGAATTGCACCCAGTCGGAAAGCGCAATCGCGATAATCAGAACATAGATCGCCATCTCGTCGCGATATTCCGGCGGGGTGACGCCCTTGGCGATACCAAAGATCAGCATGGCGACCAGAATAGCCGGGAAGGTAAGCTGCACATCGGCAATCCGCATGATCAGCGTCTCGATCCAGCCACCGAAATAGGCCGCGACCAGCCCCAGCACGACACCAATGATCATTGCCAACAGCACCGCAGCCGCGCCAACGAACAGGGAAATCCGCATCCCGTACAGGATGGTCGAGAAGACGTCGCGCCCCTGATCATCCGTTCCCAACAGGAATGTCTCTTGCGTGAACGCGTTGGGCGTGCCGGGCGGCGTAAACCCGTTCATAAGGTTCAGCGAGGCCGGGTCGAACGGGTTATAGGGCGCAATCAGCGGTGCAAAGACCGCAGCCAGCACCAGAACAATCACAACCAGAGTCGCGATGATCGCCACGGGAGAATGCCGGAAGGACCACGCGAAATCACTGTCCCAGAACTTGGCAAACCGCGATTTTTCAGAGGCTTTGGGGGTATCGAGAGTATCGGTCATGTGGCCCTCGCGTCGACACGCAGGCGCGGGTCAATGGCATAGTAAAGAAGATCGACAATCAGGTTGATCGTCACGAACATGACCGAGATCAGCATCAGATAAGCGGCCATGACGGGAATATCGACGAACTGGATCGCGTTGATGAACAACAGACCAACGCCCGGCCACTGGAACACCGTCTCGGTGATGATGGCAAACGCGATGATCGAGCCCAGTTGCAGACCGGTGATGGTGATCACCGGCACCAGCGTGTTTTTTAGCGCGTGGCGGAAGTTGATAACCCGGTCCGACAATCCGCGCGCACGGGCAAAGCGAACGTAATCGGCACGCATCACCTCAAGCATCTCGGACCGCACCAGCCGCATGATCAGCGTCATCTGATACAGGCCCAGCGTGATCGCCGGAAGGATCAGCGCCTTGAGCCCCGAGGTCGTCAGGAACCCGGTGGACCAATTGCCAATCATAACGGTTTCGCCCCTCCCAAAGCTGGGAAGAAGGTCAAGTTCGACCGAGAAGATATAGATCAGCAATATCCCGATCAGGAAAGTTGGCAGGGACACCCCGATCAAACTGACCGTCATAATGACATTCGCGGCCACCCCTTGTCGTCGGATCGCGGTGAAGACGCCCAAGGCAATGCCCAATGTGATCGCCAGAAAGCCCGACACGAAGGCCAGTTCCAGCGTCGCGGGTGCGCGTTCTGCGATGATGGTCGAAACAGGGCGGCCCTGACGGTACGAGACACCAAAGTTCCCTTGCACAGCCCCCTTCAGAAACTTGAAGTATTGAACCGGAAACGGCTGATCCAGACCAAGCTCGGTGCGCAGGCGATCAATGTCAGCCTGCGTGCGTTCCTGTCCCAACATGTTGTCGATCGGATCGCCGACAAAACGGAACATCGAAAACGCGACCAGACCCACGACCAGCAACACGATCACGGATTGGAACATCCTTCGGACGATATATGCGAACATTCACTTTCCCCATTGATCTTTTTGTCTACGCACGCCTTGACCAGATGGTCAAGATGTCGCGGGTAACAGCGACCGTCTATCCTGCTGGGCCGTCCAGTCGACCTCTGGCCCCAGCGGGACAATACCCAGAGGATTTCTCAGCTCGGATGGTGAGAAATACCCTGCCTTATAGATGTCTGGCTTGACTGTCCGCCCGATCTCGGGTCGTGCATAGAGATCTCGCGCGTATCCCCACAGGTTTGGGTAGTCAACCAGTCACCGCAAATTGCAGCGGAATGCATAGTGATACGCCACATCAAAGCGCGCAAGCGTCGGAAACAGGCGCAGGTCGGCTTCGGTCAGAACGTCACCGCAAAGATAGCGGTTGGTTTCCAGATGCGATTCGATCTCGTCCAACATGGCAAAGACGTCCTGAAACCCGGCTTCATACGCCTCTTGCGTGCGCGCAAACCCGGCGCGATAGACGCCATTGTTCAGGCGCGGATAAATCTTTGCGTTCCAGTCGTCGATCTGGTCCAGCTTGTCCGGCGGGGCAAGGTTCGCCCCATAGCCTTCAAGCGTGCCCAGCATTCGCACCAGATCGGCGGATTCATTGGAAACAGCGCGGTTTTCGGCGCGATCCCACAGCAGGGGCACCGTAATCCGCCCGGTATAGGCGGGATCAACCTTGGCATAGACCTGATGCAGCGCGGTGACGTTGAACAGAGGGTCGGAATACTCACCCTCGGCGTCATAGACCCAACCATCGGGCGTTCGGCGCGGGCAGGCATAAGCGACCGAGATTAAATCCTCCAGACCCTTTACGGCGCGGGTCAGCAAAACCCGATGCGCCCAAGGGCAGTTCCACGCGGCATAAAGATGGAACCGACCCGTCTCAAACGGGCCGTCCGGCGGCGCGTTGCGGATGGTCGACGCCTGACGGCGGTATGCGCCGTCAAGCCTTGTATCCGGGGCGGGGTCTTCCGTGTGGTAGACCCCGTCGATCATCACACCCATGTGGTCAGTTCACCGTCACCCAGCGCAGGATAAAGAAGTTGTCCGGGCGCTGCGTCAGCTCAACATTGCTGCGCGTGCCCCAGACCAATGGCTGCACGTACATCGGAACATAGACCTGTTCGTCCTGATAGATCTGGGTAACTTCGTCCAACATGGCCTGGCGTTTGGTTTCGTCCAGCTCCGATTGAATCATCGGCAACAGCTCATCCACGCGCGCGTTCGAGTATCCACCAAAATTCCAGCTACCCAGCTTCTTTTCTTCGTTCGGCGTGGCCACGAGGAAACGAACGGGGTGCTCGGCGTCGAAGGTGCCCGGGCTCCAGCCCAGCAGGTACATGTCGTAATTGTCCTCGCGCAGTTCCGGCCAATAGTTGCGGACGGGCATGGCATCCAGTTCCGCCGTGATCCCGATCTGCGCCAACATGCTGACAATCGCCTGACAGACGGCTTCGTCATTCAGATAGCGGTCATTGGGGCATTTCAGGCCAAACGAGAAACCGTCGGCATAACCCGCATCGGCCAACAGCGCCTTTGCACCCTCGACATCAAAGGCCGGGCGATCAGCATTGGCTGCGGAATATCCGCTCATGGCCGGACTCACGAGTTGCGAGGCGGCCTCGGCATTGCCGCGCATGATCGTGGCAAGAATGGCGTCGACATTTACGGCTTGTGCAATGGCCTGACGCACACGCACGTCACGGAACGGGTTCGGGTTGCCCGCGTCATCGGTGTATTTCAATGCTTCGGCTTCGTGATCAAAGCCCAGCATGATCACGCGCGCCTCGATCCCCTGAATAACGTCGACATCGCCATTTTCCTTCAGGCGCGCAACGTCCTGAATGGGGACGGGGTTGATCATATCCACATCGCCCGACAGCAACGCCGCCACAGCGGTCGCAGGATTCTGGATCGGATTGAACTCGGCGCGGGTGATGTTGTGCTCAACCTCGCCCCACCAGTCACCATGCGGCTCTAACACGGTCTTTAACCCCGGTTCCCGCGCGGTCACCTTGAACGCGCCGGTGCCATTGGCGTTGATCGTGGCATAGTTGCCGGATTCCTTGTCGGGCACGGCCGCGTCATTCGCTTCGGTCCAGCCCTGATCCATGATCATCCAGTTGGCGATTGAGGACGGAAACAGCGGATTGGGTGCAGTGGTCATGATGTCGACGGTGTAATCGTCAACCACAATCACCTCGCTAACCGGCGCGAACCAACTGCGGGTATCGGCGGCCTCGCCCGAGGCGCGCTGATAGCTGAACAGCACATCCTGCGCATCAAAACTGCTGCCGTCATGAAAGGTCACACCCTCGCGCAGCTTGAACCGCCAGCCGTCGCCTTCTCCGATCGGCTCCCAGCTTACGGCCAACGCAGGCTCGACCGTCATGTCCTTGCCGCGCCGCACCAGCCCTTCGTAGACATTGTTGAGAAAGCCCAGAACCGGAGCCGAGTTGACGGCGTGCGGGTCCATTGTTTGCGGATCGGTGGTCGAGGCCCATTTGAACTCGGCGGCCTGAACGCTGGTCGCAGCCAGCAGAGCCAGGCCAATGGCGCTGT
This sequence comes from Ruegeria sp. CL6, assembly GCF_056536465.1. Lineage (NCBI taxonomy): Bacteria > Pseudomonadati > Pseudomonadota > Alphaproteobacteria > Rhodobacterales > Roseobacteraceae > Ruegeria > Ruegeria sp. CL6. Next base: position 130,268 of record NZ_JBQFPR010000008.1, read on the forward strand.
TTCTGAGGATCATGTGATGTCTCCCTGTTTTCTGCGGCTGAGTGTTCTTGGTTTTTCGCGTTGGCGCAAGGAATTCTCAGACCGGCTTCAAAACAAAACAGGGCGCGAAGAATCGCGCCCTGCCTGATCACGTATCAGAGTGATTTAGTTCAGAGTGAAATACTTGAACTTAGCGGTGTCATCCGGTGCAACGCCCGTGCCGACATTTGACTTCATACCCCAGTTCAGAACCTGATGGTGGATCGGGATGTAAAGCTGTTCGTCCTGAACGACCTGCCAGATTTCAGCAATCTGCTTGTCACGCTCGGGCAGGTTGGTTTCCGATGCCAACGAGACGATTTTGGCGTCCAGATCCGGGTTAGAATAGCGCGTGCCGTTCCACGAACCGTACTTCTCGCCCTTGGTATGAACCAGGAAGTTGAAGATGTATTCGGAATCGTAGGTCGGAACACCCCAGCCCAGCATGTAGAAGTCGGTTTCCAGGTTGTTGATCAACGGGAAGTGCTGTGCCTTCGGCTTGGCATCCAGGTTCACAGTCACACCGATCTGGGCCAACATGCCGACAGCCGCCTGACAGATCGCCTCATCGTTGATGTAGCGGTCATTCGGGCAGTTCAACGTCAGAGAGAAACCGCTCGGGTATCCGGCTTCGGCCATCAACGCCTTGGCTTTCTCGATGTCAGTGGTCGACGAGCTGTCCATGCCCTCATCCCAGCCGTTCACGAACGGGGGCGAGATCATCCCGGCAGGAGCCGACTGGCCCCGCATCACAACTTGCTTGATCGCATCGCGGTTGATCGCCATCGACATCGCCTGACGCACACGCACGTCGGACAGGGGGTTCTTACCGTCCACGTTGTCCGAGGTCAGATCCGCATCGCCCATGTTCATGCCGAAGAAGATAACCCGGTTCTGCGGCGCGGTACGCACGTCCAGACCGTCAGTGCCCGCAACACGCTCGAGGTCTTGCACCGGAACGTCCTGAATGAAATCAACCTCACCCGACAGCATGGCCGCAACGCGTGTAGCTGCGTTCTGAATCGGGGTGTAGATGATCTCGGTCACCTGCATGGGGAATTCGTCTTTGCCCCAATAGTCTTCGTTGATCGACAGAACCGTCTTAACGTCTGGCTCGCGGCTGATCAGCTTGTAGGGGCCGGTGCCGTTTGCGTTCTTGGCTGCATAGGTGTCTTCGCCGCCTTCATAATCCTGCACCTTGACGGCGTTGTTCGCCTCGGCCCAGTCCTTGTCCATCATGAACATGTTGGTCAGGTTGTTGGGCATGATCGGGTTCGGACCATCGGTCTCGATCTCGACGGTGTATTTGTCGGTCGCGCGCACCTCTTTCACCGAGGCCAGCAGTTCCTTGTAGTCCGAATCCGGCGTCATCGCGCGGTTCAGCGAGAACACGACGTCGTCGCTGTCGAACTCGGCACCGTCGTGGAAGGTGACGCCTTCACGCAGTTTGAACACCCAGATGTTCGGGTTTTCTTCGGACGGGCCCCATTCGGTCGCCAGAGCGGGCACCATCGCGCCCGTCATGTCGCGCATGACCAGCGGTTCCATGATCTGGTGCGCCAGAGCAGAGGTCGGGCCTTCGTTCTGCGCATGCGGGTCCAGCGTCAGTGCATCACCAGCACGCGCCCAGCGCAGGGTTTCCGCCGATGCGCCTGCCGCCATCATTGCAGTCGCGCTGGCGGCAAGCATCAGGTTTCTTAGGATCATTGTTTTCTCCCCAGTTTTCGTTAACGCCGTCGTTTCAACGGCCGACCTTTTCTTCGGTCTTGGTGAACCTGATCATCCAGATCATTTTGACAGTTGCAACAACAGATTGTGCGCGAACCGAATTGTTGGGCCGTCAATGCGTGTTTTGCTCAAATCAATATCGTGATCCACGCTGAGGGCTACAGGGCAATCCGGCAGCGTGGCCAAGTTGCACGACCAAGAACCGGTAAGGATTTCCTGCGGTTGCATTAAAATTTCAAGCGGCCAACTATCCTTGGAGCATTTCGGCTTCTTGGATTGGGGACATTCAGTTCGTGTCGTATTTACTGTCGGGAGAACCCTGCCCATGACGAATTTCACCAGAAGGGCCGCCCTGTTTGCCGCTGGGGGGCTTGCCGGATGGGGGCTTTCGCGTTGGTTAGGCTCTGATCTGCCGGTTTATGACGGGACAAACCGAACCGTTGCCTCAACGTCAGACACCATCATGAATGACGCCAGCGGGCTGTCTCCGACACCGATCAACAAACATCTGGTTCTGACCGAAGACGCAGGGGACCAGCTGATCGCAGCGCTTCGCAACAAACTTGCCGAGGCTCGCGCCGAGGGTCGCCCTGTCAATGTGGGTGCAGCACGCCATTCGATGGGCGGGCAGGCCATTCCGCGCGACGGGACGGCAATTACTTTTGACAATGGTGCGGTGCAGATCGACAGCACAGCCCAAACCTACCGCGCGCATGCCGGTGCGCGCTGGTCGCAGGTGATTGCCGCGCTTGATCCGGCGGGGTGGTCGCCCAAGGTGATGCAGTCGAACCATGATTTCGGCGTTGCGGCCACGTATTCGGTCAATGCCCACGGCTGGCCCGTACCATTTGGTCCGATGGGCTCGACCGTTCGGTCGCTGCGGATGCTCCTGCCATCCGGAGAGCTGGTGACATGCTCGCCCACCGAAAACGCCGACCTGTTCAATCTTGGTATGGGCGGGTACGGCCTGATTGGGATCATCGTCGATATGGACGTTGAAATGGTTCCCAACACCCGCCTGTCTCCGTCCTTTGATGTGATGGAGGCGCGGGACTTCGCGGTGGCCTTTCAATCCGCGATCGACGACCCGGCGGTCACGATGGCTTATGGCCGGCTCAACGTGGAGCGCGAGACGTTTTTTGAGAAAGCGCTACTGATAACCTATCGCGAAACCGCTGACCAAACCGATTTGCCACCGGCGGTGGGCTCGGGGTGGATGTCCCACGCGGCCAGCCGCCTGTATCGGGCGCAGTTGGGAAGCGAAGCGTTCAAAAGCTTCCGCTGGTGGAACGAAACAACGCTTGGGCCCGCACTGGGCGGCGGCGACGCAACCCGCAATTCCCTGATCAACGAACCGGTCGTCACACTAGATGACCGCAACCCGGACCGCACCGATATCCTGCACGAATACTTCGTGGGTTTCGATGCGTTCGACGATTTCCTGACCGTCTGCCGCGAGGTGATCCCCGCCTCGTATCAAGAGTTTCTGAACGTCACCTTGCGCTATGTTGCGCAGGATGATCAGGCGGTTCTATCTTTCGCGTCCGAGCCCCGGATCGCCGCTGTAATGTCGTTCAGTCAAGAGATGACCCAACGCGCCGAGGCGGACATGGCCCGGATGACGCAGGCTCTGATTGACCGGATCGTCGAGATCGGAGGGGCATATTACCTGCCCTACCGCCCGCATGCACGGCTGGATCAATTAACCTCGGCCTATGCGCGGGCACCGGAATTCGCGCAGGCCAAACGCCGGCTGGACCCCCAGCTTGTGCTTCGGAACAACCTTTGGGACAGCTATCTGGGGCAACTATGACCAATCTGCAAAAACTGTGCCTTGTGTATTTCGTCGCGCTGATGATCGCGGCATCGCTGAACTATGTCCCCGGCCTGACGGACGAAAACGGGCTGGCGTTCGGGATCTTTGCGCTGGATATCTATGACGATGCGCTGCACGTCGCCTCGGCGGTCTGGGCGTTGGTGGCCGGGCTGTGGTCGCACCGGGCCGCGCGCACCTTTCTGATCCTGTTCGGGCTGGCCTATCTGGGGGATGGCATCTTCGGGTTCTTCACCGGCTATGGCTATCTGGATCTGGGCATCTTCACCAACGCGTCGGCGGGAATTGACCTGTCGATGGGACGTATCTTTGCAAACCTTCCCCATCTGGCTCTGGGCGGTATCGCGGCTTGGGCCGGTCTGCGCGATATCAGGAGAACGACATGAGATTTCTTCTGCGCTGGATGCGCCGGCTGGTTCTGCTGATTGTGGTCGTTGCACTCTGCTTGGTTGCCCCGATCATCTATGTCGAGACAAGCTGCAAGGGAACCGCGCAGTTTCAGCCCTATAACGCCCTGCTGCCACCCGAACACCACCGGTCTGAGACCCGGACGCTGATGACCTATCCGGAATGGCACATCGTGCACGCTTATGAGGATTACGCCGAGGTTCTGCGGCAGGGTGATCCGCATGACTATGGGTTCTGGCAGGGGATCACGGGATTCTGGAGCTCGCTCTGCGCGCTGTCGCAAAGCGCATCGGCGCATGGCGAGGTGGATGCTGCGACCAAGCAGATGATCTATGTCATCGGCACCAGTTTCACGGCCGAGCTTGCTCTGAAAGCTGAGTATGAAGAGACGTTGGGGCGTTTGTTCACGGCCTTGCGCGGACCACAACGTGCACCGCTGGATGATCTGTCGGCGCAACAAGCCGCAGAGTACGCCCAGTTTCTGCAACAGGTGCCTTGGTACAAATGGCCCTTTGCCGAGGATGCTCAGGACCTGTTGAACCAGTCCAGCGGATCATTGCGCGACAGCGAACGCGCAATCGCCTTGGGGCTCGAATACACAGTCAAGGACGGCTACGCTGGCCTTATCGAACAGGCGGTCGGTCAGGTTGGCGCGGATGAGCTGACCCTGCGCATGATCGTCATCGGGCCTGAAGACCTGCTCGCTTACCCGGACGTGCAGGTCATCAGCTCTGGCCCCGACGGGATCGAGATTGAGACGCCCCGGTATCGCGAATTAACCAACCTTCTGGTCGATATGGCGCGCAATGGCGTTGATCTGGTCGAAATCGCGGGGAATGATGACATCATGTTCACCGCCCTGTCCGAGAAGCCGACCGAAGAAGGCGCGGTTTTCAGTGCGCCGCGCCAGGGTTTTGACGACTATCGCCACCTGATCGTGGTCAAAGTCCCACAGCTTGCCGAACGGCTGCGCCAGTTGGACGGCTCTGGCCTGACGCTGGAACATATTCATGACTATTAGGTCCGTTCTGATCGCCCTACCCCTTTTGGTGCTGGGCTGGCTATCGACACTCGTGGTCGTAGCTTTGCTAACAGACGAAGCGCCAGCCTATGTAGTCCTGTTGCCGCAGGACACGTTGCTGGACGGACTGCCCGAGGATACAGCGGTTCTGGCGGCCTCAAGGCTGAGTGTGACGGTCGCCTCAGAAGCGCCCGGCTTTGCCAAATCGCTTTACGCCAACGGTGCGCGGTTGGTTCTGCCGGCGGGCCTGCCCGGTTGCCTGCCCTTGCCCAAGGTCTGACGTTTACTCTTCAAACGGCACACGTGCCTCGTCCAAAGTCCTTTGAACGGAAGGCAGGTTCAGCGTGTGCGTCACCGGGGCCGAGCGCGAGATCACCCGCCCCTTGCGCACCACGGCCAGACGATGGGCGCGCAGGCGGATCGCCTCGATCGGGTCGGCGGCCTGCAACAGCACGAAGTTCGCGTCACAGCCCTTGGCGACGCCGTACCCCTCAAGCCCCATGATCCGGGCCGAGTTCTGTGTCACCGCGTCAAAGCACCATGTCATATCGGCACGGCTGGACAGTTGCCCAACATGCAGGCCCATAAAGGCCACATCCAGCATGTCGGCCTTGCCCAGCGAATACCACGGATCCATCACGCAATCCGACCCAAAGCCAACGGTGATCCCCGCATCGCGCAACTCACGCACGCGGGTTTGTCCGCGCCGCTTGGGATAGGTGTCGTGGCGGCCTTGCAGCATGATGTTGATCAGAGGGTTCGGGATCGCATGTACTCCGGCCTCGACCATCAAGGGGATCAGCTTGGACACATAGTAATTGTCCATCGAATGCATCGAGGTCAGATGCGACCCCGCAACCCGCCCATTCAGACCCAAACGCTGGGTTTCATAGGCCAGCGTTTCGATATGGCGGCTGTGTGGATCGTCGCTTTCGTCGCAATGCATATCGACCATCAAGCCGCGCTCGGCCGCGATTTCACACAGCAGACGCACGGATTCGGCCCCGTCCGCCATGGTGCGTTCAAAATGCGGGATGCCGCCTACCACATCCACGCCCATATCCAGTGCGCGGATGGTGTTCTGCATCGCGGTCGGGTCGCGCAGCACGCCGTCCTGCGGGAAGGCCACCAGTTGCAGGTCAAGGTAATCCTTCACATGTTCGCGCACCTGCAACAGCGCCTGCACGCCCTTCAGCTCATCATCGCAGGTGTCCACGTGGCTGCGGATCGCGCCGATACCCTTGGCCACAGCCAACTCGCAATACCGCAGGGCGCGTGCGACGATGTCGTCGACCGATTGCAGTGGCTTCAACTCGCCCCACAGCGCGATCCCCTCAAGCAGAGTACCCGAGACATTCATGCGCGGATTGCCCAGTGATAGGGTCGCATCCATGTGAAAATGCGGATCGACAAAAGGGGGTGAGATCAACTGACCTTCGGCGTCTATGACCTCGGCGGCATCAGCAGTGATCCCGGCCTCGACCGCTGTGATCTTGCCGTCCGTGCAGGCGATGTCCATCCCGGTCTGACCGTCGGTCAGTGTGGCGTTTTTGATAAGCAGATCGACCATTTTCAGCGTTGACCTTTGAACCATGGGGTAAGCAATGCCCTTGGATAGTCCGCCGAGCGTGCGGCGATCACAAGGGCGATGATCGACAGGACATAGGGCACCATCAGGAAGACCTGACCGGGCACCAGCGCGCCAACCTCGGTCTGCAAGCGAACCTGTAGCGCGTCGAACGCACCGAACAGAAGCGCACCCAGCAGCGCCTTGCCCGGACGCCAACTGGCGAAAATGACCAGCGCGATACAGACCCAGCCGCGCCCATTGACCATGCCAAAGAAAAAGGCGTCAAAGGCGCTCATGGTCAGAAAAGCTCCGCCCAGCGCCATCAGAGCAGACCCAACGACAATGGCCCCGATCCTCAGCCCATAAACCGACAGACCTTGCGCATCGACGCTGTCGGGGTTGTCGCCCACGGCCTTGATCGCTACGCCCAGCGCGGTGCGGTTCAGCGCATACCAGACCACCGCAACCAGCAGCAGTGCCAGCCATGTCAAAGCCGTCTGCTGAAACAAAACAGAGCCTAAAAAGGGCAAATCGGACAGAACTGGATGGTCCAGCGGCTGAAACGGCTCGATCCTTGGCGGCGACGACACGTTCGGAAGCGCCGTGCGATAGGTGTAGTAACTGACCGAGGTCGCAAACAACGTGATCCCCAGCCCAGAGACGTGTTGTGACAATCCCAGCGGCACTGTGAGGATCGCGTGGAGCAAGCCAAAGAACGCCCCTGCCAGCGCCGCGACCAGCACACCGCCCCACAGACCCGCGCCCAGCCAGACGGCCATCCAGCCGCACATGGCACCGACGACAAAGATGCCCTCGATCCCGAGGTTCAGCACACCCGCGCGCTCACAGATCAGCGCGCCCAGTACGCCAAAGATCAGCGGTGTCGCGATGCGCAAGGACGCGGCCCAGAAGCTTTCGGACAACAGAATATTGAGAATATCCATCATGACGCTGCCCTCGCAGTGCTGGCCCGGACAATTCGATAGCGGGCGACAAACCCGCCGACCAACACACAGAGCAACGAGACCGAGACCACCAGATCCGCCAGAAAAGACGACACGCCCATCGCGCGGCTCATGCTGTCAGCGCCCACAAAGACCGAGGCGATGAACAGCGCGGCAATCACCACGCCCATCGGCGAAAGCCCCGCCAGCATCGCCACAACAATGCCGGTATAGCCAAAGCCGGGCGACAGATCGGCGGTAAGGTATCCTTTCAGACCCGCGACCTCGCTCACGCCCGCAAGCCCCGCCAGTCCACCCGACAGGATGGCCACGCCGAACAGGGACCGGTTCACGTTGATCCCCGCATGGCGCGCGGCGGCGGCGTTTTCACCCACAGCGCGCAGTTTGAAGCCCCAGACAGAACGCGCCAGCATGATTTGGGCCAATCCCGCCAGTATTAGAGCCAAAACAAGCCCTGAATGAACCCGCATCCGCTCCATTAAAGGTGGCAGCATTCCCTGATCCAGAACCGGTGCCGATTGCGGCCAGCCCAGCCCCATCGGGTCCTGCAACGGCCCTTCCAACATCATCTGGACGAAGATCAGGATGATGAAGTTCAACAATAGCGTCGTCACCACTTCATCCGCGCCAAAGCGGGTTTTCAGATAGGTGGGTGCAACCATCCCCGCCGCCCCTGCCGCTGCGCCCATCAGGACGATCAGCGGTAACAGCAGGATGCCCGAGATATCCAGCACCCCCGACCCGATGGCCACCGCAGCCATCGCGCCCAGATACAACTGACCCTCGGCCCCGATATTCCACAGCTTGGCGCGAAAGGCCAAAGCCGCGGCGAGGCCGGTGAATATCAGCGGCGTGGCGCGTGTCAGCACCTCGGAAAAGGCAAAGACCGACCCGAAGACGCCCCGGAACATCTCGGCATAAGCGGCGATCGGGTTCGCACCGGCCGCCAGCAGCGGAATTGCGGCAAAGCCCAGTGCGATCACGGCCGACAGGATGGGAACGCCCAACGTAAAAGCCCGCGATTGAGTCTGACGTGGTTCAATGCGGATCATGCCGGTTCTCCTGCCATCATCAGCCCGATCTGTTCACGGTCGCGCCCCGGTGCCTCGTGCAGTTCTCCGTCTCGGATCACGACGATGCGGTCCGCAAGGCTCAGCAATTCGTCGAGATCCTCGGAAATCAGCACCACGCCCGCGCCGCGCGCCCTTGCGTTCAGCAGGCGCTTGCCCACTTCGGCTGCGGCACCCATGTCCAGACCGCGTGTCGGCTGGTTGGCCAGGATGAGGCGGGGGGAAAGGTCGAAGACACGCGCCAGAATGAGTTTCTGGATATTGCCCCCGGACAACAGACGCGCGGGCGCATCCACGCCCGGCCCGCGCACGTCGTAGGTTTGGGACAAACGCTCGGCGTTGTCCTGGATGTCTTCGCGGCGCAACAACCCGTATGACTGAACCTCGGGGTCGTTCAACCGTTCGATGACCATGTTTTCGGCCACACTCATGGCGCCAACGATGCCCTCGTGGTGGCGATCTTCGGGGATACGGCCAACCCCTGCACGCACCATCTTGACCGGAGTGGGAGAGGTGATTTCGACCCCGTCCACCTTGATTAGACCCTGTTCCGGGCGCGCAAGACCTGCGATGACATTGGCCAGCCCGCTCTGCCCGTTGCCGGAAACCCCGGCGATCCCCAGAATTTCATGCGCGTGTACCGTCAGGTCCACCTCTGTCAGCGTATCGCGTTTGGACCGCCCCGCGACCGATACGCCCGACATGGTCAGGACCGGATCACCGGGCGTTAGGTGTGATCCGGCAAGCTCGGGCGTTTCGGCACCGACCATCATCTGCGCGATCGACTTTTCGTCCGCTTCGGATGTGGCCATCTCTCCGACTTTCTGCCCATGCCGCAGAACGGCAATGCGATCCGAAAAGGCCAGAACTTCGCGCAGCTTGTGACTGATAAAGATGACCGACAGCCCTTCGGCGGTCATCAGGCGGATGTTTTCAAACAATGTGTCTGCTTCTTGCGGGGTCAGAACGGCGGTTGGTTCATCCAGCACCAGAATACGGGCATTGCGGTATAACGCCTTGAGGATTTCCACCCTTTGCCTCTCGCCCACCGACAAACGACCAACCGGCGTATCAAGGGGGGCAGACAGGCCGCTTTGCGCCATGATGCCTTGGATCCTGCGCCGTGCTGCGCGTCGGTTGCGGCGCAGGGAAAACAGGGGTTCCGATCCCAAGGTTATGTTGTCGAGGGCCGAGATATTCTCGGCCAGTGTGAAATGCTGGTGCACCATACCCACGCCCGAGGCCAGCGCCACCTGCGGGTGGCCCAGCGGCAGAGGATGCAACACCCCGCCTTCGTCTGCGACTTCGATCGAGCCTGCATCGGGCAGGTAATGCCCGAACAGCATATTCATCAGCGTGGTCTTGCCCGCGCCGTTTTCGCCTAGCAGCGCCAGAACCTCGCCTTTGTTCAGGGTCAGGCTGACATTGTCATTGGCGATGACCGGGCCGAAATGCTTGCTCAACCCGTTGAGTTTCAGAACCGTGGAATCCGTCATTGGAGATACGGGCCGGTTTTGAGGCCGGCCCGAACGCGATCAGTTGTCGGAAACCGGCCGGTCGTCGTTCACGTTGACGCGGAACAGCCCGTCCATAATCTCGGCCTGTCGTGCGTTGACCGCTTCGACCACCTCGGCGGGCACCAGTTCTTCATCCAGAACCATGGAACCGCCGCCATATCCCATAAAGCTGTACTGGCCGTAATCCGCGGCCTCGAACGACCCGCCGGCGACATTGGCAATGGCCTTGTCGATGGTGGGCTCCATGTGCCACAGGGCCGACGCCATGATCGTACCCGGATAGTCACCCGACGTGTCGATCACGTTGCCCACGGCTTTGACGCCACGCTCCACTGCCGCGTCCGATACGCCAAAGCGTTCGGCATACATGATGTCCGCACCTGCATCCATCATTGCAATCGCGCTTTCCTTGGCCTTGGGCGGGTCATACCAGCTGTCGATGAAGGTCACGAGGAATTTGACATCCGGGTTCACCTCGCGCGCGCCATCCATGAAGGCATTCATCAACCGGTTCACCTCGGGGATGGCGTAGCCGCCGACCATACCAATGACATTCGATTCCGTCGCCGCACCAGCGACCATACCGGTCAGGTAGGACGGTTCGTGAATCCAGTTGTCAAAGACCGAGAAGTTCGGACCAACCGGTCCAAAGGACGAGCCCATCAGGAACGCCGTATCCGGGTAATCCTTGGCCACCTTGCGCGCGGCGCGCTCCAGCCCAAACACTTCGCCCACGATCAACTGCGATCCCTGTTCGGCATATTCACGCATCACGCGCTCATAGTCGGTGTTCGCCACATTCTCGGAAAAGACGTATTCGATGTCGCCCCTCTCAGCCGCCGTATTGAGCGCCTTGTGGATACGGCTGATCCATTGCTGTTCCACGGGCAGCGTATAAATCGCAGCAACCTTGACCGTTTCAGCCGCAGCCACGCCGACAGAGTATATCGTTGACGCCGCCGCAACAGCGGCAAGCAACAGTCTTCTTGTCATGTTATTTTGGGCCATCACACTCTCCTGTTTTGAGGGATGGCAGCATTTTTTTACTGTTCAGTCAATTTTTTCGACCATCCGGCGATGGACAAGACAGCACTGTGGTCATTTTTTGCGCAGGAATCGTAGCCCACATGCCAGAAAGCCAAACCGCTTTGAGTTTACCTAGCGGCAAGTCGCGTCATATCGATCTGTATAAACGGAGAATCTCCTTAAAAGTGTAGTATTACCTTGCGTAAACATTTCCTCTTGCCGCTAATTCACGGTCCTCGCCCAACAATTGGGACCACCGGTAGACCTGCCGCTCGAAATCAAGCGACAGGGGCCGCAGCGGGTCCCCTACGGGAAGGATGCGGTGTCATGGAATTATCCCGACTCAGCTTTGTGCGAGCACCATTGCGTGGATGCCTGCCGCTGTCGTGCCGGTTGTGTACACGCGTAGTACACCAACGGGCAGGATCGAGAAATCCGCCACATCGACTGTGCGCGTCTGCCCGCGAACGCTAGTCAAGACAACGGTGCCGCCCGTTTCGACATACAGCCCGATGGCCGCGTCCGGCAGGTCTGTGGTGTCGGATGGCGTGACCGGTACAATGTCGCGCGCGGGACCGGACAGGCTGGATACGTGGTTGGAGAAGGGGTTCGTCATGGTTCAGATCTCGCTGTTCTATTCAATCAGCGGGACACTAGGAAAAACCGATTAACGGCCTTAAAGCACTGCGTACGTTGCTAGTTCAGACATAATGTAGCGTTCGGGCAGCCAAGCCCGACATCTTTTCCTCGAAAGCGGGCGTATCGAAGCCCTGCATAAGCACGCGCGCGCCCTGCAGCAAACCAATTAGCGCCGGATCTGCTTCAAACCTGTCGATGGCGGCATTCAAGGCTTCGCAGGGGATGATCCCGGAAACCTCCTCAGCGGAGAAGATCAGGGGGCAGGATAATCCCCTTTGCAGGCCCGGAGTCACTGGACGGGGTCAAATCGAACTCCTGCTTACCCAAAACGCCTCAAGCACCGTTTCATCGCGGCGCACACCGACAAGCCAATAGTGGACAATCGCGATTTTCACATGGTTCAGCCCTTTGCGCCCTGACCGCGCGCGTATTTGTCTTCGTACCGAACGATGTCGTCCTCGCCTACATACACGCCTGTTTGCACTTCGATTAGGACCATCGGCACCTTGCCCGGGTTCTCCATGCGGTGGACGGCACCTAACGGGATATAAACAGACTGATTTTCCGTCACCAACTGATCAGTGTCGTCGATGATGACGCGCGCCGTGCCTTCGACCACGATCCAATGTTCGGACCGGTGAAAATGGCTTTGCAGGCTGAGAGACGCACCCGGATGCACGCAAATGCGCTTTACCTGAAAGCGATCGCCAACAACAAGGCTCTCAAACCATCCCCAGGGACGGTGATCTTTCGGAAATGCGGTGGCCTGCGGCACGTCTTTCTTCTTCAGCGCAGACACGGCTTGTTTAACGTCCTGAGCCCGCGACGCGTCCGCAACCAGAACCGCATCGTTCATCGCAACCGCAATGATATTGTCCAGACCGATACCTACGATTTCAAGTTGTTCGCTGTCCGACCGCAAAAGCGTATTCTGGCAGTCAATCGCTGTGGCACCGCCACTTGTGACAACGCCCTGCTCGTCTGGTCCGCTCTCGCGCCAGACCGCGTCCCAGCCGCCCAAGTCGGACCAGGCCGAGTCAAACGGAACCACGGATAGGTTATCGGCTTTTTCCATCACCGCGTAGTCGATCGAAATGTCCTTGGCCTTTTGCCAATGATCCGGGTTCAAACGCAGAAAGCCCAGATCGGGCGTTGCGGTGTCGACCGAAGCCTGGACAGGCTCAAGCAACTCAGGGGCATGCTGTCGGAATGCTGCAATGATGTCGGCGGCGCGGAACAGGAAGATACCGGCGTTCCATTTGAAATTCCCGGCGGCAAGCATCTCGGTCGCGCGGGCCAAGTCCGGTTTTTCCACAAACTGTTTCAGCGGAACCGGAGATCCGTCGCTATCCGGCGCCGAGGCCAGTTCCAGATACCCATAGGCAGTCTCCGCGTGCGTCGGAGTAATTCCAAACGTCACCAGCTGACCGTTTGCCACCGCGTCCAATCCACGGGCAACCGCGGCCTGAAACGCGTCGGAATCTGGCACAACATGATCGGACGGAGCAACCAAAAGGATCGCATTCTCGTCTTCGCTAAATGCCTGAATCGCAGCGGCCAGAACTGCAGGCGCAGTATTGCGACCTTCCGGTTCGATCAGGATTTTTCCCGGATCTATGCCAATAGATTGCAGTTGTTCCGCAACGATGAATCGAAAGTCCGAATTGGTAAGCACAACAGGCGCCGCAAACTGCAATTTTGCGGTTTTCCCGGACAGACGTCGCGCCGACGCCTGAAAAAGGGTTTCCTCGCCAACAAGAGGAACGAATTGTTTTGGATAGCTTTTCCGGGACAAGGGCCAGAGGCGCGTACCGGAACCACCACAGAGAAGGACAGGTGTTATCAACATAAAAAGCCCGAAATCTGATCTACTTAGCGTGGTCCTATAAAAGGAGCCTCACGCTGACAAGAGTTTGGACCGGCAGCTCCAAAAAAGAATTATAGGCTGCGCATAGCAAAGTCGAACACCCCCTTTTTTGCGCAAAATCTGATTTCTGCAAGGGCGCAGTCGCGTGAGGCCACCGAAACGATCTGCGAACGCGCGGCGCGATCATGTCAGGGCTCAGGGACGCGCAGACATGAACTTGGGTTCTGTCCCATCAAGGCATACAGCAGTCAGAACACCTGTTGCGAAAGCGCCGGTGTCGATGGCAATACGACCACGAACAGCGCTTGGTTCTTTCACGATTGTATGGCCATGAACGACCCATACTCCATCATTTCGGTCAGTGGTTGGGAATGACGGATGCCCCCAAATCAAAGTGTCTGCAGATTGCTGATCGGGCAGTTCCTTTGGGTCGGCCCCTGCATGAGTTACAAGCACATTGCCAGACAGTTTATAGTTAACCAGACCTTCCAACCACGAACACAGATCTTGGCCCATGACATCCTGCAACTTGTCGCGACAGTCTTGCAGTTCGCCCTTGTTCATTTCCGCTCGCACGCCACGCACGCCGAATGACGCCAAAGTCTGCAACCCACCATACCGCAGCCAGCGCGGTCCGTGACTTTCAGGGTCTTTCAGAAATTTCAGCAGCATTTCTTCGTGATTTCCCATCAGGCAGGTGAAATCAGGACGTCCCTTAATCAGTTGCAGCACTTCGGCACTGTTCTCTCCGCGATCGACATAATCCCCGACCAGAACGACCCGATGATCCTGCGGGATTTTGTCCAGCAGCTTTTCCAACTGCACAACGCAGCCGTGAACGTCTCCGATGACACAAATTGGACTTTCGGGTTCGGGGTTTGAAAAGGTCGCGGACCGGGTGAACCTCTGGAGCAGGGAAGAAAAGATAATGGAACAGCTCCGTCTCGAACAGTTTGGGCAAACACAGAAGGTCAGTTCAACCGCATGTGGATTGGGATTTGATAAACCTGTCCGTCAGCCTGGGCAAGTCAACGCCAATCACGCAGTTCTGCAAGGCGCAATCCCCATACGAATTATTTCGGCCCCCTTGATTTTATACACGCCCGAAATGCGATTGCGCCCTTTGTTCATGAACCAGGACTTCAACGGCTCGGGGTAAAAATCAGCCATCACCTTGCTGAAATAGTCGAAATCCTCTTGCGACAGTCGGCGACCGCTTTGCGATGGCCCGTGGAAACCAAACGTGGTTTCAGGATCGACACATGTGTCTGGCAAACCAAGAAACATCGTACACGTAGAAAAGCAAACGCGTCCGCGAATTTCGACCGATACCCTGTTTCGCTGCAGATTCTCCAATTCTATCAGCCGGTCATGCAGGTACCCTCCTCGGTCGTTGCCGACTACATAGGGCTTCTGGACATCGGCGAACCCCTGAAAAGCTGAGATAAGAAAAAGAAAACAAACAGCAGGAAGAAGCGCCAAGATTTTAGCTGCGCGCCGGACAGACGATCCGAGTTTACTCTCAGAATTAACAGGTGGCTTCGCACACAGGTTCAGCATCGCAATGTCTCCGTTCCAGATTGGTATGGATCGGAACTAGAAAGGCGCGACGCCTTGCTTGCGTGCTGTCAGTGTCAATTTTATGCCTTAAATCAACGATTTAAGGTTTATTTATCCCAAATTTTCTCGAGTCACAGGAGGCGGGGCGTTGTTTCAAAGACCAAGTGTGGCTTTCCACGACATTGCGCAATCAAGCGCAAAGCCCTGTGACATCTGCCTGTTTCCACCCAAGGATGGCTCTGCTCGACCAAAGACGGCACTGAGATCCAAACACGTTGATTGGGCTTACATATGAACAGTCATAATGACCGAAAAGCCGCCAAAATGCAAAGGATTACAGCCTGATACCGAATAAAGCCGGAACGCCGGAAGTTCTATCCGTGGCGCAGCACCAAAACTCTGCGCCACGGCTCAGGTCTATTTTTTGAACCCAACGGCAAGCAAAACAGCGGCCCCGATTGCTGCAACCGCTGAGAAAAATTCTGCGCCGTGTGTGTGAAACGACGTGTCAGTATGTGCAAAAGCCGGGGTTGCTGCACCCCAAACCGCAAGCGTCAAGAGTTTCGCTTTCATCTTTCAATTTCCTGCTTTCGCTGATGAAGAAAGTCGCGGATATCCAGAACGGATTTTTCATCCATCGAGACATAGACAAGCGACATATTGGTGCGTTCCTGAACCATCTACCCCGGAAAAGGCAGATAGCTGAGTTCACGGGAACCAAATGAAGGTGAGGCCGTGCCCACCTGCCAATCGGTTTTCAACTCGACGTCAATCAGCTTCAACGCCGTTGCCCCGCCTGCCCCCGACCTCTCGAACGGCACGCCCGCCAGCTTCAGATAACTTGTCTTGTCAGCGGCCTGCAAAAACCCGTCAATAAACTGGGTTGCCAGAACCTGCAGGTCGGCCGCTTCGTCTTCGTGATGCATATGGCTGTGCAGGTGGTCCCCATGCGCGTGGTTATGACCATGCCCGTGGTGGGCATGGTCGTGATCGTGGTGGTGATGGTGCGAATGATCGTGCGGCATTACGAACCTACCTTGTGCGGTTTGCCATTTGACCATCGTTTGCCTTCAAATTCGCCATGAGGCGTTTTCACAGGTTTATCGATGAACTTTTTGTGGGCACCCAACTTGCCGTTGGACACCAACGCGCCAAGCACGTCGACAATCACCCGCGTGCCCATCAGTGCCGTTATGTCGGACGTATCGTAAGGCGGCGACACTTCAACCAGTTCAAGTCCGCAGATTCCTTCGGCCGCAATACCCGAAGCCAGCGCCAATGCTTCGCGCGGTAGGAAACCGCCGGGTTCGGGCCAGCCTGTTCCGGGGACAAAACCACAGTCGAGGCTGTCGATGTCAAATGACATATAAACCATGTCCACGTCTTTCCAGGCCATCTCAAGCGCCACTTCGATGGTCTTGTCGACGCCCATTTTTTCCATATCGCCCATGGTGATGATGTTGGTGTTGCGCTTTCGCGCGACCTTCACGGCTTCGCGTGGAACTTGCCAGCCTCCGATCCCGATTTGTACGAGGTTGGTCGCCGGGACATTGGGAAGGTTGGTCGAATGAAACCACGGCGTTGTGTGCATCCGCTCATCCAGGTCTTTTTCCTGTATGTCGGCATGTCGGTCAAAATGAACGATTCCGATCTTTTTTGACGTGCATTCCGCGATGCCGCGCACGCAAGGGAAGCCGATGGAATGGTCGCCGCCAATCATGATCGGAAGTGAGCCAGAGCTGAACACGTGGCTGACCGCCCGGCTTATCTGATCGAAACTCTTTTCAATATTGGCAGGGATCGTGAAAACATCACCGGCATCACAAAGTGTCATCTGTTCGCGAAGGTCGACGCCAATTTCGTAGTTGTAGGGCGTGTACAGCGCAGAAATCTTGCGAACCCCCTGAGGGCCGAACCGGGTGCCGGGCCGGTAGGTGGTACCGCCGTCAAACGGAATCCCAAGGACCGTGGCATCATAGTCCGCGACCTCCAGAACATCCTCGGCATACGGAGCTTTCAGAAAAGTGTTGATCCCTGCAAAGTGAGGCAGTTCGCCTCGTGCAAATGTCGGGATCGACTTGTCTTCGATGCTGTCTGCTCCGGTAAGGCCCATACGCAGCGCCCATTGGCGTTCTTCCTCCATTCGGCCTTCCGGCAGGTCAGCCTCCAAATGCATCGCCTTCCAGCCCGCCAATTTGCTGAGGTCTGGATGGTGATGACGCTGCTCACGCAGTGCAATACGGTCGCGCTGGTCACGCGGGTGGTGCGACCGGCTGCGCTTGAGATCCGAAAACACGTAGTTGTCTCCTAATCAATGTCCCGTCGAATTTGGCCGGGACGCTTCCGAGCTTTGGTGAACACAACATGCGGAGCCCGGGAGCGCATGCCGTGCAAGGGGTCATGCGGCAGCCAAAGACGGATAGTGGTCAAGCAGATCCTGAAACGGTATTCCGCCGTTGCGCGCATCGAAGTCATAGGTGAGCGTTGCCCCGAAAAGACCCGGGTCCTGTGGATCCCAGCGCGGTTTATCGAACACCAGAACGCGGTCACCCAGCTTGAACCCTTCGTCCAGATCGTGGGTGACCATGAAAACGGTCATGTTGGTTTCCTCTCGCAGCTCCAAAAGGAACTCATGCATTTGAAGCCGTGTTCCCGGATCGAGCGCTCCGAATGGTTCGTCCAGCAACAGAATGCGTGGTTTTGCGGCCATCGCCTGCCCAATCGCCAACCGTTGCTGCATACCGCCCGACAAAGAGGACGGGTATTGATGGGACACGTGATTTAACCCAATCCGCTCCAACATCTCGTCAGCGCGATTTTCGGCTTCCTTGCGGAGTGAACCGTGCAAACGACCGAACCGGGTACGAAACCCTTCACCGGCGATCAGGTTTTCGCGAACCGACAAATGTGGAAAAACGGAATAGCGTTGAAAGACCACGCCGCGCTCAAGGTTGGGTTCTCTGGCGGTTGGGCCACCATCGATGCTTATCTCGCCACGATAGGGGCGTTCTTCTGCAAGAAGCATGCGCAGAAACGTGGATTTCCCGCAGCCAGACGCGCCGACGATAGAGATGAATTCGCCTTCATCGACCGTGACATTCACACGCTCCAAGATCGAGCGACTACCGTACTTCTGCCAGACGTTTCTTACACTTACAAAGCTCATAGACCTGCCTCCATCCACGGAAATGCGCGGCGGGACAGGGTTTTGAGCAACCAGTCTATCGTAAATGCCAGCACCGTGATCCAGATCACGTAGGTCAGAATGACATCCATCGCGAGGTATCGGCGGACGAGGAAAATCCGGTAGCCAAGGCCCACATTGGACGCAACCGCCTCGGCCGCGATCAAGAACAACCATGCGGACCCAAGCGACAGCCGAACGTTCGAGATGAGCCTCGGCAGTATTTGCGGCAAGGCCACTCGCAGGGCAATCACCCCGCTGGAGGCACCCAGCGTCTGCGCCTTGACGATTTGTTCTTTCGGGATTTCCATGACCCGTTGCGCCAGGTCGCGGGTCATAAAGGGCGTAATGCCAATGACGATCAACGCCACCTTTGAAACTTCACCCAACCCGAACACGATGAACAAAATCGGCAAAAGAGCAAGCGGCGGCACCATGGACAGCACAGCAATGAAGCCTGAGAGAAACGACCGCGCATACGGCAAAAGCCCAATGGCCAAACCAAGAACCAAGGACAGCATGGCCGCGATGACTACGCCACCAAGCAGACGGGCAAGGCTTGCGGCTGTGTCGTTCCACAAGAGTATTTCTCGCGACCGGCGATCCGGTTCGGTAAAGAGTCGCTCCGCGGTTTCCGCAATCGTCGTCAGGGCCGGAAGAAGTTTATCCTGAGGGTTGGCCTGCAACCGAATGTCCGAAGCGATGTAGTAGCTCAGGATAACCGCGACAAATGGAAGGGCGGCGATGAAAATGCCCGCAGGCTTTCCGGGAATCGTGTTTATCAGTCGCATGCGTGCCGCTCCTTGACTGGCAAAACATGGGGTGAAGCCCACAGGCTTCACCCTGTCCGTTCATTTACAGGGCGCCATCCGCAGCCATCTGCATATACGTCGTGTCGAACCGGAATTTGACGTTTTCCGAACTGCCGGAAACGGACCCGTCCGGATACTCGATGCCAACGAAATCAGCGCTTGGCGCGCCCTCGCCAAGGATGCCTTTCTCAAAAAGGAACTCGGCCACATTCGTCATGGTTTCCGAAAGATCACCCGCGCTTGCCTGAGCTACAGCGTCAGCAGGGTCAAAGAACAACTCGGTTGACGCCATCTGTGCCTTGTAGCCAGCAAGATCCGTGCCGGACGCCTCGGCCATCGCGGTCAGCGCTTCCTCGTCGCCAGCGGCCATAAGCGCCATGACCTCATACCAGGCACCGGCGACCGCTTTGCCGAAATTCGGATTGTCGGCCAAGGTTTCAGTGTTCACGACCATCAGATCCAGGATTTCTCCGGGGATCATCGAACTGTCAAAAAGGCTCACAGCGTCGGAACTGGTATCGAGGATTTCCGACACCAGCGGGTTCCAGGTGACGACTGCCTCAACATCCGGTGTTGCATAAGCCGCGATCATGTCGGCGTCAGAGGTGTTGATCACGGCATCCAGATCAAACTCCTCCAACCCGACGCTATCGAGGCCACGCGCAAGAAGGTAATGCGACACCGACAACTCAACGAGGTTGACCGGCTTGCCCTTCAGCTCTGACAGGCTAGTGACCCCTTTGCCAATAACCGCATCGTTGCCGTTTGAATAATCACCGACGATCAAAGCTGTGGTATCGACACCGCCGCCGGAGGGAATGGAAAGCGTGTCCATGTTCGTGGCGGATACACCGTCAAACGCCCCGGCAGTGTATTGGTTGATGGACTCGACATAGTCATTGAACTGCACGATCTCGACATCAATGCCGTACTTGTCCGCCCACTTGTCCATGATCCCGCTGTCTTCAAGATAACCCCACGGCATCCAGCCGACGTAGATCGACCAGGCGAGTTTGAATTCGGTCTTTTCTGCAGCAGCCACAGGTGCGGACGCTCCTGCCAATACACCCAGCGCAAGGGCGGTTGCGG
The DNA here is from genome assembly GCF_056536465.1 of Ruegeria sp. CL6. NCBI lineage: Bacteria > Pseudomonadati > Pseudomonadota > Alphaproteobacteria > Rhodobacterales > Roseobacteraceae > Ruegeria > Ruegeria sp. CL6. The sequence continues at coordinate 150,576 of NZ_JBQFPR010000008.1, forward strand.
ACATTAGTTTTGAGATATTCATGTCTTTCCCCGTTGTTGCGTCCCGCCGAGGTCTTCGGTTTTGGGTCCGCTGGCGGAACAAAGAGATCGGGCGCGAACAAACCTGCGCAGTAATCTCCCGGGATTTTGCCCCGCCGTGTGCCTCGCCGGAGTTTGCCGGCTAGGTGACGCTTCTCGGACCTGACCCGCTGAAATGGCGGCGGAACCCTAAGCGTCCTGCGCCTTCAGCAAAGCTCAAGGCGTTGTGACTGGGCAAGTTGAGGCCAGTTTCATTTCCGCCCTCGCATCGCTTTAGCCAAAAATGCACCGTTTTTTTGTCCCGATGCTTAATAAAAGGGCTGGAAGCGGCCTGTTTTCGTGCAAAACAGCGTGCTTGTACGGGCGCGCCGTTCGCAACAAGACAGGTCCGCCCTGCCCCTGTGCTGTAATGCGTCGGTCCTAAAGGCGCTTTTGTCCGCATGGTTCCGTATCGCTCCGGCAAAAGACTGAAACACGCGTCACTTAATATTCTGCCTGCAAGTCCGCGACCGCGTTCGCGAACACGACGCCGCCCAGAACAACCAGCACCGCAATGACAATCCAGCCGCTATACTTTGCCATGGCATCGTTTAACCGGGTCAGTGCAGGTTCTGCCCGCACGCCGAAAAATAGCGATAAAATCCAAGGGCTAGCCAAACCCATGCTGGACACGACAACAAATCCCAGCACTGCCCCGATCTGCTCGACCGGAGCGTATGTTGCTGCGGCTATGGTCAGCGCACCAGATATGAACAAGGCTGCGTTCTTGGGGTTGAGGGCCGCCAGAGCGGCGCCAAGCCCAAACGTCCTGATTGGTTGCATCCGCTCTAGAACACGCATCCATTTTGGAGGCGCGTTTTCGTCCGAATAATATTTTAGGCTCAGTTTGCGAAGGGCCAAAGCAACCAAGCCCAGCCCCAGAAACAGGCGAACCCACACGACCCAAACAGATGGTGCCTGCTGACCCGGTGTGCTCAGGTCCGACATTGCAATGGCGGCAATCCCGATGGTGAGTGCACCAACGATCCAACCGCAAAGAAACGCGGTATAGGATTTTTTGCTCGGGCCGTCGGCTCAATAAAAGAGAGACGCTGACCAGTGGCAACGAAGCAAGCAGAATACCCACCGCGATTGGCATTGCTTTGATAAACGCAGTCAGCATGTGCTTCTCCGCCAGAGACAGACATCAGGAAAAGACCAGCACCTTTACTGGCAACAAGATCGCTTGCGCTCGGAGCACGATGGCGTTTGCAATCCCCATACCGTCCACAATCCGGGCGATAAATGCTGAAAACCCGGTGATCTCACCGGCATCGATTTCCTTGGCGCGACTTGTGTACGCGACGCCAACGCACGCACTGCCCGGCGGAATACCTTCCAGGTGCTTTGGGAAGATCGGCGCAAGGAAAACTGTCACCGTTCCCGGTCGGGCACGATCCTGCTGATCCAAAAGCGCATCCCCCGGCCGGAATTGGCCCGCGGCAATGGCGTCCTGAACCTCGTCAACGAACATAGGCACAACAGTCAGCGGCTTGGAGGCGCAGGTGATTTCCACGAGCATTCCGGGTTTGAGAACATTCACCGATATCTGTCCGAAAGCCGCAACAAACCGCCCTTGCCCCGTGACGTCGGGAACCAGAATTCCCGCAGGGCGCAGGATCGGATTTACGATGTCGCCAGGTTTCAAAAGAAATTGCGTCACTGTTCCGTCCACTTCGGCGAACACCGTAGACTTTGCGATTTCATTCTCTGCCTCCCTCACGACGGCGAGGGCACTTTCTTTCTGAGCGGGAAGCAGAGTGGTCTGCCGCAGCTTGGCACCATCAAGGGCCGCAATCGCGGCAGTACGCTGGCTTTCTGCACTGGATACGTCAGTCTGCAGACGCTCCAGTTCCTGCTCGCTCACGACTGTGTCGTTTCGCTCGGCAAGGGACAGTCGTCTCTGCAGATCGTTCGCAGCCTGACTCAGATCGGCCTCGGCCGCCTCGACCCTCGCTTCTGCGGCGGCAATTTCCGTCACGATCAGACCCAGCTCGGCGTCGATTTCGTTGATGCGGCTCTGCGCGGTTTCCACAGCAGCTTCTTGCCGCGTGGTATCCAGCCTGAAAATAGCATCGCCCGCTTTCACGGATTCGTTGTTGGCGACGTAAACTTCGGCGACCCGGCCGCCCCTGTCCGACAGGATCGTGACGGTGCGAAACATTGCGGAAACATTGCGGGTCGAAGGGTGAAAGTAAAATATGACGGTGATTAAGGTAACGGCCAAAATTGCGCAGGCGGTCAACCCCCAGCGCAGCTCGTACCAGACATTGAAAAGCGTAATTTCATGACCCCACCGCTTACCCTGTTTGTATCTGCGATAGAGATAGTCAGGAACAATAGTGATCAGGGCGGAAAATATCAGTTCAAGCATCGGTGCGCTCCGGGCCGTTCACCTCTGGCTTTAGGGGAAAGATTTCATGCAAGGGCACGGCGGCTATCAAGATTGCCGCGATCCAAAAAGCGTTGTTCAAAGTGAAAAGAGAGATCAACCCAAGCACCCCAACAAGCTGCATTTGCACCTTATGGGCACCCGCCGCCATACGATCCGGAATAGCCTGCACAGTGAAATAGAGTGCGCCAAAACCCAGCAGAACGACAACAAGACACAATCCGACCACGATCAGGAAACCATCTGTCTCGCCGGGCGCAGTCACCCAAAATGGAAGCCGTGACATCGCTTCGTCAGAGATAGAGCTGTTCACAAGAACCTCCTGTTTCTTGACGAACCCCTCCAAGGATAGACGAATGAAATCAAAAAGATCAATCATGTGCAAAGCCGCCAAATCCAAGCGGAACGGCTTCCAGTCGCAATTGTCTTGACCAAATTTCAGTACAGCCCGTCACCCTGTGTGACGGCAAAAGACTTTTGGTTTTGCGCCTTCGGCGGACTTTTTTGCAAATGTTCCGCCCATACTAATGTGGTCGCACAAACAGATCGGCGTCTGTGCCAACTGGCAACTTTCCGATGTTCAATAGACGGAGAATTTCAAACGAATTCATATGTTTGACTTTGTTCTGTATGGGCGTACACTTGCGACTAAGTTCAAGCGCTAAAGCACGATTTTGGTTGGCCACTTTGGGTTCAGACAAAGGGCAACAGCCAAAACGGGAGGGGAATGTGAAGAGATTTTCTATCGGGTTGGCGGTCTTTTTGGTGCTGGCCGCGTGCTGGGAAAAAGAAGAAGAAACCGCCGAAACAGTCATCCGACCCGTCCGGACAACCGAGATTGCCGATCTCTCCAGCATCCATGATCGTTATTTCGTAGGCACAGCAAGGGCCGCGCGCGAGGTGTCGCTGGCGTTTCGTGTGCCGGGCAATGTGGTCGGCGTGAACGTTCAGGTTGGCGATCCGGTCGCGAACGGAGATGTCGTGGCAGCTTTGGATCCCGCCCCGTTTCAAGCAGAGGTGGACAGGCTGACTGCGGAATTGGAAAGCGCGCAGGCAACGTTTGACAATGCGAAGCTGCAAACTGACCGGCAGCGCTCTTTGGTGGAAAAGGACGTGGCAGCGCAGGCAACGCTTGACCGGTTCGTTGCGGGCGAGACGTCGGCAAGGGCCGCGATCAATTCTGTGCAGGGCGCGCTGGACCGTGCGACCTTGGACCTGACCTATACAAGCCTGGTCGCACCCTTCGATGGTCGTGTGGTCGCTAAGTACATTGAGGATTTTGAAGAAGTGGCAGCGCAGACTCCGGTTCTTCGGATACTGGATGCCGAGCATATCGAAGTGGTGATCGACATCCCCGAGCGGTATATCGCCCTGATCCCACATATCGAGGATATCACGGTATCATTTGACGCCCTGGGAGACGTCACCCTGCCCGCCGAAATCAGCGAGATCGGCTCGGAGGCTTCGGCCACGACCCGGACCTTTCCCGTCACCTTGAAAATGAAGCAACCAGAAGGCTCGCCGGTTCTTCCGGGTATGTCTGGGCGGGTTCGCGGCAAGCCGAAAGAAGGGTACGAGCCCTTTGACTCGATAATGGTTCCCGCCAGCGCAGTATTTGTACCCGAAGGTGAGACCGATCCGCATGTCTGGGTGTTCGATACCAATTCCGAAACGGTGGGCGCACGAAAGATCACATTGGGAACGCCCCGATCGCAGGGCGTTGCCGTCAGCGAGGGCTTGGATTTCGGCGATGTGATCGTCACCGCCGGAGCGAATTCCCTGAGAGAAGGCCAGAAAGTCTCGCTTTTGTCTGAGGACGCTGAGTAATGGGGCTCGCTGCGTTTTCGATTCGTAACTCCAAATTCGTATGGTTTGCCGTCGTGATGCTGACATTGGGCGGCATATCCGCCTTTTTCAGTCTCGGACAATTGGAAGACCCGGAATTCACCATCAAAACGGCGGTGGTGACAACACTTTATCCCGGCGCAAGCCCGGAAGAAGTTGAGCAAGAGGTCACCGAACGGATCGAAATCAAGCTGCAGGAAATCAAGGAGATCGACTACATCTCAAGCGAAAGCCGGGCCGGGGTGTCGACAATCAAGGTAGAAATCCGGCCGAACTACTGGTCCGAGGAGTTGCCCCAGATATGGGATACGCTGCGGCGAAAGGTCAGGGACGTTGAGACCCAGCTCCCGCCCGGCGCAGGTCGGCCCGCGATAAACGATGACTTCGGCGACGTGTTCGGTCTGCTGCTTGCGATGACATCCGATGGGTTTTCGTATCAGGAGCTTGACGCTTTCGCAGATGACTTCAAACGCGAGCTTTCGTTGATCGACGGTGTCGGAAGGGTTGATCTTTGGGGCGAACGCGACAGGGTCATTTACCTTGAGACCCGAGAGGAAGTTTTGGCCGCACTTGGTGTGTCCGCACAGACCCTTCTGAGTACCCTGCAAACGCAAAATTCAATTGTGGATGCCGGCCGGGTCAACATCGGCGATTACCGCATGCGTATTGCGCCCAGCGGCACGTTCGGCAGCCCCGATGACATCGCGGACCTGGTGGTACGGCCCAGCGGTTTGGATCAGGCTCAAAGCGGCCAAGGACGGGGTCCAGAGTTATTGCGGCTGGGCGAAGTTGTTGACGTTGTTGAAGGGTATGCCGATCCACCGACAACACTGATGCGGTTCAATGGGCTTCCCTCGATTGGGTTGGCGATATCCTTCCAGTCCGGGGTCAACGTTGTAAGCGTGGGACAGGCCGTGGACGCCAAGGTATCCGAGCTTATCGAACGCCTCCCCGTGGGTATCGAAGTCGAGCGTGTGCATTGGCAATCTGATGACGTAAATCTTGCTGTCAGCAGTTTTCTGGTAAGTCTTGGTCAAGCCGTGGCAATCGTTCTGGTCGTTCTGACTTTGGCGATGGGCGTTCGGATGGGTATCATCATCGGCAGCGGGCTGATCCTGACGATCCTTGCAACCTTTATTCCCTTGGCGATGTTGGGCATTGATCTACAGCGCATGTCTCTGGGCGCGCTGATCATTGCCCTTGGCATGATGGTCGACAACTCAATCGTGGTCGCGGATGGCGCGATGGTTCGGATGTCTCAGGGAATGGACCGCGCAAAGGCCGCGATTGATGCAGCCACGCGACCCGCAATGTCGCTGCTTGGCGCTACTTTCGTTGCGGTTATGGCCTTCTACCCGATTTTCGCATCGGTCGAGAGTGCTGGCGAATATTGCCGGACCCTCTTTTCAGTCGTCGGCATTGCACTCTTGGTTAGCTGGCTTCTGTCAATGACGGTAACACCCCTGCAATGCGTCGCCATGCTGCCAGAGCCCAAAGGAGAAAACAGTGAGAACTTCGACACCGGTCTTTATGCCGTTTACCGTCGTTTCCTGGCCGCTGCGATCCGGGTTCGGTTCCTGACAATCGGCGTCGCTCTGGCCGCTTTGGTTGTGGCGGGGGTCGGCTTTGGATCTGTCACTCAGTTGTTCTTCCCAACCTCATCCATGACGAAGTTCATGATTGACTACTACGCGCCCGAAGGAACGCGGATCGAAGCCGTATCCGAAGCCATCACGCGCATTGAAGAACAGGTGGAGCAGGACGAGCGTGTCACCGGAATCGCCAGTTTCATCGGAGCCGGGCCTCCTCGCTTCTATCTTCCAGTCGACCCGGAAGGCACCAACCCGTCCTACGCGCAAATCATCGTAAACGTCGATGACTATCGTGATATCCCTGAGATGACTAAGAATATCTCGCTTTGGATTTCGGCCAATATGCCCGAAGCGACCGCGTTCACACGTCAGTTCGGCGTTGGACCCAGCAATACCTGGGCCTTTGAAACGCGGATTATCGGACCTGCGGATGCGGACCCGGAAACTCTGCGAGACCTTGGCGACAGGGCCGTCGCGATTTTGGACAATCATCAATGGACCAAGGTTGCGCGCACCGATTGGCGCAACCGCGTTCTGAAAACCGTGCCGGACTACGATCAGGATCGCGCCAGGTGGACAGGCATTACTTACGAGGATCTCGGGAATACGACGAAACGCGCATTTGATGGGCGATCAGTTGGCCTCTATCGCGAGGGCGACGAACTTCTGCCGATCATCGTTCGCCCCGGCGCGGATGACGTCGCTGCCGTTGACAATTTTGAGCTGCTGCAACTGCAATCTCCGTTTTCGGTCGAACCTGTGCCGCTGGCCCAGGTCGTTCGGGGCGTCAATGTCCAACCCGAGGATCCCACAATCAATCGCCGCGACAGGCGGCGGGTGCTGACCGTTCAGGCGAACCCGATCGACAGCGTGACCCTGCCAAGCTATCGGGCAGCCGTTCTTGCCGACTATGACGCTTTGGCAGCCGAGTTTCCGCCCGGCTACAGCTTGGAATGGGGCGGAGAATATGAGGATACGGTATCTGCACAAGCGTCCCTGATCCCTGGCATGATACCCGCATTTTCGATCATGGCGCTTATCGTGGTCGGGCTATTCAATTCCTACCGCAGGCCGCTGGTCATTTTCCTGACTGTGCCGTTCGTTATCATTGGCATCGTCCCCAGCCTGCTACTTACGAACACTCCGTTCGGGTTCGTCGCACTGCTTGGAGGAATGAGCTTGGCCGGTATGATGATAAAGAACGCAATCGTTCTTATTGATCAGATCAACGACAATCTGGCCGAGGGTCAACCGGGCTATGACGCTATATTGAATGCCGGTGCCTCAAGGCTTCGGCCGGTCGTGTTGGCTGCTGCAACAACTGTCTTGGGTGTTATTCCACTTCTGCCGGACGTGTTCTGGGTGGGCTTGGCCATCACAATCATGGGCGGATTGACGGTCGGCACGATGCTGACAATGATTCTGGTTCCAGTATTGTTCGCAACCCTGAACGGCATCAAAGCCACTGCGCCCAATGTATAATACGTCTTTCAAAAAGGACGCCGATCATAAAACGAGGCACAGGCGGAAACGCATAAACTGCTAAACCAATAAACGGGGGCTACGTTGGACAATACGGTTCTTTTCTTTCTGGTCGGTATCTTCGTCGTTGGCCTTCTCATGCTGGGGTACTTCGCCAAGGGCAACGGAGCTTTGATGGTGGTCGCAATCCTAGTTGGCGTGCTACTGGCGTTCCTGGCATTCTTTGCTGGTTACTTGGGTTAACCGCCCCAAGACAATAACCTCGCGCTGCGTTCGTATCCTTCACGGCCCTTTGCCAACATTCTAAGCAAAAATTGAGTATGTCCGCTCGATCATCCAGTAGGTTGCAACAGTTCCAATTCCGTAGACGAGCATCATTTGAGCGTAGTTCTCCAAACGTCTTGCGGAAGGAATACGCAAAAACAACCACCCGACAATGAGGGCCGCCCCGACAAAAAGTAGCTGCCCAAGCTCCACACCGATGTTGAAAAACAAAAGCGCAATCGGGATTTCAGACGGGGGTAGTCCGATTTCAGCCAACGCACCGGCAAATCCAAGCCCGTGCAAGAGCCCGAAAGCAAACGCGACGACCCACGGTGCCCTTATCGCCAGAGACAAACGACCACGTGATTTCCAGACAATCTCGGACGCAAGAAACACGATCGAAAGGGCGATTGCCGCCTCTACCGGCGCTGAGGGTAGCGAAACAAACCCTAACGTTGCCAACCCCAAAGTGATCGAGTGGGCAACCGTAAACGCAGTTATTGTCTTAACGAGCATCCACCAGCCTTCCACAAGAAAGAGCAAGGCCAAAACGAACAGCAGGTGATCCAATCCCTCAAGAATGTGTTCTACGCCCAGAACCGTGTAACGTTGGGCGGCGCGCACCGCCGACCCCGAACCAGCCAGCCATTCCTCCAGATTGACTTCGATGGTCGTCCCTTCTCGTTTTACCAATCGCGTAACCGGTTCCTGCCCATACCAACGAACTGTCAGCAAAGCGCCTTCGCGATTCCAAGGAAGCGACAGCCGATCATCGGATGTAAGAGAGGCCGAACATGCAAAGTTGAAAGTTACGGAATAGGAACCCCTTTCACCATTCGGGTTTCCCACAAACTCACAATGCTCGGGCAAGTCCGGAGACAATATCGCTGCGGATATGCGACTGGGCACTTTAGAAATCAGCCGATACTGGCCAGGTGCCGTTTCATTCAGTTCCGCGCGATCCAAGCCAAGCGTATGCGCGTGGGCACAAATCCCCTGAATCGCGATCAAAGCCACCGCCCACAAAATGATCGGGAATAGCTTACTCACCTTCCCTGTCCCCTTGCAGCGGCGCAATTTCGACCTTGTAGTCAATTTCAACGGATCGCAGTTCTTGCTCTAACAACTCACGAGACTTGTCTGTCATCCACCGGGTCGCCACCCAATCCTTGGCCTGCTCAAACTCAGGCAACTGAGCAGGGTTTTCCCTGATAACCCTGAGAAAGTGGATCGACCCGGTCTGAGATTGAAACGGCCCGTGCCATTCGTCATTTTGGGCAATGGCTGTCAAAACTTCATTTGCCGTTTCACCGCCGAACGCCTGCACCAGGCGCTTTTGATCCATGTATCTCAAGGTGCTTCCAAAGGTGATGTCAGCATCGCCAAGCGTCTTGGGATCAGCGCCTTCATTCAACGCGTCCAGAATATTGGGGGAAACGTCGTTGACCGAGTTAAACATCACATGATCAAGGTCATAGCTGGGCGGGCTCCGAAAGTTTTCCGGGTTGCTATCAAAGTATTCTTTGAGTTCCGCCTCGGTCGGCTCTGCCAAATCTCCAGCTATGAAAAACCGCATATTCTGAAGAAGCAACGCGCGAATACGAGAGCCGTCAGAAAAACCTCGCTTTACTGCTTCACGGACCAGGATCTCCTCCTCAACGAAGTTTCTGACCAGCTCCTGTTTTTCATCTTCACTCAGAGGGCGCAAAAGCAACTCCGCCTCTCGATCAAATAGATATTCCTGTGTCGCCGCGTCCACCACGATCAGATCTCGGTCGTCCTTTGCAAACAACGCCTGTCCGATAAACAGAAGCCCCGCGAGGACGAGAAACTGAAACAAGGGTTCTCTGACCATATTGGAAAGGAATGAGTTCGGGTCACCTCTGTCGGTACCGGCTGGATTTCCCGTTCGATTGCTTGAAGTGCTAATGGACATTCTTGAACCTGTTTTACGTCACCCGAAAAAGACGCCTCAATTCAAGGCGCCTTTCCCGACAAAGGCAAGCGTAAGGAGTGCAACGCACCGATTACGCGGCTTGCAATGCTACTTGCTGTTATCCTGAAGCATTGCTGGGTGAACATAATTCGGGTCAGTTATGCCCTCTTTCCGAGCCGCCATAGCGGCGAGTGTATGTCTCTGCAAACGGCTGATGACGTTACCTGTCGAGCGACGGCGGTCATCCAGAAGCGGAGAGTACTCAACCCAATCGATCAGCAGTATCTCATTCTGCAGCGCCAGCTTTCGGAGGATCTGCATGAACTGTAGCGTAGTGAAACCACCAATTTCAGGGTTCGACACACCCGGAGCCAAAGAGCCGTCCAAAACGTCCATATCGATTGAGATATACAGTCGGCGTCCTTCAAGTTCCGCGATCAGCTCGTCAACCGTTGCGTCAAATCCGTTTTTTTCAAACTTCGGCATAAAGTAGTAGTTGGTCTGATTGTTGAACATCCAATCCATTCTCTCGACGCTTTCATACGCACCGCGCAGGCCGATGTGAAAAATCTGATCTCCTGTCGTCCACCCCTGTTCATGCGCAAAGCGGAGCGCCGCTCCGCCGTGGGTAAACATGCCAAGGCGTCCGTCTGGCGGTGCAAGATCGGTGTGGGCATCAAAGTGAACTGTTGTGAAACTCTGCGGACCGTAGTGGTCAATCAGCGCCATGAGCGAAGCGACCTGAGTACCGTGGTCGCCACCAATGACGAAGGGTATCGCACCGCCATCCAGGATTTCCTTGAACACGCCAGCCTGGTCGGCAAAGTTCTGCATCATCAAAGACGGGTGGGCGTTGGCGTTTCCATAGTCCACAACGTTTAAAATGTCGAAATACTGGTTGTTGAACCACATATCATGCCCCGACTGGGCAAAATCGTAGTTGTGGTTGACGCGCATGTAGTTCGCGGCCCAGCCATTGCCGTCTGCGGGGTTAAACTGACTTGGCGCGCCAACGATGGCCACGTCGACCTCTCCGGCAATCAGGTCTTCTGTTGTCAGCGCGACCGGAAGACCAAAATACGTTGGGAAAGCGTGTTTGGTAGGCACAACATAATAGCGCTGCAAGTCAATTGGTCCCGGTTCCCGCGGAGGATTGTCCCCCACCATGTCCTTGCGCAGATAGTATTTGTTCCAACCGGGATCGAGGATCTGAACATTCGGATTGCTTGGATCCCTCCACGGCTGCATGGAAGACGGGAACCCATCGACCACCGGATCAGCTGAAAAATCCGGGGCTGGGTTGTCTTCTGCATAGACCGCTCCACCCACGGTAACTGCGAACAGAGCGGACCATTTGAACAATAGAGATAAGCGACGCGCCACTTTCTAATCCTCTCATTTTAAGACTAAATTTAACTTGACTATGGAGAGGATAATTTCTCAGGCTATCTATGACTGTGCAAAAAGTGCAATTGGTACGCATCTTTGCAATCAGCCGGCATACATTACCTGATCCGGTGTCGGCGCTCGAACGGGATAACAAATCCCCGAGACTGTAGTGATGGTGAGGGAACGGCTTTGGCTTTCGATCGTTTTTCCATTGATCTTGCAGATGAAGACACGCTCGAAAAATTTTATCTTGAGCAAACCAATACTGACACCAACTTCATGCAATTCACTTCTGGCCCCGCAATCCTAAGCGCCCACAGTATCGATTTTGGCGACATCAGGCTTTTGCAGGTGTCCGGTGAAGGCAGGCATCTGTGGACAGACACCATGCTTGCACGTGAATGGCGTTTCGCGATCATGGTCTCGGCCAATGGCAGCCCACGAATTGGACGGTCTGGCATTTCTCGCACCACCGCGCATCTTCTGAGACCGGGTGAAACAGCCGAACTGTTTACCAGCGGCAGTTACACGACCCTCGAATTTACCTTCTCGGAAGAACTTCCCGAAAAACTGGGGTGGGGTTGTCGCGGTGGCCAAACCGCGGATGTTTTTGAAGGCACCGTTAGAACCTTGACCGCAATAGCAAAGGCCGGTTTTTGCGCAGCTTTCAAGTCCGGTTCCGGCGATTGCAGCTCCGCCGCTCTCTCAGATATTCGGTCTGAACTGATCGATGCGCTTGATATTGCCCTGCAACCTTGGGCTCCGCCCGAAAACCATCGCGGCAAAGTTCTTTCGCGTGAGGCACAGGTCGATTTGCTTCGCAAGGCCCGCAGGCTGCTACAGGACAACGACAACAACTTGTGTTTCAGTGTTGAGGATTTGGCTCAGGAAATTGGTGTCTCCAAGCGCAGCATCTTTCAAGCCTTCAAAAGAGAATATGGGCTTGGCCCCAGAAGATTTCGAGAAATCGTGCGTTTGAACGCGCTTCGCGCTAGCCTCTATCGTAGCGAACCGGATGCCTCGTCAGTAACTTTGCTGGCGAATGACCACGGTTTCTCAGAGCTGGGACGCATGGCCGGAAAGTACCGGTCTCTGTTCGGAGAACTTCCAAGCGAAACTCTCAGACGTCCAAGGCAGAGGCTGTTGAACTAATGGCGTAGCGTTTGGCTAGGGTACTCTCCAAACTGTTGACGGTACTTTCCGGCCATCCGACCGAGATCACCAAACCCGAATTCGATTGCCAATTCTGTAACGGTAGTTTCATCAGGGCTAGAGTTTTTCAGCCGGTTTCGCAGTTCTGCAAGGCGCCGGATCTCTACATACCGCCTCGGTGTAATTCCAAGCGACTGGCGCAGTGAATAAAACAACGTGCGACGCCCCACTCCGAGTTCTTTGGAAATGGAGCCGAGATCAGGCATAGCGTCGCCCAGTTCGGAAAGAAGGTGATCGAAGTTTTTAAGCACTGAATACCGGCTCGTGCATTCGCTAAGTTCCGGATGCGATCCGGCACCGTGGGGCAACCATGGAGCCAACGCACATTCCAAGGCGTCCAGAACCATCCCCTGCGCCGCCGCTGTTGATGCAGCCCCTGTCCCTTTGCCTTTGAACCCAGCGATTTTACTTGCTTGGCGGCACGCAGATTCAAGCCGCTTCAACGGCGTTCCGTGGATGCGTGCCAAAGGCGCTCCTGAAAAGGTCCACCCAAGACTGTCTGCAATTTCCTTGGACACGCCGATTTCCAGCGTTTCAACCGGCCCCAGAAAAACATAGTCCATCTCCTGACCCGGGCGAAACAACATCGCATCTTCAGGACCAAGTTCGTGGCCAAGCGATCTGACGCCGTTCCGTGTGTTCAGGACAATCCCGAAATGCACGCGACCGTCATCAGACATCTGGTCTTGCCACCTGCAATGAGCAATTCCCGAAGCCCACAGCAACGTAACGCCATCTAGATCCACAACCTTGTATTCAAGTTTGGCCGGGCCCGCTGAAAATTGGGTATAGCCGGGCATCATCCCAGTGGCCCGGAACAGAAACTCCGAAATATCTTCGGCTTCGTGCAGAAGAATACGCTGTGTACCCATGCCCTTAGTCTGTATGCGCGGCACGGCATTCGGCAAGAATTAATTCTGCAAAGATAGGTTCCAAATGCACTTATTACGTAGCACACTTGCTACCTGTCCGACAAAATCACACGCAATCTAATGACAAAACCGGATTGCCTTGAATTTGAAAGGACAGACGATGAATTACTGCAAGTTGTTGTCCACCGCTGTGTTCACCGCCGCACTTGGTGCCCTTCCTTTAGAAACTTCGGCGCAAATGTTGAAGGATATCGCCACGTCCTCGCCAAATGAGAACATCGGACCGATGCCCCACGAGGTCCCTGACGATCCGACAAAGATGAATATCAAACAAGACAAGTCCACGGATATCTGGCGGGCAGAACGTGAACCATCTGGACGTCCAGCCGGACCGATGGATGTACAGCGATACCAACTCCAGATGGAACCCGTGGGAATTCAGACGTTCTTTAAGCTGCCCGTCGCTCTTACACCCGAAGACCTGCAGGCCGGTGAAATTGACGTCGCGATATTTGGCGCTCCTACCGGTGCCTTGCCGCATTCGGCCGGAAATATGTGGGCACCGGCCGAGGTACGGACAACCCGTGACTATGGCGGCTACGGCGACCCCAAGTTCCCACTAAGCTGGGTAGAATACGAAACCCTTCTCGCTCCATTCACAATCTTGAATGCTGTCGACTACGGCGATGCTGGCCTGAACGCCTATAATCAGGCGGCAACGTTAGAGGAAATCCGTCGTATGACACGAGAGGTTGCCTCCGTCGGCGCAATTCCCTTCATCGTTGGTGGGGACCACTCGGTTCCAAACGGTACTTTCCGAGGTATCGTCGACGTCTACGGAAAGAACAACGTGGCTTTCGTGCATTTCGATGTCCATTTGGACCGAGATGCCGGCATGGGTAAGTTTGGTGCCTATTACCATTCAGGCAGCTTTATGAATCGTGCGGTTCAGGAAGGAATGGTCGAAGGACGACATGTCATTCAATATGGTATGTCCACACCAGTCTTTGGCCCCGAAGAATGGGATCAGGTGGCCTCGGAAGGTGGCAAAGTTTATCACATCCACGAAATCCGCCGCGACGGGGTCGAGGAAACATTCAACAAAATCTACGAAGACCTCGCGGACATCGATTTGGTCTATGTGAGTTTTGACATCGACACTTTTGACATGAGCTACGCTCCGGGCACCGGCTCCTCGTCGCCCATTGGCTCACACCCAGAAGACCTTTTCCCGATGCTGCGCCAATTTGCGGCAACCAAGACCATCGTTGGCGTTGATTTTGTAGAGTTCAACCCCTTCTACGATAACCGCGGCCAGCAGACCGCGCGGCTTGTTCGGCGAACGATGTTTCAGTTTCTAACTGGTATCGCGATGAAAAAAGACGGGATCGCACCGGACTATATCCACCCGCGCATCTCTGGCGAACCGTAAAGAAGATCCTGCACCGGCGACAATTGGTGGCAACTACCGGGCAGACCCAGAGGGTTTTCATACGGGGTCAAAGGTGCCCTTTCACCGGTACGGATGCGCTGCTGGTCTGAACTGAGGCTTTACACATCGCCGGAGCAGGCTGTGAACGAACATCTATCCAACGATTGGTTCAATCAGTATAACTGCGTTGGGGGATGACAGAATAAATCCTGCCGGACCCTCAGAGACTGTATGAAAAAGCAAGTCTTTGTAAAAACAGGAAGACGCAAGGCAACCAAAGCGAGTGGAAGCAAGGTAGTATGTCGGCTACGGCGCAGAACGTCGAAAGCTCAGCCCTGAGGGTTGGAATGATAGGCAACCTTGTTATGGGGTTTGCCGGTGTCTTGGCTTCTATTCTATCGAACTCTCAAGCCCTTCTTGTCGATGGCCTATTCTCTCTTGTGGGGTTTTTTGCTGCAATTATAGCTGTTCGCGTCGGAAAACAGTCATCTGCCCGACCTGATGATGTCAGACCGTTTGGCTACGCTGCCGATGAAGCCGTTTTCACCACGTTTCGTGCCCTGTCACTTTTGGGTTTGGTCGCGTTTGCTTTTACCAACGCGGTGGCCAAAATTGCGTCGTATATTGGCGGCACAACGCCCGCGCCGGTGAAGTTTGAAGTCATTGGAATCTACACCATCGCGATTTGCCTCATATGCGCAGCGCTTTGGGCAAACCACTTACGGTGCTGGCGAAAAACGGGAAAACAGAGCGATATTTTGAAGTTGGAATCTCGGGCCGCAGCCTTTGATGGGGTCATCACCGGCACAGCCGGCATCGGTTTTGGCTTGGTGTATTTGTTTCAAAATGGTCCTCTCGCGATAATTGCTCCGATCGGAGACTCGATTATCGTCGTTTGTCTGTGCTGTGTCGCGTCCGGCACCTATTGGTCTGATTTCAAAAACAGCCTGGGTGAGTTGGTCGGCATCTCAGCGGGAAAAGAAATCGTCAAAGACGTGAGAGTTGCCGCAGAAGAACATCTTGCCGACGAAGACTTAGAGCTTGTTGACGTCGTTGTCCTGAAAGCAGGCCGGACACTGTCCGTGGTCGTTTTCGTGGATCCCCAAAAGCAGGTCTCAGGAAGCGGCATGGACAAACTGTCAACGTCGCTGAACAAAAGTCTAAATTCAAAATTTGCCCGGGTAGAAGTCCTGATTGTGATTTCGGAAATCGGCCGCCAGGTGTTCGTACCGTCGACTGAATAAGTTCAGACATCAATGAGCCGTTCTGATTTCGGGCGCGTCTCTGTCTTTGCGTATTCTTTCAATGAACGCACGGCAGAACTGACCCGACCGAGGAATTGTCACTCTGCCAACAATGGTTCCAGACATTTTATCCTGCGGGACGCGCTCAGGCCTGAAGGGTCATCACCAAAGTCTTCTGCAATTTTTGTATATGCTTTGATCATTTCTTCCGGGTTCTCGACATCTCGCAGAATGACGCCGACCACTTCCAACAGATACGATTGTGACAACCTTGTTTTGATGCTCAGTTCTTCAATCAAGGGCCACTCCGCCTCGATTAGGCACTTCGCAGCTTCGCTATATTGCGCTTTTCTCTCCTCTTGGGCCAGTAGCCCGGCGCTTGAAAACAGGATCGCAAACACCGCTATCAATGTTGGTCTCATCTTATCCTTCCAACTCACTTGTTAAAATTCGATCCGTTTTACAGCAACCTTAGCACTTGCCCCCATCGCGGCAACTTATCTCTTGGTAGACCGATTCACTCGGCAGACGAGACGTCAGGAATTGTTGCCGTAACGATATCCAAAGCTTCAATCCTGTAGATTGAAGGTGCGAGTTCGCTTTGGTTTTGGCGAATGAATATTTGTCCCGTAACCCAAACCGGATCCGCCGTTATGTCGATGCCGTCCGGATACTTAACGGAAATAACTTGATCCGGAAGTGGAGCCGTTGGATGTCGGCACGTCTGAGACAACGGAGGAACCAACAGAAAGTTTTCTACATCTTTGAACTCGAATTCAACAGGATGAGCATAACCAGCAATGAGGACAAGATTACCCTCCAAACTTGAGTTTCCTGGGACGCACTCGGCGATCTGCATCGACAACATGCGATCATTCAAGTCCCGCGGTTGGCAACTTGGATTGGACAGGTAGTCGTCTAAGAACTCAGAGCACTCGGCAAGGCGACCTATTTTTAGATCCGACCAAGAGATTTTCTGTGGCTCAGAATGTGCCGCCAATCCGATCAAAGACACCAGAACAACTGAGCAGCCCAGAAGTCTAGTTTTCATTTTGACCGTGCGAAACAGTAAGCGGGCTCTTGTAGTCCGGTTCAGTTAGCCCCTGTTTGCGCATCGCGATGCCCGTCAAGCATTCTCTTATTGTCCGATTGGCATTCAACGCGGAAACGTAAGTCGGGTCCATTAACGGAGCAAGCTCGACGATTTCAAACCCGATCACATTTGATTCAGCGCAGAGACGGCGAATAATCGGAAATATCTCGCGCGGCATCAGCCCACCGGGTTCGGGCGTCCCCGTTCCGGGCACAAACGCCGGGTCAAACGTATCGATGTCGAACGAAATATACATGTACTCCGGCCCTTCATTTGCCTCGGCAATGACGTCTTCCATAACGGCGTCCCAGCCGCGATGTTCGATTTCAGCCATGGTATGATACCGAAACCCGTTCATACGCATCCATTCAAATGCATTTTCGTCCGGGTAGTATCCGCGCAACGCGACTTGAATAAAGTTTTTACCCTCGACCAAGTCTTCTTCGATCAATCTGTAAACAGGCATGCCATGATTGATCAGGTGTCCAAAGCCATACTTTCCGGCATCGTAATGTGCATCGAAATGAACAACACCCACATTACCCTTTCCGTAAACGTCCGTCATCGCAGCGACGTTCGGGTACATCAAAGAATGATCGCCACCGACGATAAAGGGGATCACATGGCTACCGTCAGCGTGTTGCACCGACGCGGCCTCGCCAACAAATGAACGAACGGCATGAATTGTACGCTCGGTGCTCATGATGTCGTTCGGGGCGTTTCCGTAGTCGACTACTGTCATTTCTTGTAGAGGGTCGACCATGACGTGCATATGCGGCTGCCGCGCCCCATAACCCAAGTAAATCGAAGAGCTACGAACCGCATTCGGCCCGCGCGACGCCCCGCGTGCGCCGGTCCCCATATCAGTAAATGCACCCATGATGGCAACGTCGACTTCAGCGGCAGCCAAGTCGCCGGGCGTGAATGCTAACGGTTGATGTAAAAACGTCGGGATTTGCATAAAGCCCTGACCATAGAAACGCTGAGGATTGACAAGTCCCGGCTCTCGTCCTTCACGCTCTCCTTCAAAACTTGGCAGAGGCGTGCGCCACGCATTGTATGTTGGATCCTCAGTATCCAGAGGAATAACGGGTTGCTCCCCCTCTCGAATAGGAGACTGAGTGCCCTCAAACTCATGGCCATAAAGCTGAGCATTCGCAGCCCCAGAAAGACCAACACATAGAATAGCAAGCGCAGTATGGAGATTTTTTAACACCGGAAAGCCCCCAACAATTTTCAACTAATTCTGAAACTATCGCCGAAACCTCTGTTTGAGGCAACTTTTTCGTCAGTCGTTCTAATGCACCGCCACTGACTTGAGGCTGGTTCTATAAAACCACTTTTCGAGCTGACAGAGGACAGCCAGAATTTTTCCTGATCAAAGGGTTTGGCTCGGCGCAGGGTTCAAGCGCTCAACCTGATCAGTTAGACGCTTTTGTGGTTCTTCTATTCCTTCGGACGTATTGACACATCCGCCTAGTCCGGCATGCGGAGTTGGCGAAACTACCCTGTGCTTGTGGGAATGTCGGCTTCCAATACTTGCCAACCACATTTTCGTCCATTGTAGATACCAGTTTCAGCAAGTTGGCGGTTAATTTGCAGGTCGCTCTGGAAAATGCGTCGGAGCCCATGATTGAGTTTTCGCCGGAAGAAACGTCCTAATGACGGTGGGTTTTGCTTCACCTCAGATTGCTTAGTGACAGGAGTTTTCCAGGTCGCGCGCAACCCGGACACCAACCGGACAAGACAGAGAAGCTTGGAACGCAAGAAGCGCCCCTTGGGGCGCTAAGTGTTTGATATCTAGCCGAGAGTATTGGTTGCGGGAGCAGGACTTGAACCTCTGACCTTCAGGTTATAAGCCTGACGCGGTGAAGACGTTAAGCGATTGATCCGGTGGATCAATTGTAGTCTGCACGGGCTGTGTTGGGGTTTTCTGACGCTGGTTGCGGGAGCAGGATTTGAACCTGCGACCTTCAGGTTATGAGATAGCTTACGCCCACCTGCACCAACTACGCCCGAAAACGTTGACTTACCCTATCTTGTTGGAATCGTTTCTTTATTATTGACGACCGGCACGCTCCGTTCCTACTTCCTACGCCATGAACCGCTTCCAGTTGCTTCCATAATGCTTCCACGGGGCGATGACAGAGAAAGGACGAGGGATGCCCAAACTGACCAAACGCGCCGTAGAAGCCTTACCGGTTGAAGCGAAAGACTACTTCGTATGGGACAGCCAGATTGCCGGGTTTGGTGTCCGCGTCATGCCCTCCGGGGCCAAGACCTATCAGGCGCAGTATCGGAAAGGTGGAAGGACACGGCGTGTTTCCATCGGACGACATGGCAAGATCACCGTCGACGAAGCGCGGAAGCTGGCAAAGGAACTCATGGGGCAAGTGGCTAAGGGTGAGAACCCTGCCGAAGAGATTGCCCAGCATCGCCGCGCACCGACGGTTGCGGCTCTGTGCGAGCGGTTCTTTGATACCCACGTCCAGGAACGCTGCGGAGGTCACATATACTGTTGCACTACTCAATAACTTTGTCTTTTGCGCCAATGTTTTGCGATTGTCGGTCAGACGCGCCCAAATTTTCACCGATAGCGTCTGAAGAACGCGAATAGAAATTTGAAAACTCAACCTTGCCGCGGCTGCATTGACAGGCAGAAATGTCCACCTAGCGGCCATTTGTGCGCGCCTGCATTGGTGTCACGTGACTTACATCGTTGAGCAGACCGCAATTAGATCACACTCTGCAAAAACAGGTTGAAAGCGCCCGACCTAGCCCCTACCCGAGGTATACCCCGGGTAGGAAGTAATACTTAGACCACGCAAACAAGACGAGGCGCGCAGGTGACTGATTACATCGAGCTATGGAAGCGATCCCACTGGTTGTGTAACTCCGCTAAGACTTACGCGACCCATTTTTTCAAAGACGAATGGCAAGCTGCACTTGAACACCGTGGGGACCAACCATGGATGGAAATTCTAAAAGAGACCTCGGACGAAGCGAGAGCAGCTGGAAAAACCGGGTGGGGTACAGCAGAGCAGATGATGGGCACAATTGTGGTGAAGAATGCTCCACAAACAGACTTTTTGAAGCGAGCGGAACAACAGATAACAAACTACCTGTTGGATGGCACTTATAGAGGCTATGGATTTGATCGGCCCCGAACGTTGGAGACTGAACCGGTTCGCATTCCCGCAGAGTGTTGGAAAGGTCCCATCTCATGGGTTGGAAACGAGCTATCTTATCAATCTCTGAAATTTAGCCAAGTGCGTGTGCGCATGATGCCCGAGGACCGCGATCCAATTTTGAAGAAACCGTTTGAAGTAACTGTCGCAAAAGCGGGACGCCCGACAGTTGGACCTGCAATTGAGGCAGCATTCCACGCACTACTCAAGATAGGCGAAATTGATCCGTCGGCATCGCAAAAGTCACACTATCCAAAGGTAAGAAAGTGGATTGAATCGGATTACGCTGACTTAAACGTACCGCCCGCGAGCATTTCGGACAAAACAATAAACAAATATTTTTCGCTACTTTTCAACGAGTTAAAAGAATCTTCCAATCTATAAATAGATTGGAGATTTATAGACATTTTTAGAGATTGGGATTGGTCCAAGTCTAGAGCATCGAAACACACACCGGAGTAAACAGATGCTCACGAACGAACCCGCTAACGACAACAACCGACCTGCAACAGACTATTTGGACGGCTTTATTGATGAAAGCACTGCCGCCGACTTTCTGTGTCAGAGCGTGCGCACCATCCAAAAATGGCGCGTGACGGGGTTCGGCCCGAAATTCTACAAGTCGGGCCGTTCTGTCCGTTATCGCCGCCGTGACCTTCTGGAATGGGCCGAGGCACGCCGCCACGGCAACACCAGCAGCTACGCCGCAGCCTGAGTTTTGCCCGCGCGGGGTTGGCAGCGCCGTGCGGGATTTTGGGGCCGGAATGGCTCTGTAGGGGCGCGGGCGAAACGGTCCTGCGCCCCTTTCCTCAAACATCAACAGAAAGACACTGAAACATGGCAAACCAGCCTGTACAGAAATTCAAGATTGGCCTGATCACCGCAACCATCTGGGACAATGACGGCTTCTACTCAGTCGATATGTCCCGCGCCTACAAGACCGATACCGGCGAATGGCGCAACTCAAACAGTTTCCATCATTCAGACCTGCTGAATATCGCCAAATGCGCGGAGCGCGCCGAAATCTGGATTGGCCGTCAAACCAATTCCAGGTGATGGCAGCGCCGGAGCGTCTTCGCTCCGGCCCCAAAACAAATGCTGCCCCGCCGGAGGCACAAAGGGGGCGTAAACCCCCGCATTCTTTTCCCCAACATCGCCACACAACCCAACGGCAGGGCATGCCACGCTAGAGGGGGGTCTTGTAACACCCCCCTCCACGAATACGAAAGCGAAGGTCAGCGCAAATGGAAGCAACGATCCTGCATTCAGGCTTCGATGGGCTAAAATTCACTATTGAAGCCGATATCCCAGAGGTCTTTCGCGAAGAACTGGCATCGGCCAAGCAACATGCCAAAGAGTCCTATAGCGATTGCGTCCTAGAATTTGGCTCTGTGTCACTCAACGTGACCAGCAAGGGCGCACGCGGCTTCACCGCCCATACCGGCGACCATGGGGCCGTGTGGCTGTTCCAAGACCCGCAGGACCGCATTTCCAATAACCCCGGGATCACCGTTGACTTCCGTGCCTTCGGGCTGGCTACAGGCAGCCTTGAAGGGGCTGAGCAGCACTTTCGCGAATGTATGGAAGCGTTTGGGATCAAATATGTAGAAACCCAATTGCGGGTCGCGCGGGCTGACTTCGCAGTGGACTTGCTGGCCCCTTGGTTTGAACCCGACCGCGAAGCCTTGGTGGTTCCTCCCGGCACCAAAGTCACGGAATACACAGGCGTTGATGAGACCGCGACAGTATCCAGCGGCGCGCGCGTTGTCGGCTTGCGCGCCGGGGCCGTCGCCAACCGGCAATTGTCGATCTATGACAAGCGGGCCGAAGTGATCCAGCAGAACAAGATGGGCTGGCTGACCATTTGGAACGCAGCGCTTGAGGCAGTAGGCAAACCACCCCTTGACCTGACCGACCGAACCTCAAGTCAGGTGTGGCGCTTTGAGATGCGGCTTGGCTCAAAGCAACTCCGCAACCGATTTGAAATGCGGAACTGGCAGGACGTATGTGACATCATCGGAGACGCCTTCACAGACGCGCTGGGGCGCATTCGTTACTGCATGCCTACGGCAGAGGGAAATCGCGCCCGGTGGCCTACACACGAGCTTTGGCGGCAGTTCGAAGCTGTTATCGGAAATGACCTTTTGCAGAATTGTGCTGGTGTTCTACCCTGCGATGTGATGGAAGCCAATCGCGCAGCAAAGATGCGGGAACTTGACGCACAACTAGCGGGACTGTTTATCACCCGTGCGGCAATTTCAGACGTGCCTGCCGACAGCTTTAGTGATTTCTTGGAAAGTCACTCCGACGTGTTGGCTCGGCTCGTTGCAGAACATACCACCCCATTAGAAGAACGGCTCGCCAAGGCGCGCGGTAAGTATCGGTTGTCTTGAGAGGCTACTCAGCTGCCGTTCGCCGCGTTTGCATCGCTGTAGTTTATTTGAAAAACTGCTGTGCGGCCAAAAGCGTCATTTCGATTTAAGCAAATGAAAACCGGCGCAGGAACGCGCCGGTCTGGGTGTCTAATGTAATGTGCATCAGGCGATCAAAGTGCCATCTTCATTATAAAGGATATACGCGTTGTCCGCGACAACCTGGGTGTCCAAAAGATCAATATCTTGAGACAAATAATTTGCGTTATCCCCAAGCAGCGCGTCCTGATCGACATGATAGCCGATGTCGGCAAGCGCTGCGATGGACCAGTCTGCAAGATACGCTCCGTTTTCGGTATCGAGATAACCGGTCATGAGTTCATCAAAGTGAGCGTCCTCGTCCCAATGCGCCAGAGCCGTACCAGAGCCGCCATCTGTTTCGACAATGATTTGATCACCGTCTGTCCAAGTTTCGCTTATATACTCAGCGTTTCCAGCAACACCGTTGTATACGGCAGTTGTTTCGTAAACATCATCATTTGGACGACGTGTGTCTTGTCCGGCAATCTGCGTCGACGACTGAGAAATGATTTCAGGGTAGTAATTGTCCCAGAGCGTGCCGAAGCCCAACGCATGAAACATCTCATGCAGCACCACGTCATCCCAAGTTCCGTACGTAGACAGGGCCTGCGCATCCGATGTATCGAACTCCATCAGACCTACGACGGCAGTATAGGCATCTAAAGCAGTTGCTTCACGCGCTGAGAAGACATTCGCGCCACCCAAGATGTTACCGGCTCCATCAATATCTGTCAGGCGCGCTTCAATAAGCACATCATCGACAGTGAAGATGTTGGTGCCAGTAGGATCAAATGTGTTGAATGACTGTGGATCATCCCAAAGGCCTTGCGTCATGATGGAGCTAATGAACTCTGCAGAAAGAGCAAAGGCGTCCATGTAAGCTTCATAACCGGTCCAATCGCCGTAAAACTCGATTTCGACGTTGAAGTAATCCACACCATTCGCATCGGCGGTGCCGCTGAAGTATTCCGCGAACAGATCGTTTGTACCATAACCGGAGGATGTGTCGTCATCATCGCCTGAACCACCGTCACCGCCGCCGCCACCACCGAATGGACCACCACCTACGCCGTCCGGTCGCTGAAACGCGAACTCATCATTTTCAAATACATGTCCACTTGACGCGATCACTTTCCCGCTTGCCAAGACACCGTTGTGACCAGCTTCAAAACCTTCGTGTTCATGGTCCTCGTTGTGATCGTGCAGTTCGTTTTCGTTGCCAGTCGCCACAGCAAATACAAATTCGTCATGTCTCAAAGACTCGAAATTCAATGGATTGTTCGGCAGCTCTTCGGAAAGCCCCTTTGCAGGCACCAAAATTCCTGTGTGACCAACTTCAAAACCTTCGTAGTCGTGACCGAGATCAGACAGTTCATTGGCATTGCCGCCTGACACTGCAGACACAAATTCGTCTAAACTTAAAGGCGCATCGTTCAATAGCTTGTTTGGCACCCCTTCAGCAGGACCTCTTGCCGACGTTTGTTCGGGAAGAGTGTTGGAAAACAAGTTTTCAAAGACTTCCGTTTTTATATTAAAGGGCGGTAATACTGTATTTCTGGACATCACAAACCTTCCTTTACTATTTACTAGAAACACTGGCGGACTCTGTTCGAAATGAACGAGCCCAATTTAAACATTCAATCATCAGAATATTATATTTAAGTTTAACGAATCATTAACTTGTCGCTCACCTTCCATTAATGCAATCGAACGGAAACTCGGCGTTAAGCTCGGGGTAGCTGGCTTCGTCGCGACCTATGCGGATGTTTGGTGAAGTTATGCCTGTTGCGGAGCTACTACAGGTTTTTTTGCATCCGCTTGCTTCCACAGTGCTTCCAGTTGTGTTGGCGCAAAGCAAGAAGCCTCGCGTTATGCGAGGTTAAGTGTTTGTTATCTAGCCGAGAAGTTTGGTTGCGGGAGTAGGATTTGAACCTACGACCTTCAGGTTATGAGCCTGACGAGCTACCGGGCTGCTCCATCCCGCGTCAGAGTCAGATTTGTATCATCGTTAGAGAGA
>NZ_JBQFPR010000009.1:0-119889 GCF_056536465.1 Ruegeria sp. CL6
TCTCGGGGACATGCTGATGGAGCTTGGAAAACCCAATGAAGCTGCGGTCGCTTATCAGGCGACGCTGGATCTTTCTCCAAACAGAGCAAGAAGCCTCGCGGCACTTCAATAGGTGGCAACAACACACTTGGTCGGTGCTTTGTAGTTTTTGCAGCAGCATCGACCGATTTGGGCAAAAGCAGCCGCAAAGCGATCATGGCCCGAACGACTGCCATGCGCACGGAGCTGCCGTTTGGTGTTGGTGACCTCATGTCCGCTTTCGCGGTATCTCAGGTGACTATGATCCTGCGCGACTGTCAGATTTGACATTGGTCAATGCAGCGCAGCTCTTTGCTATAGTTAAGAATTAGCGACTTTTCCGACGCGGGATACAAAACGAGAAATGCCGGAGAACATGCATCTTAGTCTTCATAAAGCATTAGGGTATTTGATTGGTGGACTCTGGACAGGTTGGGGCGGACGTACGCGAATAGAAGCCAAGCAACTCCGCAACCTGCGGCGCCTCGTGGATAAGGCGCGTGGTGACTCACCTCTGTTTCGCCGACTATACGCAGCGCTGCCACCAACTGCCGAGATCGAACTTTACGACTTACCGGTGACCCATAAGCCCGAACTCATGGCAGAGTTCGACGACTGGCTGACAATCCGCTCTCTTCCACTCGACAAGGCCCGCGAACATCTGCGGGACCTGCGCAAGGTTGGTGTGCCTATCGACGATGTCGCCGTTTTTCAGACCTCCGGGACTTCGGGCGAACCTGCCGTCATCGTCTTGTCTGAATCGTTCGTGGAATATGCCTATGGCATCATGCTGGCACGCTTCGAACGATATCATCGGAAGCTTGTGCGAGACGTCCGAAAACTTGGCGACAGGGTGACGATTACAGGCGGGAACGGCCATTTTGCCGGAAACGGTTTCAACAAACTAGTGCAACGTTTGAACCCCCGGCTTGCCAAGGGCTTTGGTGTCACCTTTGTCGAGGCTGAACAGCCAATTGGTCAGCTTGTCAAAAGACTGAATGCGATTGGGAACATCGCTTGGATCGTGACGTACCCCAGCATGCTGGCCATTCTAGTCCAGGAAAAAGAGGCCAGGCGGCTGCGGATCGAACCGGCGTTCATTACCACAGGAGGCGAGACACTCACCGACGATCTCCGCGAACGAGTCGGGCGAGCCTTTCCGTCGCTGAAATACGGCATTGCCGATCCCTATGGGTGCACCGAGTGCTTGGCGCTTTCGTTCGAGTGTAGCCACGGGAGGAAACACGTGAATGAAGATTGGGTTATCCTCGAAGCGGTCGACGAAGCAATGCAACCCGTTCCCGACGGAACGTTGTCTGCGACCGCTCTGCTGACCGTGCTCGCTAACGACGTTCAGCCCTTCATCCGCTATGATTTGGGTGACTGTATTCGGTTTGACCAGCATGCTTGCCCCTGTGGATCGCCGTTTCGTAGTTTGCAGGTCGAGGGACGCCAGGCGACGTTGGTTCGCGTAGGCGAGGTGACCCTGTCGCCACTGATTTTCGATTTTGAGCACGACCAAGCCCAGCGCATCCAGTTGATCCAGACTGGCGAATTCGATTTCGAGCTGCGCGTGCAACTGGCAACGGGTGCGGCGGCGGGGCTTGTTCTAGAGGACGTCATCGGGTCGGTGAAGAAAGTATTTCGCGACAACGGCCTAGATGACGTCACAGTTCGAGCAAGCAAAAGACCTCCCGAATTCACCGCAAGCGGCAAATTCCACGAAGTTGTGCCTTTGCGAAACTCTAGCTCACCTTCATGACATAAACCGGCAGTCGCCAGTAGATCTCTGAGAAAGTGTGTTCTTGGCTTTCCTCTTCCAACTACGCGGGGTTCTTCCCTTCGTCAAAGCCGACATTCGCCGCGACGCAAAAGACAAGTAAATTGGGCTCGATGCGGTCATCTGAGCATTTTAGTCAGATAACCGCCTAGGAATTGAAAGCAGACATTGCACTGCACATGCCCAAGTTCTGAGGTGCCTATGACTGTGACTTTCATCGATGGCAATCTGATTGCCGAACCCCACACAGTTGAAAACCAATCCATAAGGGAAATGTGCGCAGATGCTCAGCGGTGGTGCTGAAACACTCGCCTGTATGGACACATTTGTGTCCTGTTCAAAAGTGTTTCATAGGTTGCTCCTACGCGTTGCTTTGGACTCCTCGTCCGCAATTATTCCGACCCTTGAAACATCGAATTCTGGGAAGGTTTCGTGCAGGACTTTTGCCAGTTTCTTGTCGCTCCTGCGCAGCGGTACCGGAGAGACTGATCGAAGGTTTCTCGTTCCTATATTTGCCAGGGTTTTCTTAGTGATTTTTACCCCTGCCTCGGCAAATGCCGCGATGATACGGGAGTTCTTGCCCCTGACCCGTTTGGCAGGTGCGCCATACTTCCCAGCCACCAAAGCACGCAGGGCATTTTCAGCAAATGGCGTTCGGCCTGACCTACCTGACGATCTCAACGCCTTTCGATCTGGCGCAGTGGCCGCAAACTCTGTGAAGTCTGCCCAATCGGCGAGTTTCTTCAGCACTCGTAGCCGATCCTTGCGCCAACGGTCGAAGAGCCCTCGGTTTGTGCGGAACTCTTCAAGGCTGTGCCACGGTTTCGTCTGATCGGTTGCGATCAGCCCCAGACGCTCAGTTAGCGCAACGGGGCTGCGTTTGAAGTCGGGTTCGAGGTTTGGCGTGATGACCGCGATTGTGGGTACTAGGTCAGCGTCGGCCACCCACTGCGTACGCAGATCGATGACGCGCTCAAACTTCATCTGCAGGCGCGGCGCACGCCCCGCATAGACAAAACACCACGCGAGGCTTTGTTCCAGCGGATCTTCGATTTTGTTCGGCAGTTTGTATCCAGCACGTGCCAAAACTACGGGCCTGTCGGGTGTCGGCTCCAGCGTGTACGTGCCCCGCGTCTTGACGGTCACAACCCGCCTTACCGTGGTTTTAACCTCCAGCGGTCGGGGGTCCTCGTTCGCATCCACCACACGCCGTAGGTCTGACATCCATTCCATGATCGGACCCGTCTCAAGCCCCAAGTCCTCAGGCATGACCTTCTGATCAGGTTCAAAACTTTTGGCGTCGGGATATTCAAACAGAATGCCATCTGTCGTTGCCGTATGGACGACCTGAGATGGTGGAACGCCGTTCAAAAGCTCGGCCAGTGCGGCCCGCAACAACCCAGTCGTAAACGCCGCGACGGCGGGAGACGTGATGCCCGACGGGGGCAGCTTTCCCATCGTCCCCGTGCGGCTGTCGAAGATCGTCTTACCCGAGTTCTGTTTCGCACCAGCAGCGGGTGCAGACTTCATCTGGTCGACGGCCTGCGCGGTTTTGCCGTAAAGCGAATTCCCGACCTCTTTCGCCAAACGTTCGAACAGAGATTTCTTCTCAGCCGACGCGCGCAATTCGTTCACCCGATGCGTGAACTTCTCAAAGACGCGCTCACCGTCCAATGGGGTTGGGATCACCACGGCGTGGATAACCTCGATCTCAGCCCCTGCATTCAGCGCGACGACCAGCTCGGGACCTGTACACCAGCTTTCGCCAGTGAACGGAAAGAGCAGCCCCGCATCACCCGCCCGAACGGGCAAGCCCGGAAATCGGGTGCTGGTAGGAAACTTGAACCGTACATGTGCAAACGACATCCGATCACGCAGAACAACGACCTCGGCGAGATCGGTAGTGGCGTACATCGCGTCCCAATCAGGGGCCAACACAGCCGCCATACCAGTCGTGTACGCGCCGCACAGATCGATATCGATGGCAGGGCACCTGCCCGAACTGGGGCCGATGGTGTACGCCTCGTTTCGACCGCCGAAGTAACAATTGGCAATATGCGCGAAGTGTGCGGCGTAAAGAGATTTGATATCGCCCCGCCGACCGTTCAGTTTTGTTTCATATCCTAGATGTTCCGCGTATCGCGCGTCGAGGTTTTTGAACACCTGAACTCCTGCTGATCCCAGCGTCGTTGGCATCTTGTCGATGCGCAAAACGTTCTGGCAGAAGTCCATGATCTGGGCCAGATAACGCGCCGCGATCACGGCATCCGTCAGTGCATATTTTTTGAATAGTTCGGGGTGTTGGTTAAGCAGCAGGTCCATGCGCTGGATAGCGGGAAACACTTCACCCGTTTTAGGATCGACCACCTCGGGCAACACAATCTTCGGAACGCCAACCAGCTCGCCCAAACCCGCCAAAGTTTGATGTGTTGCGGGTGCCAGAAGCATCGTATCGTGCAACCGTACCGACACTTCCAACGGACCACGCGTAAGATTTAGCTGCATGACCATCGGCCGGGTCGAGGTGGTGAACGTCCCCCGCACCGCGTCAAAGGACGCCTTCAACCCTTTCGGTTTAACCTGGCGCGCGCCAGTCTTTCGGTCGACAGCCATGATTGAACCGCGTGACCAATCCGCAAACGCGGGCAGATCAGCACGCGTGAAGTGTGCGCAAAGATCGATGATCACTGCACCCCTGCTCGTGCGCGGGGCTGTCTCCAGATCGAAGATACCTTCGGCAATCGCTGCATCGATCACTCTTGAAAGAATGGTCGACAGGTAGCGCCGCGATCTGGCGTCCCTACCGTCGATGATCTCGACACCGCCACCCTCGGCATCCGTCGCTGTGTTCAGGCAGTGGAATTGATACGACAGCAGTCTGTTCTGCTTGTGATCGCGGACTTGCGGACCTTCCCCGCCACCGCTCACATATTCCGTATCAAATCCCACCACCCACGCCATCAGTCGAGAACCTTCCAGCGTGCGCCGCCCATGCGGGCGTTCAGCGTGTGGTAATCCTCGCCGATTGCGTTGCGCGCCCAATTGATGACTCCAGCGATTTCAACGGTCGCATCCCGCTCTCCACCGACCAGACGCTGCAGAATCGGCTCCAGCTCCCAGATGCGACCGTCATCAAAACCTTTGCGTACGAGAGCCGATACAGCGCCTGTGACGCTGTAATGGCGCTCGCCTACCGTCGCTTGAGCCAGTAGCGATCCGCATACGTCAACGGGATCAACGTCGGGGTTTTCCGACATCGCCACCAAAAACGGCGTTGCCATGCCCGAATGGCCGCCGCCGCCGCCGTTCACTTGAACGCGGGCGGGTTCGATTAGACCTCTGGCGATGGCTGTTTGAAGAAACGTCGACAGGGCTGCGTTTGTGACCATCGGTATTTCGGTCAAGGGCTCATCGAACGGATTTGCCAATGGCCAAGTGTAGGGCTTGCCCGTCGCGGGGTGGTGGCCCATCACCACGGCCTGCTTGGACGCATAAACCTCGGCATCGCCGAACACCCTGCCAATCGGCGGGTCAGTCAGATCGGGACGCCAAACCGTCAGCACTTTGGGCGGTAGCCCGACCCGCTTGAACGGGTTCTCCGGCAACATTTGCAGGCGCAGGCGCTCGATTTCTGCGGCCTTCTCGGGGTCCATCACGTCAACGTCGAGGTAAACCACCTCGCGCCCCGCAGGATGCCCGATACCCGTCATCGGCCCTGCTCTATTCAATAGGTTCTCAAACTCGGCATCCGTCATCGGGCGGCGGTTAAAAACCTGCCAGCCGCTGATCGCTGGGGCCTTCTTACCTGGTATCAACGGGAGAGGGCTGGTCCAGCCCTGCTCCCTAAGTTGCGGTGCAAAGTCGGCGAACATCACTCAGGCGCTTTCACCGCTTTGATCTTCGTCGCCTTCAGACCGCGCTTCGTGCCGTGGGCAACAACCAACCGCACTTTTTGACCGATCAGCTTCGCCGTCATGTCCTCGTATGACTCAAACGCGGTGGCGGGGTCCCAGCCCATGGCCTCCGCCAGTGACTGCACGCGCTGGAAACCATCTCGCGCCTGTTCCTCGGATCGGATCGAATTCCTACCAACCTCGATCAACAGGAATTCTTCGAGCGAATATTCTTCGTCAACTTCTTTTGGTGTGACCGCGTAGTTGATCTTGAGATAAACCTCGGTTCCAGTGTCACTAGCAGCGAAGTCTGAGATCACCGCATTATGGGTGCCTGCTGGGCATAAGCGAGCCCCAAACGCTCCAGATGAGAAGTCCATTGTTACTGTCCTTTTCGAGTTATCCGACCGTCTGGCGTCCGCAAGACCTTGATGAAGCGGACCTGATCGGTTTGTTTCATCCATGTTTTGTTGAGTGTTCGGTGCAAACCGCACTTAACCTGCTGTTATGTTCGGTCATCAGCGCCCCCTATGCTGCAGGAGCGCAAGAAACTCGCACAGCGCTTTGTCCGCCCTGATCAGGTCCCGCTCTTCTGCCAGGCTTGGCGTCTGCCGTGTTCACGATCAGGCCGCAGTCGAGGTTGTGCGCTGCCTTGATCCGACGGGCGACGTCGTTTTTCGGGTTCTCATGCGGCATTACCAGCGCCCTCCGCGCGGATGCGATTGAACGTGTAACGACGGCCCCGCTTATTCAGCAGGCGTTCATGCTCTTCATCGATTTTCAGTTGGGCATATTCGAAAGCTTCTTCGGTCGAAGCGGTTTGGCGACCGTTGATTAATATCCAATCCAGCGGCCAGTTGGCGACCGTGGTGGGGGTGGTCTGGTAACCCGCGAGCGTTAGCGCCTCGGCAAGCTCCTTGCGCGGCATACGCAGGGGGCACGGGTCAGGTAATTTGAGTGTGAAAAGTCGTGACATTCGTCGGCTCCATCAAAAATTTCGATGGAATCAACGTGCCAATTATTTTTGCGTACTAAGCCTGGGGGTAATCACGCAAAACCAAGTTTTATGAACCGTCGGTGCTCTTAATCATACGGATCAGAGACGCCTGCAAGTCGTCGAAGGGCGTCTTGAAACCGTCGTCCTTCTCACCTTGGTACGTCGATCCGCTTTCGGCTTCGACGTTCAGACCTAGAGGCCCTTCATCCGTCAGAACTTCCTTTGCCCAGCGCCTAACACTCGCGTGCCAGCCCCTGATCGTATCGGGTCTAACGTCGAGCCCCGCATTTGAGGCAATCCGCGCCACGGCGGTATATCCGTCGCCCAGCGTTCCGAATAAGCCCTGCGCCTTGCCAGTGTCGACCATGATGGCGGCAAAGGTTTTGATCCTCGTTTCCGCGTCGCTGGCGTGGGGTCTGTTCTCGATCTCCGCCTTCCTAAGCATCGGTGCGACCCTTCCATTGTCGAGGTCTTCCAGAGCGCTGCGTAACCTGCGGAGCTTTACGGTGAGGTGTGGCTGCGCGCCGGCGTCATCCAGGGAGCCGATGACAGCGTAAAGGGCGTGAATCGCGCCCTTACGGTCGTTAGGGTTTCGGGCGGAAGCTTCCAGCATACCGATTAGGTCCACACCCTTGCGGTCCAGCTTACGCTGCTCAGCTTTTACTCGTTCGTGAAAGGGAACTTTCATCGGATCGCCACCACATTGCCTGTTGGCCGGTCGACGATGTCGGACAGGATGCGCCCCCATGCAGCCATCGCCTCGGCCTGATCGCCCTTCCGCGACGCACGGTTGTAAACACCCATCACGCCCGATGTCGTCGCCGATGCAGCGTGGTTCAGCACGCGGTCAATAACGCTGTCGGCAAACCCCAGCCCGCTCTCTGCCATCAGCGTTGCGAACGTCCTGCGCATGTCGTGCGGCGTCCAGTGCGGAATGTCGGGCGTGATCTTGCGGAACTGGGTAATTAGGTGACTGCGATTCACAATCGGTCCACCCGCAGCGTTAAACGGAAAAACGTAGTCGCTTTGACGGGGACGACCTTGCAGTATCTTACGCGCCAGCGGGTGCATTGCAAACTCGTGCGGTTCGCTGTTCTTGGTCATCTTGCCGGGTTGCCGCCAAACCGAAAGATCATCGGACAGGTCCCTCCACACCATTTGAAACGCCTCACCCGAACGGCAAGGCACACAGATCAAGAACCTCAGCAGGTCTCGGCGTGTTTGGGCCAGCTTGTCGGCGGCGTTCCAGATGTAGCGCAGCTCGTTAGGCGTCAGGACACGGTCTCGCCCCGCAGACCGTTTTGGCCCCTTCACCTGCCGCGCAAGGTTCAGGTCGACCAGCTCTCGGGTGACCGCGTAGTCCAGAAACGCGTTCAAAGCTGTGAACCGCAACAGCCAGACAGCCCCGCGCTTGTGCTCGAAAGCAACCCGAATGTCGCGCAATGGTATCGACGCGGGGGGCACGTCCATGGCCCCCATCGCGTCGAGCACATAGCCAACGCTGTAACCGACCGACTTAACGTAGTCTGCGCCCACGGTCCCGCCGCTCTTACTGGGGCGCTGGGCAAAGTTTTCCAGGAACGCGGGGATCATCTCACGGCACTTGGTCTGGCCGCTCAGGCCGTCGATACACAGCTTTCTTTCCGCGACGCGCTGGGCGCGATCCGCCTGTTGTTCTCCTACCGGGTCGCGTCCCGACGCAACCGCCTGCTTTGCGATCAGCGCAGCCTCACGCGCCTCGGTGATCGAGAACGCCTGATGATCCCCAATTGTCAGGGTGCGGGTGGGCCAGCGCCGACCGTCGGGGCGCGTGCCCCTGGGTTTGTATTGGTAGCGCCATGTCTCGCCCTGTTTATGCACCGCAAGCGAAAGCCCTTTCACTTGGGCGTCCCGCAATACCGTGGTCTTGAACCGGCTCGGGTCCTGCTGCCGTTTGCGGATCACAGCCGCAACGGTCGCTTTCGTTATCGACATAGCATTCCTCCCCAATTGACTAAAAAAGCGGACACGATACGGACATTATAGCCGTTGGCCACTGTGGTTCAATGGAAGTTATTGGAGGCGACGCACCCTCTAAGCCCTTTTTAAAAGAGATATTTCCGTAAATGTCGCTGGGGCTTAGGCGAATACCGTACTTAATAGTGGTTTAACGGCCGGGCTCTCCTCGAACGGGAAATTAACTACGGCTTTGTACCCCCTTCGTTCCTGCACAGGACGACAAGGGGAAAAAGTCATGTTGCGCTATTTGTTTGCGGATGAATTGCATAAATTTCCGAAGCTGGCCGATGGGATGTTCCGCGACCGCGCGGATCAGTTCAAAACCCGGCTGGGCTGGGACGTTCACGTCAATGAAAACGGAGAGGAGCGGGATCAATACGATGATCTGAACCCGCTCTACGTCATTTGGGAGGAGGAGGACGGCAGCCACGGCGGGTCCATGCGTGTCCTGCCAACAACGGGCCGCGTCATGGTGAATGAGGTTTTCGGGCACCTGACAGGCGGTGAGCCGGTCAACAGCCCCCTGATCTGGGAGGTAACCCGCTTTTGCCTGTCCCGCACGGCCAGCCCGCATACCGCTGGGGCAATCATGCTGAGCGGGGGTGAAATCATGGAAGGGTTCGGCCTGACCCATATCGCGGGCGTCTTCGACGCGCGGATGATTCGGATCTATCGCCTCATCGGATCGTCGCCGATCGTGCTGGGGTCCGAAGGTAAGGGTCGCGACCAGATTTCGGTCGGGCTATGGCCCTATTCCTCCGAAGACTGCTATCGTGTGGCAGAACGCGCGGGCATCCCACGTGAGTTGTCCCGCTTGTGGTTCAAGACCGCGTTCGGGACCGGGCGGCAACACCGGTTTGCCTTGTCCGCCTAAGGCGCGCGAAAACGCAATTCCGTATCTGGTGATAGCTGGCGTGGCCCTGTAGGGTCGCGCCATGTCTTTGCCTCCCGTGACCTTCTCTGACGATCAGGCCGCCGCCTATGACAGCATCGCCGAGATGCTGAAATCCGCCGGAGTTGATCTGGATGACGACGCCCTGTTGAAGCTGCCCGGCAGTGGAAAATCCGGTGTCATGGCGGTCATCGGTAAGGCGGGGTCCGGGAAAACCCTTTTGCTTGCAGAGCTTTACAAGGCTCTTGCTGAAACGGGTGTTCAGATCGTCTCGGGCGATTTTGAAAGTCGCAAAGCGCGCGAAAAGCGCAGCTTGGCCATCCTCGCGCCAACCAACAAGGCAGCAAGCGTGTTGCGTCTACGCGGGGTGCCTGCGACGACGATCCATCGTATCCTTTATACGCCGGTCTATGACCCCGAATACGAACGCATTGCCGAATGGCTGGCGGGCAATGATGAACGGCCCGAGATCGAAGGGCTGACCGACGAAGCGCTGGACCGCGCGGCTGCGTTCTACCAGAACAACAAATCCATCCCCGGCGCTTTGGCGGCCGCGGGGTTGCGCGGCTCGGATTTCATAACGGGCTGGAAACGCCGGGACGAGCCTCTTGATATCGGGTTCGTGGACGAAGCCTCGATGCTGGATGACCGCCAGTTTGAGGACCTGCAAGAGATTTTCCCCACTCTGCTGTTATTCGGTGATCCCGCACAGTTGGCCCCGGTCAATCAATCCGGCAGCATGGTGTTCGACGCGCTGCCTGAGCCGCGAAAGCAGATTTTGCACCGGGTACACAGACAGACTGCGGACAATCCCATTCTGGACCTGGCCCATGCGTTGGCCGACCCTCAGATGGGTTTCGAGGATTTTGAACGGCTGGTCGAACAGACCGCACAACGGGACGAGCGCGTTGTCTGGGGGCAAAGGGTCGAGGTCGATCTGATGGCCCGCAGCCCCGTTCTGGTCTGGCGCAATGCGACCCGTATCCGTCTGATTCAAGCGTTCAGGCACGTCCACGGCGCACCTGATACCGAGTTGCTGGAGGGTGAGCCGCTGATCTGCGATGGGATCGAGCTGCCTTTGAAGCATCGCAAAAAGCGTCTGGATCTTGAGGCGCGCGGGCTGATCAAGGGCGCGCAGGTCATCTATCTGGGGCCGGGACGTAAGCCGGGGTTTTCTCGGTTGCACGTCATAGGGGCCGAAGACCCGCAGGTCAGCGCCGCGTCGATTGTCAAAATCGAAATGCCGGATGAGGAAGAACCCTTTATCCCATATGCCGCGCGAATGGGCGCAACCTTTCTGCATGGCGCGGCAGTGACGATCCACAAGGCGCAGGGGTCGCAGTGGGACACGGTTCAGGTTTTTGCGCCCGACATCTATGCAGCGGCCCGGATGGGGCGGACAGAGGCCGGGCAGCCGTTGTGGAAGCGGCTGGCATACGTGGCCATCACGCGCGCGCAGGAAAGGTTGATCTGGGTGGTGCGCAACCGCTTGGCCAAACCCACCTACCCACTGCGAGTGGATGATCTGCGTGCGGTTCCGGCGGCCTCGCTGACATTGGAGGCGGAAGAAACATGAAGACGATCATAGTCACAGGGGCCAGCGCGGGCATCGGGCGCGCGACGGCCGAACTTTTTCTGGACGAGGGGTGGACAGTAGGGCTTTTGGCTCGCAGCGGGGACACTTTGGCAGCGATGGCCAGTGGTCGACCCAATGCTGTTCCCTTACCTGCGGATGTGACCGAGCCCGAGGCGGTTTCGGGCGCGTTCAACCGCTTTCTCGACAAAGCCGGACGATTGGATGTGCTGTTCAACAACGCGGGAATATTTGCGCCCGGCGGAACGATTGACGAAATCGCGCTGGCGGATTGGTACCAAAGCGTCAACGTCAACTTGAATGGGATGTTCCTGTCAGCACGCGAAGCGTTCCGGATCATGCGGCACCAATCGCCGCAGGGTGGACGTATCATCAATAACGGTTCGATTGCAGCGCACGTGCCGCGCCCGAACTCGGTCCACTATTCGGCGACGAAACATGCAATCACCGGTCTGACCCGCAGCCTGTCTTTGGATGGGCGCGACTTTGGTATTGCCTGCGGTCAGATTGATATCGGCAACGCGCGGACGCAGATGGTGCAGGGATTGGTCGACAATGCGATTGCGGCGGGTGAGCAACCCGATCCAACCATGGCGGTTGAGGACGCGGCCCGGTCCGTGTTTCACATGGCGTCCCTGCCCGCTGAGGCCAATGTGCAGTTCATGACCGTGATGGCGACAACCATGCCCTATATCGGTCGCGGGTAGCCGTTAGTTCTCACGCAGCAAACGGAAAGCGGTAGACGCACCCCAGCCCGCAGCAATGGCGATCACCAAAGACATCAGCCCGTACCAGACGGGTTGTTGACGGGACAGGTTATAGAGAAAACGCTCTAGTCCAACCTTGCGGACGTCAATGGTTGTTTCAAAGCTCGAAACGACCGCTCCGCCGCGGGTTAGGAAGATACGCGCGGTATAGTCACCTTCGGTCAGATCGGCAGGCATGGCGATTGAGGTTCTAAACAGGGTCTGCTCATCCACAGCGACGGTGTCCTCACGGATCGAGTAGAGCCCCTCATCCTCGCGGATGCGGACCACGGCATCTGCAAAGTCCTGCGCGCCGCGTATATGCATTGCCGCGCCGACCGAACGGATAGCCCGCTCGATCGAAATTCTGTACCGCAGGTCCTCGGTGTCGGACAGGATGTCGTCCAAAGGGGCACTGGTTGCGACGGCATAGAAACTGGGCGCAAGATCAACCAAGACGCTGTCGGTGTTTACCCAAATCCCCAGCTTGCGTTCCTTGCGTCTGACCATGACGGGGCTTGAAGGGCCGGCGACGGCCACGACCACCTCCAGCGGTGGGCCTGACGGGATAGGTGTCTCACGTTTGACCGCGCCGAAGATCAGGATTTCCGAGCCATCAAATGTCGCCGTAATGGCCACGCGATCATGGCTAAGACCAAGCACGACCTGCTCATCCTCGGCAAGCGCAGGGGTGACGCATAACGCAAAAAGCAGGATCAGGCGTTTCAGCATGATCAGTGCCCCCCCTCAGTGCCCAGCGAGTAGAGCTCGGAGGGTTCGATCAGCAAGTCCAGAGCCAGTTTGCCGCAAACGACCAGAACCAGCGCCGCCAGAAGCACGCGCAGCTGTTCCGCAGGCATTCGCGCTCCGATCACCGTTCCGATCTGCGCGCCGACAACCCCGCCGACCAGAAGCAGGACAGCCAGTACGATGTCCACCGTATAGTTGGTGGTCGCATGCAGCATGGTGGTAAAGCCTGTCACAAAGATGATCTGGAACAGCGAAGTTCCAACAACGACCTTTGTTGGCATCCCCAACAGATAGATCATCGCGGGGACCATGATGAAGCCGCCGCCAACACCCATGATCGCGGACAGAACACCGACGCACAAGCCGACCAGCATGGGCGGGATAACCGAGATATACAGGCCCGAAGTACGGAACCGCATTTTGAACGGCATCGCGTGAACCCAACCGCGCTGACGCCGTGGGGCAGGGGCGCTGCCCCCTTTCTTGGACTTGCGCAGCGCGTTGAGGCTTTCGATGAACATCAGGCTGCCGACAACCCCAAGGAAGACGACATAGCAAAGTGTGACCAGCAAATCGACCTGGCCAAGGCTTTTTAGGTAGTTGAATACCACCACGCCAAGGGCCGCGCCTATCAATCCCCCCGTCAGAAGAACGGTTCCCATCTTGAGGTCGACGGTCTTTCGTCGAAAATGCGCCAGTACGCCAGAAAAGGACGACGCCACGATCTGGTTGGCCTCGGTCGCCACAGCCACAGCCGGAGGGATGCCGATGAAGAAAAGCAGCGGTGTCATGAGGAACCCGCCACCGACCCCGAACATACCGGAAAGAATACCAACCATCCCGCCCAGCCCCAGCAGCAGAAAGGCGTTTACAGAGACTTCGGCGATGGGAAGGTAAATCTGCATGGTACTTTAACGGTTGAGGCTGGATGCATCGCGCAGCGCGATACGGTCCGGCGAAGTAGGATGTGGTCGCGCGTCAATGCAAGCAGGGGCGGTTGCACGGACCCACAGGCTAAAAGTGGAGTGTCCAGTTGGTGCGCCCGAGAGATGCGCTTGAATTTGCGCTGCTGCCTTGACCCAAACAAGTACCAGTGCGCCCGGCACCCCGGTGAGTCTTGCTTCGAGGTCGGCTATCACAGGAAACACACGCATACCTCTTTAGAACCTTTGCGGCATGCAAAATCAACTCTGCATGCCGCTATGCAGCGAACAGGACTGAACTGTGTCCGAAACTGGACTTATCAACGCTCTTTCACGTAGGGCTCGCCGCCCGCGCGCGGTGGGATAGCTTTGCCCACGAACCCGGCCAGAATAACGACCGTCAGAATGTAGGGCAGGGCGTCCATGACCTGAACCGGGATAACGACACCCCCCAGGTCAATGTTCTGGAACCGCAGCGCGACCGCTTGCAAAAGACCAAACAACAGGCAAGCCCACATTGCATGCCACGGCCGCCATTTCGCAAAGATCAACGCGGCCAGCGCGATGAAGCCGCGCCCGGCCGTCATGTCCTTGACAAACCCCGCTTGCAGGGCTGTGGCCAGATACGCACCGGCAATGCCGCACAGAACGCCGCAGATCGCAACGGCAGCATAACGCAGGCCAACGACGGAAACTCCGGCTGTGTCCACGGCGGCGGGATTTTCACCCACGGCGCGCAGACGCAAGCCGAAACGGGTGCGGTACAATATCCACCATGTCGCAGGCACCATGAGAAAGGCGACATAGACAAGGATTGAATGACCTGAAAGCAGTTCGGAATAGATCGGTCCGATCACGGGAACCTCGGCAAGCTGCTCGGAAAAGGGGAAGTTGATCGGGGTGAACCGACCTCCGCCAAATAGGGATGGCGTGCGGCCGCCTTGCTGGAACCAACTCTGCGCGACCAGTACAGTCATGCCCGCCGCAAGGAAGTTGATGGCAACCCCCGAGATCAATTGGTTGCCCCGGAACGTGATCGAGGCCAGCCCATGAAGGCCGGAGAGGATCAGAGATGAGCCAATTCCAGCAAGCAGACCCAGCCAGACCGAACCGGTCACGGCGGCCAGAGCTGCCGAGAAGAACGCGGCCATCAGCATCTTGCCCTCAAGCCCGATATCGAAAATGCCAGCGCGTTCGGAATACAGCCCCGCAAGGCAGGCCAGCAACAGCGGTGTCGCCAGGCGGATCGTCGAGTCCAGGATTTGGACGAGCGTCACGAAGAACTCCATCACTCTGCTCCTTTCCGCAGGTTCAGGAACACTTTTTCAAGCGGCATCCTCACCATATTGTCCAGTGCTCCGGTGAACAGGATCACAAGCGCCTGAATAACGACAATCAGTTCGCGCGGGATGGACGTCCAAAGCGCCAATTCCGCCCCGCCCTGATAAAGAAATCCAAACAGGATCGCGGCCAGGAACACGCCGAACGGGTGAGACCTGCCCATCAGCGCCACCGCGATACCGATAAATCCGGCGCCCTCGGTCGAGTTGAGAACCAGCCGTTCGGCCTCGCCCATAACGTTGTTGATCGCCATAAGCCCGGCCAAGGCACCGGATATCAGCATGGCGACGATGGTAATGCGCACCGGTGAAATACCGGCATAGACCGCACCAGTTTCCGAGTGGCCATAGGCGCGGATTTCATATCCCAGACGGGTTCTCCAGATCAGTGCCCAGACCACGACGCAGGCAAAGATCGCAACCAGTAGGGAAATGTTTGCCGGTGCAGCTTTTGAAAAGTTGATACCGATCGGGGCCAGCAGCTCATGCAATGTGGGTAGGTGGACCGTTTCCGAAAACCGCGCCGTCGCTGGATCCATTGACCCTTCGGGGCGCATCACATTGACAAGCATGTAGTTCAGAAGGGCCGCAGCGATAAAGTTGAACATGATCGTGGTGATCACGATATGGCTGCCACGCTTGGCTTGCAGATAAGCCGGAATCGCCGCCCACGCCGCGCCGAACAGCATCGAGGCAGCACAGGCCGCCAGCAACGCGATGCTCCAATGCGGCCACGGGACATATAGGCAGACCAGAGCAACCCCCAGCCCGCCCAGCATGGCCTGCCCCTCGCCCCCGATGTTGAACATCCGCGCATGAAAGGCGACGGCAACGGCGAGGCCGGTAAACATGAAGTTGGTAGCGTAGTAGAGGGTATAGCCCCAGCCGTAAGTAGACCCAAGCGCACCCGACACCATCAACTTTACCGCTTCGACCGGGTTTTCTCCGATGGCGAGAATAACCAGCGCCGACAGGATTGCGGCCAGCATCAGGCTGATCAGCGGGATCAGAACGACGTCGGCCCATTTGGGCATTTTATCCATCTTACGCGGCCTCTCCCGCAACACCGGCCATCAACAGGCCCAATTCTTTTTCATCTGTTTCATGGGGCAGACGCTCACCCATGATATGTCCATCGAACATCACGGCGATCCGGTCGGATAGCGAAAAGATTTCCTCAAGCTCGACTGAAACCAGCAGGATCGCCTTGCCCTGATCGCGCAGAGCGACGATCTGTTTGTGAATGAACTCGATCGCGCCGATGTCGACGCCGCGTGTAGGTTGCCCGACCAGAAGCAGATCGGGGTTTCGCTCGATCTCGCGCGCGACGACGATCTTTTGCTGGTTCCCGCCCGAGAAGTTCTTGGCCGCCAGCCAGCCATCAGGCGGGCGGACGTCGAATTTTTCGATCTTACGTTCGGTATCAGCACGCAGAGCAGCGTTGTCCATGAAGATCCCGCGTTTATAGGCCGGGTCCCGGTGATAGCCGAAGGCCACGTTCTCCCAGGCGTGGAAATCCATAATCAGACCTTCGCGCTGGCGGTCTTCGGGCACGTGAGCGATGTGTTGCGCGCGCCGCGCCTGCCCATCCGACCCTGCACCGCTGAGCGCAAGCGGCGTGCCGTTCAATTTGATCGAGCCTTGGCCAGAGCGCATTCCGCCCAGAACTTCCAACAATTCGGATTGCCCGTTTCCGGCAACTCCGGCAATTCCCACGATCTCGCCCGCGCGGACAGTCAGGTTTATGCCTTTGACACGCTCGACACCTGCTTCATCAATGACTTGCAGGTTTTCAATCTCAAGGATGGGTTTGCCCGGCTGAGCTGGCACCTTGTCGACCTGCAGCAGAACCTTGCGGCCCACCATCAGCTCGGCCAGTTCCTGCGGGTTGGTGTCGGCCGTCTTTACCGTGGCTGTCATCTGGCCGCGCCGCATCACCGACACGGTGTCGGTGGCCTCCATGATCTCGCGCAGCTTGTGGGTGATGAGGATGATCGTTTTGCCTTCTGCACGCAGGCGATCAAGGATTCGGAACAACTGATCAGCTTCGGCAGGTGTCAGCACGCCGGTCGGCTCATCAAGGATCAGAATCTCGGCCCGGCGGTACAGCGCCTTTAGGATTTCAACACGCTGCTGCATCCCCACACCGATCTCGTCGATGCGTTTGTCAGGGTCCACGAACAGCTCATATTCCTCTTCCAGCGCTTTCAGTTCCTTGCGCGCCTTTGATAGAGACGGGGCCAACAACCCGCCATCTTCGGCCCCCAGAACAATGTTTTCCAGAACAGTGAAGTTTTCGACCAGTTTGAAATGCTGGAACACCATCCCGATGCCGGCTGCGATTGCCGCCTGACTATCTGGGATGTCGGTCTTGGTGCCGTTGATCCATATCTCGCCCTTATCGGCTTTGTAAAAGCCGTAGAGGATGCTCATTAGCGTGGACTTGCCCGCACCGTTTTCACCGATGATTCCGTGGATCGTACCGGGGGCAACGCTAATGGAAATGTCTTTATTGGCCTGAACCGGCCCAAAGGCTTTGGAAATCCCTTTGAGCTCAATGGCGGGGACGGTCATGTCTTGTCCTCAGTTGCCGAAGGGCCGCATACACATCGCGGCAGAGTGGGTGTGAGGCGGAGGCAACCCCCGCCCCACGCGATATCAGAACTGAAGTGCCGGGCAGCTATCGTTCTCGTAGTAGCTTACGACAGAGATGTCTCCGTCGATGATGCCTTTGCGCGCGTCTTCAACCGCGTCGGCCATCTGGGGCGAAACCAGTTCCTTGTTGTTGTCGTCCATCGCAACGCCGACACCATCTTCGGCCAGACCCATGGTGAACACGCCAGTTTCAACATCTTCGCCAGCGGTCATCGCGTCATAGACCGCAACGTCCACTCGTTTCAGCATCGAAGTCAGAACCTTGCCTGGGTGCAGGTGGTTCTGGTTGCTGTCCACGCCGATCGACAGGATGCCTTCGTCGGCGGCGGTCTGCAGAACACCAACGCCGGTGCCGCCTGCGGCCGCATAGATCACGTCAGCGCCCTGGCTGATCTGCGCCTTGGTCAGCTCGGAACCTTTTACGGGGTCGTTCCATGCGGCAGGGGTGGTGCCGGTCATGTTGGCGACAACTTCGATATCAGGGTTCACGGCCTTGGCGCCCTGGGCATACCCACAGCCAAAGTGACGGATCAGCGGGATGTCCATACCGCCAATGAACCCAACGGTGCCGGACTGAGACGCCATAGCCGCCATCATGCCAACCAGATACGAGCCCTCGTGCTCAGCAAAGCTGACCTGACGAATATTAGGTGCATCCAGCCAGTTTACGTCAACAGCGACGAATTTGGTGTCGGGATAGTCACCAGCAACAGCGGCAAGCGGGTCGGCCATCGCAAAGCCCATTGTGATGATCGGGTTCGCGCCTGCTTCGGCAAAGCGGCGCAATGCTTGTTCACGCTGCGCTTCGGACTGAAGCTCAATCTCGCGGTACGTGCCGCCGGTTTTGTCTGCCCAACGCTGCGCACCGTTATGCGCGGCTTCGTTGAACGACTTGTCGAACTTGCCACCCAGATCGAAGATCAAGGCCGGTTCAGCCAATGCAGCACCCGCAGTCAGCGCGACAGCAGCGGCGGCACCCATCAAGGAT
This sequence comes from Ruegeria sp. CL6, assembly GCF_056536465.1. Taxonomy (NCBI): domain Bacteria; kingdom Pseudomonadati; phylum Pseudomonadota; class Alphaproteobacteria; order Rhodobacterales; family Roseobacteraceae; genus Ruegeria; species Ruegeria sp. CL6. The sequence continues at coordinate 18,575 of NZ_JBQFPR010000009.1, forward strand.
TTCATCAGGCTCATTTCATACTCCCGTTGGTTATTGTCGGTCGGAGCCATTGCAGCCCCGTTTACCCACTACAGAGCGAGCATAACTCTTGTGATGGAAGGAATTAAGGCCGTTTGCAATGGCCGGGGTCAACAGATTTTTGACCAGCTGGTCGAAGAAAATTGCGGCACGGCCTCAAGTCAGGTCGAATTCCATAACTGCGGCGTCAATTTTTCTGTTGTTTTCCTGCTGATAGTACCCTTTGCGCAGTCCACAATTGCAGTAGCCAATCTGTTGGTACAACGCGATGGCGGGATAGTTGTTCACGGCAACTTCCAAAAACGCGCGGGTTGCGCCCAATTTTTTGGCTTCTGCGTGCCACTCAGCCATTCGTTTTTTTGCCAGACCCTGTCTTTGCGCCGAAGGATGGGTCGCTATCGTAAGCAGCTCGGTCTCATCTGCGATGACTTGAAACAGGGCGAAAGATTGAGAGGTGCCAATGGCATGCGTAAATCGGTTGGACAGCAGGTCGGCAAATTCCGCAGCGGTCCAGGGGCGCGACTGCGTAAAGGAAGCAGCGTGCGTTTCTGCCAGCTCGTCCGGGGTCATTCGTCCAGCAGTATTGGCGGCCGGTCCTTGGATGGCGCGGCGTCAGCGGGCCGTACATAGAGCGGAGCGGGAGGCTCGGTCACACTCTGCCACCGTTGCGCCGCGATGCTGGCAATGGCGCGGGCCTGCGCATCTGGGTTGTCATTGAACACGAGCGGGCCGAGTGATTCTGCATATTCCATTGCAACCAGTTCAGGGTCTGCTCCGAGCAGCGAAATATAGACCTGTCCCCGAGGCGCGCGGATCGCGGGCAAGGCGCCCTCGTGAGATGTTGCCAACGCCTCAAGGCCTGACACACCAACAGCGGGAACACCAAGACCAAGCGCCAGTCCCCGCGCGGCAGAAACAGAGATGCGGATGCCGGTGAAGTTTCCAGGGCCGATCCCGACCCCAATAGCCGACAGGTCGCGCCAGGTGTGCCCTGCCTCGGTCAGAACTTCTTCAAGCATGGGCATCAGCCGTTCGGCCTGACCGCGTGACATGGTTTCGACACGCGAAGCGATGATCTGATCGCCCTGCAACAAAGCGGCCGCGCAATGCGCGGCCGATGTGTCAAATGCCAAAATGACCGGTTCAGACGGCAACGGGTCGAACCTCGGTCACTTCCGGGATGTAGTGGCGCAACAAGTTCTCGATTCCCATCTTGAGCGTCAGGGTTGATGACGGGCAGCCTGCGCACGCGCCCTGCATGTGCAGATAGACAACGCCCCGGTCAAAGCCGTGAAATGTGATGTCGCCACCATCCTGCGCAACCGCCGGACGCACGCGGCTGTCCAGCAAGTCCTTGATCTGATTTACGACTTCTGCGTCTTCACCTGTATGCTCGGCATGGCCAGATTCTGTCTTGGCATCCGCGCCCATAACCGGCTGCCCGGACTGGTAGTGCTCCATCACGGCGCCCAGAATTGCGGGTTTGATGTGATCCCACTGGATATCGTCCGATTTGGTCACCGTCACGAAATCGTTGCCGAAAAATACACCGGTTACGCCGTTTACACCGAATATCCGGCTCGCCAGAGGCGATTTTTCTGCCGCTTCCGCAGTTGGAAAGTCCGCAGTTCCCATTTCCAGCACGGTTTGGCCGGGCAGGAACTTCAGCGTTGCAGGGTTCGGCGTGGATTCGGTCTGGATGAACATGGCGCAGCTCCGTTTCAGTTGTCTCTGATATGCGGGTCTGCGACCGGGAAGTCAAGATTTGGAACGGTTCTAAATTGCCGACGCCAGTTTGATCGCATCTTCAAGCCGGTCGTCCCCCCAGAACAGCTCATCGCCCACCAAAAAGCTAGGAGCGCCAAATAGCCCATTGTCCTGCGCCGCTTTGGTCTGTGTCTTAAGCGCGGCCTTGACCAAAGGGTCCTGCGTCTTGGCAAGTAAATCCTGCGGCAATCCTGTTTCAGAAAGGCATGCTTGCAAAACAGTGTCGTCCGCGATGTTTTGCCCGTTTGCGAACTCTGCTGAATAAACCGCGCGGCTGAATGCGGCCCTTTGTGCGTAATCGTCAATAGCCAACGCCAGCCGAGCCGCTTTCAGGCCGTTCTGTGGAAACGGATCGGGTCTTTGGAAGGGCAAGTTCCGCTGCGCAGTCAATCGTTCCATGTCACGCCACATGTAACGACCTTTGGCCGGATAGACATTAAACGGAGAGTCGTTCCATCCCTGGGCCACGAAAATCGGCCCAAGCAAAAAGGGCTGCCATTCGACGGAAACCCCGTGTCGGCTCGCAATTTCTTCAATGCGCATCGCGCTGAGATAAGAATAGGTCGAGGCGAACTCGAACCAGAACTGGACACTGCGCGGCATGGCCGTTCCTCAGGTGATTTCTTCCAGCTTTTCCTTGCTCAGATCACCGGGAACAATCGTGATCGGAATGGGCAGGCTGCCCGAATTCTTGGTGAGCTGAGTCACCAACGGCCCGGGACCTTTCTTTTCGACCCCAGCACCCAGCACCAGCACGCCGATCTCAGGGTCGGACTGTACGTGTTCTATGATCTGCGCCACCGGTTCGCCTTCGCGAATGGCCAGTTCCGGGTCGACGCCCTGTTTGTCGCGCATCCACTTGGCGAAAACCTCGTAATGGGCGTGAATGCGTTCCCGCGCTTCTTCGCGCATCACCTCGGCCACGCCGATCCAGTGGTTAAACTCATCGGGCGGGATCACCGACAGGATCGTCACGCCGCCGCCGGTATGGGCAGCACGCATCGCCGCAAAACGCATGGCGTTCAGGCATTCGCGGCTATCATCCAGTACGACCAGGAACTTACGCATGGGTGTCCTCACTTATTTGAGCGATCATGCCCGACCAGATGCGTGCTGGCAACCGAAGCCTAACGCGTGCTGGCCGCCCAATCCCAATACAGCTCGCGCGCGCGCCGGGCGATGGGCCCGACCTGATATTGCGTGTCCTCCAGCGCCGTGACCGGAGTAATCTTGCTCATGTTGCCGGTCATAAAGACCTCATCGGCCTTATGGAAATCATCAAAGGTCAGGACGGATTCGTGCACGGTCACGCCGTCGGCGCGTAGGTTTTCGATGTGGCGCGCACGCGTGATCCCGGCAAGGAAGGTGCCGTTGGGGGTGGGGGTAAAGACCTCGCCATCACGGACCATGAAGATATTGGCAGTGGCGGTTTCAGCCACATGCCCAAGCGCATCAGCCACCAGAGCATTTGCAAAGCCCTTTGACCGGACCTCTTGCAGCATCCGCGCATTGTTGGGGTAAAGACAGCCCGCCTTGGCGTTCACCACTGCCGATTCCAGTACCGGACGGCGAAAGCGCGTATATCCCAGCGTGGCCGAGGCCGTCTCGGGCGCCATCGGAATTTCTTCCAGGCAGATGGCAAAGCCGGTGCTGTTTTCCTGCGGCACAATCGCGGTCGCGTCCCCGTCGATGCCCCAATACATCGGGCGGATATAGACGGCAGAGTCGGGCGCATAGCTTTCAAGACCCTCGCGCACGATTTCGACCATCTGGTCTGTGGTCACCGTCGGCGTCAACATCAACGCCTCGGCCGAGCGGTTCACGCGGGCGCAATGCGCCTTTAGGTCGGGTGCCAGCCCATCGAAGTACCGCGCCCCGTCAAAGACAGACGACCCCAGCCACGCACCATGATCAGCCGCGCGCATGATCGGCGCATCCCCGTCATGCCATTGACCTTCAAAATAGGTGCGGATGTTTTTGCCGACTGCCATGACGCCCTCCTAAGTTTTGCGCAAACCTAGGAAGACGTAGCGGCAACGTCCAGCGCAATCAGCCCTGTTTTGCGCCGACCATGCCCACGATGTCGTAGGTCTGTTGCAGGATCGGGGCCGCAATCGCGCGTGCTTTTTCGGCACCATTGGCCAGTATCCGATCAATCTCGGCCTCTTCACCCATCAGACGCGCCATCTCGGACGAGATCGGGGCCAGCTTCGATACGGCCAACTCCGCCAGCATCGGTTTGAACTCGCCAAACTGTTTGCCACCCACTTCGGCCAGCACTTGCTCGGCCGTCTGGTCGCTGAGCGCGGCGTAGATATTCACCAGATTGCGCGCCTCGGGACGTTCCGACAGTCCGTCAACTTCCGAGGGCAGGGCATCCGGGTCCGTCTTGGCCTTGCGGATTTTCTTGGCAATGGCGTCGGCGTCATCGGTCATGTTGATCCGGGTCATGTCCGACGGGTCCGACGACGACATCTTGCGCGACCCGTCCCGCAGGTTCATCACGCGCGGCGCTGGGCCGCCGATGACAGGCTCGGTTACCGGAAAGAATTCAACGCCGTAATCGTGATTGAACTTGATCGCGATGTCGCGGGTCAGTTCCAGATGCTGTTTCTGATCCTCGCCCACAGGCACATGCGTCGCGTGATAGGTCAAAATATCCGCCGCCATCAGCGCTGGGTATGCGAACAAGCCAAGCGAGGCGTTTTGTGCATTCTTGCCCGCCTTGTCCTTGAACTGCGTCATCCGCTGCATCCAGCCAATTCGGGCGATACAGTTGAAAATCCACGCCAGTTGCGTGTGCTCGGGCACCTGGCTTTGGTTGAACAGGATGGATTTCTCGGGGTCCAGCCCGGCGGCGATAAAGCCTGCGCAAACCTCGCGGGTTTTTTCACGCAGACGGGCGGGGTCTTGCCAGACGGTGATCGCATGCAGGTCGACCATGCAATAGATGGTCTCGTAATCCTCGCCCTGCATATCCACAAAACGCTTGAGCGCACCCAGGTAATTACCAAGGTGCAGGTTTCCCGAAGGCTGGATGCCGGAAAACACGCGCGGCGTGAATTGGGTTTCGGTCATCGAAGGGAACTCCCGTCTGGAAAAATCAGCCCCCGTCGCTTACCCATGAGGCCAAGGGACGTCAACAGCCGCGAAAGGCCAGCCCAATGAGCAGTGAGCATTATACACCTGCCGTGAACCCTCTGCCGCCCGTTGTGGTGGCGTTGGTTCTGTTCATCTTCGGGATCGAGCTGATCTTCACGTTGGGCGCACGCGGGCTGGTCGGAGGGCCAACTGCAGTCGGTTGGCGGCTGGACGCGCTACAGCAGTATTCGTTTTCGCCGGACATCTTTGATTGGATGGTTGAGAATGGCCGGTGGCCATTTGAACACCTTATCCGTTTTGTGACTTATCCGTTCGTGTCGGACTATTTCACGCGGGCCGTGTTTGTTTGTGTCTTTGTGCTGGCCATGGGCAAGATGGTGGCCGAAGTGTTTGGCGGCCTGCAGATGCTGGTGATCTTTGTGCTGTCCGGCATCGGCGGCGCGTTGATCTATGCATTGCCACTTGATCCGCAATACCCGCTGGTCGGAGGTTTCCCTCCGGTCTACGGCCTGATCGGAGCGTTCACGTGGATTTTGTGGCGACGGCTGTCGCTGGTCGGAGAGAACCAGTCGCGCGCCTTCAGCCTGATTGCGGTCTTGATGGGCATCCAGTTGCTGTTTGGCCTTCTGTTTGGCGGGACGCTGGATTGGGTCGCTGATCTGGGTGGGTTTGCCACCGGTTTTGGCCTGTCGTTCTTTCTGGCTCCGGGCGGCTGGGCGCGGATTGTGGGCCGTATCCGCCGGGATTGATCACGACCGGCGCAAAGCCGTCTTGAACTCTGACACCTTGAAGGCGCCCATCAGGTGGCCAAGAAGGAAATATGTGACGGCGGCAACCAAGATCAGCAGCATCAACGCAAGATACCGCCAACCGGGTACGTGGAACGCCCAGCCGAACAGGTGAATGGCGGCGATAAGAACAACGCCCATCCCGGCAGACGCCGCCATGATGCGCCACGCGCGATGTTTGAAGCGGTCGTCAAACCGGGCTTCTTCCCCCATGCGCCGTGCCCCGATGATCAGCAGCCCGACCATGGCCCAGCCTGCGGCCGAGGCCGCGATCGCAGGCGCAATCCATCCCACCACCGGATACAGCCCAAAGGCCAGCCCAGCGTTGATGATCATGGCGACCACCGCATAGTGGAAGGGTGACCGGGTATCCTCGCGCGCAAAGAACAAGGGTTGCAGCAGCTTTTGCAGCATGAAGGCGGGCAATCCAATTCCGTAAATCGCGACAGCAAGCGCCGTTGCTGCCGTGTCCTCGGCGCTGAACTGCCCCCGTTCAAACAGGACCGAGACCAACGGGTTCGGAATGATCACAAAGGCCACGGTCGAAGGGATCGTCAGCAGCAGCGTAAACTCTCCTGCGCGCGAAAACGCGTTACGCGCGCCGTCCTTGTCGTCGGCGCGCAGGCGTCGCGACAGGTCAGGCAGCAGGACAATGCCAACAGCGATGCCGACAACACCCAGGGGCAGTTGGTACAGGCGATCGGCTGCAAACAGCCAGCTAACGGCCTTTTCTGTCTTGGACGCCACAAGCTGGCCCACCACAAGATTGACCTGCGTCACCCCCATAGCGAGCGCTGCGGGAACCGCGATGCGCACCATGCGCCGCATCTCGGGACTGAGCTTGGGCAGGCCGGGGCGAATGCGGATCCCGGCACGCTCGGTCGCGACCCAGACCAACGCGAGTTGCGCGATACCGGCCAGCGGGATTACGGAGATCAGCCATCGGATCACTTCCCCGCCGGATATGGCCCCCGCGATCAGAGCGGTACAGGCAAAGACATTTAGAAGAACCGGCGCGGCCGCCGCAGCCGCAAACCGGCCGGTGGCGTTCAGAACGCCCGAAAACAACGCGGCCAGCGACATGAACAGGATGTACGGGAACACGACATAGCCGTAGTCGACTGCCAGATCGAACCGCTCATCCCCATAGAACCCCTCGGCCGTGACCCAGACCAGAGCAGGCATGAAAACCATGGCAAGCCCGACCAGTGCCAGCACCGCAACAGCCAGCAGGTTGAAGGCGTCCTGCGCAAAGCCCTGCGCGTCCTCGTCGCCTTCCAGCCGTTTCGAGAACATCGGCACAAAAGCTGCGTTGAACGCACCCTCGGCGAAAAAGCGGCGGAACATGTTTGGCAGGCGAAAGGCGGCGACAAACGCGTCCATCACCGGCCCCGGCCCGATATAGGCCGTGAGCAGAATTTCACGCAGGAACCCCAGTATCCGGCTGGCCAGAGTCCAGAACCCGACCGTGAACAGGCCCGAAAACAGCCGGATCTGCTTCATGAGGCAGCGCGCTCGGCGCCCTCGGTAATGGCTTTGCGCAGCTTGGCCTCTAGCGTGCGCTGCTTGCCTTCCGAGTGGTATTTCAGCCCGAACATGTCTTTGACATAGAAGGTATCGACCACCTGCTCGCCATAGGTCGCGATCACGGCATTTGCCACATAAACATTGGCGGCGGCCAGTGTGCGGGCCAGATCATACAGCAGGCCGGGGCGGTCGCGGGTATCAACTTCGATGATGGTGTAAATCTCGGACCCGTCATTGTCGAAGATGATATGAGTGGGCACGTTGAACGCGCGTTCACGCTTTTTGATCTTGTCGCGGGTTTTCAGGGCATCCCTTGCGACCACTTCACCCTTGAGCGTTTTGTGGATCATCTGCGTCAGGCGCGGCAATCGGCTGGCCTCGAACGGGCGGCCATCAGAATCCTGAATCCAGAATGCATCAGTGACGTACCCGTCCTTGGTGGTATAGCTGCGGGCATCCACCACGTTGGCCCCGACCAGAGCCAGTGCCCCAGCGATGCGCGCAAAGATGCCGGGGTGGTCGCCCATGGCAAAGCACGCGCGGGTCGCGTCACGGTCCTCGTCCGGGTGTAGACGGATTTCCATTCCTCCCGGATCGCCGCTGCGGTCCAGCTCGAGCAACATCTCTGCAAACTCGACATGGGTCGACAGGTTCAGACCTTGCCAATAGGGGTCATAGTGGCGGGCGGTTTCCGTTTTCAGATCGGTCTTGGACCAATCGGCCAATTCCGTGCGCAACGCTTTTTTGGCCCCGGCCCCGCGATTGGCACGGTTGAGGTCTTCCATCCCGGTCTCAAGTGCGCGCTTTGTTTCGGCATGAAGGGCGCGCAGCAGGGTGGCTTTCCAGTTGTTCCACGTGTGCGGGCCAACGCCGCGAATATCGCAAACGGTCAAAACCGTAAGCAGGTCCAGCCGCTTGACCGTCTTCACGGCCTTGGCGAAATCGCGGACCGTGCGCGGGTCAGAAATATCGCGTTTCTGGGCCATGTCCGACATCAAAAGGTGATACCGGACAAGCCATTCGACCGTTTCCGAGTCCTTTTTGTTCAGTCCCAATCGCGGTGCAACCTTACGAGCGATCTGCGCCCCCAGAATCGAGTGATCCTCTGGCCGGCCCTTGGCGATGTCGTGCAACAGCAGTGCGACGTACAGCACCTTGCGGTTCACTCCGCCCTTCAGGATCGACGAGGCCAAAGGCAGCGATTCCACCAATTCACCGCGTTCGATCTGTGCCAGATTGACGATGCACTGGATGGTATGCTCGTCCACCGTATAGCTGTGATACATATTGAACTGCATCATTGCCACGATGTGCTCGAACTCGGGCAGGAAGGCGGACAGGACGCCCAATTCGTTCATGCGTCGCAAGGCCCGTTCCGGGTTGCCATGTTTCAGCATCAGGTCGAGGAAAATGCGCTGTGCTTCCTTGTTCTCGCGCATGTCCTCATCGATCAGATGCAGGTTGGCGCTGACCAGTCGCATCGCGTCAGGGTGGATCAGCATTCCGGTGCGCAACCCTTCTTCATACAGGCGCAACAGGTTCAGCTTGTCCGACAAAAACGTGTTGGCGTCAGCAACATCCAGCCTGCCGTGAACGACCCTGTAGCCGGGTTTGACGCGGGGGCGCCTGCGAAAGATGCGCTCGAGCAGGGCAGCGCCTTTCATGTGCGAGGCTTCCAGCTTGGTCAGGAAAATGCGAGTCAACTCACCCACGCGCGTGGCTTCGCGGAAATAGCGCTGCATGAATACTTCAACCGCACGGCGACCGGCGCGGTCCTCATAGCCCATGCGCTCGGCGACCTCGACCTGCAGGTCGAAAGTTAGCTGTTCGGTTGCCCGGCCTGTCACCAAATGCAGGTGGGACCGAACGGCCCAAAGGAATTCTTCCGCCTGCGCGAAGGTTTTGAATTCTTCGTCAGTGATCAATCCCAACGGCGCAAAGTGGTCGAAATCCTGCACGTCATACACATACTTCGCGATCCAATAGAGCGACTGCAGGTCGCGCAAGCCGCCTTTGCCTTCTTTGACGTTGGGCTCGACCATATAGCGCTGGCCTTGCTTTTTGTGCCGCTCGTCGCGTTCCTGCAGCTTGGCTTCGATGAACTGACGCTCGCTGCCCTTGAACAAGTCTTCGCGCAGGCGCTTTTTCAGTTCTTCGCCCAAGGCAGAGTCACCGGCCAGATACCGTTGCTCCAACATGGCTGTGCGAATGGTGAAATCCTCGGCGCCCAGCCGCAGGCAGTCCTTGATCGTGCGCGAGGAATGTCCGACCTTCAGCCGCAAATCCCACAGGATGTAGAGCATGGACTCAATCACGCTCTCGGCCCATGCGGTGATTTTGTAGGGCGTCAGGAACAACAGGTCGACATCGGACGCAGGTGCCATTTCTCCACGACCGTACCCGCCGACCGCAAGAACCGAGATCTTTTCGCTCTTGGTTGGCGTGGCAAGTGGATGCAGATCCTGGCTGGCGACCTGCATCGCGGTGCAGACCAGGCCGTCGGTCAGATATGTATATGATCGCGTCAACGGTCTGGCATCGAAGGGGCGCCGCGCAAAGGCATCGGCTATGGCCTGACGCCCTGATTTCTGGGCATCACGAAGAATTCGCACGGTTTCGCTGCGCCGTGCGGTATTGTCCGAGGTCTTGTCAAAGGCTTCCGACAGCTGCGCCATGACATTGGCGCTGTCGAAAATTTCTTCAGCCGGGCAAATCAGCTCGCCACGCGGGACGAGGGTCAGGGCCGGTCGGTCAGAAACCGGCGCCAGAGAAGCTTTGTGGGGCAGGGTCAATCACTACTACCTGTTTATTCTGGATCGTGGCGACAGCCAGACCTCGTTCATTCGTACCGTTCGAGCGCAGGCGGAAGATCCCGCCGACGCCCTGGAATCCGGCATTCTGTGTAAGCGCTGACGCCGTCAACGCATCCGATTTGCCTTGGCTGACCAAAGCGGCAATGGCCGCGATACCGTCATAGGCAAGGCCGCTGATCGGATGGGGGGCTTCACCATAGGTGTTGTTGTAGCGCTGGCGATAGGCTTGCGCCTTGGACGGGTCGGGCAGGGCGAACCAGCCTCCTTGCACGCCCGGCAATTCCAGCGTTTGGGACGGGATATCCCAGCGTGTCAGGCCAATGAACTGCGTGGTTGCAGGTGAAATGCCTGCCTCGGGCAGCAATTGCGAGTACAGCGGCAGTGCCCCCGCAGTGGTCGCGGTCAGAAAGATCGAATCAGCGCCTGCTGCATCCACAGTAGCCTTGATCGTGGGCACCGAGTTGATGACACCCTGCTGCGAGCGGTCATAGGCGACCGTACCGGCGTTGTTCACGCGGCTGCTGCTCAGCGCGTTTGCGATCGCGGATTGCCCAAGCTGCCCGGCAGCATCCGTGCTGTGAACAATCACGGTGCTGGTTTTGCCCTGAGACCCGGCAAAATTGACCAGCCTGTTGGCCGTGTTGTCAAAAGTCGGCCCAAGCACAAATACATTCCCACCCGCGATGCTGGTGTTGTTCGAGAATGACAGCACGTTGACGTTGTTGCTCAACACGGCAAGACCGGCGGAATTTGCCGCCTGCGCGTAAACGGGGCCAAGGATGATTTTCGCCCCGTCTGCAACGGCGCGCTGGGCGACCTCGGCGGCGGTGTTGGAGCTGCCTTGCGTGTCATAGACCCGCAGATCAATGGTCACGTTTTGCAGGTCGGCCATTGCAAGGCGTGCGGCGTTTTCAAGGCTGCGCGCCAAGGCTGCATCACCAGACTGAGGCGAACCTGCGGGCACCAGAAGGGCGACGGGAACGGGCGCGGATGTATTGATTGATGGACCACCGCCCAGGTTGCCTGGTTCACAGGCGGCCACAAACGCTGCGGTTGCCAATACGACGGCTGATTTCGCCAGTTTGCGAACGGGCTTGCAAACGATAAACATCTAAATGAAAACTCCCTGTCCCGGCGGCTTGGGGTACCGCAAGTCTGTTGGGTCGCGATAATAAACGTCACGCTGTGAGGGTCCAGCTTTGAATCATCAAAAAGTCAGATTGGGCGCGGGCCTGTATTTTGTTGCCACTCCGATCGGAACGGCGCGCGATATTACGCTCAGGGCGTTGGACCTGCTGGCCTCGGCTGACATGATCGCGGCCGAGGATACCCGCAGTCTGCGGCGCCTGATGGAAATCCACGGAGTTCCCTTGGACGGGCGGCGCATCCTGGCCTATCACGATCACAGCGGCGCAGGTGCCCGTGGCAAGATACTGGATGCGTTGCAGGATGGTCAGTCGGTGGTTTACGCGTCCGAGGCCGGGATGCCGCTGATCGCCGATCCGGGCTATGACCTGGGAAAACAGGCGGCCGAGGCAGGCCACATGGTGACCTGCGCTCCGGGGCCATCGGCTGCGTTGATGGCCCTGACCCTTGCAGGCTTGCCAACAGATGCGTTCTTTTTTGCGGGATTTCTGCCGAATGCGTCGGGGGCGCGTCGGACTCGGATCGAAGCGTTGAGGGATGTGCCCGGAACGCTTGTATTCTACGAATCGCCTAAACGCGTGGCCGCGTGTCTGGCGGATCTGGCCGATGTTCTAGGGGGGGACAGGCAGGCCGCAATGTGCCGCGAGCTAACCAAGAAGTTCGAGGAGGTTCGACGCGGCACGCTGGGTGCGCTTTCGGCCGAGATCGCCGGGCAAACCGTCAAAGGCGAAATCGTTCTGCTGGTGGATCGCAGCCATTCGGAAACTGTTAACGAATCTGACGTAGAAGAGGCATTGAAACGTGCCTTGGAGACACATTCGGTGCGCGATGCTGCCGACCTTGTATCTGAAATGTACAAGCTGCCGCGCCGACCGATCTACCAGAAGGCATTGAAGCTGGGAAAGGGATGAAATGTCCAGGCGATCCATGCAAAGCTCTGTGTCTTTTCATGCGGGGCAGGCTGCGGAGCTACGGGTGGCCTCAGATTATGAGCGCCGCGGATTTACCATCCTGCATCGCAGGTGGAGAGGTGCAGGTGGTGAGATCGACTTGATCGCCAGAGATGCCGAAGGGCTGGTTTTTGTCGAGGTCAAGAAAAGCCAAACCTTCGATATGGCCGCAGCACGGATCAACCGCCGTCAAATGAACCGCATATGCGCGTCGGCCGCGCAATATCTTGAAAATGAACCGGGTGGGCAACTCACCAACGTTCGGTTCGGCGCGGCGCTGGTGGACGCTTTGGGCGCGGTTCAAATCATCGAAAACGCATTTGATCAGGCGTGATGCCCATTGCACCCTTGGCCGCGCTGGGCCATGTATCTGGCGTGAAGCTTAGGGACATGCCATGAAAATCGCCTTTCAGATGGACCCGATCGGGGCCGTGGATATCAATGCCGACAGTTCCTTCCGCCTTGCGGAAGAGGCGCAGAAGCGCGGCCATTCCCTGTTTTTCTACGGGCCTGACCAACTGGCCTATCAGGAAGGTCGCATAACGGCGCGTGGTCATGGCATGACGGTGCAGCGCATTGCCGGCAACCCGGCCGAGCTTGGGCCCGAGCGTGAGGTTGATCTGGCCGAGTTTGACGTTGTCTGGCTGCGACAGGACCCACCGTTCGACATGCACTATATCACGTCGACGCATTTGCTGGATCGCCTCAAAGGGCAGACATTGGTGGTCAATGATCCGTTCTGGGTGCGGAACTATCCCGAAAAGCTGCTGGTACTGGATTTCCCGGACCTGACCCCGCCCACGACCATCGCGCGCGACTTGCAGACCATCAAGGCGTTCAAGGAAAAGCACGGCGATATCATCCTCAAGCCGCTTTACGGAAACGGCGGCGCGGGCGTGTTCCGGCTGGATGCGAATGACCGCAACCTGACCTCGCTGCATGAGCTGTTCACAGGGTTTTCGCGTGAGCCGCTGATCGTGCAGAAGTTCCTGCCTGACGTCAGCAACGGTGACAAGCGCGTCATTTTGGTGGATGGAGAGCCAGTTGGCGCGATCAACCGTGTTCCGGCGGCAGGCGAGACACGGTCAAACATGCATGTCGGCGGTCGGCCTGAAAAGATCGGCCTGTCCGAACGCGATCTTGAGATTTGCGCCGCGATTGGCCCGTTGCTGAAGGAAAAAGGCCAGATTTTTGTCGGGATCGACGTGATCGGCGACTACCTGACCGAGATCAACGTGACCTCACCCACCGGCATTCAGGAGTTGGAGCGGTTTGACGGCGTCAACATCGCTGAAAAAATCTGGCAGGCGATTGAGGCCAAGGTCTAAGACGCGGCCTTGGCGCTGATGCGGAAACTCAACGCTTCGGCAACGTGAGGGCGGCGGACATCAGGCGCGCCTTCCAGATCGGCTATCGTGCGCGCCACCCGCAAGATACGGTGAAAGGCGCGTGCGGACAGGCCAAACCGCTCGGCCGCCTTTAGCAACAAGTCTTTGCCCTCGGCGTCTGGTGCTGCGATCTCTTCCAGAAGTTTACCTTCGGCGTCGGCGTTTTGATGCACCGAAGGGGTGTTGCCATATCTCTCGGCCTGAACTTGCCGAGCTTGCTCGACTCTTGCGGCGACAGTGGTGGAGCTGTCTCCGGAGGGCGGTAGATCAAGATCGGTGAAACCGACCGGAGGCACCTCGATCCGCAAGTCGAACCGGTCCATCAAAGGGCCGGAAATGCGGCCCAGGTAGTCCTCGCCACAGACAGGCGCGCGCGAGCAGGCTCGGGCCGGATCCGTCAAATACCCGCATTTGCAAGGGTTCGCGGCAGCGGCCAGCATGAATCGGCACGGATATTTCACATGGGCGTTTGCCCGTGCGACCATGACCTCGCCGCTTTCGATAGGCTGCCTCAAGGTTTCAAGAACGGTGCGCGGAAATTCAGGGAACTCGTCCATGAACAGTACGCCGTTGTGAGCAAGAGAAATTTCCCCCGGCTTAGCCCCTTTTCCGCCGCCAACGATTGCAGCCATCGATGCTGTGTGGTGCGGTTCGCGAAAGGGGCGCGTGCGGCTGATCCCGCCTTCGTCAAGCAGCCCACACAGAGATTGGACCATCGACGTTTCAAGCGCCTCGATCGGTGTGAGCGGAGGCAGGATGCTTGGTAAACGAGCAGCCATCATGGATTTGCCTGACCCTGGCGTGCCAATCATGATCAGGTGGTGCCGCCCGGCTGCTGCAATCTCCAGTGCGCGTTTGGCTCGTTCCTGCCCTTTTACATCGCGCAGGTCGCGCGCGTTGGGCTCTAGGGTCACTTCTCCGGGCTTGGCGGCAGGTAACGGAGCCTGGCCCGAGAAATGACGAACGACGTCTCCCAAGGATTCGGCTCCGATAACCTGTGTCGCGTCCACCCATGCGGCTTCGGCGCTTGAGGACCGGGGGCAGAGCAGAATACGATCTTCCGCTGCGGCGGTCATCGCTGCGGGCAGGGCACCAACAACGGGTACAAGCGAGCCATCCAGGGACAGTTCACCCAGCGAAACCGCGCCTCCGGCGGCGTCGGGTGGGATGATCTCTAGGGCGGTCAGAAGTGCGACCGCAATGGGCAGGTCGAAATGGCTGCCTTCTTTGGGCAGGTCGGCGGGCGATAGGTTGATGGTGATGCGTTTAGACGGCAGCGCGATGGCCATGGAACTCAGGGCGCTGCGCACACGGTCGCGGGCTTCGGACACAGCTTTGTCCGGCAGCCCGACGATGGAAAAGGCGGGAAGCCCTGGCGAGACGGCGCATTGCACCTCAACAGGGCGGGCGTCGACCCCTTGGAAAGCGACAGTGTGGGCTCGGGCAACCATAGGCGACCTTTTTGGTTAACAGGTCGTTGTTGCCATGTTGCCGGTTTATGAATCGTTAACGGCTTGCCTCATCGCAACGAATTTTGGCCATGCGTCGGGGTCGGCAACGGTCTTGTCGCGGCAAAACGGGTTGCAAAAGCCCCAACGCTGACCGCCAAGCTCGAGAAAGTCCGAGACCGGTTTGCCGGAATAGGGACAGGCATCGTTGATTGACGGACCGTCTTTTGCGTGGCTCGCGTTGGATGCGCCGCCTATTGGCCATGGTTGAGACTCCAGATTCTGTGGATAGGGAAACGGGCTGTATTGTACTGTCAGTCCCATTGCGCGCCATTGCCGAACAGACGGGTCGGACAGAAGGTCAAGGCAGTATTCCCGACTGGCGTCCGAAACCGGCAATCCATACCCAATGATGCGGGCCGCGACCGGAGTGTAAAAGACATCCGCCAAGGAATAGGCTCCGAACAACGGGCCGGAGGTTGATCCCGATACGTCACGCGCATGGTTCCAGAGTGTCTCGATCCGGTTCAGATCAGACAGCGTTTCCGACGACGGTTCAAATCCTAGCCAGCAATGCTGTAGTTGCATCGGACACTGTCCGCGCAAAGCCGCGAAACCTGCCACCATTTCGGCGCAAAGCCACCGCGCGGTTGCGCGGGCGGCCGAGTCCTGCGGCCACATCCCGGCTGTGGGGTGACGTTCCGCCAGCGTTTCGGCCATCGCAAGGCTTTCACCGACGACGGTGCCATCGGGCAGGCGCAGTGCGGGGACAAGGCGCGCTGGCGAAAGGGGCTTCATGTCTTCGGCCATTGTGCCGGAATAAAGGCCGGTCATATGGGTTCGGTAGGGCAGGCTGAACTTTTCCAGCATCAGCCAACCGCGCATGGACCAACTGGAAAACAGGCGGTCTCCGATATACAGATCATAGGTCATGGGCGCAGGATGGCGCGGAAAGACCGCTCGGTAAATCAGTGATTTGTGCGCGGTGTGATCACGGAAGATGATTGATCCGTCCTACCGACCAACGGTCGCCGTGGTGGGTAATTTCCGTCACCGAGAGATTGTCGATGCGATGGCTGAACACCTCTTGGGCATCAACGCCCAAAGCGCGCTGGACCTGAGTCAGGATGACGCCGAAATGTACGACTATCACCAAATCGCGACCGGTGTGGTCTGCGATGAGGCCGTCGATCACGGGGTCCACGCGTCTACGCACTTCGTTCCAGCTTTCGCCGTCAGGCGGCCGCACGTCGCCGGGATTGTCCCAGTAAGCGAAGGCAAGTTCAGGGTCTTCCGCTTCGATATCCTTGAAGCCGCGCAGTTCCCAAGTGCCGAAATTGATTTCTCGCAAATCGGGGTGATGGGGCAGGCGATGACGGTCTCCTTGAATGGCCGATGCTGTATCCGCAGCACGAGCCAAGTCGGACGAGATCACAACGGCGTTTCGCGGGAGATGATCGTGCAGTCGGGAAATAGCGGCGTGGTCGCTTAGGTCCGCTGGCAGATCGGACCAGCCAACCATGGTTTTCGCATGGGTCGGCCCATGTCGGACAAGGTGTAGGCGGGTCATGGGAGTTTGCCTTTCAGAACCAAGGGTAGGCCGGCAGTGACCTGAACGACAAGGTCTGCCTGTGCAGCTAGCGCAATGTTCAACCTGCCTTGTGCTTCGCGAAAATGACGGGACAGGGCGTTGTCTGGAACGATCCCTTGACCGACCTCATTGGACACAACCACTACAGGTGCCGCGCAGCCTTTCAGCGCGTCTAAAAATGCACTCTGGCACTGTTCCAGATCGTTCTCGGCCAGCAGGTTATTGGTCAGCCACATAGTCGCGCAGTCAATCAGGCAGACGTTGCCCGCAGTCAGCTCGGCCAATGCGGGCGCCACGTCCAGAGGGGCTTCGATTGTTAACCAATCTGGGCCGCGCTGGGCTTTGTGACGGTCAACTTTTAGGCGCATCTCGTCATCAAACACTTGTGAAGTCGCGATGTATGCCTTGGTTTTTCCTGAAGAAACAACAAGTTGCTCGGCAAATGCCGATTTGCCCGAAGCTGCGCCCCCTATCACAAAGGTTAAATCCGGATACACTATTATTACCTTTCATGTGATCCACCCGGTGTTGTTCTGCGTATCGACCACAAGTCGGCAAGGCAAGCCCGGCCTGCGCCTGTGAAAAGGGGAGATTTCCATGGCACTGGACAATTCAAACGATTTTTCAATGTCGCGACAGGCAATGAAGGCGGAATTGCTGGACGCGGAGACCGAATTGAAACTGGCGTATGCGTGGCGCGACCAACGTGACGAGCAAGCTCTGCACCGGTTGATCACGGCCTATATGCGGTTGGCGATTTCAATGGCGGCCAAGTTCAAGCGGTACGGCGCGCCGATGAATGACCTGATTCAGGAGGCAGGGCTTGGCCTGATGAAAGCGGCCGACAAGTTTGACCCTGAGCGCGGCGTGCGCTTTTCCACCTATGCCGTGTGGTGGATCAAGGCCAGTATCCAAGACTACGTGATGCGGAACTGGTCGATGGTTCGGACGGGTTCGACCTCGTCTCAAAAATCGCTGTTTTTCAATATGCGCCGCGTTCAGGCGCGGCTGGAGAGGGAGGCCGCGACAGAAGGAATGCGGCTGGATCGTCACCAGTTGCACCAGATGATTGCCGCCGAGATTGGTGTGCCGCTGCGCGACGTCGAGATGATGGAAGGACGGTTGTCCGGCTCCGATTTCTCGCTGAACGCTGTGCAGTCTGCCGATGAAGACGGGCGCGAGTGGATTGACGCGTTGGAAGACGACCGCGAACAGGCTGCTGAGACTGTCGAAAACAGCCACGATACGCGACAATTACGAGAGTGGCTGGTTACTGCGATGAAAGCGCTGAACGATCGTGAAAGGTTCATTGTGCGTGAGCGCAAGCTGCGCGAACCTGCGCGGACGCTTGAAAGTCTGGGTCAGGAACTTGGCTTGTCCAAGGAACGTGTGCGCCAGTTGGAAGCGGCGGCATTTGTGAAAATGCGCAAGAACCTTGAAGCGCAATCGCGCGAGGTGCAACACTTCATCGCATGAGACAGATTGCGATTCTGCTGTGTGCATTGATGGTTACGGTCAGTCAGGGCTGGGCCGATCAACATATTCCAGACGACGTTGCGGCCGCGATGCGGTCCGCGGACGTGGTTATTCTTGGTGAAATACACGACAATCCCCACCACCATATGGTGCAGACCGAGGCGTTGAAGATCGTCTCGCCCTCGGCTGTGGTTTGGGAAATGGTGACCGAGGAAGGGGCACAGCGACTTGCCCAGAAAGCGGCGTCCAACCCTGAGGAGCTGTCGCGAATCCTGCGTTGGGCCGAGTCCGGCTGGCCACCGCTGAGCATGTACTACCCCGTCTTTCAGGCAACGGATGCTCCGGTCTATGGCGCGATGGTCCCGCGTGCAGCGGCCCGCGCCGCGATGGAGCGTGGGGCCGCGACAACTTTGGGCGCAGACGCAGCCCGTTTCGGTCTGACCATCCCACTATCCGATGCCGAACAGGACGCACGCGAAGCGGACCAGCTTGCCGCGCATTGTGATGCCATTCCCGAAAGCGCGCTGCCGCAGATGGTTGCCATTCAGCGCCTGCGCGATGCCGTTCTGACCCGCTCTATCTTGCGCGCGACGGATGAAACCGGTGGTCCGATTGCGGTGATCACGGGCAATGGTCACGCGCGCAAGGACTGGGGTATCCCGACCTTTTTGTCGCGCCTGCGTCCGGGGCTTAAGGTGTTCGTTCTGGGACAGTCCGAGGACGGCAGCATCGAGGGGGAATTTGACGCGGTGATCGACAGCCCTTCGGTCGAACGGGAAGACCCCTGCCTTGCGATCGAGACGCAGAATTAACCGCTGGAACTGTTCGGCGGCCTTGCCTAATGTCGGGGCCGACCGGAATGGGAAGGGCACAACATGTTGGCATCGAAACGCATTCTGCTGATCATCGGCGGAGGGATCGCGGCCTATAAATCGCTGGATCTGATCCGACGGTTGAAGGAACGCGGCGCTTCGGTGACGCCCGTTCTGACGCGCGCGGCCGAAGAATTCGTAACGCCCTTGTCCGTTTCCGCGCTTGCCGGGGAAAAGGTGTATCGCGATCTGTTTGACCTGACGGATGAGGCCGAGATGGGGCATATCCAATTGTCCCGGTCGGCGGACCTGATCGTTGTTGCGCCAGCGACGGCGGATTTGATGGGAAAGATGGCGAGTGGGCTGGCCAATGATCTGGCCTCGACTCTTTTGATGGCAACCGACACGCCGGTTTTGTGCGCTCCTGCCATGAATGTGCGCATGTGGGACCACCCTGCGACGCAGCGCAACCTGGTGCAGTTGCAGGCGGATGGCATCCGCTTTGTCGGTCCGAACGAAGGCGACATGGCGTGTGGGGAATATGGCCCCGGCCGTATGTCCGAGCCATTGGAAATCGTTGCCGCGATCGAAGCCCAGCTTGGCAATGGCCCGCTTATGGGGAAACGCATTCTTGTAACCTCTGGCCCGACGCATGAGCCGATTGATCCGGTTCGCTATATCGCCAACCGGTCTTCGGGGGCGCAAGGCACCGCCGTGGCGCGTGCGCTGGCCGCGCTGGGTGCAGAGGTGATCTTTGTGACCGGGCCTGCCGATGTACCGGCTCCGGAGGGCGTGCAGGTTGTGTCTGTGGAGACCGCCCAGCAGATGTCTGATGCCGTGGACGCCGCGCTGCCCGTGGACGCCGGAGTTTTTGCGGCTGCGGTGGCGGACTGGCGTGTTTCCAGTGCCTCGGACCGGAAGCTGAAAAAAACCCGTGACGGTCTTCCCGCACTGGAGTTTGCCGAGAACCCGGACATCCTGAAAAGGGTTGCTCAGATGAAGGACGGACGCCCGCCATTGGTTGTTGGTTTTGCCGCTGAAACGGACAACGTGGTTGAACACGCGACGGCCAAACGCAAGCGCAAAGGGTGTGATTGGATCGTTGCCAACGACGTCAGCCCGGCGACGGGGATCATGGGCGGGTCTGAAAACGCGGTCATCCTGATCTCGGATCAGGGCGCGGAAGAATGGCCCCGGATGGGCAAGGACGCCGTGGCCAAGCGACTGGCCGAAAAAATCGCAGATGCCCTGAACCGCTAAGCAAAAGGAACTCAGATGGTTGCAATTCGTGTGATCCGCGAGGATGGAGCGGACCCCTCGGTGCCCTTGCCCTCTTATGAATCGGCGGGGGCGGCTGGCGCGGATGTGCGGGCCAATCTGCCTGACGGTATGTCGGTCGCGTTGCAGCCGGGCGAAAGGGCGCTGGTTCCGACGGGATTGCGGATCGAAATCCCTCGGGGATTTGAAGTGCAGGTGCGCCCCCGGTCCGGGCTTGCGCTGAAACATGGCATTACGCTGCCAAACACGCCGGGCACGATCGACAGCGACTATCGCGGTCCTTTGGGAGTGATCGTTCTGAATGCCGGACAACAGGCGTTCGAGATCACGCACGGGGAACGCATCGCCCAACTGATCGTGGCCCCGGTGGTACAGGCCACTTTTGAGGCGGTCGAAACGCTCAGTGACACCGCACGCGGTGCGGGCGGTTTCGGGTCAACCGGGCGCGGCTGATGCTGTTGGTGCTCATTCTGGCCGCGGGGCTGTGGGGCATCGGCTATCTGGCCGGAGTGTCCCGCACAGCGCGTCTGGCTTCGGTCGCAGTGTTGCTGTTGGGGGTCATTACAGCCCAGTTGGTGCTGCCAGACGGTCACCCCCTGCGCGAGGCAACAGGCGGTTCCGCCGCCATGTGGCTTATACTGGGTGGTTTCGCCGTTCTGGTTCTGGTTTACGGAAGGTTGCTGAAAGCGTTGCGAAACCGTGCAACGCCCGCCGCCAAGGAGCCTGCCATGCCATCCGACCAATTCTCGGAAACTGAACTGGAGCGCTATGCCCGCCATATCGTGCTGCGGGAACTGGGCGGGCCGGGTCAGAAAAAGATGAAACAGGCCCGCGTGCTGGTGATTGGTGCCGGTGGGCTGGGCGCGCCTGCGCTGCAATATCTGGCCGCCGCCGGGGTCGGGACCATCGGCGTGATCGACGATGATGAGGTCGAAAACGCCAACCTGCAACGTCAGGTAATCCATCGGGATACGGATATCGGGATGCCCAAGGTGTTCTCGGCGCAACAAGCGATGCAGGCGCAGAACCCAAACGTGAGCGTGCTGCCTTATCACCGCCGCTTGACCGATGAGATCGCGGCCGATCTGTTTGCCGATTTCGATCTGATCCTTGATGGCACCGACAATTTCGACACCCGCTATCTGGCCAATCACACAGCGGTTGCGTTGGGCAAACCGCTGATCTCGGGCGCGTTGTCTCAATGGGAAGGGCAACTCAGCGTCTTTGATCCGGCTAATGACGCGCCCTGTTATCAGTGTATCTTCCCCGAGGCTCCGGCCCCCGGTTTGGCCCCCTCTTGCGCCGAGGCTGGCGTGATCGGCCCTCTGCCCGGTGTGGTCGGCTCGATGATGGCGGTTGAGGCGATCAAGGTGATCACGGGTGCGGGGCAAGCCCTGCGCGGTGAGATGCTGATCTATGACGCGCTTTATGGGGAAAGCCGCAAGATCACCCTGTCGCGCCGCGCCGATTGCCCGGTTTGCGGCAAGTGATCCCGCGCACTGGATCATTCCCCCTTGCGTTCCTAGGTTGTGCTCAAAGGAGAGTTTCATGACCAACCCGATCCTGTCCGACTGGACCACACCGTTTGAAATCGCGCCCTTCGCGGATATTTCAGACGCAGACTTTGCCCCCGCTCTGGAAGAGGCGATGACATCCCACACCGCGCAGATCGACGCGATTGCAGGCAACCCGGATGCCCCCACTTTTGCCAATACGGTCGAGGCTCTTGAAGCCGCAGGTGAGAAGATGGACAAGGTTCTGTCTGTTTTCTTCACCGTGGCCGGGGCCGACAGCAATCCGGCGCGCGAGGAGTTGCAGCGTGACTTCTCACCCAAGCTGGCGGCGCATTATGCGGGCATTTCCTCGAACAAGGCGCTGTTTCAGCGGGTGGCCGATCTGTGGGCACGTAAGGATGATTTGGGACTGACGGACGAACAGGCGCGGGTGCTGATGCTGACCCTTCGTGGCTTCGTGCGCGCGGGTGCGGCGCTGACCGGAGACGCGGACGCGCGGATGCAGGCGATCAAGGCACGGCTGGCCTCGCTGGGTACTGCGTTCACCCAGAATCTGCTGGCGGATGAGCGTGCGTGGTTCATACTTCTGTCCGAGGATGATCTGGACGGTCTGCCCGATTTCGTCGTAGACGCAGCCCGCGCCGCCGGGCAGGAAAAAGGCGCAGACGGCCCGGTTGTCACCCTGTCGCGCTCGATCATCGTGCCGTTCCTGCAATTCTCGCCCCGCCGCGATCTGCGGGAGGTGGCGTATAAGGCGTGGACCGCGCGTGGTGCCAATGGTGGCGAGACAGATAATCGCGAGATCGCCGCCGAAATCCTGACCCTGCGCGAAGAACGCGCCAAGCTGCTGGGTTATGACAATTTCGCCGCCTACAAGCTGGAGACTGAGATGGCCCGCACGCCCGACAAGGTGCGCGACCTGCTGATGCAGGTGTGGGAACCGGCCAAGGCCCGCGCGGATGCGGATGCCGATATTCTGACGCAGATGATGCAGGCGGATGGGGTCAATGGCCCTCTGGCCGCGTGGGACTGGCGCTACTATGCCGAGAAACGCCGCAAGGCCGAGCATGATCTGGATGAGGCCGCGCTAAAACCCTACCTGCAACTGGACCGGATGATCGAGGCCGCCTTTGCCTGCGCCAATCGCCTGTTCGGGTTGGAGTTCGCGCCTTTGGACGTGCCTCTGTACCACCCCGATTGTCGCGCGTGGGAGGTCACGCGCAACGGTCAGCATATCGCGGTGTTCATCGGGGATTACTTCGCGCGCGGGTCCAAGCGATCCGGCGCGTGGTGTAGTGCGATGCGGGGTCAGGCGAAATTCCCCAAGGTGCAGGCTCCGGTCGTGATCAATGTCTGCAACTTCGCCAAGGGCGATCCGGCGTTGCTGTCCTATGATGACGCGCGGACACTGTTTCATGAATTCGGCCATGCGCTACACCAGATGCTGTCGGATGTGACCTATGAAAGCATCTCGGGCACGTCAGTGGCGCGCGATTTCGTGGAACTGCCCAGCCAACTGTATGAACACTGGTTGGAAGTGCCCGAGGTTCTGGCCGAGTTTGCCACCCATGCCGATACCGGCGCGCCGATGCCGCAGGACATGCTGGACAAGGTACTGAAGGCGGCGAATTTCGATCAGGGGTTCCAGACGGTGGAATATGTCGCCTCGGCGCTGGTCGATCTGGAGTTTCATGACGGCGCGGCCCCGGGGGACCCGATGGAAAAACAGGCGCAGGTGTTGGAAGGTCTGGGGATGCCCCCGGCCATCGGGATGCGCCACGCGACGCCGCATTTCGCACACGTGTTTGCGGGCGATGGCTATAGCTCGGGCTATTACAGCTATATGTGGTCCGAGGTCATGGACGCCGACGCCTTCGCCGCCTTTGAAGAGGCCGGAGGCGCGTTTGATCCCGAGCGTGCCAAAGCGCTGGAGGAGAACATCCTGTCTACCGGCGGTTCGCGCGAGGCCGAGGATCTGTATCTGGCCTTCCGGGGTCGGTTGCCGGGGGTTGAGGCGTTGCTGAAAGGCCGTGGCCTGATCGCTGTCTGATCAGTATCCCAGATCGCGGTTCACGATGTGCAGCAGGGCTTCTCCGGCTTCACCTCGGGCGATGTTGTCGCAAATGACCTGCGCGGCCGTGGCCGGGCGGGTTTCCGACGCGATGTGAGGTGTGACCGTCACTTTGGGGTGCGCCCAATAGGGGTGATCGGCGGGCAGGGGTTCCACTCGGAACACGTCCAGCGTCGCGTGCCCGATCTGGCCGGAGTTCAGGGCCGATAACAGCGCGCCGTCGTCTATCAGTGGCCCACGGCCGGGATTGATGACGCGTGCGCCCTTTGGCAGCAAGGCTAGCGTTTCGGCGTTCAGCGTGTTTGCGGTCGCAGGCGTATCCGGCAACAGCAGCACAACAATTTCGGCGTGTGACAGGGCGGTACGCAGCCCCGCGTCTCCATGCAGGCACCTTACACCCGGAATATCCTTGGCGGTGCGGCTCCAGCCCGTGACATCAAAGCCAAGCGCGGAAAGGACACGCGCTGCGGCCTCGCCCAACGCCCCAAGACCCAGAATGCAGACCCGTCGCTCGGGCGCCAGTGGCGGGGCGTCCGGCGTCCATACGCCATCCTGAACAGTGATGTGCTGATCCATCCCAAGATGATAGCGCAGAACATGCCCCACCACCCATTCCGTCATGCCTTGCGTCAGGCCGTGATCTACCATCCGTGCCAGAGGAACGGTCAGGGTTTCATTTCCCGCGATCTTTTCGACCCCAGCCCAAAGGCTGAGTACGGCTTTCAGGCGCGTGTATGGCGTGAAATCCAGAAGGCCGCTATTTGGGGCGTAGACGATATAGTCCACCTGATCCGGCTCAATGTCGGTTGCCAGTCGGAAGTTCTGCTCGGCCTCAGTCAGACCCTTTGTCAACAGCGGCTGATATACCGGCCAAAGCTCGGGGCGTGCGGAAAACAGGACGTTCACGGGCATTGGTGGCCTTTCGGATCAACGGGGGCGGTGGATATGGGCGCTTTGGACAATGCCAAAGGCCGCCATCAGAACCAGCATGGCCGATCCGCCATAGCTGACCATCGGCAGGGGCACACCCACAACCGGGGCGAGGCCCATGACCATCGACATGTTCACAGCAAAAAACAGGAAGAAGTTCAGCGCAATCCCCAGTGTCACCAACGAGGAAAACCTGTCTTTCGTCGACAGCGCCGTGACCGTGCAGAAGATCAGGATTAATCCGTAAAGGGTCAGCAGTGTGATACCGCCGACAAAGCCGAACTCCTCAGCCAGCGTGGTGAAGATGAAATCGGTGTGTTTTTCGGGCAGGAAGTTCAGCCGCGACTGCGTGCCCTGCATGAAACCGCGCCCATTCCATCCTCCAGACCCCAGGGCGATTTTCGACTGCGTGATGTGGTACCCCGCACCCAGCGGGTCAGTAGATGGGTCGAGAAAGGTGTCGATACGGCGGAACTGATAGTCTTTCAAAAGCTGCCATTCCGTTCCGCGGCTGTTGAACACGGTGGCAATCAGTCCGACACCGGCCGCGATCACCGCAGCGAAATAGGCCCAGTGGACGCCCGCCAGAAACATCAGCCCACCCCCGGCCGCCAGCAGCAGGATCGAGGTGCCAAGGTCGGGCTGGCGCAGCACCATGAATGTGGGAATCAAGATCAGGATGACGGGGATGATGACCCAAACCGGCCGGGAGGTTTTATGCGATGGCAGCCAATCATAGTAAGACGCCAGCAGCATCACCAATGTCACTTTCATAACTTCGGATGGTTGCAGCCGCATGAAACCAAGATCAATCCAACGCTGTGCGCCCATCCCGACGGTGCCGAACAGTTCCACGAATACCAGCAAAGCGATCGAGCCCAGATAGGCCACAACAGACATGTTGCGCCAGAACCAGATCGGCACAAGCGCCACGATGAACATGACGGCCAGGCCAAGGCCGAACCGCTCCATCTGGGGTTCGGCCCAGGGTGTCCACGACCCACCGGCCACCGAATACAGCATCAGGAACCCGGCACTGGCCGTGCTGATCAGCAACAGGGTCAGCGGCCAGTTCATGTACAGAAACTTGCGAAACCCCGACGGAGTGGATTTGACAGCGTATTCTAGATAGCTCATGCGCGGTCCTTTTCGGACGGGCGCGCTTTGGGGCGGCGATCTCCCTCAAGCCGTTTTTGCTGTTCCTTTATGCGGTCGCGGTCGGCGACCGGATACGCCTCAAGCGGCGGAGTGCCGTTGTACAGCGCCTGCAGCATGATATCCCGCGCAACCGGCGCGGCCGCCTTCGAGCCCCCGCCGCCGTGTTCCACAACGACGGCAACGGCGTATTTCGGATTGTCATACGGCGCAAAGCTGACGAACAGCGCGTGGTCGCGGCGTTCCCATGGCAAGTCTTCGTTGCGGATAACGCCAGCAGCGCGCTCGGCCTTGGTGATGTTGCGCACCTGGCTGGTTCCGGTTTTCCCGGCCATGCGGAAGTCATCGGCGATAATCCGGCTGCGATAGGCCGTCCCGCGCCGGTCGTTCGAGACCGAGAACATCGCCTTGCGCACCTGCTCAAGGTTGTTTGGGTTCACCGCCAAAGGCTCACCCGCGCCCGAGGGTTCTTCGACCCCGTTCACCGACCGCACCAGCCGCGGCGAGACAGCGCGCCCTGTAGCGATCCGCGCCGTCATGACCGCCAGTTGCAGCGGCGACGCCAGCATGAACCCCTGACCGATCGAGGCATTCGCTGTGTCGCCCACCAGCCAGTCCTGCCCGTGCACGCGCTGTTTCCATTCCTGGTTCGGGGCGAGCCCAGCGGCAACGGCGGACATCGGTATGTCGTGTTTCACGCCCAGCCCGAATATCCGCGCCATGTCCGAGATATTGTCGATGCCGGTGCGCAATGCCACGTCATAGTAGTAAACATCGCAACTGCGTTTGAGCGACGTTTCCAGATCAACGGTTCCGTGGCCGCCGCGCTTCCAGCAGTGGAATCTGCGGCTGCCGACCTTCAGGTGGCCGGGACAATACACGGTATTGGACGGGCCGATCACCCCGGCCTCAAGCGCGGCCATTGCGGTGATCATCTTGAATGTCGAACCGGGAGGGTAAGTTCCCTGCACCGTCTTGTTGGCCAGCGGGCGGTAGTTGTCCTGAGTCAGGGTCCGATAATCAGCGACCGAGATACCGCGCACGAACAGGTTCGGATCGAAACTGGGGGCAGAGCTGATGGCGCGGATATCCCCGGTCTCGCAATCAATCACGACGGCGGCGGCACTTTCCCCGGCCAATCGAGCCTGCGCGTATTGTTGCAGGTCTGCGTCCACCGAGAGTTGAAGATCGGCACCGGCCTCGCCCTCTTGCCTGTCCAATTCGCGCATCACGCGGCCCGTGGCGTTGACCTCGACCCGTTTGGCACCCGCTTTGCCGCGCAAGGTGCCTTCCTGCTTGGCTTCCAACCCGACCTTGCCGATTTGGAAACGGGGAATACGCAGAACCGGCTCGGGGTCGTCGATCTGGCTGAGGTCATAGTCGCTGACCGGGCCGACATACCCGACGACATGCGCAAAGTCCTCGTATCTTGGGTACTGGCGGGTCATGCCTACTTCGGGGGTGACACCGGGCAGGGCAGGGGCGTTGACCGCGACCTTTGAAATATCTTCCCACGTCACCTGATCCGCCAGCGTCACCGGAAGGAACGGGGCAGACCGGCGCATTTCAGTCTTGGCGCGTTCGATCTCGTCATCGGTCAATGGGATCAGATCGGACAGCTTGGAGATTACGGCATCGACATCGCCCGCGTCCTCGCGAACCATTACGATGCGGTAGGATGGCGAGTTCTGTCCGATAATCTGCCCGTTGCGGTCGTAGATCCGCCCGCGTGTTGGGGGGATAAGTCGGATATTGATGCGGTTCTCTTCCGCCAGCAGGCGGTATTCGTCAGCCTGATCCACCTGCATGAACCGCATTCGGGCCGCCAGTCCGCCAATGAACGCCGCCTGCAATCCGCCAAGGATCACCGCGCGACGCGGCAGGCGTTTATAGGCAAGCCCTTGTGATTTGGTCTTGCGCTGTTTCATGGCCGAAGCCCCGCTGTAGCGGAATCCACCACTGAGGCGCGTCGAATGCCGAATCCGCTTTGGCTGAGCAGAACGATCAGCGGATAAACTGCAATTGTCAGAACCACTTGTATCACCATCGGCCCTAATGCTGCTTGTTGCACGGTTAGAATAGCAAGAATTATGCGGTTCAGTACAAAAACAGCCGTGATCGCAACGGCTGCGGTTGTCCATTCGGCAAAGAATCCGGCGTCACGCATACTGGGCGCGGCCGAACGCAAATAGGCTGCCCCCAGAACGACAAGCGCGGCCAGCAATCCGGGGGGACGCTGTAACAGCAGGTCCGCCAGCAGCATCACGACCGCGATCAAGGGGATCGGAACATATTCAGGTCGCCGTAAGACCCATGCAAAGGTCAAGGCGATCAGCAGATCCGGAAAGGGCCAGCGCCCCGGCTGTGTGTCCAGCGGCAATAGGTGCAGAAACATGACCAGAAAGGCCAGAAACAGGTATAGCGCCCGTTTGGTCCAAAGCTGCGAAACCTGCCTATCCATCGCCGACCTCTGCAGGCTCTATGGCGGCTTCGGGTCGTCTTGGGCCGACGATATCCCCAGACTCTTCGATCGGAGGCGCAGAGTGATATCGCAGCACTCGCAGAAACTCGAGCCTTTCAAAATCAGCCGACAAGCGAACCCGTAGACGCCCACCGGGGTCAGCCGTGATCTGTCCGATCAGCAGGCCACCCGGGAAAACGCCGCCATCGCCCGATGTGACAACCCGGTCACCGGGCCGCACCAGTTCACGGTTTTCAAGAAACTCGACCGCCGGAGAAGGTGTGTTATCCCCCGCGATCAGAGCGGTCTGGCCCGAAGGTTGAATCGTTGCTGGTATCGCGCTGGAGGCATCGGTCATCAGGATCACCCGCGCCGTATCAGGGCCAACGCCCGAGATGCGGCCAACCACGCCGATCCCGTCCATCGTGGCCCAGCCATCCATAATTCCGTCACGCTCGCCCACGTTCAGCAGTACAGACTGACGGAAGGGCGAGCCGCTATCCGCCATTACGACACCCGTGATATAGGTCAGGCGCGGATCAAGCCGCACATTGTTGAGGTCAAGAAGCCGGGCGTTTTCCTGCTCAAGCTGCAGGGCCGCTTCTTTCCACGCGCGCATCAGGCGCAATTCGCTGCGCAATTCCTGA
Organism: Ruegeria sp. CL6; assembly: GCF_056536465.1. NCBI lineage: Bacteria > Pseudomonadati > Pseudomonadota > Alphaproteobacteria > Rhodobacterales > Roseobacteraceae > Ruegeria > Ruegeria sp. CL6. Next base: position 47,457 of record NZ_JBQFPR010000009.1, read on the forward strand.
TTTTGCTCGCTCAGCCGTTGATAGCTTTGAAAATCGCGCACGAGGTTCACGATTGCCGTGACGGGAACCATGGCCCATTCCATTGAGGGTACGACGGTGTCTACGACCTGTGCGCGGAACCGCTCGACCCGTGGGCTGTCAATGCGCCATACCAGAAAGATGCCCAGCAGACACAGAACAACGATCCCCAACAGCAGGCGGCGCAATGGAGTCGTGTATTCGTCGCGCTGTGATCGGTCCTTTGCCACAGGTTACCTTCCCGTGCTGCTCTTGCCCGAGTATTCACCCCGAAAGGGTGCGCGCCTTAGCTTTCGTAGTCAATCGCGTGGCGCAGTTGTTTTTCGTATTCCAGCGCCTTGCCGGTGCCCAAAGCCACACAGTTCAGGCTTTCATCGGCAATCGACACGGCCAGACCCGTCTGCTCGCGCAGCGCAAGGTCCAGATCGCCCAGCAGCGCACCGCCGCCGGTCAGCATTACGCCCCGGTCCACGATATCCGCGGCCAGATCGGGCGGCGTGGTCTCCAGCGCGGTCATCACCGCCTCGCAAATCTGCTGGACCGGCTCGGACAGAGCTTCGGCGACCTGCGCCTGACTGATCTCGATTTCCTTGGGCACACCGTTCAACAGGTCACGGCCCCGGATATGCATCGACTGGCCACGGCCATCGTCGGGCATCCGCGCGGTGCCAATGGTGGTCTTGATCCGTTCAGCAGTGGATTCGCCGACCAGCAGGTTTTGCTGACGGCGCAGGTATGAGATGATCGCCTCATCCATGCGGTCCCCACCCACGCGGACCGAGCGGGCGTAAACGATGTCGCCTAGCGACAGAACGGCAACTTCGGTGGTGCCGCCGCCGATGTCGACGACCATGTTGCCGGTCGGATCGGTGATCGGCATTCCGGCACCAATGGCGGCTGCAATCGGTTCGGCAATCAGACCGGCGCGGCGCGCGCCTGCGGACAGAACCGACTGACGGATTGCGCGTTTTTCAACAGGTGTCGCACCATGCGGAACGCAGACAATGATCTTTGGCTTCGAGAAGGTCGAGCGTTTATGAACCTTGCGGATGAAATGCTTGATCATCTCCTCGGCGGTGTCGAAATCTGCGATGACACCTTCGCGCATGGGACGGATCGCTTCGATCGAACCCGGCGTCCGGCCCAGCATCAGCTTGGCGTCTTCACCCACGGCCAGAACCTTTTTGACGCCGTCCTTGACGTGATAGGCCACAACCGAAGGTTCAGACAGGATCACACCGCGCCCTTTGACATAAACCAGCGTGTTCGCTGTCCCAAGGTCAATGGCCATGTCCGCTGTGAACAAGCCGCCCAGATTGCCAAAGATTCCCATGTGTTCACTGATCCCGTTCGTCAGAATTTCTACTGCCCGCGACTCGACGGTTCCGGGACGGATGTCTTATAGGGTGCCATCTCGTCCGGTAAAAGGGCTGATTCCGCGTCAATCAGCACCTTTCCGCCTTATTGAGAGGGACTTTAGAAGGCATCATGCTCTCATATCAACACATTTACCACGCCGGAAATCTGGCTGATGTGCAAAAGCACGCTTTGTTGGCATGGATGCTGGAATATCTGACCCGCAAGGACAAGCCGCTGACCTATCTCGAGACGCATTCGGGCCGTGGATTGTATCAGTTGGACGCGTCCGAGGCCGTGCGGACGGGCGAGGCCGCAGCCGGGATCGAACGGGCGCAGCGCGAAGGGTGGTTCAACGCGGATCATCCCCTGTCAAAGGCGCTGAGCAGTGTCCGCGCGCGCCACGGCGAGAACAGCTATGCCGGTTCGCCCCTGATCGCCGCCAGCCTGTTGCGCGAACAGGACAGTCTGCACTTTGCCGAGCTGCACCCGCAGGAATACGCGGCGCTGTCGATGACGATGTCTGCCTATGGGTCAAAGGTTTACAGGCAGGATGGGTACGAGCTGGCGCAGTCGTTGCTGCCTCCGACACCGCGCCGAGGGATGCTGTTGATCGACCCAAGCTATGAGGTGAAGTCGGAATATGACCGCTTGCCCGGGATCATTTCCAAACTGCATCGCAAGTGGAACGTAGGTGTAATCGCGCTGTGGTATCCGATCCTGTCGGACGGGCGGTACAAAGCGATGGTTGAGGCGCTTGCAAAACAGAACCTGCCGAAAGCCCAATGCCATGAAGTCCGGTTTCCTGCCGCGCGTGAAGGGCACCGTATGATCGGCTCTGGAATGTTTGTGGTAAACGCCCCGTTCGGGTTCGATGAGGAAACCCACCGGCTGGATTCACTCTTTGCCGGGCTTGAAGACGCCTGAATACATGCGTTGGTCGCATTGGTGACCGCCCTATACACGCACTGGGTGTTTTTTGAGAATTCCTTATGAGAATAGGGTTTTCGGCTCTAGAATTCCGGCGAGGAGGGGTGCCATGGATCGCCGACTTGCTACGGTTCTGGCTGCCGACATGGTCGGGTACAGCCGTTTGATGGAGACCGATGAACAAGGCACGCTGGCGCGGTTGCGCACGCACCGTATTGAACTGATAGACCCGGCCATCGACAAGAACCGGGGTACGATCATCAAGACCACAGGCGACGGGATGCTGGTTGAGTTTTCCAGTGCCAGCGACGCGGTCACCTGTGCGGTCGAGGTTCAGAACCGGATGCTGCGGCGGAATGCAGATGTTCCAAGGGACCAGCGCATACAGTTTCGGATAGGCATCAATCTGGACGAAATCATTTTCGAGGACGGGGATATCTTTGGCAGCGGCGTCAACATTGCCGCCCGCTTGGAACAATCGGCCCGTGCCGGGGACGTGGTGATTTCGGGCGCAGTTCATGACCAAGTGTCCAGCCGTCTGGAACTGCACTATCAGGATCTGGGGAATCTTGAGCTCAAGAACCTGTCGCAACCCGTCCACGCGTACCGTGTCGAATTGGACGCGCCCGCCGATGAGGTCGATCAGGCGGAGGAGACAGACACCAAGGTCGTGAAGCCTTCGATCGCGGTGCTACCCTTTGCCAACATGAGCGGCGACACCGAGCAGGAGTTCTTTGCCGACGGTCTGACCGAAGACCTGCTGACCGAGCTTAGCCGCCGGCATGAGTTGTTCGTCATTTCCCGCAATTCCAGTTTTGTCTACAAAGGCCAAGCCGTGAACGTGCGAGAGGTCGGCGAAAAACTGGGTGCGCAATACATTGTCGAGGGCAGTGTGCGAAAAGCCGGAAATCGGGTACGGGTCACTGTTCAGCTCATCGACAGCGACAGTGACGGGCATGTTTGGGCCGAGAAATACGACCGTGATCTGGACGATATATTCGCGATTCAGGACGAAGTGATTTCGGCTGTGGTGGCCACTTTGCCGGGACGGATCGAAGCCTCGCAGCAAGAGGGTCTGACGCGCAAGAAACCGTCCAATTTCGCAGCGTATGAATGCGTTCTAGCCGCCAAGGTGCTGCACCATCGCAGCACCCGAGAAGCGAATGTCGAGGCGACAAAGCTGATCGACCGGGCAATCAAGCTGGACCCGGACTATGCGCATGCTCACGCCTGGAGCGGTTGTATCCGTGGGCAAGCTTGGGGATATGGCTGGTGTGACGACCGCGAAGCGATGCTGGCCGAGTGCGAAGAGGCCATCCTCAAGGCGGCGTCTCTGGATGACAACGATGCCGACGTGCACCGTCTGATGGCGGCGGTCGAGATTTTGCGAAACAACCTTGGACGCGCGCGATACCATCAGGAAAGAGCATTGTCCCTGAACCCGAACTACGACCTGGTTGTTGTCCAGATGGGCGAATTGTTAACCTGGTCAGGCCGCCCCGAGGAGGGGGCTGAATGGATACAGAAAGCCATGCGCCTGAACCCGCATCATCCCGCCCGGTTCTGGAGCCATCTGGGTAAGGCGCGGTTCTGCGCCAGAAAATACGAACAGGCGCTTGACGATTTCGCTCGATTGCCAACGTTGGACATGGTGCAGAACGCTTATGTTGCAGCGTGTCATGCCTGGCTTGGAAATGATGCCAAGGCGGCTGAGCATGCGGATGCGATCAAAGCGGCGCAGTCAAACGTCAAAATCGAGGATATTGTCGCGACGCTGCACTATTCAAACGAAGACGACCTGTACCATTTCGTTCAGGGGCTGGAAAAGGCTGGATTGTCCTGACCTTCCAAACGAAGAACGGCCCGCAAGTGCGGGCCGCTTTGCTCATGTCAGGTCTTTGTAGCTGATCTCGCGCGCATCAGCGCCGGGACCAGCTTTTTCGCGCCGCATGATCAAACGATTCAGCGCGTGGATATAAGCCTTGGCAGACGCGACGACTGTATCGGTGTTGGCTGACTGACCCGTTGCGATCATGCCGTCTTCTTCCAGTCGCACGGACACGGTGGCCTGAGCATCGGTGCCTTCGGTCACGGCATGCACCTGATAAAGCTGCAAATGCGCCTTGTTGGGATAGATCGACCGGATCGCCTTGAAGGTCGCGTCCACCGGGCCGTCGCCGTGTTCCGTCGCGATGATGTCCTTGCCGTCCATTTCCAGCTCGACCGTCGATTCCGCCTGACCACCGGTGCCGCAAGTGACTTTCATGGACACCAACTGCAGGTAATCGTTCGCATCATCCAGCGTCATCAAGGCAATGAGGTCGTCGTCGAACACCTCTTTCTTGCGGTCGGCCAAGTCTTTGAAGCGCACGAAAATGTCGCGCAACTGGTTGTCGCCAACCTCATATCCCAGCGTTTCCAGCTTGTCGCGCAGGGCGGCACGGCCCGAGTGTTTGCCCAGCGGCAGGGACGTCCCGGACAGGCCGATATCCTCGGGGCGCATGATCTCGAAGTTTTCGCGGTTCTTCAGCATCCCGTCCTGATGGATGCCGCTTTCATGGGCAAAGGCGTTTTTGCCGACGATGGCCTTGTTGAACTGCACCGGGAAGCCCGCCACAGTCGCCACCCGACGCGAGATATGCATGATCTTGGTGGTGTCGATACCCGTCGTCCAAGGCATGATGTCATTGCGGGTCCGCAGGGCCATCACGACCTCTTCCAACGCGGTATTGCCCGCGCGTTCACCCAGACCATTGATGGTGCATTCGATCTGACGCGCCCCACCTGCGACAGCAGCCAGAGAGTTTGCCGTCGCCATGCCGAGGTCATTGTGGCAATGGGTGGCAAAGACCACCTCATCCGCGCCCGGCACCGTTTCAATCAGGCGTTTGATCAGGTCCGCGCTTTCGACCGGAGCGGTATAGCCCACGGTATCAGGGATGTTGATCGTGGTGGCCCCGGCCTTGATCGCAATCTCGATCACGCGGCAGAGGTAGTCCCATTCCGTCCGCGTCGCGTCCATCGGCGACCATTGCACGTTTTCGCACAGGTTGCGCGCATGGCTGACCGTTTCGTGAATCTTGTCGGCCATTTCGTCCATCGTCAGGTTCGGAATGGCGCGGTGCAGGGGAGAAGTGCCGATGAAGGTGTGAATCCGGTTCTTCTCGGCGTGTTTCACCGCCTCCCAGCAGCGGTCGATGTCTGCGAAATTGGCGCGGGCCAGACCACAGATGCGGCTGTTTTTCGACCGCTCGGCGATTTCGCTGACGGCTTTGAAGTCGCCCTCGGAAGCGATCGGGAAACCTGCCTCGATGATGTCGACGCCCATCTCGTCCAGCAGCTCGGCAATCTCGAGCTTTTCGTTGTGGGTCATGGTCGCGCCGGGGCTTTGTTCGCCGTCGCGCAAGGTGGTGTCAAAGATCAAGACGCGGTCTTGGTCGGTCACATTGGTCATGGGAATCTCTTTCTTCTTCTGTCCTAAAGCCTGTGGCGCGCGGGCGTCCTCCTCTGAGCGGGCGCGCCGGATGGCACGCTCAGAGGCGGATTAGGATCAGTAGGCCACGCAGCGACGCACCGCGGGTGGCGGTGTCGGCAACAAGGATATCTGCGCGGTTGATCATGGGATTGAGGTTATACAACCCATGCCGGGAATGAAAAGAACGAATTTGCGTATCGCTGCTGGAAGACTTTCTTTTTCGACCCGGTTGATCCACGCGGTCTGTCAGCTAGATCGCCTATGATGAAGTCAGCTCTTGTCATCGGTGCGTCAGGCGGAATTGGCAGCGCTTTGTCGCAACACCTGCGCCAACATTCTGCTGCAGTAACGACCTTGTCCCGATCCGTGGATGGGTTTGACCTGATGGACCCCGACAGCGTGAGTCGTGGGCTGGGTACGCTGAATGGCCCGTTCGACATGATCTTGATCGCCTCTGGTGCGCTGGAGATCAACGGAGCAGAGCCGGAAAAGACAATCAAGTCAGTCTCGGCCCCCGCCATGATGGATCAATTTGCACTGAACGCGGTCGGGCCTGCGCTGGTTCTTAGCCACGCACACAAGTTGTTGCCGCGCGACAGGCGGTGCGTCTTCGCGGTCCTCTCTGCCCGAGTGGGGTCAATCGGCGACAACCGTCTGGGCGGGTGGATCAGCTATCGCGCATCCAAGGCGGCCCTGAACCAAATTCTGCGCACCTCGGCCATAGAATTGGCGCGTACTCATCCGCAGGCGATATGCGTGGCGCTGCATCCGGGAACCGTCAAAACGCGCTTTACCCAGAAATATCTGGGGCGCCACCAGGCCGTGGAACCGAATGACGCAGCCAAGAACTTGCTTGCGGTGATCGAGGCCCTCTCACCGGCAGATACAGGGGGATTTTTCGACTGGGCGGGACAGCCGGTACCGTGGTGACGCGGGTCAACCGTCAGAGGGTGTTTCGGTCACGTTTTCCTCAGGCAGGGCTGTCTCAGGTTCAGCGGCGCCTTCGCTGGGCAGTACCCCGTTTTCCCATACCCCGGTTTCTTCCTGACCATTGGCATATCGCATTGTGCCGTCACCGTGGCGCTTGTTGTCCAGAAATCCGCCTTGGTAAACATCACCGGTCGCATACGTGGCGACACCCGTTCCGCTGATTTTGCCCTCGGCCCAACCGCCGGTGTAGCTAAAGCCCCGTGGTGTCGTAATGGTTCCCTGACCGTGGCGTTTGCCGTCTGCAAAATCACCTTCGTACACGGTTCCATCCGGGAAGCTGGCCTTGCCTTTGCCTTGCCGCGCGCCCTCGGCCCAATCGCCTTCGTACCGATAGCCATTGGCAAATGTCAGGACACCCGTTCCGTGGCTGAGGCCGTTTTTGAATTGCCCGGAATACACGGCACCATTGGGATATGTTGCCTTTCCGCTGCCCTCGAACACACCGGCGATCCAGTCACCTTCGTAGATTATGCCGTCGGAATAGGTGTGCATGCCCTTGCCATGCGGTAGGTCTGCGCTGAAATCTCCGACGTAGGTCGAGCCGTCCGGGTAGGTCAGCTCGCCAAAGCCTTCGATCTGTCCATCTGCCCAGTCGCCGTTGTATTCAAAGCCGTCTGTCCCAAGAAACCGGCCTTTTCCGTGGCGACGGTCGTCGACATAGTTGCCTTCGTAGGTGGCGCCGTTGGCATATGTGGCCTTGCCGACCCCCTGACGCCTGCCATCGACAAGATCGCCTTCGTACAGATCCCCGTTTGCCTGTAGCAGCCGACCTTTGCCAGTCATGCGGTCCTCTGACCACGCGCCAGTGTACGTCATGCCATCCGGCACGGTCAGAGTTCCCTGTCCCTGCCGCTGGCCGTTCTGGATGTCGCCTTCGTAGACGCTGCCTTGTGCCGATGTGATCTTTCCCTTGCCATGTTTGGTACCGTCCACCCAATCGCCGTCATAGACATAGCCGCTCGGGTCAGTCAGTACGCCCTTGCCGTGATAGCGCGCGTCCTTGAATCCTCCTTCATAACGCACGCCATTGGCGTAGATCGCCACGCCGTTACCGTTGATCGAGCCATTGGCCCAATCCCCGTCATAGCTGCCGCCATCGGGATACACGATTTTGCCCTGACCTTCGGGTTGGCCGTTGGCGAACATGCCTTCGTAGACCGAACCGTTGACGTACCGAGCGATTCCCTTGCCCTGAATTTCCCCTTCGGCCCATTCGCCGGAATATTCAAAGCCGTTCGGAAGGCGATAGGTTCCTGTTCCGTGCCGCAGGCCGTTGAGGAATGTCCCTTCGTACACGCCGCCGACCTCGTCATCCGCGACAATCACTTGCCCATCTTGCGCGGCGACGGCCGTTGTCATCAAAGCAATCGCTGTGACGGCGAGAGAGGTGCGAAGTGAATTCATGGTCGTTCCAGCCTGCCCGGTTATCGTCCTTTTGCGCAAAACTAAGATACCGTTGGTGGCAGGGCAACGGCTTTTGCCGCATTTGCCTTTTCCTCGCGGTTCGATCTGATAAATGCAATAGGACTGACGAGGGCAAGAGGGCAGCATGGCCGACCGTTTCCGCATCACTTTGGCGCAACTGAATCCCATTGTAGGGGACATAGACGGCAATGCAGCCAAGGCGTTCGCCGCGTGGGAGCAAGCGCGCGCAGCCGGGGCGGATATGGTTGCCCTGCCGGAAATGTTCATCACGGGCTATAACACGCAGGATCTGGTGATGAAGCCTGCGTTTCATCAGGCTGCTATGGCTGCTGTCGAGGAACTGGCCGTGCGATGTGCTGATGGTCCTGCGATCGCAATTGGAGGGCCGTGGGTCGAAGGTGACGGCCTGTACAACGCCTATCTCATCCTCAAGAACGGTAGGATCGGCAGCAAGGCGTTAAAGCATCACTTGCCCAATGAGACCGTCTTTGACGAAGTCAGGTTATACGACTCGGGACCTCTGGGCGGCCCCTATTCGGTGGGAAATACCCGGATCGGAAGCCCTATCTGCGAAGACGGCTGGCACCCGGACGTGGCCGAAACGCTTGAGGAAACCGGGGCTGAGTTTCTCTTGATCCCAAACGGGTCCCCCTATTTTCGCAACAAATATGATGTGCGCCTGAATCACATGGTCGCAAGGGTGGTCGAGACCGGTCTGCCGCTGATCTACCTCAACATGGTGGGTGGACAGGACGATCAGGTCTTTGATGGGGGCACGTTTGGTCTGAACCCGGGTGGCGAGCTGGCGTTCCGCATGCCCGTGTTCGATGAAGCAGTCACCCATGTCGATCTTGAGCGTGGGGATGATGGCTGGCGGATTGTGTCTGCCGATGTCGTGCCCCAGCCGGATGAATGGGAGCAGGACTATCGCGCAATGGTCCAGTCGTTGCGCGACTACATGGGAAAAACAGGGTTCAAGAAGGCGGTTCTGGGTTTGTCCGGCGGCGTGGATTCTGCGCTGGTCGCCGCCATCGCGGTAGACGCGATTGGGGCCGAGAATGTCAGGTGCGTGATGCTGCCTTCGGAATACACCAGTCAGGGTTCGCTGGACGACGCCGAGGCCGTCGCCAAAGCGTTGGGTGTGCACTATGATTTTGTCCCGATCTCGGACAGCCGGTCAGCCGTGACCGAAACGCTGGCTCCTCTGTTTGCCGGTCGGGATGCCGATTTGACCGAGGAGAATATTCAGTCTCGGTTACGCGGATTGCTCTTGATGGCCATCTCGAACAAATTTGGCGAGATGCTGTTGACCACCGGAAACAAGTCCGAGGTCGCAGTAGGGTATGCGACGATCTACGGTGACATGAACGGCGGCTATAACCCGATCAAGGACTTGTACAAAACGCGCGTTTTCGAGACATGCCGATGGCGTAACGTCAATCACCGTGACTGGATGTCGGGCCCTTCGGGTGAGGTGATCCGGCCTTCCGTGATTGACAAACCCCCCAGCGCGGAACTGCGTGAAGATCAGAAAGATAGCGACAGCTTGCCGGACTATCCCGTCTTGGACGCGATTCTGGACATTCTGGTGGATCAGGAGGGTTCGGTTGCAGACTGCGTCGCGGCGGGGTTTGACCGCGATGTCGCGCGCAGGGTCGAGCATCTGATTTACATTAGTGAATACAAACGCTTCCAATCTGCTCCGGGAACCCGGCTTACCAGCCGCGCGTTTTGGCTGGATCGCAGATACCCGATTGTGAATCGCTGGCGCGATCAGTCCTGAAGGGCTTTTGTCGCGCCCTTGCGGTTTCTGTCGCATGTGCAATCTGGTGATTTCTGACTAAGTGTTTCCAATTTCGCCACTTGGGTCGTTGCGCAGCGGCTGAAGCATGCCATCGGCTTGAGGGCATGACATTTTTTCGCCATAGTTTTGTTGAAAAATTGCCCTATCTGGGGCGGGTTTGACTCATTGAGAACAGTCACGAGCCTATGGTCGGTCTCCAAAGAGCCTTTCTCGACTCGCCGCGCCCCGGGGTGTTGGATTTGATGATTTGGTACGATTATGCGTGAGCAATACGACAAACCTCTCCACTCGCCGTTGCCTTGGAAATCAATGCAATCCAAAGGGCGGGTTTTGGATGAGGGCGAGCTTGATAACGCCATTGCGAATGTCCTGAACGAAGATGCCGGTCTCCGTGAGATCGGGTCGAAAATTGCGCAGCAGAAACAGGTGGCTGAGCCGGAGGTCAAAGACACCCCGGCCGAAGAACCGCCGGCAACTGATATCGGGTTCACAACCTCGCTGCGTCAGAAATGGGCGGAACTGGTCGGCACGGCCTGACGCGTCCGTACGCAGATCGAAACTACCGCAACACCGGACCCTTGCGCCGGTGCCACATGTCTCCAAAATAGTTCAAAACACGACTTCGGTCGTATTGCCTCGGTTTCCGTGTCGGGCATTCTCTGCTGCCAGAGCAATGACAAAAGAGCGGTAAATGCCCGGCCCAAAACCAACCCCAGTCGAGCCTGATCTGTGCCTGCCCAAGAGTGTGGACGTGGTCATCATCGGAGGAGGAATTATCGGTTCCGCGACCGCGCTGGAGCTGTCCGAGCGCGGCCTGTCCGTTTTGCTGTGCGAAAAAGGTCAAATCGCGGGCGAGCAAAGCTCTCGGAACTGGGGCTGGGTGCGATTGGGTATGCGCGACCCGCGCGAAATCCCGCTGATGGTCGAGGCGCAGCGTATCTGGGCTGATCTCGATCGAAAGATCGGCCGCAAGACAGGTTTCACCCAATCCGGGATTCTGTTTGGAGCATCCGGCACCAGAGACCGCGACAATCTGGAACGATGGATGCGTCACATAGATGGGTTGCAGGCGGGCGCGAGAATGGTGTCGGGGGCGGATTTGCAGGCGTTGTTGCCCGGATGCGCGACCGGGCTGCAATATGCTTTGCACATGCCGCAGGACGGCCGTGCCGAGCCGCAATGGGCAGCCCCTGCCATTGCCGAAGCTGCCCGTGACCGTGGCGCGGTTTTGATGACAAATTGCGCCGTGCGTAGTGTCGATGTGCAGTCCGGTCTGGTTGCTGGAGTTTTCACCGAAAGGGGGCGTGTGTCTTGTAAGCAGGTCGTGCTGGCGGGTGGTGCCTGGTCGCGACTGTTTGCTGGGAATGCGGGGATCGACCTTCCGCAGTTAAAGGTGCTGAACACGGTGCTGCGCACCTCGCAGGTCGAAGGGCCAGAGACGGCTTTGTGGTCAGATGACTTTGCCATGCGGAAACGGGCTGATGGGGGCTATACGATTGCGTCAGGGCACGAAAATACGGTCGATATCGTGCCCGACAGTTTTCGTCTGGCCCGGCGTTTCCTTCCCGCCTACAGACAAGAATGGCGTTCGCTGCGGTTTCGGGTTTCCAAGCGTTGGGCGGCTGAGGCGCAACAGGACCGACGGTGGCTTCCGACCGACGTTACTCCGTTCGAGCGCTGCCGCACGCTGGATCCCGAGCCCTCGACCAGAGTGCTGAGGCAGGCTTGGGCGCGTGCCTGCAAAGGTGTTCCGGCATTGAAACAGGCCGAGATCGTTCAAAGCTGGGGAGGGATGATTGATGTCACCCCTGATGCGGTCCCAGTGATTTCCGAGGTCGACGACCTGCAGGGGATGTTCATTGCTACCGGGTTTTCAGGGCACGGGTTCGGGATCGGCCCGGGCGCGGGGCGGTTGATGGCGGACCTTGTCACCGGTGTCGAGCCGTGCGTGGATCCGGCCGCCTTTCGCCTTTCCCGATTTACGGATGGCTCAAAAGTGCGGCCGGACCCCGGATTTTAAGCCTAGCCCATCATCTGATAGCTGACGGGGACAAAGCGGAAGCCCTCTCCGCGGGTTTCGACAAACCCCGCCGCCGGGAAGGGCATGTGATACCCGATCATCGGCACCTTGTCGGCGGCCAGCATGCCCAGCACATTGCGCCGGGATGCCGTCGCGGCCGCTTTGTCCATGTCAAAGCGGACCTCCCATTCTGGATGCGCGAAGGACCAGACATAGTGATTTGCCAGATCAGCCGTCAGAACCAGCCGTTGCCCATTGCTTTCCAGGTGATAGACCGTGTGGCCGGGAGTGTGGCCGTAGGCAGCCACGGCAGTAATGCCTGACGCGACTTCTCCGCCGTCTTCGACAAAGGTCATTTTCTCGGCCAGAGGAGTCACCTTGGCGGCAACCAGATCGCCAACGCGGTTTCCCGCATCCTGAGCTGCCCAGAAATCATACTCGGGCGAGGCGGTAACATAACGCGCGTTTGCAAAGGTCGGCGTGTCATCAGTCGTCATGCCGCCGATATGGTCGGGGTGCATGTGGGTGATGACAACGACGTCGATCTGGTCAGGGGTGACGCCTGCATCCGCCAGCGCGGACTGAATACCGCCCTGACCCAAGCCAGTGTCAAACAGAACCAGTTCAGAACTTGTATTGACCAGCGTAGGAGTAAAGAAAAATTGCGCCACCTCAGGCGAGATGAAGTTATCGGCCGAGACCTTGGCGAAATCCTCATCCGAGGCACCGCCGCCGAAGATATCTTTGGCGCCATCGCGGGGCAGGCTGCCATCAAGCAGGGTCGTTACGGTAAAATCACCCAAGTGAAAGGACTTGGCGATGGTCGAGTTGGCCTTTGTTTCAGCCCCTGCCGCCAGAAGCGGTGTCGCTGCCGATGCAAACGGCAAAGCCGCCGCTGCGCCCAAAGCGGCCCGGCGGGTCAGTTTAACGGTCATTTTTGATCTCCCTGTGTGTGCCAGCAGATGAAAGATAGGTCGCAGATATCAACTTGCCACTTGACGATACCGTGAACAGGCCCGGTGGCTGGACAAAACGCCCATCCTGTGACAAGAGCCGCGCCAACAGGAGACACCTATGACAACCACCCGTTTCGCCCCGTCGCCCACCGGTTACATCCATGTGGGCAACCTGCGCACCGCCCTGATGAACTATCTGATTGCCCGCAAAGCTGGCGGTACGTTCATCTTGCGTATCGACGACACCGACCCCGAGCGGTCGAAGGAAGAATATGTCGACGCGATCAAGCAGGACATGGAATGGCTGGGCCTGCACTGGGACCGGGTCGAGCGTCAGTCCGACCGTCTGGACCGCTATGCCGAGGCTGCCGACAAACTGCGCGAGATGGGCCGGTTCTATGAGGCGTTCGAGACACCGACCGAGCTGGACCTGAAGCGCAAGAAGCAACTGAACATGGGCAAGCCGCCGGTCTACGACCGCGCCGCGCTGAACCTCAGCGATGCTGAGAAAGATGCCCTGCGTGCCGAACGTGGCAATGGCGTCTGGCGGTTCAAGCTGGATCACGAGCGGATCGAGTGGAATGACGGCATTCTCGGCGACATCTCGATTGATGCGGCATCGGTATCTGATCCGGTGCTGATCCGGGGCGACGGGCAGGTTCTTTATACGATTGCGTCGGTCGTGGATGACACCGAGATGGGTGTCACGGATGTTGTGCGCGGCTCAGACCACGTAACTAACACCGCAACGCAGATTCAGATCATTGAGGCGCTGGGCGGCACCTGCCCGCGTTTTGCGCACCATTCACTGCTGACCGGCCCTCAGGGTGAGGCGCTGTCGAAACGACTGGGGACGCTGGCCCTGCGCGATCTGCGCGAACAGGGTGTGCAGCCGATGGCTCTGTTAAGCCTGATGGCACGTCTGGGCTCGTCCGATCCGGTCGAACTGCGATCGGATATGGCCGAGTTGATCGAAGGCTTTGACGTCAGCCGATTTGGGGCCGCGCCGACCAAGTTCGACGTGCAGGACCTGTTCCCGCTGACCGCGAAGCACTTGCAATCGTTGCCTTTGGCTGATGTTGCCGATGCCGTCGCGGACGCTGGTGTTCCCGCTGATCTGGCCGAGCCTTTCTGGGCCATGGCGCGCGAGAACATCACCACGCTGGCCGATCTGAAAGGCTGGTGGGAGTTGTGCCGCGATGGGGCCGAGCCTTTGATCGCTGACGAAGACCGTGAATTTATCGCCGAGGCTGTTGCACTGCTGCCCGAAGGACCGTTCGATGGGGAGACCTGGGGCAAATGGACGAGCGCCGTAAAAGAGGCGACGGGTCGGAAGGGCAAAGGCTTGTTCATGCCCTTGCGCAAGGCGTTGACGGGTATGGAACGGGGACCTGAGATGGCGACCCTGTTGCCCTTGCTGCAAGTGATCCGCGCGCGGGGGTGACGAACGCGCCTTGCGGCGCGTGCCTCCGGCGGAAGTATTTTTGAACAGAAGAAGGGCCGGGGTTTGACCTCGGCCTTTTTATTGGGTGTTGATGATGGTTGCAGAGAGATACTGCAGGCGGTCATCGACAAATCGCGTCTCGTCGGGTTTGAGCTGTTGATGGCGCGGGTACCGTGGTTCGGCCCGATCGTTCAGGATCGGCGCGTCCCACCCGTCGGTTGTTGTGAAGAAACGCTCGGCTCCTTCCTCGCCAAAGGCGCGCAGATACCCTTGGACGACCACGTCAATATAGCTGAGCAGTAGCGGGTGTTGGTCCGTCGGCTCGCTGTGCCGTTGATGAGGAACGGCATATACGGCGATCTCAACATCGTGCGCCAGAGGATGCGTGATGGAATGCGTCGCAGGCACGCGGTCATAGGCCCATTCCCGTTCATCCAGCGCGGCCCAATCGTTTTTGGGAACATGGGCGATCATCCCTTCGATCTCCGAGCCAGGGTCCGGCACGGCTGTCAGGAAGGCGACGGGTCGCAGGTCTGTGTGCTTCCAGGCTCGTCGCCAACCTTTTAGCCGGGCGGGGCGAGGATCGGGAAAGTCGTGGGTGGCGAGGTTCACGAGGCTGCCATAGCCAAAGAAATAAGGGTCTGCCATGTGCCTCTGCGTCCGGTTGTGCCGATTGATGTATGTCAAACCGCTTTTTTGCCGGACATGCAATAAGATCCCATCTTGAAATTTGGGAGGCCATCATGCGCATCACCAAAAGGACGAACATAGCAGTGCGCCTGTTGATGTATTGTGCGGCGCATCAGGACAGATTGGTGACCAAGTCCGAGATCGCCGAAGCCTGCAATATCTCGGAAAACCATCTGGCGCAGGTGATCAATCAACTGAGTCAGCTCAATTATCTCAGTACGCAACGCGGGCGGAACGGCGGCATGACCCTTGCTCGTTCGGCCGAACAGATCCGCATCGGGTCGGTTTTCCGCCATGTGGAGGGCAACTTGCCGCTGGCAGAGTGTTTTGCGGATGCCGACAATACCTGTCCTTTGACAGAAGCCTGCCGGTTGCGACTGGCGCTGCAGGATGCGGCCGAAGTTTTCTATGCCTCACTGGATGAGATCACTTTGGACGCGCTGGTGTGCGACAACGATCAGTTGTTGAAAATTCTACAGCCGGTGGCCTGCGTAAGATAGGTTCAATCGCTGGCCCGCAGGATGCGGGCCGGGCGTACCGCAAGAGGGCGCAGGGCAAAGACTAGGCCCGCGCCCAGAGTTACGAAGATACCAGCCAGCACGATGCCAATGGCCGAAGGCCAAATGACGGCAAAATCCGTGTCAAAGATGAATGTCGCCACGGCCCATCCGCCGAGAATACCCGCCAGCAATGCGACAGACCCAGCCGCAGCCCCCAAAAGCACCGCGCGGAGGGCAAAGCTCAGCAGAATGCGGCGTCTGTCGGCGCCCAGTGTTTTAAGGATTGCGGCTTCGTACCTGCGGGCGGGTTCGCCTGCGGCAGCAGCGCCGATCAAGACCAAAAAGCCTGTCAGAAGTGAAACGCCCGCCCCGTAGGACGTCGCCGCCGCCAGACCTGCCAACAGGCCAGACACCCGGTCGATCGCGTCGCGCACGCGGATCGCAGTGATGTTTGGAAACTGCCCGGCCAGATCGCGCAGAATGGCGGCTTCGGCCTGTTCTTCGGCGTAGACCGTGGCGATGAAACTGTGCGGCGCACCGGCAAGGGCTGACGGGTTCATGGACATGACGAAACCCATCCCTGCGGTCGAGAAATCTACTTCACGCAATGATGTCAGTTCGGCCGTAATATCACGTCCGAGAATGTTGACCGTCAATTCATCGCCGAGTTTGAGGCCCATTTCCTCGGCTTCTTCGGCCGCAAAGCTGACTTGGGGGCTGTCTGAGTAATCTTCGGGCCACCATTTGCCTGCGGTGATCCGGGCATTTTTAGGGGGCAGCGCCGAATAGGTCACGCCGCGATCACCGTCCAGAACCCAATGATCGCCAGCAACGTCCCGCGCTGGGCGTCCGTTGATCTGGGTGATGATGCCCCGCAGCATCGGTGCGCTCTCTACCCGGCTGACGGCTGGATCCTTTGCCAGACGATCCGAAAACCCGGGCATCTGGTCTTTCTGGATGTCGACGAAAAAGTAGGATGGTGCCACGTCGGGCAGGTTTCCTGAGATTGCGTTGCGCAATGTCCCGTCGATTTGTCCGACCGCTGCCAGTACCGAAAGGCCCAATCCCAAGGACAACACGACCGAAGCTGCGCCTTCGCGCGGGTTGGAAATGGCCGCCAGCGCCCAGCGTAGGGCCGGGCGACCTCGGGCCGGTCTTGCCGCAAGGCGTGAAAGCCTGCGGATACCCAGCGCAGATAGCGACAAGAGGAGCAGTGCGGCGATCAGCCCTCCGCTGGTCCAAAGCGTCAGGCGCGCAGACCCGCTGAACCATGCAGCCGCCGAAATCAGCAGCGCCAGACCTATACCTGTGGCAATCACATACACGGTGCGCGGTAGAACCTTTGCCGAGGTCAGGGCATCGCGAAACAAGGTCGCGGCGCGGACGTCTTCTGTCCGGGCTAGCGGCCAGAGCGTGAACAAAAAGGCGGTGAGAAGCCCGTAGAGCGCGGCCTCTGCCAAGGGCTGCGGGTAGAGTGAAAACACTGCCGGTACAGGCAGACGGGCCTCGATCAGAGGTGCCAAGACCAGAGGCGCAACCCCGCCCAATATCAGGCCCAGCACGATGCCTATGCCGGATAAGATACCGATCTGAATCATGTAGGTTTGAAAGATGGTTGCCTTGTCTGCGCCCAATGTCCGCAGGGTTGCGATGGTTTCGGTTTTCTGGGCGAGATAAGCGCGCACTGCGGCAGAGACGCCGATGCCACCTACTGCCAGACCGGACAAACCGACCAAAACCAGAAAGGCGCTTAGCCGGGCGACAAATTCGGAAATTCCGGGCGCGCCGTTTCGGGCATCGGTCCAGCGCATGCCAGTTCCATCAAAGAACGCCTGCGCCTTTGCTGATAGTGTTCCGAGATCAGTGTCTTGCGGCAGGTCCAGCCTGTATTTTGTTGAAAACAGCGTTCCCGGCGCAAGCAGTCCAGACGCTTGAAGGTCCTTTGTACGGACCATCGTTCGCGGTCCCAACCCGAACCCGTCTGCGGCCCCGTCCGGCTCATGCACGAGGGCTGCCATCACTACAAAGTCGTGAGTTCCAAGCGAAACCCGGTCACCTATCACCAAACCCAACCGGTCGATCAGCAGCGGATCCATGACGGCGCCGGGCAGCGACCCTTGTCCGTCCAACGCGACCGAGAGCGGCATTTCGGGCTCCAGGACCGGCGACCCCAAAAGGGGATAGGCGTCATCAACCGATTTCACCTGTGTCAGGGCGCGTTGGGTTTCGCCGTTCAACTGGACAACGGCCATCGAGCGAAAATCAACGACCTCGGACAGGGCTTGTGCCGTCTGCTGCATCCAGGCGCGTTCATCGTCACTTGCAAAGCGATAGGTGAACTCCAACTGCGCGTCTCCGCCCAAAAGGGCCGCGCCTTCTTCGGACAATCCGGTTTGGATGGCGTGGCGAACGGACCCAACCGCGGCGATTGCCGCGACCCCAAGCGCCAGACAGGCGAGGAACACCTGAAACCCCCGCAGCCCACCGCGCAGTTCGCGACGCGCCAAACGCGCGGCAAGGCGCAGGCTCATTCTGCGGCCTCTTGCTGTGTGTCTTCGGTTATGCGCCCGTCGCGCAACCGGACCACCCGGTCACATTTTTGGGCCAGGCTCTGGCTATGCGTGACCAGTATGAGGGTAGCACCATGTCGATCCCGGAGGTCAAACAACAGGTCGACAATGGCGGTGCCGTTGGCTTCGTCCAAATTCCCGGTGGGCTCGTCGGCCAGCAATATCTGAGGGCGCGGCGCGACGGCGCGTGCAAGGGCAACGCGCTGTTGCTCTCCCCCAGATAGCTGCGCCGGATAGTGATCTCGGCGATGCGCCAGTCCGACGGCCTCCAGCTCAGTTTCTGCCCGCGAGAAGGCATCACGATGTCCTGCCAGTTCCAACGGCGTGGCGACGTTCTCTAAGGCTGTCATCGACGGGATGAGATGAAAATTCTGGAAAACAACGCCCATCGCGTTGCGTCTGAAACGGGCAAGTGCGTCTTCATCCATACCGGTTAGATCGTGACCCAGCGCAGTGATCCTGCCGCTTGTTGCCTGCTCCAACCCGCCCATCAGCATCAGCAATGACGACTTTCCAGACCCGGACGGACCAACCAGACCCAGTGTTTCGCCCTTGTTTACCGATAAATTGATGTCGTGCAGAATATCCACCCGACCGGCATTGCCATCCAGCGACAAAGCGGCATTTTGAAGCGAAAGAACTGGTGATGTCATAGGTCAATCCAAGCGGAGGTGGTCAATTGGGATATGGAGCGGTTGGGATTTTGCGCAAGGCTTTGATGTCAGGCGCGTTTGTTTGCTGCGGCTTTGCGGCCACAGCCGAGACCGTCGTGATCGCGGCTCTGGGGGACTCGCTGACCCAAGGGTACGGTTTGCCGGAACAGGATGGTTTTGTACCTCAATTGGTTCGGTGGTTGCAGGCACAGGGAGGCGATGTTCGCTTGATCAATGCCGGAGTATCCGGGGACACAACAGCAGGCGGGGCGTCTCGTGTCGAGTGGACACTGACACCGGATGTAGACGGAATAATCGTTGCTTTGGGTGGGAACGACCTGTTGAGAGGGATCGATCCCGCAGTATCGCGCGCCAACCTTGAAACGATCATACAGGCCGCCGATACAGCCAGTGTTCCGGTTCTGTTGGTCGGTATGCAGGCGCCGGGGAACTACGGGGCAGACTACAAGTCCGAGTTCGATGCGATATACCCCGATCTGGCCGGGCAATATCAGACCGGCTATGCCCCCAGCTTTTTCACCGGGTTGACGGCGGAGGGTGATCCCAATGCCGCCCAGACTTTCATGCAAACGGATGGCATACATCCTAATGCCGAAGGGGTTTCCCTAATCGTTCAGGCGCTTGGTCCCTATGTTCTGGAATTGGTCGCGCGGATCGACAACTAGTCAAACCACAGTCACAACAGTACCGATCGGCACGCGCGCATACAAATCTATGACATGTGCGTTCAACATCCGGATACACCCGTTAGAGGCCGCTGTTCCGATCGTTTGTGGCTGCGTTGTGCCATGTATCCGGAAATATGTATCAACGCCGTTTTGGAACAGGTAAAGGGCGCGCGCGCCCAGTGGATTGTCGCCTCCGCCCGGTTGGACATAGTCGTTGTCCTTGAAGCGGGCATATGTCCTTGGTTCCCGTTCGATCATTTCTTCGGTTGGCCTCCAGGTGGGCCATTCTTTCTTGACGTCGATCGTGGCGGTTCCGGTGAATTCCAGCCCGGCTTTGCCGACGCCGCAGCCATAGCGGATGGCTTTGCGCGGCTCGGTCACGAAGTAGAGGTAGAAAGAGCGCGGCACCACCAGTAACTGGCCCGGCAGAAACTCTTTCTTGATTCTCACGTATTGAGGCGTGGGATCGTATTCGACGGCTTTTTTCTTTGCCGTGGCCATTCCCGGTATCAAACAGGTGGCGGCGGCTGCGGTAACGAATGTGCGACGTGTGAACATGGTGGTTCTCTTCAAAACAACACGGAAATCATAACGATAATGTTGAATGATATCCGATCCGGTCAATCACCGGGGCAGAGTAACCGAAATGTGATGTATTCCTGCGGACACAGTATCGCCGTGGTGTCGCCGGTCGAAAAAGAAAAAGGGCAGGGGATTATCCCTGCCCTTGGAACGGCTTACGCCAGCTCGATATTGTCTGCGCTTTCGCGACCGTCACGACCCGAGCGCAGCTCGTACATGACTTTCTGGTTGTCGGCCAGGCCGGTCAGGCCCGAGCGTTCGACGGCCGAGATGTGTACGAAGATGTCTTTGCCGCCATCTTCGGGTGCGATGAAGCCGTAGCCTTTGGTGGTGTTGAACCATTTTACGGTGCCTGCTGGCATATCCGTTGTCTCCTGTTTGGTGCTGCCCACGTGGTTGCGGCAGCCTGGCGTCGTCGGTCTGGATCGAGAGACTGAGCGCCGTAGAAGGAGACAGTAGGTCGAAATAGAAAAACGTTAGCACCTTGGATATGGCATCGGGGTGGGCGTGTGGCAAGGGTGGAGTTTGGTTTTGATTGCTCTTCAGCTAGTAACGATCCTTAATGCAATCGTTGTAAAATCGTCCTTTTGATGAAGCGGACAGAAACGCTTCGTAGACGTGCTCAGGAACGCCGTAGTAGTCATACCTGCCACTTCCCCGAAACCATACGGAGAGCGTGCCGCTATTCCATTCGATTTGGCTGATTGCGCGAGAGTTTACATAAGGCATGAAAGAAACTCGATTTCTGATAAAATAAAAAGGGGCCGGCGCAATACCGGCCCTTCTCACGCTATGCGTGCTGGATCAATTTCCAAATAACCGCCTTGCCGGCATAGGGTGGCATGATGTTGTTTTTGGCAATTGGTGCTGTGGTGGATGGAGATCCAACCACTTTCCAAACTCCGCTCTCTGGGCATTTTTGCCCGGTGCGCGCCGTTGTGCCGATGGGAGCACGAGCCCGTGTTTGTGTAAACATTGTTCACGTTCCTTACTGGTTTCATTTTAGCAAGGACGCGATTGAACACCACATTCGAGGCACGCCCTCACCATCTTCAAGCCTGACTCGATTGAAGTTAACTGTCAACTATATTTTGGGCCTGAAGCCCTCGGGGCAACTATCTGAAGTATTTGCCCATAGATTTTGCACACTCCTCCCCAAAGTTATCCACAAAAAAACCCTCGCCGAAGCGAGGGCCTTTCGTTCAAGACACAGCGTGCCTCGAATGTGGTGTGGATAATGTTTGCCTCAGAAAAACTCTGTATTCAAGCGTCAATAATGTCACAATGCGTGTTTATCCACAACATATTGTGCTTTCAGCATGCTGGGATACAAAAAAACAATGCCTTAGACAGAGCGGCCAGTTTGATTCATATATGCCACGCCGACTTTATCCACAGGCCCGCGAAGCGGATGGGGGCGCGTGGATAAAGCTTGGATTTTCTTGGTGGGCAAATTCAATTACCGCGCAAACTTCTTATGCTTCAACCGCTTAGGTTCCAACGCATCTGGTCCCAGACGGCGCTTTTTGTCCTCTTCGTAATCCTCGAAGTTGCCCTCGAACCACTCCACATGGGCGTCGCCCTCGAACGCCAGAATATGCGTGCAAATCCGGTCGAGGAAGAAACGGTCGTGCGAGATGACCACGGCGCAGCCGGCGAAATCGACCAGTGCGTCCTCCAGTGCGCGCAGGGTTTCAACGTCCAGATCGTTGGTCGGTTCGTCGAGCAGCAGGACGTTGCCGCCTTCTTTCAGCAGGCGTGCCATGTGGACGCGGTTGCGCTCACCGCCTGACAGCAGCGAGACCTTTTTCTGCTGGTCGCCACCCTTGAAATTGAAGGACGAGCAATAGGCGCGCGAATTGACCTGTGCGTCACCCAGTTGGATGATCTCGGCGCCGCCGGTGATCGCCTCCCACACGGTGTCGTTGTCCTTGAGGTCATCGCGGGACTGGTCGACATAAGACAGCTCGACCGTGTCGCCCAGCGAGATGGAGCCGCTGTCGGGTTGTTCCTGACCGGTGAGCATCTTGAACAGGGTCGATTTACCGGCACCGTTGGGGCCGATGACGCCGACGATGCCGCCGGGGGGCAGGGCGAAGTCCAGCCCTTCGATCAGTTGCTTGTCGCCCATATGTTTCGACAGACCTTCGACCTCGATCACCTTGCCGCCAAGACGCTGGCCGTTGGGGATGACGATCTGGGCGCGGGTCAGCTTTTCGCGCTCGGACTGTTCGGCCAGCTCGTTATAGGCGTTGATCCGGGCCTTGGATTTGGCCTGACGCGCCTTCTGGCCCTGACGCATCCATTCCAATTCGCGCTGCAGGGTTTTTTGCTTGGACTTGTCTTCGCGCGCTTCCTGCTCCAGCCGTTTGGCCTTTTGTTCCAGCCACGAGGAATAGTTGCCTTCGTAAGGAATGCCGCGGCCACGGTCGAGCTCAAGAATCCAGCCAGTGATGTCATCCAGGAAGTAACGGTCGTGGGTGACGATCAGGATGGTCCCCTTGTAGTCGATCAGGTGCTGTTGCAGCCAGGCGATGGTCTCGGCGTCCAGGTGGTTGGTCGGTTCGTCCAACAGCAGCATGTCGGGCGCTTCCAGCAGCAGTTTGCAGAGCGCCACGCGGCGTTTCTCACCGCCTGAGAGGTTGGCGATGTTGGCGTCATCCGGCGGGCAGCGCAGCGCCTCCATCGAGACGTCGATCTGGCTGTCGAGATCCCAGAGGTTCTCGGCATCAATCGCGTCTTGCAGGGTGGTCATTTCTTCCATCAGCTCGTCCGAATAGTTCTCGGCGATCTCCATGGCGATCTCGTTGAAACGGTCGACTTTGGCTTTTTTCGCGGCCACGCCTAGCATGACATTTTCGCGAACGGTCAGCGATTCATCTAGCTGCGGTTCCTGCGGCAGATAACCGACCTTGGCACCTTCGGCGGCCCAAGCCTCGCCGGTGAAGTCGGTGTCGAGACCGGCCATAATCTTCATCAGCGTCGATTTACCCGCGCCGTTGACGCCGACGACACCGATTTTCACGCCGGGCAGAAAGCTCAGGTGGATGTTTTCAAAACACTTCTTGCCACCGGGATAGGTCTTTGAGACACCCTGCATGTGGTAGACATATTGATAGGCGGCCATTGATCTGCTCCGATGGAATCCAAGTTTGAAGGCGGTAATATATTGGAAGACTTTGAGGAGCAATCGGCAGATGTCATTTGAGAAGATGGGGATTGATCGATCACACGTTCAAAGGGCCATAGAGTGGACAAAGTCGCTGTTGGAATTGCCAGTGGGTCGCGCTCCGTCGCAGAACACGTACCTTCTGTGTCCGGTTGAAAGGACACTTTGGGACCTGAAGATTGTAGTGGACCGTGTTTTGGAAGGCGTCCCTGTTGGGGTGAAGCCCAGAGAATGGGTTACGCAGACGTTTGAGGGCGACTTGATGCAGCTTGGTTTCGATATCCTAAAGTTTGATGATCGACGGCAGAGGAACCTTGGTGTGTTGGGTTGTGACCTGTCCGAATTGCAAAGCGCTCATATTGTCAAATGGGCAAACGGGGCTGAAGAAAGAAATGCCTTTGCAGCCCCGGCAGAGCCAAAAGTGGATCAAGATCAGCCAAAGCGTGTCTCGACGGCGACAACTCGGTTTGTTCGCAATTCGGATTTTGTACGTCTCGTTAAGTCTCGTGCAAACGGAACGTGTGAGTGCTGTGGGGGACGTACTTTCCAAAATAGTTTTGGTGAATGGTTTCTTGAAGTTCATCATAAGACTTGGTTGTCGGAAGGCGGTCGTGACGAGCCATCAAATATGATTGCGCTATGCCCGAACTGTCACCGGCGCGAACATTTTGGCCTTGATCGAATGTACGGTTTGCAGAGTGATCTTGATGATTGCCCATCGGCTGTCTCCGAACCAATTGACTGACGGTTGTTCGGGTGGACGCGGTGCAACCTGTTGATTGACAAGGCGGCTCAGTTCTGAACATCAGCAAGGGATGGAGCGAAACACCATACCATTTGCGCGGCCGGGTCAGGTTATCGGCCTGTTCGGAGGGTCTTTTGACCCTCCGCATCGGGGCCACGTGCATGTGACACGCGAAGCGATGAAAGCCTTTGGGCTGGACCGGGTATGGTGGTTGGTAACACCGGGCAATCCGTTGAAGGAGAAAGGCCCAGCCCCGTTGGAGCGTCGGGTCGAAGCGGCCAAAGCGGTCATGCAGCACCCTCGCGTTACAGTGACGGATATCGAAGCGCATACAGGCACGCGAGCAACAGCGGATACTCTGGCAGCGTTGCAATGCTTGTATCCGCAGGTCCGGTTTGTGTGGTTGATGGGTGCCGACAATCTTGCGCAATTTCATCGCTGGAAGGATTGGCGATTGATTATGGATAGCGTGCCAGTTGGCGTCGTCGCGCGACCGGGGGATCGGATTTCGGCCCGGATGTCCCCGGCAGCGCGGGTTTATTCCAAGTACAGGATCGACGGACAGGCGCGCCATCTGCTGGGTAAGGCCGAGGCTCCGGCCTGGTGTTTCGTGAATATGCCGATGGTTGACGTCAGTTCGACGGAACTCCGAAATCGTGGCGTTTGGGCGAATGGGGTGTTGCCGGAATAGCCCCTGCAAGAGCATAATCATCAGTGACCGGTTGTTTGCCAGTGATCTCTGGGATTGTAATTGACCCATGGCTGATCGTTTTTCACGACGTAGATTTCTCGGAAGCCTTGGCGCGGCCTTGATCCCCGCTGCGGTCTTGGCTGATGCGCCTTCGGTATCACTGCGGCCTCAACTGCGCGGTGTGCAGCCAAGTGGAGCCCAGCGACTGATCCGGGCGGCCGGGTTAAAAGGAGAGGTCGCGTTCGCGGTGGCGGATGTAGAAACAGGGGCCGAGTTGGAGGCCGTTGCTGGCGACGTGGGGTTGCCGCCGGCCAGTGTCGCAAAAGCCTTGACCGCGCTTTATGCGCTGGACGTACTTGGGCCGGAACACCAGTTTGAAACCAAACTGGTGGCGGGAGGGCCGATAGAGGGCGGCATCCTCAAGGGGGATTTGATCCTGGTGGGCGGAGGTGATCCCCTGTTGGATACGGACGCGCTGGCGACGATGGCCGCCAATTTGCGCGAGGCCGGGGTCATTGAGGTGCGCGGCGATTTCAAAGTATATGACGGTGCTTTGCCCTATGTGTTCAGTATCGACGCAGGTCAACCAGACCATCTTGGCTACAGCCCGGCAATCAGTGGAATCTCCTTGAATTTCAATCGTGTGCATTTCGAGTGGAAACGCGAGGGTGCCGATTACAGCGTTACGATGGACGCGCGTAGTGCGCGTTTCAATCCGGCGGTCGATATGGCCACGATGCGGGTCGATGCTCGAAAAGCACCGATCTATACCTATGAGCCGAGCGCGCGTCAGGATCGTTGGTCGGTCGCGCGAGGCGCATTGGGCAACGGAGGCGCGCGCTGGTTGCCAGTAAGAAAACCGGCGCTGTATGCGGGTGATGTGTTCCGTACGCTGGCCCGGTCGAATGGAATTGTCCTGGAACGTGTGCATGTGACCCGCGAAGCGCCCCAAGGTGCCGTGTTGGTCGTACATAGAAGCGACCCGTTGGACAGTATCCTGCGCGGGATGCTGAAATACTCGACCAACCTGACGGCCGAAATGGTTGGTATGGCGGCGTCGAAGGCGCGTGGGGCAGAGTTGCAATCCCTGACCGACTCTGCGGCGGAAATGAACAGATGGGCGGCCGAGACTTATGGCGTCAATGGCATCGCGATGGTCGACCATTCCGGGTTAGGAGACGCGTCTCGGGTCGCTCCGGGGGATCTGGTCAAGGCTCTGATCGAGGCACAAAAGGCTGGAGCCCTACGGCCATTGTTGAAAAAGTTCACATTGGCAGACAGCCAGGGACGGCCAGTTAAAAATCATCCGATCAAGGTGGATGCCAAAACCGGGACATTGAATTTTGTATCCGGTTTAGGCGGGTTCATCACGACGCCGGACGGGTCCGAGCTGGCGTTCGCCATCTTCACCGCAGACGTTAACCACCGGGCCACGATCCCCCGTGCCCAGCGCGAGCGCCCGCAAGGAGCGCGCAGCTGGAACAGTCGTTCGCGCAAGCTGCAGCGCGCCTTGATCGAGCGTTGGGGGACCCTGAACGGCAGTTAAATTCAGGTGGTGTGACGCGCCCGTGCGCCGCGTTCGATAGCGGCTGCGTGCAGCCTGTCGATGTTCAGCTCATACCGAATTTCTTCCAGCAGGCGCAGTTCGGTTTCAGCAAGAGATCCATCCGCTGCGGCGACGTCGCACGCAAGCGCATAGGCCGTTTCGTGCAGGCGTTCGGGCAAGTTGTCCCGGATTAGACCGAAAAGCGCATCCAGCCCGTCTTCTTGTTCAAATAAGTCAAATACGGTTTGCGAAACACGCCGTGTCCGGTCGATGTCGTATTCGGCAAAGACCGGTAGCATATTCACCGCACCTTCGATCTTGACCAGTTCGGCTGTGCGGATGGTTTCATCCGATGCCGAGACCGCGACCATGATCGCAACAAGGCAATCCTGAGGGGACATCGGGTGAGGAACTTGATCGGTCATGCTGTCGTCCTGATTAAGCTGTTCTGAGCGGGCACGATAGGAGGGGTCGAGTTGAGGTTCAATGAGTTTTGCCCCCGGCACTCATAGAATAGGCAGCGGTCCGCGAGTTTTGGTCTGCCGCAGAACAAAATTGCTGCGTGTGTCACGGACCAAGCCGGACTTCAGCAAACGCTGCATGATGAAGTGCTCAAGCTCCTCTGGCGTTTTCGCATAGACCTTCAGAATGAAATCATGATCCCCTGTGATTGAAGCGCATTCGACAATCTGTGGTTCGGTTTCCACAAGGCGCAGGAAAGAGGCGATATTGTCTTCCTGATGATCGCGCAGTGCAACATGGACATAGGCAATCGCGTTCAGCCCGACAGATTTGGCTTTCACCTGAGCTGCGTAGCCGGACACAATACCAGCAGCCTCAAGATCACGAACCCGGCGCCAGCATTGTGACGCGGACAAACCGGTGCGATCAGCCAGGTCTTGCATGGACAGACGCCCGTCCGATTGGAGTTCTTTGAGAATGGCAATATCAGCGGGTTGAAGAATTTGGGTCATATTTTGATCATTCTCGGAATGTTTCATTCAAAATAGGGCAAAACGCGACGCCATCAAAACTAATTCTGTCGCCGCAAAGGTATAAACTTTTCTTCAGGAGGAGTCGCCATGCCTAAATCGACAAATTACGTTGCCAAGGTCGCAGATGCGCAGGGCAATATTGCCTATACCGCCGAGGAGGATGCCGTTTGGGCTGATCTCTATGCCGCGCAGCAAGGCAATATTCGTCGGTACATGGCGCGCGAATACCTTGAAGGGCTGGAGCGGTTGGACTTGCCAAAGACATCTGTCCCGTCGTGCAAGGACATCTCTGACCGATTGTTGGATCTGACAGGTTGGCGGGTTCAGCCAGTGCCGGCGTTGATCGGGTTCAAAACCTTCTTTGGAATGTTGGCAGATCGGGTGTTTCCCGCTGCATCGTTCATCCGGTCGCGCGAAGATTTTGACTATATCGAAGAACCGGACATCTTCCACGAAATCTTCGGTCATACACCGCTGCTGAGCGATCCGCGATTTGCAACCTTCAGTCAGGCGATCGGGCAAGCGGGCGTTGCGGCCGAAGATCGAGATTATTCGTGGTTGATCCGCCTTTATTGGTTCACGATCGAATTCGGGTTGCGTCGGCAGGACGGAGAGATAAAGGCGCTGGGGTCGGGTCTGGCATCTTCTCCCACCGAATTGGTTTACGCCGTTGAAAGCGACATTCCCGACAGGGATCCGTTCGACGTTCTTACGATCCTACGCACGCCTTATCGGATCGACATGCATCAAATGGGCTATTTCGTGTTAGAGTCGCCCGAAGACCTGTTTGAGGCCGCCGACCGAGATTTGTTGGCGGATGTACGACGGGCGCAGACCCTTGGGCTGCTGCCAAACAAGTTTCCGGAAAAAGCAACTGCGGCGGAGTGAACCAAAAATGACCCTATCTGGAGAGACCTGCAGCCTGTCGGACCGGACCTGTGTGCCCTGTTCCGGCGGAATTCCCCCTTTGACGGCTGATGAGGCCAATACGCATATGGCCGAGCTTACCTCTGACTGGAAACTGGACGCGGAGGCGAAAACGCTGAGCCGCCACTACACGTTCAAAGGGTTTGCCAAGGCAACCTATCTGGCCAATCTTTGCGCGTGGCTTGCTGACCAACAGGGCCACCACCCGGATATCGCGTTTGGCTGGGGCTATGTGGATGTCAAATTGACGACCCACGAAATTGGCGGCCTCAGCGAGAATGATTTCATCTGGGCGGCCAAACTGGATCAATTGACCTCGTGATCCCGCGTTTCTAGGCTTTCCAGTCAGGAAAACCCCTAGGCTTTATTGACTCATGCTGCACCGGCACAATAGGAGGGGCCGGTCGGTTGCATGCGGTGACCGGCACTGTTTTTCCCGATGGAGCTTGTCGAATAATGTCTGAACTGCGTGAAACCGCGATGTCGTCCAAGGCTTGGCCTTTTGAAGAGGCGCGCCGGGTGCTCAAACGCTATCAGAAGGGCGCTCCTGAAAAGGGGTACGTGCTGTTTCAGACAGGGTATGGACCGTCGGGCCTGCCGCATATCGGAACATTTGGCGAGGTTGCCCGGACGTCTATGGTACGTCACGCTTTCGAGCAGATCAGCGACATCCCAACCAAGCTGATTTGTTTCTCGGACGATATGGACGGCTTTCGCAAAGTGCCGACCAACGTACCGATGCAGGACGCGTTGAAGGAAGACCTGCACCTGCCGCTGACCAAAGTGCGCGATCCGTTTGGCACGCATGAAGGTTTTGCGCAGCACAACAATGCGATGCTGTGTGACTTTCTGGATAGCTTCGGGTTTCAGTACGAATTCGCCTCGGCCACTGAATACTATACCAGCGGCAAGTTTGATGAGATGCTGCTGACCGCCTTGGATCGGTTCGAGAAAATACAGGAAATCATGCTGCCGACCCTGGGGGCAGAGCGGCGTGAGACATACTCCTGCTTTCTGCCGATCAGCCCGAAAACCGGCCACGTGTTGCAAGTTCCAACGCTGGAGCGCAATGTGGCCAAGGGGACGATCGTTTATCAGGAACCCGACGGCGAAAAGGTCGAAATCCCGGTCACCGGCGGCAACGTCAAGATGCAGTGGAAGCCGGATTGGGCAATGCGCTGGGCTGCGCTGGGTGTGGACTATGAGATGTCGGGCAAGGACCTGATCGACTCGGTCACGCAGTCGTCGAAAATCTGCCGGGCGCTGGGCAAGCAACCGCCCGAGTCGCTGAGCTATGAGTTGTTCAATGATGAGCAGGGGCAGAAAATCTCGAAATCGAAAGGCAATGGTTTGTCGATGGAGGAGTGGCTGACCTACGCCGCGCCCGAGAGCCTTTCGTTTTTCATGTATCAAAAGCCCAAGACGGCCAAGCGTCTGTATTTCGATGTCATCCCCAAAGCAGTGGATGAGTATCACCAGCAGTTGCGCGCCTATCCGGGGCAAGAGCTGAAGGCTCAGTTGAACAACCCCGTCTGGCACATCCACGGCGGCGACGTTCCTGAATCAACGCTGATGGTGCCGTTTGCAATGCTGTTGAACCTTGCGTCGGTTTCCGGGGCCGAGGACAAAGAGGCGTTGTGGGGCTTTATCCGCCGGTATGCGCCTGAGGCTACGGCCGAAACACATCCCGATCTTGATCAGGCAGCAGGCTTTGCTGTGCGTTACTTCAACGATTTCGTCAAACCAACCCGCCAACATCGCGCACCTACGGATCAAGAGCGCGAGGCGCTGGAAGCGCTCAAAGCCGCGCTTGCGGACTATGACGGTCCGATCGAGGATGAGGCGTTGCAATCCGTGGTCTATGCCATCGGACGGGATCGGTTCGATCCGCTGCGGGGATGGTTCACCGCTCTGTACGAAGTGCTTTTGGGTGCGTCTCAAGGGCCGCGTTTCGGTGGGTTTATTGCGCTGTATGGCGTGCCGGAAACGATCGCGTTGATCGACAAGGCGCTGGCCGGAGAGCTGGTCTGATTTGACCTGATACCTGATGGGGCTACCCTTCGATCAGGAGGTGGCCCCATGCGCCGTATTATTCTTGCCGTAGCCTTCAGTGTCGGACTGGTCACGAGCGGTGCCGCTCAGGATGCCGAGATCGAGGCCAATATCGCCGCCCAGATTCAGGCGTTCAAAGCGGATGATTTCGTCACCGCCTTTACCTTTGCCAGCCCGAACATCCAGAACATATTTCGCACGCCCGAGAATTTCGGGGCGATGGTGAGAAATGGCTATCCGATGGTCTGGCGGCCATCCGAAGTAAGGTTTCTGGAGCTGCGCGAAGTGGCCGGGGCTTTGTGGCAGAAGGTGATGATCGTGGATGGGGACGGGCGTGCCCATATCCTTGACTATCAAATGATCCAGCTTGAAAGCGGGTGGAAGATCAACGGCGTCCAGTTGCTTGGAAATTCCGACCCGGCCGCGTGATGCAACGCCTCCGTTACGGTGACGTGATGGGCGATTAATCCCTTTTCGATACTCAGAATTTCGCGCTTGGGGCTTGTTCCTCGGGCACTGGGTTTATGCGCACGGCGACCTACCGCAGCGCAACTGGGAAAGGGATTTCTATGAACAAGGCAATCACCGACGGTATCGTGTTCATGCCGCCTGCTTTTGCAAACGGCCTAAATGTTTGGTCCAGCGGCGATGGAACGCCCGGTTCGCCGACCTACGATGGTTCTGGAACAGGGGCATTTGTCCCAGCGGATGCCGATTTTGGCGGCTGTCTGGAGATATTGAAGGTCAATCCGACCCAGCAGTTGCGGTATATGGGCCAGACCCCGCTGCTGCCTGGATGTTATTTGCAGATCAAGGCAAGAGTTAAGGCAATCAGTGGCCCACTGCTCGAAGTGCGTATCGCGGCGTGGGCAGGCGGTGCCGGAGATGTGCGCGTGTCCGATGTGGCGGATCGCGGCGCGGCAACACAATTGTCTGGCTACGGTACGGTGCACGAGATCACGGCTATCGTTGGCACCGGACAGCGCGCTGGCGTTGACATGCCTTGGGGCGTTCAGGCGCTTTACGGGCATTTCGGTCTGGACATCGACGGTGCAAACGGAGCGGTGATCCGGGTCGACGACATCGAGATTTCGGATGTTACAAGCGTTTTCCTTCGGGAAATGATCAGCCTGGTCGATGTACGGGACTTTGGTGCCGTTGGTGATGGCGTAGTTGATGATACCGCTGCATTTCAAGCGGCCGATCAAGCCGCCGCGGGGCGACGGGTTTTTGTGTCCAAGGGGACCTATCTTCTGGCGCAGAACACGACACTGTCGTCAGAAGTTGAATTCGAGGGCACGGTTTCCATGCCCGACGACAAGATGTTGCTGTTGACCAAAAACTTTGACCTGCCTGCCTACATAGCGGCATTCGGCGATGAAGAAATCGCCTTCAAAAAGGCTTTCCAAGCGCTTTTGAACAACTCGGACCATGAATCGCTGGACATGGGAGGGCGAAAGATCGCGATCAATGCGCCGATCGATATGGCAGCGGCGGTGCCGAACAAGCAGACCGGGTTTTCAACACGACGTGTAATCCGTAACGGCCAGTTTGATGTCAAAAGCAATTCGGCGTGGGATACCGAAACGTTCACCTCGGTGGCGACTTACAACACCTCGGATCCGACCCGTCTGACCAACGTGGCCAATGTCGCGAACATCCCGGTGGGTGCGCTGGTTCAAGGCAGCGGGGTTGGTCGCGAAATATATGTTCGTTCCAAAAATGAAGGTGCGGGAGAGATCACCCTTAACGCCCCGATCTATGATGCAGCGGGTACGCAGACCTTTACGTTTGTGGCGTTCAAATACTTACTGGATTTCAGTGGCTTCAGCACTCTGCGCAAGTTCGGAATGGAGGAGATTGA
The DNA here is from genome assembly GCF_056536465.1 of Ruegeria sp. CL6. Lineage (NCBI taxonomy): Bacteria > Pseudomonadati > Pseudomonadota > Alphaproteobacteria > Rhodobacterales > Roseobacteraceae > Ruegeria > Ruegeria sp. CL6. The sequence goes on from NZ_JBQFPR010000009.1 coordinate 79,548, forward strand.
ATTCCAGTGCAATGGCCGCTGCAGCGCGATCCGGCTTGCGCCTTCGGGTAGCACCTTCGCGATTACGAATTGTTTCGTCAGCCGCCCCAAAGATCGGGGTATCACGTCGATCGGAACCGGCTGCCAAGGGATGCTCGTTGATAATTGCCAGTTCCTTTCCTCCGAGGAATCTTTCATCGTTTCGGATCGCGAGTCCATTGCGTTGAACGCGACGGCGAATGACATCAAGCTGAGCCACAACCGAGCGGTGCGGTTTTTGCATTTCGCCATTTTGGGCGGGACGAACAACCTTGTTCTGGGCAATCACTTCTTTCAGGGGGACAGTATCCCTCAGGGTGTCCGCAGTGCCGGACTGGTGATGATCGGAACCTACAATAGTTCGACAATCTCGGAAAATTACGTCGATAACTGTTTTGTACAATGGACGAATGAGAGGGATTCCAACCCGGTCTATACCGGAGGGTTCTCTTTCAGTTCGATGACCATATCTGACAATATCTTCTACTCGAGCGAGGTTGCACCCTGGTTCAGCCCAATCGTCATCCGCCCGCACGGAGGAGGGCATTTCCTGAACGGCGTCGTGGTAACAGGTATCAAGTTCCGTTCGACCAACGGAAGTATCGACCGTGCAGAAAGGGTGGACACGACCTTTGCCGACCTGAACCGGCAAGCGCATCTGAACGTCAAATTTCAGGACAATACTTTCCATGGCGTAACGGCAAAAGTCGAAAACCCCCTTAGACTACGCTTTTCACAGAATTCTGCGTCGCAGGTCTGGACGATCGGGGCACAGGGGCGTTTGCCTTTTGGCGGGCGCGCGCGAAGCTGTGACGCCGTCGTGGTTCTGGGTGAATTGAAAAGCACATTCGGCTCGACGGTCTACACGACCCCGTATGTCGATCTTGAGAAGGGGACCAACGGTGATCAAATCCAACTGCGGTGGTCTCAAGGCGTCCGTGGGCAAGTATCGGTGACCATGAGAATGGAATACTAAACCGGCCTGTTTCTAGTTCAGGCGAGACGCTCCGTCGAACCCTAAAACTCTCCCCATATAGCCACTTTGATGCCCGTATTCCTGCGGGCATCATCGCGTTCCAGTCCCAGAACCCACGTGGTTGAGCTGTCCGGTTTGCGAACCATGACGGAAGGCCGAACTTTCCAAAACAGGGGGGCACTGGAACGATAAGCGGTTTCGACTTGCAGCAAAGGGTTCACCCATCGCTGCGACGACAGGCCAGCGGTCAAATCCAGTTTTCGGATCAAGGCGTCGTGCGTTCGGTATTCCAGAGTTGCATCCAGCGCGATCCAGCCGTTTCCCCAGCCAGTCTGGAAGCCTTTGCCGTAGGAAAGCGTTGCTTTGTACAAGGCCCAAGCCCCTGTGTGCCGGTGATGCGTACCGATGCCAAGTTCTGCGGCAAGCCGTCCTCTGTGTCGCAGGTCCAATACAGGTATCCGGGCAAATATCGTCGCGTGGCCGTATAGGTCTCGGTTTTCTTCAAAGTCGAAGCCTACGGTCAAGTTGTCCCTGGCCCCCCATTCTGCATAGAGAGACGATTTATAGTCAAAACCGTGGTGCTGTTCTTTGAAAACGGTCGCAGAAGCAGCGGTGAAGGCTGCGTCTTTTTCTCTTAGCCACGCACCAGATAACGCAGGCGAGGCGATAGTTAGTAGCAGAAGAAGGTAGACAATCCGGCGCATGCGCGCAGCATCCGGCAGCATGGTTAACGGATCGTTAGGATTTGTTGATTTCTGAGAACCCAGGTCGTGATTGGCGTTCAAAGGAAACCCGCGACGTTTTCAAAACCTATGTTAAGTTCAAAGTGAACAAGGGAGATTCCAGATGCCGATAATTGCTAAGAACGCAAGCGTCCAAACCGTCATCACCACCTTTGAAATGACGCCGGGCACCTGTCACGACCTGCTTGAGGCTTTAACCGATGCCTATGCGGAATTCATATCTAAACAGCCGGGCTTCGTTGCGGCTGGCCTGCATGTGAATGATGCGCAGACCCGAATTGCCAATTATTCACAGTGGGAGCGCCGCGAGGATTTTCTTGCGATGCTGCGCACCCCAGAGATGCGCACCCGGAATCGGAAGATCAACGAGCTGTGCAAAAGTTTTGAGCCAGTCATGTATGATGTTGCCGAAACATTCGGCAGTTCGTGACCTAAATCAAAGCTCTGATACACGAATTGCCGCATCTTGTCCTAAATTGAACGGAGGTGCGCGTCATGTATCACAATATTCTGGTCCCTATTTCCTTTGATGCCGAACGAGATATTTCCGGCCCCCTGAAGCTGGCCGAAGTTTTGGCCACGCCGGGTGCGCAAGTGACATTGCTGCATGTGGTCGAGCATATTCCAAGCTATGCAATCTCTTACATGCCGCCCGAGTACCTGGCCGAAGCGCGCACGGCGCTTCAGACAGAATTGGACAATCTGGCTGCGAAGCTACCCAACGCGACAGGGGTTGTGGTCGAAGGGCATTCGGGGCGAACGATCCTTGACTGGGCGGAAGAACATAAACCCGATTTGATCATCATGGCCTCGCATCGGCCGGGGATGCAGGATCTGCTTCTGGGCTCGACGACGAACCACGTGGTGCGACACGCGGCCTGCGCGGTTCATGTGGTGCGTTGATCGGGCAGTAAATCCCCTTGGGCAAGGCGCCAAGCCTTGCCGAAACCGCCATTCAGCAGACCTTCGGAAATCTCAAACCGGACAAACCCAAAGTCGGTGAAATCTGCGTATAGTTTCGCTTTGGGCCGCTGGCTCAGAAAGTGGACGCGCAGCTTTTCGTGTTCTTCGGTCCTTCTGGCGATGAAGGTGGCGCTTGCGTGCAGGGTTAGGCGCGGATGGGTCAATGGGGCGCCGGAATTGCCCGGCTCTCCGATCAAAAGCGCGCAGACCGGGTTGACGCTTAGGGCGCGTGTGTGGTCCGCCAGCGTTGAAATCAAGGTGACCGGCGATCCGGCCGGGTCCAGGGCCAAGGCGATGCGAGACACAGACGGAGCGGGTGTATCCGGGCGCAGAACGGCCAGTGCGCCATAGGTGGCGCTGGCGAGCAGGTCTTTTGCCAGTTTGCGGGCCGTGTCATCTACGTCTCGGAAAGGGGTCGAACTTGTCATGTCGCACCGCAGGGTAGGGGAGTTTGCAGCCCAAGTGTAGACGTCAGCAAAGCGTTTTGTCAGGGGCAATTGCGGGTGATTAACCCTCGGATTCGTCACGAAAATAGTGTATGATAAACATATGCTGCCCCAATCCCCTGTGCCGCGACAATTTTTTACCAATCCGAACACGCCAGCGCGCCGCAGGCGTGCGGAATCGTTGCGACGGCGGGCGCTTTCGCCTGTGCGAATCCTGATCATGGTTCTCTTGCTTCCGGTAACGACCGCAGCAATCGCGCTTAGCGTTTACTTGCGGACGTCCAAGTTCGAGCAGGAAGAAGCGATCTTTCATCTCATCGCGTTGGGAGGGTGCTCGACATCCGAAGTCATTCTTCCGGGGCCGTATTTCATAGGAGAGCCGGGATATCATCGACGCAACGACCCCGATGGCGACGGAGCCGCATGTGGCAATGCCTCTCAAACTGCCGCGTCCACGACGAATGAGCCGCCCAAGGCCGCGACCGTCCACGCGGTGGGAACCGCCAAATTCGTCCGGCCCTGAGTTGGCGGTTCATTCTGACTTGCCTAGCGTCGCGCGCACCGCCAAAACTTCACAATGACCCGCGACGACTTCAACGAATTCTGCGCCAGTCTCAAGGCGACCACTCACGTTGTGCAATGGGGCAACGCGGATGTGTGGAAAGTGGGCGGCAAGGTCTTTGCGATCTGCGGCTGGAACGAGGGGCGCGACGCCTTCACCTTCAAAGCCACCGATCTGGCCTTTGAGGTGCTAAGCGACCAACCCGGCATCCGCCCAGCGCCCTATCTGGCCTCCCGCGGGATGAAGTGGCTACAAGTCTACGAGGCGCGCGGGATGAGCGACACCTCCCTGCGTGATCATATCGTGACCTCGTATGATCTGGTGGTGGCGAAACTGACCAAGAAGGTGAGGGCGGAGTTGGGGGTTTAGGGGGCGGTTGGTGCTTTGGGCCTTGGGTGAGTTTGGTGGGGTGTTCGTTGTGGCAGCTGTTTGGAAGCACAACTTGTGATTGCCTTTGTGTTTGGGCGAGCGCTGAGCTGCAGGATTGGAGTGTGGGGGTTAGGTTGAAAGCCTCTTGCACCAATTTTTTGGTGACAAACGGTTGTTAATATTCGATAAAGTGAATGAGTTCGTATTTAAAATCAAGTGTTTGCTAGTTGAGGGTAAGTTGATTGAGTTGCCTAGTTTACATAGATGAGAGTGGTGAGTCTGGAATCGCCAAAATTCGCGAAGGTAGGCAAGGAGGGTCTTCTCCATACTTTGTACTCGCTGCCGCAGTCATGCCCAGAGCGGTTGCGATAAACGCAAAACGTGTGTTGGATGCAGTGAACTCTGACTTAGGGAAGAAATGGAGTCATGCAACTGACCTGTCGCACAGCCAAACTGTTTATTGGGCGCGCAGAAGTGTCGACGTTAACTTAAGGTATTTCGCGGTAATTTCCAACAAAGCTACGTTGGGCGCGTATTCTGAACGAATACAAAAAGACCCGCAAAAGTTTTACAACAAATGCGCAGTCTACTTGTTAGAACGGGTTGGAAAATATCTTTTTAATCGTGGATATGCAAATGAGCCGCCGACAGTAGTTTTTGAGACAAGAAACCACGATTACGACGCGATGCGACGTTATATCGGCAAGATAAAAGATAGTCCGATGCACTCAGATGCTAAGTACCTTCGGATGGTTAACCCTTTCGCAATAACTACGAGATCGAAAGAAGAAGATTCACTTTTGAGGTATGCAGACTTGGCTTCCTACGCAGTATACCAATGTGCAAACAAGACCCCAAAGAACTTTTATATTCCAGAGCCAAGATATTTTGTTGAACTCAGCAAGAAGTTTGGCGCTGATCAATCGGGAAAGATATTGGGGAATGGTATCAAGACAATACATACTCTCGAACAACTAAACCTCGACACAGATATTGAGAGTCTTTTTCGTTCGATAAAAGCAGCTCCGATGCGACGGTAAGGATCACCTTTTTCTCCGCTTCACATTCCCACCTCTCTGCCCCGGCCGTCCAGCCGTTGATCGTCCGCGCGATTTGACCGCGTCCTCGGAGGCTTTCTCGACCGCCCATTGGCGCGCCATGGGGTCGTCGGCGACGGCGAGGTCGACGGCTTCTAGACGTTTGATCTCATCGCGGATATTGGCGGCCTCTTCAAATTCAAGGTTCTCGGCAGCTTTGCGCATTTGCTCGCGCAACCCGTCCAAGTGAGCCTCAAGATTCGCGCCATGCATCGGTTTGTCGATGGTGGCGGTGACGCGGTTCATGTCGACGTCGCCTTCATAGAGACCGGCCAGAACGTCCTCGACGTTTTTCTTTACCGTCTCGGGCGTGATGCCGTGTTCTTCGTTATAGGCGATCTGTTTGGCGCGGCGGCGGTTGGTCTCGCCCAAGGCGCGCTCCATGCTGCCGGTGATCTTGTCGGCATACATGATCACGCGGCCATCGGCGTTCCGCGCGGCGCGGCCGATGGTCTGGATCAGCGAGGTTTCCGAGCGCAGGAACCCTTCTTTGTCCGCGTCCAGAATGGCGACCAGCCCACATTCGGGGATGTCCAACCCTTCACGCAGCAGGTTGATGCCGACCAGCACGTCGAAGGCCCCCAGACGCAGGTCGCGCAGGATTTCGATCCGCTCGATCGTGTCGATATCCGAGTGCATGTAGCGCACTTTGATGCCTTGTTCGTGCAGGTATTCGGTCAGGTCTTCGGCCATGCGTTTGGTCAGCGTCGTGACCAGCGTGCGATAGCCATCCGCGGCGACCTTGCGCACCTCGTCCAGCAGATCGTCCACCTGCATCGACACGGGCCGGATTTCGACCTCGGGGTCCAAGAGGCCCGTGGGACGGATCACCTGTTCGGTAAAGACACCGCCGGATTGGTCCAGCTCCCACCCGGCGGGCGTGGCCGAGACGAAGACGGATTGCGGGCGCATGGCGTCCCATTCCTCGAACTTCAGGGGGCGGTTGTCCATGCAGGACGGCAGGCGGAACCCGTGTTCGGCCAGCGTGAATTTGCGCCTGTAGTCGCCCCGGTACATACCACCGATCTGCGGGACCGAGACGTGGGATTCGTCGGCGAAGACGATGGCGTTGTCTGGGATGAACTCGAACAGGGTTGGGGGTGGTTCACCGGGCGCGCGACCGGTCAGATAGCGCGAGTAATTCTCGATCCCGTTGCAGACGCCGGTGGCCTCGAGCATCTCAAGATCGAAATTGGTGCGTTGCTCCAGGCGCTGCGCTTCCAGCAACTTGCCTTCGCCAACCAGTTGGTCCAGCCGGATGCGCAGCTCCTTTTTGATGCCGATGATCGCCTGCTGCATCGTGGGCTTGGGCGTGACGTAGTGGGAGTTTGCGTAGACCCGGATGTGCTCCATCGTGTCGGTTTTCTCACCAGTCAGCGGATCGAATTCGGTGATCTGTTCCAGTTCTTCGCCGAAGAAGGACAGCTTCCACGCGCGGTCTTCAAGGTGGGCGGGCCAGATTTCCAATGAATCGCCCCGCACCCGGAACGAGCCGCGCTGAAAGGCCTGATCGTTGCGGCGGTATTGCTGGGCGACCAGATCGGCCATCACCTGCCGCTGGTCATAGTCGCTGCCTACCTTCAGGTCCTGCGTCATCGCCCCGTAGGTCTCGACCGAGCCGATACCGTAGATGCAGGATACCGAGGCCACGATGATTACGTCGTCCCGCTCCAGCAGAGCGCGGGTGGCCGAATGGCGCATCCGGTCGATCTGTTCGTTGATCTGAGATTCTTTTTCTATGTAGGTGTCCGAACGCGGCACATAGGCTTCGGGCTGGTAGTAGTCGTAGTAAGAGACGAAATACTCGACCGAGTTTTCCGGGAAGAAGCCCTTGAACTCGCCATATAACTGCGCGGCCAGCGTCTTATTCGGCGCAAGGATGATGGCGGGGCGCTGGGTTTCCTCGATCACCTTGGCCATGGTGAATGTCTTACCCGTGCCAGTCGCGCCCAGCAGAACCTGATCGCGCTCGCCGCCGTTAACGCCCTCGGTCAGTTCCTTGATCGCTGTCGGCTGATCTCCTGCCGGATTGAACTCAGTATGCATGACGAACTGCTTGCCGCCTTCCAGCTTGAGGCGGGCGCGGACATCTTCGGCGGTCAGTTGCGTCTTGTCGGAATGAGCGTAGGCCATCGGGGGATTCCTTTCGCGCCTGATTTTGATCTGTTTTTGTTCTTGTTCAAGGGGCAATTGAAAACGGAATGTTGCGACAATTCCGGACTTGTTCGCGGGGCCAGCGTGACGCATAAACACCCTCAGCCAAGTGAGTACGGAGAGGCGACATGCGCGCACGGATTTACCAGCCTGCACGGAATGCGATGACTTCAGGGATGGCCAAGACCCGCAAGTGGATTCTGGAATACGCCCCTGCATCTACGCGCGAAGTCGACCCGTTGATGGGCTGGACTTCGTCGAACGACACGCAGTCGCAAGTGCGTTTGAAATTCGACACCAAGGAAGAGGCGTTGGACTACGCGAAGGACAACGGCATCGACGCGCAAGTCAGTGAGCCGCACAAACGTAAGCCCAACTTGCGCTCTCGTGGTTATGGTGAGAATTTTGCCACCGACCGTCGTGCGCCCTGGACCCACTGAATGATCGAAATCCAAGAGGCCGACCCGACTTCGGACGCTTTGCGCCCGGTTGTTGAGGCTCATTTCGCGCATAGCGAAACTGCTGGTCCCGTCGAAAGCAATCACACAATGGATGCCGAAGGGCTGGCCGGTCCGGGCATCCGGTTCTGGGCAATGTACGAAGATGGGCAGGCAATAGGGTGTGGTGCGCTAAAGGCGCTGCCGGATGGGACGGCCGAGGTAAAATCCGTTCATGTGATCGCCTCTGCGCGTGGGCGCGGAATTGCGCGTGCGATGATGACGCGTTTGGCCGAAATAGCAAAGCATGAAGGGATCGCGGCATTGGTTTTGGAAACCGGAGCCGAGAACCTGCCCGAGTATGATGCAGCGCGTAAACTCTATGAGTCGTTGGGCTATTCCTATTGCGGCCCGATCTTCGGCTACGAAGACGATCCAAACAGCGCCTTCATGCGCTTGGGTCTTGAACCCCGCCCATAAAAACCGCAAGAAGGGCGCAGCGGTCCCGTAGCTCAACTGGATAGAGCAGCTGACTTCTAATCAGCAGGTTGAGGGTTCGAGTCCTTCCGGGATCGCCACTATCTATTTGATCTATTTGGAAACCGACCAGCACAAAGTACTTGGCAGTCGTATCGCTGGTATTCGCGGTTTAGCCCCCCCGAACCCGCATGCCTTCTAGTTGGTGTTTTCATCTGGCCAGCAAATACCGTGCGACAAGGAGAATGCCGATGATGCTAACAATAAGCAGTTCGGGATTGTCGTCGAAAAAATTTACCCACTCAGGAACTTTGGACGCACCGTAGGCGGGCACGCCGAAAAAAGCTTTGGTAACGCTACCTGTAGCGACTCCATACTCAATCATCGTTACAACACCTTTTAAAAAAACACTTCCAGATATTATTGCACAAAACATGCAGAAAATCTCGGGGTAGTTTTCCACCTGAAAATAACGCTGGTCCAGCGCGCGGATCAGCCTTGGCTTTGTTCGGGTTGGGTTGCCCTTTGCGCAAATGTTTTTTCCTTGGGCGCGACACCGTTCTTGCCCCATTTCATTCGTGGCGGGTCACAATTTTTCGGGTATTGAGAAATAATTCTTGCAACCGGTTGCAAAGCGAAACATTGTGGCACGCGAAATTGGATTCGGGAGAACCGCATGCTCAAGATCGGATTGCTGGGGGCCGGACGCATCGGTCGCGTGCATGCGAATACCATCGCCGGGCACTCTCAGAGCAAGCTGGTCGCGGTTGCAGACGCGTCTTTGGACGCCGCGGAAAACCTTGCCGCAGAATACGGGGCCGAAGTCCTGGGGTCTGATGAGATTATCCGAACGCCTGCAATAGATGCCGTTCTGATCGCCACGCCGACCGATACTCATTCCGACCTGATCGAAGCAGCAACATTGGCGGGAAAGGCCGTGTTGTGCGAGAAGCCGGTTGATCTTGATCTTGAGCGCGCATTGGCTTGCCAGCGTTCGACTTCGGCAAATGGTCGGCCGGTCATGATTGGCTTCAATCGCCGTTTTGACCCGAATTTTTCCACGTTGAAGGCCGCGCTTGACGCTGGAGAAATCGGCAAGGCCGAGCTGCTGTCGATCACATCTTTTGACCCCGCGCCGCCTCCGGTCAGCTATATCAAAGTGTCGGGTGGCCTGTTTCGGGACATGATGATCCACGATTTCGACATGGCGAACTACCTCATGGGTGATGCGCCTGTAGCAATTTCTGCTGTTGGATCTTCGGTTGTAGATCCAGAGATCGGATTGGCCGGGGATGTAGATACAGCGGTCGTCACGATGACCTATTCAGATGGTCGAATTGCGGTGATCAAAAACTCGCGGCGGGCGGTCTATGGGTATGACCAACGGGTTGAAATACTTGGCTCGGGCGGGTTGCTGCAGGCCCATAACATCCTTGAAAACTCGGTCGTGAAGTCAACTGAGACGGGCGTGGTTGGGGCAAGACCCAGCTACTTCTTTCTCGAGCGTTACATGTCTGCATATCGCGCCGAATGGGATGCGTTCGCCACTGCGGTGCAGACCGGTGCGGCGATGCCTGTGACGCTTGAGGATGGCGTTGCCGCCCTTGCGATGGCCGAAGCCGCAACTCGATCAGCTCAGTCCGGGCGGCCTGTTACAATGGAGGAAGTTTTGAAACCGGTTGCAAAATAATTCTATATCCGGAAACTGAGGGAAGCTCTGACGCTGATCGGGGCAGAGGAGATTCGGTTTAGCCGAATGGCCGGGACGGACCCGGCACGAAGATTGACTGTTCTATTGGGAGGAATGGAAATGAAAATGTTCGTAAAAGGCGTCTTGTTGGCCAGCGCCGTCGCGTTTGCCGGTGCTACCGGTGCCGCGGCAGAAGGTGAGAAATACATTTTGGTCAGTCACGCCCCTGACAGCGACAGCTGGTGGAACACCATCAAAAACGGGATCGCCCTGGCAGGCGAACAGATGGGCGTTGAGGTCGAATACCGCAACCCGCCGACCGGAGACCTCGCTGACATGGCTCGGATCATCGATCAGGCGGCGGCATCGGGACCGAACGGGATCATCACGACTCTGGCCGATCCGGATATTCTGGAAGGTCCGATCAAGGCAGCCGTGGATTCCGGTATCGACGTGATCATTATGAACACCGGCACGCCCGAGAAAGCGCGCGAAGTGGGTGCTCTTATGTATGTGGGCCAGCCTGAGTATGACGCCGGATTTGCCGCAGGCCAGCGTGCCAAGGATGATGGCATCGGTTCGTTCCTGTGTGTGAACCACTACATCGTGCAGCCTTCCAGTCAGGAGCGGTGCCAGGGCTTCGCTGACGGCCTGGGTATCGAGCTTGGCGAGCAGATGATCGACGCCGGTCAGGACCCGGCCGAGATCAAGAACCGCGTTCTTGCTTACCTGTCGGCCAATCCCGACACCGAAGCCGTATTGACGCTGGGCCCGACGTCGGCTGACCCGACCATTCTGGCGCTGGAAGAAAATGGCATGGCGGGTGACATCTATTTCGGCACGTTCGATCTGGGTGGCGAGATCGTCAAAGGCATCAAGAGCGGCGTGATCCAATGGGGCATTGACCAGCAACCGTTCTTGCAGGCTTACCTGCCGGTTGTGGTTATGGCCAACTATCATCGCTATGGCGTTCTGCCTGGCAATAACATCAATTCCGGCCCCGGTTTTGTAACCGCGGACGGGTTGGAAAAGATCGAAGAATTCGCGGGCGAATACCGCTGATCTTCACATTGGTGCGGATGCCGAAAGTGTGTCCGCACCCTTGAAATTCTATGCACTTTGAAGCGCGAGGGGAGGCACCCATGGCTGATTCAGCGCAATCCGCAACCGGCGGCGACGAACGGATCAAAGAGATATCGCCGCTGCGACGGGCTCTGATCCGTCCTGAGCTGGGCGGCATGGTCGGGACTGTTGCCGTATTCACCTTTTTCCTGCTGTTCGCCTTTGACAGCGGCATGTTCAATGCGCAGGGCGTGATGAACTGGTCGATCGTTTCGGCCCAGTTCATGATTATCGCCGTGGGCGCCTGCCTGTTGATGATCGCAGGAGAGTTCGACCTTTCCGTCGGCTCGATGATCGGGTTTGCGGGTATGATGATCGCGATTTTTTCGGTCACCCTAAGCTGGCCGGTCTGGATGGCGATCATTGTGACCTTCGCGTTGTGTGTCTCTATCGGGGCGGTGAATGGATATATCGTCGTCCGCACCGGTCTACCCAGCTTTATCGTGACATTGGCGTTTCTGTTCATCCTGCGTGGGTTCACGATTTACCTGCCGCAAACCATCGAGCGGAAAACCATCATCGGCGGAATTCGCGACGTGGCCGAAGGCGACTGGCTGGCCTCGGTCTTTGGCGGCAAAATCGGACAGGGTCTTTTTGTCTGGCTGGGCGACAACGGTATCATCGAAACTTTCGAGCGCGGAACACGGGCGGGCCAGCCCGTGGTGGACGGCATTCCAATGCTGATCATCTGGGCCATAGGCATCATCATATTTGGCCATGTGCTGCTGACCAAAACGAAGTTCGGCAACTGGATTTTTGCCGCTGGTGGCGATGCCGAGGCCGCGCGAAACTCGGGTGTGCCGGTGAGCCGGGTCAAGATTCTGATGTTCATGTTCACGGCCTTCTGCGCCACTGTTTTCGCCACATGTCAGGTGATGGAGTTTGGCTCGGCCGGTGCCGACCGCGGTCTGCTGAAGGAATTTGAGGCGATCATCGCCGTGGTTATCGGAGGCGCGCTGCTGACTGGCGGATACGGCTCGGTTCTGGGGGCGGCACTGGGTGCGCTGATCTTTGGCGTGGTACAGCAGGGGCTTTTCTTTGCTGGGGTCGAAAGCTCTCTTTTCCGGGTGTTCTTGGGTGTGATCCTGTTGGGAGCGGTGATCCTGAACACCTATATCCGCCGCATCATCACAGGAGAGCGCTGAGATGACCGAAGATACCAAGTTCCATCATGGCGACGCAGAGGATCGCAAGCCGATCATCCGCATGGTCAATATCCAGAAACACTTTGGCTCGGTGATCGCTCTGGCCGGGGTCAGTTTTGATCTGAAGCCGGGTGAGTGTCATTGTCTGCTGGGTGACAATGGCGCGGGCAAGTCCACATTCATCAAGACGATGTCGGGCGTGCACAAGCCGACCGCTGGTGAGATCTTCTTTGAAGACAAGCCAATGCATTTCGAAGACCCTCGTGACGCGATCGCCGCAGGGATTGCCACGGTTCACCAACATCTGGCCATGATCCCGCTGATGAGCGTTAGCCGGAATTTTTTCATGGGTAATGAGCCGACAAAGAAAGTCGCGGGCATCAACTTTTTCGACAAGAAAATGGCGGATGAGATTACCATGGAAGAGATGCGCAAGATGGGCATCAACCTGCGTGGTCCGGATCAGGCCGTTGGCACATTGTCTGGGGGTGAACGTCAGACGGTAGCAATTGCCCGGGCGGTGCATTTCGGAGCGAAGATCCTGATTTTGGACGAGCCGACTTCGGCGCTTGGGGTGCGGCAGACCTCGAATGTTCTGGCGACAATCGACAAGGTGCGCAGTCAGGGCGTAGGCGTCGTTTTTATCAGCCACAATGTGCGTCACGCCTTGGCGGTTGGGGATCGCTTTACCGTATTGAACAGGGGTCAGACGCTGGGTACCGCCAAACGTGGTGAAATCTCTCCTGAAGAATTGCAGGATCTGATGGCGGGCGGGCAGGAATTGGCCGAACTTGAGGGGTCGTTGGGCGGAACTGTCTGACGAACCACCGTCACAAAACCAGTCAGTACAGGAATTCAACGGATCGCCCGTGGGGTCCGCGTGTTGAAAGGAAACACGAATGAGCAAGACAATCAGATTGACCGCGGCTCAGGCTCTGGTGCGCTATCTGGGCGCGCAGATGAACGAGGCCGGAGAACCCTTCATCGCCGGTGTTTGGGCCATTTTCGGCCATGGCAACGTGGCCGGGCTGGGCGAGGCGCTGCACGCCGTGAAGGACAGTCTGCCCACCTATCGCGGCCACAATGAGCAGACTATGGCTCATTGCGCGATTGCATATGCCAAGCAAAAGCGCCGGACGCAGGCGATGGCGGTAACGTCCTCGATCGGGCCGGGGGCCACGAATATGGTGACGGCGGCAGCGCTGGCTTATGTGAACCGCCTGCCGGTGTTGCTGTTGCCCGGTGACGTGTTTGCGACGCGTGGTCCTGACCCGGTTCTGCAACAGCCCGAGGATTTCAACGACGGAACTGTCAGCGCCAATGACTGTTTCCGCCCGGTCAGCCGTTACTTCGACCGGATCACCCGGCCTGAGCACCTGCTGACCGCGTTGCCGCGCGCCTTTCGCACGATGACCGACCCGGCTGATTGCGGTCCGGTTACGCTGGCTTTCTGTCAGGACGTGCAGGCCGAGGCGTATGACTATCCCGAAAGCTTTTTTGAGCCTCGCGTCTGGTATCAGCGCCGTATTCGCCCGGACGAGGGCGAACTGGCTCGAGCGGCGGCTACGATCAAGGCTGCCAAACGCCCGGTGATCATTGCCGGGGGTGGAGTGCATTACTCGGGCGCGACCGACGCATTGCAGAGCTTTGCCGAGACGCACAATATTCCGATCACGGAAACACAGGCGGGCAAGTCCGCGTTGGCCTGGGATCATCCGTTGAACCTTGGGCCGGTTGGTGTAACGGGCGGAGAGCCTGCCAATGACGTGTGTGCCGAGGCCGATCTGGTACTGGCCGTTGGTACACGGTTGCAGGATTTCACCACCGGGTCATGGGGTCTGTTCTCGAACCCGGAGCGCGAGATGGTGTGCCTGAACACCAACGCCTATGACGCCGAGAAACACGGCGCGATGCCGTTGCAATCCGACGCCCGTGTCGGGTTGGAGGAACTGGGGACGGCCCTGCAAGGCTATCGCGCCGATCCGGTCTCGGACACGCTTAAGGCCGACTGGTATGGCAAGGTCGACAAGCTGACCGATGCGCCCGGCGATGGGAATGCTCTGCCGACGGACATGCAGGTTGTGGGTGCGGTTCAGCGTGCCTCGCATAACGATACAGTTGTGATGTGTGCGGCAGGTACGATGCCGGGAGAGTTGCACAAGCTGTGGAAAGCCCCGCGCCCCGGTGCCTATCACATGGAATACGGGTTCAGCTGCATGGGCTATGAGATTGCCGGCGCAATGGGCATCAAGATGGCCGAGCCCGAGCGTGATGTGATCTGCTTTACTGGCGACGGCACCTATATGATGGCCAATTCCGAGATGGCCTCAGCCGCGATGATGGGTGTGTCGTTCACGGTGGTGATCACCGACAACCGGGGCTTTGGCTGTATCAACCGGTTGCAGATGGGCACCGGCGGGGCCGAGTTTAACAACCTGCTGGATCACGCCGTTCATGAAAACCCGTCTGCTATCGACTTCGCGGCCCATGCCGCAGCGATGGGCGCGACTTCGGTCAAGGTTGGTTCCATTGCCGAGTTGGAGGACGCGCTGGCCAAACGCGCCGAAATCAAGGGGCCGTATGTGGTTGTCATTGATACTGATCCCTACCCCTCGACCGAATATGGCGGCACGTGGTGGGAAGTGGCGGTGCCCGAGGTCAGCATCCGCCCCGAAGTGAACGAAAAACGCGCGGCCTATGAGCTGGCGATCAAGGAAAGAAACACCAAATGAGCGTGAAAATCGGAATCTCTCCGATCGCGTGGCAGAATGATGATCTGCCGGATCTGACCGCCGCCTACACAATGGAACAGGCGCTGAAGGAAGCCCGCGAGATTGGCTATACTGGTGTCGAACGCGGTCAGCGCATGCCCGGCGATACCGAGGGTCTGCGCGCCTATCTTGATGCGAATGACATCGCGCTTTGCGGTGGCTGGTGTTCCGGGGCGTCGCTGGTGAACGACTTCGCAACCGAGCGTGAGGCCGTGCGCGAACAGGTCGCGCAATTCGTGGCGTTGAACAGTCCTTGTATCGTCTATGCGGAATGTTCCAACACCGTGCAGGGCCAGATCGCAACGCCGGTCAATGACCGTCCGAACCTGTCCAGAGATGAAGTTTTGGCCTATGCCGCCAAGATCACCGAACTGGCCAAGTGGATGGCGGATCAGGGGATGCCGATGGCTTATCACCATCACATGGGCACGATCATCGAAAGCGAAGATGATGTGAACTGGTTGATGGAAGGGTCTGGCCCCGAGGTGAAGCTGTGCTTTGACACCGGCCATCTGCTGTTCGGGGGCGGCGACGTTCTGGCGACTCTGAACCGTTGGGGCGACCGGGTGCATCACGTGCACTTCAAGGATATCCGCCCGCAGGTCGTGCAGGACACGCGCGAGAACAATCGCAGCTTTCTGGATGCCGTAATTGCCGGAGCCTTCACCGTGCCCGGCGATGGCTGCATCGACTTTCAGGCCGTCGCGAACACGCTGAAGGCACTGGACTACAGCGGTTGGATCGTTGTCGAAGCCGAACAGGATCCGGCCAAGGCGCCGCCCTGCGAATACTCCAAAATGGGCTACGACCACATCCTTGAGGTGTGCGGAAAGGCGGGGTTGTCTATCGCGAACTGACAGGGCGAACACGTCACAACACCAAAGCCATGAGAAAGGAGAAAATCATGGTGCATCAAGAACTTGGGTATGTCGGGTATTTTGACCGGGAATCCTGTGATCTGGATGAATTCAAGGTGTTGACCTCTCAGAATCTTTCGGCGGATGCGGTGCCATTTGCTGCAACGGTTGAACGCAATGTGCCTGTCTATGACATGCAGGCGTTGCAACCTGCGCTGAGGAAGCCCGAGGACCGGTTGGCCCTGTTGTCGGAATGGGGTTGGGTTCTGAACAAATCCGCTGGCGTGATTGCGTTGAAAGGGGCCTATTCGGATACATCAGTGATCGACCGGGCCACGGACGCGTTTACCCAGATCATTGCCGAAGAGCGCCAAAGCGGAGCGGGAGAGGGCGATCACTTTGCAGCCTCAGGCGCCAATGATCGGATTTGGAACGCGGCGCAAAAGCAATGCCTGCGAGACCCCGAAGGGTTCGCACTGTATTTTGGAAACACGTCGATTGCGGCGGCATGCGAGGCGTGGCTGGGTCCGAACTATCAGGTCACTGCGCAAGTCAATCAGGTGCGACCCGGTGGTCAGGCGCAGCAGGCGCATCGCGACTATCATCTTGGGTTTCAAAGCGCAGAAAATGCGGAACGCTACCCGGCCCATGCCCATCACCTGACCGCCGCGCTGACCCTGCAGGGCGCGGTGGCCCATTGTGACATGCCGATCGAAAGCGGGCCGACCAAGTTGTTGCCTTTTTCACAGCTCTACGCGCCCGGTTATCTGGCTTTCCACGATCCTGCTCATGGGGATCATTTTGAAGACGCGTATATCCAGTTGCCTCTGTCCAAGGGTGATGCGGTGTTCTTCAATCCGGCGCTGTTCCACGCTGCCGGCGAAAACCGAAGTTCGGATATCAATCGAATGGCGAACTTGCTGCAAATCTCGTCCGCCTTTGGGCGCGCGATGGAGGCCGTGGATCGACAAGCCATGTCGCAAGCAATTTTGCCGTCCCTGATCGCATTGAAACAGCGAGGCGATCTGGACGCCTTGGAGCTGAATGCTGCAGTCGCGGCCACGGCCGAAGGGTATCCATTCCCTACCAATCTGGACACGGACCCGCCGATCGGGGGCAATGCGCCGGAAAGTCAGGCGGACATTCTACGCCGCGCGGTCGCCGAAGGTTGGTCAGAGTCGCAATTGGCCGACGCGCTTTCGGCCTTACTCACACGGCAAGCCGCGTGAAACATCATTCGGTTGGGTTCTGACCCACCCATCAAGGAGACGACGCCATGGCAGACTTGCTCAGGAAACCGTTCGGCACACGCGGCAAGGTGCATGATATTACTCCGGCCAATGCGGGCTGGTGGTATGTTGGCTTTGGCCTCTATCACCTGCGGGCGGGCGATGTCGCGTCCGAGGTGACCGGGGACCAAGAGGTCATTCTGGTCATGGTCGAAGGCAAAGCGCAGATCAGCGGAGCAGATCGCGACTGGGGTGTGCTGGGCGACCGGATGAATGTGTTTGAGAAGACGCCGCCGCATTGCCTCTATCTGCCCAATGGGGTCGAGTGGCGGGCCATTGCCGAAACCGATTGTGTTCTCGCCGTTTGTTCAGCGCCGGGAAAAGGGGGGCACCCTGCGCGGCGGATTGGGCCGGATGGCATCACCTTGACCGAACGCGGTAAGGGGGTGAACACCCGCTATATCAACAACATCGCGATGGAAAACGAAGACTATGCCGACAGCCTTTTGGTGACCGAAGTCTTCACTCCGAACGGCCATTGGTCGTCTTATCCCAGCCATCGCCATGACGAGGATGACTTTCCAAGGATCACCTACCTGGAAGAAACCTACTATCATCGCCTCAATCCCGCGAACGGGTTTGGCATTCAACGGGTTTATACAGATGACGGCCAATTGGATGAGACCATGGCTGTATCAGATGGTGACGTTGTGACCGTCCCGCGCGGTCATCACCCTTGCGGTGCCCCTTATGGGTTCGAGATGTACTATCTGAACGTCATGGCGGGTCCGCTGCGCAAATGGCGCTTTGTTCCGGCCCCCGAAGTCGAGTGGGTTGTGGAGCGCGACGGGTAACGTCTGCGCCTACCTTTGCGGAGGCGCGCCGAAAGCCCGGATCACGATGCGGGCAGCGGCTTCGACGGGATCATGGGTCTCTTTCAGAATGGTTACGCGGTCAAAACGGTCTGCATCGCGATTCACCGCTTCGCGAAGGGCTTGGCCAAAGGCCATGCGCAGCTCGGTCCCGATGTTGAACTTGCAGATTGATGTGTTGCGCGCCAAACGGCTGCGTTGTTCCACTGGCACGCCCGATCCGCCGTGGATCACCAGCGGTACATCAGTAACAGCATCGATTTCGGTGATACGGGCCTCGTTCAGCTTACCTTCTTTGTCCTGTTGCAGGTGGACATTGCCGACCGAGATGGCCATCGCATCGACGCCGCTTTGACGTGCGAACAGGGCTGCTTCTTCCGGGTCGGTGCCGTTTGATCCTTCGCCGCCGGAATAGCCCACGAAGCCGATCTCACCCTCGCAGGAAATTCCAGCGGCGTGGGCCATGTCTGCAATGGCGGCAGTTTCGTCGATATTCTGCTGCAGGGGCTTTCGCGATCCGTCGAACATCAGCGAAGTGAAGCCGCTGTCCAGAGCAATTTTGCACTCCTCGAACGTATAGCCGTGGTCAAGATGGGCCACGACCGGGACCGAGGCGTTCTCGGCCAGGTACCGAAACATCTTGCCCAGAATTGGCAATGGCGTGTGCGCGCGGCAACTTGGCCCGGCTTGAAGGATGACAGGCGCGTTTTCAGCTTCGGCGGCAGCTACGTAAGCGCGCATATCCTCCCAGCCCAGTGTGACCAACCCGCCGACGGCATACCCTTGTTCATGGGCAGGGGTCAGCACATCCTTCAGTGTGGCAAGAGTCATTTGAACTTGGCAATCATGTCTTTGATGCCCGGTATGGTTTCGACCTGATAGGCATGGGTGGGTTGGAAATACTGTACCAACGAGCGCTGTGTCAGGCCGCCGAGAATGGTGAAATAATACATCTCATATCCCGGAAGAACGCAGCAGGGGTGATACCCTTTGTCGATACAGATCGTTGAGCCATCGACGATGTGATATGCGTCGCCCGGCTTGTTATCCTCGCGTTGTAGCATTTGCAGGCCCGAGCCCCAGTTGGGTTTGAAGCGGAAGTTGTACGTCTCGTCATGGCGCGTCTCGTCGGGCAGGCGATTGGTGTCATGCTTGTGGCTGGGGAAACCTGACCAACCGCCCTGACCAACGGTAAACAGTTCGCTCACCAGTAGGCGGCCGACCTTGTCATGCTGTTTTTGGCCCAGGATGTGTTTGATCTTGCGATGGGTCTTGGTGTCGTCGCTGCCGTATTGAACAAGGTCATGTTCACGCACATCGAAAGGTTCCAGCACCTTGTCGTATTTGGCACCGGCGACGAAGACCTCGGCGGTGTCCGATACACAGACCATCTGCGCTTTGGCACCCACCGGAACATATGCCCCCTCGGGTTCGCCATCCCAGACATCCTCACCCCGGTTTCCCAGCGCGGGAAATTGCATGCTCTCGATTTCGACATCGACGCTGCCGGCGGCTGGTACGATACAGGTTTCATAGCCGGGCACCTGGTATGCGAACGCCTCGTCTTTCTTCAACTTGACGATGTTGAAATAGTTCAGGGGCACCGTCGGATCGTCGGCATCGACGATGGGCTTGTTCTGGTTGTCATAGGGCGCGATATGCATGGGACTCTCCTATGTCGTGGGGCCGTGATGAGACGCAAGGAACGCATCCAGTTCTTGTGTGGTGGGCATCGCCGGGGCGCATCCGGGCTGGGATACGACGATCGAGGCGCAGGCCGAACCGCGCATGACCGCGTCTTCCAACCCGTATCCTGCCGCGATTGAAGCCAGCAGCCCCGCCATGAAACTGTCGCCCGCGCCGTTTGGCTTTACGGCTTTGACAGGATAAATCCCGGTCTCGATTTCCTGCCCGTTGAACAAAGTGACCGCACCTTCTTCGCCTTTCTTGAAGATGACAATGCGCCCCGGCTTTTCAGCCAGTTCCTTCGCCTTTGCAAAGCCACGTTCCATGCCTCCAGCCATGAATCCGAACTCTTCGTCATTGCCAACGATCATGTCGCTGGCCTCGCCTGCGCGGGACAACACATCGGCGGCTACTTCGGCTGAGGGCCAGCTATAGGGGCGGTAGTCGATGTCAAAAATGATCGGTAGCCCGGCGTTTCGGGCATTCTCAAAGGCGCGGAATGTGGCGCTGCGTGAAGGTTCCGACGCAAATACCGTTCCGGCCGAAATCGCCGCCGTGAACTTTCCATAGTCGATCCGGTCCATGTCTTCTTTTGTGACTTGAAAATCAACGGCACCATTGCGGTAGATGACGTTCTGGAAGTTTTCAATTCGGCTTTCGTAAACGGCCAGCGAAACGCGGTATTCTCCTCCCAGAACACGGATATAGGACGTGTCCACGCCATAGTGGGCCAGACGGTTCAGGCAGAACCGCCCCACCGCATCGTCCGAAACCGAAGTGATCAGTGACGCCCGACTGCCCAGCTTGACCAATCCCGCGCAAATATTGGCGGACGACCCACCCAGATCAGCGCGGAACGTATCCGCGTCTTCGCTTTTCACGCCAACTGGGTCGGCAAACATGTCCATGCCCGCACGCCCAAAGACAGCAAACCGGTTTCCTTTGATACCGTCCATCAAAGTGGCCACAGCTTTTCCTCCGGCGAGAATGGGTTTGCAGGGACTGTTGTTCCTTGCGTTGAATCGATTCACACGATACTGATTTTGCAACCGGTTGCAAATACAATGTTCGGGGCCGTTGCAAATGTCTGAAATCGGAATTGGAATCGTTGGCGGGGGCTATATGGGCAAGGCCCATTCCGTAGCGATGGCGGCGGTGGGTGCCGTGTTCAACACATCGCTGCGACCGCGGCTTGAAGTGATTTGTGCTTCGACCGCAGACAGCGCCGAACGGTATCGCGCGGCCTATGGATTTGCCCGCGCGACACATGACTGGCGCACGCTCGTTGGCGACGGGCGGGTCGAGGCGATCGTGATCGCGTCACCTCAATCCACGCACCGTGAGATCGCCGAGGCTGCGTTTGCGCTGGGCAAGCCGGTGCTGTGCGAGAAACCTCTGGGCGCGTCGATTGATGATAGCCGGGCAATGGTGGCCGCAGCCGAGGCTGCGGGTGCGATCAACATGGTTGGATTTAACTATATCCGCACTCCGGCCAGCCAATTCGCCCGCAAGTTAATCGCAGATGGTGAGATTGGTGACGTCACCTGGTTCCGCGGTGAGCACACCGAAGATTTCTATGCAGACCCGCAGGCTCCGGCGACTTGGCGCACAACTGGCACGGCCAATGGAACCATCGGCGATCTGGCCCCTCATATGGTCATTGGTGCGATGGCTCTGATCGGGCCGATTGCGCAGGTGATGGCCGATGTAGAGACCGTCCACAGCCAGCGACCGGGCGGAGAGGTCACGAATGACGATCATGCGCAGGTGATGTGCCGTTTTGAGAACGGCGTCATGGGCAACCTGTATTTCAGCCGTGTCGCAACGGGGCGGAAGATGGGCTATGCCTATGAGATTTCAGGCACAAAAGGTGCGATACGGTTCGATCAAGAGGACCAGAACGCCCTGTGGCTCTACCGCCGCGAAGGACCCGAGGCGTCGCGGGGGTTCACCAAGATCCTGACCGGCCCGGCGCACCCGGATTATGAACCCTTCTGTCAGGGGCCGGGGCATGGGACAGGGTACCAGGACCAGATTATAATCGAGGCCAAGGACTTCCTGCACGCGATCCATTCCGGCCAGAACATCTGGCCGACGTTCCGGGATGGGCATGAGGTGAACCGCGTTCTGGCGGCGGTGCGTGCCTCCTCGGATCAGCGGCAATGGCAAGCGGTCAGCGATTTCTGACCGCGCAAACAACAAGACAACAGAGAGACTAAGATCATGGCAAAATTGAAATGGGGCATGATTGGTGGCGGCGAAGGCAGTCAGATCGGACCTGCCCACCGGCTAGGGGCGCTGGCCGACGGGAGGTTTGAATTCACTGCGGGGGCGCTGGACCATCGTCCCGATGTGGGGCGCGAATACGCGCAACGTTTAGGTGTGGCCCAGGACCGCGCCTATGGCGACTGGCAAGAAATGCTGGCTGGCGAAGCGGAGCGCGCCGACCGGATCGATCTGGTCACCATCGCAACGCCAAATTCGACCCATTTTGAGATTGCGAAAGCCTTTCTGGAGGCCGGATTCAATGTGCTGTGTGAAAAGCCGATGACCATGACCGTGGAAGAAGGTGAAGAAATCGTCCGCGTTGCCGATGCTTCGGGCAAAATCTGTGCTGTGAACTACTGTTACTCGGCCTATCCGATGGTGCGGCAGGCCCGTGCGATGGTGCGGGCAGGCGATATCGGCAAGGTGCGTCTGGTTGTGACGAATTTCAGCCACGGCCACCACGGTGACGCAACCGATGCCGATAACCCCCGCGTGCGCTGGCGGTATGACCCGGCAATGGCAGGAGTATCCGGGCAATTCGCAGATTGCGGTATCCACGCGCTGCATATGGCGAGCTTCATCAGTGATGATGAGGTCAAGGTGCTTTCGGCGGACATGGCCTCGACCATTTCCAGCCGAGAGCTCGAGGATGATGCGATGGTCAACTTCCGAACCGAAGGTGGCGCGGTGGGTCGGCTTTGGACCTCATCCGTCGCCATAGGACGTCAGCACGGGTTCGATATTCAGGTCTTTGGCGAAACCGGTGGGTTGCGCTGGGCGTCCGAGCAACCCAATCAACTGGTCTATACCCCGGTCGGAGGCCGCACGCAGATTATCGAAAAAGGCGAAGGCGGTCTGCACGACGACGCGCAACGCCTGTCCCGCGTGGCGATTGCCCACCCCGAGGGGTTCCCGCTGGCCGTAGCCAATATCTATTGTGATCTGGCGGATGCGATCAGGGGCGAAGCCCGCGATGGGTTGCCGACCCCGGCTGATGGTGTTCGGTCGATTGCTGCGGTTCACGCAGCGGTTGCCTCGTCCAAAAATGACGGCGCGTGGACAGATGCACGTCCGCCGATGTTCCGTTAATCAGGGGCGGGGTCGCAAGGTGCCCCGCTCGATCACCCGGCAAGGGAAAATGCGGGCCTCGGGATATCGTTCGGGGTCTTTCAGCATCTCCTCGACCAAGTCGACGGATGATGTGATGATCTGCTTGATTGGTTGGTGAATCGTCGTCAGGTTCACGCTTTGCCAGCGCGACATCTCCATATCGTTCAGGCCGATAATCCCGACGTCCTTACCCGGCTCCAACCCATGATCGGACAAAGCCGACAGCGCGCCGATTGACAGAATGTCATCACCGCAGAAATAGCCATCGGCCGGTGCCTGTTCTAGCAGACGCAGCATCTCGGCCCGTCCTGCTTCAAAGGAATAGGCCCCTGCAAATGAGTGAGAAACCTCCAGCTCGGGGTGCTTTTCGACTTCTTCCATGAAGCCGCGATAGCGATCCATCGCCGAAGTTGCATCCTTCGGTCCGCCCAGATAGCCGACGCGACGATAACCGCGGGCCAACAGCTCACGCGCGGCCATCCGACCGCATTCAACGTTGTCAATTCCCACGACATGGACCTCGGGCGAGGTTGCCGACCGTCCGAATGTGTGCACGACAGGAACGCCCGCGTCGTGGAACGCCTTGGCGAAACTGGGTGGGAGGGTCGAGGACGCCACGATTGCTGCATCCACCGAGTATTGGCGCAGCATTCTCACTGAATTGGCCGGTTCAGTTTCATCAGTCAGGTTCACAATCAACGGCCGCAGACCGCGTTCCTGCAACGCTCGGGTAAATTGGTCGAAGACCTCAAGGAAGATAGGATTGTGAAAGTTGTTCGAGATCAGCCCGATCAGCTTGGTCCGCCCTGTCGTTAGCGATGAAGCCAGCGCATTCGGGCTGTATCCCAGTTCCGCTGCGGCTTTCTCAACCTTGCTTCGGGTCTTGGCCGAAACAGAAGCCCCTTCGGTAAACGTACGCGAAACGGCCGAGCGCGACACGCCAGCAAGAGCGGCGACGTCTTTTAGGGTTACACTCAAAACGGGCACCTGCGGCAACGGGTAAAACTGACATGCGACTTCATGGCTGAATACTACGCAGCATCGCCGCGAAGTTGCAATCGGTTGCAAGGCCTAAGTGTCCCTGACGCTGGGTCCACAATTTGCGATTGGCGTGAATGGTTGGGGATGAGAGTCTCGATCTCTCGGCAAAGCTTTAGAAGCCAATGGTTTATTTGGTGCTTTGTATCCGTGCAAACGACTTTGGAATGGCCCAAACAAACAAACGCAAGAATGGGCATCCAACTGTTCCTTATTCTGACGCTGGGCGCGACATTTTATCAGGAACCTGATCCTCTGCGCGCAGGTGGTTCCCCCGCGAAGATCAGGTTCACTTTCTCGACAGGCGGGCCAGTGGTTTAATGCGCGCGCCCGTCAAGTTTGTTCGGAGTGTGAGATGTGAGCGCAATCTCCGCCGCCCTCACGTCCTATCGAGAGTGGGCGGCCGGGACCGGGGCTGCTGGCGCATGTGCTGGTCTCTAGGAATGCGGACCACTTGCCACTCTATCGCCGTCACAGATCTAGGCCCGTGATTGTGTCAATCTGGAACGCCTAACGAGGGACACCGTTGATTGTTGCCAGCTTGCTCGAGTCTGATCCGGAAAAGGCACCTACTTACTGGTCCCATGTTCAGTTAAATCTTGGGGTAGTTTTTCAGATCGTCAGGCGAGTGAAGGTTTGGAAAACACACGGATCCCCACCCAGTAAGCCAACCCGATCCTTGAATGCGTAAACAGAGCGAACTTAGCGTTTCCGTAATTTTACGCCCGGCCCAAGTACTTCTTGCCGAACTGAAAAGCAAAGTGCGCAAGGAGATCGCCCGCAATGATCGGAGTTGGCTTATCAATCACGTCCCTGGCCGTTCGGCGGAGGCCGGGCAATCCCATCGCTCGCCTTAAAGCACCTCTTTTGCGCGATCCCTCCGACCTGTCCACGCTGTTTCAAGATGCCGCTGGCACGATCCCGGTCACGTCTCCGGGCGATACTGTGATGCGGCAAAACAACAAGGGCACCCTCGGAGGGCATTTTCTGGCAACCGGCACTCTGACCTATCAAACCGATGGGTCGCGTCACTGGTTAGAAACAGGTGAGAGCGAGAGCGGCCCGATAGTGGTAGCCCAGTTCGTTCTGAGGGAGTGGCCTTAAGGTGCTCAATGAAGCTCAGTGCCAGAGAGCGGTTAATGTCTGTGACCTGTATGTTTCCAGAGTATGCCTCAAATGTCCTAAGGTGTTGGCGATACCTAACCTTTGTGCTGCTATTAATCCCGTCCGATTCAGCTAACCACCTGTCGGCGGTATGTCTTACAGTATTCTTTTGTTTCGGAATGTTTGGGCGAATTGTTTGAGACGGCGTTTGTCCTTCGGTGATCGCTTCAAGGATTTCCTCAAGGACTCTTGAACGACGCTTCAAAGCTTCGGCTAGGTCCTGAGTTCCTAACCCTCGGACGATCTCTCGTTTGCCAACGATGTCTTGGTATTCAATTGGTACAGCCACCCTGAGAGCGTACCCTTTACCTCTAAGGAACAATCCTTTTGGTAGTCCAACACGGTTTTGAGGTTTCGATTCCCGTACATTCATCCTCAAATAGTCTCCAAGTTCTCGTTACAAGACCCTGAGTAAACCATTGATAATATTGGGAATGGTGGGTGATGAGAGACTCGAACTCCCGACATCTTCGGTGTAAACGAAGCGCTCTACCAACTGAGCTAATCACCCGTGACGGTGCATGTAGCCAAGCCAGCGCGCGGGCGCAAGAGGGTCTGGCATAATTTCTTTCCTCGATTTCGGATCAGTCCGCGATCTCGTTCAAAACGGTCAGCAATTGCGCCACTTCCTGTTCGGTGTTGTAGTGGCAGAGCGAGATGCGGATGCAGTCGCTCAGGCCCAGCGGCGTCAGCACATTGCCGCTATAGTGATCGGCCTTTCTGATGTGGGTACGGATGCCTTCCTGATTCAGCCGTGTCACGACTTGGGCAGACGGTGTGTCGCGCACAACGATCGAGACCAGCCCCTCGCGTGCGGGGTTGTCGGCACCGGCCAGGATCGTGATGTGATCCATATCGCGTAGGCCGGGCAGATTGCCGGTGCCGTTGATCATCGCATCGGTCAGGTGGGTTTCGTATGCGTGAATGGCGCGACCGGCAGCCTCAATCCGGGCGCGTCGATCTGTTTCCTCCGATACCTGTTCCCCCAGCCAGTCAAAATAGGCCACAACATCGGACATCGTTGCGTAAGACCCCGTGTCGCGGGTGCCGAACTCCCACCCCTCAGACGGGGCGTCGATCAACTGATCATGGGGCAGGGCGGTCAAGCGGTCTGAAATCCAGGCAATCCCGTAGCCGTGGCGTGAAAACACTTTGTAAGGCGAAATCGCATAGCCATCGACGTGATAGCTGTCGATATCCAACTGCCCATGCGCCGCATGCTGAATGCCATCGACGATAATGCAACAGTCTGGCGAGACGTCGCGTATGGCCTGCGCGATGGCCGCCACGTCCATGCCCATACCTGTGACGGGCGAGGCGTGAACGATCGTTGCAACGCTGACATCCGGTGTCATGGCCGCGCGGTAGTCGTCGGCTGTGACCAAGCCCGTTTCGTCATCATGCTGCACATTGACGTAGCCCAATCCGGCAATCTCGGCCCAGCGTCGTGCGGCACTGCGGCTTGCGGGGTGTTCGATCGAGCTGCCGATCACCTTGCTGCCCTTAGGTGCGTTGACACAGGCGGTGCGGATCATTCGGAACAACAGCTCGGTCCCGCTTTCTCCGACAAAGAACTGCCCGGTCGAGGCATTCATGAACACTGACAAATCGGCCTTGGCCGCATTGATGATGTCCACAAGCGTATGGCTGGCTATGTTATCCCGCCCCTGATTGTCAGGGATTGCGGCAAACTTAGCCGAGGTTTCAACGACCGAGTTCAGCGTCAGTGCCCCGCCCGCGTTCTCGAAAAAGATGCGAGGGCCCTGAAAGGGGCAGGCGTCGACATGGGCAAAGCGTGAACGAATGGCGTCTATCAGACCGGGTGTAGTGTGCAGCATGGTGGACGTCCTGTTCTTTTCGCTGTGCGCAGCATCTATCTGGCGCCGGGTGGGATCAATATCGTTTGCGACATCCGCGAAGATCCAACTGACGGAAATGGCCCTGTTGCGCTTTTTTCGTTCATTATCTGTCTCATATGTGGTCGCGTTCCGCAAAGGCGCTTGCGTGTGCCCCGTCGCCTCAGATATCCCCGGAGGGACTGAAACTTTTCAGACGGGAAGAAAATGATCCTGTCACGTGCTCGCCGCTTACTGATTGCGGTTCTCGCCATGGCAATCTCGCTGCAGGCTCCGCTGCGGGCCGAGGCCGAGGGTGTTTTGGTGTTTGCGGCCGCCAGTCTCAAAACAGCGCTGGACGAGATTGCACCGTCGTTCGAGAGTCAGACAGGGCAGAATGTCACCGTCTCGTACGCCGCGTCTTCCGTTCTTGCGCGCCAGATCCAGCAGGGCGCCCCGGCACAGGTTTTCATATCGGCCAATGCGGACTGGATGGATGTTCTGCAGGATCAGGGTTTGATCGACGCAGGATCGCGGGTCAATCTTGTCGGGAATGGTCTTGTTTTGATCGGTGGTCCGGACGTTGCCGAGATCGGGGTGATGGGGCCGGAAACAGACCTAAGTTCTGCATTGGAAGGTGGGCATTTGGCTATGGCATTGGTGGACGCCGTGCCTGCGGGAATTTACGGAAAGGCGGCGTTGCAGAATCTAGGGCAATGGAGCCGCGTAGAACATCGTGTTGCTCAGGCTGACAACGTGCGGGCTGCGCTTGCGTTGGTTGCGGCGGGGGCAGTGCCTTTGGGCGTCGTCTACAATTCGGACGCACTGGCTGAAAATCGGGTCAAGACTGTCGCGACATTCTCACCTGACTTGCACCCGCCCATCATATACCCTGCTGCCGTTGTCGAGCCGACGTCATCCAAGGCGCAGGCTTTTCTTGCTCACCTCCAATCGGACGCTGCGCAGGCAGTTTTCCTAGAGCAGGGTTTCACCCTGCCGGGTGAATAACGCATGGGGTGGTTGGGGCCAGAGGAACTTGAGGCGCTTAAACTGTCGCTCCGGGTGTCGTTCTGGGCGACGTTGGCGACCCTTCCTTTCGGTGTTTTCGTGGCCTATGCACTGGCGCGCTGGCGGTTTCCCGGCCGTCAAATTCTGAACGGGCTGGTGCACCTTCCGCTTATCCTGCCCCCGGTTGTCACGGGGTATCTTCTGTTGATGACCTTTGGAATTCAGGGGCCGCTTGGCCGCCTGCTGGCCGAGTTTGGGATCGTTGTGGCCTTTCGCTGGACCGGCGCGGCGCTGGCGGCTGGAATTATGGCGTTTCCGCTGATGGTGCGCGCGATCCGCCTGTCGATCGAAGCGGTTGATCCCAAGCTGGAACAGGCAGGTGCCACGCTGGGTGCGCCTCGTTTGCTGGTATTTGCCACGGTTACCTTGCCGATGATCTTGCCGGGAGTGGTTGCAGGGGCGATCCTGGCCTTTGCCAAGGCAATGGGTGAATTCGGAGCGACCATTACATTTGTGTCTAACATTCCTGGGCAAACGCAGACCTTACCCTCGGCCGTCTACGCATTCCTGCAAGTGCCGGGTGGCGAGTCCGCAGCGACCCGTCTGGTTGTCATCTCGATCGTGATTGCGATGGGTGCGTTATTGTTGTCCGAGTTTATCGGGCGCCGGGTAGCCGCAAGGGTGGCTGGGTCATGAGCCTCTCTGTCCGCCTACAGCATGACTTGCCGGACATCAGGCTGGACCTCAGCTTTGATGCGCCGCCCGGTGTGACTGTTCTGTTTGGACGATCGGGATCGGGAAAGACGACTGTCGTGAATGCAGTCGCGGGTCTTCTGCGCCCCAAAGCCGGACGGGTGAGTGTTGACGGGTGGGAACTGTTTGACACTGAAAAAGGTCTGTGGCTGCCACCACATAAACGACGGCTGGGGTATATTTTCCAGGAAGGACGCCTGTTTCCGCATCTCAACGTCCGCCAAAATCTTGCCTATGGTCGTTGGTTCGCCCCTCGGGGCGCGCGCCGGGAAAATCCCGATAGAGTGGTCGAAATGCTGGGCATCGGGCATCTGCTAGACCGTCGGCCCGCCGGTCTGTCAGGCGGCGAAAAGCAGCGTGTCGCGATTGGTCGCGCTTTGCTGGCTAGCCCGCGTCTGATCCTGGCCGACGAACCTCTGGCCGCGTTGGACGATGCGCGCAAGTCTGAAATCCTTCCTTACTTCGAGACGCTCCGAGACGAAGTGTCGGTGCCTATTCTGTACGTCACGCATTCGGCTGCCGAAGTCGCGCGTCTGGCGACGTCGGTCGTGGCTTTGCAGGATGGCAAGTCCGTCCGCCACGGCCCAGCTTCTGAGGTCTTATCCGATCCGTCAGTCGCGCCTGCAGGTGTCCGGGCCGTGGGTGCGGTGCTTCAGGTCAAGGTTTCCAGGCATCACGCCGATGGCCTGACGGAATTGAATGCGGGCGGCACAAGCCTGCATTTGCCGCATATCCCGCACCAGGTGGGGGAAACTTTGCGTATCCGTATCCCCGCTCAGGAAGTCATCCTGTCGCGGACGCGTCCCGTGGGGCTTTCGGCCTTGAATATTCTGGAAGGAACCGTTGAGACGATCCGTTCAGGCGAAGGACCGGGAGCGATCGTTTCCGTGAAAACGCCTGCCGGTGCCGTTCTTGCACGTATCACACGTCGTTCGGTGGAAGCATTGGAGTTGGAACCTGGTCGGCCGTGCTATGCGGTTGTCAAAACCGTCGCGCTTGCGCCTCAGGACGTAGGCGGACGGCTTGGCGGCGACTGAGCCACTCACCGACCCGATGGGAAGCTGGCTTGGAAAGGCGGCTGTCTTTACTCAATTCGTTTGTCCGCTATGGTTTGACGCGGATGTTTTTTAATCATGGATATTGATCATGCGGTTCTGGACGATACCCTGCTTGGCCTTGTTGATTGCCCTTCCGGGTCTTGCGCAGGCGGTCGGCTTCGGAGCGTACCCGGCGTTTAGAACCACGGTCACACCGATGAAGAACGGCATATACGAAGTTTCAGCGATCGGGAGTTCAGCGCCGGTTGCCTATTGGTGTGGTATCGGCGATTTCGCCATTCGCAGCCTTAGAACCAAGGCATCCCAGCGGATTTACATAACCAGAGCCTATGAAAAGCAGTCCAGGACCGTGCAATTCTCGCTGACCCCGCCCGAAGGGGTCGATACCACTCCGGGCTACTCGGTCACCGTCAAACGTGTGGGTGAAAACATGTCCGCCGGATCAGCGCAGGGGTATTGTTATGACAACTTCATGGATTTCGGGTTCTGATCGCTGATCAGACCCATTTGGCCAACGGCGGCAGGCTCATGAGAACGGCATCGGGGTCGTGGCCGGTTTCCAGCCCGAACTTGGTGCCACGGTCATACACAAGGTTATACTCTGCATAGAGGCCACGGTGCACAAGTTGCGTGTTCTTATCGGTCTCGTCAAAATCTTGAATCCGGCGTTTTTCGACCAGCGGCAGGAAAGCGGGGAGGAACGCTTTTCCGATGTCCTGAGTGAGCGCGAAATCCGATGACCAGTCGCCAGTACAGTAGTCATCCATGAATATACCGCCAACGCCACGGGCGCGTTTGCGGTGCGGGATATAGAAATACTCGTCCGCCCAGTCTTTCAGGCGCGGGTAGTGCCCCGGTCCGTGCGGGTCCAGATGCGCCTTTTGCGTGGCGTGAAAATGGTCGGTGTCCTCGTCATATTCGATACAGGGGTTCAGGTCCGACCCGCCGCCGAACCACCACGCGTGCGGGGTCCAGAACATGCGGGTGTTCATATGAACGGCGGGAACATGCGGGTTCTGCATATGCGCGACCAATGAAATACCCGAAGCCCAGAACCGGGGATCTTCCGTCATGCCGGGGATCCCTTTTCGCGCGGCCATCGCCTGCTGCGCACGCTCGCCAAGCGTCCCGTACACGGTCGAGACATTGACGCCGACTTTCTCGAAGACACGACCTCCGCGCATGACGGACATCAGGCCACCACCCGCGTCCGAGCCATCATCGGACTGTCGCTTGGTTTGCTTGACCTCGAAACGGCCCGGTTGCGCGTCCGAGAACGGACCAGTGTCATGGCTATCTTCCAGGGCTTCAAACGCGGCAACAATTTCGTCACGCAGTTGGCGGAACCATTTGGAAGCGGTGGTTTTTTCAGTCTCGAACATGGGCTTAGTGTGCTGGGGCTGCGACAGGGTCCAGCAGTGTGCGACCGCCATCAATTGTCAGGATTTGTCCGGTGATAAAGCCCGCGGCATCGGATGCCAGAAACTGAGCAGTTTCCGTCAGTTCGGTCGGGGCCGCGATGCGGGAAAGCGGAGTGTGCTTTTCAATGTCGTCCCGAAAGTCCCTGTTCTCTTTCAGGGTCGATTGCAGCGAGGCACTCATGACCGACCCAAGGGCAATCGAATTTACGCGGATGCGGTTCGGGGCCAGTGCGACGGCCAGCGACCGGGTCATCTGATCCAGAGCAGCAGTCGAGACCGAATAGGCCATCAGGTCCGGGTGTGTGCGCCGGGCGGCAATCGAGGACAGGTTGATGATGGACCCGGCCGGGCCTTCGTCGTCACCGGCCTGTTTGATCATGCGCTGCGCAACGACCTGGCTGAGCCTCAAGGCGGGCATTAGGTTCTGGTTCAGCAGGTTCCGCACCGAGTCGTCATCGGTGTCCAGCGGGTCGGACGGCGTCACCTGCCGTGCACCATTGATAAGGATGTCCACCTGATCGAAAGCGTCGATGGTGGCCGACAACAAGTTCGCGATCGTCAGCTTTTCGCGCAGATCACCGGCAAAGAACCGAATGTTGCTGTCATCGGCCTGCTCACCCAGTTCTTCGGTCAGCCGCTTTTCGTCCATGTCCGCAAACATGACATTGGCCCCGGCGTCGGCGAAATGCCGACCGATGGCCAATCCGACGCCGTTGGCGCTACCGGTGACGATTGCTGTTTTACCAGCGATGGAAAAGGACATTCGTAAACTCCTGAGTTGCAGCGCAGGTTAGCCGGGATCACCGACGAGGGCGAGAGGCGTGGAACACCTTGAAACGATTGTCGCCAGACACTTCTTCGACACGCGCGAAACTATCGCTCAGCGTCGCCTCATAGGGCAGATGGCGGTTTGCGACCATCCAAAGATCGCCGTGCTTCGCCAGATTGCGCGCAGCGGATTGGATGAAACCCTGCCCCAGCTCTGGTTCGGCGCTGCGCGAGGTATGGAATGGCGGGTTCATGACGACCATGTCCAGTGCCTCGGGTGCGTTCCATGTCACGGCATCCGCCCAATGGAACGCAGCCCGGTCGTCTGTGACATTGGTCTGCGCGCAGGTCAGGGCGATATGGTCGGCCTCGACCAGATGAAGGCTGCGCAGACCTGCCTTTTGCAGCAGCCGGGCGGACAGAAACCCCCATCCGGCACCCAGATCGGCCACGCGCGCGCCGATCTTTTCGGGCAGGGCGTTTACCAGCATCGCCGAGGCCGGGTCGATCCCGTCTGCAGAAAATACGCCTGGCGCAGTCCGAAAACCGTCGACTGTCTGAGCGGCGGGTGCAGCCCAGTCCGCAAATGAATCGGGAGCGGACCGGAACCAGAAAATCTTGCCATGCGCCTTTGAGATCGGCCCTTCCACGGCCACACGTTTGCGAATTTCCTTCAGCAGGCTGTCAACGCCGTCTGTTTTCGCACCGTCCACCACGATCATGCCTTTGGCGCGCAGGCAGGCTTGCTGCACCATGCTGCGTGCCAGTGCCTTGGCGCGGGGCAGAATCACGATCGCGTCCTGACATGGGTCTTGGGAGGCGGGGGTGGTCTGGAACCCCTGGCCCTCAAAATGGTCATGAAAGGGTTTGAAAGGTTGCACCACCTGCGTCTCGCGCGGCAGCAATGAAAGATCGGTTGCAGGGCTTGGCCCAATCACGGTCAGAGGCTGAGACAGCACAAGGCCGCTTTGCAGGGCGAGATCAAGGCGAGGGGACATGGGCAAATCCGGTAAGCGCCGCCAGCGGCGTCACTCTTCGCGTTCCATGGTGCATTGCAGCGGGTGCTGGTGCCGGCGGGCGAAATCCATGACCTGTCCGACCTTGGTTTCCGCAATCTCGTGGCTGAACACGCCAACCACGGCAACGCCCTTTTTGTGAACGGTCAGCATGATCTCGAACGCTTCGGCGTGCGTCATGCCGAAGAAACGCTCAAGCACATGAACGACGAATTCCATGGGGGTGTAGTCATCGTTCAGAAGAAGAACCTTGTACAGCGGCGGGCGTTTGGTCTTGGGGCGTGTCTCTACCAGAACCGACGAGTCAGAATCGTCGTCGGAATTGTCAGACATCATCCATTGGTCAATAAGCATCGCGCGGCTGTCCGATTCAGGCTTCGGTTTATCTGAGCGGTTATATAACGTCCAAGGGGTCAGAGAAAAGAGCCAGCAGGACGCAATTTCAATGGAAAACAAGCTTACCACAATTGGTTTCGATGCGGACGACACATTGTGGCACAATGAGAGGTTCTTCCAGCTCACGCAGAGCTATTTTGCGGAATTGCTTGCTGACCATGCCGAGCGCGATCATCTGCTGGAACGATTGCTGGAAGCTGAAAAGCGCAACATTCGACACTACGGATACGGGATTAAGGGATTTACCCTGTCGATGATCGAAACCGCCATCGAGGTGACCGAAGACCGTGTTCCGGCCTCGGTCATTCGGCAGTTGATTGAAGCAGGGCAGGACATGCTGGCCCATCCGATTGAGTTGTTGCCCCACGCACGTGAGGCGATCGAGGGGGTGGCAGCGACACATAAGGTCGTGTTGATCACCAAGGGCGACCTGATTGATCAGGAACGCAAGCTGGCACAATCGGGCTTGGGCGAGTTGTTCGACGGCGTCGAGATCGTCTCGGAAAAGACGCGCGAATCCTATCGTGAGATTTTCGACCGATATTGCGAAGGGCCAGAACACGCGATGATGGTCGGCAATTCGATGCGATCAGATGTGGTGGCTCCGCTACAGGCGGGATGCTGGGGAGTATATGTGCCCCACGGACTGGTGTGGGAAATCGAAAAAGCAGAGACCCCGGTGAACAATCCGCGCTTTAAGGAATTGGGTGATTTGGGAGAGTTGTCGGGCTTCGTGCGTGAGATTGGATGATGTTGCTGATTGGTCTCAGTTCCTGAAAATCAACGTCTTACCGGCGTCCTGTTTTGCGGATTGCGCCGATTTGGTGGGTGTTGGATTGGGTGTTACTAGATGTAGTGCGTGCCCAAATGGGTGATAAAGCCGCGAAAACGGCAGCTTTTGGTTTATTTCGCGGGGTCTCTGTGTTAGCCTGTACATAATAAAATAATTGATTTGCTGACCGGGAAAACCCGGCGGCGTGAGGTAGACAGAGGCAAAGATCGTGCAGGTTCGGCGGACAGTTCCGGCCCGAATGGGCTTTATTCTCATAGCATTCGTGTGGTTGCTATCTTTTGCACCACTCCAGTCATTGGCCGCGCCCTATGCGGCCATGGTGATCGACGCGCGCACCGGTGAGGTGCTTCATTCGCGCAACGCCGACACTCGGCTTCACCCCGCATCGCTGACCAAGATGATGACGCTCTATATCGCGTTTGAGGCTGTGCGAAACGGTGAGATCGAGCTGGACACCCCGGTTCGCATCACCAAGAAAGCCTCGTCTGAACCTCCGTCGAAACTGGGTCTTCGCACGGGCCAGACGATTGCGTTCCGGTATCTGATCCGCGCTGCTGCTGTGAAATCGGCCAATGACGCGGCCACGGCAATCGGCATTGCCATCAGCGGATCCGAGGCAGCATTCGCCCGTCGTATGACCCGCACCGCCAAAGCCATGGGCATGAGCCGCACCACGTTCAAAAATGCCCACGGGCTGACGGAGTCAGGACACCTTTCGACTGCCCGGGACATGACCACGCTTGGTCGGCATCTGCTGTATGACTATCCGCAGTATTATAACCTGTTTTCGCGTCAATCGACGCATGCCGGGATCAAGACCGTTCCGAACACGAACCGCCGATTGCTGGCCGCCTACAGTGGCGCAGATGGGATCAAGACCGGATACACGCGGGCTGCGGGCTTTAACCTTGTGGCTTCGGCCAAACGCAAAGACGAACGGATCATCGCCACGGTTTTCGGTGGAAAATCCGGCGCATCACGTAACGCTAAAGTGGCCGAGCTGCTGGATATGGGTTTCCGCCGCGCACCGTCGCGTGCACCAATCCGCAAGCCGTCGCGCCCTGAATATGCAGGAAATGCGGGCCTGAACGTACAAGTGGCGCGGTTGGTCGGCGCTCCGTCCACCAGTTTGCGGCCTGTCTTGCGCCCAGGACCGGGTGCCGCCGTTCAGGTGGCCGGTACGGTCGCGGCGACTGCTGCGAAGAACGGCGCGCGCATTCAGGATGGGATTGCAGCAGCCATTGCCGCCGCGGATATTCAGACACCGACCGACGATACGACACGGCCGGCAGCACGCCCCGAAGACCTTGTCCTGGCGTCGACCAATCCGACCGAACTGCCCGAACCCGAACAGGAAGTCGTGACGCGCCTGTCCACTTCGGGAGGGCATTTGTGGGGCGTGAATGTAGGGCGCTATACCACGCGATATGAGGCCGAGAAGGTGCTGTTGAAAACAGCCCTTTCGGAAATGACCACTCTGGAAGGAACGCTGCGCAAGGTGAACCAAAGCGCGCGCGGCTTTGATGCGACGTTTCAGGGCATGACCCGCGAGCAGGCTGATCTGGCCTGCCGCAGGCTTCAGGCGCGGAACGTGACGTGTTTCATGATCGGGCCGTCATAAGACCCGACATGCATTCTCCTGGCTGGACATGGGCTGCGAAGAAATTCGCAGCCTTTTTTTAGTCGAAGACGTGGCCGTGCTGGTATTGCTCATCCTGACCGGCGGCGGCGGTCAGCGCGGCGACGTTGTCCTTGGTGAAGAAACCGTCATAGTGATGGCAGCGCTCAATATACTCGGTGATCAACAGGGTGTTCTTGGAGTGTTTTGAGAAGATCTGTTTCAGGTTTGGGTCGTCTTTGCACTCGCCAACCACATGCGCCAGAAACGGCACGCCCTTTTCCTTGAGGGTGTTCACGACGAAATCGACGTTCTTTTCACCAGCCCCGTGGTCTCCATCCTGTATCTCGACGGCCATATGGTGCAGGCGGCGACCAAAGTTGCGCACGAAGTCCTCGGTCGGCATCGGCAACTTGGCAAAGGAGTTCACGAATGAGGGCGTGTTGTTTGCCGTGAACACCTTGGCGGGGGATTTCTTGTCATCGTCGACATTCGGATTGCGGTTCACATTGGTGGACGAGTTCATGTCAAAGATGTTGTACGCACCCCAGAAATAATAAGGCACCATCGTGAGAAATTCGAGGATCGCATCCTCGCGCTCTCCGGCCAGTACACGTGTGGCAAGGTGGTCGATCCCCAGCATAAGTGGGGCGATCTTGCTGTCGGAACCGAAAGACGCAGCCTGATCCAGACGAGTTTGTTCAGCGTCGCTGAGCAAGACGCGGTCCCCCAGACCAAGACTATCCGTGTCGTTGAAATCCAACGTGGAATAACCGACCCGATTACAGGTGAAATCCGATGGCGTCGTAAAGCGGAAGCCATCCAGCGTGTAAAACGGATTTTCGGTATCGCCACTATATTCAAACCGTATATTCTGATCTTCCAGCGTCTTGGTCAGCGAGTTCAAGTCGGATGCCGCGAATACCTCGCCCACATACCGGGTCTGGGGCGTGTTGCGGGCCAGCGGATACATGCGGTTGATGCGGGGAATGAAGTCCTCGAATGTCGGGCTGAGAGGTGCCATCACGATTAGCGCGGGGTAATCTGCATGGGAATGCAGAACCGAAAACTTGTGCGTTCGTCCAAGATAGCTGGCGGTGTGCCGATAGGGGGTCATCACGTAGAGCTCGACCAGTGTGTCGAACAATGCGTCCGGTTCCACCTGAAGAACAATGGCCCGCATCGGCCCGACCTGATCTGCGATACCCGAATTTGAGCGGCGCTCGTAAATCATCGGCAGATATTCGTTGAAGAAATCCGAGTTCTTCTTGTCGCCGCGGGGTTCGTAAGACATCAGATCAAAAGACATTAAGCGCGCTCCTTGCCGTTGCGCCGTGTGGTCAGCGCAGGTCGTTGCCGGGATTTGTGGTACTCAGATCATACAGTTACGCACATGCTAGGGGCTGAGACGATACCGGGCAACAGTCTGGACATGGGGCGGCTGAGTTACGCCAACCTGATCAACGGATGAATTTTGTCACGTCAACGCCGCCCGCAATCAGGTTTTCCCGAACCGAGCGGGCAATCTGCACGGCAGTTGGTCCGTCACCGTGCAGACAGATGGTGTCGATCGACGTTTCCAACCGTTTGCCGGATTCGGTGATGATGGCCCCTTCCTGAACCATATTCACAATGCGCGGACCGGCCAATTCGGGGTCGTGTATGACTGCGCCGGGTTTGCTGCGGTCGACCAGAGTTCCGTCGTCGTTGTAGGCGCGGTCTGCAAATATCTCTCCGACCCATTTGCAGTTCAGCTCGCGCACGGCGTCTTCCTGTTTGGTCACGGCCAAGACCATGATGATAGTGTCCGGGTCCACATCCAGGGCACCCTGATAGCAAGCCCGTGCCATGTCGATGTCAACCGAACACATATTGGCAAGTGCTCCGTGCAGTTTGAGGTGCCGGACCTTGGTGCCAACAGCCTTGGCAACCCCGATGGCCGCGCCCAACTGATACCGGACAAGATTGCGCAGGCTGTCATGTGGGATCTTCATGTTGCGCCGCCCGAACCCCTGAAGGTCGGGAAACCCCGGATGCGCCCCAATGCCGACATTGTTTTCTGCCGCTTGTATCATCGTCTGTGCCATTACGTCCGGGTCACCGGCGTGAAAGCCGCAGGCGATGTTGGCCGAGGTGATGATCTTGAGCAGACTTTCATCATCACCCATGTTCCATGGGCCAAAGCTCTCTCCCATATCTGCATTCAGATCAACGCTGGGCATCGGCAAAACTCCTTAGTCAGTGGCAGAGATCATTCCGCCGACCAATTGGTAGGATAACAGGTCAGGGATGTCATGGGGGTCGCGGATCAGGGGTTCCACCCGAGAAGGCAGGCGAGACAAATCGCCTTGGAAGGCCGCGTGCAGGGCGACGGCCTCATCCATCGTAACAAACTGGAACTTCAGATGCCCGCCTGCGGGCGTTTGCGCCGCACGCGGCAGGTCGCACGGAAGGACCGTCGCGATGCGCGGATACCCTCCGGTGGTCTGGCACTCGGGCAGCAGGATGAAAGGGTTCCCGGTGCCGGTCATCTGGATGTCGCCGGGGGTTATGACCTCGGACAGGATGTTAAGTTGACCCTTGGCGGCAAAGCCTTCTCCGGCGCTTTCAAGCTGCATCCCCATTCGGTTGGCCCGGGCACCACGTTGGAACTGCGTATTGGCAAACCGGTCCAGGGTATCTTTGTCGAACAGAGGGGTTTGGAAGCTGGCGACGACCCGAAGCACACCGCCCGAAAATCGGTTGTCGGGCTGTAGTTTCAACCCGGCCTGGCCCGAACCCGCACCGGCGGATAAACGGTCGCCAACCTGCACAGTTCGTCCAATCTTGGCCGTCAGGTGGGCGGAGCGAGAGCCAAGGAACATGTCGCCGTCAATTCCACCGCCGATATGCAAATACCCGTAGTTCCCTTGTGTCGCTGCCCCGACGGTTAGTCGCTGTCCCGCTTCAAGTTCGTGCGACGCATTCCATATGACGGGGCTGCCATCCACGCTTGCCTGCATCGGCGCTCCGGTCAACGCAATCCGCGTGGGTTCGGTCGCTTCAAACTCGCCACCCATGCCCGCCATTTCCAAAGCCGCCAATGTCGGCGCTTGACCCAGCAAGGCCGCCCCTTCGTGCAGGGCCAGAATGTCTGCGGCTCCGGAACGTGAAAGACCCTGATCCAAACAGCCGATGCGCCCCTGATCCTGAACTGTACATGCGGGCCCTATACGCAGAACAGAAAGACTCATGACTCGATGTCCTGATACGTCGCGCCGCCTGATCCATCTGTGTCGTTCGCGCGAATATTCTCCAGGTCGTCTTGAGAGACAGGAAAGAACTGCATCTCATCGCCGGGCTTCAGCGCAAAGCTGTTTGGGCGCTCGGGTTGAAAGCAACGAAACGCGGTTTGCCCTACATGGCGCCACCCGGTCGGAGTCGGACCTGAAAACAACACGAATTGAGAGATTGCCAAAACCAGTGCGCCTTCCGGCACCATCGGCGTCAGGCTTTTCAATCGCGGTATGTTGAATTCGGGGCCAAGTGGCCCGAGGTATGGCTGCCCCGGTGCAAAGCCAATCGTCAGCACACGCACGCGCGATTCACTCAAGCGCCGAACCGCTTCGTCCGGGGTCAAACCTGCCGCCTCTGCCGCTTCATTCAACTGTGGAGCAAGCTCGCCCCCGAAAACGGTAGGAACACGCCAGAAGGTACGACCGGTTGGCATGGGCGCGTTAAACCAGTTTTGCTCGGCTAGTAGGGCATCAACTCGGTCCGTGATGTCAGCATGTGTCAACTGGGTCGGGTCAAATCGAATATAGGTCGACGCAAGCGAAGCCGATGTTTCGATTACCCCCGCCCATTGCTTGGAATCGACAGCACCGCGAAAAGCGAGTGCCGCGCGGTTCGAGGGCTCGGCCATAGTATCGGCGAAGGAAATCAGTAGGCCGTCAAAGCCAACTGTATGAATTCGTGGGAATGGATCAGTGCGTGTCGATTTCATAGCGCAGGGTGCTGAGGCTTATCCGTATTGGCGACCTGACCGTATTCAATGCAAATGCGCAAGACTCTCGGCAAAGTATTGTCACGCCACGCTTTCAATCTGACCTGCGACTCGCTGATTCACGGTCTGAGTCGTCTCTTTGGGCCAAGGGCGACTCGCGTGAGTCTTGTGGTGGCTACAGAGTTCCTCACTATATATAGAGTCACGGCCGAGTGCGCGACCTGCTTGCGGTATCACTCCTGCTGTTATTCGGGTGGGGTTGGGGTGAATTGGCGTAATTGGTCTTTGTTTAACTCTCTGTTTTTATTTCCATAAAAAGAAAATCGCAAAAAAAACGCGCAGGATGTGATTTTCCACTTGCGGTGCAATGTTGTTATCCTTAGAACCCCCTTCACCGGCGCTGGTGAGGCGCTGGGACGCGGCGGAAGCGGCGGAGACGCTCAGGAGAGACTGGGGGCATCTTGAGGGATTGATTGAGGCGGGCGCGCTGAGTGATT
>NZ_JBQFPR010000010.1:0-100583 GCF_056536465.1 Ruegeria sp. CL6
CGGGGCCGCAAAGCTGTTGAACCACGCGGAATAGGCCGGGCGGCGGTCGTCGGGCGAGATCTCCAGCAAATAGCCGAGATAGCCGATGGTCACCCCGTTCATCATCGCGCCGATCAGGAAGAACAGCACCGCGAAACCGGTCAGCCCCGAACCCGTGACCACAAGCAGCAAAACCAGCACCGGAGGTCCGAGACGCACCAGTGCCACTATCCCCAGCAGGCGCAATTTGCCCGCCTGGTCTCCGATGTGGCCCCAGAGCGGATTCGAGGCCAGCGCGCCGACAGTCTGCGCCGCCAACAGCGTTCCGAC
Source organism: Ruegeria sp. CL6 (assembly GCF_056536465.1). NCBI lineage: Bacteria > Pseudomonadati > Pseudomonadota > Alphaproteobacteria > Rhodobacterales > Roseobacteraceae > Ruegeria > Ruegeria sp. CL6. The sequence goes on from NZ_JBQFPR010000010.1 coordinate 310, forward strand.
ATCCGCCGCCCCGAGGCCGCTGCGGCTGGCGGCAACGACATAGAACGGCAACGCCATCAGCGTCGCTGCACCAAGCCATTGGAAGATCAGGAACAGCCGGAACCGGTGGTCCTGCCGCAGCGTCGAGAAACCTTCGCGCAGAAATCCAGACAGATTGGCAGGACGGTCCCGTGGCGCCCTTGCAGCGGTAGCGGGCTCACCCGCGGAGACAAAAAGCGTCGCAGAGACGATCATCAGCACCGCGCCGAGCCAGAAGATCAGCGCATAGGCCCTGAGCGGCGGCATCACGTCGAGCGCGTGTCGCAGAAAGCCCGCCACCAGAACCGCCAGAACACCGCCGCCGAAAAAGCGCCAGGCCAACATCCGGCTGCGGCGCTCGGACGGGATCGCCCGGCCGACGATGTCGTTGTAGGGCACCGCGACCACGCCGCTGACAAAGGCATAGACCGTCCACAATCCCAGCATCCCGAGCGCCAGCGGAACCGGAGGCCAATCGACCTGAGGCCAGTCGGCCCCCCACCACAGAAGAATACCGATCATCGCGACCGTGATCGCCCGCCCATAGGCACCAAGGGCGTAGAACGGCATCCGCCGATCGGTGCGCTCGGCGAGGTAGCCCACCGCGAACTGGGGCAGCAGCCAGCCAAGACGCAGGACCGTGCTGGCATAGCCCACGGCCAGCGCGCTACCGGTCAGCATATGCACCAGACTGGCCACCACCGTCGCGCTGTCCACCGCCGCCGACCCGCCCTGAAACACCGCACCAGCACCGGCGATGCGCCAAAATCTCGTGTCTTCGGGATTACGCCTTGCCATTCGCCGCCTCTGCCTCCGCCCGGGCGCGGCGGATGTCGATGCCGCTCTGCCACAACACCGTCAGGCCGATCCCGACCACCAGAAGGATCGTCAGCACATAGTTGAACAGGATCATCAGAAGGGCGGTTTCGTCCGGAACGCCAAGCACCTTGAGCGCGAACCCCGCTCCAAAGACAAAGCTCGCCGGGATGCGCACGAAACGACCCAGAACCATGGCGAACCCGGCAAACACCATCAGGAACAGGTAATCCCACGCGCTCAGCACCACGCCAACCGCCAGCCCGGCCCACAGGAAATGGGTTGTCGCCACCAGCTTACCCGCAATGGCTGCGGCAATGGCGGCGACGCGGCGGGCCCGTGCCTGTGGCCAGACGATCCCTTCACCGAGCGCGGTGCGCAGATACGCGCCATCGGCCCCGATGCGGGCGGCAGCCCAGTCGAAGAGTCGGCAGACCAGAGGGTCCTCGCTCAGAAGTGACGCGCGGAACCGGAACAGAACCCAAAGCAGGCTGCCGAAAAGCATCAGGTTCAACAGGCCCGCAACGCTCAATCCCAGCCGCAGGTCACCCTCGATCTGTGGAATCTGGCCGGCGGCGGCCACCGCTCCGGCAAAAAGGGCGAAAACGACGCCGTCGAGGAACCGGGCGATGATCGCGGTTGCAAGCACGGTCGCCATCTTCAAGCGGTCGAGCCGGGCAACCAGCCAGGCCCGGACCAGCGGGCTGATGCCGAGCGGGACAAGGACATTTGCGCCATAACCTGCCAGTAGCGCCCCCGTCAGCCGCAGGGTGCCGACGGGTTTCACGTCGAACAGGATCTGCCGCCACTTCCAGCCGCTCATCAGCTGCTCCAGCAGGATGGTGGCGGCAAGAATCGCGATCCAGAACATGTTGGCTCCGCGCAGGCCCTGCAGAAACAGCGCAAAATCGAGGCTGCCGTAGAGCGCAAACACCAGATAGAGCGCCAGGGCGGAGCCGAATATCGGCAGCAGCCACCGTTTCAGGAAGGTCCGCATTTGACATCCTCGCAACTACCAAGACCTCAATGTTTTAACCTCCGTATCATGATACGGTGTCAAGATGACGGTGACGGAGGGAGACTGCGATGCAACCACTCAAGATCGGCCAGGCCGCGCGCGAGACCGGGATAGGCGTCGAGACGATCAGATTTTATGAAAAGAAGGGCCTTGTCACTCAGCCGCCGCGCCCAATTGACGGCGGCGCGCGGGACTATGGTGGTGACACGCTTTGGCGGCTGAAATTCATATCCGGCGCTAAGAAGCTCGGATTTTCGCTGGCAGAAATCGCGGAAATTTTGGAGTTGCGCACGGCACCAAATACCGAGTGCGTCGCGATGCAGGCCAGAGCGCGCAAAAAGCGGGACGAAATTCAGGAACGGATCGAAGGGCTTGCACGGTTGAGGAACAATCTGGACGAGCTGATCGCGGCGTGTCCGGGGCGTGGTGGAATTCAGAACTGTTCGATCGTGGGCGCCATAGAACGCAGCAGTGAGAAATAGGCGCAATTCCGGCCTTGAACGGAGGGTAGCGGCGTTGCTTGCGAACCGGGTTATTGCCAAGCAGGACCCAGAACGGCAGGTGCAGCGAAAAAAGGAGAGCGAGGGTTCCGCTTCCGAGCAGAGTTTGCGCCAGATCATTGTGAGAAATCCCTGCGTCGCCCAGAAAGCCATATCTGATGAGTGTCGGAGGGTGACGGACAAGTCGGCCCTGTAAATGCGGTCCAGCTTTTATCCTACCGGTGCGATTTTATATCGGTTTAAGACAAGTTTACCCAAGAGGGAACATGACAATGAATAACCTGAGCCGCCGCCGCTTGATGCAAGGAGCCGCGGCAATTGCGTGCAGCGCGGCGCTTCCCGCCTTCGCGAAAACCGGTCCCTCAATCCATGTCCTGAAGGATCCGAATTGTGGGTGCTGCGGATCGTGGATCAAAATCATGCGGGCGGAAGGTTTTGAAGTAGGCGTGGAAAACAGTGCTTGGGAGGCCTTGAACGCTTACAAAACCGCCAATGGGATTCCGGAGGGCATGATGTCATGCCACACGGGTCGCGTGGAGGGCTACATGATCGAAGGACACGTCCCATCCGCTGACATTCGGCGCCTGCTGGGCGAACGCCCGAATGCTGTCGGACTGTCGGTTCCGGGAATGCCTTTCGGCTCACCGGGCATGGGGCCGGAAAGTGAACGCGAAGCCTTCGACGTCTTTCTGATCCGCAAGGATGGAACCACAGAGGTGTTCGCCAGCTACCCGGCCGCATAATTTCCCGATGGCGCTGGCAAGATCCTGACAAACACGGCGCTCGCTTCTGCTGCCTGGTTTACGTGACATTCTTCACGGCAAACCAGTTGATCCGTGACTTCACGCCTGCCTTGTCCTACCGGGCAAGTTCCAGCCTACGGTGAAAAAATACCTGCGTCCGCAAAGCCTGATGACCGGCTTTGCGGACAAAACCGACATCCCGGTCGCCGTATCAACCGCAGCATTTGTCGCCCGCCTGAATTGGCGGGCATGGGGCCGATCCGTAGGAACAGTAGACGCAGCAATCGCCGGGAAGTGGCTTCAGGACTTTTCCGCAAGATGTGCATTCGTAGAACCACTGGCACGCGTCTGTTGGCATCGTTTCAGGCCTTGAATGTCCACATTCCGGGCAGATGATCGTGCTGACAAGGTTCGGGTGCTTTTCACTCATGGCGTCACATCAAGGTTATCAGGAAATCATTTATTCGGATTTCGTTGAGCACGATAACCCAAGCGATGGCCGTCAACGCAAAACTGCCTGTCAGCCACCATTTGAAGCGGTCGAGCGAACCACGGCGATACGCGACGATGCCAGAGAGAAACAGCAGGGCCGTCGAACCGCCGAGCACGTAATAACTCGCGGCGGCGATCTTGCCGAATACGGCCAGCCAGCTCCCTCCCAAGCCAAGCAAAATCAAGGCCATCGGCAAGATGCAGCAGGTCGCAACGCCAAGTGCGGTAAACGATCCAAGAAAGCTTGCGCCAACAAACTTGCTCATGGTCAGCTTTCTCCGGCTTTGACGAACTCGAGCGGAAGCCGGTTCGACTTCCTCGATTTTTGCTTCGCGCGGTATGTGAAATTCGACATCATGACCGACAACATGCACCCTGTAGTAGCTACAGGTTCAAGGGAAAGGTCATCACATGATTGCGATTGGCGAAGCGGCGAGATTGACCGGTCTGTCGGTCGAGACGATCCGCTACTACGAACGGGAAGGCATAGTCGAGAAAGCCGGTCGAACCGCCTCGGGACGCCGCGCATACACGGAACGGGAAATCTCCGAGCTCAGATTCATCAAACGCTGCCGCGATCTTGGCTTTACCATTCAGGGTGCATGCGCACTTCGCGAATTGTCCAAAGCGCCCGAGCAAGCTTGTCGTGACGTCGAAGACGTCGCAACAAGACATCTCGACAACGTCAGGTCAAAAATCGCCGCCCTCCAACGGTTGGAGCAAGCACTGGCAGAACTTGTGCAGACCTGCACCGAGGGTACGGCCTCATGCCCCCTGCTAACGGCGTTGCTCAACGAGCCTATCGCCAAAGAAAAAATAAACGACACCTAATTGCAACGCCCGGAAAGGATCGAATCTGGCCAACTCAGTTTGCGGAAAGACTACAATGCGGCTCAAATCCGGCTCGCTCATCATTACCCACCCCATGCCCGAACTCTCTGCCTGTCCTCATCGCAGGCGAGAGTGACATTCCTGAATTGCTCATGGGTGACATTTGAGCTTTGCGGCTACAGATTGCGGAAGCATAAGTGAAATTATGTGAAACTTGCCCCTGCTCACAATTTTGCAAATCAAGCGGTGCACGTGGGCCGAACTCAGAGATGCCTGATCCACACGCATTGATCCCGGTTGGGTCCAAGTTCTTCGAGGATCCTTTCAGCATCCAGATTGAAGTCTTTGGCAATTTCCTGGACCTGAACCGCCTGAAAGCTATCCAAGTTCCGCACCGTTCGACCATCTTCAAAGGTGATCAACTCGTGTGATCTTCCAGACCAACGCACGATCCCGCCGCAAAGGGTCTGTCCTTCAACATCCGCAAGTTCGGCGACCGGGTCGGCAAAGAAATCGGTCCATTTAAGAATACCTGTGCTGACAGCTCTCGCCACTGCTTGTTCCGTTGTCCGGCACTTGAGTTTTGTGACGATCGAAGACGTCAAAGCATGCACCATCCTGGAGGAGAGCCCCGTCTGGCCAGCAACTACGGATGGGATCAATCCTGATGCGAGCATCTTCAGAACATCCATCTCCTGATCGGACAACGCATCCGTAGGAAAGTTGAAAACTGTATCAATCACATCGAGCGCGAGTAGATGCAGGACCTGCGCTTCGTGGCGAAGGGCAGGGAGCATACTCCCGACCAAGGCGTCCCAGTCGGATCGGCGCAGGTTGGAGGTAACCGTAAAGACACCACGCTCCCCAAACGGATTGATAACCGGAATGGATAGTCCGTGCTGACCCACACCAAATTTTCTCGCTGCATCGAATAGCGGTGCGTGTTCACGCTGATCATCAAACACAGCCCAATCAATTGGTGCGATCATTGCGGCGCCAAACCGGATGAGGGGATCGACCAGGACCATGTCGTTGTCGACGTAGTGCCTGACCCATTCGGCCGGGAACGTGGTGCAGCCGTGGACAACGTTGTGATGCTTGTCGATATGGGCGTAGGACGCATTCTCCAGTCCGAACCTCGAACAAATTTCCTGAAGGCGCGCCTCCCCGGTCTGCCTGAAATCCAGTTCAGAATTGCCAATGTCCGCGATTTTCATAGATCGTCTTTCTGTTCCGCGTTGCCGTCGAGGCCGCTTAGCAACCTAAAGCTGAACAAACCACTCGGGAATTCCCGTAGCCAATCATGCATTTGAATACAGTTCTGTTCTGGAGGCGGAAACGGAGCGAAAACCTGCCGATGAGACACATGAATTGGAGAAGCTGGCGGCTCATAACCCGGCACGGCTAAAACCCGCTGCAGTGATCTTGCGGAAGCCCGTCTTCCTCCTCTCGGGCTCTACGCGCCAAAAGCCCCATGAAACTGGAAATCAGGTTCAGTTCACCGCGCTCATCTGCGTGCACCATACCGCGCAGATATCCGCCCGGATTAACCACTGGCGGCAACCGTGGATCGCTCAGCCTCGCGTCTGTGATCAACCCGGCCAGGATTGCACCCATCACGGTCAATCGGTCAATCGCCGTACGCCAAGCCGAGGCATTGGCGCCGATCTCCGACAATCGCGACCAAACGCCGGTCTCAATCGCGTAGAGCGACGGGCTGGAATTCTGATCTCCGCCACCCGCGATATCGATATGCATGCGCAGCTCGGGTGAGGCCAGTTCATATAGGATGCGGTTATTCACCCGCGGTAGTTTTTGGGCCTTGCGCGATGCCGTATCTGTCGGATGATTGCTTTCTAAGCAATGCGGAGGGCCGTCAGGCCCGGAGCCGGAACAATCTGGTTCCGAGGCTTTTGCCGAGGACATTGAACTCTCGCCATCGGCGTTACAGGACAGAATTGTTTCTTCAATTTGGTCTTGTATATGGCACCCGAAACAAGCTTCGGGTTCACCCGAAATTTCACCGGGTTTTGCGACATGCTCTTCGATCCGGCTCCAAAGGTCGTAAGCCGCCTGAACATGTAGCTTGAGCGCCTCCAGCGTCATGTATTTCAACTTGTCGGCGCGCGGCCAGGATCGAAGTTCCTCCTTCATGCCTTCCAGACTTTCAGGAGGGCAGGGGAGTAAGAGAAGCACGGCCAGACTATGTTTCACATATCGGTAAAGCCGTGATCGATCCCCGCGCAGCTCGTCCTGTTCTTTCTTCTCGGCCTTGCTGCGCACGTCCGCGTCGCGCATCTCGGGAATGAGGTTCAGGGCAGGGGTCAGGAAGAGTCCAAGCTTCTTGCGCTTACAGCGCGCGCCATTTGCGCCAAGCCTGCGTTCGATCAGACCAATCCTTTCCAGCTCACGTTCGTGATTGTGGATTGTCCGATCTGTCACGCCTCGCCCGGCAATGAGGGTTTCCTGGCGCGCGTAGCAAAAGGGTTCCTGAGACGGGTCTCGAAAAGCACATGGCGTAATCATATCGATGATGATCTCTAAGGTGCGAATACACTGGGCTGATGCGCCTCTGATCTGCGCATATCCCACGCAGAGCTGACGTAACCTGTCACGGTTCCAGCCCTCAGGAAGGCCGTTGTGAAAGCGAATATTATCGTGGTGATGGGCGGATGCGATCTGCCGAAAGCTCATGGATTTGGCCTCATTTGGCAAAGGTCAGTGTTGATATCGCGGCTTCGCGGGGCAGGGTGTTCGGAATGGTTCAACGGTCTCATGGTCTGCTTCTCATTGGGGAAGCAAGGCGGCTCGAACCTCAGCAAAAAGACACAGAAAAACCGTTCGCACAGATGCGTTTGTCCTTGTCAGTAATTTTGGAGTTTCCTATAAATCAGGTGATCAAACGTGACTTAAGAAGATCCCCGCTGAGGCCCCGCCTTGCGGGGGTTTTTGTTTCTGGGATTAAGTTTTTCCTCCGGGCCAATCGGCCTGGTTTAAAAATGCAGCTGGCGATTTTTGGTGGCATAGCCAGGAGCAACGCGTTGTACCGCAGGTCAGCACCTCAATATCGGATGAGTTCGTAGTCGCTGAACCCGAATGTGTCGGTCCACTCGACGCCAACGCCGCGGAAGTAGCTGGGAGGTTCACAGCGATTGCCCAGTGGCAGCCAGTAAGGGATTGGGGCAGGAGCGCGCTCGGACCAGCGAAAATTCGTATTATCGTCGTAGGTGCCAACCACAAGATCAAGCGAACGCTCGCAATCTCCCTCCCTTGAACGACGGCGATAGCTGTAGTGGCGCACATCCCAAACCCTGATGGATCTCACAACGTCGAAATCGGAAGAAGAAAGATCGACGCTGATCGGGGTGGCTTGGAAACCGTCACCGTATTGGCCGTGATGTGCATCGATCCTTCCTATCGAGATCGCTGCGTCTACCAGTATTGGCTTAGCGGTGTCATCCGATGGAAGCTCTGGAACTGGGCTAGCACTGGTGCGCTTGATGGCTTCCAACCGTTCCATAGGACCCAAGTCCGAGGGGCTGTGTGACGTATTCATCGGACAGCGCCAGAGTTGAAGCGGCGGTTCGACCGGGTAGGGTGTGATGCGCCGAATGAACTCCGCCTTGGCTGCGACGCAATCAGCCGAACTTGGCCAACCCCCGGCGAGGCAAAGGAATATGGCACAGTCAATTGGATAGGCACGAGCCTGCGTGGCTGGCAGTGCAGCGAGTGCAACTGCAAGGGCCTTCGCGCGAGTTCGATTTCCGGATTTTGAGTGTTTCAAGATGGTCTCTCCTGCTTGCGAATCGCCTAAGCAATATCCGGCCAATATATTTCTGACAATCCAATATCGTATATTGGCGGGTTTTCTTATATTGACGTAGATTGTGTTTTAGTCCACAACTTTTGGATGTAGAAGACGGCCCATAGGGGGTCGTCATGGCGGACAACAAGAGACAATACACTGTGGTAACCATCGAGATGGTCCGGGGCCTGAAAGAGGATCAGGTTCCCTTTACATGCCGCTACGAATTTATCGGACTCGCTTCCCTTGGACGACCTAAGTACCACTGCATTTACAGCTCGCCGAACTATGTCGGGGCCTTGTGCAAGTCGAAGATCTCTCGAGCGGGCGCTGAGCCCAGAGAGTTCGATCTTTGGCCGGGCCTCTTCAAGCATCATCAGGAATTTGGTGATGGGCGCATTCTCTGCGTCAAATCAGACTATACGATCGAGTCGATTACCCCAGAGGGTCTCGAAGCAGCTCAGGCCCTGGACGCGAAATCCAAAACCTGATCGGTCACGTTCGAGAACCCGGCTCATCAAAATGCTGGGGCAGGGCGCATGAAACGGCTCTTGTTTCTCAGCGCTGCACTCGCGTCCTTGTTCATTGCTGCAGTTTGGATTGAACCAGCTAGGAAAACAAAGACTCTCGGCGCATCCGAGGTGATTGCCGTTGACGGTGACACGATCGACCATGGTGACGACCGATACCGGCTTATTGGGTTTGATACGCCTGAGACATTCCGGGCTCAGTGCGATGCTGAGAGAGCTTTGGGTCTACGAGCCAAGGACCGGCTGACGGAGCTCATCAACTTCGCGGGCGTAATTGAACTTGAGATTGAGCTGCACTTTGACGTCCACGATCGCTTCTTGGCGCTTGGGCGCGTGTCTGGACAGAACGTCGGGGCCATCCTGATTTCTGAAGGTCTGGCGCGCCCGTACTCGGGTGGCAAGCGCCAGTCCTGGTGCGGCTGAAAGAAAGGATAAAACAACGATTTATGACAGCAGAGAGAAACGACTAAGCAATAAGCAGTCCTGCCGATTGCGCCAACAATCGACAGGACAAGAAACGCCCTTAATCCATCCGGGCATTCCTCCAACATCAAGAGAGAACTGTACTATGGTAAAAACAGTAGTCCGAGATGCCGGTCCTAGATTGGGCAGCACCGCGACAGAGTCAATGGGTGCAAACCTAGACAACGCGTCTGCACCTCCGATCCCTTAGCGCTGTCTGACGATTGAGGCGCGCGGGACATCCGAACGTTCCAGCCAAAACATCTGACTAAGAGATCCGAACCAGACATTGGTCTTTTGCGGCGCCACTGAAGGTTCAGTGCTGTGTCCCAGCACCCGATTCCCCACCGCTCAGATGACCTGAAGTCGACCCCATAATAGTAATTATGTAAAAACTACTGACCTAATTTGGAGGACAAATTAGTGACCAGCTCCATCAAAAGCTTCACCGATAACAGATGTCGGATCAACGCCGTTTGGCCGTTGTTGGCGTTCTTGACGGCGACTTTCGGAACGGATGTCTGTGCCCAGGTCATTGAATACGAACCTGATGGAAGCGTGTATCTAAACGGCATTCGCGCAGAAATCGTTGATGGCGTCGTTCGTCCAATCCGGATGCGTGAATACACGCTTAATGAAAAGCCGGAAGCACCAACCCCCAAACCGCAGGCAAAGATCGAGATTGCGGGCAAGGCGCCGCGGCCTCGCAGATCCTCGGGCGGCTGGTCGCAGGAGCGGATCGTCAAAGAAATCCACGCAGCGGCGGAACGCCATGACATTCCGGCCGAGTTGTTCATGGCGCTGGTCTGGCAGGAAAGCCGGTATCGGGCTGACGCTCTGTCACCCAAGGGTGCCTATGGCTTTGCACAGCTCATGCCGGGAACGGCGAAAGACCTGAGCGTGAACCCAAAGAACCCTGCAGAAAATCTCGACGGTGGTGCCCGCTATTTGGCGGCGCAGTACCGCGCGTTCGGAACCTGGAAGCTGGCGCTTGCCGCCTACAACGCCGGGCCTCACCGCGTCGTCGAATATGGTGGCGTCCCCCCCTTCACCGAAACCCGCAACTACGTGCGGACCATCCTCAGCAAAGTGAGCACTTCCTCATGAAAAGAACCCACTTCTACCAGCAGATGGCGTTTTTCGCGATCACAGCGTTCATCATCACAGCAGCGCCCGCCTCTGCTGGCTGGCTGCAAGATGCCATTGGCGATTTCATCAACGAAACGCTGGCTGACTCGAAGGTCGTTGGCGTCAGCCTTGCCGCTGTCGGCTTCATCTGGGGCTGTCTGGCCTACGTGTTCGGCTGGGGTTCGCTGAAAGGCCCGGTAATCGCTATCGTCGTCGGCGCTGTTATCGGCCTCGCTGATACATTCATCGGAGCCTGATTGATGCCGCGCCGCAATACGGTCTTTCGCGGCCTGAGCCGCCCCGCAGAATGGGGCGGCCTACCCGTGATCTATCTGCTGGTGATCCTCGGGATGACCATGCTTTCGTTCTTCATGTTCGGGATAGCGCCAGCAATCATTGCGGGTTTTGTTTTCTACACCGGGCTTCGCCTCTTTTACGAATGGGAACCGGCTTTCTTCCGCGTCCTGTCCGTAACCCTTTCCAAAACTCCGCGCACCAAAAACCGCCAGCATCATGGGGGAGATTACTATAGTGCCTAAGCCTGCTGCACAGGATTTGTGGACCCTTGCCCGCTCGTTGATCGAGCCGAGCTGGCGCAAGGATGAAATGAGCCTCTTTCAGATGTTGCCTTATGGCTATGTCGTGGACGATGAGGTCATTTCCACACGCAACGGTGGCCTTATCGCCGCTGTAGAAATCACCGGGATTAACGCAAACACGCTGGACGAAAACGAGTTTGAGTTCCTGGCCGAACGGTTTGAGCGTGTGTTGCGCACAACACCCAATGAAGTGGCATTTTATGTTCATCGACTGACCGTCCCGACTGAGACTGGTCATGTCATCACAGATCCAACCGGCTTTGCCGGTGCAGTGGCGCAGGCCATGCGCTCAGCTTCCGTCGATGCAGAGCTGAAAGAACGCAAGATCATCATCAGCGCCATTCTCCAAAAGCGGCAGGATGAGCGGGCAAAACAGATGTTCGGCATGTCGTCTGGAACGATAGACGAGGAACGCCGCGAAATGATCGAACAGCTCGACGGTGTTTTCACAACACTGGCGGGCACGCTGGGCGAAAGCCGGGTGCGCCGGCTGAAGCTCAGCGAGGGGCGTTGGCTCGGCTATTATGGAATGCTGTTGAACGGTCGGTATCAGCCGATCATTCACACGAACATTGCAGAACCCATCGCCTTCAACATGCCGCAAGAGGATGTGCTGTTTCAGGGCAAGACCGGCAAACTGGTCACGGGCGACGATCAGGAACGCTCCATCCGTGTCTATTCCCTGAAGAATTACCCGATGGCTTCGTTCCCCGGCATTTTCGACGGGCTGGACCTGCCGGTTGATGTTGTGATTTCGCAATCCTTCCTGCCGATCAGCCGCGCCCAGGCGCAGGAAATGGAACGCCGCAAGTCGGGACAAATGCGCTCGGCAGGCGACAAAGCGAAGTCGCTTGAAGAAGATTTGTCCATTCTGGCGGACGGCATTGCCTCCGGCACCATGTCACTCGGCAAGCACCACCTGTCGATCTGTGTGTTTGGGAACGAGGAAGATCTGAAAACCGCCGAAAAACACATCATCGGTGAAATCCAGATTTCGGGCGGCACGGTCAAACGCGAAGCGATGTCGGCGCGGTCGGTGTACTTCGCGCAGCACCCCGGCAACTTCGCATTCCGTCCTCGTGAAGAACTGATCACGGACCAGAACTTTGCGGACATGGTTGCGTTCCACATGCGCCCTAAAGGGTTGGATGCGGAAAAGCTGCCCTGGCCGGGGCCATTGGCGACTTTGCCGACAACGCACGGGGACAGCTACGATGTTTCGCTGCACCTTCCCAAGACCAGCAAAGACGCTGAAAACCTGCCCTCCGGCCACACAATCGTTCTGGGGCCGAACGGATCGGGTAAAACTGTGACCGCGATGCTGCTGGCGACAACGGCGGTTGCACAGGGCGCGCGGATCATCGCTTTTGACAAAGACCGGGCGATGGAGGCCCCCATGCGTGCGCTCGGCGCACAGTACACCCGCGTCCGAGTTGGTGAACCAACCGGCATGAACCCGTTTCAGACCGAGACGGATGAGGCTGGGCAAAGCTGGCTCGCCAATTGGGTCATTGCCCTGTTGAGCTATGACGAACCACTGACCACCGATCAAAAGGATGAAATCACGCGGGCTTGCCAAGCGAATGCCACTTTGCCGCCTGCGCTTCAGAACTTCGATTCATTGGTGGAACGGTTCAGAGCCTTTGACGATGACAAGAACCTGTACAAGCGTGCAAGTGAATGGGCTGGCGAAGGCCGCTTGTCCTGGATGTTTGGCGAGGGTGGCTCAGATCCGTTTGCTGCTGGCGCCCGTCATCTTGTTTTCGACATTTCCGAGGTTCTGGATGACGAGTTGGTGCGGCTGGCATGGATCAGCTACGTCATGCGCCAGATCGAACGCCGCTGCGCCACCAAGATACCCACTGTCTTTGTGATTGATGAAGCATGGGTAATTGCTGGCAACCCTTATGGCGCTGGCATTCTCATAAATGCCTACACCACGTATCGGAAGCTGAACGTCATGATGATGATGATGACGCAGATCCCCGATCACCTCCTGTCGTCGGCGGCAAGTAAGTCGATCCTGGAAAACACCAGCACGCAGCTCTTGTTCCCCTCTCGATCCGGCAATGAAGCAGACTACCGGGCAATCGGCTTGAACGATTCAGAGCTGGCCGCGCTGAGGGCGCATTTTGGCGACCGCGTAATGCTCATGAAAAAGGGTGATGAGAGTGTTTGGCTCGATGTCGATGTCGGCGCTCTCGGCCCGCTTCTCCGTGTTCTGAGCGGATCAGACGGAAAATCGTTCCCTGATCCTGACTGGCGAAAAAACCCCAACTTCTGGAAGGAAATCACATGAAAACCCGCCTTGTAATCGCCCTTGTAGTTCTGGCCGCTGTCTCAGCCTGCACCAGCACCTATTCGGGCTATCGCAGCAAATGCGCCTGCGACTTTGAGCGCATGACCCCCCCTGAAAACTTGGAGCTTGTCTGATGAATATTTCAAAGAAATTCCGCACAACCATTGCTGTTTCAGTTCTGGCCGCCCTGCCCGTCATGGCATCGGCCCAGGGTGTTCCGGTGGTGGACTCTGCATCCATCACGCAGGACGCCGCCAATTCGGCCAAAGAAATCGCTGAAATGGTCCGCCAGTACGAGCAATTGCTGGAACAGTACGAGAAACTGGAACAACAGCGGGCATTGCTCGAAAACTCCTTCAAAACCATCAGCGGTTTGACAGATCTGGATGAGTTCAACAGCCGCAGCTTTTTGAAACTGGCGACTGCTGCTGACACGCTCGGCTACGCACTGGATGCAGCGGAGGGCGGTATCTCCGGCCTGCCCGATGTCGCTGCGCAGGCAATGGAACGTCGATCAATCAACCTCGGCCTGAACGATGGCATCTTGTCCGACTTCAGCGGATCGGATGTGCAGGCTCGCCGCATCCTGTCTGAGCGTGGTGGTGCGGGCCTGATGGCGTCGGCGTTGGGTGAGAATGGCTATGACATGGCCGGTCAGCTCTCCGAAGATGCTGAAAAACTGCGCGGTGAAATCGGTCAGCAAGAAGATCTGAAGGATGCAATCGACTATAACACGGCGGTTCTCCTGAAACTCCTGCAAGTTGAAATTGAAATCTTGCGCGCAACCTCGGCTAATGCTCTGGCGTCGGGCACGGATCTGGCTGCAACCGCTGCTGATCTTTCGACACTCAGCAACTATGTACGAGGAACCTCACAATGAAACTCCGCTCAACTCTCATCCTGACCATTGCAGCCGCCGTCGTTATGTCGGGTGCTGCATCGGCACAGGTGAAGCTGCGCCCGTCACCCAAGGTCGATATGCCGTTCGATGAATATCGTAAGTGCCTTGGGTACTCGGGCGCGAGTGAGTACGGTCGTCAATTCGTCAAAGACGATCAAGCGCGCATGGCCGAAGCGGGCCAATCCGCAGACAAGCAGCCTCTTGTGACCAACTGGTCGGTGGTGATCCTGAATGAACAGGTCATAGCAGCGCACGAGGCCACCATCGAGCAATGTAATCTGCGCAAGTCTGGCGAGACCTACAGCACCGAATGTCCGCTGGGTGGTTTGAGCCGTGAGGACGCGGCCCAAAAGGTCGGAGCTGACCAAGACGAGTTTTGGACCCAACCGTCCGACAATCTTGCCGCGCTTAAAAAAGAGCAACGGACCCGTCTGGAAGCTCTGCGCCCTGCAATTGAGGAGGCTTGTGGGCCGTGATCCAAGATTTCGTCAGCTCGATTGAGGCTGCGCTTAATAACTTCTCGCAGCAAGCATACAACAGCCTGGCGGCGGATCTTGCATCCGCCCTCTGGGCAATAGCCGCGCTGATCTTCGTGGCAATGCTGATCAACGGTGTGCTTCAAATCCGGGAAATCGGGTTTGGTGGCTATGTCGGCTGGATCATTCGGGCGACGATCATCATTGGTATGGCTTCCAGCTGGAGCTTCTTTCAGCCCATTTATCAGGGCATTTCGAGCCTCCCAGACACGATTGCCGGAGAATTGACCGGCACAACAAATGTCTGGGAAGCACTCGATGACATTGCGCTTCAGTGTTTCTTGATGGGCCAGCAGGCCATTGAAAACGCGACCTGGGGCCTGAGCATCACCGGGGCTATTCTCTGGGTTGTTGGGGCTGTCATCGTAGCTTTTGGCACCGGCATGGCGCTGATCGCAAAAGGCGGTCTGGCGGTCCTGCTGGGACTAGCGCCTGTTTTCATCGCAACGCTGCTCAGCTCAGCAACAGCCAATATCTTCGCAGCCTGGGCGAAAACGACTGTTGGCCTGATCATGGTCATCGTCGTTCTGACAGGTATTGTTTCTCTTATTCAGGCCCTTTTCAGCTCAGAACTGACCGCTGTTGAGGATGTGAACAATATGGAGGCCAGTGGCCGGTTTTTGGCGATCTGCATTGTGTCAATCGTGATGCTCACGCAGATCCCATCGCTCGCGGGCGGAATGTCGGGTGCAATCGTTTCGGCATCCTCGGGTCTTGCCGTGGCAACTGGTGCCGTCGCTGCCGCAAGAAGTGCATTGGGCACTGCAAGCGACGGCGCAAGGGGTGCAGTAGCCGGTGGGAAAACCGCCGCCGCGATGGCCTCCGCAGCCCGCGATGGGACAGGTGTTCGTGACAGCGCCTCGCGCGCGATGCAAGCGCGTCGGGACATTGCACACAGAGCCCGCAATCAGGATGGGGCGGCTCGACAGAGCTACGCCGCTGACCGTTACCGGCAGAGCATTCGACAAGCTCGCGTCAATAAATCTTCCTAAATCGAGGTATTGAGCTGATGTCACACGTGACAGATCACGAAAAAGAACTCTTTCTGGGTGCACGCCGCGATGCCTTCAAATGGCAGGTATTCGGCATGGTCGGCATGGCAATGGGCGTGGCCTCTATGATTGGTTGGGCGATGCTCCTTCCCTTGAAGGAAATCCGCGCGGTGCCATTCTCCATTGATCCGGACACGAAACTGCCGGTCCTGCTGACTGAAAAAGTCGAAGAACTGGAACCTTCTGAGGCGATGGCCTTCCGTGAAGTCGCAAATTATGTGCGCGACCGGGAAACCTATGATGTCCAGGACAACAACGAGCGCCTGAAATCGGTGCTGCGTCGTTCTGATGAGCTGGCCGAAACGTCCTACCGCGAACTGTGGGACGGGTCGAACGACAACCATCCGGACGAAATCTATACGCCCAAGACAAAGGTGCAGACCGAAATTCTGGGCGTGTCGCCGGTCAACGATGCGACGGTGCAGGTCGAGATCCGCAAGTCCCTGATCGTTCCAAACCAAGCAACGGCCTCAGCCCGCTACGTGGTCACAGTGACCTATGGGTTTGAGGAAAAAATCGTGACGTCGATGGACGAACTTTTGGAAAATCCATTCGGCTTCGTCGTCACCAACTATCGCGTAGACGCAATGGGAGACATCTGATGCAGCGTTCTTTCAAAACACTCACCGCCACCGCCGCAGCAGTTTTGGCATTCTCTACGCCTCTGCTCGCTGAAATCACACCGACACCGGACGGAAAGAACGCGGATCACCGCATCACGCATTTCCATTACGTCGAGAACCAGGTGTACCGCATCCCTGTGGGTGAACGCCTGATTACCTATGTTCACTTTCCGCAGGGCGAAACCGTCCGCAGCATTGGTGCGGGCGACACTGAAAGTTTTCAGATCACTCGCCTTCAGGAAGGTCGCGTTATTGCGTTCAAGCCGGAAATCCTGAACTCGGATTCAAACCTGACTGTCCTGACCAATCGCGGCACATACAACTTCTATCTGGTTCCGGCCGAGAGCGCCGCCGAACGCAAACGTGTTCCGTTCCGGGTCACGTTCTACAACAAAAACAACAGCGGCGGGACTACAACGCGCCGTGGCACGGTAGCGCGCAGCGAACCGAAACCAACAGGCCGCTTCGTCAACCAAAACTACTCGCGCTCGGGCAAAGCTGACTTCGCGCCTACTGCCGTGTGGGACGATGGCGTTCACACCTATATGCAGATCCCGCAGGATGCGGAGTTGCCGGGGATCTTCCGTGTCCTGCCTGATGGCCGCGAGCTGATGGTGAACACCACAGTCAAAGAGCGCGGCATTATCCAGGTGCAAGGCCTTTCAGATCTTTGGACACTGCGCATCGAGGACACTTCGATCTGTGTACGAAACGATGGCGACGCGTTTCAGCAGGCAAGTGTGAGCGGTCGGCCCGTCACTTCACAGACAGTTAAACCGGGGGGCAGCAAGTAATGAACCGCGATCAGACAATTGCGGCACGGGCGGCGGCTGAACAGCCGTCGCAACGTGTCCGGAAGAAGTTCGACCCAAAGAAGCTGATAACTGTTGCAATCGCAGGGGCGGTGTTCCTGGGCTTTGTATGGTTTGTCATGGGCGACGAAAACAAAAGCACCAACACGGGTGTCCGCGTTGACGCTTTGCAACAAGGCGGTGGCGAGCGATACGGGCTTTTGACCGCACGGGGACCAGAGGTCGATGAGCCGGAACAAGAGGCTTTGCCCGAGGAAATTGCGGTGGCAACACCGGTAGCAGTGCCGCAGGTCGATTCCGAAGGGCTGAAACAAGCCCTGAAAACAATCGAGCAACAGAATGGCCGGATTTCCGATCTGCAAGACGAGCTGACGGACGCCAAAGTTTCGCTGTCAGAAAAAGACGGTGAAATCGCAACGCTGAACCTGACCAATGAACGCCTTCAGGTCAGATATGATGAGCGCGAGAAAAAGTTTCAGACTGAGCTTGCCCAGGCGGTTGCTGATGCAGAGGCCCGGGCGCTCGCCAGTATGAGCCACTTGCAGACTACGGGTCTGACTGATGATGAGCGGCGCAGGCTTGAAGAACTCAAGCGGATGCGCGAGCGCCAGAACCAGTCAGACGGCATCGTGTTCGATGAAAACCCATACGGCAGAAACTAATGGAGCTGACGATGAACAGAACAGCACTCACCCTCGCCCTGGTTGCTTTGGCGTCAAGCGCGATGGCACAGGAAGCACCCGGTCAAAACTACCAGCCGATCAATGGTGGATCGCAGCCGGTCATTTTCCAACCCTTCCCTGCTGCGCCGCAGCCGGTTCAAGTCCAGCCAGACGACACCCGCTTACCTGAAGAACAGCGCGGCTATCAGGAAAACCCGAATACGACATGGCAAAACAATCTGGTCGAAGAATATCCACCCATCGTCGGGGCCTCGATCATTGACGATCCGTCGCGCACCTTAACGCAAGGCACGGTCTTGTCGGCGCTATTCGGTGGGGCGGTCAGCTCGGAACTGCCCGGTAGTGTCGTGGCAACGATCACACGCGGCGTCTACTCGATGGACGGCACACGTTTGCTTCTGCCTCGTGGATCGAAGCTCTATGGCGAGTATCGAGCGGATACGACATTGGCGCAAACGCGCATCATGATTGTTTGGAGCCGTGTCATTACACCGGATGGCCTTTCCGCTCAGATCGGCTCAGTTGGCACGGACGGACAGGGCCGCACCGGCGCGACCGGCAGGGTGAACACACACTTTGGGAAGCGGTTCGGCACGGCTGCGTTGTTGTCCATCATCGGTATTGCCCCTGTGGCGCTGGTGTCTGACAGCGACAGCAACAACTCGGTCAGAACGGATCTGGCAACCCAAGTGGGGTCTAACCTGCAGAACGCCACGGCAGCGGCGCTTGATGAATACCTGCGCATCACTCCGACAATCTTTGTCGATCAGGGCAGTCGTATCAACGCGATCCTGCAGCGCGACGTTGTGTTCGATAGCTTCTGAGAGCGAGCCAATGAGCCGACCGCCTCAGCGGTCTTTCCGGCCGCTGCCAGCATGATCGAGTGCGGTAGCGGCCTTTTTTGAAGCAAATTCAGCACTTTTTGGAAGCAATGAATCTTATGTGGATGCCTTCGTGTTCGAGGCAAAGCCGAGATGCAGCGAAGGCAACCTCCAGTGTTCCAAAAAGTGCTCTACCAAGGACAAGAACATGAGCGGGCGGAACGGGAATAGCCTTCTGGAATACTATACAGGCAAGATCGAGCATCTGTTACACGATGAAAGCCTGAGCGAAATTTCTGTGAACCCTGACGGATCGGTCTGGGTCGAAGAAATGGGCACAACGCACATGACCAGGACAGACATCACTCTGAACAGAGACGATGTAGAAAACATCGGGCGCTGCGTGGCCGGTTTCAGCGATGTAACATTCGGAGAAAAGAAGCCGATTGCGACGGCCAACGTGCCGACACAGCAGGGTAAAGCGCGGGTTCAGGTCGTGATTCCGCCAGCAACAACCGGCGTGGGGTCCGTTGCGATCCGTCTCCTGCGCGTGAAAAACGTCGATCTGGGCGCGTTCAGCTTCGCCAGCAAAGAGGCGGCGTTGGCAGAAAACAACGATCATAGCGCGCTTGAAAATGCTCGGGCTGTTCTCGCTGACGGAACAATGAACTTTGACGAGCTGGCCGACCTTGCAATGCTTAGCAAATGGAACGTGATCATTGCCGGGGGCACCTCGTCCGGCAAAACCACTGTCCTCAATGCAATGCTGAAGCGCGTCGATCCGGGCGAACGGATCGTGACGATTCAAGAAGTGGCCGAGTTGGACATCGAGCAACCCAATTCTGTCGATCTGCTTGCCGACCGTTCCGAAGAAGATGGCCCTCGATCACCAACAAAGCTGCTGGAATCGGCGCTTCGCCTCCGGCCTGACCGCCTCGTCTGCGGTGAAATCCGAGGCGACGACGCGAATATGTTCTTGGAACTGGTGAACACCGGCCACGATGGATCTGTCTGCACCATGCACGCGAACTCGCCCGTAGATGCCATTGGACGGATGAGCAAAATGGTGCGTCGCGGATCTCCGACCGTTCAAAAGTCAGAAGTGGTCGATGACATCCGGGCCACCATTCACATGATCGTTCACATGAAGAAAATCGGGGACGAACGGAAGGTCAACGGCGTGATCTTCCCGCCTCTGATGACTGCTGAACAACTGAATTGAAGGAGTACAAAGATGAAGAAATTCGAGTACCGAGACGTGCCTTTTTCGGAATGCGACGACGCCAGCGAGAAATTCGCAAAGCTGGGCAAAGAAGGTTGGGAAATGGTTGGTGTCGCACGTGCAGAATTTGGCATCGTGTGCTTCTTCAAACGCGAGCTGACCGATGGCTGAGTTTCAGGATCTACCCAAAGGCAAGAAGGTCGCGATAGCCGGTACTATGGGCTTTATCGCTACCTCGGCTTGCGCGGTGTTGGTGGTCGGGCTGGCGCTCGAATACATCAACACCAGAGGCTTTCGCGGGCTGGACATCTGGGCGATCCCAGAGAAGTTCATGGCACAGCCTGCAGAGACGCAGCAGATCATGGGTCTGGTGGCGGTGGTCGCAGTGGGTGTTTTGACCTTTGCATTTGTGGCGGCTGCGCTGCGTGGTCCCTCAACGAAATACGGTGATGCGACCTTTGCAAAGGCCCCTCAGCTCGTCCAGGAAGGCTATGCGTCGGTTCTGAAGCTCAAAGACAAATTGGATAGTGAAATCGTGTTTGCCAAATTTGGTGAGCCAAAGGACAAAAACGCGATCTACTATAAGCCCGGCCCCGGTGTCCAAAAGCCGCACGCGATGTTCATTGCCCCGTCTGGTTCGGGCAAAACCAGCGGCTTTGTGATCCCGAATGTCCTGCGTTTCAATGGGTCTTGCGTCGTCCTGGACATCAAGGGCGAGATTTTCCAGACAACCGGCGCGCGTCGGGCAGCAATGGGCGATGAGGTTTTTGTGTTCGACCCCGAGAACCCCGACAAAAGCCACAGCTACAACCCTCTGCGCCGCGCAGCACGTGCCGACAATCTGGACCGGCGATGGGAAGAAGTGATTCAGGTTGCAACTCAGATGTTCGACACGCCCAGCTCGTCCGCGCAGGGCTTTATGGGTGGTGTTGAAGGCATGTTCTGCGCAATGGCGATGCTGGCGATCAAAAGAAAGCGGCCATACATTTCCGAAGTCCTGCGCCTGGTCAAAACGACCAAGCAAAAGGACTATGAGAAAATGGCTGAAGAAGTTGGATATGCGCGAGCTGCAGATGAGTTTCTGAATCTTGCAGCCGAAGAATCCAAAATCCTGCGGTCAACGATTTCGGTTATGTTGAACTCCGGCCTGCAGCTCTGGCGCAACCCGTCGGTAGCAAGAGCCACGCAGGGCAATGACATCAACTTTGAAGATCTGCGTCGGCGCCCCAGCTCGATCTACTTTTCCGTGCCAGGGAAAAAGGTCAAAGAGTTCCGGACGCTCATTCGCCTGTTCTTCCTCGATCTGGTGAACACCATCGAAACTGTTGAGCCGGGCGAAGATGAGCCGTTCAAGGTTTTGATGCTGCTCGATGAGTTCCAACGCCTCGGCCATCTTGAGCGCGTTGTTGAAGCCTATGACACCATGCGATCGTTCGGGGGCAGGCTCGTGGTGATTTCGCAAACACTGTCGCGCCTACAGGACATTTATGGGCACGAGGGTGTGCGGGCGATGCTGGCAAACGCTGGAACCCAGATGTTTGCCGCCTCAGAGGATTCCGAAGTACGCGAACATGTGTCCAGGTCCATCGGGGACAAAACGGTCATAAGCAAGTCGAAGTCTCGAGCACTCGGCAAGATGGAAATGGGCAGCATATCAGAGCGTGAAGAAGGCATTCGCCTGCTCCGGCCCGAACACGTTGGCCGATTGCCTGAAAATGAAGTTGTGCTGATCCGCGAAGGCAAGATGCCGGTGATTGCAAACAAGATCCGATACTTCGAAGATCCCTATTTCATGCAGTTCCTTGGGGGTGATGCTCCAAAGATCAAAGGTACACATCTGGATCTTGCTGAAGAACAGGCCAGGGACACGGCAAAGGCTCTGGCGGATGCGAATCCGGCCCCTGCCCCGGTGAAAGAGGTTTCTGAAAAAGACCAGGAACTTCAGGCGGCATTTGATGCGCAGCGCACGGTCGCAAAGCGGAAAAGTCGGTCAGCGAAAGATATGGCGATGGAGAAAATGAAAGCCAAACGGGCTGAAAGTAGCGCCTTCACTTGACGGGGGTAACAGGACGCGGCCGAACCGGACCTTACTTCAATATGCAGAGAACGGCAGGAGAGAGCCCTAACCTGCTCGTGCTGCGACTTACATATATGTCCGCTTCCGTGAAGCTTACTAGAATGGCGCATTGTCAGCTTTATGCCTGCTGAGAATTGTCGTCATAGTATCGACAGCAAAAACACTCATCAAAAACCAACAGATTGACGACAGATCAAGGGAACCCCGCACGCATATAAACGATGATCTTCCAAAGGTCTTCTTCGCTCAGCGCTTCCTTGAAGGCTGGCATGTCTGTTCCGAAGCGTTCGCCGCCCTCGGAAATTGCCCAAAGAAGGTACTCGTCCCCCGACATCGGCATCTGAACGAACCATCGTAGGAGAGCGGGAGAGGGCGCGAGCGAACGTCCGGCTTCACCATCGCCCAAACCCTCAGCTCCATGACAGCTTGCGCAGTTTTCCGTATATAGCGTCTTGCCCTCCGAAACATTCTCGGGCGTTGCACGAATGGTGCTCCGAGCCCCGCGGTAGGCTGCGGGCACGTCCTCGTTCATATACGTCCAATGTCGTTGCATGCGCTGCTGCTGGCCAGGCCCCATATTGCCGTGCCCCCAACCACGCATGTGCTCAGACCTCATGTGGTTAGATCCCATTGGCCCGTGACCCCACCAATCTCCTCGTTGTTGTTGTGCGCAACCCACTGTAGCAATGGTGATAGACAGAACGCTTAAGGTAAGAGTGCGTAATCCAAGCTTCGTCATCTTCTCCTCCTTACTGTTTCCGCTCGATGAACGTCGCCTCAGGCCGCTTCGTAACTCTTGAACACCTCGGTGCTACCGTCCTTGAGGATCAAAAACACGTCGTAGGCCTCACGACGATCTTCCGGCCCCATCCCAGGGGAACCGTAGGGCATGCCAGGAACAGCAAGTCCAACAGCACTGGGTTGCTCCTCCAGCAGACGACGAATGTCTGCAACCGGCACATGCCCCTCGATCATATAGCCATCGATCTCGCCTGTGTGGCAGGACATCATTTCTTCGGGAATGCCGTTGTCCAATTTGTGGCGGACAAGCTGTGTTCCAAAGCTGCGCTCCTCGGTAATGCGAAAGCCTTCCTGCCGCAGGATGTCGATCCAAACCTGGCAACAGCCGCAGTTCGGATCCTTGAGAACACGGACGGAAGGCGTGTCTTGCGCAAACGCGGCAAATGGTACTGTGCTGGCAAAGCCAGCGGCGTAAGTCAGTACTTGGCGGCGTTTCAGGTTCATGGCGAGAGTCCTTGGTATTTCCAACTAAATTGAGCCGATTTCGTATCATTCGAGATCAAAGGTCATAATCCACGTCAAACATGCTCATGTTCGCCAACTTCCCGACGCTCGGCGAGCGCTTGGCGCACGATCTGGAAAGCAGAGGAAAGAAACAACGTTGCCATGACCGCCGCAACAATCAGGTCAGGCCAACCGCTAGCTGTGCCCCAGACGCCTAAAGCTGCAAACATAACGGCCACATTGCCAATGGCGTCATTACGCGAACATAGCCAGACAGAGCGCACATTTGCATCGCCGTCCTTGTAACGGACGAGCAAGAGAACACTTGCGAGATTGGTCATAAGAGCGAAAAAGCCAACGATGCCCATGATCTCGGCCTCCGGCACTCCGACATAGAACACCCGGTACACGGTCGATCCAAACACCCAAAGACCCATCAGCAGCAAGCTCACCCCTTTCGCCAGAGCGGCATTGGTGCGTGCACGGATTGAAGCCCCGATCACTGCCAGCGAGATACCGTAGGTCAAAGCATCCCCAAGGAAGTCTAGAGCGTCGGCCTGAAGTGCCTGAGACTTTGCATAGTGACCGGCAGTCATCTCGACGACGAACATCACCGCGTTCAGAGCAATGACAATCCACAGCCTCCTTTTGTAGTCGTCTGATACGCCGTCGAATTTGGCGTTGTGTCCGCAACATGCTGACATTGGGAAGCCCTTTTTGTATCTGTCGTGACCATAGTGTAGTGTCTCTAGTTACTAGAGGTTCAAGAGGTATTTTCATGTTTTCTATCGGGGAGCTTTCCAAGCGCACGAAGGTCAAAGTTCCGACTATCCGCTACTATGAGGAAATGGGCCTGCTTGCCGCACCAGAACGCACCGAAGGCAACCAACGGCGCTACGATGTGGCAGGGCTAGAGCGTCTCAGTTTCATCAAGCATGCACGCGATCTTGGTTTCTCAATTGAAGCGATCTCCGAATTGATTGTGCTTCAAGGCCACCCGGATCGTTCATGCCAAGCCGCAACGGACATCGCCGTCTCACAACTTTCCGAAGTAAGAGCAAAGATCAAACGACTACGGGCTCTTGAAAAAGAGCTGGTTCGGATTTCGAAGGGCTGTGATGACGAAGGAGTGTCAGAGAACTGCTATGTGCTCGCGTCTCTTGCCGATCATAAACTCTGTCACCACGATCACTAAACTATGAGCGGACATTGCTTTAGTCCCAGCGAAAGACTGTTTTGTCCGCTTCTTGCCTATTCAAACGTGGTGCAGCGAATGCCCGGAATGTCCAAGGACAAGAGTCCGTCCCAATCGGAACAGACCCCACATTACTCCAACCCGGTGGTCTCGCTGTTCCCGGCAACACATTCACCGGCGCGAACAATCATCTATCATGTCCTCCGTGGTTAAAGACTGTGTCCATCATACTCATGGACGTGGGTAGCCTGTTCGCGGGTATGGGCAATCTCTTGCACCACGGCGGCAATCTTGCTGGATGAAACTTGGTGCAGCTCACCAACAACGGCCTCCGCGCGCTCGTAGCTGTCCGGAACGCCTTGGCTGTTGAAATGGGCGGCAGCGGTGGAAATGTCCGCGTCTTTCCAAGTCGCCGTTGTGCCGATTGAAACGCTGTCATGATCGTTGTAGCGGGCCAGGAACTTGCTTCCGTCGAGACCGAAGCTGTGCGCGGTCGCCACAATGTCATCACGCACAGCCAGCCATTTTTCGGCTTCCGTGGGGTCCAGGTTGTCCAACTCGGCCGCATTCATGGATGTGGTGTAGCTGTCATCAGCCAAAGTGTATGCCTGCAGGTCGGTGTCATATGGGCGCAGTTCGGCAACATCGCCTTTCAACTCCCCGATCTGAACGTCCATTGCGGCACGCAAGTGTGGATCTTCGACCTCTCGTGCAAGAGCCTCCATGTTCTCGATGGAGTTCACGATGTCCTTGGTCTGCTGCTCGTAGTTCTCAAAGATGGCCTCCCCCAAAGCGGATTGCATATACTGAACATAGCGATCACCGGGCGACTGGTAGTCGTCGGACTCCTGAAAATCCTTGTCACCACTCAGATCCGCAAGGGACGAATAGTAAGGGTGATACAGATCGTATTCCTGAGCATCACTCATGTGCTGAGAAACCAAAGCCTGCATATCGTTCAGATCAACCGGCTCCCCTGACCGCTCCGCAGCTTCAAATTCGATTTTGAATTCTTCGACCAGATCTTGTTGCGCAGTATGTTCGTCAACACGGCGGTTGGCCTGGTCCTCGATGTCGAAGCTGTTTGAGGCGATGGCTGCACGATCAAAGCCCATCGCCTGCTGTTCTTTCCTGATGATGTCGATCTGCTCTGAAACGCGATCTTCACGCGGGGCGGATTGATCAAATCTGGAATAGGGTGCGAAGTGTTCGACTTCGTTCAAAAGATAGTCTGTACGCGAAACCATAGTTTTTCCTTTGCGAGTTGATGGAAAACTCTGTGATGGGTCTGCCTGGGGCGTTGGCGCGCGCATCAGGCAGACCGGTTAAAGTCCTTACAAGCTGTGCCCGTCATCGTCACCGCGCCCCTGCAAGAGCGGGTGCGTTGCGTGGGCGTGAACGTCTGAAAGTTCTTCTGAGATTGCGATGATCCTGGAAGACGCAAGCTGGTGCAGCTCGTCAACAACGGCCTCAGCGCGGTCGTGGCTGTCGGGTAATCCTTGCGCCTGGAAGTGGGCCGCGGCGGTCGAAATGTCGTCGCTGCGCCATCCCATTGTTGTACCCAGGGTGACGTTCTGATGATCGCCAAAGCGGGCAACGAACGCCTCGCCATCGAGGCCGTAGCTGCTGGCCGTGTCGGTGACTTCTTTGCGGATCGCTGCCCACTTGCCGGCCTCTGAATAATCCAAGACATCCATTTCGGCAGTGCCCATTCCCATCATCGTTGAATAGCGGCGGTCCTCGATGATGAAGGCTTGAAGGTCCGGATCGTTGGTGCGCAGGTCCGCAACGTCGCCCTTCAACTCGCCAATTTGAATATCCATAGCGACACGCAGATGAGGGTCGTCAACCTCACGGGCCAGCCCTTCCATCTTGTCGATGGATTGCAGCAATTCTTTGGTCTGAGTCTGGAAGTCCTCATAGGCCCCCTTGCCCAAGGTGTCCTGTATATAGACCTCGTACCGGCGTGCTGCCGGGGCATAATCAGCGGACGACTGGAACGCCTTGTCATCGACAATATCAGCAAGGGCAGACAGATACGGATGGCTCTGTTCGTTGTCCCGAACGTCGCTGATATGGGCAACAACCTGAGCCTTCAGCTCGGGTGCGATTGTTTCCTCAGAACCGCCTAATTCGATGTGTCGCCGCAAGTTGCTCATGACTTCGGGCGACACATAAGACGGGTCTCCTGGCTCGCCGTAATCATCAAAATGATGGGCTTGATCCAGCAGATGTTCCATTCTCGATACCATAGGTTCCTCACTTTCAACGAGTTGGATGGCAAACTCTTCGATCCGGTCTTTGACAGCGTTGGCGCGCTCATCAAACAGATCCGACATTCTTGCGATGGAGAGTGTCATCACATCACCGGCCATGTCGCGGGCCGTAACTTCAACCTCCGGAGTGCTTTCAACAACAGACAGTCCGGCCTGAACCTTCCACGTGTCGGTCTCAACTTCCTGCCGCAAACCGCGCTCAAGGCGGGTCGTTGCGGTCAGCTCAATTCCGTATCCTTCGGCAACCTCAACCTGGATAGAGCGCTGAACGTCGATGTTCATGTCGCTGCTCATACCCATAGCCAACCACTGCCCATGTTCCACGCCTCGGTTATTCACAACGATGTGGACATGGGGGTTGTCAGTGTCGTTGTGGAACACGGTCAGATAGTCCCAGGTATCGCCAAAATCACCGCTCCCAAACAGGCGATCCGCGAAGTCCAAACCGGCCTCATGCGCGGCATCCGGATAGGTGCCTTCGGGAAAAGAAACGATCATGTGACGGGTATAACCATAGTTGGTTTTCCCGTTGAAATCCTCGGCCCAGGTCTCGATCAGATCACTCACCTGATCGGCATCGAGCGGGGTCACACCATTGTCGCGGATGTCCAACACGCCCTCTGCCCTGACGGTCAGGTAATTGATCTGGCGGCGCAGCTCATGCGCTTTTTTCACCCCACCTTTGCGGACGTGTTTCACAACCGCCTCGGGCTTTCCAACCACAGCACCAAGCCGCGCCTTGATGGATGAGGCCCGCGAGATCATGAACTTCATGCGCTTGGCGGTTTGCAGCTGCTGGCTGATCTGCTTGGACCGATCGATACCCTTCTGCGCTTCCCGGAAGGCTAGCTCCAGAAAGTCCCCTGCCGTCAAATTGTGAGCCGCGACGTTCATGCTTCAGATGTCCTCTCATCGTCGCGCAAGATTCGGCGAATGGCGGAGTCTGGCTCTCGGTTTCGGCGGGCCGCGGTGATCAGCGCCTTCAGGTCTTGCCGGTGCTGGATGATCGCACGATGGAGGTTTTCGACATCGCGCCGGTCGTCATCGGTCCAGATCACCGAACCGCGTTTGGCCGATTTTGCGAGCTGATTGAGGTTGGTGTATCCACCCTGAACCTGCCGCAAGTGCGTCTGCCAGAGATCGACAACGGCCGGGTCAGGATCGAGATACCCGATCAGACGATAGATCAGTCGTTGGATGATCTGGTTGCGGCTCTTGGCCCCAAGCGACTGCACGGCCTCCTCCAAACGCACCAACGCATCTGACGGCAATCGAACGGAAAAGACAGTGGTGTCGCCGGGCTTGCTCAATGTATACCTCTGGTTGTTTTTATGACTTGTAACACAACTACCTTATCCTGTCATACTCTCCAAGAGGAAACCGGGGGTGATTTTAGAAATCCGTATTTTCTCAAATTGCCCCCGGAACAGTTTTGCTCTTGGAGGCAATCTCCACGCCGGGAAAAGGGTCCTGCCCCTTTTCCAGCCAGCAGGCGTGGGTGCCGGTGGACCGGCGCAGGGCAATCACGCAAAGCGGGAGCTGCCCGAACAGCGCCCGTCACATACCGGCACGTTCAAGGTCAGTATGGCATTTTCCGCGCGCCTCAGCGCGCTCAATGTCCCGCCGCTTTCGCGGCGGGTGTGGCAGGGTTGTCTGCTGCCGCATTGGGGCAGGTCGGCACCCCTGCCCGGTCTTAGGACCGCGCGCCACCTGTGGCGCATATGTGGTCCGGCCTGCGGCCGGAGCAGAAGAAAGGGCGGCTTGCGCCGCCCTGCCCTCCCGTCATTCGGTGACGGGATCGTCATCGGTGCGCTTCGGGAAGGCCACCATCTCAACGCCAGGGAAC
Source organism: Ruegeria sp. CL6 (assembly GCF_056536465.1). Taxonomy (NCBI): domain Bacteria; kingdom Pseudomonadati; phylum Pseudomonadota; class Alphaproteobacteria; order Rhodobacterales; family Roseobacteraceae; genus Ruegeria; species Ruegeria sp. CL6. The sequence goes on from NZ_JBQFPR010000010.1 coordinate 28,840, forward strand.
ATGCTGTGCTTGACCTGGATCGAGGTGATGGTGCCGGTCTCATCGGTATTGACGAAGAGCACCCCGCATCGATCCCAGAATGTCTTGCCTTCTTTTTCACCGGTCTTGACGCTCAGTTTCAGAGTTTGAGTTGCCATTGTTTGATCCTCGCTATGGCGTGTTTCGATGAACAAGGGAAAAGCGGGCATCAAGGGGATGTCAGCAGGGAATTTGATCCGCGCGGAATGCGCCGCAGGCGCAGGGGACATTCCTTGTTGAAGCGCGGCGCCCGGCCCGGGCGCCGCGCGTCTTCCCCGACTGCCCGCTTATGTTCATCCCTTCAGAAACACCGCAGCCGAGGATCTTCTCCGGCAACGTACTTGAAACTGTCAGACCTGGTGAAAGGCAAGGCTTTCTGGGATCGCTGCGCGCGGAACATCTGAACAAAACGATGTCTTTGATGGCGGCAACATCACCTCGATCCGACACAGGCGCGGCGCTCAGTTCTAAGTTGGGGGTTGCCCTTCTGGGTCGGTATGACCGTCGTCGCAAAGGATGAAGAATGACGGACGGTGCAAACCGCCCTATCCAACTGGCGGAGGCCAAAGACCGGACGGTCCGGCCCTGGTCCGTGCTTGTGCGGATCAGGTAAACAGCCGGACTCAATTTGGATTGGCGGGTTCGGTAGGACGCCCCGGTAATCCGCAAGAACTCTCTCAAGCGCTGTCGCGGGGCGAGACCGGCGCACGGGCAGATACAGTGATGAGTACGCCAAGAAAAAGGCCCACCGAAGCGGGCCACGAGTTTAACCAAAGGAAAATCTGGAGGTATTCTTTACAGGCTAACGCTTGCGCGCGCGATCGACAACACCGTCAGCTGTGATCGTGGCAATGCGATCCTCTGTGCGGCGGGTCATTTCCACCCCGTCACCCGTCATATGCGCCTCGGCAAATTCCGTGAACTTGAAGATGCTGCCATCTGCTTCAACATGGGTTTCGTCCTCTGCCGAGCGCCGCTTCACCGATCCGTCATGGCGGATTTCGATGATCGTGTTGTCGGCCATTCGGACCGTCACGGTATGCTCATCTACAGCGACACCCTGCCACCAGGCATCTGCATCGCGGCGCACAACAATGCGGTTTGGGTGCAGCTTGATCTGCACGTCCTGTACCTCGTCCGGATCAGCGGCTTTGACGACCACGATGGCCTCCTGCGCGCTGGGATCACCATGGATCGACGCGCTCCCGTTTTTTGGCGGCCAGAGCTTCGGCTGTGTGCGCGGCTTGCCCTTCTGGTCTGTATGAAACCCGACGAACATCTGCGCGGATTTCCAGACGCGGCGGGCGGCTTTTTCAACCGTAGACGGAGCTGCATCGGTGGACATGGTGGATAGCCTTTAAAGTGGGTTAATTCACGTGCATTTTCGGGGTGAGCGTCACACCCACAGCGCTCAGCACTTTCAGCACCGTGCCAAACTCGGGATTGCCATTTTCGCTAAGTGCGCGGTAGAGGCTTTCCCGAGACAGACCAGATTTGTCGGCCACACTCGACATACCTTTGGCCTTGGCAACATCGCCAAGTGCCGACGCGATCAGCGCCGTGTCGCTGGTTTCAAAAGCCGCTTCAAGATAGGCTTGAATGGCTTCCGGGCTGTCCAGATAGTCAGCCGCTTCAAACTTCGTTGTTTTGACACCCATGTTTTTCACTCCAACTCTCTTGCCATCGCCTTGGCGGTTTTGATGTCGGCTTGCTGGGATGACTTGTCTCCCCCGCACAGCAAAACGATCAAAACGTCACCGCGCGACACATAGTAAACGCGATACCCCTTCCCTTCGGAGATACGCAGTTCACTCACACCTTCACCAACCGGTTTCACATCACCGGGATTGCCCAGGCTCAACCGCGTGATGCGAACCAAGATCCTGGCTCTCGCCCTTTGGTCCTTCAGGCCCTTGAGCCACTTGTCGAACAGGTCCGTCTTACGAATTTCTATCATACCTATATGTAGCCTACAGGCTACAACCTTTCAAGTCAAAACAACCTATACCATTGAACTAAAATCAAAAATCATTGCTGAAAAGCAGGGCGCGTTGCGCCCTGCCCTGCCAGTTTCAGAAGCAATCCGGCACCCATGCATCGATCCGGGCTTTCTGTGCCTCGGTCACGCCCAGTGCCTTTTGATGCTCTGGATCATTGAAGAGCTTGTGCAGCGCCTCGTTCTTGGCACCCTTTTTGGATTTCGCGAAGGCTTTGAACATGTCGGCGTCGATGTGCAGGTCCAGCAGGTCTTTGTAGAGATCATCCAGCTGCCAGCCTTTCAGACGCTTGAAGCAGTTTTCAGCCGAAGGGGTCCAGATCGCGCGCATGTCAGCCTCGATCTCAGCCTCGATCTCCGCCATGAACTCCGGGCGTTGGGTCAGAAACCGCCGGGCCAGAAAACCCGTGATCTCACCATTGCGGGTCTTCTTGCCCAGATCGCGAAACGCTTTGAACGCTTCCACGCTGCCTTGTGCGGCAATCTCGTGGAACTGGTCATAGGCTGCCTGTGCCGCTTCATCCCGTTCTCCGCCAAGACGCGGGTCGAGGATGAACTGGTCATCGATCTCGGGTGTGTTCCGCTCGGCACCACCATAGCCAAACCCAAACAGATTGCTGCTCAGACCGGAGGCCGGGGTGGCAAAGAAAGCAAACAGGCTCAACACATAATCAGGCTTGTCCAGCAGGGCCGTTTGAACCGCTGCCAGCCGGATCGCCACCATGTCGTCGATGAACTTCTGCGAATAAACTGGTTTTGGTTCTTCCTTGATCTCCGGTTCTTTGACCGGGGCCAGAACACCAGCCTCAATGGCAGCCTGAACATGTTCCGCCGCGACATAGGCCGGGGATGTTTTGATCTCGCCATTGTTGGTGACATAGACAAACACGCCGGACAGCTTGCGCTGCGCGTCAGAATAGAACGGCGCCGTATAGTCCTCAAGCGCGGCCAGCTCCTTTTCACCATCCGCGTCCAGAGCCTCACCCTCATAGAGTTCGGCAAGTTCGTCATACCGTTCGGCCTGTCCTTCGGTGAAGTCCCGGCTCACCATGTCCAAACGGTGCATGTCTTTCGTACCCGAGAACCCATAGGGAATGTAGCTTTCCTCATGGGTGTCCACCCAGTCCCAGCCTTCCGCGTCGCGCAGTTTTTCCGCTTCTACCGCCAGTTTCTCGGCAAACAGACGATCCAGTAACGCGCCTTCATTGAATAGGGTTTCATCGGCAAACAGATCAGCGGTGACGGTGCCGCCCGCCTCAACATAAGCCTTCTGCCCGACAAATACGGCCTTGCGGCTAGTGCTGCTAACAGCCTCCGACGTCAGTGCCTGTTTGACATCATGCTCACTGAACCACCGACATTCTTTGGCCCGTTCCAGAACCTCCAGAATTTTCTCTTCTTCGGTGCTGACGGTCATGGCCTTGGCCAGCCCCATGCTGATCTCACCGGCTTTGAGCGCATCCAGAACGGCGGCGGGCAGACTGGCAAGCGCGAGGCGGCGGCGCACATGGGATTCGGTCACGCCAAACGCATTGCTGATCTTGGCAATAGACAGAGATTTCTCGGCCATTTTGCCATAAGCACGGACCTCGTCCACAGGGTCCAGTTCTTCACGGGCGGTGTTCTCCGCATTGGCCCATTGCTCAGCCACGAAGGGATTGTCCGTGACCTTAACGGGAACCTGTGCCAGATCAGCGCGCTCAGTCACGGCGATGTTCAGAGCCCGTAGGCGGCGACCACCGGCAACGATTGCGACTTTGCCATCGGTATCGCGCAACCCGCTGAGGTTCTGGATCAAGCCACACATAACCAAACTGTCGGCCAGAAGTGCAATACCTTCCTCACCAACCTCCTGTCGTGGGTTGATGTCAGACAGGTAGAGATCGGACAGGGATACGGTTTCGATGGTTTCCGGTGCGGTGAATGTTTCGACTTTGCTCATGGGGCAAATCCTTGTTTGAGTGTTTGAGATCGTGTTAAGGGTGCCCTACCCCTTCCGGGGTAGAGCGGAGCCGTTTAGATGGCTGCGTGTTGGATCAGGAAGCGGCGCGCGATGTGGAAATTGTCGCCCTTCCTGATTAGCGCCCACGCTTCTGCGATACGTTGCTGCAAGATTTCATTGCTCATGGTGTTCACCTCCTTTCCGGTTTGGGATTGAGATCAGTATTCGCTGGGGCACATGATGGTCAGAACGCGGCGCGTCACTGACGTGTCAAACGGCCGGTCGGACCCATACGTGTAGTCCGTGTCGTAAAGATCGATCTTCCAGAACAGCTTCTGGTCACGGACTGTCACCGCCCCAAAGGTGTGATCGCCATAGGGGTCATTGCCCTCGTCAAACTGGTCATCCGACGCCACCGCTGCCAAAGCTGCAGTCTGGAACTCCATCCCTTCACCTGACACGCCGGGCGTGACAAATACCTGACCCTGAATTCCCTTAGAATGCATCTCGATTGCCGCAGTCGGATCGATCAGCGCTTTCCGAAATAGGTCATTCTGGGTCGCAATCTCTGCCGCCTGCAGGCTGGTGTCAGTGTCGATGTCTTTTGTCTTTTCAATGTCCAAAACCGTCTCTCCTTTTGTGGTGCGACCTCTGGGGTTGATCCCCTTTGGTGCTGGTTTTGAGCCGAGCCCTGAAAGGGCGTCGTCTCTAAAACCTGCCCCGTGGCGAACGCGGAGAGGGGCGAGACAGGACCAATCGACAAGAGTGGTGCGGCCCGCAGCGCAGGCGCGCGAGGACACGGTATTGTCTATTTGTCTTGTCCGAGGGGGGAGGCCGCGCCTTCCCCCTTACGGAAGGTAGCGTTTGGCTTGTCCAAATCCCGCCTGACCCACAAGGAAAGGACAAAGGATCTCTGATCCTGCGTGAGCGCAAAAGGGACCGTCACCCGAATGGGCAGATCACCACGGCATGGACCGACCATGACCCAAAGCCCCTGCCCCGGCTCGCAAGAGACGGGTCAGGGGCTACTGGGACAGGGAGATCATTCTGGGGTGTTCTGGGTGGAAGCCGATACGTCGGCTGAAACCTAGAGCCTGCTCACGAGCCGAAAGGCTCGGGATTTGCCACAGAAACAGACTGCAGCCCGAAGTCACTCACCGACCGGAACATACCCTCGACGGAGCTTTTGCTTTTCGAGATTGTGGAGCGCTTCACTAGCCAGGGCTTCGTCATCATACGTCACCATCATGGCTTGCCCGTTCGTGCCAATACGCCCCCAGGTACGAAGCACTGAAACCTCCCCAAACAACGTCGGCTGCAACTCGATGCCATAGAACCGCGCCATGTTGATCTCAGGGTCCACATGGATCAGGTGCACAGGTGTGGTGTCTGTCAGCTCCATGACGCGATTGTCGATCAATAAAGCTCGTCTGTCCAATGACTTTGCTGGAACAGTCAATTGGCAAGGATTCAGAACCGTGATGAAAACATTCGACAACTCAATCTGTCTGATGCTTGCCTCGTACCCATCCAGGTACAGGAGCTCATATTGGCACCATTCCACATTCCGCTGCTGGAACCGTTGTGACCACTGGCCAGAGTAGGTACGGTTTTCTCATATCTTGCAAAACGAAATAGAAGGATGAAGGCAACGTGGCTGAAATCTTGGAAGGCGGATGTTTTTGCGGTGAGGTTCGATACCAGGTCACTGGCAGCGCAGTAATGCAACTCATGTGTTTTTGCAGTGATTGCCTATCGATGACCGGAACGGACGGTTATGCCGGGTACATGATAAAGTCGGAAGACCTGCAGCTGCTGAAAGGCAAACCACGGACCTTTGAGAAGACCTCAAAGGAAGGTCGACCTGTCATCAAGCATTTTTGTGGCACCTGCGGATCAGGCCTGTGGGGCGTGACAGCCTTCGGATTGACGAGCATTGCGGCTGGGACATTGGATGAGCCAAACAACTTCAAGCCAACGAGCAAGGTTTTTGTGAAAGATGCCCCCAACTGGGCCAGGGTTCCCCACCATTTGGAAGAAATGTAGCGTTTGAAGCTTTGGTATCACCTACATTTCTGTCTTGGAGTTGTTCCTCTTGGTGACCCGAGTTGCTACGATTGTCGTTGAGGCAATAAGCAGGACATCGCGATGCGCAATGCAATCTTTTTACCCCTAATGGCTTTGTTCCTGGGGGTCGTCATGGACGTTAAACCGGCGGCGGCCGCGTCACTCGGAACATATGAGGTTTTTGGCGTCGAAGACGGTGACATGCTAAAAATGCGCAGTGGGCCTGGAACAGGGTTCAATGTGATCGTTGGTCTTCCAAATGGAACCGCACTACGAGTTCACGGCTGTGAGCAGACCGGTGGCACCCGTTGGTGCCGCGTCTCTTTGGAGCGCGCGCGCAAGCTTAAGGGATACGTCTCTTGGGCATATTTGCGGAAAATCTAATACGACAGCGATCAGCACCACCATCTTTTAGCAATCATAGAATACCGGCGGAAACGCCCTGACGAATCCACTAGTTGGGCTCACACCCGTCGTCGAAGCGGCTCGCAACATCCCCGAATTCGCTGGGTTCAGGACGGCCCTAAGGCTTTGACTGGGGAGCGCTTGATCGCCTGCACCGTAACGGATTGATCCTGGACCCGGTTGGAAAGGCAAAATCGGTGGTACTGACCGATGAAGGCCTGCGCCGCTCCGAAAAGCTTTTCACAGAGCTTTTTGGGCGGGAGCCAAAGACATAGCATTCGCCATGACAAGTCCCTCCATGTAACGCAGGTCTGCATACGCGTGTGGGCTGGCTGGCGGTTGCAATCTGCGCTAAATCGCCCCTGTCCGGCAAACAGGGAGAAGCTGAAGATGACAACGGGGAACGATCTTGGTGGGCTCATCGGGTTTATCACCCGTGACGAGATTTGGCATGAGCGGCTCGCTGATGTGTTGGACGAGCATTTTCTGCCAGCGCTCGAGGCCTTCGATCTTGAGTTCGAGGATCTGGGCGACTTGCTGGGCGAGGATTGGCCGATGGTCCTGTGGGGTGGTGGCCTGGAAGATTTGCTGGGCAGGACATTCGGAGCGGACGCCGAAAACGCTGCGGATGCTTATCTGAAAGGGAGCGGTTCCAAGGAGAGTGCGCAGACCCGCGCCTATATCAAAGGATTGCGGGACGCGTCGGTCAGCCTTTATGAGGTGAGCGAGGTAGACCCCGGCAGATCCATGGTCTTGCGCAACATGCTTTCGGACGCAGAGCCGGTTACCGTCCGGGAACACAGCGCGACGCAGATGCTGCAGCGATGGGATCGCATCGCAGCTCGGGTTGTCGCACAGGGGGATTATAACGTGATCTCGGGGGCGCTGCTCCCATTCGACCCCGACACCGTCGCGTTTTTTGAAGACGGGCTCCGCTCCGTGTTGAAATTGAACCCCGACGTTGAACTGAGGCTGACACAGGATCAGCTACACCGTTCCGCACCCCTCTTCACCAATGCCTGGCTCTTCGCACATCTGCCGAACCTACTGGATCCGGAACCACCACAAATCAGCAACAGCGATGGCGACAACCTGCTCTTTCACGACATGCGCTTCCCCCTCGCCAGCAAAGTGACGCAAAGCCAGGTATCTGAAAAGCTAACACAGTCCGCAGAACTCGTGATCTCAGGCCAGAAGGATTGGACCTGGCTTGACCTCGACACCCCGTCCGGCACCAAGCACGGCACCGGCCTCGTGTTGGACAAATCAATGTCAGGGGCCTCCGTGCTTGGGTCCCTAGATCTGAAAGGTCGGACACTCACACTTTCTGTGAGCTCTACAGCGCGCGCTGAACGCGGCGAAGCCCTGGTCCGGGACCTCCTGGGCGACCTGGTGAAATCTCCGCTGACATCAATCCAGACCGCCGAACAGATGATGGCGGATGACAGCACGAGTAACGGAGTGGCAGAAGAAGAGGACATCCCCCGTGCCCTTGCCCGTCAGATGGCCCACGAATATCTCGAACAGCATTACCGCGATACGCTTGACCAGCCGATTCCTGCCCTGGATGGCAAGACCCCGCGCCAGGCCGTTCGCAGCACGGCGGGCAGGAAGAAAGTCATAGACTGGCTGAAGACAATCGAAAACCGCAGCGCGCGCCAGACCGGCTCTCCGGTGGCTGAGTATGATTTCGGCTGGATGTGGGACGAGCTTGGTCTGTCAGACTACCGAAATTGGACCAGCGATGGTTCTTGCAAAAACCGTTCCAAAGCTTCGCCTCCTGAACCCATCGACTAACCCATGTTTTCCCGGCTGCGTCTTGCAGAGATGTGGCAAGGGTTATGCTGTCGCTGCGCGTCCAGATGGTTTGCCTCGTGACAGCTGGGGCACAACAAAATTTCAGTCTCCGTGGACACACCGGTTTCATAATCGAAACAGTACTCTTGTCCACATATTTCCAGCACCTCTCCACTCTTGGCCAGTTCCGAACTTGTCACCTCGCAGTGATCACAAATTCCGTCCAAGAGAGCTGATTGGAGTTCAGAAAGAACCACTGTTTTCTGAAAATTGCACACTCTGTCACTCATAACTGCTTCAGGCTTTCACAAAATGGTGAAGAGAGAAAGCTTGTGAAACAAGAATTCAAGGGAATGTGACATAGCCCAATGGGTTCGAGATTTAGTTTCGCCGATCATTGCCTGTAAGCTGCGCGGCGCGTCGAACTTTCACGTCAGCCGCCATCCCACAACAGACCCGCGCACATCAAAATACAACCTGGGCTAGTCCTCCCAGCGAAACGCGTCGTTGTCCGCCTTCACCCGACCAATAGACGGCAAAGCGAAGTGGTTTCCCAGCACAATACATCCCGTTTCCGAGGCGCTTTCCAACAGTTTCCGACGGGATGTCACGGCCATCTCAGCATCGGAATCAAACATAAAATGCCACTCGGGATGCCAGCACTGGGCGGTTGTATGGATTGCATCACCTGTAATCAGAGCGCGCCGGTCGCCACTGGTGATTTCGACCGAGACATGACCTGGTGTTTGGCCTGGCGTGGGGATCAGAGTGACGGAATACACCCTGTCGCAGTCCTAAGGTTCACAGGAGGCCCGAGACAAAGTAGGTTTCTTGTGCAGAGGTAACGGCAATAGGCGTGGATCAGAATGGCGCGACAGCTCCCACTCGAAGGTAACAAGCCCTTTCTGGTTTACGCCGGCACTGGCACCGACCTGATTTTCAATCATGGAATTGAGCTTCCCGGTTTCGCGTCGTTTCCATTGCTGGAAGAACCTGGCACCAGGGTGATACTGGCCGGTCAAATGCAGGCTCTTGTCGATCTGGCCCGTGAAATGAATGTCGGATGCATCCTTGATGCGCCCACATGGATGGCGAACGCCGACCGGGCAGCGCCCTTGGGGTACGATGCAGAGCGGCTCGCCGAAGTAAACAAAGATGCGGTCAGTCTAATGGAAGACGTGCGCCAAGCTGCCGCTCGCGATGATGTACTGGTGTCGGCCTGCATCGGCCCGCGCCATGATCCTTACGCCGACATCCCGCCGGTACCCGTCGAAGATGCACGTCAATACCACGCCGCTCAAATGCACAGCCTGAAAGACACAAGCCTCGATCTGGTCACCGCTTATACATTCAACCGCCCAAGCGAGGCAGCGGGATGCATCCTCGCCGCCCGGGACGCTGAACTGCCGATCATCATGTCTCTGGTTGTTGAGACAGACGGGTGCCTGGCAGACGGGACCAAACTTGTGGACGGAATTGACCAGATCGACGCAGCAACCGACTCGGCGGCGCTGTTTTTTATGGTCAACTGCGCTCACCCTACCCATTTCGCCGGAGCGCTTGGCAACCACCCCCGGCTGAGAGGCCTTGTGGCGAACGCTTCGAGTTGCTCGCATGCGGAACTTGACGAAGCAGATGAGCTGGACGAAGGCGATCCAGCTGAACTTGGTAAACAGATTGCCGCGATTGCGAGGCAGAATCCGTCGATCCAAGTATTTGGAGGATGCTGCGGTACCGACATGCGCCATCTGAAATCGATGATCAGCGAACTAGCATAGCCAACTTGGTTCAATCTGAGCGATAACGCTGAGATCTAAGGTGATCCCGTAATTTCTTTCCACAACTTGTTAGGAGATCGGCCCTTTGCTGCCGTTGACCGAGGGCGCGCATCGCTGCGGTGCGGCCCACCAGACCGGACTTTAGCTGCGACTGCGAAATCCAGCGATCGACAAACTCACGCATCGCGGACCAAGTGTGAATTCGCCGCGCTTGTCGCGATGGCAGCTCGGTGCGCTTCGCTGACGTCAGAACAAGCGTGAAAATGTATCGATTCTCGCCTGGATTGAAATACCTTCAAAGACAACACCAAAGAAGTGAATCTTTGTTCAGACTAACATGTTGGGTCTGCTTCTAGGGGGGGATGCCCAATGACCGAGACCGGCAAAACAGTCCACACGCCAGTGGCGCTTCAATGCCAAGTTCGGTGTGAATTTAGGCGTTCGCACCATCAATGGTCATCGGGTTAGCGCTCCGATTTGACACCAATATATTCCGGCAGATAACGCGGCGGCATTGGCCCCTTGTTCCGCCCGCCCTGTTGAATCTGTTCCCAGCCATGAGACAAGACGCCAACCGAGCGGGAAAGACAGAACAATCCCCGGGAAAGCGGTGCCGGGAACCCCAATTCGCAAAAGATAACAGCCGTGGCCCCATCGATATTCATCGCGATATCGGCACCGCGCTTACGTCCGATTTCCGTCTGTATAGCTTCACCGATATCGGCAAATCGCCCTTCTACAGTGCCTGACATCGCGGCCTCGCGTACCAACGCCATCAATCGCGGTGCGCGGGGATCGACGGGCTTGTGGAAACGGTGGCCAAAACCCGAGACGATCTTGCCATTTTCCTCACACCAGGCGGCGATACCGTCGCGGACGGCAACTTCCTGTTCAGCGCCGTCATCCATCCGTTTGGCGACGTCGAAATAAAGCTCGGCGCATTGTTCACCGGCGCCGCCATGCACGTCACCCAACATGTTGACCCCGGTGGCCATGACGTTGTTGAGCCCCAGCCCACAGGTCGCGGCCATACGCGCTGCGGCTATCGATGGCGCCTGCGGACCATGATCCACGCCCGCCACCAGCGCGCATTCAAAAAGCGCCGCCTGTTCTGGCGTGGGCAAATTGCCGCGCACCATGAGCCAGATCATCTGAGCAAAGCTGACGTTTCCGATCAGGTCCTGGATCGGGTGGCCGCGAAAGGCGATCCGCCCCGGAGCCATGTCGATAATTTCGGTGCGCCACCAGTGGCAAATGGCATCGGCGTCATTGCGTCCTGCGGGGTCCGTCATATCGCGCCATCCTTTGCCAGTTTTTCAATGTCTTCCGGTGAAAGACCTAACTCGCTCCAGATTTGAGAGTTGTGCTGCCCCAATGTGGGCGGTGGTGCATCGACGGTGGGCGCGCTGCCGTCCAATTTGATCCCGGTCGTGGCAACCTGAATGTCGCGTCCGACGCCGGGGACGTTTTCAAACTGGTCGAGGAAACCGCGGTCTGCAACCTGCGGCATTTCCAATACTTCCGGCACTGTCAAAACCGCTCCTGATGGCACACCAATGCTATTGAGTTCCTTGGCCCAGTCGCGCGGTGACCGGGTCTTCAACACGGTCTCCAGCTCAGTTTTCAGAGCCAGCCTATTGCGTTTGCGATCCTCGCGCGTGGCATATTCAGGCCGCTCGCGCAGCGCGGCCAATCCCAGGTGGTCCGTCAGTAGCTCCCATTGCTGGTCTTTGTTTGCGGCAATGTTGATCAACCCGCCCTTCGCTTCAAACGCACCGGAAGGCGCCGAAGTGGGGTTTTCATTGCCATTGGCAGTCGGATTGACGCCGGCGATCAGATAGTTCGACACCACCCAGCCCATTGTCGCCAGCACCGATTCCAGCATCGACACATCAATAAAGGTGCCGCGCGGATTGGCGTTCAGAGCAGATGAAATCGCAAAGGCTGCGGTGATGCCCCCCACAGTGTCTGCCACCGGATATCCAACGCGCAGCGGCGCGCTGTCGCTATCCCCGGTGATCGACATCACACCCGAGGTTCCCTGTATGATCTGGTCATAAGCCGGGCGGCGTATCCACGGGCCCTCTTGGCCAAAGCCGGAGATAGCACAATAGATGAGGGTCGGATTGGCCTCTTTCAGGGTCTGGTAGCCCACGCCGAGGCGCGTCATGACGCCGGGCCGGAAGTTTTCAACCACGACATCTGCAGTTTCGACCAGTTTCAGAAAAATCTCTCGACCCCGTGGGTTCTTGAGGTTGACCGTGACCGATTTCTTGCCCGCGTTCTGGGCGAGAAAGGACACGCCCATGTTGACTTTGTTCAGCTCTGGGTCGGCCCCCAGTTGGCGGGCGAGATCGCCCCGACCGACGGCTTCGACCTTGATAACCTCGCCGCCCAGATGCGCCAGATGATGACAACAGAACGGACCGGCAAGGACATTGGTCAGATCAAGAACACGAATGCCCTTCAAAGGTGTCTGCGACATTATCCGCGCCCCGCGTGTACAACCTTGGCCGCCGTGAAAAACTCGCGGCAATAGCTGCCTTTTTCCGGTGCACCATAAGAGGATCCCTTTCGGCCCGTAAAGGGTGCGTGGAAATCCATGCCGGCGGTGGGCAGATTGACTTGTATCATGCCTGCTTCGGCGTTCTGCGAGAAGTGATCGATTTTGGCGGGATCCCGCGTGACAATTCCTGCGGACAATCCAAATTCGCAGTCGTTGGACGTGGCCAGGGCGGCGTCGTAATCCGGCACGCGTAACACGGCGGCGATGGGCCCAAAGATTTCGTCTCGTGCCACGGCTGCGTCGGGTGACACATCCGTAAACAACGCAGGCGCAAAGTAATGGCCGGTTGTTTTGGATTTGACCTCGCCACCACCTGCGGCAAGCGTTGCACCGTCATCCACAGCCTGAGACACGTATCGTTTGTCGATGGCGAGCTGCGCTTCACTGGCGACCGGACCAATCTGGGTTTCCGGAGCGCGCGCATCACCGATCCGAAGGTCTTTCATTGCCGCGCAAAGACGGTCAACAAATGCGTCGTGAATGCCCTCGGTCACAATCAGGCGGGAAGACGCTGTGCAGCGTTGTCCGGTTGAGAAAAAGCTGCCCTGAACGGCGCAGTGCACCGCCAGATCCAGATCGGCGTCATCCAGCACGATCAAGGGGTTCTTCCCCCCCATCTCCAGCTGCATTTTCGCTCCTCGCGCAAACAGCGCCGCCCCCATATGGCGACCGACGGGTGTGGAACCGGTGAATGTGACCCCGGACACCTTGGGGTGCGTAACGATTGCCTCCCCAACCTCACGGCCTTTTCCCATCACAAGGTTGAACACCCCCTCAGGCACGCCCGCACGGGCAATAATATCGGACAACATCCATGCCGATCCGGGCACCAGTTCGGCAGGTTTGAACACAACCGTATTGCCATAGGCCAGAGCGGGTGCGATTTTCCATGCGGGGATCGCCAGTGGGAAATTCCAGGGCGTGATTACGCCCACAACGCCGATTGGCTCGCGTACAACATTTAGCGACACACCTTCGCGCAGAGATTGGTAGGTGTCGCCGGTCGCACGATACGCCTCAGCCGCGAAATATTTGAACAAATGCCCGGCGCGATGCGCTTCGGCCTTGGCTTCGGGCAAGGTTTTGCCCTCTTCGCGGGCCAGCATATCGCCCAGCTCGTCTACACGGGCGAGGATTTCCGACCCGATCCGGTCGAGCGCTTCGAACCGGACCAGAGGCGATGTCTTGCGCCAATTCGGCAGGGCCGCGGCCGCGGCCTCGATTGCGTCAACCGTTTGATCGGCGCTTGCCCGGGCATACTCGCCGATCGTGTCGTTCAGGTCGGACGGGTTGACATTGGGGGCCGCGTCGCTGCTAGCAACCCATGATCCGGCGATAAAGTTGGCAAAGGGGTTTGCAGTCATAGCGCTTCCTCAAGAACTGGTCGCCACCCGATATCTTCATGCCGGTGGTCCACAGTATTCACGTAAAAATAGGTCGGGCCATGATAGCCCCTGCACACCCGCCCATCGGCCCGTCTGGCAACCGGTTCGGCGGTCCAGCTGACCGCGCCGAACCAGTTCCACAAACGGTTATGAGGCGAGGTCAGATGATCCGGGCAAAGCGGTGCTGTACTATTGGCCGGGTCCGGTTGCGGAGCGTTCAACGCCCCGCTGCCCCCCACCAGCGCATCCCATTCATTGGGGCGCGTCGCCCCCTGAAAAGGGTCACTACAGGGCGTATCCCCCCCCGTAAGCAACCGGCAGCGAAACAGGCGTCCATCAATCGACAGCTCTGTGCCATGGACATACCCCGCATCATCCAGATCCTGCCAGCTGACGCGGCTCATAAGCATCCGGTCGGCGACCATCAATCTTCTTCCACCGTCCTCAAATAGATGCCAGTTCAGGCGCAGGTTCGGGTCTTTGGGACTGTCGGTGAGCGCCCAGTTGTCCCAATTCGGGTCGCGTTCAAATTCCGGTAGGTTCCCGGGTTGCAGGCCCTCGTAAGGGCAAAGCGCTGACAGGTCTGTGATCCAGGGCCGTGTCGCGGGCGCAAGTGTTTTTCCTGCATGGGAAAACCCACCCAGCTGCTCTGTTCCTTTGTAGTCCATCATTGCTCTGTCACCGCCCCGGTCACAGGTTGTGTGCGGAAGCGACGCAGGATCCGGAACAACATTTCTGCAGCCAGAAATTCGGTACGCTCCGACGGATCAAGAGGAGGGGACACCTCAACAATATCCAGTCCACCCAACGGGGCCTCGGCCAGCCCATCCAGCAGATCGTAATACTGACGCGGTGTAATACCGCTATGAACGATTGAGCCGGTGCCGGGGAGGTAGCCAGCGTCCATCGCATCGATGTCGATTGACAGATACAGTTCGTCACATCCCTTCATGGCATGCTCCAACGCCTGACGAATTGCCTCTGCCGTCCCCAATTTATGTACGTCGCCAGCCGAAAACACCCGACCGCCCTGCTCTTCGATCAAGGCGAGTTCACCGCTGTCGACCCAACCGGTGATCCCGACCCAAACCATATTGGACACGTCGACATTGGGCAGTTCGGAAATCCGACGGGCATTGGTTGCGTGGTTATGGCTGCCCCACGCGCCAAGCCGGTCAGAGAAATCCAGATGACCGTCGATCTGGATATACCCAAAACGTGCATTTGGTGCGCGTTTGGCCAACCCACGGGAATAGCCAAGGCAGGCCGGGAAGCTATTATAGTGATCACCGCCCAGTGCCAGAGGGATCGCCCCTCCAACGCTCAGCGCCTCGGTCATTGCGGCAATGGCCTCGGTGGTTGCGTCTACATCCTCAGGGGTGATCACTGCATCCCCGCAATCCACGAGCCAGTCGCTGGCCGTTGCGCTTCTTTGGCCCGTATCTGGATCAAAACTGACCCCCTGCGGTCGCATGGATTGCAATACCGTCGTTGCCTTACGCAGCGCCTCGGGACCAAACCTGGTTCCGAGCCGGCTTGAATGTGTCCAATCGCTGGGCATACCCACCACACCGATTTGGCCCGGACGGACGTCGGCGGCATCGAGCAGAGGCCCATCAAACAGCCGATACCCCGGTTGTGCCAGAGGCGGGAGAAATGTCGTTATCGCTGCAGTCATGTCAGTACTTTTTCCTTGGAAGTTTGGCGGCGCGGAAAATCAATCCCAAAGCCGAGGCGCGCATAGATAAACGCCAGAAGAGCCGTGACCATCAGGCGTTGGCCAACCTTCACGACACCCATTCCGGGACGGTTCGGATTCAGACCGGTCAACATAATGGCGCTGACCTCGTGCCGTCCCAAAAGCTCAAGCCATTGCACCACCGTCGCAAGATCGCAGCCCCCCAAACGGGGCCGATCACAAAGCGCACTGAGCGATGTTTCAAACACCGAGAGATCAAACCGAACAAACAACGGCTTTGATGGATCCCGCCACTCTGAAAACGCGGCACGCTGCGCGGCAGTATCTCTATTTACCGGCGTGGTCGTTCCGTTCGGCAAGGGCGCAATATGAAAATCGCGCGCATCGGCTGGTGTACCGCCAAGCTGCACTGTCTGACAATGAGGGAGCGCGCTCCGCGCCGTCTCGGACATGCGATCTGATCCGCCCAAAAAGATTGCACAGGCGCCATTGTCGCTGATCTGACGCATGGCCGCCTTCAAGGCCGCGTGGATCGCATCTTCGGACCCCGGTGCAATATCTCCGAGATCACAAAGCCGCTCGTGCAGGCCATCGGTACTGATATCCTGACGCGCATCGATATCTACGGGGTGACTGAATTGTGGATTTGCGTGCCAACCGAAATAGACCGAGGTTTCGCGTAATGCACGCGGCGCCAGAGATTGCCCTGCATGAGGTGCGTTTGTATCTTCAAACGGGATGCCCAGTACGGCCAGATCTCCAGACCGGACGTCGCCGATTGCTTTGGTCTGAGAGCGCATGAACGACAGATGCCCTGCCATGCGCGGCAACGGGGCCGAACGTAGAGGCATCAGCCTGCTCCTTTCTCAAGACGAGCTGTGACCGCTTGCAGGATCGCCAGTGCAGCGCGGGTTTCAGCCTTGCCACGGTTGTCCAGTTCCGGGGCAAGCCCAAAAACCGCAGCCGCGATGGTATCGCCCGGGGTGGCGTCAATTTGCGCGATCATTTGTGCTGGTGACATTCCCGTCAGGCGATGCGGGTGCGATACCCATTTGCCCGCAAGCTCTTGTAAATCCACAGACAGGATGACCGGTTGGGTGCGGGGCAAATGGCTCACTGCGCCGCCATTGACCCCAATGATGGGAACATCCGCACCTGTGACCTGTCTTGCGGCGACGTCAAGCGCTTCCAAACCGCTGGAATCGCCGCCTACCAACACCATGCGGGCACCGGTTTCAAGAACCGATTCACATTGCGAGGCAACTGCGAGAAAATGCTTGTCAGGTTCTAGCGGAAAGACGTTCACGTCCCCAAGGTCAATTGCATTCGCGGGTGTTACTGTGGGGCAGGACGCATACCGAAGCTGGCGCGCGAGATAGCGTTGCCCTGCCGATGGCCGGGCGAGATTGTCACAAAAATAGCCTGCAATCGCGACCTGACCGGGCACGAGATCTTCCAGATCGCCAATGGATGCGCCCAGAAAACTGGGGATCGCGTCAAACTGTATTTGCGCCGCTTCACTCATTGTGCAACGCCGCGTTCAGGGTTTCGATCGCCGCCAGTTCCGACATTCCCCTGGTGTCGCGCGCAGGCGCAAGGCCGGTGATCACAATCGCCTGCCATTTACAGGACATGGCACCAATGACGGAAACCAGCGTTTCAGGTTTCATCCCGCCGGGATTTAGGCCGACGCTGCCAGCTGCATGCCCCAGATCAATGACCGATATGTCGATCCACAAGACAGCGCGCTCGGGCGTGTCAGAATAGTCGCCGTGCCCTTCATCCAACTGCCGCGCGGTGCGCCAATCCATCTTGCGCTGGCTGATCAGATCCCAGACACCAGCAGGTTGATCGCCGTTCAATCCCACCCAGATCGTGTTGGCTGTTCGCGTCGCGATATCACGCCGGGCCAACGGCATGGCCGCGACAACTGGCAGATCAGGCAAGGCCCCCAGCACACCCGAGGCGACATCAGACGCGCCACCCAAGACAACGGGTACAACACCGTGATCCACCATTTGCGTCACAAGTTGTTCCAACGCGGCAGGCCAATCCCCTGACAGGTCCAGATTGCCAAGATCCCGACCATCTACAGGCAGTCCGATCCCAAGTTGGGCAGTCATTTTGCGCAGCGCATCGGGTGCCAGAGAGGTGCCGGATCGGGGCCCGGTGTTAACTTCGCTCGGAACGCCCATAACCCCAACACAATCAGCCTTACATTGCGAATGAATGCCAAAAGGAAGGTCCGCATAACCAGCTGTTATCATTTGTTTCCGCGCGCTATTCATTGCCAGACGCCTTCGTTATTTGCGATTTCCAATTGCGCTCAAACCGGCTATAAAAAGCGACGGATTTGCGTCGAAAGGTCTGCCTATGCCCGACAAGCCCCGATCCCCTGACGCCAATGGTGGTGTCGAAGCGGTAGAGCGCGCATTGCGTGTGCTGGACATCTTTGAGCCGGGCGATGCAGGCCTCTCTTTGAAGGAGGTTGCGGACCGCAGCGGGGTCAACAAGGCGACAATTCTGCGTCTGAGCGTGTCGCTTGAAAAGTTTGGTCATATTACGCGAGACGCCGAGGGTCTGTTTCACCTCGGGCCGTCTTTGTGGCGTCTTGGATCCGTGTTTCGCCAAAACCTGCGGATGGGGCCAATTGTGCGACCGGTGCTTGCGAATTTGGTGAATGCGACCGGCGAAAGTGCGTCGTTTTATGTGCAACGCGGCAACTCTGGCGTGTGCCTCTACCGGGTCAATTCGCCAAGGCTTGCGCGGGATCACGTTCAGGAGGGCGAGATCATTCCGCTGAGCATGGGCTCTTCGGGTCAGGTGCTGGATGCTTATTCCATCCGGCAGGGAAAACAGGCGGCCAGCATCCGAAAGGCCGGGTATTATCTCAGCCTTGGTGAACGCGATCCTGACGTCGCCGGACTGTCGGTTCCTGTTCTTGGGTTCGAAGATGAATTGCTGGGCGCGATCAGCTTGTCCGGCCTGCGCGTCCGCTTCAATGACACAGCCGTCGAAAAGTATCGCGCGGCGGTCCTTGATGCCGCCCGCCAGATTCGGGTGGAGTTTGGCGAAAAATAAGACCCGCATCATTGTGCCTTGTCTTTCCGACGCCCGATCATCTGCACACCGATAAGCGCCGTGATGGACACGACAATCAGACAGGTCGAGATCGCCGCGATTGTCGGATCAAGCTGATCACGCAGTGAATTGAACATGCGCCGGGTGATTGTGGCGTTTTCCCCGCCCGAGACCAGCATCGAGATCACAACCTCGTCCAGCGACGTGATAAATGCCAGAAAAGCCCCTGTCTGGATCGAGAATTTCACCTGCGGTACGGTGATTGTCCACAATGCGTATGCACGGGACGCCCCTAAGCTGCGCGCTGCAAGCTCCTGATCGAAATCATAATTCTGCAATCCCGACATCACCGTCACGATCACGAATGGCAGCGCCAGCGCAGTATGGGCGATCACGATCCCGGTCAGTGTGTAATTGAGCCCCAGCTTGGCATAGAGGCTGAACACTCCAACAGCGATCAGGATCACTGGCACGACAATCGGCATGATCACAAGGATTTGAGCCGCGCTCCTGATACGAGGCGCAGAGCAATGCAGACCATAGGCACAAAGTGAGCCCAGGGGCGTCGCGATTGCCGTGGTCAGCGCCGCCGCGATCAGCGAGGTCTTTGTTGCGCTCATCCATTCCGGCGACGTGACATAGGCCACGTACCAGCGAAACGAGAGCGATGTCGGCGGGAATTCCAGATAGGATGCCCCCGAAAACGACATCGGGATAACGATCAGCGTGGGCAGGATGAGAAAGAACAGCACAGCAATGCCGACCACTGTCAGCCACAGGCCGTCGATTTTACGTTGTCCGACTTGTTCCATTTTCAGATCCTCAGCGCATAAACAGTTTGTCGAGCCCGAAGACACGGTTCATCAGCCAGATCATCGCCAGCGCCAGCAACAGCAGGACCACGCCCAGGGCTGATGCGGCCCCCCAGTTCGAATAGACTGTGATGGTGCTTTCGATACGCTGCGCCAGCATCTGAACCCGGCCACCGCCCAGCAAAGCCGGTGTGACAAAGAACCCAAGCGACAGGATGAAAACCAGCACGATGCCGGCAAAAAGGCCCGGCAGGGACATTGGGAAAAATACCCGCCAAAAGGCCCCGCGCGGGCTGGAACCAAGGCCCACGGCGGCTCGGACCAGGTCGCCGTCAATATTGCGCATAGTGGCGTAGAGCGGCAGAACCAAAAAAGGCAGCATGATATGCACCATGCCAATGATGGAGCCGGTCAGATTGTGCGCCAGTTGCAGCGGTTCTTCGATAATGCCAAGTGACATCAGCGACGAATTGATGATCCCATTGCGCTGCAAAAGCACCAGCCACGCATAGGTCCGCACCAGAACCGAGGTCCAGAAGGGGACCAGCACAAACACCATCAGAATGGCCGCTGTTTTGTTCGGCATCTTTGTCAGCCAGTAGCACAGCGGGTAGCCGAGAAGGACGCAAATCACCGTCACGGCAATGCTGATCTGAAACGTGACGACAAAGGTTCGCCGATAGAGAGCACTACTAAAGATGCGCGTGTAATTTTCCGTGCTCAGTTCGCCTGCCGCATTGAAAAACGACAGCGAAGACAGCCAGAAAATCGGCAGGAAGACGACGATCAAGATCGTCAAAACCGCAGGCATCGAAAGCCCAAGAAACGTCAGTTTTTCGCGGCGTTCTTCGGATTTGAGCGTGCTGGCATTCTGAAGAGTCCCAGCACCTTCATACGTCTCGGCGATACTCATGCCACATGTTCCGGTACGATGATCGTATCTTCGGGATGCAGGGCAAGGCCGATTTGCTCTCCCTTCGACGGCAACCCGGTTTGGCCCGCGCGATTGGCAGGCACACGCACATTGATCTGACCAGCGCTGTCGTGCTGAACGATCACTAGAACGCTGTCGCCCTGATAAATGATGTCATGCACTTGGCCGGACAGGTCATTGGCGGCGTCTGGCACCGCGCCTGCTGTGACTTCCAGCAACTCGGGCCGGATGATCAGACGATGGCCTCCGCTGCCCAGCGCAATAGGCGTATTGGATTTCAGAACGCGCTCGCCAAGCTGCGCCGTGTCATTCGCTACACTAACCGGCAGGGAAATGGATTCCCCGATAAAATCCGCCACAAAGAAACTATGCGGCTGGCGATAGAGCCGCTCAGGCGTCGCGATCTGTTCGATCCGCCCATGATTGACCACTGCAATCCGGTCCGACATCGTCAGGGCTTCGCGCTGGTCATGGGTCACGTAAACGACAGTTGCATCCAGCTTTTCATGCAGCGCCTTCAATTCGATTTGCATATGTTCGCGCAACTTCTTGTCGAGCGCTGACAACGGCTCATCCATCAGAATGATCTGCGGCTCAAAAACCATGGCGCGGGCAAGGGCCACGCGCTGTCTTTGTCCCCCGGATAATTGCGTGATGCGCCGGTCGCCATAACCGCCCAGCTGCACGGTCTCCAGCGCGCGCTCGGCGCGGGCCTTCTGATCGCTTTTGGACACCCCGCGAATTTTCAACGGATAAGCCACGTTTTCTGCGACCGTCATGAACGGAAACAACGCATAGCTTTGGAACACCATGCCAAGGCCGCGCTTGTGGGGCGGCGTTGCAATCATTTCCTGTTCGCCAAACCGGATCGACCCGCCATCAGGACGCACAAATCCGGCCAGCGCCATCAAAAGCGTCGTCTTGCCGGAGCCTGATGGCCCCAGCAATGTCAGGAACTCGCCCGCGGCGATGTTCAAAGACACGTCATTCAGCGCTTTGACCGATCCGTAGGCCTTGCACAGGTTGGATATATCGATGGGAAGGGAGTGGGCTGCAGGTGACATGGGGGCTCCTAACCTGACAAAAATGGGCGCAGCACAAGATGTGCCGCGCCCAGATATTTTTTACTGTTGGATCAGCGTGTCAAACTCTTCGGTCAACTCGCCCAGCTGGCCGATGTAAAAGTTCGGATCGACCAGAAGCTGCTTGCCATAGTTGTCGGGATGTGTGTTGACCTTCACTGCCATCTCATCCGAGATTATCCCGGTGCCGAAGGCACCCGAATTCACCGGACCCAACGGCATGGTCACCGCCAGCCTCGCCTGTGCTTCGGCGCTCAGCAATTCGTTGATAAGGCGCATCGCGTTGTCTTTATTCGGAGCCCCCTTGGGAACCAACAAGCAGTCCACGTCCATCGTGCCGCCATCAAAGGCATAGGCCACATCAATGCCCGACGCGATCACGCTTTCTACGCGGTTATGGCCCATATGGATCACGTCCACTTCGCCGTCACGCAGCAACTGCGCCGATTGCGACCCGCCGCGATACCAAACGGTAACTTCGGGGGCAATCTCACCCAGCTTGTCCCATGCGCGCGCCTTGCCCTCATTCGTGGCCAACGTGTCATAGATCTCGGCCATCGGCACACCATCCGCCATGAGCGCGGCTTCGAGGTTATAGTTCACCTTGCCGTGCATACCGCGCTTGCCGGGGAAGTTTTCCAGATCCCAGAACTCTGCCCAATTGGACGGGCCATTGTCGCCAAATGCATCCTTGCGATAGGCAATCACCTTGGTGAAGTTGATGAAGCCGATGTAATTGTCATGGATCAGCTCTTTCGGAATGCCTGTGGTGTCAACAATCGAATAGTCGATCGGCTCAAGGCTGCCTTCCCGGCTCAGGGTTTCACACGAAGGCAAATCCTGTTCTGTAACGTCCCATGCAACGGCACCCGCCGTGATCTGCGCGCGCACGTCCTGAATGCCGTTTGTCGTATCTTCCTTGACAGTGATATTCAGCGCACCAGCGGCAGGTTCCAGCATGGCTGAGCGCAAGGCATCCTGAAACGAGCCTCCCCAGGACGCAAACACGACCTCTCCCTCGGCAAAGGCAGGCGAAGCAATGGCCAGGCCACCTGCCACTAGCGCCGTGGTGAGCTTCAGTTTTTGGTTATCTTTCATCATGTCAGGCTCCTCCCGAACTGTTGGTTGGTTTGTGGCTTCGCGACATGCGCGGCTCCACATAATCATTCGCAATCGTTTCATCTAGCAAAACGTCATTTCAGTTTTACTAGAGCTGATGTTGGAATTGGTCAAGGATTCTTTTGCCCCGTAGGATTCACACTCCCGTTTCCTGAGCATCAGAGCCTGGAAAATCTCGCAATTCGCGCATTGGTGCAGCATTCATCTGGGTTCGATCTTGCACATATGGCGTCTGAAGCGATCTTCGTCTGACCCGAAGTTAACTGCCACCGATTGAAGCATTTGGTGGAACGTGCGGACCGCAAACTCTCACTCGCTTTGCGTTGATCCGCGAATTTGAGTGGCAGCTTCTTGACAGTATGCGCCAATTGATCCTGACGACAGAATTGGTCAATTTGGGCTCAGCCCCGACCTCGGATGCGACGCAGCATCCCGTGATATGGAGGCATCGTCAACGTCAGGTTGTCGTTGTGGGAGGGCATGGCGGATCGGAGGATCAGTCATGGAAACACCAAACTTACCGGCCATTCGTGCGCTTCGCCCGGCTTGGAACAAAGGGCGCATCGTTGGGCAAAAACGGCCACTGAAACCAAAACACGTCTGGGCAATCCGTGTTCGACTTGAACTCGCCGAGAACCATCGGGACCTGGCGCTGTTCAATATGGCAATCGACAGCAAACTGCGTGGCTGCGATCTCGTGAAGATGAAAGTCGTCGACGTGATGGCGTCCGGCCAGATCAAGGAACGAGCTTCGGTGTTGCAAAGCAAAACGCAGAAGCCGGTTCGTTTTGAAATCTCCGAAGGCACACGCGCCTCGGTTGAAAAGTGGATGGAAGATGAGCTCATGGTCGGCTCGGAGTACCTATGGCCGGGTCGTTTCCATGAACGCTTGCACATCTCGACACGCCAGTACGCCCGGATCGTCCGGGATTGGGTCACGTCGATCGGTCTGGAGGCCAGTGCATACGGAACGCATTCGATGCGGAGGACAAAAGTCACACAGATCTACAAGAAGACCGGCAACCTGCGGGCGGTCCAGCTGCTACTTGGGCACACCAAGATGGACAGCACCGTCCGGTATCTCGGTGTTGAGCTGGAAGATGCGCTTGCGATCGCAGAGGCCATTGAAATCTAACAACTTGGGCCGTCTTCGCGGACGGCCCAAACAAGACCTTGGCGAAATCTGCGGCGAACAGCGACGAGGAGCCCAGAGCGACGGTCTTCTTGCGGAGCAGGCAAGGACATCGCTTTAAAGTTTCAACTGACACGGCGTATTAGAAAATTCAGAAAAAACTGCCCGTCAATCCTGCGCGGCTCGTAGACAAGCCTTCTTCCTGGCGAAAGTCCTTCGGGCAGTTTGACGCTTATATTGACCTTATAGGGTGTCGCCTGCCCGAAATGCGAACTCAATGTGAAGCGCAATTTCAACTGACCGGAGTCATCGAATTTGCCAGTGAAGTCCCTAAACCAAGGCCCTTCGGCCGCAAAGCCTTGGGCAGATAGCAAGGTCAGCTTGTCTCCATTGCGATTGATGCGCAAGGCTGCAAGTGGCTCGATTTTTCCGGGGAAATAGGCCTTGTCGGGCCGACTGGTTGTTTGCCAATAATCATCGTCCCATCTGCGTCTGATTAAGACAATGTAGTCACCATCAAAAGTCGCGAAAGACGGCGCGACCAACTGATTACAGACTCTTCCTTGCTCTCCTCGAAGTGCGGCAAGAGTTTCACTGGTCTCGAGGCTCTCAGGCGTCAGTCCAAGATTCTCTCTAGCGCTGATATACCGAGAGAAAGCAGATCTCGTGCGTGGGCCCGCAACACCGTCCGCTGTGCCAGCGCTGCAGCCAACGCGATTTAGCTCAGTTTGTATATCACGGATCAGGCTGCGCGTCTCTGTATCATCCTTCGCGCTTTGAGGCGATGTCGGCACAAGAGCTGCTACTTTGTCTCGCGCAGTACTACTGTTGCCCGGCACTTCGTCCTTCTGGTGCTCAGCAAGCAAGTCGTCCCGCAACGAAAGGGCGAGCGCGACTGCAAAATGATCCCTTTCGCCTTCGTATCGCTCCAGAAACATCTCGATCGCATCAAGCCTTCCGAGCGAACGCGCAAGTTCAAAGTCCGCATAAATCTGGTCTTCGACACGCTCAATTTCTTCCTCTGGCGTCGAGCCTGCAGCCGCATCTGGAACAAGAAAAATGTCTCTGGCGGGAAGCGAGCCATAAGTAAATGGCTCCTGATAGCCTTCTGTCAGAGTGTAAACCCTGTCGCGGACTCGCCGAAACAACTTGCCAATCTCAAGTCCGGGTTCCTCGATGTGGTTGAGCAGAGCCTGAGCATAGGGGCTGTTGCGGCCATCGCCGTCAAGCGCCAGCGTTCCGCTCCTTGCAGCATATCCAACCAACACACCTCCCGGATCGATACGTGCAAGTCCGCGTCCAATTGAGCGGGTGCTGTTTGTGCGCTCCATAGTCGCGAGGAATGGATTGTTGCGGCAGGCGTCAACCAACACGATCTTCAAGCCGGGTGCGCCCGCGATGGAGCTAATCAATGTGTTGAGGCGGATTGCCTCGAGTTCGATGTCACGGTCGCTCCGCAGTTCCGCACTGACAGGGATCAGGAAGTTCGTGTTGTCCAACTCGATGCCGTGGCCGGCGAAGTATACGATGACCGACTCGGCGTTTTTTGCCTTTTCTCCAAAGTCACGTATGGCAAGGCGCATGTCGCGGTAATCCAGATCAAGACCTGTTGTGACCTCAAACCCGATCCTGCGCAATGCCTCTGCAATGTCGATCGCATCATTCGACGGGTTTTTGAGATTGCTGACATGTTGGTAGTTCGCATTGCCAATTACCAAGGCAACTTTGTCCGCCAGCACCATCGCAGGCAGAAAACAAAACACAACTGAGAACAGGATACGCTTCATGTGAAATATCGCCGTTAACGCGTCTACCATATGAACGTTTCCACACTTTCGGAATTCAATCAATATGACCGGCGTGGACAAGCTCTAGCTCGGCTTAGGCCGCATAGCGGAGTTCGGGATTGACACGACGAAGGTTCGTTTCCCGCCCATTGCGCCAGTTTCGGCATGGACCATTCATATGAAGTACGAACTCGGAGCCGCCTTGCGGCGGGACAGAAAGATGCTCGCTTGGGAAGCTATCTAAACGTCAGCTTCCGCATTTCCTGCGAGCATGCGTAGCGACTGCAGCGAACTTCCACTTCCCGCGCTTCGTGCCGTACTTCAGCCCCCTACCCGTCCCGATCTAGCTTTAACCAATATCGCGTGTACCGGAGTTCACCCGTTCGGATCAAAGCGCCCTTCTCTACCAGGTTCTGGAGATCCCGCGTTGCTGTGGCGCGCGATGTTCCCGTGATCGAGATATAGTTCTCAGCGCTCAATCCCCCTGTGAACCCATCCGGCCCAGCCTTGAACAAACGGGCGATTACCTTGCTTTGGCGAGTGTTGAACTGATCACGGTACCGATCATAGAAGTGCGTCTTGGAAATAAAGAAACCAACCCGCTCAAGCGTCACCTGCTGTGCTGTAAGGACAGTTTCGGCAAACCAGACGAGCCACGGTGTGACTTCCAGCGTCTTTTGATGGCGTTCGAGTTGGTCGTAGTAAGCCTTCCGCTCTCGCTCGATCGTGAAAGCAAGGGCAATCAGACTTGGCTGACCGATATTCTGGGCCAAGGACTTTTCAGCCAGCGCCCTACCCAACCGGCCATTGCCGTCCTCAAAGGGATGAATGCTCTCGAAATACAGATGGCTCAAACCGGCCCGGATCAGTGCGCGCAATGGTTCGGGACCATCCGGTGCGGTCCGGTTGAACCAGGCTACGAACTGGTCCATTTCAGCCGGAACCTGATGTGAAGGTGGAGCTTCGAAATGCACCGTTGGGCGGTCGAGCCTGCCTGAGACGATTTGCATCGCATCCTCATGGCTCCGGTATGATCCAATCGTTTCCAGATGCCTGTCATGGGACAGAAGCATGTCATGCCACCGAAACAGGGTGTCGTGTGACAGTGGTTCCGAATAGTTGGAATAAACATCCACCATCATTTCAGAAACGCCCTGCTCGCGCGGTTTGGATGGATAGCTGTCGGGAGCCAGTCCAAGATGTCGGCGCAAGGAAGATTGCACGCTGAGACGATCCAGCATCTCACCTTCGATCGCGCTGGTCTTCATTGCTTCTTCGCTTAGCAGGTCGATACGCAATTGATCTCGATCCGATGTGTTCACATGATGAACCGCTCCAAGAACTTCCCCTGAGGACAACAGGAACTGTTGCTCGTATGGTTCGAGTCTTGCGGCGTCGTAACGAAAGGTAGGCCAGTCAGGGTTCTGCCAGTTCCACATCGTGAGGTATAAGCTTCCTTTCTATAACTCACTATTTATGGTTGCGTGATTTATAGAGGTCAATCCTATAGCTCACCTTTTTCAGACCCTTCGATCCAGTCATCACTTGGAGGTGTAATCTGAAAACGGTAAATTTCATCCTGTTTCCCCAAATTTACGTAGCATTGGATGTCCGCGAGAGCATTGCCTTTGGAGACAATTCGCCCTTTTCGATCTTGGCCAGCAACGAAATCAGGTAAGCCCCTGGAGATTGTATGTTCTCAGCACGTTGAAAGATGTATCCGAGAACAATGAAGCGAATAGCTGGGCCAAAAGTTGATTTCATTGCATACCAGGTTTGGCCAAGCCGTAGATACTCGGCGATATCATCCATAAGCCGATCACAGTGGTGCTGATCTTTTGCAAAGCGTAGTTCTGAGCATAGCCGTGGAAAACTGCGCTCCATTTGGTCTGGAGAAACCTGAATCTGAGAAAGCTTTTCTTTCTTAACTTCCGGATTCAAAGAGTCCTCTTTGTGCCCCTCAATTTCACTGTCACTGGCCCTCAAATTTTCTGTATCAGTCTGTGTTATCTCGGAGATTTCCACAGAGATTTCTGCCAACAGCTCGCTGAGTACATTCGCATCTGGTTTGCGACGCAGAGCATTGCGTACGGTGGTCACCAAATCAGAGATCGCGGTGTCATTTGCTACGAGTTCCTTAAGGCGCGCCAGAGCGGCGGAAACTTTGTCACGGAGTACAGTGAACTCGAGAACGCGATCAGCATGCCTCTGGGCTTCCTGAATGAACTCAGCGTGCCGTTCAGACAAAGGCATCAAGGAGAGCCCAGTTGCGGTGACCACCCTGCCCTGGCGATCCCGGCGCGCCCATCGCTTACCGTTTGCGCTCATGACGCGGCGGATAAGTCCAAGGTCCACCAGCGTCGAGATATGACGCTCAACTGTCTGCACGCTGACATGAGTTCGTTTGGCTATCGCCGCGTTGGACGCGAAACAGATGTGATGATCATCCTGGTCCGCAGCAATCTGATCACCGCCCATAAAGGAAACCATCGCTCTCAGGACATTGAGAGTTGTGGATTTTAACCCAAGAGGTTCTCTGGCCTCTTCAACGGCGCGAAGAAGTATCCATTTTTTGGGCGTACTGTTCCCCTGCCCTGCCGTTCCCGACAAGGTCGCTCCAATTGGAGCCAATGCTGTTAGTGTTTTCATGATTATCTATCGGCAGACAAAAATTACCCGTTCGCTCAAGAGCGTTTTTTCTTGTGTGGCGATTCGGGTGCTGCTAGATTCTAGGTGTCTAATCTAAGAATTGCGCTTTGCGCAGCAGCCCTCGAAGCTCCGGTTTCGGGGGTTTTGTTTGTTTGCCTTCCTCCTTTCTGCTCGTCCTCAGTTCTTTTTCTTGGCGTTTACAGCTGTAAACTCAGCGTGTGAGCGCTTAATGATTTCAGCCATGTTTTCGTCCAACCAGCTAGCGAAGCCAGCGTTAGCTCCGGTCCTTTTGACCGAAACAGTTAGTGATCCGTTGGTAGATTTGATTGTAACGCCTTCGATTGGGTTGAGTTCGGCTGCACCTTCTCTTTGTCTTGCACCGCGTTTGGCAGCTGCTTTTAGGAGCATTTCCAGCCGATCATCTGACGACATCGATGGCTCAATGGTTGCAAGAAGATTTGCAGCTTCATCTTCCGCTAGCTTGCCTGCAACGAAGTGCTCTGCAAGCACGGTCCATTTTGGGCGGCCTGATTTTGGGGCTGCGCCGATCATGTCACCAATCTTTGCAGGAACATGTTGCGTAATTTTTGTCAGGTGAGACAGCCCTGATTTCGAAACGTTCAATACTTGCCGCACCGTTGCCGTGTCATGCCCGGAAGTCAGGATCGCCTCGGCGAAACGTGCTTTCTCGTAGAAGGAAAGATTGCGCCTCGCAGCATTCTCAAGCCCTTTGGCGAGAAGCGCTGAAGCATCGTCGATATCCTGAACATTGGCGCGGACTTTAATACCAAGTTCACGACAGGCTTTGAGCCTCCTCCGTCCATAAATTGCCTCGTATCGACCGTCGGATTTCGATCTTCTGACAAGAATGGGAACTTGTTGGCCACCGTCTTGTATACTCGACATCAAGCTTTCAAAACTATCGTCTTCTTCGTCAATGTTTACAGCTGTAAACTCACCGAGCCTATCGGCAGGCCCCCAGTCGTCGATCAGAGCAGGGTCAATTTCCCTGATTGCGGCAAGAGAGCCCTGAAGCGCACCAAGAGCAGGGGCATTGGGTTTTGGAGTTTTATCGATGGCCTTGGGGCCAGAGCGCGCGATGGTGTTTGCGATCCCCGACATCTCCTGAAGCGACTTTCTAGCCATTAGCTGCGTCCCCATGCTTGATGGATCATTTGCTCTACCTCAGAGCCGATCGCATCCATTGAGTTCTTTGCCCGATCATAAGTTGCGCGTGTCATTTCTGACCGCACGACTTCGTAAATTGATTGTTTGAGCATTGTGGCGTCACTGACCGCGGTGCTTTTGAGGGCTGTGGCTGACATAACGCGATCCTGAAACAGTGCCCGCATGAACGAAGCCAGTTGTTGAGACGGTACGTCTGTTGGCTCGTCACGCGTTATCAGGAATTTGAAGTTGTCGTATTCGAGCGTAGCGCCGGCATCTTCAATGACTGCCATGTAAGCACCAGCGAGTTCGAGAAATTGAGCCGTCGAAGACACGTCCAGCATCGAAGGTGTAAGTGGCACAAGCAATGAACTGGCGGCCGCCATCCCAGCAATTGTCAAGAATCCTAGCTGAGGTGGGCTATCAATCAGAACAAGGTCAAAATCTCCTTCCACCTGGGCCAGGGCATTCCGTATTCTTGTAAAGAACGGATGGTCTGGGTTGGAGTGAACGGCAGATTCTGTCTCAAATTCGGAAAGAACAAGCCGTGACGGAGCCACAGAGAGACCGGGGAAGTACGTCGGAAGCACGACGTCCGCCATATCTACCGGATCTTCATATCGAATAGCATCGTAAATCGTCAGCCCGTCAAACTCTATTTCGGGGCTTATGCCGCACATGGATGTAAGAGAGCCTTGAGGATCCAGATCAACAGCCAGCACACGGTAACCGCGAAGCGCAAAATAGTGAGCCAAGTGAATTGTTGTGGTGCTCTTACTGCTGCCGCCTTTGAAGTTCATCAACTGCCAGACTTGGAGCTTTTCTCCTTCAGTCCGGCGAGGGACATAGCGCCCTTTTTTGCGTGAGGTTTTCTCAAGCGTTTCGCGAGCCTCCCAAAGTTCTTGGGCAGTATAGTAACGCCTACCGCTGCGTACGTCATTCGGTTCAGGAATCGTTCCCTCTGCGTGGACTTTGCGCATGAATTGACCTGAGACTCCTAAGAGTTCAGCAGCTTCTGGCGCTGCAAAATTTCGCAGTGATTTGGTGTTGTCGGGGGCAAATGCAGCAAGTAGATGTTCCCGGATAGCCGAGTTTAATCTCTCAGATATTTCCGTGGCGAGTGCCGATGGTCTTTCTGCCGCAAGTGGTGTCACGGGAATCATGTAGTTGCCTCAAATTAAAGAATGTGGTCATTTTTGCGCCACTTGAGATAAACAGCCGTGATTCATAGCACTAAGTCAAGGATTTTCGCCTATATTGTAGGTTTTCCAACGCGGAGGACTACATACGCTTTGCATCAGAGCAGGGTGGTTTACAGTTGTAAACTCGGTTGAGCGGGATCATGGGTTCTTTCAGTCGATGAAGTTCTAACGTAGGCATGCGAAGGCATTCCTGTAAAACTCCTCCCTATGCTCCGCTTTGAGTAGAACGCCTCTAGCATGGAGTTGGAGTGAAGGCCGAACGGCTTTTGGCGCAAATTGCGCAATTGGGAAGGGCAGGGAGCTAGTTGAGCTGATTGGTCAAATTCTCTCACCAACAATTTCGTTATCGAGTTTTCTGCGATACCAACTTCGTAACAATACTTCTGCGCCAGTACGGGAGTACGATGCGGTGAGAATGGCATGGCGATCTGGGTCAGATACACCGAGCTCAGCCCGTGCGCAGAGGAAAACACGCGAACATTCCGGCTAGAGTCAGCCGCTCGCCAATTGCCCAAGAAATGGCATACCGTGAGGGCGGGGTTTCGGGAATTGTGCGCCTGTAAGTTGCGACGGAACACGGAACTGTCCTCGATCCAGTGCAGCTGTGCTTGCGCGGCGCGGCTTTTGACGCAAGTCTCTACCGTCATTGGATTCATATGGGATCACAGACATGATCCGTGTGTTCACGTCCCATTAGCGTCCATAAAACCAGCTTGCTCGAATTAGTGATTTTGGGCTCCTCAATCGTTGAACAGACGGTCTCGTTGGCATATATTGCCAAAAAGGAGGCTTACGCCATGGTAACCCGCAATGTTGTACTTACAGAATCGCAGGATCAACTGGTGCAGAATCTGGTTGCGTCCGGTCGATATCAGAACGCCAGTGAAGCGTTGCGCGCCGGCCTTCGGCTTTTGGAGCGGGAAGAAGCGGGGCTGGAGTCTCTCAAACAAGGCTTGCAGGAGGGTGTAGCGCAGGCTCAGGCCGGAGATTTGGCAGAAGGCAGGGGTTCGGATGCGATCCGTCGTGCCTTTGCAAGGGCACGAGCCAAGGCGTGACCAGACCCTTTCGACTGACACGCCGCGCTGAATCCAGCCTGGTGGAAATTGCCCGATGGACCATCGACAAGTTTGGATCGCATCAAGCCGATCTTTATGAACAAGAACTAATAGCGCGCTGTCAGGCCATCACAGAGGGCAGGGTGGCCAGCCGAAGTTGTTCTATATTGGTCGAAGAGGCGGCGGATCTCAGATATGTGCGCGCAGGAGAGCATTTCCTGGTTTATCTGGATCAGCCGGACGCGGTGATCATTGTTGATATCCTGCATTCCCGTTGCGATCTGCCGCGACATGTTTCCGCGCTGGCCACGTTAACAGATGCGACAGGAAACAAGACATAGGCACAGCAGCCGGAGTTTCCCTCAAGCGGGGATTATTAAATAGTCAGTAACTACTCACCCCAGTAGATCAGTCGCCGGGTTATCCGCGATGTCCACATCGTCGTAGTATTTCTGCGCCTGGGCCATGGAGCGATGCAGGGAGAGGCGCATCGCGGCCTGGATCGGGGCGCCGTCCAGCGCGGCCTGGGTCAGGAAGCCCGAGCGCAGCCCATGGGGGGAAGCGAACCCGTCCGGCAGGCCCGCCAGTTTCGCCCGACGCTTGACGATCTGCGCGATGGCATCCGGGCTGAGGCGGCGGGTTAACACCCGATCGGCTTTTGAAACAGGCCGGAACAAGGGGCCGTCCTGAATCTCACCCACCTCGATCCAATGGGCCAGCGCTTGGGCTGCGCGGCCTTTCAACACCAGCCGCGGCGTTTCACCTTTGGTTGTCGTCTTGGTCTCCAGCAGTGAAATCCAAACCAGGCTTTTCTCGTCGAACTCCTTCAGCGAGACGTCTTCAAACATCAACCCGGTGATCTCCGAGCGCCGTCTACCACCCGAAGCCCAACCCAGCATCAAGATGGCGCGGTCGCGGCAATCCCGCCGGGACCCCCGACAAGTGGACAGCAACTGCTCGAGCACATCGCGGGTAATCGGTTGCTGCGATTTTGGGGCAGGGGGCCGGGCGGCGGCGCGGCGCGCCTTGGCACGGGCCTGCTTCACCTGCGGCGCATCAAAAGGGCTGGTCAGGTTCTTCATTCGATGAAAGGCCAGCCAGGAGGCGATGCGCCGGTCCAGCGTAGAAGGGGCCGGGCAGGCGAGGGACTTGCGTAGCCCTTGCGCGATCAACATCTCGGCACTCTGACGCGCGACATCCTCGGGCGCGGCATCTCCCAGATCGCGGGCGTGATCGAGAATGAAGGCCAGCGCTGTGGCCTCGCTCTCGGGCCAGTCCAACGGCACTCCGAACCGTGCTGCCTTCCAGGCCGTTACATAGAGCAAATCGCGCTCATAGGCCCTGAGCGTGTTGGCGGGTGTGCCGCGGACATAGAGATCGGTCAGGGCGTCCTGGTCAGACTGCGACAGGGCAGGGGAGGGGGCGGGGAGATAGGGCTCAGGGGTGCTCATACGGCCCACTCTGCGCCCATTTTCCCGCAAAATCAATTATACTTGATAAGCGATACTTATCGAGTGTAACTTGAAACTGATAGCGCAACAAAAGTAACGAGCAAAAGTAACAGATTTTGCGCGTAAAGTAGGTAGAGGGCTTGCGGAATAATAAAATCGGAGGTTCTGTCGCAGGTCTGTAAACCAATTGGCATCGACATTGCGCTGGAACCGTTGGCAAACTAAATGAAATGAACAGATATTTTGCCACTGAATTGCCTTTCTGGAAGTTTGCCAGAAACACGCTGATCGTCAGTTGCCTTGCGTTGTTTCCGCTGTTGGCCATCTTCGTTTTGCGCACGCCGGGCTTTGCGACGCACCTCCTGAACAGTGGTCCCGCGTTTGTTCGGTTTTTGCGTCAGGTGGTGACGAATGGGTTGCCGGTCGTTTTCCTTTTAAATTATCTCAGCTTTTTTCTTTTCGCCGTTGGGGTAAGGGCGCGGGGCAGGGGGGCCATCCCGGCCCGGTATCTGCTAATTGACCTGCTGCTACGGGCCGTCCTGTTCATCGCGCTGCACGCGCTGATCTACGCGCTTTCGGCAGACTGGTTCGGGTCTTTCGGCGGTGATCCCGTAGTGGCGTTGCGGGTAGTCGGTCCGACGCTGGTACGCTCCGCCTACTTCGAGAACATCTCAGGCGTTTACCTGTACGCCACGCTGGTCGGAGCGCTGCCGCTATACCTATCCGTCGTTCAGAGCCAGATCGCCCACGGTACTGGATTTGCAGCCCAACTGGCACGTCGCGTACCTGGGCGCGGCGGACCTGTGACATTGGCCCTGCTACTGATGGCGGTGTCAGTGGTCGTTCTGACCACCGCGGCGGCGCTGATTGTCCGTTTACAGTCGGTTTGGGGCTGAAGGGTCAGAACGCCCTGCGTATCGCGAAGGAGACTGCGTAATCGCGTTCAAGCTGGGGCCCATCCAGATCTTGATACACAGGGATCACGCCCTCGATACCCAGGCGCGTGCCCGCCAAAACGCCCGACCCCGGCACAAGGTAATTCACTCCGATTCCGATACTCAGAAACTGGCCGCCGCGCAGGGTCGGATCAGCGGTGGGCACCATGCCTGGGTTCAGGCGCGCATCCGACCCGTCAATGTTTTCCACGATGTCGCCGACCACCCGCAACGAGGAGCTGAACTGGTCATTCCAGCGCCGTGCACCCCAAACTGTTGCTGAATAGACGTCACCCAAGGTGTAACCGGCATCATTCTCACCCATCCGGATCACGGCGGCCAGCTGGGCGCCCCAAGACCAATCCGCGTTCTGGCCCGTATAGGTGACGCCCGGCAGCAGGTCGTAGGTGCCTGAACCCAGTTGCATGGGGTAGGGCAGCAGCTGGTCCGGCCCAGCTGGCGTGGTGTCGGTCTCGTCTATCGAGCCAGTCGGCAGACTGAGGCCAAGAGATAGTTCCAGCACCTGCCCGTCGGATTTGTAGATATCATATCCGCCGATGATCTTCAGATCGCCAAACCCCTGTGCCCTGGTCTTAAAGGTCTGGCCCATGCGGGTCTGGTGCTTCATCGTCTTGCGGGTATAGGGCAGCATCGCCATCACCGAGATCTCGTCGGTCACACCGTACATCAGGCCGACCATCGCCATGTTCATGCTCATGCTGAGCGGCGCGATCGGATACTGCGACAGAACGTTCGAGGTAGACAGCGACTGCGTTCCGGTACGATTTCCGTCCATCTCCATGTTCATGTAAGAGAACACAGGCATCAAAACACCCTCGGGTGGATGCATACCGCCAACGACACCCGTTGGCGGCACCGCGTCGGGGCGCATCATCCTGGACATGCTTCCCATACCTGACATGTTGCTGGAGGCTTGCGGGTTCATCGCCACGTTGTCAGCCGGACGGGTTTCCGGTTGGGCCATGGCAGTTGACCCAAGGCTCAGCCCCCCAGCCAGTATTACAGCCTGGAGGCGTTGCCAGACGCACGTAATCTTGCTGTTGCTCCGTGTCATGATGCCCTCGTGTTCGTTTGTTTCCTGAGTCCCTGCCCTGAAAACAAAGTGTTCGGTACGTCCATCGGTGAAGTCGAAATGGTGGGGGTCTCCAGCGCTGGAAGGTCAAGGCCGCCGGCCAGATTTGCGCTCGTCAAGCATGCATCAGCCGAAGGGGGTGCGGCAATAATGCGCTTGACCCTCCAGCGCTGGATTGTCGGACAAGGCCGCAAAACCGGAAATCCGGAGGGATTGGAATGATACCGGAAATCGGGCAGTTCGCCCTGGCGCTTGCCCTGGCCGTGTCCTTGGTGCAAAGCGTATTTCCCTTGATTGGAGCAGCACGGAACAATGTCATGTGGATGCGATCGGCATCTGCGACCTCGGTCCTACTGACAGCGCTGGTTGCTATCGCCTTCGCCGCTCTGATGTGGTCCTTCGTGGTCAGCGATTTCACTGTGCTAAATGTGGCCAGCAATTCTCATTCGCTGAAACCGATGCTTTTCAAGGTGGCTGCGACCTGGGGTAGCCACGAAGGGTCGCTGCTGTTGTGGATTCTGATATTGGTGATTTTCGGGCTGGGTGTGTCTCTGTTGGCTCGGAACATCCCACTGAAACTCAAGGCGCGCACTCTGGCAGTGCAGGCCTGGATCAGCGCGGGGTTCCTGTCATTCATGCTGTTCACCTCGAACCCGTTTGACCGGGTGTTTCCGGCACCGCTGGATGGTCAGGATTTAAATCCGCTGTTGCAGGATGTCGGCCTGGCTATGCACCCGCCGTTCCTATACCTGGGTTACGTCGGCTTCTCTATCGTATTTTCTTTCGCCGTGGCTGCCCTGATTGAGGGGCGGGTCGATCCGGCATGGGCGCGGTGGGTCCGACCCTGGACATTGGCGGCCTGGGTGTTTCTGACACTTGGTATCGTTCTGGGCAGCTGGTGGGCCTATTACGAACTGGGTTGGGGCGGCTGGTGGTTCTGGGATCCGGTCGAGAATGTCTCGTTTATGCCCTGGCTTGCTGGCACAGCGCTGTTCCATTCGGCCATTGTGACCGAAAAGCGCGGCAGCTTCAAAAGTTGGACGATCCTACTGGCCGTTTTGACCTTCTCGTTGTCCTTGTTGGGGACATTCATTGTCCGCTCAGGCTTGCTTACATCGGTCCATGCGTTTTCGGTCGATCCCGAACGCGGCATTTACATCTTGGCGCTGTTGGCTGTCGCGATCGGTGGTTCATTGACGCTGTTTGCCATACGCGCACCGGAGATGGAGGGCGGCGGTCTTTTTGCCCCGATCAGCCGCGAGGCCGGTTTGCTTATTAACAACCTGCTGCTGGCCACCGCAACGGCGACGGTTCTATTCGGTACGCTTTATCCGCTTTTGCTTGAGGCTGTGACAGGTGAAAAGATTTCGGTTGGACCACCTTATTACAACGCCAGTTTCGTGCCGATCATGCTGGTTCTAGTCGTTGTAATGGGGATTGGGCCGCTGTTGTCATGGAAGCGGGCGGATTTGCGCGGTGTTCTGTCCCGGCTCAAATGGGTGGCCGGGGTTAGCCTGCTCGTAGCGTTGCTTGTGTGGTATCTGGATACCGGCGGCCCAGCCTTGGCGGTAGTGTCGATCGGCCTTGCGGTTTGGTTGCTGGGCGCTGTGCTGACAGAGTGGGCCAGCCGAATTAAGCTGGGTGAGGCACCGTTGGCCGAGTCCCTGCGTCGGGCCCGCAGCCTACCGCGTTCTCATTACGGCATGGTCGTGGCCCATGCGGGGTTGGCTGTCTGTATGATCGGCTTTATCGGGTCCAGCGCTTGGAAATCCGAGGTCGTGACTTTTGCCGAGCCCGGAACACAGATTGAGATAGCAGGGTTCGACGTGCGTTTTGACGGTGTGGAACAGCTTCGCGGTCCGAACTATCTGTCTCGCGCGGCCACACTGACGGTATTTCGCGATGGCGCTTATGTCACCACGCTTCAACCCGAGCGCAGGGCCTATCTCGTGGCGGGTACCAGTACGACCGAGTCAGCAATTCGAACGACGTTGGCAGGGGACCTTTACGCCTCAATATCGGAACCGGCGGCGGAATCAGAACAGAGCAAATGGACCCTGCGTATCTTGTATGAGCCATTGGTGGTCTGGATCTGGATAGGTTCAGGATTGTTAGCATTTGGTGGTGTCTTGTCACTCTCCGATCGGCGTCTACGCGTCGGTGCACCACGAAAACGGACTGGGCAGAGCTCCGTTGCGGTGGCGGCGGAGTAGGGCAATGAAACGTCTATTTGCACTGTTCCCAATTACGATTGCCGGCATCCTGGGTGCCTTCCTGCTATGGGGACTGAATCCCGATCGCGATCCAAACGAAATCCCGTCTGTTTTGATCTCGCAGCCGGTGCCTGAGTTCGACTTGCCGCCGGTCGAAGGGCTGGATACCCACGGGCTGTCCAGTACCGATCTGGTGGAAAATGACGGGTCAGCTCCGATCGTGGTCAACGTGTTTGCGTCCTGGTGCGTGCCCTGCCGGGCCGAACATGCGGTGCTGACGCGTATGGTACGCGATGAGGGCATTCGCCTGATGGGCATTAACTACAAAGACAAGCCGCAGGACGCGCGGAAATGGCTCGACGATCTGGGCAACCCTTATGAGCGCATCGGTTCCGACCTGGACGGCCGAGCCGGGATCGAATGGGGGATTTCCGGCGTGCCGGAGACCTTTGTGATTGATGGCGCGGGCAAGGTCGTATTCCGTTTTGTCGGCCCGGTGCTGGGCGACGAGGCAATTTCAAAGATGCGCACCGCGCTGGATCAGGCGCGGGCGGCCGGAGGAGAGGCGTCATGATACGTCGCATTGTAATTACCGCGGTCACTCTGGCGATGCTGGTGTCGCAGCCGGCATTCGCGGTTGAGCCCGACGAGATACTTGCAGATCCGGTATTGGAAGAGCGGGCCCGGGCGATTTCGAAACAGGTGCGATGCGTGGTGTGCCAGAACCAAGACATCGACAGTTCTAACGCTGGCGTGGCGCGCGACCTTCGTCTGCTTGTGCGCGAACGGCTGGTGGCAGGCGACACGGACCAGCAGGTTATGGACTTTCTGGTTGCGCGTTATGGCGACTATGTTCTGTTCAACCCGCCATGGAAGCCATCAACTTACATTCTGTGGGTTGCGCCTATCGTCATCCTGGGGCTGGGTGGTATCGCGACTGCAGCGGTATTGACCCAAAATGCGCGCCGATATCGGAAGTCGCGAAAACAAGAGACGGAACGCGGCGCGAGCGAAGAACGGAATCCCGAAAACCATTCACTCACGGAGCCGCACGCATGATCTGGATTATCTTTTCATTCATGGCCGTGGCGGTGTTTCTGACGCTCGCCCTCTCCGGCCTGGGGCGCAAGACCTCGGACTTGTCGAGACGCGAAAGCGCCTCTGCCATCTTTTCCGACCAGATCGGCGAAGTGGAGAAGGACCTGGAACGAGGAATTATCTCAGCCGAAGAGGCCAAGGCCGCCAGAGCCGAGATAGAACGTCGCCTGAAGGCGATTGACCGGCAATCGGACGACAAAGCGATAATGGGCCATTCCGGGCGTGCGCTGATTTTACTTGCCGCGCTGGTAGTTCCAGCGCTCGGAGCCGGTCTTTATTGGCAACTGGGTAGTCCCTACATCCCCAGCCAGCCATTTGCCCAACGCGAGGGGGAGCAGGCCGAAGCCCGTGAAATCGCCGACCTTGCCGTGCGCCTGAAGTCGCGGCTTGAGGCGGATGAAACCGGCGGGCCAACCGAGGGATGGGTGTTGTTGGCTCAGACCTATATGCGTATGGGACGCTTTGGAGATGCCGCAGACGCGTTCGAGGGGTTGCTGGACCGACCCAATGCGAATTCAGCGCTGGTGTCGCAATATGGCGAGGCGTTGGTCTATGCCGATGACGGTGTCGTTACGCCCAAGGCCGATCGGGCGTTTGAACGAGCCTTGGAACTGGACCCATCGAACCCAGCAGCGACATTCTACAAAGCCATTGGTCTGGAGCAGGCTGGATCGCCTGATAAGGCCTATGACCTACTGAAGACGCGGATGGACGCCGAAGAGGAGTTCCGGCCATGGATGGAGAGTTTTGTGGCCCAGCTTAACCGCATCGCCCCGTCGATCGGACGGGCTCCGGTGAATCTGGCGGCTTTTGCCCCTTCCATGCCCGGCCCAACTGCCGATCAGGTGGCGGCGGCCGAGGAGATGTCAGACGAAGACCGGCAGGCCTTCATCCGCTCGATGGTCGAACGGCTTGCGAGCCGGATGCAGGAAAACCCAGGCGATCTGGACGGCTGGATGCGGCTGGGCAACGCCTATTCGGTGCTGGGCGAGACCGACGGCGCCCGGAACGCCTATGGCAGGGCAAGGGATCTGGCGGATGACCTGCCGCAGGGGGATCCGCGCAAGGTGGCAATCGACCGGGCATTGCTGGAACTGGGGGGTTGATTCCCGCAGCCCGGCGTGGATCGGGCCGGCGCCGACTTCGCGCTGATGCCCAGTGAGCCATCTGGAAAATTCCGGTTTAGGCTATCGCATGCCGATCTTTAGGAGGTTGAGACCATGAAAGTTGAAACGTTTTCTGATCTAATTGTCTGGACGCGGGAAATGCATCATTGGCTCGCCGAATGTTTGGCCCACTGTTCGACACAGTCAGAGCAGGAGCTGGCCAGGATGTTGCTTACCTACCTCGCCGATCATGAGGCTGCTCTGGAGAAAATCGTCGATGGTTTCGTGAAACGAGCCGATCCCAAAGCGCTCAACACCTGGGTATATGACTATTTGGGCAATGAGCCGATCGACCCACATCGCGCCTGCGACAGGCCGTTCGCACAGATGAGCGTCGATGAGATCTGCGAAGCGGTCTTCGATCTTCACAATCAGGTGATCGACTTATATCGGTATTTGCACGGGCGTGCCGAGATACCCGAGGCACGCGAACTCTTTCAGGCGATACTGGATATGGAAGAGCACGAGACCATGCGTTTAGCGCAGCAGAGCAACCGCGTCCGGGATATGTGAACTCCGGGGTCAGGATCCGCTTTCCACGGCTCCGCCCGCAATCGGCGCGGCCTGTTCCATCGCGTCGAGAATGGCGTTCGTGGTCAAGATCTCTGGCAGGGCGATGCCTTCGGGGGCCGACGGGCCGTAGACGATGTTGAAGGGGATCCCGAACCGTCCATTGTCCTCAAGGAAACGGGCGATCACATCGTCGGGGCGGGTCCAGTCGGCCTGCATCGGAATTGCTTTGTCCGATTGCAGTGTTGCCAGAACCTCGCCGCGTTCCAGCACCAGCGCTTTGTTGGCCTTGCAGGTCAGACACCAGTCGGCTGTGACATCGACGAAAACCACCTCGCCGCGCGACACAAGGCGGGCGATTTCGGGGCGGCTGAAGGTAATCCAAGGGATCTCTCCGGCTGGTTCAAGCAGCCTGGACCGGTCTTTGCCGGCAATCGCAACCGGTGCGGCAAACGCTGCGGTCAGCGTCAGCAACAGGGCTGTCCAGCGCAAAACGGGTGGCATCATCGTACTTTTCCAGATCAACAGGACCAGAACAGTTGCAGCCAGCACGGTAGCAGTTGCAGCAGTGTCTCCGGCCACCCCGACCATCACCCAGACCAACCAGCCGATCGTGGTCAGCAGTGCCGCCGACAGGGCCCATTTTAATCCCACCATCCAACGCCCCGGTTTAGGCAGAGCGGCGGTAAGTTTCGGGTGCACTGCAACCAGCAGGTAAGGAATGGCCAGCCCGACCCCCATTGCGGTGAAGATCGCCACGATATCCACCGGTCGGCCGGTCAGGGCAAAGGCCACCGCCGTGCCGAGGAAGGGGGCCGAGCAGGGCGTCGCCAGAACTGCTGAGAAGGCTCCGGTCAGGAAATCCCCGACCAGCGACACGCGGCCCTTTTCGACATGGGCAAGCCGGGTGTTCAGCGACTGCGGCAGCGTGATCTCGAACAAGCCCGCGAGGCTGGTTGCAAAAACCGCCAGCACCACGATCATCACCGCAAGGAAAAGCGGATTCTGGAACTGGATGCCCCAGCCGACGGAATAGCCCAGCGACCGCGCCGCAATGGTGATAGCCGCCAACAGCCACATGAATGTCAGGATTCCGGCTGCCGAAGCCAGGAACCCGGCGCGAATCTGAGCCGCAGAGCGGTCGCGAGCCTTTACCGCCGAGGAAAGCTTGATCGAAAGCACTGGCAGTACGCAGGGCATGACATTCAGAATCAACCCGCCGCCCACCGCCAGCAAAATGATCCAGACCAGCGCGCTGGCTGAAGTTTCGGCGGCCGCGATCTCATATGGTGGCGGGGTAGGGGGAGCGTCGGTACGGGGCGAAAACTCGGCCACGCGGTTGGTGTCGGTAACCGTGACGGACAAGGCGGGGGGGTCCTGTGCCAGAGCGAGGACCGGGAACTGCACCCATAGCTGACGCCTGTCGCCAGCGAGCCGGATGTCGGGTGCACCAAACGCGGTGTCACGTCCCATGTCGGGAAAGACATCAGGCGCATCAAAGGGCAGGTCGCTGGTGAAATTCAGCGTCAGCATCTCGGACTCGGTATCCAGGGTCGCGGCGTCGGACTTCATTCCGCTTGTGTTTCCCGTGGTTGGCACCCGCGACAGAAAGGCATTTATAAGCCGGGCCGAGTCCTGATCCCGACCCGTTCCCTGAGTCAGCGACAAGTCCAGCGAAAACTCGACCGGCACACAGATATCGGAACAGATCAGCGTTGTCACAGCGGCCTTCAAGTCAACTGGCGCTCCGGGGTTCTCGAGTGTGACGGTCAGCGGAAAGACCACTTCGTCCTTGTACCCGAAATTCTCGATCCCGAAGGCGCGAAAACGGATCGGCGCGGGCCAGTGAAACTGTACGTCGCTGACGTTTTGCGAGCCGTTCCAAGTGATCTTGGGCGGAATTCCCACCTCACCAGGCGACTTCCAGTAGGTTTTCCAATCTTCGCCCAGTTTCAGATGCAGTCCTGCAGTGATCGTCTTGACGTCAGGCGCGATCCCGTCCTGCGCGGTAATTATGTGTGCGACCAGGGGCTCTGATTCATACGCTTGGGATGTAGCTGCAAGGCTTGTCCCGGCGGAAGTCTGGCCAAAGATTAACCCCAAGATCATAATACATAAATTTAGGAGTGTTCTTGCCATTGCGCGTTGCCATCGGTTGTTTTGCACCCGTCTCTGCCAGATTCCAGCGCTGGAGGGTCAACGAGCCGGAATGTCACATCCCCACGATCAGCTCACGAAACCTTCGCGCCCGTCTTCGCAGATGAAATAGGCCCCGCCATCCGCGCCCTCCCATTGAACCCGGCAACCTTGGGGCAGGGCGTATTCAGGCTGCGGCGGTTGCAGCGGGCATAGTTTAGGGCGTGGTGCGCAAGCCGCCAGCGAAAGAGCGGCCAGCGACATGGCGGCCAACCTTGAGCACCAAAGCTTCATGATTGAAGATTATTGCCGGTGTACTGGGTTCGGTCCGACCGCGGCGTCTGTTGCCTTTGGTCTTTCCGATTCAGATTTGTTCGAATGACAGGATTTTTCCATCGCCTTGTGCATAAAGAAATGGGCTCCGAGGCACAGGATCAACGGTGCGAAAAGACCCAAGGAGTCAGAAAGCCCACCAACCGTCCCGCCGGCGATCAAGTAGAGAGCGATCGGCGTTATCATGGCAATGCAACATACCATCATGCCCCATTTCATTATCTTGCCGCCGCTAACCGGTACTGACGCCTGCGGCGCGTTTGCAGTCTGTTTTTCTTTCACATTCAACTCCAAAATTTGGATTGGAGACCTCTGCTAACGCCTTCCCACGATGGAAGGTCAAGCTGTTTTGGCGCGAAGCGAATTTGACGCTGTCAAACCAGTCCAGCATTTGCTTGGGCCTTACTTGGTGCATAGACACGGCCGGAACAGGGAAGTTTTTAGGGGTATGAACAGCAGGCATTGTCGTCCCGACGCCTGGTGAAGTTTCAGGTTAAACACGAAGCTGCCTAGGTCACTTTAAGCCTTGAAAACTCGCGGGTGGGTCGAAGCGATATCGAACGAATAATTGAATGGACAAATCTTCCCCCGTCGCGGATTGTCTAATCCCCTGGGTACTAACTCCAGACACCAACCAGCCAATAGGAGCGCTATCAATGCTGACCAGACGACATTTTGTTGCAGCCTCGCTCGCCATTTTCTCTCAGCCGGTTTTTGGAGTGACGTCGGCGGCGGCCTCGCAATGGTCGGAGTGGGATGCGCAAGTAACTCCAGCCAATTTTGATCCCGCAACATCCAATCCCTGGGGTTTACACCCACGTTTCCTGCCTCAGCGTGTGCAAACCAATCGACCACTTACTCCGGGTGACATTCATGTCGACGCGGTGGCACGATATCTGTATTTCATCGAAGACGGTGGCACAGCAATGCGTTACGGCGTAGCCATTGCCCGAGGCAATCTTTACGAGCCCGGAGTCTACACGATCAAGCGAAAGGCCAAATGGCCGCGTTGGACTCCTACAGCCGAAATGATTGAGCGCGACCCTGATGAATATGCGCAATTCGCAGATGGTGTGCCCGGTGGGCCGACAAACCCATTGGGATCAAGGGCGTTTTATCTGTTCGAAGGTGGTCGCGACACATACCTGCGAATTCACGGAACGCCTTATCCAAGATCTATCGGAGGTCGCGCAAGTTCTGGCTGCGTAAGGATGGCGATGCCACATATCATCGGGCTTTATGATCGTGTCAGGCCAGGGTCCACGGCTCATCTCTACCCTCCCGAGCGGCTTCTGACCGCGACCAGCTGACAGGCGCTTGTCAGGCGCGCGTACAGATTGG
Organism: Ruegeria sp. CL6; assembly: GCF_056536465.1. Taxonomy (NCBI): domain Bacteria; kingdom Pseudomonadati; phylum Pseudomonadota; class Alphaproteobacteria; order Rhodobacterales; family Roseobacteraceae; genus Ruegeria; species Ruegeria sp. CL6. Next base: position 72,789 of record NZ_JBQFPR010000010.1, read on the forward strand.
GCGCCCTTCAATAGTCCTAAGTGGTAGGTAGGTTGTTTCAACTGGCCCAACATAGCGATACCAATAGCAACCGTCCTCAGGCATGATTTTCACTGCGTTCAGGTCCTGGCCCGGAGCAGCAATCTGGGCTACGGCGTCAGGAACTTGGGAAAGCGTTCCGGGCTCGCTATCTGCAGATATTGACGTTGTTTCGGTACAAGCGCCGATGAACAAAAGTGCGGCCAGTGCTTGGAAAGCTTTCCTGAAGGACATGGTGTTTAGTCCACTGTGATTGTCATTTGTAGTGCCTGCTACCCTCGCATCGACGGGTGATCACATCAATTCACCAAGAACTAAGCAATTGTTAGCGTTGCTTTTTTGTGTTCGGTTGATTCAAGAAAGTCAGGTTTTGCTTAAAGCAGCCTGGAGTTACGTCCAAGAAAAATTGCTTTTCCACAATGACTTGATGATTTGGGTCCGCCTTCTAAGGAAATATCCCTGCGCCAACGGCAACGACAATTCAGACGAGACATCCCATATGAAATGTCATTTGCGTGTTGACCTTCCAGCGCAGGAACCGGGCATACGAGTTATTTGAGTCGGAAAAAAAGAATAAACTTTGGGATGGCAGGCATGAAACGGAGCAAAGAAGGAAAGGTTGTTACGCGACGTGGAGTGATTGCCGCGTTTGCTGCGACGACGCTTTTTCCAGCACCGGCCGTTTGGGCCCAATCAACGGCAACTGAGGGGACGCGCCGCAATGTTTCCTCATTCCGCGTTGCTAAATGGCAGGACCACTTTGATACGCTTAAGAATGGTGTGATCCTGTCCGATACACAGTCCAAGGTCCTGCAATATTGGTCGGAAGACGAAAGCGTCTACCGAATGTATCCAACCAGCGTACCGCTGACGGAAGACCTTACAAGGCTGGGCTACACCACAGTTACTCGCAAGGTCGAAGGGCCGTCTTGGCGACCGACACCAGCAATGAAAAAGCGCAACCCCGCTTGGCCCGATTATGTGGGCCCGGGTCCGGAGAATCCTCTGGGGACACATGCACTTTATTTGAGCTGGCAATACTACCGGATCCACGGCACCAACGACACGCGCAAGATCGGGAGAAGATCCTCCAACGGCTGCATTGGCTTGTACAACGAGCAGATTGCGGAATTGTTCGAACTGGCCACTGTGGGCACTCAGGTAAAACTGATCTGACCTTGGTCAGGCCGATTTTTTTTGCGCGCGTTGAACCTAAGAACTGACAATCATGTGAAGAACAGAGATGGATAAACTTACACTCTTGATCGGCGGAGTAGTGATCGCAGGCGCCGCCGCGTTCGTCTACAACTTAAATCAGCAACCAACAGGTCACTCGATGACGCCGCCCGATACGTCAGCACTGGAGCAAGGAGACCCAATCGAAAACGTCACTCTGCCGGACCAGCTAAGCGAATTTGCGGCCGTCGGCAAAGTGGCATTCGACGCCAAATGCTCGGCGTGCCATGGCGCGAATGCAACAGGTCTGGAAGGCCTTGCACCACCTTTGGTGCATAAAATCTATGAACCAAGCCACCATTCGGACGAGTCATTTTATGTGGCAGTCCAGAATGGAGTTCGGGCACACCATTGGAAGTTCGGCAATATGCCGCCGGTCGATGGCTTGACCCGTGCGGATGTGAAGGGCATCGTGGCGTATATCAGAGAGCTGCAGCAGGAAAACGGGATTTTCTGAAGGTGACGAGCCGAATGGGCAGTGCAATTCGTTACATCATACTGTCAATGGTGCTGACCATTGGCGGGCTGCTTGTGACGGCCGATTCTGCTCATGCACATGGCAGTGGTTCTCAGCACGTGATTGACCAAACGGACTCCGCGGACGTTGAGCATGTCAAGCAGGGTCATCCCGGACATTGTCATGGCGGAACGATTTGCAACGCTGTTGGTCTATTTTCGATGGGTCCACCACCGCCTGGCCCCCAAGATACTGAACAAAGATACTCGATCCCTCGAGCCCAATACCGGGTTCTCGGTATCGCGGCGTTTGACCCACCACCGCCGCGTGTCCTGATCTGACCAGTCGAATTGCGCTCAACCTGGGCGCGTCGAAGCAGACGACAAGGACAAAACAATGAACATTCTGAAAATGACCACAGGCGTTGCCCTGGTTTCTCTGTTTGCAGCCGCCGCCCTGGCGCATGGTGGCGCAACCGGCATCGTCAAAGAACGCATGGATGGTATGTCCGCGATGAAGGACAGCATGAAGATCCTTACGCCGATGATGCAGGGGAAAACGCCCTACAATGCGCAAACGGTACGAAGCGAGGCCAAGAAAATCGGGCGTCACGCTGGCGAGAGCATGACAAAGCTGTTTCCAGAGGGATCTGATGGCAAACCCTCGGAGGCCAAATCGGAGATCTGGCAGGATTGGGGTTCATTTGCAGAGTTAGCCAGGCAGTTGGAATCCTACTCTGAAGGCCTTGTGCTTGCGGCGGACAACGGGTTGATGATGTCCGGGTCGGGCCATGGTTCGGGCATGATGGGCGGCGCATCCATGATGGGTGGCGGTTCTATGATGGGTGCCGGAATGATGGGCGGCAGTCCAAACCAGGCACAACTTTCTGAAATGCCGGCAGATGGTGTGTTCATGATGCTGAGCCAGACATGCTCGGCGTGTCACACGCAATTTCGGTCGGAATAGGAATGCGTCATGAGACCGATATTCCGATTGGGCCTTGCTGCCGCCGTAGCGGCGTCAGCGGGACTTGTTGCTGTGATGGCTTGGCCGATTGGCCAGCCCTTACAAGCTCTCGACATTCAGGGTGACGTTAACCGCGGGGCGTATCTGGCAAGGGCAAGTGGTTGTATCGCTTGCCACACAGATTTTGCCAAAGGGGGCGCGGCCTTGGCCGGTGGGGTGGAGTTGGATACCCCGTTCGGCACGCTCTTTTCGCCGAACCTGACCACAGATCCCGATCACGGGATCGGTGATTGGACAATCGAGGAGTTCGCCCGCGCGGTGCGTCAAGGCGTATCACCCGGCGGACAACCCTATTACCCGGCCTTTCCTTATCCATTCTATGCCAATTTCACGGATCAGGACATCGCCGATCTCTGGGCCGCATGGCAAACAGTTCCACCGGTAGCGGAACCGTCAAAAGAACAGGAAATGGCGTTCCCCTTCAATCAGAGATGGGGCCTGAAGCTGTGGCGCGCGGCTTTTCTGGAACCACCCCGCACTGATCCCGTGCCGGGCAATGACGAAGTGTGGAACCGGGGCCGGCTACTGGTCGAAGGTGCCACACATTGTGCGGCCTGCCACACCGGGAGGAACCTGGCTGGCGCAAGAAATTCGGACACGGAACACTTCAAGGGAAGTGACTCTCTGCCGGGCGGTGACAAGGCACCGGCCATCGACTTTGAGACCCTGCAAAAGCGTGGTTGGACGGTAGATGATTTGGCCTACGCGTTGCGCACCGGCGTCATGCCTGATGGCGATGTCTTCGGCGGCGCCATGGGAGAGGTCGTAAACTATGGCACCAGCTTTCTGACAGACGAAGACCGGAAGGCAATGGCGACCTATCTGCTGGATGTGCACGACGGGGGGTAATCGAGTGAGAGATCAAATTTTCTTTGGAGGGAAGTCCTCATGAAGCTCAATCGCAGGCAATTCGTTGCAGGCACGTCGGCACTAATCGCAGTGCCGACTATCGGGAGGGCGGCTACCGCCCCCCGAATAATCGAGGCGCGTTCAGGATTGGCACGTGTTGCCCCCGACAGCTATCCTGAAACCGAGATATGGGGATATGATGGCGGTGTTCCGGGCCCCGAAATTCGTGCCCGGCAGGGCGAAACGGTTCGCCGGACACTCCTGAACTCACTGCCTCAGCCTACGGCAATCCATTGGCATGGACTGCGGGTTCCAAACAACATGGATGGGGTGCCGGGTCTTACACAGGAGGCTGTACCAACAAGCGGCGAGTTTCAGTATGACTTGCCTCTGAAGGATGCAGGAACCTTCTGGTACCACTCTCATAACCAGTCAACGGAACAAGTGGCCAGGGGCCTTTACGGCGCGTTCATCGTCGACGAAATGGACCCGCCGGACACGGATCATGACATTACGATCCTGCTGGATGACTGGAGGTTGGGTCAGGACGCCCAAATCGTCGATGATTTCGGCGCGATGCATGACTGGACGCATGCAGGCCGAATGGGAAACTACGTTCACGCACACATATCGCCCATGACAGAAGTTCTGACAAACCAGCGTTTGCGACTTCGAATGGTCAACGTGGCAACTGATCGGATCATGTATGTCTCAGTAGGTGGCGCAAACGGGAAACTGGTCGCTTATGATGGCATGCCTGTAAGGCAGCCAGAGGATTTTGAAACCCTTGTTTTTGGGCCTGCACAGCGAGCAGACTTAATTGTTGATGTCACAGCGGAATCGAACGAAGCCGTTCAAATAACTCTTCACGAACGCGATGAATCGTTTGTCATTGCTGAAATCCCGGTTTCGGGAAGCGGTGCATCCGCAAACCGCGGTGCAATAGAAGCCCTGCCACCCAACCCTGTTTCCTTTCTCGAAGATGTTTCTGACGCTTTGACAATCCCATTAGTGATGGAAGGCGGGGCGATGGGCGGACTGCGTCAAGGCACTTTTAACGGCCAGGTCATGAGCACCAATGAATTGGTTCAGGAAGGGCAGATCTGGACATTCAACGGTGTCGCCGGGTTACCTGAAAACCCCCTTGCTGCCGTTTCGCGTGGCGACATAGTCCGGATTCAGATGCAGAACGACACCGTCTTTCCGCACGCTATGCACTTGCACGGGACGCACTTTCAGGAAGTTCTGCCAAACGGCAACCTAGGGCCGCTGCGGGACACAATCCTGGTTGACCGGATAGAAAAGCGGGAGATTGCGTTCGTTGCGGATAACCCGGGGGATTGGCTGTTTCATTGCCATATGCTGTCGCATCAGGCCGCTGGTATGAAGACCTGGCTGAGCGTGGCATGATGAACAAGAGTTCGGCGAAATGGGTGTCACTGGCTGCTGTAGTGATCATTGTCGCGGTCGCTGGCTGGGGCCTGAGTGGGCGTGCGCAGAACAGTGCATCAGCGGATTCGGCACGTGGTGCAGTTTTGTACGCCGAAAACTGCGCGTCATGCCACGGGGCAAATTTGGAGGGTCAGCAGGATTGGCAAACACCTGATCCGGATGGCGTCTTGCGGGCGCCCCCGCATGACCGAACCGGGCATACCTGGCATCACGGCGACAAGCTGTTGTTCGACTATACAAAGTTTGGCGGGGACCAAACTTTGAAACAGATGGGTGTCGCTGACGTCAAAAGCGGCATGCCAGGCTTCGGGGACACTCTGTCGGATCAGGATATCTGGGACATCCTCGCCTTCATCAAGGAGAGTTGGCCGGATCGGGAACGCAAGCTGCAAGAGCAACGCACCGAAGCAGAACAAACGGAAGGAAACTGATGTGAAACGAATACTTGCAGGCTTAGTCGCTATCGCCATGTCGATTGGCATTCCTATGGCACGCGCCGACGAGCTGTCTGACTCCGATGTAAAACGGCTGGCTCTCGAAGCCATTTTGGAAAACCCTGAGATCATCATGCAGGCGATTCAATTGCTTCAACAGCGCGAGGATCAGGCAAAAGCCGAAGCAATTGGAAGCGTCTTGGAAAATCAGCGTGAATTGCTGGAACAGGATCCGAATGCGCCTGTAATCGGAAACCCGGAAGGCGATGTAACCGTGGTCGAGTTTTTCGACTATAACTGCCCATATTGCAAACGCGCTGCCCCGGTCGTGAAGAACGTAATCGCGGGCGATTCCGATGTGCGAATTGTTTATCGAGAATGGCCCATACTTGGAGAAGGTTCCGACTTCGCGGCACGCGCTGCGCTGGCCTCACGAAACCAGGGAAAATACGAAGAATTTCATTGGGCGCTTATGGCTCTGAACGGTCGTGCCACTGAGGCCAGTGTACTGAAAGTTGTTCGGGAACTTGGCCTGGACGAGGATCAATTGCGCGCAGATATGGAAGCGCCGGAAGTCGACGCGCATATTCAGATTTCCATGGAATTGGCCCGACAGCTTGGCTTCAGTGGCACTCCTTCGTTTGTGATTGGAGATGCGCTTGCCCCGGGTCTGATCACCGAAGATGAAATGACCCGGTTAATCGTGGCAGTCAGAGACGCAAGATAGAACCAAGGGGGCGACAGCATGTGCGCTCCTAAGTTTATCATGCGATCGTGGCTTCGTATCCCTCGGACTTCAGCGCTGCAAGGATATGATCAAGTGAATTGGTGCTTAAGACACGTACCCTGCGGTTTTCCATGTCAAAGTCCAACTGTGCGGAGGAATCCACCGTGGCAACGGCTTTTTCGATAGCTGACTTGCAGTGCCCGCAGCTCATATCCGGGATATTTAGGGTCGTCATGGATGTTTGCTCCTGTGTTCCGTCGTCCCGGCTAAAGTATTCCAGCACAGGAAGGTCAAGTCGTGATTATTGGATCGTCAAAATTAGTGGCAAAGAAAGTCAGCCCCATCCCTTGACCTTCCACTTGCTGGAACCCTTATGTTTCCCGTCAGCAGAACATTGGTGGTGACAATATGACTGAAATTTCACATGCAAGGTTTCAAGTTCAGGGTATGAGCTGTGCGTCCTGCGTAGGGCGGGTTGAGCGCGCGTTGAAAGATGTGCCAGGGGTAGATGCCGCTTCGGTTAATCTCGCCAGCGAAAGCGTTCAGGTCGATTTCCGCGATCCAGCCGATAAAGCGGCCATTGCTGATGCGTTAAACAGCGCCGGATATCTGGCACGGACGGAAGAGGTAACGCTGGATATTCAGAACATGTCCTGCGCATCGTGCGTGGGGCGCGTTGAACGGGCATTGCAAGCAGATGATGGCGTCTTGTCCGCGTCGGTCAATCTGGCCACCGAAAGTGCAACTGTACGTTATGCTGAGGGAGTCACAACACCCGAAGCCATCGCGGCGCTTGCGGCATCTGCTGGCTATCCGGCGAGCCTGCGATCCGCGACGCAGACCGAACCACAAGACCGCAAAGCCAAAGAGATTCGCCAATTGGCCCGGCGAACAAGCTTTGCCGCCTTGCTCGCTTTGCCGGTCTTTATCCTTGAAATGGGCTCGCATGTTATTCCGGGCATGCACCACCTGATAGCGAGCACGATCGGCATCCAGAACAGCTATTACCTGCAATTCCTTCTAACCACGATCGTTCTTTTTGGGCCAGGTTTGCAGTTCTATACTAAGGGATTCCCTTCCTTGTTCAAAGGCGCGCCGGACATGAATTCTCTGGTGGCTCTGGGCACTTCGGCGGCTTATGGGTTCTCGCTTGTTTCCACCTTTGCGCCGGGTGTTCTTCCCGCCGGAACCGCAAACGTCTACTACGAGGCCGCAGCGGTGATCGTGGTTCTCATATTGCTGGGGAGGTTCCTCGAGGCGCGCGCCAAGGGGCGAACTGGTGAAGCGATCCGAAAACTGGTCGGTCTGCAGGCAAAAACAGCGCGCGTTGAGCGCGACGGATCGGTTGTCGAGCTACCGATCGAGCAGATCGTTGTAGGGGATATTGTGCACGTTCGACCGGGCGAAAAAATCGCGGTGGATGGTGCCGTAGTGACCGGCGCGTCATATGTCGATGAAAGCATGATCACCGGCGAGCCGGTTCCTGCCGAAAAGACCGAGGGCGCAACTGTGGTCGGCGGAACAGTTAATGGCGCGGGCGCATTGACGTACCGGGCTGAAAAGATCGGCGCAGACACTATGTTGGCCCAGATCATTCAAATGGTCGAACAAGCACAGGGTGCCAAGCTTCCGATTCAAGGCTTGGTTGACCGCATCACGCTGTGGTTCGTGCCGGTAGTGATCGCTGTGGCCGTAATGACTGTGCTGGTTTGGATGTTGTTCGGACCCGATCCTGCGCTCAGCTTGGCGTTGGTAGCCGGGGTTGCGGTACTGATCATTGCTTGCCCCTGCGCCATGGGGTTGGCCACACCCACCTCAATCATGGTCGGCACCGGCCGCGCGGCCGAGATGGGTGTCCTGTTTCGAAAGGGCGACGCCTTGCAAATGCTGCAGGAAACCACCGTTGTTGCGGTGGACAAGACGGGGACCTTGACCGAAGGGCGTCCGGAGCTGACCGACCTGATTGTGGCCGAAGGATTGGCCGAGGATGAGGTTCTGCGCCTTGTTGCTGCCGTTGAGGTCACATCCGAACATCCGATCGCCACGGCCATCGTGCGCGCGGCTGAAACCCGTGGTCTGGAGCTTTCGAAGCCAGAAGACTTCACGTCGATCACCGGTTACGGGGTAAGCGCCTCAGTCGAAGGCCATACAATCCTGATCGGGGCCGACCGCCTGATGAGTCGCGAAGGGGTTGAAATGGGCGCGTTGTCTGATCGGGGCGCTGAACTCGCAATCAACGGAAAGACTCCACTTTATGCCTCCGTAGACGGAGTTATCGCAGCCGTCATCGCCGTGGCGGACCCAATCAAGACCACCACGCCAGACGCAATTGAAGCTTTGCACGGACTGGGGCTGAAAGTAGCGATGATTACCGGCGACAATACCGCTACAGCCAAATCCATCGCGGCGCAGCTTGGCATCGATCATGTCGTGGCCGAGGTTCTGCCAGAGGGTAAAGTATCCGCGTTGCAAGATCTGCGCTCAAATGGCGGAAAACTGGCCTTTGTGGGTGATGGCATCAATGATGCCCCCGCTCTGGCGGCGGCTGACGTAGGAATTGCGATCGGGACAGGCACTGACATCGCCATCGAGGCGGCTGACGTCGTTCTGATGTCAGGCGACCTGACAGGCGTGGTCAACGCCTTCGATATTAGTCAGCGCACCATGCGTAACATCCGCCAAAACCTGTTCTGGGCTTTCAGCTACAACACGCTGCTCATACCGGTTGCAGCGGGGGTGCTCTATCCGTTTGGCGGCCCGTTGCTGTCGCCGGTTTTGGCTGCAGGTGCCATGGCGCTGTCCAGTGTATTTGTCCTGACCAACGCGCTGCGGTTGCGCTGGGTTAAGCCGATCAAAGTTGGGCGAGAACAGATCTCGCAGAATGAAGAGCAGGCGCTGCGATCAGCGCCTGCTGAATAGAATAGGAGAACCGCTGTGAATATCGGAGATGTAGCAGAACGTTCGGGTCTGCCTGCCAAAACCATCCGTTATTACGAGGATATCGGATTCATCAAACCCAGGCGCAGTCTGAACGGGTATCGACATTTCGACGAAAAGGAACTGCACAAACTGGCCTTCATCGGGCGGGCCCGCTCATTGGGCTTTACCATTGAGGATTGCCGTTCACTACTGGCGTTGTACGAGGACAAAGAACGCGCAAGCGCGGACGTGAAGGATATCGCCAAACAGAACCTAAAAGAAATAGATGCCAAGATCGCGGACCTGAAGGCCATGCATGCTACACTGTCTCATTTAATCGATGAATGTGCCGGAGACCACCGTCCCGACTGCCCGATCCTGAAGAACCTCGGCCAAACTTAGATGCGCTCATCGTATGAACTGCCTCCTATTTTGGCAGTTTGTTACGTGTATTCGCGGGAATCCGCTTCATTTCGATACAGCGCACCAACTCACCTGTTTTTTCCTCCGACTGGCTTGAACACTCGTTACGTTCGTCCTAACTGCACGGGATGAAGTGGAAGTTTTTCTCAGTGTTGCGAATGACGTTTCTGACATGCGTCTGCTTGGCGATGACCTTCGTCGGCACTGTTGTGGTCGCGAGCAGTGACGTCAAAAACAGTAGCACCTCTGAGCCTCACGGCGTTTCAATGGCTGCAAAGTCATCAGACTTCAAACACGACCATAGCGGTTTGCATCCGACGACTGGCCAAATCCACACGGATAGCCACGTAAATCACAGCGGAGAATGTCATTCCGGTATCTGTTGTGTTGGCGAATATCCGACCCACGTAGGACTTGCGGTTTTGGCTGAAGCTTTTGGCCAGAAAAACCGTAACATGGATTCCGACATCCACAACTCTCAAGCGCCTCTGACGCCCGATCGTCCTCCACAAATCTCCTAACATCCACAGGCCCGTCAGCGCGGGTTTTCATGTTGTTTCGGTTCGAGCATGCACTGCGACCGTCAGGAGATTATTATGCGTGGAAGATATGCGGCACTATCAGTACTTGCCTTGGCGATTGGCCTGGGTGGAGGTGTCTTTCTTGAAAGACTGTACCTGAATCCAATTGATCAGGGCCAGTCGAACGAACCAGAGGTCCTTTATTGGGTAGCACCGATGGATCCGAATTTTCGGCAGCCTGGACCTGGAAAATCGCCGATGGGTATGGACTTGATCCCGGTTTATTCTGGGCAGGAACCTACCGGCGACCCTGAAGAAGTCACCCTGAGCGCTGCGGAAATCAACGCAATTGGTGTGCGAACTGCGGTTGCACGCATGACTGATATCGAACCTCGCATCGAAACGGTGGGTTTCGTCGGCTTTGACGAACACCTGACCAATCACGTTCATACGCGTGTTGAAGGTTGGATTGAGCAACTGAAAGTTCGAGCGGTCGGTGATCGCGTTGAGAAGGGGCAAGTTTTATTTGAACTCTTTTCACCACTGATCGCAGCTGCGACCGGCGATCTTGTACGCGCAGTCGAAGCTGGTGACCCGCGGATTTTGGACGCGGCGCGCAATAAGTTGATCAGCCACGGTATGTCCGCTCGTCAGGTTGCTGAGATTGAGGCGGGCGGTGAGTTGGTTCGAAATGTGGAAATTGAGGCACCTCAAAACGGTGTCGTCATAGCTCTGAATGCCGCCGATGGCATGTACCTGCAGCCAGGCACGCTTGCTTTTTCGGTAACCGATCTTTCTGAAGTATGGCTGATCGTTGATGTATTTGAACGAGATATTGCACGTTTGTCGGAAGATATGCGCGCGATAGCAAGGTTCGAGCACCTACCCGGTCGCACCTTCGAAGGCGACATCGACTATGTTTACCCTGAGCTTGATCCGCAAACCCGAACTCTTCCCGTAAGGCTTAGTTTCGATAACACCGACGGCGTGCTGCGGCCGGGCATGTTTGGCAGTGTTAGCCTTATACCGGATGAAAGCCGAAATGTTCTCACTGTTCCATCAGAGGCGTTAATTCGTACCGGTTCGGCGGAACGCGTCATCTTAAAAACAGGCGATGGTACTTTTCGCCCGAGACTGGTGACTACAGGTCTTCGAGACAGTTTCGGCGAGGGGGGTCGAACAGAAGTTCTGCAAGGGCTTGAACCTGGTGAGGAAGTTGTCGCATCCGCACAGTTTCTAATCGACAGTGAAAGTGCTTTGAGCGCCGGTTTCACCCGAATGGCACCAACGGATACCGAACCAGCACGCGGGGCAGGCACCCTGGTTTCACTCGATGCCCAAAATCGTATGGCAACTGTTCGTCACGATGTTCTCGAAAGCCTCGATTGGCCCGCAATGACTTCGCAGTTTCCGGTGAGGTCTGGTGTTTCGCTCGACAGCTTGAGTGCAGGCGACGCAGTCGCTTTCGTGATCGCACGGGGTGCGGATGGGCTTCTGAGCCTGATGGAGCTTGCACCAGACGATGGTATTGCCGGAACTGGTGCCGGAATCGCGCGCGCCGTCACTTCAGACGGCAAATTGACGCTTGAGCACGGACCGATCCCCGAGCTCGGTTGGGCCGCCATGACAATGGATTTGCCTGTTGTAGGAGTAGATCTCACTACCGTGCCAATCGACATGCCAATTGAGTTTGATCTGGCTGAGGGAGAAGGGGGGATGTTCTCGATTGTGGCAATTCGCGAAGAGGGCTCGCCGCCGACGGATTCCGTTGAACCCGAAGAAACCGACACGCCTTCTGCTCCACCGATTGTAGTCACCGGCACGATCAACCTCGTTAATGCTGAGGCGGGAACGGCAACCATCACTCACGGGCCGATGACTGAGATTGGCATGCCCGGAATGACCATGGATTTCCCATTAGAACCTACATTGGACACAAGCATGCTCGAAGTCGGTTCTGAAATGACTCTGACTTTCGCGCGTGCAGATGGCATGACAATGGTGTTGGCTGCGGCAACGCCTATTGCACCGCCACTTCAGGTTTCTGGCCGGATTAACAGTATCGACCCGAACGCGCGTACCGCGAACGTAACACACGGTCCGATGACTGAGATCGGCATGCCGGGCATGACCATGGATTTCCCGGTTGCGGAGGGGATTGAGGTTTCTAACTTGCCTGTAGGGATTGATGTTTCTTTGATCCTTCGCCGCAATCCCGACTTTTCGATGACGCTGTTAGAGGTCGCGCTTGATGGGAGTGTTACGCAGTGATCACGGCCATCATTCGTTCTTCGCTCGCCAACAGGTTCGTCATCTTGGCCCTCGCATTCATGATAGGAGTTGCGGGTATTTGGGCCATTCGTGAGACGCCGGTTGATGCAATCCCGGATCTGTCGGATGTCCAGGTAATTGTTCGCACGCCATATCCCGGGCAAGCGCCTCAAGTTGTCGAAAACCAAATCACATATCCACTTGCGACAGCCCTATTGGCCGTACCCGGTGCAAAAGACGTTCGCGGGTTCTCGTTCTTTGGAGACAGCTTTGTATATGTTGTCTTTGAGGACGGGACGGACCTCTACTGGGCTCGGTCGCGTGTGCTCGAATACTTGGGCCAGATTACCGGCAGCTTACCTGAGGGCGTGTCACCACAACTTGGCCCTGATGCGACTGGGGTCGGGTGGATTTATCAGTATGCGCTGGTTGACAGAACCGGAAATCATGATCTGGCTCAGCTCAGGACTCTGCAGGATTGGTTTCTGAAATACGAATTACAAGCCGTGGAAGGCGTCTCAGAAGTCGCCACCATCGGCGGAATGGTCAAACAGTACCAGGTCGTCGTCGACCCAAACAAACTACGTGCCTATGACATAACACTTGCACAATTGAGGACGGCTATTCAGGCGGCCAACCGCGAGACGGGCGGCAGCGTCATTGAGATGGGGGAAGCCGAATTCATGGTCAGGTCCTCGGGCTACATTGACGAATTGTCAGACCTTGCAAGCGCGCCGTTGATGGTCAACGACCGTGGCGCCGCTCTGACGCTTGGAGACGTCGCTGAAATCCGTCTGGGGCCGGAAATGCGGCGCGGTGTCGGAGAACTCGACGGGCAAGGAGACGCGGTTGGTGGAGTAGTCATTCTGCGATGGGGTGGGAATGCGTTGGCAACGATCAAAGCGGTGGAGGCGCGCATCGAAGAGTTGCGCTCAAACCTGCCGGAGGGGGTCGAAATCATAACGACCTACGACCGATCTGGTGTGATCGAGCGTGCTATCGATAACCTCCAGAAGAAACTGACGCAGGAATTCATTGTCGTTGTTCTTGTGTGCGCGGCTTTTCTACTTCATCTGCGGTCATCCCTCGTAATTCTTCTGTCGCTCCCTCTGGGAATCTTTGCCGCATTTATTCTGATGAAGGCGCAAGGAGTAAACGCAAACATCATGTCGCTCGGCGGCATAGCCATCGCTATTGGTGCGATGGTCGACGCATCGATTGTGATGATCGAGGCGATGCACAGGCGGTTGGAAAAAGAAAAGCTCACAGCAGAGAACCGATGGCGGATTGTGCAAGAGTGCGCTTCTGAGGTGGGACCAGCCCTTTTTTATTCTCTGGCGATTATCACGGTTAGTTTTTTGCCTGTTTTCGTTCTGGAAAATCAGGAAGGTAGGCTCTTCTCGCCACTCGCTTATACCAAAACCTACGCCATGGCTGCAGCCGCCATCCTTTCGATAACGCTGGTTCCGGTCTTGATGGGTTACTTTGTAAGGGGGCGTATTCTACCGGAGCGAAAAAATCCGCTAAATCGCTTGGTTGTGTTCGTGTACCGCCCATTTCTGGACGCGGCAATTGCCTGGCCATGGGCAACAACACTGTTGGCCGGCGTTCTGGTGACGTCCATGTGGTACCCGTACCAGAGAATTGGCTCTGAATTCATGCCCGAGTTGAACGAAGGTGATTTTCTCTACATGCCGAGCTTCTACCCCGGGATCTCGACGGGAAAAGCCCGTGAGGTACTGCAGCAGACCAACCGCCTGATCGCGACCGTGCCTGAAGTCGAAACTGTTCACGGTAAAGTTGGGCGTGCGGAGACTGCAACCGATCCAGCACCTCTAACGATGGTGGAGACCACAATCCAACTCAAGCCGGAAGAAGAATGGCGCCCCGGCATGACAATGGAGAAAATCCGGAATGAGCTCGATCGTATCGTTCAGGTTCCGGGCGTTACAAATGTTTGGATCCAACCTATCAAGAACCGCATCGATATGCTTGCGACAGGTATCCGTACTCCTGTCGGTGTCAAAATATCCGGCACCGACTTGGAGGTCATTACAGATATAGGGATCGAAGTAGAGCGTGCGGTCGCTGATATTGATGGAACGGCTTCCGCCTACGCAGAGCGACCTGTTGGCGGGCGTTTCATCGAAATCGACGTCAAACGAGATGCCGCCTCCCGATACATGATGAGTGTTCGAGAAGTTCAGGACGTAGTGCAGACCGCAATTGGCGGTATGCAAGTGTCGGAATCTGTGGAGGGGCTGGAGAGGTTTCCTATAAACCTTCGGTACCCTCAGGCATGGCGAGACAGCCCGGAACGGCTCGAAAATCTTCCTGTCGTCACGCCGTCGGGTGCTCATGTGCCACTGTCCGCTCTCGCCGATATTCGAATAGTTGACGGGCCGGGAATGATACGATCAGAGAACGCTCGACGAACTGGGTTCGTGTTCATCGACATCGCGGGGCGCGACCTGGGCGGCTATGTGGCCGAAGCACAAGAGGTGGTTACAGAAAAGGTCGACCTGCCTCCAGGTTACTCGCTGACTTGGTCAGGGCAGTATGAGTACATAGAGAGAATGCAGGACAGGTTGACGATCGTTGCTCCTGCAACCCTGCTAATTATCACGCTCATGCTTTTCTTGGCGTTCAATCGGGTGATTGAGGTCGGGATAATTCTTGCGGCGCTCCCGGTCGCATTGGCAGGTGGGGTTTGGTTCTTATGGTATCTTAACTTCGATATCTCAATTGCTGTGCTCGTGGGCTTCATCGCGCTGGCGGGAGTTGCCGTGGAAACAGCGATTGTCATGTTGTTGTACCTCAATCTTGCTTGGGAGAAACGTCGAGGGCTGGCGCAATCGGAACAGCGAAAGCTGACACGTGACGATATCGAAGACGCGGTGTTCGAAGGAGCCGTTCTTCGGGTTCGGCCGAAGGTAATGACTGTAGCCACGATCTTTGCAGCACTGATACCCATCATGTACGGCACCGGTACAGGCTCTGAAATCATGCAGCGGATCGCTGCGCCGATGATTGGGGGCATGGTGACAGCGACCCTTCTTACGCTTTTTGTCATTCCCGCAATATTCGTGATTTGGAAACGGCTCGCGCTCAATCGCGTGAACCGAGAGATCTCCCACACGATCCAGGAAGTGCCCCCTGCGCTTCCGGCAGAATAATACCCACAACCTTGAAACAGGAGCATCTGATGAAAACTTTGACTGCAATTTTGGCCCTATTGGCCGTGTCTACAACATCCGGCATCGCGCAAACGAACCACGGCATGGACCATTCCAACATGCCCATGTCTTCCGAACAGATGGAAGGTGCGGTCCACGCAAAGGCTTTGGTGAACTCAATTGGCGACGAAACCGCTAACGTCAGCCATGATCCGATCCCCGAGATCGGGTGGCCCGCGATGACGATGGATTTGCAGCTTCTTGAGAATGCCCAGATGATGGGTGAGATCAGCGCAGGTGACGAAGTCACACTGATGTTGGTCAAAAGCGATGATGGTATGTATGCGATCGGCGCGATCATGAAAAACTGAGTCTGTTGATGCGGCAGCTATTCACCAATGATGTGATTGTTCGCCGTTTCAACGACTGTAGGAAATTCTATGAACTAAGAGAAATGGAGTAGGAGCCACTCAAGAACCAAATCGTATTTCAACGATCTGTGGCTCTGCTCATAAGTTATCAGTCCATTGTCGGTTAAAGGCGCTTTAAGCAATTCGTTGACTGATTGAAGCTCCAAAGCTCAGAAAATCTTCCGGCTATACTGATTGAACAGAGCAATCCAGGCAAGCAGTACACAAACTGCCAACGCTTCGGTATCTCCGGCCCGCGCCACTGCAGTTAAACTGCGCAAAATTCTGGAGCTACTTGCGCAGCCCAGTGGAAATCTGACCGACAAGCAAATCCCACCTAAAACATTTCACAATTGGAATGTGTGTACTACATTGTCGCCGAGATGACTTCACGCGGCCATTCAACGGACCAGCGTCGAATTGTCTGGGGCGTTGCCTTGTTGGTTTTTGCTTCAGTCGAAAACGCAGCGCGGAGCGGTCAAAATGAGGATATCTCCAGGGCGACGACTTGGGAAAACGATACGACATGACAGCTAACACAAGAGAGCACTGGGACGATGTCTATGGCGAGAAGTTTGACACCCAATTGAGTTGGCACGAGGATGATCCAGAGATATCGCTTGAACTCATCGAGTTGATCAGAGTGTCTAAGCCTTCATCCGTCATCGACATTGGTGGAGGTACATCTCGTCTTGCTGGAGCGTTGCTTGCGAAGGGGCTCCATGACGTGACAGTTCTCGATCTATCGCAGGTCGCGTTGGACACGGCCCGGGAAAGGTTGGGGCGCGCCGCTGAAACAGTCACTTGGATTTCTGCAGATATAACTTCTTGGGTCCCCGATCGCAGATATGACGTCTGGCATGATAGGGCGGTTTTTCACTTTCTCGTGGATACATCGCAACGCGCGGCCTATCTGGAAAGCGTGAAGAAAGGGGTAAAAATTGGCGGCCATGTGATCATTGCTACGTTTGCACTTGATGGGCCGGAGACTTGCAGTGGTCTCCCTGTCGCCCGCTATAGTCCGAGCGATATCGCCGTGCTTTTTGAGGAACACTTTGAACTCGTCGCGCATCGCCATCACCTGCACCAAACCTCTTGGGGGGAAAGTCAGTCTTTCCAGTTCAGTGTTCTCCGCCGCTGCGTTTGAGCCCACACCTGAAACTGGCCCAAAGCGGTACGCTTCCAATAAGCTTTCGGGGCATGCCGATTGTGTTCACAAGTTACGTTTGGCCCTCAAAAACTGGCAGAACCACCTTAGCGCACAAGCCGCCAGTTTCCCCGTTTAGCAATTCTATCGTGCCACCGTGCGACTGGATGATCGTACGTGCGATCGACAGCCCCAAGCCGGTTCCGCCAGTCTCTCGCGAGCGGGATGTTTCAAGCCGCACGAATGGGTCGAATACCGCATCGAGCATATGCTCGGGGATGCCGGGCCCCTGATCCTGGATCAATATTTTTGCCTCATTCCCCTCTTGCATGACTGAGACGTTGGCCCGGGCACCATACCGGCAGGCGTTTTCAATGATATTGCGCAGAGCTCGCTTCATCAGCATCGGCCGAAGCGTGACGGCCGGATTGTCTGCGACCGATACTTCAACCGTGTCACCGGCTTGCACAATGTCTTCGGTCGTTTTGGTTACGAATTCACCAATTGGGACGGTACTGGAAGGTTCGCGCGTGGCCACGCCCTTGGCAAATGACAGGGTGGAGTCCACCATCTCCTGCATTTCCTCGATGGTCTCGATCAGATGGTCACGGGTCTCCTCTTCCTCCACCAGTTCGGCGCGAACCCGCAATCCCGTCAGTGGCGACCGCAAATCGTGACCCAGCGCCCCCAATAGTCTGGTCCGATCGGCAACATAGCGAGTCAGCCTATCACGCATATGGTTGAACGCCTGCGTCAAATCTCGCACCTCGGTCGGACCAGAAACCGTCAGTTCCTGGACGTCTTCACCGCGACCAAACTGGTCTGCAGCCAGTGACAGGCGGCGCAACGGGCCGGTCAGCCGTGTCAGTAGAAACCAAATGGCTGCTCCAAGAATTAAAGTTGCAGTGAAACCGAAGCTGACGAAGGACTGCAAAGGCCATTGCAGAGGAGGGTTATGGAACCGGGTATCCACGTTGAGCCATTGATCGGTCGTCAGAGCGATCGACAGCTGCATTTCAATTGCGGAAACGTGATCACGCATCATTGCCATGTGCATTTCAGCCATTGTAGACGGAACACCTTCAACCGGCAGCATATCGGGAGAGAACTCATGCAACTCTACCCGGATGGGACGGTTTTCATAGCCTGGCAGAATTCTGCGGATTGTGTTTTCGACCGTCCCACCAGCGCTATGTCCGGTGTGATCGACTGCGGGCGTATCTGTAAGGCTGAAACGCACCAGTGGAGAACTTGCCGCCCGCAGGATCGCGTCGTGCATCTCGGGTGGAGCTTCTTCAATCAGCCGCGCGATGTTTGCGGCGCGTCCGGCGGTTTCCAGGCCAAGGGCCATGTGCACTGCCATTGAGCGTTCGTCGACGAACAGCCACAGGCTGACCAGTTGCGCGGCAGCCAGCGCGGCGATGATCAAAAGGATAAGCTGACCGCGCAGACTTTGGGCAAAGGCTTTCATCCCGTAAGCTCGCTCACGTCGGTCGACAGGCAATAACCGCCACCTCTTATCGTGGTGATGAGCTTCGGCCGCGTTGGGTCAGCTTCGATCTTGCGACGCAAGCGGCTGACCTGGTTGTCGATCGTACGGTCGAACAAGTGCGGGCTGCGGCCGGCGGTCAAATCCAGCAGTTCGTCTCGCGACAGGAGTTTGCGGGGCCGCTGCAGGAATACGGCCAGCAGCCGGACATCGGCGGTGGTCAGACTTTCTTCGGCCCCTTCGGCGGATATCAAGGTGCGACTGTCGGCATCCAGAACCCAGCTTCCAAAGGCGATCCGTTTGCCGCTCAGATCGCCAGCCGGGGGGACGGTGGTTTCGGAACGCCGCAGGATCGCCTTGATCCGGGCCAGCAATTCACGTGGGTTGAATGGTTTGGGCAGGTAGTCATCGGCGCCGATCTCTAAACCCACGATACGGTCGGTGTCATCGCTGAGGGCTGTCAGCATCAGGATCGGCGGGCCACCGGCCGCGGACAGGCGGCGACAGACCGACAATCCGTTTTCGCCCGGCATCATGATGTCGAGTACGATAAGATCAATCCGACCGGCCGCCAGTCGTGCGTCCATCTCGGTTGCGTCGCGCGCGGTACTGGCGCGCAACCCATTCTTTTCCAGATAGCGGCTGACAGCATCACGGATTTCGCGGTGGTCGTCGACAATCAAGATATGTGGTGCTTCAGTCATGGCGCAATCATAAGCCCCGGCGCGGTACAAATCCCGGCTTTTTTGTATCCCTTTGTATCAGTTGGGCGGGCTGCGACACAACGATACAAACCGGGTTGAGCAGGGGGGTGGTGGCGCGACCGAGGGCGGCCATATGCTTTGTGTAGAAACAAAAACCCGAGAGGTGAAAGTCATGAAACGTACCTTCACGCTGGCCGCTGGAGCCATTGCCGCGACTTTGATGGCGCTGCCCGCGCTTGCCGCCGGTCAGCATGGCAGCAGCGCGCAGATGCAGGGCCATGAGGGCGGCATGATGCAGGGTGCGCCCGGCGGCATGATGGGCGATCACGCAGGCATGATGCAAATGATGGTGAAAATGCATGGCCAGATGATGGGCGGCAACTGGCTGGCGGTTCTGGACATGGACGAGGACGGTCGCCCGAGCGAATCTGAGATCGCCGAAGGTCTGAAGGCCCGGATGCAGGCGCATGACGTCAATGGAGATGGCAACCTGTCGATTGATGAGTTCGAAGCGCTGCATTCCGGGATGATCCGCGAAACCATGGTGGACCGATTTCAGCATCTTGATGCCAATGGCGATGGCGTTGTGACCACAGGGGAAATCGAGAAAGGCGCAAAGACGATGTCGCCGAAACACGGCATGAAGGCCTCGAAACCTGTGACAAAGGCTTCTGAAACCAACAACTGAAACGCAACCGTGTAGCCGGGTCATCGCACTCGGCACAAACCACTGAGGAACAAAGCGATGATGGGCTATGGCGCTGGAATGGGGTTTGGAATGATCTGGATGTTGCTGATCGCAGTGTTGATCGTTCTGGCGATCGTAGCGCTGATCAAATACATCGCTAAGTGACCTCGGAATCCGTCACTCCCGTTTAGGGGTGGAGGGCTATGTCATAGGAGGAACGAAAGCTGGAGGGCCTGCACAGCAATAGCCGTTTGGTTTTCATCGCGGTTTTGATCGCGTTGCTGATCGCCACCATCTGGTTGTGGCTGTCTGGCGCGTTGGACGCAGGACTATCGCGCGAAGTCATTACTGCGTGGGTGGATTGGGCCGGCCCGTTCGGACCCGTTGTCATCATCGGCTTCATGACAGCCGCAGTGGTTGCCAGCCCAATCCCCAGCGCTCCGATCGCTGTCGCTGCCGGGGTGGCATATGGGCATGGGCCGGCTGCAGGTCCTGTTGATCTGTGCGTTGGTGGTTTCGATGCTGATCTCTGTTGTGCCGTCCCATGCCGGGCATGACATCGCGAAGGCCGCCACCCAGGCCGAGCTTGTGATCGATGACAGCGGTGGGTATCCCGCGTCTCATCCATCAGAAGAATTAGACTGCTCAGTGCACCCGGGCTGCTATGCGATGGCAGTTATGGCGGCACCTGAATTGCTCTCGATGCGTATTGCTACGCCCGTGGCGCCAGAACGGTTCCGGCCACGCGCAAGCCTGCCGGTCGCACCACTACCACATCCGCCAAACCTGTCCTGAACGTGACCGGCAATGGCTCCGGAATCGCTCCGGGGTCTTGCCCAAGCCGTTGATTGCGGCCCAACTCAGTTCAGGACACTTACCATGCTTACCATTCTGTACTTTTTCGTCACGGGCGTGGTGCTATTCGCACTGTTGCGCCTGACCTGTGGCCCCTGTGTGATGGGGACACAAGAACATCATCCCGGTGTTCCGGTGACAACCCTTGGCTGGGCGCTCAGCCTGTTTCTGGCCGCAACCTACCTGCTGTGCGTGGCCTTTGACCTGATCTTTCCAAGTTTTGCCATGTACCGGGCTTGGATCGGCCTGATGCCCGGAATGACTTGGCTCAGCCTGCCCTCATTCCTGTTGGGACTGTTATGGGCGTTTCTCTACGGCTGGTACGCCGCGTTGCTGTTCGGCGGACTGTTCAATGTCTTTGCGGCTCGCACAAAACTCAACTGATTGAAAGGACAAAGCCATGAAGGCCATCGCTCTGACCCTGCTTTTGACGCCCTTCCTGATGGCCGTCATCTACCGGATTTTTCTGCACGTGCCCGCCAATGCGCGCGTTTCAGTTGACGAAAGGAAACCTAAATGACCCTGTTCAATCTGGCCGCAGGCCTGTCCGTCGCAGCTTTGACTGCGCCTTCGCTCACGCTGGCGGCAACCGTGTTCATTCCCGAAGGCAGCGCGGACTCGGTTCTGGTGATCGACTCCGAAACCGGCAAGACCGTCGAGCGGCTGCCGAGGCTCGTGGCGGTCCATGGGCTGGCCGGCGCGCCCGGCTTTAAGTACCTGGTCGCGGGCAGCTACGCAGAAACCGAGGCCACAACGCCACCAAAACCCGAAGGTATGTCCAAGGATGAACACGCTGCGCACCACGCCAAGCGCGATGTCACTGCGTTGCCCAAAGACAAGGGGCGGAGCCTGCTGACGATCCTTGATGCGGAAACACGCGAGGTCGTCCGCCAGATCGAGGTTCCAGGTGCGGTGCATCACACTGCGGTGTCGCCCGACGGGCGGTTCGCGGTGGCGACCCATCCGGGCGGTGACGGTATTTCGATCGTCGATCTCGATAAGCTCAGCTTCCTTGGTTTCGTAGCAACCGGGCCAATGCCCAACTATGCGGTATTCGCGCCTGACGGCGACAGGGTCTATGTCACCAATACCGGCAATGGTACACTTAGCGAAGTGGATGTCGTCAAAGGCTTCGTCGTACGCAACATGCCCGTCGGCGAAGGCCCTGAGCATCTTGTACTTAACGCCACCGGCAGCGCCGCCTTCGTAGCCGACAGTGATGGTGGCAAGGCCTTCCGCGTAGATCTTGCCAGCGGTTCTGTCACCGAAACCTATGACATTGGAGGCGAGTTGCACGGGATCGGCCTGTCCGACCGCGAGGGCGTACTGTTCGTGGCCGCCAAAGGCACCGACCGGTTGTTGTCGATTGATCTTGCTACGGGCAAACAGCGCTCGACCAACCTGTCACCGGCACCTTATCACCTGACGACCATACCGAACTCAGGCAAAGTGATGGTATCAAGCCGAACCGAACCGAAGGTCTGGATCGTCGATCAAGTCAGCCTGACGGCTATTACCGAAATGCCGATACTGGGTGAGGGCCACCAGATGGTTGTTCTGCCCTGAAGGACTGTGCCCGGCATTGCGTAATTAAACGGCTCTACGACCAAAGCTTAAACCAGGGAGCAGAACATGACAGAAGACCACGACATCAGAATCCACGCGAACGGCCCGACCGAGGTCGCTTACGTCTGCCCCATGCATTCTGACGTGCGTCAATCTGGGCCCGGCGACTGTCCCAAATGCGGGATGCACCTTGTGCCCGAGGGCGAGGTGGATGCGCATGCGCATCACCACCATTCCGCGCATCATGGCGCGACGGACGAGAACGGTGAATATGACATCGTTCCGACAGGCTATGACGGACCCGTATATACCTGCCCGATGCATCCGCAGGTGCGGCAAACCCATCCCGGGTCCTGTCCACTCTGCGGCATGGGGTTGGAGCTGGAAAGCGCGGCGATGGTGGACGAGGGGCCGAACCCGGAACTGGTGGATTTCACCCGGCGCCTATGGGTAGGTGCGATTCTGACGCTTCCACTTTTGGTTTTCACGATGGGCCCCTACGTTGGGCTGTCTGGTGTGCGAGAGATTTTTGGTGAGCGAACAACCCTATGGATTGAACTGATACTTGGCACTCCGGTTGTTCTTTGGTGCGGTTGGCCATTTCTGGAACGAGGGTGGAATTCGTTTCGCACCATGAACCTGAACATGTTCTCGTTGATTGCCATGGGGGTTTCGGCCGCGTGGCTGTTCAGCGTTGTCGCCGTATTGATGCCCCACATATTTCCGGACGGTTTTCGAGATTCAGAAGGCCATGTTGGGGTCTATTTCGAAGCGGCCGCAGTTATCGTTACACTTGTTCTGCTCGGGCAGGTGATGGAACTGCGGGCACGCGAAGGCACAGGAAAGGCAATCCGCGCTTTGCTGGACATGGCCGCAAAGACCGCCCGCATTATCCGCCCTGACAGCAGTGAAGAGGAAATTCCGCTTGAAGAAGTACAGGTAGGTGACCGCCTTCGCGTACGCCCCGGCGACAAGGTGCCAGTAGACGGCATTGTACTCGAAGGGCGCTCATCTGTTGACGAAAGCATGATCTCTGGCGAACCGGTTCCGGTCGAAAAGGTACAAGGCGAGCCGGTCACAGGGGCCACAATCAACGGCACCGGTAGCCTTGTGATCGAAGCAACCCGAGTGGGCTCTGACACAATGCTGTCCCAGATTGTCGAAATGGTGGCCAACGCGCAACGCTCGCGCGCACCAATTCAGAAATACGCTGACAAAGTGGCGGGCTGGTTTGTACCGGCGGTCATAAGTATAGCTGCGCTGGCCTTTATTGCATGGGCAATTTGGGGACCGGCTCCGGCGCTCTCCTACGCCTTGATCGCAGCGGTGTCGGTACTGATCATAGCTTGCCCGTGCGCGCTTGGCCTGGCCACTCCGATGTCGATCATGACGGCCACGGGGCGCGGGGCGCAGGCCGGAGTGCTGATCAAAAATGCCGAAGCGCTGGAGCGGTTCGAGAAGATCGATACTTTGATCGTCGACAAAACTGGCACGCTGACCATGGGCAAGCCAAAGCTTGTGGCTGTATTACCCGAACCTGGCCATGACGAGGTCGAGGTGCTGCGGCTGGCCGCAACGCTGGAGAAGGGCTCGGAGCACCCGTTAGCTGAGGCAATCGTCACAGGAGCCGAGGAACGTGGCGTAGCCCTGTCCGACGCCAGTGACTTCGAGGCGGTGACTGGTAAAGGCGTGAAAGGCACGGTGGATGGCCGCCCCGTCGCGCTCGGCAATCTGAAACTGGTCACCGATCTCGGACTCGAGGCGGCCGAACTGACGGCCAAGGCCAATGCGCGTCGGGATGACGGCGAAACGGTGATGTTCGTGATGCTTGATGGTTCAGTGGCGGGGTTGGTCTGCGTCGCCGACCCGGTCAAGGAAACAACACCAGCCGCACTCAAGGCGCTGCACGAACTGGGTTTCCGGATCATCATGGCGACTGGCGACAACGAACGCACTGCAAAGGCGGTGGCCGAACGTCTGGGTATCGATGAGATTCGAGCCGACGTACTGCCCGAGGACAAGGCCCGCATAATTCGCGAACTGCAGGAGAAAGGCGCAAAGGTCGCCATGGCGGGTGACGGAGTGAACGACGCACCCGCGTTAGCGCAGTCCGATGTGGGCATCGCCATGGGGACCGGTGCCGACGTGGCGATCGAAAGTGCAGGCTTCACGCTGGTCAACGGAAGCCTTGATGGCATCGTGCGCGCCCGTAGGCTGGCCCGCGCTACCATGCGCAATATCCGGCAAAACCTATTCTTTGCCCTGATCTACAACGCCTCGGGCGTTCCGGTGGCGGCGGGTCTTCTGTTCCCGCTTTTCGGCATCCTGATCAGCCCGATGTTTGCGGCCTTCGCTATGAGTGCTTCATCGATTTCAGTGGTGTTGAATGCGCTGCGATTGCGGGGGGCGAAGATTTGAGCACGCACGAGCATAGTACCCACGGCGCCAGTGGCGCGCTGAAGCCCGGATCAATCTCGCTGACCGGAGCCGTCGCCATGGGGACCGGCGTGATGATTGGCGCTGGGATCTTTGCACTTACCGGACAGATCGCCGGGCTGGCGGGGCCATGGTTTCCGCTGTCCTTCGTGGTCGGGGCCGTGGTGACGGTTTTCAGCGCCTATACCTATATCGCCATGTCCAACGCCTGGCCCTCATCAGGCGGCATCGCCATGATCCTGACCAAGGCATATGGGCCCGGGGCGGTTGCGGCGGCGGCCTCGCTGCTGATGGCACTGTCGATGGTGATCAACGAAAGCCTCGTCGCGCGTACTTTCGCGACCTATGCGCTCCGCCCGTTCAACATCGAGAGCGGACCGCTGGTGTCTTTGGTCGCTGTTGCGCTGATCGTCTTTGCCTATGCGGTGAACCGGTCGGGCAACCGGTCGGTGGGGTTGTGGTCGATCATCATGTCGGCGCTCAAGATAGGCGGGATCGCAATATTCGGCATCGCCGCACTTTGGGCTGCGGGCGGAACCTGGCAGGTTCAGGGCTCGGAACCGGCCGCGCCGCTGGGGTTCGTCGCCTCGGTAGCCCTGTCGATCCTCGCCTTCAAGGGCTTTACCACCATCACCAACAGCGGGGCCGAGATCGTCGACCCGCACCGCAATGTCGGGCGCACCATCATGATCTCGATCGCGATCTGCGCGGTGGTCTACCTGCTGGTCGCCCTTGCCGTCGGTGTCAGCCTGCCGCCCGAGCAAATCCGCGCGGCGCAGGACTATGCCCTGGCCGAGGCTGCCAGGCCGGTGCTGGGGCAGGGCGGGTTCTACCTGACCGTGGCGCTGGCGATGGTGGCGACGGCCTCGGGGCTGATCGCCAGCGTTTTCGCTGTGTCCCGGATGCTGGCGATGCTGACCGACATGAAGATGATCCCGCACAGCCATTTCGGCATGACGGGCAGCATCCAGTCTCACACGCTGATCTACACGGTCGTGATTGCGGGCCTGCTTGCGGTGTTGTTCGACCTGTCTCGCATCGCCTCGTTGGGGGCGTTCTTTTACCTGGTGATGGACATGGCGGTGCATTGGGGTGTCTGGCGACGCTTGCGCGGTCAGATCAAAGCCCGTGGATGGGTCTTGCTGACCGCCCTGGCGCTGGACTGCGTAGTCCTGACCGCGTTCACAATACTCAAGCTGCGCTCCGACCCGATGATCGTAGTATATGCCGTTGCTGGCATCGGCTTGGTCTTCGTCTATGAGCGCATCTTTCTCAAACAATGGATCATCGAAAAGGAGACAAATCAGCTATGACCCAATCAAATTTCGACGAAACCCGCGCCACACAGGAGACGACCGAAAGGGTCAGCTCTGACGTAACGGCCGAAGCGCCCAAAACCGAAGATCAGACGGCCAACGGTGCCAAGCGTAATTGGCTCCCGGTTGTCATTGCGATCGCGTTGGGCGCCGCTGTTCTGGGCTGGGAATACCGCGAGACACTCTATCCTTTGCTCAGTTCTCCGTTGCTGTTCTTGCTGGTCTGCGTGGGCATGCATTTCTTAATGCATCGCGGCCACGGCAAACACTGAGAACGGCGCCCTGTATGGCTGGCGGCTTTGCGGCAAGAACACTGCGCAACAAGGAGCAGCAACGGCCAACTGATCAGAACAAATTTGTAACCCAATAAGGAAGGGAAATTGCCATGTTAGCAAATCCAATTCGGAGAGCAGCAACTGAACTGCACCTGACGGCCGGTGCACTAACTGTAAAGGCATTGCACGGTGACACCGACGAAGATCACTCTGATGAATAGGGAATGGGGCATCGCGGTGAAGAAGAGGACCAAGGCGACTGATCCACCTCGTCCGAGTCCTATAATTCGATGAACCCGTCCTGACGCACAGGAGGAACAATATGTCTGAATTTTCTGAAAGACAGGCACCTTCAGAGCCTGAAACTCGGCGCGATTTCTTATACTTCGTCACCGGCGGTGCCGCCATCGTGGCCACGGGCGCGGCGGTCTGGCCACTTGTTAACAGCATGAACCCCAGTGCAGACATCTCCGCCCAAGCCGTTGTCGACATAGATCTTGAAGGTGTCGGACCAGGAACGAGGATCACTGTTAAATGGAAAGGCAAGCCGATCTTTATCGACCACCGGACTAAAGAGCGGATCGCGCTGGCGATAGCAGAAGACGATGCACCAATGATCGACCCGCAACCTGACGCCGAGCGCGTACAGCGACCGGAATGGCTGGTAGTTATTGGCGTTTGCACCCATCTGGGATGCATACCACTCGGGCAGGGCGGCAGCGAACCCACCGGAGACTGGGACGGTTGGTTCTGTCCGTGTCACGGTTCACATTACGACACGTCTGGCAGAATTCGGAAAGGCCCCGCGCCCCGCAACCTCGATCTGCCCCCTTACGAGTTCGTCACCGACACACGGGTCAAAATTGGGTGACGGCGCGGTGAACTTTGTTCAGAGGCGCGTGCCTCACCAAGTTCGTTTGTCAGTCCTCGAATATCCCTCGATCAGCGCCGCGATGCTATGTGGCGGAATTCGACATGTACCCCGCTTTCTGGAGTTTTCGAGAAGAGACCTCGCCGTCATGTTCTGAACGGAACAATTCTAATCGCTGCGCTCAACGTTTTCTGCTTCGCCCATGTTTAGACATGCCATCTTGCCTTTTGACAGGATCGCATCTGAATTGCGGGTTGAGAGGAAACGCTTTGGTCCTGAACAAGGTGCTATTTCAACCCCGTGTCAGCCGCGCGGCGATCGCGACCTGTCCCAGCGCGGCCAGGATCGCAGCGATGAACACGGCTTCGATGGCGATCATGCTGACCACCACACCGCCCACAAGCGGCGCCAGCGCCGCCGGGGCCGCAAAGCTGTTGAACCACGCGGAATAGGCCGGGCGGCGGTCGTCGGGCGAGATCTCCAGCAAATAGCCGAGATAGCCGATGGTCACCCCGTTCATCATCGCGCC
>NZ_JBQFPR010000011.1:0-72023 GCF_056536465.1 Ruegeria sp. CL6
AATCACTCAGCGCGCCCGCCTCAATCAATCCCTCAAGATGCCCCCAGTCTCTCCTGAGCGTCTCCGCCGCTTCCGCCGCGTCCCAGCGCCTCACCAGCGCCGGTGAAGGGGTATTTACGGATTAGGTCTGAGACCTGCAACCCCCATTTTGAAAAAACTTCACTTTTCTCGACAGAAACCTACACATCTTAATAAAAACAACATGTTAGCTTAAAAATTTCCCCTTCCGCCCCAGGAATTTAAGGTTTGAGGGGCAGTATCGAATGGCCTTTCGGCGGAATCGTACCCAATGCTTGGTATGCCCGCAGGAAGTGGGTCAAGAAAATGCCGCCCGAGTCTCCCCGTGCGGCACAATCATTGTACATGGCGTGTGCTTATTTCAGGTCGAAGCGGTCTGCATTCATCACCTTGTTCCAGGCCGAGACAAAGTCGCAGACGAATTTGCCCTCTGCGTCAGCTTGGCCATAAACCTCGGCCAGCGCGCGCAGTTGAGAGTTCGAGCCAAAGACCAGATCAACCCGGGTGCCCGTCCATTTGACCTGACCGCTTGCCCGGTCACGGCCTTCATAAACACCTTTGCCCGACGGTTTCCATTCTGTGCTCATGTCAAGCAGGTTGGTAAAGAAGTCATTGGTCAGGGCTCCGACGCGATCGGTAAACACACCGTGTTTGGTGTCACCGAAGTTCGCACCCAGAACACGTAGGCCACCGACAAGCGCCGTCATCTCAGGCGCGGACAAGGTCAACAGTTGGGCTTTGTCTACCAGCAATTCCTCTGGCGAAACCGAGTAGTCGCCTTTCTGGTAATTGCGGAAGCCATCTGCGATGGGCTCCATAACTGCAAAGCTATCGGCATCTGTCTGGTCTTGGGTCGCATCGGTGCGGCCCGGAGTGAACGGAACCTCAACGTCCTGACCTCCGGCCTTGGCGGCCTGCTCGACACCGACGTTGCCTGCCAGAACAATCACATCTGCCAGCGAGACTTTCTTGTTGCCCGACTGTGCATCGTTGAACGCGGCCTGTACGCCCTCTAGCGCGGCCAGCGCCTTGGACAGCTTCAACGGCTCGTTCACATCCCAGTCCTTTTGCGGCGCAAGGCGAATGCGTGCGCCATTGGCACCGCCGCGTTTGTCCGACCCGCGGAAACTCGACGCCGAGGCCCATGCGGTCGAGACCAGTTCGGACACCGACAAGCCCGACGCCGCGATCTTGGCTTTCAGGTCGGCCACATCCGCGTCGTCGATCAGGTCGTGATCCACGGCGGGGACGTTATCCTGCCAGATCAGCTCTTCGGTCGGGGCTTCCGGCCCGATATAGTTCGAGCGCGGGCCCATGTCGCGGTGGGTCAGTTTAAACCAGGCGCGGGCGAACGCATCTGCGAACTCGTCCGGGTTCTCGTGGAAGCGTTTCGAGATCGGGCCATAGATCGGGTCCATGCGCATCGCCATATCAGCGGTGGTCATCATGGTTTTGACCTTCTTGGATGGATCGTGCGCTGCCGGCGCCATGTCTTCTTCTTTGACGTTCACCGGCTCCCAGATATATGCACCCGAGGGGCTTTTGGTCAGGTTCCAGTCATAGCCGAACAGCAGATCGAAGTAACCGTTGTCCCATTTGATCGGGTTCGCGGTCCATGCGCCCTCGATCCCCGAGGTCGTGGTGTCGTCACCCTTGCCCGAACCGAACTTGTTGATCCAGCCAAAGCCCATCTCTTCGATCGGAGCGGCCTCAGGGTCCGGCCCAACCAGATCGGGGTCGCCTGCGCCATGCGCTTTACCAAAGGTATGACCGCCAGCCACCAGAGCAACGGTTTCCTCATCATTCATCGCCATCCGGCCAAAGGTCTCGCGGATATCCCGGCCCGAGGCCAAAACATTCGGCTCTCCATCCGGGCCTTCAGGGTTTACATAGATCAGACCCATCTGCACGGCAGCCAGCGGGTTCTCCAGATCGCGCTCGCCCGAGTAACGGCTGTGCGGATTCTCTGTCGGGGCCAGCCATTCTGTTTCCGAACCCCAATAGATATCTTCTTCGGGGGCCCAGATGTCTTCGCGACCACCGGCAAAGCCAAAGGTCTTGCCGCCCATGGATTCGATGGCGCAGTTACCCGCCAGGATCATCAGGTCAGCCCAGGAGATCTGGTTGCCGTATTTCTGCTTGATCGGCCACAGCAGACGACGCGCTTTATCAAGGTTGCCGTTGTCGGGCCAACTGTTGAGCGGCGCGAACCGCTGGTTCCCGGTAGAGGCCCCACCACGACCATCCGCTGTCCGGTAGGTCCCGGCGCTGTGCCACGCCATACGGATGAACAGACCGCCATAATGACCATAGTCAGCAGGCCACCAATCCTGCGAATCCGTCATCAGCGCGTAGAGGTCTTCCTTCAACGCTTTCATGTCCAGCTTCTTGAACGCTTCGGCATAGTCGAAGTCAGCGCCAAGGGGATTCGACACCGAAGTGTTCTGGTGCAGAATCGAAAGGTTCAACTGGTTCGGCCACCAGTCTCGGTTGGACCGGGTTCCAGCACCGTGCATCACAGGGCATCCGCCCGACTTAGGGTTATCACTTCCGTCCATAACGATCTCCAATCCTGGCTGGGTTCCGGCAGGTTCGCGCGGTTAAAACTCGGTCGATCAAGAACACATATAGATGACACCAATATCCGGCCCAAACGCACAAAAAAGGGGCGTGCGTCTTAGGCGCGGACGATCAGCGACTCTTTGCCTTGTCATTGCAGGTTCTATCAAATTCAAACCATGCAAATAAGTTTTGTTTATGGATCGAAGCGATAAGGAAAAGCTATCACTTATCGACCAGCCATTTGCTAGCTATCGTTGATCAGAGACTCCAGCCCCACCCGGTAATTCGGATAGTGCAGCGTCACTCCAAGCTCATCCTTGATCCTGTCATTTCTGACGCGCTTGTTTTCATTGTAAAAGCTGCGGGCCATCGGGGTCAGATCGGCCTCATCAAAAGGCACGGCAGGCGGCAAGGGCAGACCTTGCAGCTCGGCCGCATAGGCGATCACATCCTGCGGCGGAACAGGCTCGTCATCGCAAACATTGTAGATCGCTCCGGGATTTGGGGCCGCCATCGACGCCACCAGCACCTGCGCAATATCTGCGACGTGGATTCGGGAAAAGACTTGCCCGGGTTTGATAATGCGACGCATCCCAACGCGTTTGAGCTTGGAAAACGGGCCGCGACCCGGTCCGTAGATACCAGCCAGACGAAAGATATGCGTCGGCAGTCCCGGTATTTCCTGCCATTGGGCCTCGGCCCGCATTCTCCACCTGCCGCGCTCGGCTGTTGGTGCAGGTGGGGTTGTCTCATCAACCCAGCCGCCCTGATGATCGCCATAGACCGCCGTGGTGGACAGATACCCGACCCATTCAAACTGCGAAGCGCGCTCTGCGATCTCATCCCGCAGGGCCGCCAGAACAGGATCGCCCTGCGCAGTCGGAGCCGTCGAGATCAGCAGATGCGTGACCCCGTTCAGGTCCGGCGTCTGGCCGGGCCAGACAACAGGTTCGGCCCCGGATGCCTTCAGAACCGGTGATTGCGCAGGGTCCCGCGTGGTGCCCAGAACCCGCCAGCCCATCGGCTGCAACAGCCGGGAAACTTCCTGCGCCGAATAGCCGTGACCAAACGAAAAAAGAGTGCCTGTCATGCCGCCCTTGATGATCTGCAAACTCGGCAGATGCAAGCTTGGGTGCCGAGATACTTGATTCGAATCCCTCAATGCGCCTTTCTTTTAGGCATGAGCACCAAAACACCTGACCTGCACACCGCCTATGCGCTGGAGTCGCCAGAGGATCACAAGCGGCTTTATGCAGAATGGGCCGGCGATTACGACGAGGGGTTCGCCGCGCGCGAGGACTATCAACTGCATGTCCACACCGCGCGGGCTTTTGTCAGCGCCGGAGGCCAAGGTCCGGTACTGGATGTTGGCGCGGGAACCGGGTTGTGCGGCGCCGTTCTTGCCGGTTTGGGCGTTGGCCCGATAGACGCCACAGATATCAGTGCCGAAATGCTGGACCGCGCCATGCGCAAGGATATCTACCGCGATGCGATCGAAGCTGATTTGAACAAAGGTATCCCTGTGCCGCGTGAAAGCTATTCCGGCGTTGTGTCATCCGGCACGTTCACCCATGGCCACCTTGGGCCCGAAGCCCTTCCTGCATTGCTGCGTGTCGCCCGCCACGGGGCGCAGTTCGCGCTGTCTATCAATGCGCAGCACTATGAGAAGTTCGGTTTTGCAGAAGCCCTGCACAAGATGGCGCAGGGTCAGATTCAAAACCTGACTCTGACCGAAGTCCCCATCTATGGCGATCTGGCGGCTGGCCCAAACAAGGACGACACAGCCCTGATCGCCCTGTTCGAGCGCGTCTAGCGCCCCTTCCAGACCGGATCGCGCTTTTCAGCAAAGGCACGTGCCCCTTCCAGGTTGTCCTCGGACCCATACAGCGTATCGACGGTCGGCAATTGCCGCCTCGTGATCCGGTTCATGACGTCCTGGAACTTGGAATCCTCGGCCTCTCGCACAATCTCTTTGATCGCTGCATAAACAAGCGGGGGACCGCTAGCCAGAAGACGCGCCAGCTCCCAGGCGCGATCCATCAACTGATCAGACGGCACGATCTCATTGATTAGACCCCAGCTCTTCGCTTCGTCGGGGTTGAACCAGCGCCCGGTCAGCAGAAGCTCCATCGCGACATGGTAAGGGATACGCTTGGGCAGCTTGACACTGGCGGCATCCGCCACCGTACCGGACCGGATTTCCGGCAGGGCGAAGCTTGCGTGATCGGCGGCAATGATCATGTCCGCGCTCAGGGCCAGTTCCAGCCCACCCCCGCATGCGATGCCATTGACGGCTGCGATGACCGGCTTGTTCATATCGCGCAACTCTTGCAAACCTCCAAAGCCGCCGACGCCATAGTCACCGTCAACCGCATCGCCGTCTGCTGCCGCTTTCAGATCCCAGCCGGGGCAAAAGAACTTGTCTCCACCACCGGTAATAATGGCGACCCGCAGGTCTGGGTCGTCGCGGAAGTCGCGAAACACGTCTCCCATCACGCGGCTGGTGGCCAGATCAATCGCATTTGCCTTTGGCCGGTCCAAAGTGACCTGCAGGATCGCGCCCTCGCGCTTGGTTTTGACCGGGTTCATGAGCTTGCCTTTCGGATCAGAGCATCCACCGCTACCGCCCCATCGGGGCAACAAATGAGCGGATTGATTTCAACTTCGCTGACATGGGCTGCATTGGCAATGACATAGGCTTGCACCGCATCAACCGTATCCAGAACCGCCTGCATGTCCGCTGCCGGTTGGCCGCGGTAACCCGCCAGAAAGGGTGCGCAGGCCAAGTTGCCCAGCGCCTTGCAGACCGCCTGACGCGACGACGGGATCAACAAAGAGACCGAGTCCCTCAGAATTTCCGTCAGCACTCCACCCGCGCCCATCGTCAGCACGTAGCCATGAGCCGGATCGCGCGTCACGCCGATCAGCAGTTCAGCAACCCCGCTTGGCGCCATTTCTTCGATCAGAATCTCCGCCGTTCCAATCTCGGACGCGGCGCGGGCCACGTCCTCAGGGTTCACATTCAGCCGAACGGCCCCCTGGTCGGATTTATGCGCGAGACCGACACCTTTGACCGCAAATGGACCCGCCAATTTCTCGGCCGACTGCCGCGCCAGTTCAGGCTGCGTTACGACGCTTTTCGGCACTCGTACACCGAATTTCGCGAGGGCTAGTTTCGCCTCAGCCTCGGTCAGAATGACATCCGGATCGGCAGAGGACGGCATCAGAACAGGGTCTGCTTGAGTATCGAATGATCGGGATGCGGCTTCAACGGCCGCCAGCGCTTCGTGCAACCCTGCAAAGGGCACTACGCCTCCGTCCAGCAGCCGTTGGGCAACATCCTCGGGCATCAATTCCGGCAAAGTAGCAGTCACCGCAAACGGGCGGCCCGAGCGTGCCACGCAGTTCAAGGCAGCCTGCGTTGCGCAATTCCAATCTGTTGAATCCGTGTGGGGATAATCGACGATTGCCATGGTCAAGCTCTGCTCTGGGCCTATCATGGCGGCCCATGCCTGTGTCATGGCCTCAGTGTCGCGCCAGATATACGTGTGATAATCCAGCGGGTTCGCCAGAGCCACCATTGGCCCCAATGCGTCCCTCAGGTCGGTCCGTTGCGTCGAAGACAGCGGCGGAAAGTGCAGATCCCGGCTTGTAGCCATATCTGCGGCAAGACTGGCCTCTCCTCCGGAACAGCTAATGGTGCCCAAGCCGTTGCTATCCAGCGGTCCGGTCACATGCAGCAGCTTGAGACACTCCAAAAAGCTCGGAATGTCGTCCAACCGCGCGATTCCCAACCGATCCAGCAAGGCCTGCGCACCTGCATCGCCACCAGCCAGTGACGCCGTATGCGAGATCGTCGCCGCCTGCGCATGAGCAGAACGGCCCATCTTGAGCGCAACAATCGGTACCCCTCGAACCCGCGCTTTGCTGGCCAAAGCCTCCCATTTGCGCAGGTCACCGAAACCTTCGATATGCGCGCCAATGGCTGTGATGCGATCTTCGTCCAACAGAGCCAAAGCAATATCGGCCTGATGGGTCTGGGCCTGATTTCCGCAGGTCAGCATAAAGGCCAACGGCAGGGCACGGCGCTGCATCGTCATGTTGATAGCGATGTTGGAACTTTGCGTCAGGATCGCGACACCCCGATCCACGGGCTGCATTCCATGCTGGTCGGGCCACACGGCCACGCGATCCAACCCGTTCACGAATCCATAGCAGTTCGGGCCAAGGATCGGCATATCCCGCGCTGCCGCGATCAACTGTTCTTGAAGGCCCGCGCCTGCGTCGTCTTCGGCCTGCGCCTCGGTAAAGCCCGAGGCGAAACAGATCGCCCCTCCTGCGCCCATCGCGGACAGGACCTCAACCGCTTGAATCGTGGCGTGCCGGTTGATTCCGACAAAAGCTAGGTCAGGCGGTGTCGGCAGCGACTCTAATGAACCGTATGCCTTTTCCCCGGCAACCTCAGCCGCCTTGGGATGAACGGGCCAGATATCGCCCTTGAACCCGAACCTGCGCGCTTGCTGAATGACCGAGGCACACCACGCCCCACCCCCGATTACGGCGATGGACTTAGGGGTTAGCGCACGGGCCAGCGCTGCGGTCATGCGCCCAGTGCCCGCAGCAGATCGCGGCTGATGATGTGGCGCTGAATTTCGCTGGTGCCGTCCCAGATGCGTTCCACACGGGCGTCCCGCCAGAACCGCTCTAGCGGGTAGTCATCCATCAGACCCATGCCGCCATGCACCTGAATCGCCGCATCCGTCACCCGCGCCAGCATTTCCGAAGCATAAAGCTTGGCCGAGGCGATCTCGCGGTTGGAGGGCAGCCC
The DNA here is from genome assembly GCF_056536465.1 of Ruegeria sp. CL6. Taxonomy (NCBI): domain Bacteria; kingdom Pseudomonadati; phylum Pseudomonadota; class Alphaproteobacteria; order Rhodobacterales; family Roseobacteraceae; genus Ruegeria; species Ruegeria sp. CL6. The sequence continues at coordinate 7,409 of NZ_JBQFPR010000011.1, forward strand.
CTTATCCAGCCGATCAGCGGCAGCGAGGGTCAGCAGATCGGCGGCATCAATCTCGGTAATCATATCGGCGATCTGGAACGAGACGCCCTGAAACTTGCCGATCTTCTGGCCGAACTGTTCACGCGTGGCGGCATAGTCCAGCGCATAGTCGAACGCCCGCCGCGCGCGCCCTACAGACATGGCAGCAACGGTGATCCGCGTGGCGTAAAGCCATGTGTTCATCACCTCGAACCCGCCATCGACCTCACCCAGAACCTGTGCATCGGGCAGGCGGCAATCGTCAAAATCCAGCACCATGTTCTTGTACCCACGGTGGCTGACCGACTTGTATCCGTCGCGGATCGTGAAGCCGGGAGTACCGCGATCGACCAGAAAGGCCGTGATGCGTTTCTTGGGACCTTTGGGCGTCTGATCCTCGCCGGTTGCGATGAAGACAATGATGAAATCCGCATGCTCCGCGCCCGAGATGAAATGCTTGGTGCCATTGACGACCCAATCGCCGCCTTCCCGCACGGCCGCACATTTCATCCCCCGCACGTCCGAGCCCGCACCCGGTTCGGTCATCGCTAGCGCGTCCATCTTTTCGCCACGTACGGCGGGCATCAGATAGCGGTCGATTTGTTCGCCTTCGCAAGCCATCAAGATGTTTTGCGGACGTCCGAAGAAATGGTTCAGCGCCATCGACCCCCGCCCTAGTTCCCGCTCAACCAGCGCGAATTCCAGATGGTTCAACCCCGCGCAACCAACACTTTCCGGAAAATTGCAGGCATAAAATCCCAGCTCGATCGTCTTGCGCTTGATCTCGTCGGCGATCTCCTTCGGCACCTCACCCGTGCGTTCGACCATGTCTTCATGCGGGTAGATTTCGTTTTCAACAAAGCTGCGAACGGTTGAAACGATCATCTCTTGTTCGTCGGACAGGCCGTATTGCATTTGGGGTCTCCACATCTGAGGTTGCACATATCCTGACGCGGGTTGATCTTTTTATCGTGCAGAAATAGTCATCAGATATGCAGAAATGGACCAAATCGCCCTCTGCACCGCAGCAATTCGGGGTGCTTCTGTTCGACGGGTTTTCAAACCACTGCCTCGCCAACACGGTCGAGCCACTGCGCGCTGCAAACACGATTGCCGGACAGAAACTGTATGACTGGAGCTTCCTGTCGCTGGATCGTGCGCCCGTGACGTCCTCTTCAGGTTTGCAGGTTGCACCGCACCAGACCCTTCAAGACGCCCGCGGGGATATTCTGTTCGTCATGCCTTCTTACGGGTTCCGGGCGCATGGCGGGTGGCGCACCTTGGCCGGGTTGCGCGCTTCTGCTGGTCGTTATGCAAAACTGGCTGGATTGGACACCGGAAGCTGGCTGCTGGCGCTGGCGGGGTTGTTGGACGGTCATCGCGCTACGATCCACTGGGAAGAACTCAACAGCTTTACCGAGCGGTTCCCGGACATCGACACAAGGCGCGAGCGGTACGTCATTGACCGCAACCGCATCACCTGTTCCGGGGCCATGGCCGCCTTTGATCTGGTCCTGCACCTAATCGGGCAGGATCACGGGCAAGCCCTCGCGCTGGAGGTGGCGCAGTTGTTCATGACCCGCGATTCTGCACGCTCGCATTCCGGTGGAGCAGGGGCGACCAGCGGGTACGTGAACAAGGCGCTGGCATTGATGCAGGAGAATCTGGAAGCGCCGCTGGCTATCACCGAAATTGCCCGCCGCGTTGGACGTTCGCACAAGGCTCTGTCCGTTCGGATGCACGCGGAACTGGGCGCGGGGCCAGCGCAAGTCTACCGCCGCCTGCGCCTGAACCTTGCGCGCAAGCTGGTCGCCGAAACCGACCTGACGATTGCAGAAGTCGCTCTGCGGGCGGGCTATGATGATCCCAGCGCGCTGACCCGGGCATTTCGGGCCGAATTCGGCGTCACGCCACGCGCGTTACGAGCCAGCTAGGTATACATCTGCTTCTTGAATGCACGTGTTCGGGTCGTCGCGTCAGCCGATCCATCATGATAGGTGCCAAACCACTTATCGAACGGGATTTCGGACGTGCCATAGTTGCACTCAAAATACCGGTGGTGGAGTTGGTGAAAGAAATCCCCGGCACGGGCGGCATCCGTGTCTCTGGCCCTGAGCTTTTCAAACCCTGAATGCGACAGCACCGGGCTGATCTGCTGGAAATAGGTATGAAACAGCAGGTGCAGCGGGTGCGACGGCACGATCAGGTGAATGAAATAGGTCGTGAAGTACAAAAGGTTCTCGTACCAATGGTTGGAAATGCCCGACCATGGCCCGATGTTCACGTTACGATGGTGAACCGCATGGACGTGTTTATATAGCTTCGGGTGATGTTCCAGCCGATGAACCCAGTAAAAATGCAGACCTGACCACATCGGGATGAACAGCATCCACACCACGCACCAAACCGGCGCACTGGCCCATGTCACGGTCGGCACGTATCCGTTCGCCATCGCCCAGTAGATCACCCACTGATAAACGGTGGCGACCGTCATCGCGCTACCCAGCGTCCACCAGATGTTGTCCCAGACCTGATTGCGGAATGTGAAGTTGCCGTTGTTGCGAGTCAGGTCCCGTCGATCGAATTTCTTATACATGCCCTGCCCTTTGCGCATGTACAGCCACCAATGAAGGCCACCCGCGACCAGGATCTGCGGCACCATGTTCAACAACCAAATGCGGAACATCCAGCCGGGCGCGAAGCTCTGCATCGTTTCCAGCGCAGGGAAGAAAAACACGTAAGCCGTCACCGCCAGAACCATGCAAAGCGTCAGTGACGTGATCTGCAACCAAGCGCCACTATACCACTGCAAAACGGCTGCGGGACGCGGCGGCCAGTTGAACAATGGGTTCAATCCCACCGGCCCGTCAGGGTGGTAATGCCAACGGGCAGCTTCGGGGTCCTGAGACGCGTTGGTCATCGCGGCCTCCTGCTTATGTGGCGTAGTCTGAACCTTCGGCATCCAGCAGAGATTTGATCTCTCGCAGATGCGCTTCGGCCTGATCGGGATAATCGTCCAGCTCTTGCGCGGTCTTTTCGGCAATCTCGTCCGACAACACGCGCAAAGGCCGCCCGGTCTGAAGCGCACGAATGTACGTTTCGGCTGCGCGCTCAAAATAATAGAGTCTGTTAAAGGCATCCGCCGGGTCGCTGCCGATGACCAACACCCCGTGATTGCCCATGATCATGACTTTCTTTTTGGGGTCCGAAAACATGGCAGCGCAGCGCTCACCTTCGCTTTCAAAGGCCAGTCCGCCAAATTCCTCATCTATCACATATCGGTCGTAGAAAGTTGCCGTGTTCTGGTCGATTGGCGGCAAGGTGCTGTCAGCAAGCGAGGCGAGAACCGTCGCAAAAATGGAATGGACATGCATCACACAGCGCGCATGGGGGCAGCGTCTGTGGATAGACCCGTGCAATCCCCATGCTGTCGGGTCGGGGGCGCCGGGCTGGGTCATGACATCCGGGTCGTTTGCATCCAGAAGCAACAGGTTCGACGCTTTGATCCGCGCGAAATGCATCTGGTTGGCGTTCATCAGGAACTGCGTTCCGTCTGAATTGACCGCCAGGCTGAAATGGTTGGCCACGCCCTCATGCATGTTCAACCGTTCCGTCCACCGGAAAGTCGCGGCAAGGTCAACGCGCTCGGACCAGTGGTCGATATTGGGCCGCAGATTGGTGACGCTCATGTCAGGCTCCTGTCGGGTGGCTTTGGACTGCAAAAAGCCTGCCTTCGCTGTGGAAGTTTGACCAACGAAAAAAACGCAAGTAATCCATTAGTCAAACTTATGCTTGAGTTATGCCAATGCAGAAATCTCTTCCTCCGCTGGGGTGGCTGCGGACGTTCGAGGCCGCAGCACGCCATCTGTCATTCACCGGTGCCGCGCGGGACCTGAACATGACGCAAAGCGCGGTCAGTCAGCAAATCAAGTCGCTCGAGGGCTATCTGGGTCAGCCCTTGTTCTTGCGAAGGCCGCGCGCACTGGAACTGACGGAAGCCGGAATAACCTACCTGCCGGTCGTGCGTGATGCGTTCCGAACTCTGGCTCGGGGCACACAGGCCGTCACCGGCACGCAGCAGAATGCAGTGCAGGTTCAGAGCAACATAACTTTTGCGGTGAACTGGCTTGCCCCGCGACTTCCAAAGTTTAGGGCGCAGCACCCCGAGGTTCAGTTGAACATCTTTACCGAACTCTGGGAACCGCGGGAAATGGCCGAGGGCGCTGCGGTTGAAATCCGATACTCTCTGCGTCCCTCCGATACGGTGCGAACCGAGCTGTTGAGGACCGATCACTACTATCCCGTCTGCGCGCCGGAGTATCAGGTCACGCTGGGAACATTGCAGCAACATCCGTTGTTCGATTGCTCGAACCTGTTGTCGAATTGGGAAAGTTGGGTCGAAGAACAGGGTCTAATATGGGAAAAACCGCCCATCACTTACTCGACAACCTATCTGGTCAGCCTCTCGGTGGCGATGGCAGGCGGCGGGCTGTGCCTGTCGCATGATACCATCGCCCGCAGGTTAATTGACGAGGGCAAGCTCATCGCGCCCTTTGATCATCGCGCGGCGATGCCCGAAGCCTATTACCTGCTGCTGTCGCCTCAGGCCGAAGAAACACCCGGTGCGCTGGCCTTTGCCGACTGGGTGCGCCGCGAGATTGAAAGTGATCTTCAAGCATAACGGAACGCTCCCGCCCATCGGCAATGCCCGCAGGGGGCATCTTCTCTGGTTGGGCCGGGCAGCGCTGACACGCTGCGTGACGGTTTTATGATAGCTGTTCGGCAGGGGTTGAACCTTTCCCGGCATTCGGGAAAGTTGGGCCATGGAATACACACCTTTCCCAAGTTGGCCCGATGTCGCCCCCCGTTTGATCGCCGTCGCCGCAGGGCGCGAGGCCGCTGACCTTATCATACGCGGCGGATCGTGGGTAAACGTGCATAGCCGCGAAGTTCTGCCGGATCACGACATCGCCATTGCGTCCGGGCGCATTGCCTTTGTTGGACCGGACGCTTCGCATTGCGTCGGACCCGATACCCGGATCATCGAGGCAAACGGTCGCTTTATGCTGCCCGGCCTGTGCGATGCCCATATGCATATCGAATCGGGGATGCTGACACCGGCCGAATTCGCCCGTGCGGTCATTCCGCACGGAACCACCAGCATGTTCACCGACCCGCACGAAATCGCCAATGTGCTGGGGTTGGACGGCGTGCGGATGATGCATGACGAAGCGCTGCTACAACCCGTGAATATCTACACCCAGATGCCATCCTGCGCGCCATCTGCGCCCGGTCTCGAAACCACGGGCTATGAGATCACCGCGCAAGACGTTGCCGAAGCGATGTCTTGGCCCGGCATAATCGGGCTGGGTGAGATGATGAACTTTCCCGGCGTGATCAATGGCGACCCCAAGATGCTTGCCGAGATCGCAGCAACGCAAAATGCAGGGAAAACAGTGGGCGGGCACTATGCTTCGCCTGATTTAGGGCCTGATTTCGCGGCATACGTCGCAGGCGGTCCGGCAGACGATCATGAAGGAACCTGTGAAGCGGACGCAATCGCGCGGGTTCGGCAAGGTATGCGATCCATGATGCGGTTGGGGTCGGCATGGTTCGACGTGGAAAGCCAAATCACAGCCGTTACCGAGAAAGGGCTGGACCCAAGGAATTTCATCCTGTGCACGGATGATTGCCACTCGGGGACATTGGTCAATGATGGTCATATGAACCGGGTTGTGCGCCATGCCATCGCCTGCGGGTGCGATCCGTTGATCGCGTTGCAAATGGCCACGATCAACACGGCCACGCATTTCGGACTTGAACGAGAGATCGGCTCGATCACTCCGGGACGGCGGGCAGATATCATTCTCAGCTCTGACCTGACCGAACTGCCGATTGAAATGGTCATCGCCCGCGGTCAGGTTGTGGCCGAAGGCGGGACAATCACGGTGGAGTGCCCGCATCTCGACTGGCCCGAGACCGCACGGAACACCGTCCATCTGGGACATACGCTCGCCGCTGGTGATTTTGAGATCGAGGCGCCCGCCGGGGCCAATCGTGTGCAGGCAAACGTGATTGGCGTCGTTGAAAATCAGGCGCCAACCAAGGCGCTCAAGGCCGAGTTGCCGATCATCGAAGGATTGGTGGAAGGCGAAGGTGAGGTCTGCCAGATCGCGCTGGTCGAACGCCATCGCGCGACCGGAGGGGTCACGAACGCCTTTGTCTCGGGGTTCGGATATCAGGGCAAGATGGCCATGGCGTCCACCGTGGCGCATGACAGCCACCACATGATCGTTGTGGGAACCGACCGCGCTCAGATGGCCCTGGCTGCGAACCGGCTGGCCGAAGTTGGGGGCGGGATCACCATATTCCGTGATGGTGCGGAATTGGCATTGGTCGAGTTACCGATTGCCGGACTGATGTCCGACAGTCCCGCCGCTGACGTGGCGGCCAAGGCTGAACGAATGGTCGAGGCGATGCAGGCCTGCGGCTGTACCCTCAACAATGCCTATATGCAGCACTCGCTTTTGGCCCTTGTCGTGATCCCTGAATTGCGGATTTCCGACCTCGGGCTGATCGACGTGCGCACATTTGAAAAAATTGACCTTCTGGAACCACTTGCATGACAATAATAAAAACACCCGACGTGCCCAGCGCCGAGAAGTTTACCGACCCTGCTGCTGCCGTTGCCCGGCTAGAGCAACTGTATGAACAGGCAACGCGCTTTCTGTGCGACAGCTTTGCCCAGGCGATGGAACAAGGCACGCCGACCGAACGGTATAGGGCTTTTTACCCTGAAATTCGGATCAAGACCTCGTCTTATGCGCAGGTCGACAGCCGTCTGAGCTTTGGCCATGTTTCCGAACCCGGAACGCATGCAACCACCGTCACGCGGCCCGATCTGTTCCGGTCCTACCTGACCCAGCAAATCGCACTGCTGATCAAGAACCACGATCAACCGGTGACGATCGGAGCGTCAGATACGCCGATCCCGGTTCATTTCGCGGTGGCGAACAATCCCGATCTGGTCGTTCCCCATCAGGGTGCAGCCGGTTTCACACTGCGCGACGTCTTCGATGTTCCGGACCTAACCACCACAAATGACGACATCGTAAACGGTGTTCACGATCACGAAGACGAGGATGGCCCCTTGTCTTTGTTTACGGCCCAACGGGTAGATTATTCGCTGGCGCGTCTGGCCCACTATACGGCAACCGATCCCAGCCATTTCCAGAACCACGTGCTGTTCACAAACTACCAGTTCTATGTGTCCGAGTTCGAGAACTACGCGCGCGAACAACTGGCCGATCCCGATAGTGGCTATATCAGCTTCGTATCGACCGGAAATGTGCAGATCACCACGGCGGATGGAGTTCTGGAACAACCGCTCAAACTGCCGCAGATGCCAACCTACCACCTGAAACGAGAGGACGGGTCAGGCATTACGCTGGTCAATATCGGGGTTGGGCCGTCGAATGCCAAAACCGCTACCGATCACATCGCGGTTCTGCGGCCTCATGCGTGGCTGATGGTCGGTCACTGCGCTGGTCTGCGAAACACGCAGGCGTTGGGCGATTTTGTTCTGGCGCATGCCTATCTGCGCGAAGACAAAGTGCTGGACGATGACCTGCCAGTCTGGGTCCCGATCCCTCCGCTGGCCGAGATTCAGGTGGCACTGGAACGGGCCGTGGCCGAGGTCACGGAACTTGAGGGATATGAACTGAAGCGGATCATGCGCACGGGCACCGTCGCCTCGGTCGACAACCGCAACTGGGAACTGCGGGACCAGTCCGGGCCAGTGCAACGCCTCAGCCAGTCGCGCGCCATCGCGCTGGATATGGAAAGCGCAACCATTGCTGCAAATGGCTATCGGTTCCGCGTCCCCTACGGCACCTTGCTGTGTGTGTCAGACAAACCGCTGCATGGGGAATTGAAGTTGCCGGGAATGGCCTCGTCGTTCTATACCACACAGGTCAGCCGTCATTTGGCGATCGGAATACGAGCGATGGAGCATCTTCGCGGCATGCCACTGGAACGGTTGCACAGCCGGAAATTGCGTTCTTTCGATGAAACGGCCTTTCTCTGAAGCAAAAAAGCAACGTTTTCCCCATATTTTTAGGGTTTTCGGCGCTACTATTCGTTGTGTTCAGCCACAATATCCCGTTACAGTTACGCGGTGAGGCCCTATTTATCGGGCACGTTAAGGAGACCAAGAAATGGCAAAGCCTATGACAAAGACTCAGCTGGTTGCTGCTCTCGCTGAGGAAATGGGGACAGACAAGAAAGCCGCCAACAGCGCGCTTGAGGCCATCACCGGCCTGATCACCCGCGAAGTATCCGCCGGCGGCGCAGTGACCCTGCCCGGCGTTGGCAAAATCTACTGCCGCGAGCGCCCCGAGCGTATGGTGCGCAACCCAGCCACCGGTGAACAGTTCAAGAAAGAAGCTGACAAAGTGGTCAAGATGACCATTGCAAAAGCTCTGAAGGACAGCGTGAACGGCTGATCCCAGCCTGTACCGCAAAGTGATTGAGGGTCGCCTGCAGGTGGCCCTTTTTCTTTGCTCTGGCCTATTTTCTCAAGACCCGCCCAACGGCGCGCCCGGAAAAGAAAAAAGGTGCCCATTTGGGCACCCTCGTGACGCAGAACGGGCTTGGATCAGTGAACCGTTTCCACTTTGTGGAAGTCCAAATTGCGGTCTTCTGGCATTGCCGTGATGCTTAGTACCTCGCGCCGTTTGGCGATCAGGATATAGACCACGCAAGCCAGATAGAGGCCCACGACCACTGCTCCGATCCACTGAATCTGCAACCATTGGCTCTGGAACAACACGGTCAGGCCGAACAGCAGTGCCACGTTTCCGCCGATATATCCCAGCTTGCCCAGACGCTGGACCGTCATGTTCAGGTTGTCGGTATAGAGACGGATCAGTGAGTCCAGCGAGTTGATCACGAAAGTCACGCCAACGATTACCATCGCGATGTTGGTGATGCCTGCGGTGCTGATCTCGTTTAGGTGGTAGTAGTAAAGAACAGAGAACCAGATCGCCAGCGGGATCGACGGGAAGATCAGCAACGCCGCCAGCAGTTGCCACGTGGTCAGACCACCGACAAAGCGCGAGGTAAACTGACCGATCATGATCGACCATGCGAACCACCAGAACAGGTAGAAGGCGTGATAGTCGGTCAGCGGCAGGACGAATTTGTGGATGTTGGCGAAATAGGCACCGATATTGCTGTTGGTTTCCAAGAAACCCGATACACCCATACCCGCCGCGGCCCACATACCAAGGATTAGAGCGAGGAACAGAAAGGTTGAGCCGACCGACAGAATGCGAACGTATTTCAGGTCGGTCGAGGAATAGGCCGCGGCCAGGATCACCGCGAAAACAACCGCGTAGAAAGCCGGGATGACTGTTTCACCGTCGCCGATCTCGGGGATGTAGCCGGGCAGGTAGATCAGGAACAGGCTGGCCGTGAAGGCACAGGTGCCGATGATCACCACGTTGTTGATAAGTTTGACCAAGGGGATTTCAAAGAACTGCACACGAGGTTCTATGACGCAGAAATAGAAAGCCGTCAGGAAGTAGAACGCCCAGATCAAAAAGCCCCAGAACCCGAACTCGATCGCCAGGGGGTTGGCAAAAGCGTAGGCCGGATCCTCGGCATAGCCGCCGAACTCGGTCAGTGGAAACATGATCAGACCGACGTCCAGGCCGGACGTGAACAGGATCGCGATGAAGGTGAACAAATGCACCGGTGTCACACCAACGATCCGCAGATTCCACCACTTTACCACAAAGAACGCGACCAGACCCAAGGCCAGCAGGACGCCGAACGACAGTATGTATTCCAATAGCACCAACATATCTCCCTTGATGTGTCAGGTTTGGATGCTGCTATCTTTTATTGGCTGGTCAATCAACAAAAACGACACCTCTGAAAGTGGCGCGACATGGCTGTGTCTTTTTTAACGCAAGAAGTGGCGCTTGTTGCAGCTTTCGACAAATTGGGGAACAGTGCTCGAAAATAGATGGAAGGGGCGGCGATGGACCTGCGCGCCATGGCCATGGGGCTGACATTTGCGTTTATCTGGTCGTCGGCCTTTACCTCGGCGCGGATCATTGTCGCGGACGCTTCGCCTTTGTTTTCACTCGCGCTGCGGTTTCTGATTTCAGGGCTTATCGGCGTCGTGATCGCAAGGGTCATGGGCCAAAGCTGGCGCCTGACCCGGTCGCAGTGGTACGCCACCATATTGTTCGGAATTTGCCAAAATGCCCTTTATTTGGGTCTGAACTTCTATGCCATGCAGACGGTCGAGGCCTCGGTCGCCGCGATCATCGCCTCGACCATGCCCCTATTGGTCGCGCTCGCGGGCTGGCTGCTGTTGGGCGAACGGTTACGACTCACGGGTATCGCGGGTTTGTTTGCCGGATTCGCCGGAGTCGCCCTGATCATGAGCAGCCGCATCAGCACCGGTGTGGATATGTTCGGTGTCATGCTCTGCGGTCTCGGCGCACTGGCGCTGACTTTCGCTACGCTTGCTGTTCGCGGTGCGACTTCGGGTGGAAATTTCATGATGGTTGTGGGGTTGCAGATGCTGGTTGGGTCCGCTGTCTTGTTTGTGGCCGCACCGGTCTTTGAAACGATCTACATTCACCCAACGATACCGCTGGCGCTGGCCTTTACCTACACGACGCTATTCCCCGGATTGCTTGCGACCTTGATCTGGTTTCTGCTGCTGGACCGGATCGGAGCAACGCGGGCTGCTACGTTTCATTTCCTCAACCCCGTCTTCGGCGTCACAATCGCCGCGATATTACTGGGCGAGAAATTGGGGCCACTGGATGCAGTCGGCGTTGGGGTGACCACATTGGGAATTCTGGCCGTTCAGCTTTCCCGGCAACCCGCGCCAAAACCGGGCTGATACCCGCACATCTGCGCGAGGAAGGCAAAACCCCCTTTGCTTTCGTCGTTCAAACCCCATTTATTAGGCCAAACCCATTTCCACACGTCCCGAGGACCAATGACCCGCTATACCAAAGACCCCGAGGCGATCGCTGCCCTGTCACCCGAGGAATACCACGTCACCCAGAACAGCGGGACAGAGCGCCCCGGAACCGGCAAGCTGCTGAACAACAAGGAACCGGGGATTTACGTCGACATCGTTTCGGGCGAACCGCTGTTTGCCTCGACCCACAAATACGAATCCGGTTGCGGCTGGCCCAGCTTTACAAAGCCCATCGTGCACGAACACGTTGAGGAGTTCACCGACCGAACACTGGGTATGATCCGAACCGAAGTCCGGTCGAAACACGGGGACAGCCATCTTGGGCATGTGTTCCCCGACGGCCCGCGCGAACATGGCGGGCTGCGCTATTGCATCAACTCGGCCTCCTTGCGGTTTATCCATCGCGATAACATGGAGGATGAAGGCTATGGCGAATACCTGATTCATGTGGAGGACACCCAATGACCGAACAACGCGCCGTTCTTGCAGGTGGCTGCTTTTGGGGCATGCAGGATCTGATCCGCAAATTGCCCGGCGTATCCAGTACCCGTGTGGGATACACCGGCGGTGACGTACCAAACGCCACCTATCGCAATCACGGCACCCATGCCGAGGGGATCGAGATTTTCTTTGACCCTGCGCAGATCACCTTTCGCGACCTGCTGGAGTTCTTTTTCCAGATCCACGACCCGACCACGGTCAACCGACAAGGCAACGACATCGGCATGAGTTACCGGTCCGCCATCTACTTTGTGGATGATGACCAGAAACAGGTCGCTCTGGACACGATTGCAGACGTGGACGCCAGTGGCATCTGGCCCGGCAAAGTCGTTACCGAAGTCGAACCCGTAGGCGATTTCTGGGAGGCTGAGCCGGAACATCAAGATTATCTTGAGCGTATCCCGAACGGCTATACCTGCCATTTCCCGCGCCCCGACTGGGTTCTGCCAAAGCGCAACGCGGCCGAATAGTGGTTGGCCCCAACCTGGGGCTAACCTGACGCCACCCTCGGGCGGCCGCTGGCCTCGACCGTTACGGTTGCTTCAACAAAAACGTCCTGAGCCTCAATTCGGGCGGTCCGGATATCGCGGTCTACGATCACCCGGATATCTTCAGCACCCGCCTGACGGATTTCGCTTTCAGCCTGGTCTTTCAGGGCAGCCTGCAAAACCTTCAATGCTTCTTGGGATTCGGTGAAGTCCTGCGGCCCGGTCTCAAGGTGCACCCTATAGCGCCCCTCTGACGGTGACGTTACGGTCCCCGATCGGCGCAACGTCAGCCGGCCCACCACAGCGCCAATCGCATTGGCCACGCCGGTGTGTTCGGGCAGGATCATTTTGCAATGCAGCCGCTCTCCTACCGCTGGGTAATAGCTGGGCGCCGACGCCCCAAGGCCGATCACATCCACATTCAGGGCCGCATCCAGTGCCAGCAAACCGCGGTGCCGATCCAACCCTTTTTGCGTCAGAACATGGCGAGCCAGGTCTGTTGCAGACAGCCCAAAATCCTCAGCTTCTTCTGCAAAAGCAGTCTCTAACAAGGTCAAAGAGGTCTGCTCGGTCAGCTGAGCCACGATCATCTCGGCTAATGCTTCCGGTGTTACAGCCAAGGCATCCCCGGTTCCAACTCGCTTGCGCGCCATCAACTCCAGCGCTTTTCGCGCCGCCTCTGTGTCCCACGAGGTCAGTCGCCCAAGCACATGGGACGCATCAGACGGGGTGACGCCACTGACCTGAACGATCCCGCGATCCACAAGCCGCGTCAACGCGCCGCTTTCCATCCGGGTTTTCAGCAAGTCCGACAATGGCACAACCCGATCCCCGAGCCTTTCCAAAACCGCGTCTTCCCGTGGCCCCAAACCTTCGGCATGAAGGCCCGGAACGCGACGTGCAAAACGCGTGTCATGCTCACCCACCGTTGTCGCGCGTAGTTGTGCATCAAGAACCGGATGAACAACTTCGGGATGCTCTGCCGCAATCAGCGAGACAGGTAAAACCCGCCGCGGTCCAAGGAACACGCCGCCTGCCAAGCCTTCGGTCCTCACATGCACCTGACTGTCACCGCCCAGCCCATGCGTCCGCATGGCCACGGCCTCGACCATTGTGCGAAAGCCGCCCACCTGCGCTCCGGCTGGGTCAATCGCCGGTTTGCCATCCCGGATCAACGCTATATCCGTAGTCGTACCCCCGATGTCCGAGACCAAAGCGTTCTCGGCCCCGGTCAGCCAACTCGCCCCTACAATCGACGCAGCGGGTCCGCTCAGAATGGTTTCGATCGGCCGGTCCCGAGCCTGTTCCGCACTCATCAAGGCGCCATCACCGCGCACAACCATCATCGGCGCCGAAATACCAAGCTCTACCAGTTGATCCTGCGCGCGCCCGATCAGCCGGTCGATCATTCCAATCAGCCTAGCATTCAACACAGCGGTCACGGCGCGCTTTGGGCCATTCAGCTTGGCAGACAGATGATGCGAACACGTAACCGGCGCACCTGTCTTTTCTGCAATGATCTGGGCGGCCTCAAGCTCATGCGCTGGGTTCCGCGTCGCAAACTGCGCCGCCACCGCAAACCCCGACACACCTGCATGCGAGTCTAAAAAGGACAAAAGTGCCTCGGTATCCAGAGGGGCAGCCTCAGCCCCGGCATGCGTGTGACCCCCGTTCAGTACCACGGCCGGATCACCTTTCAAGGCATCCTTCAGCCCGTGCCTGTCCAGATCCGCCTGTTTGAACCCGATGTAAACAAGCGCAACGCGCCCACCCTGCCCTTCGACAAGGGCATTGGTGGCCAGCGTCGTGGACAGCGACGCCATCGAGATCTGATCCGGCGAGACCTGCGCCTGTTCAAACACGGCCGAGATCGCTTTGCCCACACCGATCGCCAAATCCGCCCGTGTGGTCAGAGATTTGGCCGAGGCTATCACATCCTTTTCGTCCCGAATAAGGACTGCATCCGTATAGGTTCCGCCTGTATCCACCCCCAAAGCCAACGCCATCGGGACCTCCTCACTGTTCGCTGAAGATCGGTGTAGCGGTTCGCAGCGACACGTCCACCCCGTTTGCGGCACTCAAGCCAGTTGTTTCACCGCCCAGCGCGCGGCATCGGCCACCGTCGGATCGGGATCGTCGACCAGCCGCGCCGCAGCTGGCCTTAATTCCGGCAATCCGGAATTTCCGATTGCATATAGAACATTCCGCACAAAGCGATCCCGCCCGATCCGCTTGATGGGCGACCCCGAAAACTTTTCGCGAAACGCCGCGTCATCCAAACCAGCCAGTTCCGCCAAGGGCGGAGACTTCAACTCGGGACGCGCCGCATATCTCAGATCGCTTGCGGCGACGGCAAACTTGTTCCAGGGACACGCGGCTAGGCAATCATCGCAACCATATATTCGATTTCCCATTTTCCCGCGCAGCTCTTCATCAACCGGACCCTTGTGTTCGATGGTCAGATAAGAAATGCAGCGCCGCGCGTCCAATTGATACGGACCCGGAAAAGCGTCAGTCGGGCACACATCCAGACAGGCCCGACACGATCCGCAATGATCAACCTCCGACATATCTGATGGCAATTCCAAAGTGGTGAAAACAGACCCTATGAAAGCCCAATTCCCCCAGTCTCGGCTAACTAGATTGGTGTGTTTCCCCTGCCATCCCAGCCCGGCCGCATGGCCCAGCGCCTTTTCCGGCACCGGTGCGGTATCGACAAACACCTTCACCTCTCCTCTGGCTTCGGCGATCAACCACCGCGCCAGCCGTTTGAGGCGCTTTTTGACCAGATCATGATAATCCTTGTTCTGCGCATAAACAGAAATCGCCCCGCGTTCCGCGTGCTGCAATACCTCGGTCGGATCATGTTCGGGCGTATAACTTTCGGCCAGCATGATCACCGAGCGCGCCTCGGGCCACAAAGCTGCCGGATCACCGCGCCAATGGGTCCGCTCGGCCATCCACCCCATCTGCCCGTGGTACCCGGCCTGTAAAAACGCCTCCAACCGAGCGGGCACCTCGGGTACATCCCAAGGGCGGCAGATACGACAGGACACAAACCCCTCACTCAGGGCCTGCGCCACCAACCTGTCCTTCAAACCCGATCCGTTCTTCATCTGGCCCAAATATCCTCGGGGGGAATCGCGCCCCGGCGCGATGGGGGGCAGACAGCCCCCCTGCTACCCTATCAGAAATCCAGATCAGCGTAATGAGGCGGTGGCCGGAAACCCGGCACCTGATCCGCCAGAATCGACCGAAACGCAGGGCGTGACTTGATCTTGGCGTACCAATCCTTCACCGCCGCGGATCGGTTCCAATCCACGTCCGAGATATAATCCAGCGCCGACAGATGCGCAGCCGCTGCAAAATCCGCCAGCGTCATCTGATCTCCGGCCAGCCAGCGGCGATGATCCAACAGCCAGGCCATGTAATCCAGATGATACTTGATTGCCTTGGCACCTTCCTTGACGTTCTTGCTGTCCGGATAGCCCTCGCCGGTAACCTTCTTGTTCACCCGCTCATACAATAGCTTCGAGGTGACCTCCTGGTGAAACTTGTCGTCAAACCACGCAACCAGACGCCGAACCTCGTACCTGTCTTCCGGTGTTTTAGGCAAAAGCGCAGGTTCCGGTCGTGTTTCTTCGATATACTCGCAGATGGCTGTGCTCTCGGACATGATCTTTCCGTCCAGCCGCAGAACCGGAACTTTTCCCGCCGGGTTTCGGCGTAGGAAGTCCGGGTCTTTTTCCCAGTACCTCTCTTCCACCAGCTCTACTTCGATCTTCTTTTCCGCCAGAGACAGGCGAACCTTGCGACAGTAAGGGGACAGGGGAACGTGAAACAGACGCGCCATGATCTTCCAATCGAACCAGTGAATACTCTTCTGCTTTAGCCTTGCGAGGCCGTGGGTTTCAATCCTCGAAACAATTTGCGCGACCATCTGCGCGAATGGTGGCCGCTCCATCCAGGATCGCTGCAGCGCGACGGCGCGTCCGAACCGAGGGGTCCGTGACCGACTTGTTGCGCGGCGACGGCAGGATGGCGGCTATACGGGCGGCCTGCACCGGCGACAGTCGCGAAGCTGGTACATTAAAGTTTTTCTGGGCTGCCGCCTCTACGCCAAAAACCCCATTTCCAGTCTCGGCCACGTTCAGGTAAACTTCGACAATTCGCTGCTTGCTCCAAAAGATTTCAACGACCGGGGTGATCGTGGTTTCCAGCGCTTTGCGGACCCAGCTTCGCCCCTGCCAAAGAAAGACATTCTTCACCATCTGCTGGGTAATCGTCGACGCCCCGCGCGTACCGCCATCTTCAAGCGCATCGCGAATGGCTTCTACGTCAAAGCCCCAATGCAGGCAGAAATTCGCATCCTCAGCCGCCACAACAGACCGCACCATGACCGGAGAGATGTCTTCAATCGGCACCCAGTCTCTTTCAACTTTGCCCAGACGCCGCCACTCGGACCAAATCGTATGTGTGATCGGCGGATTGACCACAGAATAAAGCAGCACCAAAGCCACCACGAAAGCGACCGCTGCCAACACGATCCGGCCCACCCAGAGGCGGACGCGTGGGATCATCGTTTTCTTGGATTTGGACGCCTTGCTTTTCTTACCGCTCGATTTGCGTGCTGCTTTCTTTGCCATGCAGTTGCTATACGACGCGGAGCACGAGTTTGGAACGGTTTATATGGCGATTGTGCGCGCTTCGCGGGGGCGCACCACCGGGCGGGCCGTTTCTGGTAAACCCGAGTTTCTCCGTCGCAACTCGGGAAAGAGGGTCAGCATCTCAGCTTGAATGTCCTTGTCCGCCTGCGCAATCGCGTGGCCGGGGTAGTAGCTTTCTGTCTTTGCGCCATTGGCAAAAACGATCTCATGGCGTGAAAATAGCAGGTGAATATATTCAACCTGGCCGCCCTCGACGCGTTTGACCGTAGTCCCGTTGGTCAGACAATGGGCTGCAATGAGAACTTCGGAATGGCCAAACAGGAAAGGCGCGCGCCAATCCTCTATCAACATTCTATGCTGAGGGGATACGGTGAGAGGGTGATCCAAGCCCAAGACCCCGGCCTCAAATCGAATGGGGGCCAGTTTTCCCTCGGCCGGCACAGTCGTTTTACCCACCCACAGCAAGGGCTGCGCTCCGTTGTCGGCCGTTGTTACCTGATCTCCGGGCTTCAGCACTTCAATCCGCCGAGGGCCGTTCGGAGTGTCGATAAGGGTTCCCGGTGTAAAACACGGCGGCCCCAGATCATCATTGGCTATGCTGACCGAGCCAAACGAGTTTCCCGTATCGCTGAAATCCGTGACCGATGAGCTGACAAAGGTTCCATCCTGCAGAACCTTCCCGTCCGTTGGGGTAAAGACCTCGCGGCCATCGGCAAGATAGAAGGTCACGCCCGTGTAGGTGATCTGCGTCCCATCCGACAGTTGGATGGTGACCACATCGTCAAAAAAGGATGATCGGATGTCCGATCCGTCGACCGAGTCGCCATTCAGCCTATTGACCAGACCGTTGTCGTTCTGGTCCACGATGTCGAACTTCTGAACGGTGAGAGTTGATCCCGGAACCGTCCCCGTTGCATCCGGGTTGGCGGGATCAAATACATAGAACTGGTCTGTATAGGTCGTGGGCATTTAGGTGCTCCTGCGAACTCGTAAAGCCGGGCCGCAGCAAGGCTGCAAACCCTCAAAACGTTATGATCCGAACTAGGCCCGAATACAGGGATAACACAAGAAAACCGTAGGAATTGCAGAGAAATAGGAAATCCCGCGTGTTTTTGATGACACGCGGGTTTATTTGTTCAGATTTCAGGCAGCTTATTCCGCGGGAACGGCTGTTGCCTCGTTGGTCAAGGGATGGCTGAGCTTGTTCAACATCTCTTTCGGGCAGACCTGCAGGAAGTTGGCTTTTTCTACATCCCAATGCTGCAGAATGTCCGCGGCCTTGCGGCTGTGGGTTTCGGCGTGATGGGTCTCGATCAGCGACTTCAGCTCTGCTTCCCAATGGTCCACAGTCACTGGGCAGGTCACCAGCGTTTCCATGTTCATCAACGCCTGCGCCTTGCCTTCGGGATCATACAGATAAGCCATGCCACCCGTCATGCCTGCGCCAAAGTTGGCCCCAATGTCCCCGAGGATCACCGCAACACCGCCGGTCATGTATTCGCACCCGTTCGAGCCACAGCCCTCGATCACCACCTTGGCACCCGAGTTCCGCACCGCAAACCGTTCACCCGCACGGCCTGCCGCGAACAGGTGGCCGTCGGTGGCACCGTACAAAACGGTGTTGCCAATGATCGTGTTGTCATCTGCCTTCAGCGGGCTGACCTGCGGCGGGCGCACGATGACCATGCCGCCCGACAAACCCTTGCCAACATAGTCATTGGCGTCACCGGACACTTCCAGCTTCAACCCCGGAGCCGCAAACGCCCCCAGCGACTGACCGGCCGAGCCCTGCAGCTTTACATGTAGGTGGTCGGACTGGAACGTGTTCCGCATGCCGAAATTCTGCACGATATGGCTGGAAACCCGCGTGCCCACCGTCCGGTGCGTGTTCTGAATCGCGTAAGACAGCTGCATCTTCTCACCATCCTTCAGGAACCGAGCTGCGTCGCGCACGATCTCGGCATCCAGCGTGTCAGGCACCGCGTTGCGATCCTTGCGGCGATTATAAACGATGTCCTGCGCGCCATCGACGGTGATCAGCAGCGGGTTCAGGTCCAGATCGTCCAGATGCGCCGAACCCCGGCTGACCTGCGCCAGCAGATCGGCCCGCCCGATGATCTCATCAATCGAGCGCGCACCGAGGCTAGCCAGCAGTTCACGCACTTCCTGCGCGTAGAAGGTGATCAGGTTGACGACCTTATCCGCATTGCCGGTGAACTTGGCGCGTAGGGATTCGTCCTGCGTACACACACCAACAGGACAGGTGTTCGACTGGCACTGACGCACCATGATACAACCCATCGCGATCAGGGCGGCGGTTCCGATGCCGTATTCCTCGGCCCCCATCATCGCGGCCATCACGATATCGCGCCCGGTCCGCAACCCGCCATCGGTGCGCAGGGTCACCCGGTCGCGCAGGTTGTTCATCGCCAGAACCTGATGCGCCTCGGTCAGGCCCATCTCCCACGGAAGACCGGCATATTTGATCGAGGTCGCGGGCGAAGCGCCCGTACCGCCATTGTGACCCGAAATAAGGATAATATCCGCTTTCGCCTTGGCCACACCTGCCGCAATCGTGCCCACGCCCGAGGACGCGACCAGCTTGACCGTCACCTTACAGCGCGGGTTGATCTGCTTCAGGTCGTAGATCAGCTGCGCCAGATCCTCGATCGAGTAGATGTCGTGATGCGGCGGCGGTGAGATCAACGTCACGCCCTTGGTCGAGTGCCGCAGACGCGCGATCAGGTCGGTCACCTTCATGCCCGGCAACTGGCCACCCTCACCGGGTTTTGCACCTTGGGCGACCTTGATCTCAAGCTCTTCACACTGGTTCAGATACTCGGCGGTCACACCGAACCGGCCCGAGGCCACCTGTTTGATCTTGGCCGAGGGGTTGTCGCCATTCGGCTCTGGCACGAAATGCGCCGGATCTTCGCCGCCCTCACCCGAGTCAGATTTCGCTCCGATCCGGTTCATCGCCACGTTCAGCGTCTTATGCGCCTCGGGCGACAACGCACCCAGCGACATGCCCGGGGTCACGAACCGTTTGCGGATCGAGGTGATCGACTCGACCTCTTCAATCGGCACCGGCTTGCCCAGCGGTTTGAAATCCATCAGGTCGCGCAGGTGGATCGGCGGGTTCGACTGCATCTTGGCCGAATATTGCTTCCACAACTCATAGGACGCGCGATCACAGGCCATCTGCATCATATGCATCGAGGTCGCTTCCCACGCGTGGGTTTCACCAGATTTACGCGCCTTGTAGAAACCACCGATGGGCAACACGTCCAGACCGCTGTCCCAGCCCTTGGCGTGGATTTCCTCGGCCTTGGCCTGAATACCGGTCACGCCGATACCGGAAATCCGGCTGGTCATTCCGGGGAAATATTCGGCCACCATCGCACGACTGAGGCCAACGGCCTCAAAGTTCAGACCGCCGCGATAGGAGGAAATCACCGAGATGCCCATCTTGGCCATGATCTTCAGCAGACCCTGGTCGATTGCCTCGCGATAGCGCGCCACGTTTTCCGTCAGCGTTCCATCCAGCAGGCCGCGATCAATGCGGTCGGCCAGCGAGTCCTCGGCGAGATAGGCGTTCACAACGGTCGCGCCGCACCCGATCAGCACGGCAAAGTAATGCGGATCGACACATTCGGCCGAGCGCACGTTCAGCGAACAGAAAGTCCGCAGCCCCTGACGGGTCAGATGCGAATGAACAGCACTGGTTGCCAAGATCATCGGCATCGCCACGCGGCCCTCGCCCGAGTTCATATCGGACAGCACCAGATGGCCAGCGCCCGAACGCACGGCTTCTTCTGCTTCGGCTCTGATACGGGCCAGTGCAGCGTTCAGAGCACCGCGACCAGGCTCAAAGCTACAGTCGATTTCGGCGAGGGGTGAGTTGAAGGTCTCGACCAGCTTCTCCCACTGGGCGTTGCCGACAAAGGGGCTGCCCAAGGTGATGATCTCGGTCTGGCTGCTGTCTTCATCCAGCACGTTTTTCAGGTTTCCGAACCGAGTCTTCAGCGACATCACGCGGTATTCACGCAGGCTGTCGATCGGCGGGTTGGTCACCTGGCTAAAGTTCTGGCGGAAGAAATGGCTGAGCGGGCGGTACTGCTTGGACAGAACTGCCGACGGGGTGTCATCACCCATCGAGGCAATGGATTCCTTGCCATCCTCGGCCATCGGCGCGAGGATTTGCTCCAGCTCTTCAACCGAATATCCAGCCGCGATCTGACGCTTGCGCAGTTCCTCACCGCTGAACTTCGCGGTTTCGGTCTCACCCGCAAGTGATTCATCCAGATCATTGATTTTGCCGACCCACTCTCCAAACGGCAGGGCACGCGCCAGTTTGTCCTTGATCTGCTTGTCGCGATAGAGCTTGCCGCGCTTCATATCCACGGCCAGCATCTGACCCGGACCCAAAGCGCCTTTTTCCGTCACCGAAGCCTCATCAATCGGCACCATCCCGGCCTCGGACCCGGCGATAACCAGACCATCACCCGTCACGACATAGCGCATGGGGCGCAGACCGTTGCGGTCCAGACCGGCGCAAACCCAGCGACCGTCTGTCATGGCCAAGGCTGCGGGGCCGTCCCACGGTTCCATCACCGAGTTGCAGTAGGAATACATGTCGCGCCACGCTTGCGGCAGCTCGACCGCCTGCTTGGACCAGCTTTCCGGTACCAGCATGGTTTTCGCCATGGGCGCGGAACGACCCGCGCGCACCAGAACCTCAAAAACCGAGTCTAATGCGGCCGAATCCGACGATCCACCTGCGATGATCGGCTTGATATCCTCGGCATAGTCGCCAAAGGTCGAGGACGCCATGCGGATCTCATGGCTTTTCATCCAGTTTACGTTACCTTTCAGCGTGTTGATCTCGCCATTATGGGCCAACATGCGGAAAGGCTGCGCCAGCCACCATTGTGGGAAGGTGTTGGTCGAATAGCGCTGGTGATAGATCGCAAAGGCGGACTCGAACCGTTCGTCCATCAGGTCGGGGTAGAAAACCGCAACCTGCTCGGCCAGCATCATGCCCTTATAGATGATCGAGCGGCACGACAGCGACGCCAGGTACAGCCCGGAAATCCCCGCGGCCAAGGCTGCTTTTTCGATGCGGCGACGGATAACATAAAGCTCACGCTCAAAGGTTTCTTCATCCACGCCTTTGGAATTGGAAATCAGGATCTGCTCGATCTCTGGCCGGGTCGCGTTGGCCTTTTCACCCAGACAGGTCACATCGACGGGCACGTGACGCCAGCCGTAGATGTAATAACCCATGCGCAGAACTTCGGTTTCCACGATGGTCCGGCAGCTTTCCTGTGCGCCAAAATCTGTACGTGGCAGAAAGACCTGACCAACCGCGATCAGCTCATCCAGATTGGGCTCGTGCCCGGTGCGACGGATTTGGTCATAAAAGAAGGGAACAGGGATCTGCACGTGGATACCAGCGCCATCGCCGGTCTTGCCATCTGCATCCACGGCACCCCGGTGCCAGATCGCCTTGAGAGCGTCGATCCCCGCATCAACAACCTTGCGCGACGGCTTTCCGTCAACGGATACAACAAGGCCCACACCGCAGGAAGAATGCTCTTCTTCCTCGGAATAGAGACCGTTTTCCGCCATCCACTGACGTTTGGTTTCTTCGGCGCGCACCCAATCGGCATCATATTTGGTCATTGGCTGTCTCCTTCTTGCGGTTGGGCGTACATGGCTTCGACCTCGGCTTTGGTCATCTGCCGGCGCTCGCCTACAAACGCGTACCCTTCGGGCTTTTTGTCGATATAGAGTTCTAGTTTCAGCGGGCCGCCTGCGGCGTTTTCAAACAGGCCAGCCGCCATTTGTGTATGTCCGTGCATCTCGCCCGGCAGAGTGATCCGATACCAAAGTGCAGAGCCACATTCGCTGCAAAATGCTCGTTCAGCCCAGTCTGACGACGTAAAGGTCTTAACCGGTCCCAACGCGGCATAGCCGGGTTCGGTTGGAAAGGTCATCAACATCGAACTGGTCCAGCGGCGGCATTGATCGCAATGACACGCACCCAGCGCGTCCTGCGCCGGGGTCGCGGTTACAGTGACTGCACCGCACATGCATTGGCCTTGCAACTCGGGCATCCTGCCCCTCCTGATCGCTGGGCTTACTCGGCTGCGACCGCAGCCTTGGCGTTGAATCGATCGATGATCGCATCGGCACAGTCGCGACCGTCACGGATCGCCCACACGACCAGAGAGGCCCCGCGCACGATGTCACCGATGGCATAGACGCCGTCCATCTCGGTCTCACCGGTCTGGAACGCAGCCTTGACGGTGCCCCAGCGAGTCACGGGCAGGTCTGGTTGGCCGAATAGGGTGGGCAGGTCTTCTGGCTCGAACCCCAGCGCCTTGATCACCAGATCGGCATCTTCGACATAATCCGCACCTTCGATCACCTCCGGGGCTTGGCGACCGGTGGCGTCGGGCTGACCCAGACGCATTTTCTGCACCATCACGCCAGACACTTTGTCGTCTCCGGTAAAGCCTTTTGGCGCGCTAAGCCATTCAAAGACCACGCCTTCTTCTTCGGCGTTCTGCGTTTCGCGCTGCGAACCCGGCATGTTGGCGCGGTCGCGGCGATACAGGCATTTGACCGAGGTCGCGCCCTG
This sequence comes from Ruegeria sp. CL6, assembly GCF_056536465.1. NCBI lineage: Bacteria > Pseudomonadati > Pseudomonadota > Alphaproteobacteria > Rhodobacterales > Roseobacteraceae > Ruegeria > Ruegeria sp. CL6. The sequence continues at coordinate 30,737 of NZ_JBQFPR010000011.1, forward strand.
ACGGATCGAGGTGCGAACGCAATCCATCGCGGTATCACCGCCACCGATCACGACAACTTTCTTACCCTCGGCGTTCAGGCGGCCATTGTCGAAATCCTCGACAGCATCCCCAAAGCTCTTGCGGTTCGAGGCGGTCAGGAAGTCGATCGCCTTTTCGATCCCGGCCAGACCGCTGCCCGGCATGGACAGGTCGCGAGACTTGTAGACGCCCGTCGCGATGATCACCGCGTCATGCTTCCCACGAATTTCGTCGAATTTCGCGGCATCGACGTCGCAGTTCAAAACGAACTCAACTCCGCCATCGGCCAGCAGATCATTGCGGCGCTGCACGATGTCTTTTTCCAGCTTGAAACCCGGAATGCCGTACATCAGCAACCCGCCCGCACGGTCATAACGGTCATAAACAGTGACCTGAATTCCCGACCGACGCAGCATATCAGCAGCGGCCAGACCACCGGGGCCAGCACCGATGATGCCCACACTTTCGCTACGCTCTGCACCCGGTACGACTGGCTTCACCCAACCTTTGTCCCAGGCGGTGTCGGTGATGTATTTCTCGATCGTGCCAATCGTGACAGTGCCGTGGCCGGACTGTTCGATCACACAATTCCCTTCGCACAAGCGATCCTGCGGGCAGATGCGGCCACAAATCTCGGGGAAGGTGTTGGTGGCCTGACTGGTTTGATAGGCTTCTTCCAAACGGCCAGTCGCGGTCAGGCGCAGCCAGTCTGGTATGTTGTTGTGCAGCGGACAATGCGACTGACAATACGGCACACCGCATTGGCTGCAGCGGCTGGCCTGCTCTTCGGCCTTGGCCGAGGCAAATTCCGAGTAGATTTCGTCAAAGTCTTCCTTGCGCGCGTCCGCGGCGCGCTTTTCGGGCATGGCGCGATCGACTTGCACAAATTTCAGCATCGGTTGCTTGGCCACAGGTCAGACTCCATGAATTGGCTTGGTCGAGCTTCTTTAAGAGATACATGATCAGATGAAAAGTCAATTATACTGACCTACTTTGAAAAATATCCTCAGGATCGGCCAGCCAAATGAAAAAACTTTATCTTTTTAGTTCCGATTCGGACCTAATTGCGCGCTTTTCTTTTCGGCACCACACTTATACCCATTGGTCGCAAAGAATACGTGACGGCGGCACGGGCAGGTAAATGAGCCTTTTTCAACTGATTCTCGCAGCAATAATTCAGGGTATAACCGAATTTTTGCCGATCTCATCCTCTGGACATCTCATCCTTTTGCCCAGCCTGACCGGCTTGGACGATCAGGGGCTGGCCATTGACGTTGCGGTACATGTCGGCACGCTGGGCGCGGTGGTTTTGTATTTCTGGTCCGAGGTGAAGCAAGCCGCCTCTGGCCTGCCTCGGGCCTTGGCCGGGCGCACCGATTCTGCCGAGGCGCGTCTGGCCATGGGCCTTATCATCGCGACGATTCCAACCATCATCGTCGGTGCCATCCTGTTCAAAACCGGCCTCAGCCAATCACTGCGCTCGATTGCAGTAATCGGGTGGACGATGCTGGGATTTGGTCTGTTGCTCTATTGGATGGATCAGAAAGGGCCGCAAACAAAAAAGGCCGGAGACTGGGGCATCAGAGACGCAGCCATCATGGGCCTTTGGCAAGTATTGGCGCTTTTACCGGGTACGTCGCGGTCAGGGATCACCATCACGGGCGCGCGGCACTTGGGTTATACCAGAGAGGACGGCGCACGGATCGCCATGCTGATGTCGATCCCGACAATTCTGGCATCAGGAACCTTGCTGTCGGTCGATGTGATCTGCGAGGCCGATGCGCAACTGGCCATTGACGGGGCTATCGCCGCCTTCTTTTCATTTATTTCGGCGCTGCTGGCCCTGACCTTGATGATGCGCCTGTTGCGAAGCGTCAGCTTCACGCCCTACGTGATCTATCGTGTCGTACTGGGCGCAGCATTGCTGATCATCGCCTATAGCTGATCAGATCTTCAGGTTCTTCGCTGAATTCTGAATGTCGTCATACTGACCCGAGGGGCGGAATTTCCACAGGTATTCAGGCAACACCGATTCCAAAGTGGTCGGCTCAATACCCAGATCGGAGAATCCCATCGCACTTTCCGATACAACATTGTCGCGCCGCAGGTTCTTAAGCTGATCACGGGTCAGGATATTGTTTGGGAAAAGCTGGAAACTGACGAATTTCACGATGTCCAGAACGCCGGCCATGATCCGCGCCGCCCAGAATGGCATTCCGATAATGACCCGACGGCGGTGAATCACGTCGAGCATTTGCTGCATCAATGCCCGGAAAGTCTTTACCTCTGGCCCGCCCAGTTCATACACGCCAGCCGGAGCCTGCCCCAGAACACCCTTCACGGCGGCTTTGGCCACGTCGTCCACGAAAACAGGTTGGAATTTTGTCCCTGCACCCACCAAAGGCAGGAACGGGCTCATCCGCGTCATGCCCGCAAAACGGTTGAAGAACTGATCTTCGGTCCCGAATATGACCGAAGGGCGCAAGATAACCGCGCCCGGCATATGTGCCAGAACTGCGGCCTCACCCTGCGCCTTGGTTCGAGAATACTGGCTGTCCGACTCTGCATCCGCGCCGATCGCTGAGATATGCATCATCTGCGCGACCCCCTGCTGCGCAGCCAGCCGCGCAATACGCTCGGCACCATCGGCCTGCACTGCGTCGAACTCATTCTTGCCCAGCTCGTTCAGCACGCCGACGCAGTTGACCACGGCATCTGCGCCCTGCATCGCCAGCGCAACCGAGGCGTCATCGCGGATATTGCACAGAATGGGCTCAACCTGGCCCACAACACCGTATGTCTTGACGAACATGGCCTCATTTGGTCGCCGTACGGCCACCCGGACACGCCACCCTTCACTTGCCATACGCCGGGCGACGTATCGGCCGACAAATCCGGATCCGCCATAAATCGTGACCAGTTTGGACATGCGAGGGCTCCTGCTGATGGGTCTAACACGATCTACCCCTCAAAACCCAAGCAAACAAGGCGCAATAACGCCGCGCATTTCGGAAATCGAGGCCCAGTTCCGTCGACCTCGGACGTCAGTCAAAAAACTTTCAAAAAACTTCCCGAATCTGGTTGACGCCCACCGCCAGTAGGCTTAAACGCCCCTCCACGACACCTGCCCAGGTGGCGGAATTGGTAGACGCGCTAGCTTCAGGTGCTAGTGTCCGTATGGACGTGGAGGTTCGAGTCCTCTCCTGGGCACCAATGTCTCTCTCAAAAATTCTATCAAAACAAAAAGATAACCAAAATTACAACACCCCTAAGGTGACACATGAGGTGACACAATGCCTCTAATCATCTCTACAAAAGGGGCAACAATGGTTTCGGTGAAATATGTTTATAAGAAACAGAAGGGCGGAGTTTATTACTACCGACGACGAATCCCATCTGACTTACTAAGGCACTACCCGAACGTCGGAAAAAGGGGTGAGGACCACTTCAGCCTAAAGACCAAGTGCCTCAAAGAAGCCACTCGAAAGGCCAACGAGCACACCGTACGGCAAAATGCGCTGTGGGATCGTTTAAGAAACGGCGAAGTCACTGAAAGCCCAGACACAATCGCTGCCGCCATGGCCCTCCTTGATGCACATGGTTTGAAACCGGGTCAGCACGTAGAGTATGCAAGGTATGACTTGGATCCAGATACATTTCTGGATGAAATATACCTCCAAGCGGGGATTGCCGGTTCTGAAGATCAAACACCGAACTGGCGAGAAAGTCTTCCTCCGGTTCATCGACAGGCTGCTGAACTGTTCTACGGAGCGAAGGTGCCTGTCTTTCTATCTCAAGCCCTAAAGGAATTTCAGGAACTAAAGGGTGAAGACCCACAAGCAAAGAAGGGAAGAACTCGCGCCACGGTCGTCTCTGAGTTTATCTCCATCTGCGGCGACCTGCCAATTGACCAGTATAGCCGCTCTCACGCCAACCAGTTCAGAGACCACTTACTTCGAAAGGGCAACAAGACCGATACCGTTAAGAGGCGACTGAATGACATCAGGCCGATCTTCAATACCATCTGTCGCGAACATGAAATCGAGAACCGGGGAATCTTCGACGCCATCAACATCCCGAACTTAGGCGAAGACAGCAAAGACAGGCTTCCTTTCTCTACCGAAGAATTAAGGCTGATCCAGTCCGAATGCCTTAAAGCGGATGATGACATTAGGTGGATTATTGCCCTGCTTTCCGAAACTGGAATGCGTTGTGCAGAGGCAGTTGGTTTGAGGGTCGAAGACGCCGTTTTGAGCGAACCATCCCCATACCTAATGGTGCGCCCAAATGAGGCACGGAGCCTGAAGACAAAAGGGTCAGAGAGATTGGTGCCGCTTGTCGGCGCCGGGCTGTGGGCTGTGAGAAGGGCCAAAGATCATGCCCAGAACGGGTATCTGTTCCCACGCTATATCGATTTTCGAGTTTCACCACACACGAACAAGGCCACTTATGCCTCAAACACAATTAATAATTGGTTGAGGTCTTTCCCGTTGGACAGGAAGGATCAAAAGTCGGCGCATTCGTTTCGCCATACCGTTCAAGACAGGCTGAGAGACGCCCAAGTACCAAAGGAAATCCAAGACGCAATCTGCGGCTGGCAAACCAAGGGAATGGGGGCGAACTACGGTCAGGGTTACTCGGCTAGTGTTCTGGCTGAGCATCTACAGAAAATCGTCCATGCCGACTTGATCCCAAGTCAGCTGCCGAGCACTGGCTGAAACACCATCTGCCACGGCTGGTTGAGTTCTGCCCACCCCAGAAAACCGAAAACACGAAATCCGTAGAACATACGGATATGGAAAGGAACACACGTGAATGAACTTTCAAAACTGAAGTCAGCGACCACAGGCGATTTGCTGAATAGGGAGTTTTCCCCACGAACAATGATCTTAGAGCCATGGCTACGCAATGAGGAAACATGCGTACTCTGGGCCTCTACGGGCGTTGGGAAAACCATGTTCAGCCTGAGCATGGCTTTAGCAGTGGCAGGGGGCGGTACACTGGGAGACTGGGTTGCACCTCAGGCCAGACGGGTTCTGTATATCGACGGCGAAATGAATATCAGAGACCTTCAGGAGCGGCTTCGGATGATGGTCCGGGACATGGATATTCTAACCACCACTGAGCAGACTGAGGCAGCTCTGAAAAACCTGACAATCATCGCCAGACAGGACCAAGAGTTAGGATCGTCGTTTTATGACATTACAGACCCAGACCACCAACGGCACCTGATAAACGAAGTTCGGGGCAATTATGACCTGCTCATTCTGGACAACTTCACCACCCTTTCCAGCGGCTTGGACGATGAGAACGACGCCACCGCCTTCAAAAAGGTCCAAGACCTGTTCTTGGAACTGAAGCGTGAGGGAGTCTCTACGGTTTTGGTTCACCACGCCAACAAAGGCGGCCACAGCATGAGAGGTTCGACAGCCCTTGAGGCTACGTTTGAAATCATCTTGGGGCTGAAGAAACCCAAGGTGTCAGCCACGGGCCAAGCGAAGTTCCGAGCCGAGTTTACCAAGTACCGGAGCAAAGGAGATCATCGCATAGCCAACCGGATTTGGACCCTTGATGCCGATGGTTGGAAGGTATCCGAGGATGTTCCGGAAGACCCAAAGGACGACGAAGTATATTTGGCTCTGACGGGCCTTCAGTACACATCACTCCGAGAAATAGGTGCGGCGTTGGGGATAGGGAAAACGACGGTAGACAACAGGCTCAAACGCCTCATCGCCTTGGGTGTCATAACTGAAGTGGAAAAAAGGGAGTGCTTCAAAAAGGCGAAAGACCTCCGAAACCCTAAATGGCATACTTCAGCGGACACAGAGAGGGAATTTCCAGAAACTGATAGCAGGGTGCTGGACGAAGTTTTTTGAAGGTCAGTTTTGCAGGTGTTCAGGAGGGGGGCGTTAGCCCTCCTTCACAGGGGTTTGTGGCTCATGTCCTTTGTCCATATACCTAAAAGGGACGGGACACAGGACACCCGTTCATCGGCGTCTCTGGGACTCTACGAACCCTCTTTAATCGAACGGACCGGACAATTTCCAACAACAATAAGAACCAAAATAACCCCCCTGTTTTTTGAAGTCGTATTCTCAAACCCCCACCCCCTCTTAGTGGGGCAAAGACAACTTCGGAAGGAATGGCGGAGGTACAAAACTGAATTGAAGCAGCCCTATGTAACACTCACAACCTACGTTGAGGTTCGCAACGACGCTTCTTACAATCGATTGTAAAGTCAAATTATTGGACAAAAAATGCAGCAGTACATCATCTACAAGCGGGTAAGCACAGAAGATCAAGGCCGCTCCGGCTTGGGTCTGGCTGCGCAGGAAAGAGACATTGGGATTTTCCTAGAAACCTATTCCGAGGAACCCTTCGAGGTTATCGGTGAATTTACGGACATTTTGTCGGGTAAGAGCGATGACAGGCCGGAACTTCAGGAAGCTATGAAGCTGGCACGGGCAACAGGTGCTGAACTGTTGGTGGCAAAGCTGGACCGTTTGAGCCGAAAGGTGTCATTCATTGCCACGCTGATGGACGACCCAAAGATCAAGCTTCGGGTCGCTTCAATGCCCAGCGCTGATAAATTCCAATTGCATATCTACGCAGCATTGGCAGAGCAGGAACGGGAATTCATTTCAGTTCGAACTAAAGCCGCACTTGCAGAGGTAAAGGCTAAGGGAGTTAAGCTTGGCGGGCTGCGGGATAAAACCAATAAGCGTAACGTAGAGGTTCAGCGGAGAGCCAAGGAAAGGGCTGATAAGGTCGCTAATGTGATTTTGCCGCTGAGAATGCAGGGGCTTAGCTTAAGGGCCATAGCGAACGCTCTAAACGCTTCTGGGGTGCCTACAGCTAGGGGTGGTAGCTGGCAGGCTTCACAAGTTCAGAGAACGCTTGAAAGACTGAATACGCTTAGTGGTATTGAGTAGAGGAAGACCCTGATACTTGTTTCTCTTTCGTTCTATACTTCAGTTAGCGAGGATCAAGAATGGATCAAGAAAGCAAGTCAGGCCCAAATCGGATGATAGCCTGCACGAGGATGTTCCTCGTCTGCAAATTTGATCAGCCCTGCCTCCATCGTCTTACTAATAACCTTGGTAGCTTGATAAAGTAACCTTGCGATAGACTAAGCCAGTGAACCGGCCACAAGTAGAGCGATCAACCGACCAAATGAGAATTCAGAGGGCTTGTGGATCAACAATGCCGGCGAATTCGGTTTGTTGAATGTAAGTCTGTGTTTTGAGCCTGTGAATGGCCATGGGAACACTTCGTTCACATCGAAGTTGTCAGAAGCTTGTTGTTCCGCCTAATGGCAAACTGATAAGAAATCGACCGATACTGAACTTAATACAACCAGTTGGCAGCACTTGTACGTTCACCATCCAGACTTCAATATTGGAAAGTTACATATCGCGATGATCAATCACGTACTGACGCCAATCTGACTTTTTCTTTCCTCCATTTCCTAGAAGCGCACGATCAATTTTGTCAGGGCAAAGTTCAAACAATTCTCGCAAGCTGTCTACTGTAGCGCAAAAAGCCTCGTAGTTGGCGCCTGTATTTGCATCAGAAACAGTAAAAGTGAATCTAGGTTTAGAGTCGCCACGGTGCCAAATCTTGGCGACGTTCATTAAGGCGACTTCTTCGCCTCGAAGAAGATTAATGGAGCATCCAGCCCACTGATCCATAATGTATCCTTGGGAACAATCTCCCCGACCACGTGGAGTGAGAAAATAAAGCAGTTTTGTGAAATACGCCGGACCAACTCCATAAAGCTTGCCCTTCTTCCTCAAGTCGCAAAAAGAATCATATGCAACCATTCGGCTTAGTTTGCCGCTGCGAATGCCATCGGCTACGCTCAACCAACCATCGTCTCCAAGCTTAAAAAACTCTCGGTGGAACCGCATGTTCATGCCGCCCCAAGCCATCGCGGCTGCACAGACTGTGGCGGTGTTCACTGTGGCATCCGCTGCCAGCGCAAAGACTTCGCTCCGCTTAACCAATCCGGAGGGCAGCTGATCTTGATCCACTCCCACCAATTCTCGCCCAAAGGGTCGACCTTTCTTGCCGCCAACATCATCTGCATCAAGCTTATTATTAAGGCTCGCTTTGAAAGCCTCTAGAGAAGGTTTGCGCCAATTCACTGAAATGGGTGTCACGAGGTTCATTGTAGCCTGCTCAAGTTGTTTGAGACGAGCGTTTCATCAACCCAAAGAATCTGCAATCGCTTTCTCCAAAGGTGCCGTCCTACCCCATAATGTTGTTGTAAAACGAAGAGTATGTGGCCGCCAAATTCACCTTCCGCAGGCGGAGGCTAAAGATGAGGAGTAATTTAAGATTCTTTCTTTTGGAACTAGTTGGTAACACTGCCCAACTTCGCCCTCGAGTGAGGTGACACAAATGGTGAAACAAGCATTTACGTAAGATCTTGACTTCTTGTCAGATGTGTTCTCAATGCCGCTGCTTTTGGATGCGATGAGATAGGCGTTACAGGGTTGGCAGGCGTCGCCGACACTTCCCCTCATAGACCCTCGACAGGGGCCTTGAAGGATCAGGTTTATGTGTTCTCCCAAGCGGATGCGCTTCAGCAACTTTGGTTGAATCTCGTGGCTCACAGGAATACCGCTGCTCATATGAGCGAGACCTTCTTAAGTATACTCTGGATAGAAAAGCGTCCCGGCCAGAACGACGTTCTTGATGATCGCCCCAATTGACCGTCTTCTTGAGTGACCGCATCAAAGTCCTCCGAGCCGCGAATTTCCTGTATGCATTATTAGCCTCCAGATTGACCTGATTTGCGAAACACAATGTTTCCAAAGGCAGGATTGCCCCGTTCGGATCGAACTTGCTCTAGGGCTACAATATGTAAGTTATTCAATAACTTAAAATTAAGAAGCGTGTCATTTGACGTAGATCAAGCACATCACATAGTAAGTTTGCTATGTTTTTGCCCTTGGCTGCTTTGGGAGGGGTACGATGGCACGTTCGATTTCCTTTATCATTGAAGGTCAGGTCAAAACGAGGGTCACAGTTACAGAGACGGACGAAGGGACCTTAAAGTTTGATCTCATGGTTCTGGGCGCCGGTGCTATCGGAGACCTGCGCGCTCTATTCTTCGACTTGAGTGATGTTGATGTTTCAGAGCTTTCCGTAACTGGCTATGACGTGACGCACACGCTAACAGAAGAAGACAGCGTCACTTCACTGGGGCAGGACGCCAATGTTATTGGCACTGTTTCCAACCTACTTGGGGCTTTTGATGTAGGAATTGAGTTCGGAACCAAAGGGCTTTCAACCGACGACATCCAAGAAACAAGCTTTATACTCGATCATGAAACGGTTGATCTCACACTCAATATGCTGGACCTCTCGGATTTTGCGATCCGATACACTTCAGTCGGTAACGCCCACGGGTCTCGAAATGGATCTTTGAAATTGGGCGACCAGTCCAATGGAGTAGCTGACGATGATTTTTTGTTCCTTCTGGAAAATGAGTCAGCTAGCGTCAATGTTTTGAGCAATGACACCAACGGTTCGGTCAACCTTGTTACAAGCGTGATCGACCCAGACGGCTCAGAGTTCGCAAGAACCACGACGGGCTTCGAGGCATCTATTTCGATTGACGGACTGTCGCTCGGTACAATGACCGTTTCAGAAGATGGCTTTGCTACTTTCGACGCCAATGGCGCGGATGTTGACAGCCTTGCCGAGGGCGAGATCAAGAAATTCGATATCCAGTACACCACAGCTTCTCCTGACGGGTCCTTAGCAACCGCAACTATCGAGGTCACGTTGACCGGTGTCAGCGACTCTCTCTCGCCAGTTCTTATCAAGGGGATTGATTTCAGAGATAACAGTGGGTGGTCCGTTGCTTCAGCGGGCGATGTTGATGGCGATGGACTGGATGACATCATCATCGGTGCACCCAACGCCGCTTCGCAAGCAGGTGAAACCTACGTTGTTTTCGGTGCGGCTTTGGCAGGCTTGGAGGCGGACCACTTTGAATTTGATCTGGCAAGTATGGCTGCAGCAGAGGGTGTCTTGCTGAAGGGTGCCGATACAGCCGACTTCAGCGGTTGGTCAGTGTCAAATGCCGGCGACGTGGATGGAGATGGTTTAGATGATGTAATCGTCGGTGCTCGCCTCGCTGATGCAGATGGCGTCAGAAATACAGGTGAGACTTACCTCATATATGGCTCGGCCTTGACGGACGAAAAAAGCGCAGACGGAGTTATCGATTTGGCCGCTTTATCTTCAACTGAAGGTGTGCTTATCAAGGGAATTGATCTATTCGACGAGAGCGGCATTTCCGTTTCTTCGGCGGGCGATATCGACGGAGACGGTCTCGATGATGTTATTATCGGTGCATGGCATGCTGATCCATACGGCATAGTAGATGCTGGTGAAAGTTACCTTGTTTACGGGTCTACACTGGCCGCTGAGAAGCCTGGAGATGGAACAATTGATCTTGCGACTCTCTCGACATCCGAAGGCGTCCTGATCAAGGGCGTGGATGGTGGCGACTGGAGTGGGTATTCCGTCTCATTGGCTGGCGATGTGGATGGAGATGGCCTTGGTGATGTAATCATCGGCGCACGAAGGGCTGATCCGAATGGTCAGAGTGGGGCAGGTGAGAGTTATCTCATATACGGGTCCGCTCTAACCAGTGAGAAGACAGATGACGGAGTTTTAGATCTCGCGACACTTGCTGCTAATGAAGGAGTTCTGATTGCTGGCATTGATGCCGGAGATGGTAGCGGTTTTTCTGTTTCGTCTGCCGGCGACGTTGACGGTGATGGTAAAGACGATGTGATTATAGGTGCGCCCGGTGCTGACGGTATCACGAGCCAAAGTGCTGGCGAGAGTTATCTGGTTTATGGGGCCACTCTTGAGGCAGAAAAGTCTGGCGATGGTGTTCTTGATTTAGCATCAATTTCGGCTTCTGACGGCGTCATAATTGAGGGTTTGGATGTATTCGGCCAAAGCGGTGTTTCGGTTGCTTCCGCGGGTGATGTTGATGGCGATGGCCTCAGCGACTTGATAATCGGTGCACGGCTGGTCAGTCAAAATGGCTCGTTTGCAGCTGGTGAGACATACGTCATATTTGGTTCCGCTTTGTCCAATGAGAAAACGGATGACGGTGTTATAGACCTTTCTGCACTTACTTCATCGGAGGGGATCACCATCAAAGGGATTGATTTAACAGACTACAGCGGCTGGTCGGTCTCATCCGTAGGAGACTTCGACAACGATGGATTAGACGACGTCATTATCGGCGCAACGTTCGCTGATGCAGACGGTGTTCCGAATTCCGGAGAGAGTTACGTAATCACGGGTGCCCAACTGGTGGACGAGATCAGTGATGACGGCATCATTGATTTGGGCGACTATTGGATTGCGTAGACGTTAGCGAGACTCACTGAACACTAAGGCCGTGTCCATCGCCATCTTTTAGTAAAGCGAACTGATCGGAGGACCACATCTGCCCAAACCTGTTGACGATCCGCTAAGATTCTTCGGCAGGTCAGCTTTCTCTAATGAGACCCGGCCAATCAAGAGGCCCTTCTGGACGTACGGCTGGTGATGCCTTTCTTCTTGCGGAGGCGGACACAAAAGGTGAGTCGGCCATTCCTTCAGAAACTATATTCGCGAACCCACCTGCGGTGCGAACCCGAGGCCATCCTGTGGACACAGGTTTTGGGGTAGTTTGCGGGTGAAGGTTCCGTTGATGCCTTCACTATAAGGCCGAATAACTTCACGCTCGAATTGCCAGTTTACATCCGAGTTCCCAGAAGATTTGAGCACAGGCTACAAAGGTCAAAAAAGGTGACACAAAAAGCGACACGCAGGAAAACACTGAGTTGCAATAGTGTTTATTTCCAAATACTTACGCATCAACACCTTCAACAGCAATGCTTCTCCTGGGCACCAAATTCCCCGAAAAATATTAATTTTATCAATGTGATGAGCTAATTGAGACTTTTTCTATCCACCCTATTGACCACCTTCTATTTGTTGCTTGATATCTGTTGAGGGTTAGGCACTGCACGTTGTTGTCGCATTGGAAGGCACGGATGATTTTGGCGCTCTGATGGGCGATTCCCTTGCCGACAAGAAATTGCAGACTCATATCCGTTAATTTTTCACTGACTGGTCACAACGCAAAGCATTCATTGGCCAAACCAATCAGATATCTGCTTCGAGCCCAAAGCTGCCGGCTCTCACTCGATTTGATGCGACAAGCACATTTGACCGCTATCAGCCCAAAGCGGACCGACTTGACAGGTAGCTTTTTACTATCGGACAGAGGGCCAGCCGCTATTTTCGCCAAAATTAGGGCCTTTTGGGAACCTAGCCAGTGTCATCATTGTAGACTCGGATGTACTTTGAATCTGTCTCTATACCTACAAAGCTTTGATTAAATGTCCTTGCGATACGCTGCCCCAAAGCAACGATATCATCAGAGGAATCGCTACGGAGGCGTAGTACAAGTGTTTCTCGCCTCACCCCATCGAACATAGAATCCCATCTTCGTACTGACACAGAGGGAAAATCAGTCTCAGTGATCCGAAAAAGCATATCTACCCATTTATCCGGAACAGGCTCTATATGGGTGTTTGGGACATGAACCAAAAATACACTTTGACCGACGACAAAGTCCAATGAACACTCAGGCTCTTGGGACACGCTAGTACTGGTTGATAAGTGATTTTGAAGGCCGGAAAGCACCTCGTCAAACGCGGCTTCTAATTTTGCGTTTGTTCCACGAGCAATATTCACGAGGTTCAAACAATCATTAGCGTAGCTAAGCCGCTTTGCGTTTGTCCAGCCTGCGGGCGGCGAAGCTGATATTGCTCTCAAGTTTGAAGTCAAGTCAGCCAACTTGATCAAGCGTGCTTCAGATGTATTTTCTGACATTTTTATTTTTCGTCGGGCTCGCCTCTCATCCTTGGAGAGCTCCATGGTGTCTGTGTTATCGTTGACAACTTTCGCCACCCTGCTTCCAAACAGTTGCTGGAGTTCTTCAAAAGTAATGGGCGTGTCTTCCAAAACATCGTGTAGAAGTGACGCCATAAGTAGTTCAACGTCACGCCCTTGAGTGGCATCCGCCACGTATTTCATCACTTCTATTAGATGATTGACATACGGTTGTTGCGCGGAGCCTTGGAACATTGCCGGATGCACAGATCACGTCTGTGATCAAAGGCTGCATTTTGGTGCTTTTGGCGGAAAAGCCCGGCAGGGCTTTCCCTTTAGGCTGGCCGTCCGTTCAGTAGATGTCGCCATCTTCGGCCATAAGGATGTTCGTGACGCCAGCATCCTGCATTTCCTTCAGTACACTCAGACGGTCGAAATGCTCGGGGTCGTTATAGTTTTGGACGTGCGTCATGACGATCTGTTTGACACCACTGTCGTCCTGAACCTTTTTCATGTCTTCTGGAAACATGTGGTAGGCACCAATAATCTTCACTTTTTCGTCTTCCGTGTCACCACCCCAGACCACAAACATGATGTTCTTTCTCGTTATGCTTTCAATGACCAGAACGTCAGCGTCTTTTGCCGCGTTGACAAGACCTTCAGAGTAGTGCCCGTCGCCGCCAAACGCGACAACGCGCCCGTCCGACTTGGCCGTAAACCGATAAGCATAGGTATGATGAAGAAAACCGTGCTCTGTTGGGAATGCTTCGACCGTTACGTTGTCGTCCTCGTAAATTAGCCGCCCTTTGGGATCGGTCGATGACCAGACCGGCACGCCGATTGCGGTTGCTCCGTCGGCCTTTTGGGTCGTCGAGCCCTGGAACATTTCGTTCCTGTCGAGCCGCCAAGCCGCGTTGATATTGGCAATCATCTCGTCAACGCCCTCGGGTCCATATATCTTCTTGTCGGGGCCGGGGCCAAACTTGAACGGGCCCGATATGAAGGATGGCAATCCCACCGTGTGATCTTCGTGCAGATGGGTCAGAAACATATACTTGATGTTCTGTAGATCAAAAACGGTTGCCAGATCCATTGCGCCCTGAGAAAGGACGGCCTTCCCAAGTGACCTGAACCAGCCTTCGCCGGCGTCAACAAAATATGGAAACCCGTTTATGATCACCGCGTGAGCAGGACCAAAACGGTAGGGATTGGGTGGCGGGTCGCCCGTTCCAAGGGTGATCACTTTGGTTGAGGAATCCGCTGGCGACCGGTCAATCGGGCCACGCGGGTAATTGGTCGGCCAGTAGGCCGGACTCGTATAGGGAGTTTTGAAATCTTCGGGTTTTACGAAAGGAACGTTCAGATAATTTTGTTCCGTTTCGGCGGCGCCCGCAGCAAGATTTTCCTCATAGGACTGAGACCAGGCAGCGGTACACAACGCGGCGCTAGCTGCGAATGCGACGGCGGTTCCCCGGACCAGTTTTCGCGGGTAGTTGCCAAGAATTGAAAACATAACTTCCTCCCTAGCTTTTGATGTTTTGCTTATGATCAGAGGAATCGGATCCCCTGATGCAGGCCTCCTTTCAGAATTCTTGATGTGCCCTTCGTGTCTCAATTGCAGACGAGGCCGGGCCCGCAGTTGCAAAGATCGTTCGGATTATCGGGGTTGTCGGCGGCACAGTGACGAACCTCGCGGCGGTCGTGCCGGCGATGCACGCCTGCCACCGATCCCGGCGACATTGGTCGACCGAAATGGTCGATGAACAACGTGCCCGGGCCTGTGGCTTGTGGTATTTCACCCTTGATGACCTTGACGCCGGGATAGGTCATCGTTCCCTGATCGTTCATTGGCCGTTGCGACAACTCCACGACCACATCAACGGGCGGTTCACCATCCGCAACGATGGTCAGTATGGCGTTGGGCGGGTCCACAGCAAAGCTGTCGTCGCCTTCGGACACCATGTCCAGAAAGCCCTGTATGCTTTGCACACCCGCATACCGCACCGGCCTGTCGCAAAAGAAAGTGACGATTGGGCTGACATCTGTCATCGTGATCGTGTCAGCGGTCATCGACACTGAACCGGCATTGTGCACGAACAATGCCTTGCACTCCTGGCCATCATCGTCTTGCGCCTGTGCGATGGACATGAAGCCGAGAACCATTGGACATACGAAGAATAGCGTCTGGCAGGTTCGTTTAGTCATTCCCGTCTCCTTGCTTGTTGGAATTCAGGTCACGGCGTCGGACAAGCTGTCTGTTCGGGCGACAGTCGTGCCGCTTCAGTTGTGGTCTTGTGCCTTGGGTCGGACCTTGGCCAAGCTTACGTATTCCATCAGTTCGAGCCTCAGTTCTTCGCAGATCTGATTGTATTCGGTCGCGCGGGCTCGCCCGTTTTCTCCTTCAGCTTGAAAGCTGTGAAAGGCGGTCACTGCCTCGCCGAAGTCGCGGCAAATCGCCTGAAATTTTGGATCACTCCGCGACAAAGACACGATTGTGAATTCATCGCTGGGCGATTTTTTCACCAATTCGAAACATCCGGCAGCAAGAAAGTTTTCCACTTGCTCCCCCCCCGTCAAAGGCCATTGGCCGTCAGTGAGAATCTGTTTCCACGGTCTGTCTGCCCAGACACTCCCTGGAGACACCAAATTAACATCCGAGGACTGTGGACTGGGGTAACGAACATGTTCCGAACGTGTTCTGAACCTTAAAAATTCTTTTGTATGAATGTAATACTGGACGTGGTCCGAATAACCCGGGTATCGTTTAGTTAGTTTGGATGGAACGAACACAGCCGACAGATACTGCGATGGAAAGTCAGCTATCCGAGCGGAAGTCAGCGCCGCCTCTGGAACAGGCGACCATAGACGAACAGCTCGACCGTATGTTTGAGAGTTCTCAGTTTGGTGCGAATGAACGCCGACGCGCGTTCCTCAAATACATCGTTGATGAAACACTGGCCGGGCGCGCTGACCGGGTGAAAGGGTATTCGATTGGCGTTTCCGTTCTGGGCCGATCCGAGGATTTCGACGCGACCTCAGATCCGGTTGTACGCCTTGAAGCGCGACGCTTGCGGCGTGAGTTGGAACACTATTACCTGACAGATGGAAGCAACGATCCCTTGGTGATTACCATTCCCAAAGGGTCTTATGTGCCGTCGTTCGAATTTCGGGATGAAACTTCGGCGCCTTCCGATAAGCCAGATCGGACAGGCCGGCGCGGCAGAAGCGGCTGGCGGGCTCCGAACTGGGTCGTGTTGCTTTTGTTGACGCTGTTGATGGCCGTGACAGCTTTCATGCTGTTCCAAAGTTTCGAAACTGAAAGCCTGTCTACCGATCAGGCGACCACGGACAACGACCTTTGGGGGGATTTACCTGTCGTTGCCGTGATGCCGTTCAATCCATTGGGAAACAGCGCTGTTACATCCGTAGCGGCCCGTGGCATCGCCGAGGACATTACAACAGATCTGGCGCGGGTGCAGGGCTTGCGCGTGATCTCGTACGCATCGACAGCCGAACTGTCCGACGGAGCCATCGATCTGATCGACGAGGGGCGCAAGCTGGGTGCGACCCATGTTCTAAGGGGCAGCCTGCAGACCATGACGGATGGCTATCGGCTAAACATCGGCCTCGTTGACGTAGACAGCCGGGGCGAAATTTGGGCCAAACGGTTCGACTATAAAACGACAGACCGGTTCGAAACTCAGACCGAGATTTCGCGCGAGATCAGTTCGACCTTTTCTATCGAATTGTTCCCCGAACTGACTTCGAGAATGGAGGATGCGCGGTGGACCCGCCGGGATGCCCGGATCCTGTACCAGCAGGCGTTGGACATCATTCACCCGCCAAGCGACCCATCGCGTTTTGACGCGGCACACACCTTGTTGCAGCGTGTGGTGCGGTTGGAACCAGACGCCCCGCACGGTTATGCCGGTCTGGCCTTTGCGGAAGCACACAGAACTTGGTTTGGACTTGCTGCAAACACGGATGAAACGCGGGGTCTGATCAAACAATACGCTGAAAGCGCGTTGGAAAAGGATCAGGCAAATGTTCGTGCACTTTTGACCTTGGGTATTCTCGAAATCTTGATGGGCAATCCGCAACCCGCAATTGATTTCGGTGAACGCGCAGTCGAGCAAGAGCCAAGCTCAAGTTTGGCTCATGGTTATTTGGGCATGTTCCTTCTGTACGCAGGCAAGCCAGAGCAGGCAATAACACCGTTGCAGCGCGCGTTAAGCCTGGATCCCCTCAGCATTCGACGACCCTATAGGAACATTCTGGGCGTTTCTCAATTCCACGCTGGAAACTATCCAGAGAGTCTGGCCACACTGCAGGAAAACCTGGATCTCGAAGGGCCGTTCGGTCCTCACATGATGGTATACCAAGCCGCTGGAAATGCAGCGATCGGGAAAATCGACCAAGAAACGGAAATTCTCGAAAGCCTCGCCGCCATGATCGCCGAAGGTGAGACCTTTCCGCTCCGACGGTGGCTGGAAAAGGTGATGTATGATCCCAAAATGATGCAACCTTTGCTGGACGAGTACGAAAAGGCCAAATCGCTGGCCAACACTCGATGACGACTTGCGGTTACCGGCTCTGGTCGATTCAAGAGCACTCTCATTTGTTCAGGTTCGCTTGCATATCTTATAGGTCGCAGCCAGCTCGTGTAGAGAATGGATCAAAAAAATGTGCTGACGAAGCAACTCAAATTGCTCGTGGTATCTCACAAGCAAATCTTCCGGATAGTGGTTCCAGGATGGAACATTATTCAATGTACTCAATGTAAATGAGATTTCAGGTGCAATCTGTAGGGACCATTGGAACCTGGCTTGATAAAGCAGGCGTCATCGTGAGGTCCGCTTCGGGCAGCAACCGGACCTCACGGCAGTGAACGCGAATGGCCATTTTGTCCGCTCGAGCAGTCGTTCAGACAGACCGCAGAGAGTGACTGCTTCGAGCCCAAAGCGGACTGAAATGGGCTCGCAAAAAATGAAATGCGGCGATAGACATTCTCTTTAGCGGTCTAGCCCATCACTAAATGCATTCACCGCCATCGATAACCAAGGCTTGTCCCGTCATAAAAGCGGATTCATCCGAAGCTAAATAGACAATCCCATGGCCAATCTCTTCAACTGTCGCCCACCGACTCATAGGGATCGCCTGCTCGATGTAGCTTTCCAGTTTGGCACGGCCACCCATCTGATTTTCGAAGCCTGCATTGAAGGGGGTGTCTACAAATCCTGGACAAAGGGCATTGAAACGGATTGCATGGATAGCGTAGTCGGCTGCCATCTGCCGGACCATCGCAACAGCTGCGTGCTTTGTAGTCGCATAGGCGATCATACCCCGGTCGTATTGAACCCCAGAATTGGAGGCCGTGACGATCACACTGCCTCCACCCAATGATTTCATATGAGGGACGGCTGCACGCGCTGCAATGAAGTGAGCGCGGACATTCAATGCCCAAGAAGCATCCATTCCATCTGGTTCCACTTCTTCCAGCGTTCCTTCGATCTGCAACCCAGCGTGAGAGTGCAAGACGTCAAGCCGACCGAAGGTTTTAACTGCTTCGTCTATGGTTTTGGTAAGGGCATCGTCATCGGTTACATCAAGCTGTTTGGCAGACGCTTGATTCCCCTGCGCAACGATCTCGGCCACAGTGGCTTCAGCAAGTGTTACATCGCGATCCGTTACCATGACATGCGCGCCTTCTTGTGCCATTGCCATTGAACCCGCCCGACCAATTCCTGATCCCGCGCCCGTCACGAGCGCGACTTTACCTGCAAGCCGCATGTCACTTGGCTCCTTTATTTAACTATTCGATTTTGAGGCGCCTCGGCGCAAAAGCAGTTGCGCTGCAACGAGCAACAAGAGCGACGCGCCCATAACCATAGTGCCGATGGCATTGATCTCGGGCGTTACGCCGCGCCGGATGGATGAGAATATGTAGATTGGCAGGGTTGTTTCTGAGCCGGCTACGAAGAACGCGATGATGAAATCATCAAATGAGAAAGTGAAGCTGAGCAGGAAGCCCGCCAAAATTGCCGGTGCTATCAACGGCAGCGTCACCTGCCGAAAGGTGCCCCAAGGCGTCGCAAAGAGGTCAGCCGAAGCTTCCATGAGGGCACGGTCCATACCCGATAGCCTTGCACGTACGATGATTATGACCAGCGCCATCGTGAACATGGTGTGCGCGGCGACAAGCGTGGGCATCCCCATGGAAAGTTGCGGGGGATTTGCTCCATCGGGCCATAGGCTTGCAAGAAGCGGGTTTAGCCAGCCGAATACGGTGACCAGGGCAATGAGTGTCGCGATGCCGATGACGATACCGGGTATCATAATCGCAATATAAATCATCGCATCGAACAAAGTTCGGAGCCATCCCTTAACCCCTTGTAAAGCGATGGCCGCCATGGTTCCGAGTGTGGATGCGAGGCAAGCAGTTATGAATGCCGCAAGCAGACTGGTCTCGAGCGCGTCCATAACAAATGGGTTGTTAAGCGCTTTGCCATACCATTGGGTCGAGAACCCCATGAACTGGCTTGCGTGTCGTCCGGCATTGAAGCTGAAAAGCGCGATGATGCCGATTGGAATATATAGAAAAAGGTAGACGCAGATCGCGTATAAGCGCATCGGACCCTCACATCAGCGAGACATCTTCGCGCTGGCCGCCCAGGCGCGAGATGAATTTCATGTAAATTGATACAGTGACAAGCATTACGACAACCAGAGTCATTGCGACCGCCGATCCGTACGCCCAGTTCCGAGACTGCAGGAACAGGTCCACCAGCGCATTTCCGACGAAAAAGACCTTTCCGCCGCCCAAGATCGCTGGGATCAGAAATTCGCCCATCAGCAAGATGAAGACCAGCATGCAGCCAGTTGCGATACCAGGTACCGACAGAGGAAGTGTCACCTGACGGAACGTACGCCATGGGGTAGAGCCGAGATCAGCCGATGCTTCCAGAAGGCGTTTATCCAGTTTGTCCAAGCTTACAAAAATCGGGAAAACCATCAAAGGTAGATACCCATATACAATCCCGACAAGCACAGCGAACGGCGTATTTATCAGGCGGATATCATCGATGCCGATCGACTCCAGAAAAGCGGGCAAGCCACGCCCCCCAAGGATGAAAATCCATGCGTATGACCGGATCAGGATCGATGTCCAGAACGGCACGATCACTAGGATCAACAGCGAAGTTCTCCACTTTGGTGAACAACGCACCGCAAGAAAGTAGGCGAGCGGATAGGCAATTACCAACGCAGCGATAGTCCCCAGAGGTGCGAGGATCAATGTGTTCTTAAACGCCGTCCATCGCGCAGGAAGGTTGGCATATTGTTCCAACGTGAACGCTGGAACATAGCCTCCGGCGGCACCCCGTTCGCCAAAGGAAAAGACGAAGACGACCAGCAGAGGAAGGGCAAGCATTACCAAAAGCCATATTCCTGCCGGTGCCAGCAACAGTGCTTTTCTGCCTCGTTCGGTCATATTGTCCTCGTCTTTTCCGATATTGGCGGCCTTGCCGCTTAGGCCGACTTGAAGCGGGCGAGCAACTCGGCGCGGTTTGGATCGGTTAGCGTAGCCGCCGCGCCGAACTCGAGCGCACTCAGAAGGTCAGCTGCCGGATAAAGGATCGGATCTTCCAGCAGTTCCTTCGGCAGCAACGCATTGGTGCGAGCATCAGCCGATGGATAGCCATGAGCGAGGACTTCCTTCGCATTAACTTCCGGGTTCAGCAGAAAGTCGATCAAGGCATAAGCGGCATCCATATGGGGTGCGCCTTTAGGAATAGCGTAGTAGTCGGACCAGAGTTCACCGCCCTCAGTTCCCAGAACGTAGGCGATTTCAGGCATGTCGACATTCATCTGCTTGCCGTCACCTGTCCAGCACATCGTCATCCAGGCGTCACCGTTACGCATCGGTGGCTGATAATCCGACGAGATTGCAAACAGATGCGGTTTAGCATCCAGCAACAATTTCTCTGCATCCGCCAGTTCTTTCTCATCGACCGAGTTGAAGGAATAGCCGAAGTATTTCAGGGCATTACCGATGGTGGTGAGTTGGTAATCATGCACCATTGTCCGACCTGAGTAACCTTCCATAGTAAGGTCCCAGAACTCTTTCCATGTGGTTGGAGTCGGAGCGCCGTCAAGCTTGCTAGTATTCACTGCAAAGCCGGTCGTGCCCCAGTTTTTTGGGACCGCGTAAAGCTGGCCATCGACAGAACCGGCATCGGAAAAGCGCTGTTCGAATGAACCTGCGTCGTAGTTTGGCAGTTTGGACGTATCGAGCGGAATGATCAGATCTTCACCCACATACGTAGTGATCGTGTAGTTGGTTGGAACGAAAACGTCCCAGCCAGACCCTCCAGCCTGTAATTTTGCCAACATCTCTTCGTTCGAACCAAAAACATTGACCTGAACATGGGCGCCAGTGGCTTCCGTGAAAGCTTCAAAGTTCATTTCGTCATGGTAGTTCGGCCATGTGGCGAGGATCACTCGGTCGCCAATGTCTCCGGCAGCAAATGCCGGGCGTGGACGCAACCCAGGCATGGCCGTGCCTAGAACGGCCGTTGCCATCCCAAGACCTGTCACGCCTAAGAAATGTCGCCGTGTAACCGAACCCTTTTGGTACCGGCGAAGCTCTTCCATGAACTTCTGCTTGGAAATAGTCCCATTATCCTTGGTCATCGTGAACCTCTCTGTTGTTGGATTGCGGGATTTGTTATTTTTCCAGGATCAGCAGTGCGCCTTCGCCCCATGAAACAAAGGCCTGCTCTCCTGCATTGAACGTCCCCTCGTTCAATTCCGCTTGCCTTGGCACAAGTACGTGGAAATCACCCAGTGCTTCGTTGCGCGCAAGGTATTCTGTGTGCTCCCCAAGGAAGATCCGATTTTGAATGGTAACTGGCAGAGCGATTTCAGCTGCGGGTAGCGCGCGGGTCAGCGTGATCTGTTCAGGACGGATACTAACGCACACTTCCTGCCCTGCATCTATTGGAATCTCCGGAGTTCCGTGCGCCTTTTGGCCACTCGCTAAACGCACAGTGATTTGGTCAGCTGCTGAGTCTGTTACAGTTGCATCAAAGAAATTCGAGGTGCCTACAAATCCAGCCACGTAACGGCTGCGGGGCATGTCATAGAGTTCGCGTGGGCTGCCTACCTGCAC
The DNA here is from genome assembly GCF_056536465.1 of Ruegeria sp. CL6. Lineage (NCBI taxonomy): Bacteria > Pseudomonadati > Pseudomonadota > Alphaproteobacteria > Rhodobacterales > Roseobacteraceae > Ruegeria > Ruegeria sp. CL6. The sequence goes on from NZ_JBQFPR010000011.1 coordinate 52,846, forward strand.
AATACTGCCGCCTTCCATCACACAAATTCGGTCGGACATTGAAAGCGCTTCTTCTTGGTCGTGCGTGACGAGGACAAAAGTTATTCCCAGTTGTCGTTGCAGGTTCTGCAGTTCAAACTGCATTTCTTTTCGAAGCTTTCGATCCAGAGCAGCCATTGGCTCATCGAGCAGCAAAAGCTTGGGCTCGTTTACGATCGCACGCGCCAAAGCGACGCGTTGCTGCTGACCACCAGACATCTCCCAGATGCGACGTGGGCCAAATCCACCAAGACGGACAGTTTCCAGCGCCTGCTTAACCTTTGTCGCGATTGTTTGTTTGTCTACGCGCGGTCGTTGTTGGCGCAGGCCGTACGCGATGTTGTCGAACACGCTCAGGTGAGGAAAAAGAGCGTACTGCTGAAACACCATATTGACTGGGCGATGGTGCGCATCCAAGTCGTTGACGACTTCTCCATCGAGCAAAACCTGACCTTCGGTTGGCTTCTCGAAACCCGCCAACATTCTAAGCGCAGTGGTTTTGCCGCAACCAGATGGGCCCAAAAATGACAGGAACTCTCCTTTCCCAATGGAAAGATTCAGGTCTTTGGCAGCGACCACATTCCCGAAGGTCTTGGTCACTCCTCGGAGTTCCGCAATCGTCTGCATGGTGACGCTCATGTCAAAGCTCATATACTGCCGTGTTCCTTCTGCTTGATTTTTTGGCATTTGTTGGCATACCACTCAAACAAGGAAAAAGTAACAATAACTCGGAATAACTGTATATACCACAATTGGGGTATAGAGGTTCTTTTCGAAGATCTGGAGCGGCGTGTGTACGATTGGATGGAAGAGGCCGGCAGGGTCGTGGAGAAGATCGGAACCCCAGAGTTTCCATGTGCTTTGGCAGATGGCTTACGGCAGGTCGCACCATTTGATTTTACGGTGGTGTTTGGCCATGTCGGAACCGAAGCACCAATAGACCTTCACGACGATTTCCCCAAAAGCAAACGGCGTATATTTGTTGAGGATTACCAAGCCGGGCCCTACGTACTTGATCCATTTTTTTTGGCCGCGACAAAACCAATAACACCGGGTCTGTACCGCATGCGCGATATCGCACCGGACAGGTTCTATCAGGGCGAATACTATCGCAGCTATTACAAAAGGACTGGGTTAGCAGAGGAGATTGGCTACTTTATCGATATCCCAGGCGCTGGGATGGTTGTGGTCTCGCTCATGCGAGCAGAGAAGCCTTTTTCCGCCAAGGAAATTCGTCATTTGCTCGCTCTATGGCCGCTCGTTCGGGCAGCCTGTTGCAAACATTGGAGTGACTTTCCAACGATGGCCCGCGGCGCCGCAGCGAATGGCGTTAGTCGTCGCGTCGATCTAGCATTCCAGGCATTTGGCGATGGCGTTCTGACGCCACGAGAACGAGAAGTCGTTGAGTTCACATTGAAGGGCCATTCGGCAGAAGCTGTTGGCACAATTCTCGGCATCTCTCCAGGCACAGTCCGCATCCACAGACGCAACATTTACGCGAAACTTAGGATCAACTCGCAGGGTGAGCTTTTTTCAAAGTTCATTGAAAAGGCGCTTTAAAAGGCTCCTTGAACACCCACTTTATCCGTTTTGCCGACCTTGCTACCTTGTGACCCGGAAAACACCAAACATTTGGACGGCACTGTCTGATAGCCAAGGAACCCAAAGGGAGAGGGTTGGGACGCCCGGAACCCATGTTGGGCTAAATTAATACCCGAAAACGCTTTCGGGCCATCGTCTACCTAACCGGATCAGCCGTTTTAAAAATGGCGTCAAGATACGAAAGGCAAAATTTCATGGACGCACCAGTTATCCAGTTGATTTTTATGCTCATCTTGCTGGTTGTCGTGATCTGGCTTTATATCCTGCCAATCACGATGGCAGGGCGGCGCAACCGATCCGGTTTGATCTGGTTCCTGATCGGTCTGGTTGGATCACCCCTTTTGGCTATCCTTTTGCTGCTGGCTTTGGGTGATGCACCCGAGCAACCAACAACCTAATTTTGGGACGATACCATCTGACACGCAAAAGGGCTAAACCGGAGGGTATCTGGACGCCCGTGAGCCATAACGTCCTGCTCAGCATACAATAACGGTGCCAATTGAGACACTATACTTCCGGAAGTGAAGACAACTAATCCTTCTCACTCTCCACAAACGTGTACTGTAAACCCAAGGTTAACCGATTTGTTTGGTGAACCATAGACCGCTTTGTCCGCACAGCGGTCGCTCGCGACATTTCGGCGAATGACCGCACCGAGCCCAAAGCAGTCGGGAGATCTCTTTTACTTTGGGGTCGATAAGCGGTCATGGCTTTTTGGATGGCTAGGTCAAACAGCTTTACAAGCGTTTCATCGCTAGAATTAACGATGCACACTATGCGACTTCTCTAATCTGACGTAACTTGCCGAAATGCCAAAGCCGAAGATCAGAAAGCTTGCTGCCATCGTTTCGGTCGATGTCGTTGGCTACTCTCGTCTCATGCAAATTGATGAAGAGGGAACTCTTGCGCGGCTCGGAGTGTGCTTCGACGGCATCGCTTCGCGCCGGGTCGCAGCGCATCACGGGCGTGTCGTCAAATCAATGGGTGACGGCCTATTGATTGAGTTTCCTACGGCAGCAGATGCGGTTGCCTGCTCGTTGGAAATCCAAAAAGTCATCGCGGAACGGGAAGCCGGCTTCACCGACGACTTGAAAATAACTTTTCGCATCGGTGTAAACATTGGCGACATTGTTGTCATTGGAGAAGACATTTTTGGGGACGGCGTGAATCAGGCGTCACGCCTTCAAGAAATTGCCAAACCAGGTGAGCTTTGCATCTCGGGCAGCGTGTTTGATCAGGTCAAAGACAAAATTGAGCATCCCTTTGTAGACCTAGGTCATCGAAAGTTAAAAAACATTGTTCAGCCTGTCCGAGCTTATCGTTCGACTTTGACGGCTGCAGGTGAAGAGACCAAGCCGATTGGCTGGCCGTTCCTCACAGCTGCAAAACGTGAACCGATCACTGCAGGTGGATGTCTTTGCGGAGCCACTCGATACCAGGTTTGGTCTCAGCCAGTTGCAGTTGGCTTTTGCCATTGCAGACACTGTCAGCTGGCTCTTGGTTCACCATTGAATGCATGGGCAATTTTTGAGAAGCAAAATGTGACATTCGAAGGCGAAGAACCGGGTTTGTACGCTTCCTCAAAGCTTTCTGAGCGCGCATTTTGCAAAAATTGCGGGACGAGCATTTATACCGACATCAAAGATATCGGATACTATTCGATCCGTGTGGGGACGCTCGACAATCCAGCTGATTTTCCGCCTGAGCTTCACTATGGTGTCGAAAGTCAAATCCCTTGGGTCGACATACACGACGACTTACCCAGAATTAGAACAGAAGAAGATCCGCGCATGGCATCTCGCTGGGTTGCTGTGGGCGAGCCAAGTTCCGGACCTACTCCACCTTTTTCGGAGGATCGCGTTGCTAACAGGCTAGAGGGAAAGACGATTGGTCCAGCAAAGAACAATGAGTAACGGCAGGTTTGTCCGCATTGCCCACCTTGCTACCGTATGATCCGCCCAGCCTAACCTAGGCTGTGCGACCGACGGAAACGCTATGAACGCTAGGGAAATGGTTCCAAAGCAGCACGCTAGAACAAGATTTTTCATCTGACACTTCCCACGTGAGGTTGGTTTCGTATTGGATTTTCATTCCTGGTCGAACAGATCAAGTCATATGCGCTCAGTGGACATGGTTCGTCTACGTAGAACGCCAGCCGCTTGGCGGGCATCAAACCCCCGGCGTTCTATGGCAGAGCGCGCAGCAGCGGCGAGAGCTTGTTTTTGACGAATTTGCGAAGATATACGGGCGCGAGTTTCGCAGGCACCCTGTCCAACTTGTCCTCACACTAGACAAATCTCTTCACCCATAGGAACCTGTCGCCAATCAGAAAACAGGGAGACGCTTTGATGAAACTGCTTTCCAGCACAGCTCTGGCCTTGATTGTCTCTGCGACGATGGCACACGCCGCGGGCCATGGGGCCTGCGCGGCGGACAAGACCCTTGTAGAAGGAACTCTGACCATCGCCACAGGCAACCCAGCCTACTATCCGTGGGTAATGGACGACGCGCCCGAAAGCGGCGAGGGGTTCGAAGCTGCGGTAGCCTATGCCATCGCTGATAAAATGGGATTCAGTTCGGACAATGTCACTTGGGTACGCACGAGCTTTGATGAAGCGATACAACCGGGTGCAAAGAACTTTGACTTTAACATCCAGCAGTACTCTATTACCCCCGAACGGGAGGAAATGGTTGATTTCAGTCTGCCATACTACAGCTCTGCCATGGCGGTGTTGACAACCCAAAATGTGGTCGATGCTGGGGCCGAGGCGACGCTGGATAGTCTCAAGGGATTGAATTGGGGGGCCGTGGCCACCACCACTGCGCTTCCAATACTCAACGATGTGATTCAGCCAGCAAGTGACCCCTTACTTTATAACGACAATGCCGACGTGAATGCTGCAATCATGGCCGGTCAGATCGACGCTGCTCTTTATGATTTACCCACTGCACTCTATCTGTCGGCAGTGGTTGTAGAAGGCGGTGTGCTGCTGGGCCAATTCCCGCCGGAGCAATCAGATAGCCCCGACCAATTCGGCCTTCTGATGGAAGAGGGCAACCCGCTAAAGGAGTGTGTCGACGCTGCTATCTCGGAACTGACCGAAAGCGGTGAACTTGCCGCGATTGAGACCCAGTGGCTGGCCGAGGCCACAGGTGTTCCGGTCATTAAATAAATGGACGAAACATCGGTGCAGAACAGACCGGCCAGGCGGTCTGCCGCAGCGCCAACGCGCCGCGAGGTCTATGAAGCCGGAGTGCGTCGACGCTCGAACCGCATCGCGCTAATCTCTACCATTAGCGTGGTTCTGGCCATTGTCGTTCTAGTTCCGCTCTCACCCGGTTGGGATGCTGTGCAGCGTGCCTTCTTCAATGGTCGGGTTTTTGTAGCGACGTTTCCTGGGCTGCTTGATGCATTTCTGTTGAACGTGATGATTTTTGCGTGGTCGGCCCCGCTCATCGCAATCACCGGCCTCGCTATCGCACTCTGCAGGGACACCCGTGCACCCGCGCTTTTTCCACTTCGCCTGTTTGGGATTGCCTACACAGATATCTTTCGTGGCCTGCCGGTGGTTCTTGTCATCTACATCATCGGGTTCGGCGTGCCCGGGCTGGGCCTGCCAAGACCTTGGAACAGCCCCTATATCTGGGGGACCTTGGCGCTGGTATTGGTCTACTCAGCCTATGTCGCTGAGGTTATTCGCTCTGGCATCGACTCGATCCACCAGTCGCAGCGTTCCGCCGCCGTCTCATTGGGTCTGAGCGATCAAGACACGATGCGCTTTGTTGTGTTGCCGCAAGCCATTCGAAACGTGGTGCCCGCCAATATGAACCTGTTCATCGCCCTGCAGAAGGATGTGGCACTTTTGTCTTTCATCGGTCCGGTAGAGATTTTCCGTCAGGCCGGAGTCTACAAGTCACTTTACGCGAACTTTACGCCTTATGTTGGCGCGGCACTCATCTTCCTGGCGCTGACCGTTCCCGCGACGCGATATGCGGATTACTTGATGAACAAGCAGAACCGGGCACGCAGATGAAGCCGAAGTTGTCGTTACGGGGTATCCGCAAGCGGTTCGATGATCACGAAGTTTGCAAGGGCATTGATCTCGATGTGGCCGAGGGCGAGATGGTGTGTCTGATCGGCGCTTCGGGCTCGGGCAAGTCCACCCTTTTGCGCTGCATGAATCTGCTGGAGCCCATCGATGACGGGACGATCTGGCTGGATGGAAGGGACATATCCGAACCGGGGCTAGACCCACAGCCGGTGCGCCAAGAGATCGGCATTGTCTTCCAAAGCTACAACCTCTTTCCCCACATGACTGCGGCAGAGAACGTCATGCTCGCCCCGCGCCGCGTGCGAGGCCTGAGCCGGGAGGATTTGCGCCCCCGGGTAGAACAGCTTTTCTCACGCTTTGGGCTTAGCGACCGGATGGAGCATTATCCCGACCAACTGTCAGGTGGGCAACAGCAACGCGTGGCGATCATCCGAGCGCTGGCAATGGACCCTCAGATCATGCTCTTTGACGAGATCACAAGCGCACTTGATCCTGAACTAGTGGGCGAGGTTCTCGACGTATTACGTGATCTGCGGCAGCAGGGTATGACGATGGTGCTTGCCACGCATGAGATGGGCTTTGCCCGGGAACTGGCAGATAAGGTGTGTTTTCTTGATGCAGGCCGAATCCTGGAACAGGGGCCACCCGAGGAGCTCTTCGCCTCACCGCAAGAAGCGCGCACTAAGGCATTCCTTGCGCGCGTACTCTGACGTTTCTTTTAGTTCCTGAATAGCCGCCAGTGACACTGATTGTAGTGTGCTCTGGGGCACGCTGGAAACGTGATGGTCGACCTTCAGCTAACGGTAGTTTTCACAAGACGGAAAGAAGTGTCCTGGGGGCTATTCAACGTCTGCAATGAGTCCAAAGCGAACACTCGATACAACCACAAAGCGCCTAATCGCTAAAGAGCGTTCTACACCCGCCGTTTTGTATTTTGTCTCTTGGTTTATCGCAGCGCAAACCCATCGCTGACACGTGATTGTCGAGGGTTTCCTGCCAGCTTTGACACCTGATTGGCGAGTGCTGCACTCTGACTCTCTTCTTGACTAAGGTGTTACTTTGGTACATTGGTAACATATGACATCAAGAGTGGAACGAACCCAAACTGGACTACGCATCGAGAAGCGGCTGCTGAAAGTCCTCAAAGCAACTGCAGAGCATCTGGATATGTCGTTAGGCGATCTCGTTGAAGGCATCGCGCTGCACAGCTTTGAAAACAAACCACCATTCTCGCCGGAAACGCTTGAGAAAATCGCGCAACTCAAGTCGGTGTATGACTTGGACTTGAGCGCGGAGGACAGTCACAAATTCAAGGAGGTCGAAGATTGACCGAGACATCTAAAATGGCCCCGATTTCCCTCGCATTCGAGGCGCACGAGATTGACAATACGGCGTTTCACCACGCGGATCATATTCGCGTCGCCTTCGATCTGCTGCGGAAATACGACTTTATCGATGCCGCCTCAATTTACGCAAAAGGAATTAGAACTTTGGCTACAAAGGCTGGAGCACCAAAGAAATTCAATCTTACGATAACTTACGCCTTTATGAGCCTGATCGCTGAACGAATGGACAGCAATCCGAACGCCACTTTCGATACTTTTGTTGCAGGTAACTCCGACCTCATGTCGAAGGATGTGCTAATGAAGTGGTATGACCGCGAAAGGCTAAACGCTGATAAAGCGCGCTCGATATTTCTTCTGCCAAATGCTGCCTGAGCGATCACTCTAATCGCTATCAAAAGTCTAAACCAGACATTCGAAATCAACAAATGAATGGCAGTTTCGTCAGTAATGCAGTCGCTCAAGCCGAGCGCATCGAAAAGCTGCTTCGAGCCCAAACTGCTGAATGCTGCACTGAACACGATTGTCCGCTGTTACCTGGTCGCCAAAGCGCGTTGCTAGATTTTTCTTCCCATCAAGCTTGCTGATGCTACGAATAAGTTATGACAGATTTTTCGAATGAATTTTTTGGCCAGCCAGAACAGCAGGACCTGCAACGCAGAGCGGACCGTATTTGGACCTTGGTCAAGAATGACCCGACTTATTCCTGCCATGGCCGCGCGGTGGGCCTTACCGCGGAGAACGATATCGATTTGTTGAAGCAAATTGCGATGACTCGACTACAGGGCGTTTGCATGGCCGAAGGAACTCCTGTCGAAGCTGCCGATCGTAGGCGTGAAGGGCTTGAACAGCGCGGTCTGAAAACGGATCAGTTCGTTGATTGGCAAGGGGGCGCAGCATCGCTTAAAGCCGCGGCCATGGTTGTGGCGTCGCGCAAGTTACCCGATGATCTCAAGCTCGTGCATGTAGATGCGCAAACGCCAGGTGATGACTTGGCCAAATTGGATGCGCTCACACAGGCATGCGGAGTCCTGCTCCCGATGGGCGCGTTCATCCGCGGGCTGAGACGCCCGAGCGTGTGTTTGTTGGCACGTGACCGCAAGGGGAAAGTCGTCGCGGCAACAGCAGCCGTTGCGCAGTTTCATCCTGATCACCGGAATGCCGATCAGGCTTGGTGGGGTATGCTAGCTACAGATGAGTCGAGGCGGGGCGAGGGGATTGCCCTAATCATGGGCGCAAATTCAATGCTTGCTATGCGTGATCTCCATGGTCTTGGGACTTTTTTCACTGGAATCCGTGAGGGTAACGCGCCTTCTGAAGGTTTGTGCAGAAAACTGGAGATGGCGCCAACTAATGACGTGCATATCATGGCGATAGACCCGGACGTGTTCACATCGGGGCGGTTGACCAAATAAGTCGTGTCCCAATTGCGTCCTTGGAGTATGCGACTGCTCCAAACTGAGCGCCACAAGCCGAGATTCCCAGAGCGAATTCAAACGGCAGCTTTGTTCGCACTGCGGTCCCTGATGCACTACGCAGCGAACAGCTGTTCCGAGCCCAAAGCGGACCGTGAAATTAGCTTACAAGTCTGTGTTGCTGAGTCAGCCCAAGCGGGAGCATTCTTGTTCGAGGCTCCGTACGCACGGTTTGTGATCACCTTCCCCGCCAAAAAATGTTTACACTTGGATCACCGCACATGCTGTGCGGTGAGCTCCAGCAGACACAAAGAACGTCAAATTAAAGTATATTACAGATCACCGTCTGTCGCGGATGCGTAACTGTGCGGCATACTTGAGGTATTTCCAAGGGTACCGTCTTGCCTTGTCGCGCTCGGATAATGCCTTATCACGCTCGGATAATGCCTTGTCGCGCTCGTGTCTTAATTGCTGCGATTTGTCCGCGAGGGAAACTAACCATTCCGCTGCCAGATCTTCCAAATTCGATGTGGTTTCTTGAATGTGTTTGTCGGATAGGTTTTCTGGTGACTGCTTAGTCTTACTCCAAGCTTCAGACAGGCCTGACGATAAAAACTCACTCTGTATTTCGTCGCGAGCTTCCGAGAACCTACCGATAACATCAGCAGGTGCGGAGAATTTGTACTCAACACCTTCTGTTTTTGGACTAGCCTCTCTCAATATTACTCGTGCTTCAAATGCCCTGCGCCATGACGCCATATCCTCTTCAAGTGTTGGCCAGAAAAAATTGCATCGACGCAATACTTCTATGTTATCTGGGGGAAGTGAGGTATTCAGCCGATTAACAGCGACCATATCTTTGGAATTAACGCCCAGCAAATCACAAAAATCAGAGCAAATATCACCACTGAACAATTTGTCCTGGTGAAACTCTCGCACAGTTACATTCTCGCTTCCGAAGACATTGGCCCATCTACGAAGCCTATAAATTGGATTATAGTACTCATTCTGCGGGTTTACGTAGTCCCAACTCAGCTTATTGCGATAGCCAGCTTTGATACCCTCGGTATATGCCGATATTGATAGATTCACCGGATCACGAATGTAACAAACGATTTTTACCTTACGCCCTGTATCCTCGATAGAACCTTTTAACCGTTTCATTTCTTCCTCAGAGGAAACTCTAGAGGAAAAATGCTCGCAGGAAACCACTATGGTTTTATTGACGCCTTGCAAATGTGAGACAAAATCGGAAAGAATGGCTTGTCCATCAATTTGCTTATGTTCTGGTATGAACTCTCTGAGTTTGTTCTGGCCCATCACCGCCCCGACCAGCGGGGAATGCATGTTACCCGCAACAAATGCTAAGCTGTTGTCGTTAGGGTAGTAGAAGTCTGCGTTTTGATGCACGCCAAAATTCTTACTCAAAAAAGCTTGTAGTGATGTTGAGCCCGTTTTTTCCCAGCCTATGTGAACGATGACAGGTTTCAAATGTCTAGTCCTAGGAGATGTACCTTCACTATGCTTGTTTATCAAACGCATCATCACTCGCAAGCAGATAGTGAAAAGGTCGCTCGGGTCGCTCGGGCTGTCCTGCCAAGATCAAAGGACCGCTTCGTCCGCACTGCGGTCACTGATGCACTGCGCAGCGAACGACTGTTCCGAGCCCAAAGCGGCTACCCTCAACACCCGTATCACCCGAAACGGCTGGGGCATAAACCGGGGTACTTCTAGGGTGGTTACCACCCTGTGCCTGTTATTGTTTCATGTTCGGATGAAATGGCTGGGGTGGTAGGAGTCCTTACTAACCGATGATTGGAACTGGCTTTTTGGCGATGCCTAACCAACTGGGCCGGTTTCGGGGCGTTTAGAACCGCTAAAGAGGCCGTTTCCCAGTGTCGCCGAGTGTCTAACTAGACCGCCTGAGCAATTGTCCACTGGCTCTGGCTGGACCGCTGACGCCTGGTTCCGGTTGCTGACGGGTGGTCGCTGGTGCTGGCGGCTGAATGCGGCGTACAGGCCTGAAGTCGAATTTCAATTCATATTCTGCTATCCTAAAACTCGGAGGACTAGCATGGAGCGTAGGATTGCCGCCGTTCTCGCCGCCGACATGGTTGGGTACTCGCGCCTAATGGAGGCAGACGAGACAGGTACTATTGAGCGGCAAAAAAGACACCGGATCGAACTCATAGACCCCAAAATAGATGCCCACAAAGGCCATATAATTAAATTAACAGGGGACGGCATGATCGCCGAATTTCCCAGTGTCGTAGAGGCGGTTCATTGCGCGGTTTCGATTCAAGAAGCCATGAAAGCCCGAGAAGAACATGTCCCTGAAGATCGTAAAATTCGTTACCGAGTTGCGGTCAATCTAGGCGACATTGTCTTCGACGAGGGGGATATTTACGGAGACGGTGTTAATATCGCGGCCCGACTGGAAGAACTGGCAGCGCCGGGTGGGGTCGTCGTATCCGGCACAGCCTACGATCACCTTAAAGCGAACGTGGAAGTTGGTTACGAAGATCTGGGAGAAAAGAGGGTCAAAAACATTTCCACCCCAGTGAGGGTTTATCGGGTGATACCGGGTGGGAAGCCATTTGTTTCAAACTCCGGAAGTTTTTCGATCAAAGTAGGTATTTCAATGGCTGTCGTTATCCTATTCGCAGCCCTACTGATTTGGCGACCATGGAAATTTGAGTTCGATCCTGCCTCAGTTGACCAAATGGCCCTTCCTCTTCCGGATAAGCCTTCACTCGTTGTTCTTCCATTCGACGACTTTAGTGACGATCCACAACACGCCTTTTTTGCAGACGGTATGACAGAAGATCTAATTACTGATTTGAGCAAGCTGTCCGGCATTTTCGTTATTTCACGGAATTCTAGTTGGACATATAAAGACAAAGCCGTGAAGTCCCAGCAGGTCGCCGAGGAACTTGGTGTTCAATACATCCTTGAAGGAAGCCTGCGTAGAGCAGGTGATCAGGTTCGCGTGAACGCGCAGTTGATCGACGCCTTGAGCGGTCACCATGTTTGGGCCGACCGTTATGACAGTAATGTTCAGCAGGTTTTTGAACTTCAGGATCAAGTCCTGGAAGAAATAACATCCGCATTGGCGGTTCAATTGACAGCCAAGGAAAAACAGGGATTTGGAACAGCAGAAACTGAACATCCGGAAGCATATGACTTGGTGCTGTACGGGCTTGAACTCCTGCGTAGCGGCAATTCTGATGACACTTTAACCGCGATTTCAAAATTTGAAGACGCAATCGCAATCGATCCCGATTACCACAGGGCTTATGCAGCATTGGCCGCTGCCCATTGGCGAATTGTTCAGAGCGTCTGGTTTCTGGCCATGGGTGGCGGGTTTGAACGGTCTTGGAAGGAAGTGGAACGAAGCCTTGAAAAAGCTATGGAAGACCCATCCGCGCTGGCATATTCGGTTCAGGCAGAAATTCTTGTGGAGCAGGGTCGCCATGGCGAGGCTTACAAGGAATTGGACAAGGCTTTGGCATTGGCGCCAAATGACCCTGATATACATCTTGTAAAAGCGAAGGTCCTGAATGCAACTGGGCGTGCGCCGGAAGCAGAAGCGGCGATCCGGTACGCGTTGCGTTTTGACCCGCTTGAACCAACACGTTACTTGCGCGAACTGGGTGTTTCCCAGCTTCACCAAAAAAAATATGAGAACGTCGTGTCAACGATGCGACGCGTACTCAAACGCAATTCTGACATTGTGGCCGATATTACGACGCTGGTATCCGCACTTGGTCACTTGGGGCGGCTGGATGACGTCCCAGATCTGATAAAGCAGTACGACGCTATTGCAGTACCGTCGTATTATGATCCGTTTACCGCTGAAGAAAGCCTTATCTGGTGGTATGGTGACATGTATGGATACGACCCAGACTATCGCCGACATCTGTACGATGGCGTTGTGAAAGCCGGTGTACCGCCAAGCACTGGCAATGACGTTGATTACGATGATGTCGCAGGCCGTTTGAAGCGTGTCGAAGGTTTGTACTACCCTGAATCAATCTCACGAATTGACACTGAAGAAGCGCGTGGGCTTTGGGAACAAGGCGCGGCGAAATTCGTAGACGTCCGCGCAAAGCTAGATTTTAATGCCGGGCACATACCCAATTCAGTCAACTATTCACTGTTAGTTGGCCTGTCCCGGGACGCTCTTCTCGAAATAGCAAATCTTGATGACACTATAGTTTTCAGCTGCCATGGGCCACATTGCCCATATTCGGTTTATGCTGCGATAAAGGCACAACTCTGGGGCTTCGAGGATCCTCGGTACTATGCGGGTGGGTTTCCAGATTGGGTCGAGCAAGGCCTTCCAACGGCTGCCATAGAAAACGAGTAGCTCGACGCCCGCCATGCACCCTGGGTTTCCCCTTGGAAACAAGGCCAGCAACGGTTGTTGGGAGCCTCTGACTAGCGATTGAGCAGACATTCAGTTGTTGCTGATCGATATACGCAGAGAGACCACGACGGTTGTCCCTGTCTGTTATATTTGGTGAAACCAATAAATGCGGAGGAACTCGAAATGCTGCTCCGCCAGTTCAGATTGAGCGTACACGATAGCAAGGCCGAAGAATTTGAGGCGATTTTTCTCGATCAGATACTGCCTCTTGTGAAAAGCCAAGATGGCCTGATCTGGGTAGCTGCTGGAAAGCCGTGGAGAGGCGATCCGAATACGTTCTGCATGACCATGCTATGGCGCGACTTGGATTCGATAAAGGCTTTCACCGGAGATACCTGGCACGAAGTGCGCATCGAGCCTGAAGAGCGAGATTTGATTGCCTCGGCCAGCATCGAGCACTTTGAGTTGCTCGGGGCTGTGGGTCCATAAATAGGTGAAAGGTCCTCTTTGTCCGCTTAACAGGCATTCATTGAATTCTACCGAACGGCTGCTTGGAGCCCAAACTAGCCATTGGTCTAACGCAATTAGTTTTCACCGAAACGAAGGGCAGTGATCAGCTCTAAAAAGGCTGCAAAGCGGGCAACCGAAAAAACAAAGGGTTCTCTTCAATTTGCGAAGAAGCTTATTTTGCAGCGCCCTCGGTCATGCCCATGCACTCGGTTCCGCACTGAATGTTGGATACCTTTGGTTCGGTCCGCTATGAGTAATCGATTGTATCGAAGTTAACCTTACATGCCACCATGTATCCTAGATATTCCAGAGGTGTGACCTGCGCCCCCAATGCCGAGGGCTCTGTGCGTCCCGGTGTGGCGTTTTGCCAACCCCTGATGACAGGCCGCTTGTTGCGTGTACTTACCAGTAAGCTTTAATTGCTATGGCTACCAGAAAGTCACAGTCTACGGTTCATTTCATCAGTGTCCGAAAAGCACTGGCAACCCTGTCTGCTCCAACATTGCTTGCGTCGTTCCCCCGAAAATTGACTCACGCAAATGGGAATGCCCATAAGCGCCCATAGCAACGAGGTCGGCCCCCAATTCTCTTGCGCGTTCTTGAATGCAGTGTTCGATCGAGTCCCCACCACACTGGAACTGCGACACGGTCGCCTTGCAACCGTGATGACTGAGCCATCCAGCAATGTCAGTTCCGGGCACTTCACCTTCTACGCCATCAGGCGACGACAAATCAAAACACCCGATCACAACTTCCTTGGCCGCCAGAAAAAAGGGTAAAGCTAAATGCGCGGCCCTAGACGCAGGCAGGCTATCATTCCATGCCAAAAAAATGCAGTCGCGTTGGGCAAACGGATCTCCATTGATCATCAGGGCGACCGGCGAATGAAACAATACTCCGTACGCGATCTCAAAAAATAAATCGGGGTCTTTTCGCAGTTCAGCGTCGAGAAAGGCGATATCACAACTATTGGCTTGGCCTGCCACAAGGTGCTGTAACTCTTTTCCAGATACCATAAATGCGATTACATTTGCCGATACGCCCTGTCCGACCAGAAGCGCTTCAACTTCAGTGGCGCGGGACTTCAAGGCGGCATTCTTTGCATTAAGAACATCCAACCAGTTTGAAGGAAGACCCGCCTCAACGAATCTGTTTGATCCGTACTTTAGGTAAGGCAGGTTAGGTAAGGCCGCGATCACTACGCAAATCAAGTGGCCGTTTTGGATGCGAGCAGTTTCAGCGCATTCCAAAATCGACGCGTCCTCAGTTTCAACTCCTACAAAATAAGCCACTGTTCTGTGTTGCATTCCCGACCTCCGCTCGGAGCTTCACTTCGCCCAAGAGCCGTACGCACTGACTAAACAAACAAATAGACAATGTTGTTAGTCGCTCATCTTACTTCGGCAGCATGAAGAACTCTTCCAGCACAATCTTTCCTTCTGCCACCGAGTACACTGCGATCTCGCGTAGGGTCATACGCTCACCCGTAGTCTTCTGAATCACTTCAGCCCTGAAGCGCACTCCAAAGCGGTTGGGTGGGTGGACGTAGGGGCCATCCACGTCTAGTTCTTGGATTTCATACGAAGCCAACCAATCCTCTCTTTTTCCCTTGATGGCTTCTCGACCCTTTGTAACGCGGAATTGTCGAACCGGAGGCACAACTGCCTCTATCGACTGTGCGTTTTCGGCATACATTTCATCAACACTTCCAAGGCCCCTGCGCTCATGCATGGCCAGGACGAATGATCTTCCGATTTCAATCAACTGTTCCATCAGCCCCCCCGAATTACCAATAACTGTACCACTTCTTGCCCGCAGGTTTCTAAGGAAATCCTCATGCAAAACTACGATCACGACGTGCGCGTCACTCACGTTCAAGCGCTAGAAGAATACGCTCATCTCTCTCGTACGGGTCTTCGCGGAAATGCACCTCTCCGTCCTCGACCCAAGCTGTCCAGTAGGTCAGCAGAACTGGCATTGGTTTAGGTAAATCTACGCGGGTTGTTGTGCCACTATCGAGGATAGACTGCATACGCGCATAGCTCCAATCAGGATCCCCCTCCATAAGCAGGGTGGCGAACTCGAAAGGATATTCCAGTCGCACACACCCCGAACTGAGATTGCGCTCATTGCGTTGGAACAGCGATTTGTCGTTAGTATCATGAAGGTAAACGGCGTATTTGTTGGGAAACATGAACTTTACCAGACCCAACGCGTTGTCTTCGCCTGGTTGCTGTACAAGAGTTACGCCCGGGTTGGAGGCTCCCCAGTTTACCGAATTTGCAGGAATGGTCTGTCCATCGCGGTTTCTGACGATGTAGTTGTTCCGCTGCAAGTAACCAATGTCACTTCGGATTTGCTCGAGTTTGTCTTTTCGGAAAATTGATGCGGGCACAGTCCAGGTTGGATTGAACTCCATGTACTGGATTTCGTCTCGAAACACCGGAGTTTTGCGATAGGCAGAGCCAGTGATAGACCGTGTCGTCCACAGTGTGCCGTCCGCCTTAACCAAATAGGTGCGCGCACCGGCGATATTGACCAATACAAAGTCCTTATCCAGCTCACGCATAAGCCAGCGCCCGCGCTCAAGGCTCAGACGCAGCTTGTCGATGCGGTCTTCCACTGGTTTGTTGAGCGATGCAAACGTTCTCGCACCGATAACCCCGTCGGCTTTTAGACCATGACGGGATTGGAATGCTCGCACATCCTCCTCAAGCTGCGCGTCGTATATCCAATCCGCGTTCGTTGTTACTGGGGCGGATTGTTGGGTTGATCTTGGAGTCAGCGCTCGCTCAACAGCCAAACGCTGACGTAAATCCGCGACTGCTGGATCGACCATACCCGGCTTCAGAACGGTCTCGTCAGGGACGATTGGCCAACCGCCTTGTTCGGCAGTCGCACGGTAAGTTGCAAGAGCCCCAACCAACAATTCATATTGCGGGTTATCGATTGCAATCTCATAAATGAGCGCGCCGATACCATCTCCATCCAAATATGTGTTGAGCACAGTTGCCGGATCTTGTTCGATGATAGGCTTTGAGAAGTTCCAGTCCTCATCCAATGTTTCGGGATCAACTTTTCCAAATACGAGATGATGGATTAGTTTTACCACAGCGTCTGTGGCCCTTACATCAAAGATGGCCTGTTCCTGTTCACCACCTTTTCTCGCGTCTTCAAGAAGCACCTGCAGATTCGCAATATCGAAGTCAGACTTCTGAAAACCCTGCTGAACACCCAGATCCAATGCCCGGAACAAATCTTCGACGCCTTCAGGCTCAGACCAGGCTGCAGAAAACCCTCGTTGTTCATAAAAACGTGGCACCAAGATTTCAGCATCGAGGCTGTGAGCATCGGACACGGAGTATTCCGTGGAACCGGCAAGGCCAAGGACGCCCTTTATCTCTTCTGAAATCGATCCTGCCGAGCTGGCCGTTGGAAGCAACATAGAGACTGAAAGCAGTGCTATGAGACGTATGGCATACAGCTGATTGCCCATCGTTCACCTCAATCCATAGAAAACTCCGCCGGTCTCACCGCAACATGTTGGATATACTTTGGCAACAGGTTTCTTCCTGACAAACTGCCAGGCGCCTCAACGAAGCGTGGCGGTGCGAAACCAAAAGCTGCTAAAGCGCAGCGCTTCCGCTTTGGGTTCGATGCGGATGCTTGACAAATTTGACTGCACGCCTGCCAAGCGGACAAATCTGACGTTTCCTATGCGTCTTCAGGTTAGCGCATCGCCAGCTAACTGCCGCTGCGTAGAAGCTGCCGCAATGGGGAGTTGACCTGCGTCAAAGCATAGGTGGCTGGATTGTTGCTAAGTTGTTTGACACATGGAACAGAACCATTGGATCATGTACTCGCGCAGAGCGGCATGCTTTGCCCTAGTGATTGCGTTGTTAGGGTGTACGGGCAGGCACCACCACGGCAATTGGCATGGTCACGGCGTAGAAGGTTGTTATGGACCTTACCTCCACGTAGATCGCGAGGATCATTGCAGAACGCCCGAGTGAACGTGCACTATACCCTCTTAGAATTTTGTACTTTTGGATTTGGTCGCCGGGCTCAGGTCAGTAGCTGGGGTGACATCACTCCCATGTGACTGCTTGTGCGAAGTAGGCAGTCACTCAAATATAGTGCGGCGATCGTCCTACTAGAGCCCCCCCACACACATCGCATTTGGTGATGGGTTGCGAACATAGGCATCGCCTGAATGCCATAGATTTGGCGCCAATCAGTGCGGCGTGCTAGCATTCACAAGCGATCGAAGTTTGAGGTGAGCGAGACACGGGAGGCACTATGTCAAAGACACTATATGAACGTCTGGGGGGAACGGATGGTATTCGGCGAATAGTCGACACGCTGGTGGACAATCACTCCAAAAACCCAGTTGTCTCTGCTCGATTTGCGGGAACTGATATGGAGCACCTCAAGCAAATGGCAGCAGACTTCTTCGTAACTGGTTCTGGCGGGCCTGAGATCTATACCGGCAAGGATATGGTTGCTGCGCATCGGCACATGAACATCAGCGGAGATGAGTTTGTCGCAGTTCTGGACGACGCCATGAACGCCCTAAAGGCCAACGACGTCGACCAAAGGGAGCAAGAAGAGGTTTTGTACATTCTATATAGCCTCAAAGACCAAGTCGTCGGTATCTGAGTTTCGCCACACGCGAGAAAAGTCGGCAATATCAAAAATTTTCAATCAACGCTTACTTGCCGCAATTCATCTAAATGACCGAAATGCGGACAAACAGAGCGTTCTCTGGTTGAGACATTAACTTTCTGTCATCTGCGAAGGTCGCCATTTGCAAGCCTGCGTTTCATGTCGACCGGAATTGGTGATACCTCCCTGATCGTTGTGACCAATGCCACTCCAACGATCCTTTCCACGGTTTCCAGCCAGTTTGTCGATGACTGGCTGCAAGCGCTGCGTACCCTGTGCCCAGAGGCGCAGATGGCGTCGCTGCTTAGCCGGTCCGGCCTGAACGTGGACACGCGCTCGCCGAATGGTCGCGTCACGCTGGATCAGATCGTATGCCTCTATCAACTTGCCGCTGTTGAGATCGGCGATGAAATGATGGGGCTTTGGAGCAGACCCATCCGGCCAAGAGCCCTGCAACATCTTTTAACGACTGTCAGAGAGGCAACTTCTCTTGCGTCTGCACTCTACCGGTTTTCGACCTTCTGGAATTTGCTGCTGGATGACTATCAGTTTGATCTGGAGGATGCCGCAGGCGCATTGGTGCTGACCCTGAAACCACAAGGCGCGGCACAAGTTCAGCGGTTTGGGCATATGCTGATCCTCAAACTTGCCCACAGGCTCATGTCTTGGCTGGCGGGGCACGAGGTTCCGGTCAGGGGCGTTGATTTCGCGTTTGACCGCCCTGACTTCGATCAGGACTACACGATCGTCTTTCCCGCACCGATCCGGTTCTGCCAAGGCCTTGCAAAAACGTGCAGCAACATTGCCTGATCTGCCAGTACCGAATGGATTTGGAGAGCCCGGCTGAATGTCTCACCCACCAGTGAAGCAGAGTTGACCTGGAAATCTCCTCAAGGATCAGCAAATCGAAAGACCGGCCGCACATATGCCGCCGGTTACTCAAAGTTGCAGGCCTTGGTGCAAGCGCAGCGAATTCATCCTTTGTCCGCATGGCAGTCGTTCGGGCCATGATCGCCATGCGGCTGCTTTTGCCCAAATCGGTCGATGCTGCTGCAAAAACTACAAAGCACCGACCAAGTGTGTTGTTGCCACTTATTGAAGTGCCGCGAGGCTTCTTGCTCTGTTTGGAGAAAGATCCAGCGTCGCCTGATAAGCGACCGCAGCTTCATTGGGTTTTCCAAGCTCCATCAGCATGTCCCCGAGA
>NZ_JBQFPR010000012.1:0-47817 GCF_056536465.1 Ruegeria sp. CL6
AAGTTTGTATAGCTCGGCTAAGTCTAGCTGGTCACCGGCTAACGCTTCGCTCAACGCCGCTTCGGCCTCAATAAACCGTTCGCCTGCAACGATTGCCTGTTCGCGCATTTCTGAATAGATCGTCTCAATTTTTTCCACCTGATCCTGCGAAAGTCCAAGTTCATCTTGCAATTCGAGCAAGTGTGCTGGGCCTGGTTTGCCATTCAGCTCCGCAGGTAAGGCAAAACCCCAACCTCCGCCGCGCCGCCTTCCACATTGTATTTTAGCCCGGATACTGAACTTCGCACCGTCCCCTTATGAATTTATCGCAGATTTTTTAAGGCACCATTCATCAATTTTGATTTGCGGATAGCGCCTGTTTAATTGGTTTTTTTGCGTTCGTACCGTGCTTCCATCATGATGGCTGAAAGATGTGGATTCTCCGGTCCTTTGGTGACTAGATGGGAAACCTGTCTCAAGCTCTACTCAGACAACAAAGCGCCGCTCAGGTCAAAATGCTTCGGGAACATCGCCCGCAGAAAACGAAAAACAATTCTCATCGCTTCGTCGCGGTCAAATGAATCCGGGTGGAGTAGGTAATCGGTCCACATGCCTTCCAGCATCGCGAGTGTGCCGTGTGTAGCGTCCCTGGCAACTTGATTAGGGTGTTCGGTTCCGGCTTCTTTCGCAATTCGAGCGAAAGCGTTGAAAACCAGATTACGAAGCTTAGCGTCGCGGGTATCTGAAAACGCAGCGATTGCTGCTCTATTTCGGGCCTCGCCTCGAAACGCGTACCAAATGGAAACGTTTTTCTTATTGAGAATAGTTTCACTCAGGTCGCCCCGAACAATCATCTCAATATGTTCTTGTCCGGTTTGCCCGGTCGTTTCCAACAAGTCATAAATTCCATTGTAGTATTGTTCGGATGAGTAGCGGGCGGCTTCGTCAACCAAGTTGTCCTTGCCGCCGAAATGAAGGTGAATCATGCCACGGGACAGCTCGGCCCGTTGAATGATTTCGCTGACTGAGGTCTCGGAAATCCCTATTTCTGCGACCGAGTCGAGTACTGCCTCGATCAGGGAAAGGCGGTTTCGCTCGCGTATTTCTTGTCGTCTTCCAGTCATTGGTTCAGGCGGCTCTGTTTGTTTTCAGTCTCTTGCGGTGCCTTCTAGCGGCCAGTGTGAAATTGGCCATCCCCGGTTTCGAAATTATCAGTTGACACAACTAGTCCAAAAATTCCAGATTTAAATGGACGATTGTCCATTTTGTGATCGACATGGTCGCGCCACCAAAAAGCAAAGTTCAGCAGGGAAGAATGGCCGGAGTACTACGAAGTGAAACGGGCAAGGGCCTCGCACTGAGCGCACCTGCGACGCTCTACGTCGGTCTGCTTGTCGCCGTGCCGCTTTGCATTCTCGTCGCTTACAGTTTTTGGACCCAGACCTATGTTGAGATCGACCGGACCTTGACTTGGGCAAACTACCAAGAGGCGTTTACCGACCCATTGGTTCGACACCTAATGATCCGTTCGGTCGCAATTGCAGGCGCGGTGACATTGGCAACGGTTTGTCTTGCCTATCCGATTGCATACTTCATCGCGTTTCGGACACAGAAGAAGACCCTCTGGCTGTTGCTGATCACTATTCCCTTTTGGAGCAGCTACCTTCTGCGCGTGTTCAGCTGGAAACTAATTCTTGGCTTCAATGGGGTGTTGAACTCTGCGCTGATTTCACTTGGTTTGATACAAGAGCCGCTGACATTCTTGCTCTACAACGAATTCGCTGTTGTCCTTACGCTCGCCCACGCCTGGGCACCGTTTGCTATCCTGCCGATCTATGTATCGCTGCAAAAGATCGACCGCAGCCTATTGGAGGCTGCAACCGACCTTGGCTGCAATAAGCTTGAAAGGTTCGTTCGCGTGACACTGCCTCTGACGGTGCCGGGGGTCATTGCGGCCTGCCTGATCATTTTCATCCCAACGGTGGGCGATTACGTCACTCCGGCCTTAGTCGGTGGATCGCAGGGCAAAATGGTGGCGAACTTGATCCAAGTGCAGTTTGGTGCCGCCAATAACTGGCCGTTGGGTGCAACCCTGTCTCTTCTTGCCATGCTTTCAGTCGGCTGCGTTGCAATCCTGTTCGTGGTGGTCGTCACCGCATTGGGCCGGAGGATCAGATGACCAAGGCATTTCGTTTCTCATGGTTGCTGGTTTATGCGATTGCCTATCTGGTGTTTCTCTACCTGCCGGTTTTGCTATTGCCACTGTTTTCGTTCAACGACGGAACTATCGTAGCCTTCCCACTAAAGGGATTCACGTTGAAGTGGTACGCACAGTTGGGGCAGCAGGACACGCTGCTACAGGCTATGGTGAACTCGTTGATCGTCGGCAGTGTGACTGCGCTGATGGCAACATCTCTGGGTCTTTTCGCGGCTCGCGCCTACGTTCGGTATCGTTTCACGGGGCGTGAGTTGTCTGAGGGACTGGTCATGCTTCCACTGGTCATTCCCGGCATCATCGTGGCCAGTTCGATGCTGGTTCTGTTCATCAGCATCGGCTTGAAACCATCGCTGACCACCGTGATCCTTGGGCATGTGTTCGTAGCGTTGCCATTTTCCGTATCGATTATGAAATCTGCATTTGACGATTTCGACCAGTCCTTGGAGGAGGCCGCATTCGATCTTGGTGAAAGCGTCGTAGGAACGTTTCGGCGTGTTACCCTCCCAATCGTAGCGCCGGGTATTGTCGCCAGCCTTTTGGTCACGTTTACGGTGTCGTTTGACGAGTTCGTTCTGGCCTTTTTCTTATCCGGGAACAGCCCGACATTGCCGGTCTATATCTGGAGCCAGATCCGCTTCCCGGCAAAATTGCCCAACACGTTGGCCCTAGGATCGCTGCTTTTGCTGTCCTCGGTCCTGCTGTTGTTGATCGCCGAATATTTCCGCCGCCGTTCCATCCAATCGTCAGATTGAAGCCAAAGGAAACAAGCAAGATGAGCGAACAGAACATCATCGAAATCAAGGGCGTTGAGAAGCGCTTTGGAGGTTTTGTTGCTGTGTCCAATCTGAACCTGACCTTGAAAGAGGGTGAGTTCTTTTCGCTTCTTGGCCCTTCGGGATGCGGCAAGACGACGGCTTTGCGCATCATCGCGGGTTTCCAGGATCACGAAGAGGGCGAGATTCGGATCGATGGTCGAACGATGGGAGAGGTGCCTGCGAACAAGCGTCCCACCAATATGGTGTTCCAAAGTTATGCGATCTTTCCGCACCTGAATGTCGGCGACAATGTTGGCTTCGGATTACGCAAGACCAAGCTTTCGCGGAAGGAAATTAAAGAACGCGTTGCCGAGGCGCTTGAGATGGTTGAGCTTGGCGGCCTTCAGGACCGTAAGGCCAACGAGTTGTCGGGAGGTCAGCGGCAACGAGTAGCGCTCGCCCGCGCGCTCGTCATGCGACCCAAGGTTTTACTGCTAGATGAGCCATTATCTGCGTTGGACAAAAATCTGCGCGAAGCGATGCAATTGGAAATGCGCCGTCTTCAGCAGAAGCTTGGAATAACTTTTGTAATGGTCACGCATGATCAATACGAGGCGATGACCATGTCCGACCGTATAGGCGTCATGTTTGCGGGGCAGCTCAAGCAGGTGGATAAGCCAGAGGTCCTGTATTCCCAACCGTGTAACCGGGAAGTGGCTTCTTTCATCGGTGGAATGAACTTTCTGGATGCCGAAGTGACTGCAGAGAATGCTGAAACGCTTGAAGTCAACGTTAAGGGCTTTGGGAAGATGGAAATCGGGGTGAACCCCAACGTCCAGGTGCATGACAAGGAACTTCTTGTCGGCGTTCGTCCTGAGCAATTGGAAATCAGTGCGGAAAAGCCGGATGGGTACGATGCTCTTGTTCAGGGCGAGGTTTCGGACGTCGCCTTTTATGGAGAGAGTGTCCACTACTATGTGCGCGTCGATGGTCTGAAAGACAGTATCGCCGTCGCAGTACCGAACTACTTTCACACGGTCGATCACACGCGCGGCGATACCGTCTGGCTTGGCGTTCAAAGCGCCTCGGTAATTGACTTGGGTAAACGTGAATCTTTGGGAGGAGACAAATGAGTAAAACAGCATCACTTATGGCAGCAGTAGTTGCCACCTTTGCCGCCAGCCAAGCTCTGGCGAACGCCGCTGATCTGACCGTTTTTGACTGGTCCGGATATGAGGATCAGGGTTTCTACGGCGACTATGTCGAAAAGTACGGCGGCGCGCCCAGCTACACCTATTTTGGCAGCGTGGAAGAAGCGTTCACAAAGCTTCAGTCCGGTTTTGAAGCTGATTTGGCCCATCCCTGCACGGATGCCCTGAGAAAGTGGGTAGCGGCAGACATGATCAAGCCGATTGATACCAGCAAGCTGGAAAACTGGGACAAGCTGATGCCCAAGATCAAAGAGGTCGATGGCATCACCATTGATGGGCAGACCTACATGGTTCCGTTCGAATGGGGCAATACTGGTCTTATCTATCGAACCGATATGATTTCGGCAGATGACGTTTCGCTGCAATTGCTTGCCGATCCTGCATATCAGGGCAAAGTCGCCATTCCGGACGCCGCTTCCAGTGCCTTTGCAATGGCGGCATTGGCAACTGGCGCCTCCAGCTATACCGATATGAGTGACGAGGAATTCCAAAAAGCGGCGGACTACTTGCGCGCGATTCATCCAAACGTGCGCTTTTATTGGTCTGACGCTGGCCAACTGGATCAGGCAATTGCCAGCGGTGAGGTCACGCTGGGTTGGGGATGGAACCAATCGGAACTGAACCTGATCTGGAACGAAACGCCAGCGGTCATGATGCGTGATGTGGACAAAGGTATCGCAACTTGGGTCTGCGGTTATGTGCATCTGAAATCTGCCAAGCAGTCGGATGAGCAAGTCTATGACATGCTGAACGCGCTCAGCTCTGCGGCAAGCGGTAAATACATCATTGAAAGCTGGGGTTACGCCCACGCCAATGAAGACGCTTTTGCACAGGCAGACCCGGAGCTGATCGAAACCTACGGGTTTTCGGATGTGGACAGCTTCTTTGAAGGCAGCCTGTTCTTTGACGCTGTTAACCCCGAGCTGGAGGCCAAGATGTTGAAGGAATTCGAGCGCATCAAAGCTGGCTTCTAAGGGCACTCTTACAACACAGCCGGGAATGGTGGGGGCGTAGAAATCCTTCCATTCCCACGAACCAATTTCCAATTTCCTTGGAGGAAGCGCGGCAATGTCAGGCGCTGACGAATATTCTGTTCTCTTCGAACCGGTCAAGATCGGGCCAGTAACGGCTCGAAACCGGTTCTACCAGGTGCCCCACTGCAATGGTTTGGGTCATTTGCGACCTCAGGCCGAAGCTGCCATGCGGGCGATGAAAGCCGAGGGCGGTTGGGCGGTGGTGTCCACTCAGGAGGCCGAGATTCATCCGACTTCGGATTTGTCTCCTTATTCTGAAAACCGAATTTGGGACGCTCAGGATATTCCCGCACTGCGTCTGATAACCAACTCAATTCATGAGAAGGGCTCGCTCGCGGCAATCCAATTGGCGCATAACGGGCACCATGCCCAAAACCACCTGACCCGCGCGCCCCTTCTGGCCCCATCAGAACTTGTCTTGCAGACTCCATACCCGAAACAGGCAAGGGCAATGGACAAGGCTGACATTCGAGAATTTCGCAAGTGGCATCGCGCGGCGGCTCGTCGCTCGCGCGAAGCCGGGTTCGACATTGTGTATGTCTATGCGGGGCATCACATGACATTGCCTCATCATTTTCTGCTGCCACAGTTCAATGATCGGACGGATGAATATGGAGGTTCGTTGGAGAACCGGGTGCGACTGACCCGCGAGCTTCTGGAAGAAACCAAGGAAGAGGTCGGAGATGATTGCGCCATTGCCCTTCGGTTTGCGGTTGATGAAATGCTCGGGTCAGAGGGGATGCAAGCGCAGGAAGAAGGCCGTGCAGTAGTCGAATTGCTGGCCGAGCTTCCAGACCTTTGGGATGTTAATGTGGCGGATTGGAGCAACGACTCTGCGACGACCCGGTTCGAGCCCCGCGACGGCTTTCAAACCTCATATATCGAGTTCGTGAAACAGGTGACTTCTAAGCCTGTTGTGGGCGTCGGGCGTCTTACGTCGCCGGACTTGATGGCGTCACTGGTCAAGAAGGGCATCCTCGATTTTATCGGCGCGGCGAGACCATCCATCGCCGATCCGTTTCTGCCCAACAAAATCAGGGAAGATCGCATCGAAGAAATACGTGAGTGTATCGGTTGCAATATCTGTGTTTCATCCGACTCTCTCGGCGTCCCAATACGCTGCACCCAAAACCCGACTATGGGTGAAGAGTGGCGGAGGAAATGGCATCCTGAGATCATTGAGCGTCGGGTAAAAGAGGAAGCCGCGCTTGTTGTCGGCAGCGGACCAGCCGGACTTGAAAGCGCCATGCAATTGGCGCGGCGGGGCTACGAGGTAACTCTGGCGGAAGCAAAGCAAGAGTTCGGCGGTCGTGTGATGCAGGAAGCTGCCCTGACTGGGCTATCCGCTTGGAAGCGCGTGACAGATCACAGAATCTACGACCTGCAACAACGCGGGAACGTTCAACTGTTCACCGACAGCCGTTTGTCAGCCAGTGAGGTCATCGAGTTGGGTATACCGAACGTCTTTGTTGCAACCGGCGCAAAATGGCGGCGAGACGGACGCGGGAAATCTGCATTTCACGGTGCACCAATCGGTTTAGGTTCTCAGGTTTTCACTCCGGATGACATTGTGGCCGGAGTCATGCCGCAGGACGGCCCGATTGTGGTCTACGATGATGATCAAGCCTATCTCGGTGGAGTCTTGGCTGATCATTTGGCTCAGGTTGGGCGAGAGGTTGTCTTTGTAACGCCGGCCTCAATAGTTTCGCCGTTTACCGAATTGACGTTGGAGCAGACTAAAGTGCAACGCAGTCTGTTGGAAAAAGGCGTTCGTCTGAACCTGTCCCAGACCTTGGCCGGTGTCGCGCCCGGCCAGGCGACATTGCAGTGCGTCTACACGGGGCGAGAGAACTCCATTGAATGCAGCTCCGTGGTACTGGTGACGCAGCGAATGCGAGAAACCACTCTTTACGACGAGCTTTGCGGTTTGACAGCAAGTCCGCTGAAAACGTTGGAATTGATCGGAGATGCCGCAAACCCCGGCTTGATCGCGGATGCTGTATATTCGGGTCACATGGCTGCCCGAAATTTCGAACGTAACGCGGACGACATCGACCGTGAATTCTTCCGCCGGGAAGTCATTTCCCTTGAATCTGCATGAGGTGCGCAATGCCAAAAGATGACCTGCAAGTAATGCGCGATTTGATGGACGCGCAACAGGAAGGGTTCGCCCTGCCTCGTCACTTCTATACGTCTCAAGCAGTATACGAGAACGATATCGGCGCGTTCTGGAACCGTAACTGGATCTGGGTCGGCCATGTTAGTCAGGTCGCAGAACCGGGGGACTATTTCCTGTTCGACTATGGGCCCGAGTCCATCATCATCGTTCGGGATCGCGAAGGCGAGGTACGCGCGCATCTGAACGTTTGCCGCCACCGGGGATCGCGGGTTTGCATTGAACGGAAAGGCAAGGCACGCAATTTCATCTGCCCCTATCATGCGTGGACTTTTGATCTGAACGGTAAGCTACGAAACGGACGTTCAATGGGGTCGAATTTCGACCCGGGCCAATACGGATTGTTCCCGGTTCAGGTGAAGATATTCCAAGGTCTGATTTTTGTCTGCGTAGCTGAAGACGCCCCGCCGCTAGATTCTGCGTTGGAACGGTTGGCCCCACTGTCAAAACCGTTCGACTTTGAAAACCTGAAGGTCGCTCATGAAGCCTCATACCCGGTTCCAGCAAATTGGAAACTGGCATTGGAGAATTACCTGGAATGCTATCACTGCGCGCCGTCTCATCAGGACTATTCGCGCAGCCATTCGCTGAAAGACCCCGCTCAGGTTCTGGAGTTCAGCGGCGCACTTCATGAGCGGATGAAAGAAGCCGGAGTGCCCGTTGAGGAGCTGGACCTGACCGGAGATAACGCGCTCGCCCCGGGTGCAGATGTCTATTGGCGCCGCTACCCGCTGTTTCCAGGCTATTTGACCGGTAGTAAGGATGGCGCTTCGCTGGCGCCGCCTTTGGGTGAACTGAAAGGTCACGATGGCGGTGCCACCGATCTGGGGATCGGGACGCTGAACTACTTCCTTGTTTATGCGGATCACGTGGTTGGCTACCGGTTCGTCCCACGCGCGCTGCAGGAAACGGATATTCAGATCGTCTGGTATGTGCGCGGCGATGCTGAAGAAGGTCGGGACTATAACAAGGATGCCATTACATGGCTCTGGCACGTCACGTCGCTCGATGATGAGCGGATCATCCGTCACAATCAAGAGGGCGTGAACTCCCACCGCTTCGTGCCGGGGCCGCTGTCCGAGATGGAATGGAGCATTCCGGGTTTCTATCGCAATTACTTCAGCATGATCTGACACGCTCAGAATTCGGAGAAATACTATGACAGAATTAACGAAGCGCAGATCAAGACGGCGCGGGGGTGGGCGCGAAGCACGTGCAGCCGTGCGAACCAGCAACGTCGCTTCGCAAGCGATCTGGCCGGGCATTTCGGGTGGGCGCTACAAGCCCCTTTCAGATGCTGACATGTCAAATATTCACGAGGCCGCCCTTAGCATTCTGGAGCGTACGGGAGTCGGTGATCCAACGCAGGAAGTTCTCGATCTCGTGCTGCCTAAAGGGGCGACGGTGAACGAGCATGGTAGGCTGTGCTTTCCTCGCGCGTTGATGGAAGACATTCTGGCTAAGGCGGCCAGTGAGTTCTATGTCCATGCACGCGGATCGCGGGCCGGTAAGGATGACATGCACTGCACCAAAGACAAGGTGTACTATGCGAACTCCGGCACCGCAGTGACAACGTTTGATGCGGAAACTCGCAGTTACCGGCCGTCGACGCTCAAGGACATTTACGACTTTACCCGATTGGTTGACCGGCTCGACAACATCCACATGACCGGTGATACAGTTCTGGCAACGGATGTGCCGCAGGACTACGAGCACGACATGAGCATGCTCTACGCCATTCTGGCGGGTAGCGAAAAACCATCTTGTCTGACGTTCCGCACTCGAGAGCATATTCAGGACGCGATTCATCTGTTCGATCTGGCATCAGGCGGCGAGGGTAAATTCCTCGAAAAACCCTCGGTCATTTTTGGCGGTTGTCCCATAGTATCCCCGCTCCGGTTTGGGCGGGAAAACTTGGAGATCCTGATTGATACAGCGAAGATGGGGCTTGTCTGCGATTTGGCTGTTCCGCCACAAGCTGGGGCGACGTCGCCTGCGCCTCTGGCCGGGACTTTGGCGCAAGCCGTAGCCGAGACCCTATCTTGCGTCGCAATTGCCAATCTGATTAACCCGGGCACCCCCGTCGTCTTTGCAGCTTGGCCGTTTATTACTGATCTGCGAACTGGTTCATTCACGGGTGGCAGTGGTGAGCAGGCGTTGATATCCGCGGCAGCTATCCAAATGGGCAATTTCTACAACCTGCCGACCAGCGTCGGTTGCGGCATGACGGATTCTAAAATCCCTGACGCACAATATGGTCTCGAAAAGGCGTTAACTTTCGCATTGGCGGCCCATGCCGGGGCCAACAGGCTCTGCGAATTTGGCGGTATGCTTGGCAGCCTGATGGGTTGCAGCTTTGAGTCCATGGTCATCGACAACGAGGCAGCGGGCATGATCTCACGAACCCTGCGTGGTATCGAGGTGAGCGACGACACGCTGTCGGTCGACGTCATCCACGAATGTGCGATTGACCCCGGTCATTTCCTCGGCAACACGCAGACCTTGCAATACATGGAGACTGAGTATGTCTATCCAACCCTGATGGATCGGGAGCTAACCGATACTTGGGAAAAAGCCGGTCGTCAGGATATGTTTGAACGGAGCCGGTCGGTCGTGAACGATATTCTATCCAATCACTATCCAAACTATTTTGGCAGCAAGGCGGATGCGGAGGTTCGGTCCAAGTTCCCGATCAAATTGCCACCAGAGGTGATGCGGGCAGGGTAAACGCAGCGCACTTAAGCGAAGGCATCGCAGCCATGAAAATTGCGATGGCGCGCCGAGGTAGTTCCTAAGGTTTAAATGTACCCTGCTGCTTTAGGTCTTCGGTTGCCAGCCGGATACCTTTTTCAAGGATGTCGAACATCTGGCTCAACTCGCCTTCCGTAATAATCAGAGGTGGGGAAAACACGCACATGTTGATAATCGGCCGCAGGATCAACCCGTTCTCCTGACAATGATGGTCAATCAGGGCGCCGACAGATTTATCTAGGTCCAGTGCATTATCTGCTTGTGCGTCTGCAACACATTCGACGCAGCCAACCAGCCCCATGCCGCGCGTATCACCGACGAGCGGCAAATCTGCCAGAGCCTGGAGGCGCTCTTCGAAGAGCGGCGTGATTGCACGGACATGTTCCAGAACGCCGTCGCGCTCCATGATTTCAATCGTCTTCAGGCCTGCCGCCGCGCTTACTGGATGGCCTGAATAAGTGAAGCCGTTTGAAAACGTAGCGTTTTGCGCATTGTCTCCGCTTAGATCTGCAATCAGCCGGTCAGAGATGATACAAGCCCCCATGGGGACGTACCCAGACGTCATGCCTTTGGCGCAGGTTATGATGTCGGGCTTAATCCCAAAGACGTCTTCGGAAGCAAACCAATGCCCAAGTCGCCCGAACCCGGTGACGACCTCGTCTGAAATGTAAAGGACATCGTACTTCCGGCAGATTTCAAGACAGCGCTGATGATACCCCCGCGGCGGCACGATGACGCCTCCAGAGCACAGGATCGGTTCTGCGATGAAAGCGGCGACTTTGTCTGCTCCAGTCTGCAGGATCATGTTTTCCAGATCCGCTATTTTTTCGTCCAGAAAATCGTCGACCGTCTGATCGGAGCGACGTGTATACGGGTTCACATTCGGTAGGAAACGCGTCAGGTGACTTGCCTGGTCCAGCCAACCTTTGTCGCGCTCTTTTCCGGACACTGACGCCGCCAGATAAGTCGATCCGTGATAAGCTTTCTGTCGCGATATCACGATTTTCTTTTGAGGTTTTCCCAGCAGGTTATTGCGGAACTGTACAAACCGCAGCGCACTATCCACGGCCGTTGAACCACCGGTCGTGAAGAATACATGGTTCAAATCTCCCGGCGTTCTCTTGGCGATTTCATGTGCCAAACGGGCCGGAGTTGAGTTGGCGTTGTTGAAGGGCGAAAAATACGCCATCTCTTTCGCCTGCTGAGCCATCGCATCGGCAATCTCGGTGTTTCCATAGCCCAATTGAACGCACCACATGCCAGCAGGGCCGTCTATCAGGCGCTTTCCGTCCTCAGTGACGACATGAACGCCAAGTCCGCTTTCGGCAAAGGTTCGTTCATTTTGACCAAGGTGTGACATACCTTCCCACGGGTGCAGGAAGTGTTCGTCGTCCCATTCTCGTATGGACCGAAAGTCTGAGTTGAAAAGGGTCATGCAGCACCTTAATGTAATATAAATCACAAAATGAACAAGCATTCATTCAATGTCAATCCTTGAACTGTCGTATTGCTAAATGCGAGAAGACAAAGGCGACTACCCCAGCGAAGGAGAAATAAGATTACTCTCGAGCGTGATACCCCAACCAATGCCCGAGATCTGGGTAAATTGCAGAACCGAAAGCTGCTGATCCAATCGGCTGCGGACGCCATTTATAGATACGGAATACGCGGAACAACTTCGGCCAGAATCCAAGAGTTGTCGGGATTATCGCAAGGGATGGTCAACCTACACTTTGGTTCCAAGGAAAAGCTGCTTCTTGCGGTGGCTGAGGAGTTGTCAGTCCGCTACGCGGAGCAGTGGAAGGCCATTGCAGTCAATCCGGAGTTAGACCCGGCAGACAAGCTAGTCTCTATCATAAAGGCAGATTTCGACCCCTTGGTCCTTAATGCGCGGGACGTCGCGATCTGGTTTTCCTTTCGGGCTGAAGCGCTCTCAAACCCTCACATATTTCCTTTTATCGACTCGCGAGACAAAGGTTTCCGCGCGGTGATCCTAGAGTTGTTGGAACAAATAAAGCGCGAAGGCGAGTACGAGGATGTAAGCGCCAAACTTGCAACAGACGCGTTGGTTGCTTTGCTGGAAGGGCTTTGGACCGACTACCATTTGCACTCAGATATTTTCAAACCCTCGGAGGCTTTGAAGATCTGCCTGTTTGTGCTGCAGTCGATGTTTCCTAAACACTTTAAGCCGTCAGAGATTGACGAGAGGTGTCGTAACACTGGTTAGGGTCGCCGTTGCAAACAGGATCAGGACAACGGCCAACAATTCTACCGAAGTTAACCGCCGGAAAATAATTGACACGCCACGCTTCTCAGCGCTGAGAGCCGGAACAAGTCGCAGCTTATTCAGCGCCGCCAGGCCAAGACGCATTCTGAAAACCTTTTGTTTCGTCATATCGAACTTTTTGGCTGTTCAGAACTCAGGCTGCCGACAACCGGTAAAGCTGCCGGCAGTCTTCAATCGTCAACTTGCCATAATTGTTGGACTACAGCGTTGATTGGCCAGACTTCGCCATGAAATCCGCGAATGCTTCCTTATAGTCTGGATGCCATCGGCTGAGAGGTGGGCGATTTTCAATGATGTCTCCAGCGCTCCAAGCGATGCGTTTCTCATCAGTGTCGCGCGAAACGTCATTGTCGGGGCAGACGATGTAGAAATCCCCGCGGTTCACGCTTTCGACAAAGAAGTCGACAGTCTGCTCAGCGGTCCAGGCAGAGGCAGGCTTCTCGGGCACGGAGATCATGCCGGTATAGACGAATCCAGGGATCAGTAGATGCGCGGTAATCTGATGACCTGGACCCGTTCTGAGCTCGTGGGACAGTGCCTCGGTAAAGGCTTTGAGAGCCGCCTTTGAGACATTGTAAGCCGGGTTACCTGGCGGGGTCGTGATGCCTTGTTTGGACCCTGTATTGATAATTGCGCCTGGTCTGCCACGGGCGATCATGTTTGGCGCGAAGACCTGGGTGCCGTGGATCGGACCCCACAGGTTTACACCCAGCATATTGTCCCAAGCCGCGGTGTCCCCAATGGTCGATGAATTGCCTCCGACACCGGCATTGTTCATCAGAATATCTGTCCCTCCGTAGCGGTCTGCCACCATCCGCTCCAACGCCTCTAACTGCGAACGATCACTGACATCTGTCTCAGACGTCATAACATCGGCCGCGCCAGCGGCAGACACTATGTTTGCCGCGGCCGCCAGTTTCTCGGTGTCTCGATCAACAACAACAATGCGCATTCCCATTTGCGCGAACTTCACAGCGGCGGCGAGGCCAATGCCGGAAGCACCCCCGGTGATCACGGCCACAGAGTCTGAGGTAAATGCGGGGTGTGTCATCGGCCAAGCTCCTCCTAAGCCTGTCTTGGATCGAAAGGTCCGTAAAATCCAAACCTGCCTGATGGTATTAGGCAGCGTTGGCAACGTTAGTTTTCAGCTTCATCATACCTTCCATATAGTAGGCGGTGAATAGCACCTCGGTTGCCTTTTCCGTTTGCAAGCTTGTCGGAATGACAGGGTCTGCCATACCTCTCTTGACCACTTCATTTTGGAATTTTTACTACCTAGGTGTGGTATGGGTTGAGTCTAGCCAATTAGAATGCACTTTTGATTGAGATTTGGCGTGTTTAAGTTGATAGAGTCGCGCTACGACAGCCCCCGATTTAGTGTGTGTCGCGAAACGCGCAAACTTTTGGGTAAATCGTGCAAAGTTATGCGCAAATGCTGTGCAATATCATGGGCAAAGACACCCATATTTTCTGAACAAAATTAATGGTAGGTATGCAACGTTATGCGCGCACCTACATCTGATATAGGCGCGCCTTGCGCCTATATTCTTTCTGTTTGGGTTCAACGTCACCGGGTCATCTATTTCCCAGTGCCCTAGCGAATGTATGAGAGGCAGCCGCAGACCGAGTTATTTAGTTCTCAAGCGTGTTTTTATAGATAACGCCATCTTTCATAATGATCAGAAAGTTAGCGTCGGGGTCGACCAGCAGGTTGATGTCCTCAACCGGATCTCCGTCAACGAGTATCAAATCGGCATATGCCCCTGCCTCAATCACACCAAGCGGACCTTTCTGATAGGGATTTCGTGGGCCTGACATCTCGACAAGTTTTGCGGTGTTGTATGTGGCTTGTTGCAAGACTTCTGCCCCCGACCACCAACGACCACGACGCTCGAATTCAAGGTTCTGCATGGCCATAAGCTCGGGCGCGCCAAACAGGTCCACGCCGAAGGCAATCGGAAGGTCGTACTTTTTGATCAAAGCAACATAGTTTTCAACATTTTCGCGCAGCGGTGCGCCCTTTTCGATGGTAGCGGGATCACCCACGGCCAACATCTCTTCATCCGGCGTGAAAATAAGGAACTGCGGATTGAGGATGGCACCAGCATCGCGAATGGCGCGAATGGTTTCCTCCTCGAATATCATGTTGCCGTGATCGATACTCTTTACGCCACCCCTGAGCGCCCGAATGACTGATTCATCAGTGTAGGCATGAACAATGACGTAGGTGTTCCAATCCTCAGCAGCCTCCACCGCGGCGCGGATTTCTTCTGGGCTGTAGTGGGTCGTATCCAGTGGATCATACGGGGTCGAGTTGCCCCCGCCCAAGCTGATTTTTACCTGACTGGCCCCAAGGCGCAGCACCTCGCGCGTCGCCGCCCGCACTTCGGACACTCCGTCGGCGATGAACGACCATTCGCGCTCAAAGGCGGTGCGATCAGTGCGCTGCCGGTGATGTGTGTCATTGTAAAGACGAAAATCAAAGTGACCCGATGTCTGGCCGATCCAGTGACCCGAGGTAAAAATCCGGGGTCCGGGAACGATACCGTCGTCGATGGCCTTGGCGATACCATAGGATGGCCCGCCCGCATCCCGCAACGTGGTGAAGCCCCGCATCAACATTCGTTCGGCCTCACGCGTGACAAGGGCTCCGGTGTATGACCAGTGGAGGTTATACGCCAGAGCCAGCGGTGAGGTCGGCAGCATGATATGGTTGTGGCCGTCTATCAGCCCTGGGATCAAAGTCCGCCCTTGGCCGTCTATGACGGCAGCACCATTCGTTTCTATTGGGTCGGTCGAAACCCTGGAAATCAAATTTCCTTCGACAAGGACGTTGGCGTTTTCGATGACAGCAGCGTTTTTGCTGTCAAAGACGTCAACATTAACAAACAAAACCCGAGACAGGTTTTCTTGCGCGGTCGCTTCGACAACAAATAAGAACGTGAGTGCAGCAGAGAGAATTGCCCGTATTGAGGCAGCAGTCATTGATTGAATCCATCCGTATATGTTCGACCAAGATCAAGAATTGCTTTCGAGTGCCTTTAAGTCAATGTCGCCTCGGTCTTCGGGGTGCCCATCACGTCAGCGTATCCGGTTTGCTCAGCCCTAAATATCCATCAATCTTCGCAAGAAGTTCAGACCGCCGGTCGATGCAAACTGCTGAAAAGCCGACAGAAGGTTCATCAGGGGGTTAGTGCAGACAGCAGAACAGCCTAGAAAACCGCATCCAATTTATGTGAGAGTTCCCTCATGGCCGCAGCGGGTGATGCATCTGGACGAAATCTCTCAGGCTGGCGAATGAATTCGGAACTGGAGTTTATAGTGAGTGGCGAAGATAACAAACCGATCCCAGCACATGTGGAGCTAGACCCCGATCACGAAGACGCCATCGTTCGATGGTGCAACCGCATGATCCGCCACGGGGTTAGGGCGCTGTCCGTGCTCATGCTCGGCATCATCCTTTTGGCGATTATCGATGCGGGTTTCACAACCTATCAAAAGTTGCTGGAGCCGCCTGTTTACATTTTGGAGGTCAGCGACCTGCTTGCGGTTTTCAGCGCTGTTCTGGTTGTTCTTATCGCAATCGAGATCTACACAAATATCACTCTTTATCTGACCGCTGATGTCATCCACATCAAGCTGGTTGTCGCGACAGCATTGATGGCGGTTGCGCGAAAAATCATCACCCTCGACGACAAAAGTTTAGACCCGCAATACTTTCTGGGCTATGCAGCAATCGGTCTGGCGCTGGGCTTAACATATTGGCTTATAGCGAGAAAACCCTGAGGGCCTCGGCCAACACCACGAAAGAAAGTTCTGTCGCGCGCCTCGCGTATGGAACCTGCTTTAGGTTTCGCCCAAGCCGCGAAGGGCAACGGTTCGATCTGTGACCGCAACAATCGAGGTATTGGGTCGGGGTCAGCCGTGGACGGTCTGCGCGACGACAAATCTAGCCTCGTCGGGAATCTCAAAGAAACCCGAATGAACTGCGTCACTTGGTCAGGCGATCTTCCCCATAAATTTCAGGATCGATCAGGGCGATAATGTCCTGTCCGCTGTCGACTAGCCCCAGACCTTCGCAAAGCCGCGCTGAAGGGGCGTTTCCCGGCGCGATACCGGTCTTGAATCCGGTTGCGCCGAGAACTTCGTGGGAATGAATCAATGCCCTTGCTCCCAGCACTTTGGCAATCCCCTGACCCAGACGGTCCGGTCTGGTCGACAACTGTCCCCATTGTGCGCGGCGGTGGAGCGGGCTGCTTGGGGGATGGCAAAGGACCGACCCGGCGGTGGCGACCGGAGAACCTGAGCTGTCAAAGGCGACCATCGCAAAGCCCGGGCGGGAAATGCCGCGCATCACCGGGCCTATTGGAGGCAACACCCCGTGGATCAATGCAATTTCAGCAAAGGCTTCAAGCCATTCAGTCGGGGATTCGCGATCAATTATGCGAACCGTCAGATCGTCAGGCAGTGACCGAGTGGCCAAAATTTCACGCGCGCGGTCGACGCTGCCAAGGTCGCCCAGATAGCAAGAGATGACGTCTGATTTCAGGCCATGTCGCTCAATTTCGGTCCGGGTTTCATCCACCTTGGCGCGCTGTACGGACTCGATCGCTGTGATGCCGAGAACGCGGGCCATTGCGATCGCATCTGTCAGTGCGCCGTCGTATTCGTTGGCCACTTGAATACCGCGCCCGTGGCTGCAAAACCTTGGATCGTCACCGATCAGATTGATCAGGTGCTCGCCAGCGACGGCCATACGTTTTTGCGTGTCGGTTCCAAAGGCTTCCAATGTTACTTGTTCTCACTCTGTCGATCGCTGGATGATCATGACTTTAGCCGATCCGAAATACAACTGCAGTGCCCCGATCAAGCGGATTGCGAACGGCGGCTAGGTCCAAAAACCCAGAGTGGCCAAACTTGCCTGCCAATCAGTTGAAAGCGGTCCATCAGATCAAACCTCTCAGAATGGGCTGGTCTACTCTACAGACAGGCTAAGTTGGAACAGCGAATTTGCGGCTCAATCACGCGGCGGTTGCGTCAGTATTTCCCCAAGGTTTCACGGATCAGATCCCGTGTTGTGTTGTCGTTATGAAATATCCTGTCTACCAGAAATTCCGAGGGAAATTCGGGCCACGTTTTGCGCAATTCCGTCACGAGCGATTCCGCCTCGGCAGAGTTGCCTAACTTATCATGCGCGACCGCTTGGAATATGAGAGATGGCGCACTTACCGGCGCACCTGCGGCTGGTGCCCCTTGAAAGGCTTCGACAACATTTTCGTAGTTTCCCAGCATCAACTGTGAAACCCCCCAGATATTCCTCGCTCCAAATCGGCCGGATCCGGTTCTGGGTCTCTCAGGGTTGCTGGCTTCTGCGGCCAGGTCAGGGGCATTGGCAACAATGGCCGTAATGCCAACAAGGTCCAGAACATGACCATCCACAGGCGCAAGTTCGGCAGACATCTTAGCGAATTTCAGGGCTTCGCCTGGTTGATCCGAAATGGCCGATACCCAACCATTTGCGGCGTTTGCCCAGGCATCTGCCGGGGACAAATCAAGCGCCTTGCCGGACATTGCCAACGCTTGAGTCAGGAACTCATCTCTTTGTGTTTCATCCGGGGACAACATGGCCAGGGTCGCCAAGACTTGCGCAGACCCGGCATACCCATCTGGTAGGGCAGGGTCGAGCTCTGTCGCATGCTGAAACATTCCCAAAGCCATTTGCTGACGTTTGACATCGAAAACGGGGAAAAACATGCCGCGCGCCTGGTCCGCAAGGTTGGCTGCCTGCAATCTTGTCAACGACTGCTCGCCAAGTGCGGCCCGTTCTGCCTGCGCGCTGGAGTGAGGGGCTGGAAGGCGCTCGGCGCTTTCGCGGGTTATCAAGAAACCAAGGAAAGTGACGCTTACGAGGACCCCCAAACCAGCCAATAGCAAGCGCCGCGACGGTGTATAGGGCACGCTATGACCCGGTTTGCCCGAGATACCCTCTTTTTGCGAGGGGTCGTATGAAAAACGGGGCTTGTATCCGCCGGGATCGACAAAGATGCGAACACCAGTTCCGTCCCAGTGATCCTCGTAAAACTCGCGTAGCAATCTGCGCAGCCGCCGGGCTTCGACGCGAACGAGATTTTGACCGCCAGTCCCGTCAATGCGCCGGCCATAGACTTCGACGGCGATAGCTTTGCCTCGTATCTGCGCCCCTCGACCCGCCAGCGTTTCCTCAACGACGTAAGTGAGAAATTGCTGAAGCCGAGGCGATGCTTGAAACTCGTCGCTGGAAACCACGCGACCAAGCGCCTGTCGGACCAGATCCGGCGAAGGCTGTTCAACATCTTGATCTATCAACAAATCACTGGCTTGGTTCAAAGCAAACTCACCCCCAACTCACGGTGACTCACTTGGCCTTGGTGGTCAACCGAACTCAACTTAATGCGAGAATAGATAGTGGGAACCGGGAATTTTCCAGTGTCGGTAGAGCTGAGTGTAGAGATTCCAGAACTTTCTGATGCGCTGTCAGGGCGTATCAAAGCGGACGCATTTCTCAGCGAGGCCATTGAAGACTTCAGGAAAGTCTCAGCGCTGCTGGATGACGCATCAATCACGGCCGCTGAGCGGGCGGAATGGACCCACATCAGATCAGAACTCGTGAACGAACTTCGCCGGATGGCGAAGCGAAATCTCCGTAACACTTCCGATTGAGGGCATCCCAATGACAACAGAAGACAATGGCAAAGATCACGAAACTGAACAGGACCAGCAAGCTGAGGAAGTTCAAAACCCTTCGCGTCGAAAAGTGATACAGGGTCTGGCAGCGGGCGCGGTGGCAACAGGTGCGGTCAGCTATGGTTCAGGACCGGCGCAGGCGCATCCCGGCAACGGTCCGCTGGGGGGAAACCTGGCCAATCCATATGGTGGCCGACCGGCTGGCGGCATTACGCTGCCAGAGTATTTTCGACCTACAAAATACATGACCGGTTCAAACGCGAACTACTTCCCGCTGTCTGAGGAGATCGGGCCAGATGAAATGCGGATTTCGTTCTGCGGGTCAACGCCGTTTCCGCCGCGTGAAGATCAGGCCGGCACCTGCATCATGGTCGAGCTGGGGAACGGCAAGCGGTTCTTCTTTGATTTCGGGTCCGGATGCGTTCGCAATATCATCGGGATGCAGGTGCCCGGTCAGTTGATCAACGACATATTCATCACGCACCTGCATATCGATCACTACGCGGATATCCCGTACATTTATCCGTTCCGGGCGTGGTCCGGTGGCTATACTCCGTTGCGTATTCACGGCCCTTCGGGCCGGACGCCCGAGCTTGGAACAGCGGGAATGGTCAAGGGGATGCAGCAGATGCTCAAGTGGCATCTCGAGGCTTTCGACGTGTTCCCGATCGGAGACGGCTACGAGATCGACGTCAACGAATTCGATTTCCGGCAGGAGGGCGGCATTGTCTATGACGAAGATGGCGTCACGGTCAGGTCCTGGCCCCGCAGCCACGCCAAAGATGGCGCCGTCGGGTATCGGCTGGATTGGAACGGGCTGAGTTTCGTTTGGACCGGCGATGGTCGCCCGGACGAGCTAAGCCTTGAATACGGCAAAGGCGTCGACGTGTTCGTGACGGAAATGTCAGGTCAGGATATCGGTCAGCTCATGACGTACAAAT
This sequence comes from Ruegeria sp. CL6, assembly GCF_056536465.1. Lineage (NCBI taxonomy): Bacteria > Pseudomonadati > Pseudomonadota > Alphaproteobacteria > Rhodobacterales > Roseobacteraceae > Ruegeria > Ruegeria sp. CL6. Next base: position 20,076 of record NZ_JBQFPR010000012.1, read on the forward strand.
ACGGTCTGCCGCAAGAGCTGTTCAACTACACAATCGACACCCATCACACGTCGCACTACGCGGTCGGCAAGATGATGGCCGAGGCACGCCCGCGCCTGGCCATGGTGACCCATTATACGCAGGACGAAGATATCGACGCCGAGATGCTGGCAGGTATCCGGGCGCATTACGACGGGTTGTTCGCCTGGGGTCTGGACGTTGCCGTGGTCAACGTCACCAAGGATTCAATCTGGTATCGCAAGGCCACGCTTCCGGGGAAATCGGGATCGGTCGCGCCGTTCCGCGAATTGGGCAAGATGGAGGCCGAAGGCCGCATTTCGCTGCCGGATGAAATCAAACCGCCTGCGCCCCGGTCCTCGCGTGCCGAACAGCAGGATCAGAAATACCGGGACATGGAGATTGATCCCAAGGAATACTATCCGACCGATGTGTTCCGCGCACCCAATCCCGAATGGCCAAGCGACTTTGTCATCAAAACTGACGATGTCATCCCCAACCGCAAGAAAAAGGCGGAGTGATGGTATGATTGAATTCGGCTCGACTTCGGCTATCCCCGTCACGATCCTGACCGGCTTTCTTGGGGCCGGTAAGACCACCCTTCTGAACCGTATCCTGACCGGAAATCACGGTTTGCGGGTGGCGGTGCTGGTCAATGATTTTGGATCAATCAACGTGGATGCCGACCTTGTGGTCGGTCTTGAAGACGATGTGCTGAGTTTGGCGAATGGTTGCGTTTGCTGTTCCATCCGGGATGATCTGATCGAAACGGTCGAGGCGGTTCTCGCCCGGCCCGAGAAACCGGAATATATCGTTCTTGAGGCCAGCGGCGTCTCGGACCCGTCTTCAATCGCGATGACCTTCACCGATCAGAGGTTTCGGGACATGATCCGTCTGGACAGCCTCATGTGTCTGGTCGACGCCGAGCAACTGTTTGCTGCGCCAGAGCAGATGGAACTGAAGCTGCGCCAGATCGCGTTCTCAGACATGGTTATTCTGAACAAGGTCGATCTTGTGGACCGGGCCACCGTTCAAAAGGTGCATGACTGGCTGGGGTCTCGTTTTCGTCGGTATCGTCTGGTCGAGGCGGCCAATGCCGACGTTCCGCTGGACATATTGCTTTCCGTAGGTCGGTTCGCCGCCGAGCAGCTCGAAGCGGAAATACCCGACCATCACGAGCATGGGCCGGATTGCGGTTGTCACCATGCTGATCATTCTGACAGCTTTTCAACGACTATGATGAAGGCCGAACGCCCGATAAGCCTTTCATCGCTTCGCAGCGCAATTCGGAATCTGCCGGGCGAGGTTTATCGCCTCAAGGGTTTCGTCTTCAGTGAGGAAGATCCCGAACATCGCATACTCGTTCAGGTCGTGGGTAAACGTATTGACATCGCGCGGGACGGAGCTTGGGGGGATATAAAACCTGAAACAAGACTTGTCGCAATCGGCGCACCGGGGGCCCTTTCAGAACACGCACTTTCCGATACGCTGTTGGCAACAGCATAGCGGCCAGAGCGACAACACTTTGGCCCAAGTGAGGAGGGGTGTCTGATTGCCTGAACGTACTATGAGAATGGATAAAGCGCGTGCATTATTCTTGTCCGTCACTGTGTTTCTATTGTCTGGCACGGTGGCTTCGGCTCAGCAGGTCTCTAGCCGGGAACTGACGGATACGACGCCAGACGCGAACCTGCCAAGCTCGGCAGGAGGGCAAACCGCCGAGTTATTGTCGGCTTTCCACGGGTTAGAGGCGCTTCCCCTAGTATCCAACCTTATTTGCAGGGGGTCGAGAGGCAAGCACGGGATGCCGGTGATATTCTCGACCGAGGTAGACTTGGAAACCGTGCAGGCCGGAGACTTCCAGGTTGTAACAGAGTCAGGCCAGATCGGTACTATGCACTGCGTATCAGTGTTGCCCGCTACCGATCCGGGCGAATTGCGTACCGTGCTTCTTATCGGTGATTTTGGAGACGCGGCCAAAGACCCGCCTGCTGAGGTCAGGGTTGTGGGGCACTTGTATTCCATTGACCGGGCACTCGACTTCAAGGGGGCCAATGTAGAAGTAACTCCGCTTGAGGACGGGCCGTCGATTGTTCTTGCTCAAGAGGTTGAGGATTGGACGTTGGTCGGAAACCTGGGGCCCCGCCGCACAAGAGGTAGCCTCTGTCCGAGCAAGGACATCGTTCAAGCTGTCAGGGTAACTTGGGCGGGTGGTGTCACGCTGGCCAACGGCAAGGAGCCTGGCGCAAAGGAACGTGACTTGTACAGGGTCACCGTAGAGGCCAAAGAAGGATCTCGCCGGAACATTGCGCCCGCGGCGCTTGCTGATCTAGGCGACAGAGACAACAACCATATGCTCTGTCTTGATACAGAGGATCGGCCAGTCTCGGTGTCCTTTCCATCCGGCGTTCTGACGGACCCGAACGGCGATCTGAACCCTGAAACCAGTAAGAATGTCGATTAAGTTCCGTGACTGGCGAATGGCCAGGGCAGCCTTTTCTTGTGTGCAAATTGAAGGAAAGTCCGCACGCCAGCGCGGTATTTTCTATGCCTATGGGTCAAACTTGCGAAGTGACGAGAGGGCTGATTTCAGTATCTCAAAACTTTCGGCGCGTTCTTCGGGCGTCATGGATGTCGCGTCAAACGACAAATGAAAGTTCGGCGTGTCGCATGTCACGCGTCCTGTGTGGGTCCTTGATCCCTTTGCGCCCAGAACGCGATAAGTGATCACGGGCTGGTTTACGCCCTTGACTTGAATGGGGCCAACTTCTTCGGTCTCTATTTCGTCGTTTACGTGCGCCCAGGTTTCATACGAGATGAAAATCTCACCTTCATCGGCCTGATGCTCGAGCCGAGAGGCGATGTTCACGGCCCCGCCAATAATGGTGTAGTCCATGCGATCGTCACTGCCAAAGTTCCCGACTGTGCAGAAACCCGTGTTGATTCCTATCCGGCATTGCAGTTGTTGTCTAAGTCCCTGACGCCGCCAATCGGCCTGCAAATCTGCCAGCTTGTCCCGCATCGCAATCGCCATGCGCACGCAGGCCAACGCATCTTCCCTTACGCCGTTCGTTTCGGGATCGCCAAAAAAGACGAGTATCGCGTCACCTATGAACTTATCTATGGTCGCACCGTGTTGCAGGGCGACCTGCGCCATCTCGGTCAGATAGCTGTTCAGAAGTTGCGTCAGGTCTTCCGACTCCATCTGATCGGTAAGCTCTGTGAACCCTGCCACATCCGAAAAAAACACGGTCAGCTTCTTTCTCTGACTGGCGAGCTTCACTTCCTGGCGGCCGGAAAAGATTGAGCTGTAGACCTGTGGCGAGAGGTATTTCGCGAGCTTGCCCGACAATGCCTCAAGCTCTTGGTTCTTTCGGGTAACTTCCTCGGCCGCGACCCTCTGTTGTTCGGCCAACGCGTTCAGTTCGCGCTCGTTACGGTCGCTCAACCGCATCATGCGACGCGTGGTTTTCAGCAACTTTCTGTATTCCCGGATCAGGTTTCTTATTGAACTGCGCGTTGCGTCATCTGGCAATTTTTCACTGTCCAACGTCGCTTCGGCGGTCTCGAGCACCTCTTTCTCACGAGAAAAAAGATCGTCGATTGTCATCGGTCCGACAACTTTTCCAGCGAGAATTTTGCGTGTTCCAGGTCTTCCCCGAATTCTTCGCCAAGCTCCTCCATGGTTTCGTCTTCGGGGTCGTGGAACCAGTAAACTTCGATGCTTTTGCCCATCTCAGCAGCGGAATCCAGAAGCTCCATGATCATCATGATGGCCTTGGCGCTGGAGGAGTTGAAATAGATGAGCTTGAAATCAAACCGGCAGTATGAATTCGCGTCGTTTGACAGCCATTCTTTCAGAGCATCAAACAACGGATTGTAGAAGGTGGTCACATCTTCTGGATAGGACTCGCCCATCAGCCTTAGGTGCCCGGTATCGAATTCAAACTCTACGGTTGGGGTGCGATTTGTCGGAGGGATTTCAATATTCTGCATGCGTCCCTCTCAGACCGTGGCTTTGAGCGCAAAGAACGCGTGTTGATCGTCAACTCGCATGAAATCGAACTCGATTGGCTTTGAGGCTCGGCGTGCGATCTCGATCAACCCGATACCGGCACTGTTGCCAACGCTTTGAGCGTCGGACCGAAGCTGGTCCTTGTAGGCAGCCTTGAGTTCTTCGCGGTTCATATTCCGCAAGGCCGACAGGCGGCCTTGCATAGTGTCGACATCATTCAGAAGAACCAGATTTCCAGCGTGTACGACGTACCTGTCCGCTTCGTTTCCGATCGTCAGGATGCCATAGCTGATATCCAGAACTTCTGCTTCGCCATCCGTGGGCAGCCGTTCGGCCGAATACCGGATGATATTTTGCATTTGCTCAACAAAGACCGCAAAGACGCTGCGAAGGGTCTTGGTGTCTGCATCTTCGGAAACCAGTTTTTGCTTGAGCGCGTCACCGACGCCGCTGAGGATGCCTTCGGTTACATACCCGCTATAGGCAAAAACGACGCCTTGCTTACGCAGGTTTGCGCGCAGTTCATAGACTTCGCTGGCAAGCATCTGTTCCCCTTGTCTGGACTGGAACGGGCCAAGTTTGTCTATGCTTAATATCATAATATACACATTTGTGCAGGTTTAGTGTATCACTTGAGCAGGGTTTTCAGATGGGAGGTCAGTATGAAAAAGCTACTATGCGTCGTTGCTTTGCTGCTATTTTCCGGCCCGGTGATGGCGTCCGATATACCGACGGAAGTGAAGGCAAAGCTACAGTCTGCCATGATATCGCATGTCGATGGGGTCATGGTTGACGGGGCTTACACATATCTGGACACAACCACCAACGCGTTCGAGACCGTATACCCTGCAAACGTTCATCCGATGGTCATTCCGGCAGGACGTGACTACTTCGTCTGTTCTGAAATGATTACCGAGGACGGCGATACCGTGACGGCGGACTTTCTGGTCCGAGAAGTCTCGGGGGACTACAAGGTGGTCCAAATGATCGTCAACAACCGCGGTGCGCTGCAGGCTGCGATGAAGAAAATCGGAAACTAGATATCTATTGGGTTTGGGGCGTTTATTGCTTGGAATTGGGACATTTCTAAAACGCCGAATTTTCCTAAAGCACATTCTGGCCACCCTTATGATTGGGGGTGTTTTGAATGCGGTTGTCCTGCTGTTTTACTATGAATTCAAAAAGCAGGCCCAGACAGATCAGGTTGCGGCTGAAATGGCCACGATCGCCAATCGCATCGCGCGGCCACTTGCCGAGCTTGTTGAAACGGAGAACCTCTCTCAGGCCACAAGTCTGTTGGCGGTGTATTCCGGGTTCCCCTATGTGATCTGCGCAGAACAAAAGCTCGAGCAAGGCTCGGAGGTTCTGGTCGCCTGGCCTGCCATAGGGTGCGACAAGATCAAAAAGACGGGCTTGGACATCGTCGTTTCCGTACCAACCAGCGCTGGCCCGACGACGATGCTGGCGCGGATTGATCAAGAGATCCTCAACCGAGAGCTGCGGACAGAAGTTGGGGTCGTCGTGCTGCTGGGCTTTATCGGTGGGCTTGCCCTGATTTTGGCTGGTGCTGCCGCGTTTCTATGGTTGATCAACCGGCCCCTTGGTCAATTGTTGAACGCCATTGAGCGGTTTGAACTGCACGACGATCCCAAGAAGGTGGCATATCGGTCAGAAGATGAGATCGGCAAAGTCGTGCAAAGCTATAACTCGATGCTCGATCGTGAGGTCGAGCGCGTGACTGCGATCCGCGAAGCCCACCAGCAGATTGTGGAAAGCGTCAACTATGCCACGCGTATTCAACGCGGGCTATTGCCACCCGCAAGGCAATGTGAAGCCGCCTTTGCCGAGTTCGCGGTCAAGTGGGAGCCACGCGATCTGGTCGGCGGAGATATCTATTGGCTTAGAACGGCAGGGCCGGTTTCGACGCTTGCGGTCATTGATTGTACTGGGCACGGCGTTCCCGGAGGGTTCATGACAATGCTGGCCATCGCGACCCTTGAGCGACTTTACTTTGAAAACGAGAGCCTGAACCCTTCGTCAGCTTTGTCCAAGTTGAGCGACCTGACCCGCGCCCTGCTGAATCAGGATGCATCCAACGCAAGCTCTAATGACGGTATGGATACCGCAATTTGCCAGATTGATTCAGAGAAAAGAACAGCGACATTTGCAGGCGCGCGCATGTCCTTGTTGGTCAAGACGGGCGAGGGGGTCAAACGGATCAAGGGTGACAAATTAAGCCTTGGCTATGCGGATACTCCAAGCTCTCCAGAATTTTCTGAACACGTAATCGCTGTGGACGACGATGTGACCATGTTGATTTCAACGGATGGTCTGATCGATCAACTGGGCGGGGCAAAACGTTTGGCGTTTGGCTATCAAAGAGTAATTTCCATACTCGAGCGGGGCAACTGGTCGAATTTGACAGAGCTTTTGCAGACCATCGACAGCGCCTTTCAAGCCCATAGGAACACGGAAGACCGGCTGGATGATGTGACGGTGATCGCCTTCCGTCCGGCGTGACCGGTTGAACGGCCCATGATATTGGCCGGATGAAAGGTCGCCAAATGGAAACGCACCAAAAACTGCAGAACCCAACCGCCGGCATCACGTTTATCCTGATCGGAATATTGGCGATTTCCGTCAATGATATGCTGATCAAATTCCTGTCGGGCGGGTATCCATTGCATCAGATGGTATTTGCAAGGTCTCTGATTGGAATCGGGTTTGGCCTTGCATTGGTGCAGATCGAAGGCGGCTGGCGCATCCTGAAGACGGATCGGCCGGGGCTGCATCTATTGCGCGGGGTGCTCATAGTTGCGGCCAACCTGACTTTCTTTACCGCTTTGGCCGTAATGCCTCTGGCCGAAGCCACAGCCGTCTTTTTCGTTGCTCCTTTGATGATCACCTTGCTGAGTATCCCGCTTCTTGGCGAAAAGGTCGGCCCGATGAGGTTGGGCGCTGTTGTCGTCGGCTTTTTCGGCGTGATCGTGATGACTCGGCCCTGGCAGACCGGGGTCGAACGAGACGTTGGGCTGCTGATGTATGTTCTGCCCGTCGTCGCGGCCTTTACCTATGCTCTCAACAGCGTGCTGACTCGGTTTCTGGGCGCAAAGTCCAAGGCGTCGGCGATGGCGGTCTATATTCAGACGTGTTTCATCATTGTCAGTTTGCTGTTTTGGCTGGTTGCCGGGGATGGTCGATATGCCAGCGCTTTTGAAAACGAAAGCGTGATTTTCTTGTTGCGTGCGTGGGTTTGGCCCGATGATGGCGACCGCTGGTTGTTCGTTGGCCTTGGGTTGAATTCTGCAATCGTCGGGTATTGTCTGGGGCAGGCGTATCGGCTGGCAGATGCGGCAACAGTGGCGCCGTTTGAGTATGTTGGTCTGCCTCTGGCGATTTTTTGGGGGTGGGTGATCTGGGGTGATCTGCCAGACCTGCCTGTCGCAATCGGGATCACACTGATCCTGGGGTCAGGTCTGTTTGTCTTTCTGCGCGAACGCCAGAAGGACGGGCAGGCCATCAGCCGAAAGAGGGTGCATCGTCGCTACTAGATCCAAATCTGGCGATTGCGTCCAGACAGTTCGCCGAGGTCGTTTCGGCGTAACAATTTGACCCGCTTGCCTTACGCGCACAGCAGGGTGACGAAAACCCGGCGCGCGCGAGGAACACACGCCAAGCCTTATTCTATTCGACTTTTCCAGGCTTCCGACTTCCCTTGAAACGTGCCATGTGGCGGTGCTCGCGCAGCGCCTTCCATTCCGGACTCAGGGTAACTTCGAGGTCTTCGCGTTTCAGCGGCTCGCGGCAAGTCGGACAGATTGGCGAGACCCCGGGATCGGTCCCGCAGGGCTTGTGAACATGACGCACGGCCAGAGGCTCATCAGCCTCTTTCTGCCAGGTTTCCCCCCATTCCCGCAGCGCCATCAGAACCGGATACAAAGCCCGGCCACGTTCGGTCAGAACATATTCGTACCGCGTTTTTGTGCCTTCAAGCGAGCGTCGTTCCACCAGATTTGTCTCGACCATTTTCTTCAGCCGGGTCGATGCCATTTGCGGGGTTATGTCCGCTTGGGCCTGAATTTCCTCAAATCTGCTGTTTCCGGAAAACAACTCGCGCAGAATTCGCATGATGTATCGGTCTCCGATGATCGGGTCAGACCGCTCGATCGGGCAAGGAGAGGGATTTTGGCTCATTTGACCTCCGGTGCAGCAGGTGAATTTCACCCTACTTGACTTTAGGTATGAAAACCATAGTGTATCGTTGGATATGAAAATCATACTGAACTTTCGACCCCAAACACCACTGGAGGCCTACCATGACCAGCCCAAACTATTCCCCTGCCGATACCGGTTACTTGCTGGTGGATCCCTATAACGACTTCATCTCTGAGGGTGGCAAGCTGTGGGGGCTGATCAAGGAAACAGCAGAAGAAGCAAACCTGCTGCCAAATCTCAGGGCGCTGGATACTGCAGTGCGGAGCGCCGGAGTTCAGGTCTTCTATGTCCCCCATCACCGCTCTGAACCCGGGGACGTTGAAAAGTGGCAAAACCCCAGCCCGTCCCAGGCGCGGGTTGCTGAGCACCAGATGTTTGCCCGTGGTGAGTGGGGCGGTGAATGGCACCCTGATTTTGTCCCAAAGCCCGGCGATATCATCGCGCAGGAGCATTGGGGGCAGAGTGGATTTGCGAATACCGACCTCGATTTCCTGCTCAAGCAGTGTGGAATCAAGAAAGTGATTGTTGTTGGTCTGGTCGCGAACACCTGCATTGAGTCCACGACACGCTACGCGATGGAATTGGGCTATCACGTTACATTGGTCAAAGACGCAACCGCGGCGTTTTCAAAGGAAGGTATGCACACGGCGCACGAGGTGAACGGACCTGCCTATGCCCATGAAATTCTAACCACGGCTGAGCTGATTCAGGCGCTGCCGGTTCTGGAAGCCGCTGAATAGGTAGGCTCTGGCAAGGATCGCCCAACTGTTCCCTGCGACAACTTTTATCGAAGACCGGGAAGCGCCTTTTGTAGCCAAGGCGCTTCCACTCCGGTCCCTTGATACATGGCATGAAGAAAACGATGGGCCGTAACCGGGTCGCTCATGAAAGGAGAAACCCGCAGGTTGCCTTCCTTGGTCTCAGCCGTGGCTTCAAAGATTATCGTGTCTTCCTTGATGGTCGCCACGACGCGGTTCTCATCCAGCTTTTCGGGGTCAATAGCGGTCGGGTCCTGCGCCAGCAGTACAAAGTCAGCAAGTTTTCCGATTTCGATTGATCCCTTTTGATCTTCTTCAAAATGTTGCCACGCGGGCCAGATGGTCAACGCCTTCAGCGCGGTCATCACATCGACGCGTTGGTGCGGACCGAGGATGTCGCCAGAGCGGGTCCGGCGAGTAACCGTTGCGTCGAGTATGCGCATACTGTCCGGGAAGGCGACGGGTGCATCATGATGCGACCCGAACATCATCCCTCGTTCAACCAGCCAGCCAGTGGGTGAAATGTTCTCGGCATTTATTGGGCCAACCGTGTGGTCGCGATGCCAGTCGCCCCAATAGAATGTGTGCATTGGAAAGACCGAAGGAAACACGCCGAGACGCTTGTACGCTGCAACCTGATCTTCGCGCAGGAACTGACCGTGGACCAGCACTGGGCGGTTTCCGGGGTCTCCGTAAGTCATCCGAGCGACTTCCAAGGCAGCGATCAACATATCCGAAGCGCCTTCCCCGTTGGCGTGGGTGATGATTTGCAGACCTTTTTCAAAACACCAGTTCACGGCGTCCTGTACCTGTTCCATCGAAACCGCGGAATAACCGGCATACCCTGCCGGGTATTCGCCAACGGGATCGTAGTATGGGCGATCTCTGAGTGCGGTGAAGCCCTGAGGCGAGCCGTCTATTGTCAGTTTGCAGCCGCCAACGCGGATTCCGTCCACGTAGTTGGACGAGGCATTTTCAGCAATATAATCCCTTGCTTCCAGAACATCGGGAAAGGATACCACATCAACCGGTATCTTGCCGTCGGCGGCCGCCGACTTGAGCGCCTCGACAACTTCTGCGGATGATCGCCCGTCCTGCGCGGTTGTATAGCCGAATCTGGCCCACAGGTTTGAACCTGCCTCGGCAAAGGCCAGCAAGGCCTCGGGACCAAGCTGTGCAAGGACCGGAACCAGGGCCGCAAAGAACGCATATTCCTCCAATACGCCGTTTGGCTCTCCGTTTGCGTCCCTTTGAATGACGCCGCCTGCGGGGTTTTCCGTTGACGCGTCAAACCCGATGACCTCCAGCGCTTTCGAGTTTGCAACGCCCAGATGCCCGGATTGGTGAACGATGATGACGGGCAGGTCGGTCGACACCGCGTCGAGGTCTTCGCGGGTCGGGTGACGCAGTTCGGCAAGTTGGGCATTGTCGTAGCCAAAGCCTATGATCACTCCGGTTCTTTGAACCGCATCTGCGTTGTCCTTGACCCACGCGCGCAATGTGTTCTGCAGGCTTGCGATATCCGTCACCGCGCCGTCCGGTGGTGCCAGCAGATTGGCGGACAGCGCCTGTAGTCCGCCAAACACAACGTGGCCGTGACTGTCCACAAAGCCCGGCAGCATGGTACGGCCGTCAAGGTCGAAAAGTTCAGTCGTGTCACCCTTGCTTGCCATGACCTCGTCAAGGTCGCCAACGGCCAGAATTCGCCCGTCCTTGACGGCTACAGCCCCGGCGGTCGGCTGATCATCGTCGATGGTTAGGATCGGCCCTCCGCTGTAGATCGTGTCGGCAACCTCCTGCGCCGAGGCGTGCCCTGCAACGATCACAAAACTGGAAAGAAGTATCGCTTTGAAAGACTTAAAATACATTCCGGGAACCTCTCGGTTTAAACAACGACCCTTTTCCAGAACATAGTGCGTCTATGAACCCCGTCAGCCGAAAATGCGTCGGCTGAGTGGTGCAGTGCTGGCGCTAGGTCTGATTGAAGGAAGAAACCGGATACTTCAGGAATGTGGTGGTAAATCCCGAACAACTCCCGCCCGGCCTGCCGCATCGACCACGCGCTCGTCACCGGCCTGGATGCAATCAACCGGGAACTCGCCGCCCAATTCCTTGCGTGGGGTCGTTATCCAGAAGGCGCGCTGCCAAGGGGTCATTTCGCATGGCAACGCCCTGAGCACTTTTTCCATCAGGGGCAAAGGGGTGCCGTCCTCGGCAAACTGGAAGGACGGAAAAGCATTGGCGCCTTCGTGCGGAACCGACAGGACTTTGCCAGTTCTTTTCCAGATGTCCCCTATACGCGTGATCTGCCAAGAGCCGTTTTTCCATTGTGCATGAACCGAGGCGTCATCCAGCAAAGGGTACTTTCGGGCAAATTCGTTTCTTTTAATGTCATTTGCGGCGCTGCAATGCGCGCCGATATTCGATGCATACATCTATCCACTCACAAAAACTCGTCAAACATTGGACGAGCATATTGCCTGAAAACGATTCTGGGCAAAATGAAACGCTTCACACATCCACGTCGTCGCCGCAGCGTGGCCAATATGCCCCTGCAGGAGACAGCGTTTCCAAAGAATGTAAGTCAGGCTGTTCGCTTTTGTTCGGTTTGCCCTAGGTTGCCCCAAGCGGATCACGATCTGCGTGTTGCTTCAGGAACGGTTCGATTTCCTGAAAAAACTCATCAAAGCCTGCATGCCCTCGTATCATGCAATGATTGGCCCCCGGCAGTTCAACAAACTCCGCCGTTGGAATTTCGCGCGCGGTGTCCCGGCCCTCGCTGATCGGGGCGGCCATGTCGCCCTGTGCATGTAGAACCAGCGTCGGAACTCTCAGGCTCTGCGCGTCGGCGCGGGCGTCGACATGGGCGTTCATCTCCATGATACGAAGCGCTGTTTTTGGGCTGACGGAAATCCGTTGCATTTCATCAAAGCTGGCACCCTCTTCCGGGGTTGCATCCGGCATGTAGCAAGACGTGAAAAAATGGCGATAGACAGGATTGGGTGAACCCCATCCGGCGGACACCATCGCCCGGGCCGCCTGATAGAACTGCTCGGCTTCGGGATCCCCTCGCACCATGCGCCCCCTGACATAACCCCCGAGAAGAATAAGAAACTTTACACGCTCTGGGTGCCTCGCGGCAAATCGAACGGAAAAGGCAGAGCCCTGACTGATGCCGAACAGCCCGAAACGGTCCAGCCCCGCCGCGTCAGCCACGGCGATCATGTCGTCGATCATCCTTTCTTCCGAAATATCCTCGACATCCCAATCGGATAGCCCATTACCGCGCTGATCAAATCGGACCAGTTTGCACAGTTTGGACATCTCGGACAGGAAATCCCCCCAGACCGGGCTGGTCCATTCGTATTCAATATGATTGAGCCAATTGGGACTCTTTAGCACGGGTGTCCCCTGGCCGGTGCTCGCCCAGGCAAGGTTGACGCCATCGGCTGACCGGCAAAACCGCACGCGCTGCTGATGAGAGATGTCGGGCGCTTTTCGTTCCGGTGCAGCCTGTGGCGACCAATGCCAGACGCGGATCGGGCGACTTATGTTCTTGACGCGCTGTCCACCCATGTCGCGAAACGCTGCTTCGACCCTGTCCTGAACGGCCTGATGCACAACATCCGAAACGCAGACTCCGCCCGGTTCTGCCAGACCCTCCAGCCGCGCGGCCACGTTCACCCCATCGCCGAATATGTCCCCGTCGTCGAAAATGACATCGCCAAGGTTGATGCCGACGCGGAACCGGATTCTCTGATCGTCATCCAGTTCGGTTTCGTTCCGGTTCATGGCTGTCTGGATGTTGACAGCACATTTGACCGCGTCCTGCACGGATTCAAACGTGGCCAGCATGCCGTCGCCGGTGGTTTTCACGATACTACCACGGCTGCGTGCGATCTCGGGGTCGATCAGTTCGCGGCGGTATTTCTTTTGGCGGGTCAAGACGCCCAACTCGTCGATTTCCATCAGGCGCGAATAGCCCACCATGTCGGCTGCAAGAATGGCCGATAGCCGCTGTTCCATAACCGTTTCCTCCACCCGGCCTGTTGTCCCTGGCTTGAATGACGGTCGCCGCGTGACCGCGCACAGGCGCAACATTTCGGTGGAGTATACCCGAAAATCGGCCTGGATGCGGCGCTGAATGAATATCGCCGCCATACGAGGTGAATGCCGGCGATCTGGGGTTCATCGTGGCTTTAGGCTGAAGGCTCCTGCCTATAGCTGCGATCCGATGGGCAGCAGGGCAAGAAAACCGGCGAGGATATGGTCCCATGCCGATCCTGTCGGTTCCGCGTCGTATTCTAAAACAGTGCCGTCCTCGTTCCGGGTCTTCCACTTTAACTGGCCCGCTCTTTCAAGCGTGACGCTATATGTGTAGGCGGGCAGCGCATTGTCCAAAGCGGCCATTGTCTGAACTGTAAGTGCGGGTGAATCGATCAGGATGCCCATTTCGGTGTTGATGTTCACGGATCTCGGATCCCAGTTGAACGATCCTACGAACAAGTAGCGATCGTCGATCGCAAACGCCTTGGAATGCAGCCCCGAGCGGGACTGTGCCCAGTTTATTCCGCGCCTTTGAACCTGATACGCGTCGGGGCGCAATTCATACAGCTCGACCCCTCCGCGCAGCAAAGCACGGCGTTTCTTGGCATAGTGCGCATAAACCGGCGCGACATCGTTGGATGCAAGCGAATTGGTTACGACCTTCACTTCGACACCACGGTTTTCCAGTTCGGTCATCCACCTGACGCCATTGGTGCGCGGGACAAAGTAGGCCGAGACGATATTCACCTCGCGCGATGCATTTTCAAAATAAGGTAGCAACTGCGACGCAAGAATGGGGTCAGAGCTTTCGGCTCCGGCGGCTTTCGACGGTGGATCGGCGTACAGTCGCGCTGGGACCCAATCCAGTTTCAGCGCGCCGTCCGCGAAATTTTCTTCGGCCGACCGGCGCAGTGCCGACCCATAGCGCGTTTGTTTTGCGTCTTCGACAAACTCGGTCAACCGAAGTCGGGCCTCTGTAAGAGAGATGGCTTGTGGCTCGTCGATGACAACGCGGGCAGGGACGGCAAACGCGCTGTTCCAATAGGCATCAAAACTGTCCGAGACCTGACGAACGACCGGGCCAGCGGCCAAGACATCCAGATCCGCATAGTTCATTTCCTTCCGCGCCAGGAAGTACTCGGCCCCGATATTGCGGCCGCCAACAATGGTGAACGCGTTATCTGCGGTCATTGACTTGTTGTGCATGCGGCGGTTGATGCGTTTGAAGTCGGTCAGACCGGCGACCAGCAGGCTTTGATCGCGCCAGAATGGGTTGAACAGTCGGATTTCGATATTCTCGTGCTTGTCCAATGCGGCCGTCATCGCATCATAGCTGGACGTATCCATGTCATCCAGCAACAGGCGAACGCGGACACCTCGGTCGGCCGCCTGCAATAGGCTGGCGGCAAACAGGTGGCCTGTGGGATCGTTGTGCAAAAGATAGTACTGCGCATCGATTGTTTGCTGGGCGGCGGCGGCCAGCACTAGACGCGAAACCAGCGCCTCTTCTCCGTCGCTTATGAGTTTGACGCCCGATCGTCCGTCTTTCGGGTCTCCTAATCTGTTCGCGGCCTGAGACAGGGCGGTGTTCGGTCCGGTCGCGACAGAGGTTGTTACGGTCTTATCATAGGTTCGTGTTTTCGGCGCACAGGCGGCCAGAACCGCGGCGCAAATGACCAGACCCACTCTTGACCACGCCTTCATGCCTCTCCTCCAACCGATATCCTCATAGTGGCATGGCAAACGGGTGGTGATGCAAGGTTCTTCTTGGGGCGCTGCGGCGTTTCAAGCTGCACTGTCGCTTGTTCGCTATGCGGTGGGCGGGCAATTAGAGGATTGGGAAACGCAGGACCAATCCAGCTAGGCGATCGGCACGCGCGGAACCTTAGTTCAGGACAAGTGTTTGAACATGTAGGTGGTAGGCTCTAGCCGGTCTTCAAAGGGATTCCGGCAATAGTTCGGAATTTCCCCCGCGATCTGAAACCCGAGAGTTTGGTAGAGGATACGCGACGGGTCCGAGCTGCGTGTGTCCAGCACCAGCATTGTTCGGCCCACAGCTTTTGCCCGTTGCTCGAGTGCTGCCATCAGCGCACGCGCCAGACCCTTGCGCCGTGCGTTTGGGTGAACCAGCAATTTGGCTACGTCCGCACGATGAGGTTGATTTGGCATGGATGCAGGGACTAGCTGCACCGTTCCGGCAACACGCCCAGCGTCATAGGCGGCAAACAGGTCCAAAGCACCCGATTCCGCATCGGGCCAAACCCGGTTCTGCCAATACCCTCGGGCCTGACTGGGCGAGAAGGGCAGAATAAACCCGACGCTGGCCCCGTCATGAACGCAAGCGTGCAGGATGTCGGTTAGATCATCCAGCGCATCGTTGAGCTGGGTTTTGGTTAGTCGTGAGATCATATCAGAACCAACATGTAACGCGCGCCTCGGGTCGGGGGCGTTTCAAACCGGGTGGGGCCAGAGAGGTGATAGCGCAGGCAGTCGCCTCCGGTCAGATCATGGGCAACGCCGTCGACTGTCAGGGTCATTGCGCCGTCCAGAAGGATCACGTGGTGTTCCTGACCCGGTTTCGGAGGCGCATCGTAAGAGATCACCGTATCCGGCGGCAGGTGACCTTCAAGAACCTCACCGCTAAGACCGGTGGCAGGGGGCGAGACGGATCGGCGTGTAAAACCGGTTTCGGGATCGCGCCATTCGGGTTGACGTTCAAATGGCACGCGCGGGTCAAAGCTGTCTTCAACCATCATCAGCAATCGGGACATCGGCAGGCCATAGGCGGCGCATAGCCGCCCCAGCGTTTCTGCGGTCGGGCTGACATCGCCTTTCTCCATACGAGACAGAGTTGCCCGGCTGATCCCGCTTTGATCTGCCAACTGATCCAGCGACAATCCGCGTGATCGGCGAAGCTCGTTCAGGCGGCTGGCAAGGCGGTTCGAGAGATCATCAAGCATGAGTCTGAAATAAGAAAAATTCTCGCATATGAGAATAGTAATTCAAAAATATAGAAATACAAACGAAAACGGGCGCGGAATCACCCGCGCCCGATCTCTGTTCATGAGTTGGAGGAATTACTTCCAACCAACCTCGTTAAAGATTTTCTGAGCTTCCGGGATGTTCTTGGCGACCTCTGAAAGGTTTACCTCATCCGCCTTGAACTCACCCAAAGTTGCGACGTTGTCCGCCAAGGCTACGCCTTCCACAGCCGGGAATTCGTCATTGCCGTTCGAGAAATAGACCTGCGCCTGATCGCTCGCCAAGTATTCCAGGAACTTGATTGCGTTGTCCTTGTTCGGTGCATGCACAGCAACCCCGGCGCCCGACAGGTTCATATGCGCGCCCTCGGCGTCTTGTGCGGGGAACTGCACGCCAATCATGTCGATATCGGCGCTCAGACCTTTCACATCCTTACGCAGCGCGCGGGCGAAGTAGTACGAGTTTGAAACGGCGATCTCACATTCACCCGAGACGATCCCGCGCAATTGGTCCGTGTCACCGCCCTGCGGGTCACGTGCCATGTTTGCGACAACGCCTTCGGCCCAGGTTTTGGCTGCTTCACGACCATGGTTTGTGATGATCGAGGCCAGAAGGGTCTGGTTGTAGGTGTTGCTGGACGACCGGATGCAGACCAGACCTTTGTATTCCGGTTTGGCGAGATCAAGATAGCTTGCGGGCGGGGTGGCGACGTCGGCCTTGTCAAAAAAGATGATGCGCGCGCGCTGTGAGAAACCGTACCACTGGTTGTCTTCGTCCTGCAGGTTGGCGGGAATGCGGTCTTCCAGAACTGCGCTGTCAATCGCCTGTAGGATGCCGGCGTTCTTGGCGCGGGCCAGGCGTGAGGTATCCACGGTCAGCAGCACATCAGCGGGCGAGTTTGCACCTTCGGCTTCCATGCGGGCGATCAGTTCGTCAGCTTTGCCTTCGATACGGTTGATGGTGATTCCGGTTGCCTCTTCAAAATCGGAATACAGGCGCTCGTCGGTGTCATAGTGGCGCGAGGAGTAAAGGTTCAGCTCGCCTTCAGCAGCGGCAGAATTTGCGATCAGGGCCGTCAGAGCGGCGGCAACGCAGGTAGAGGATTTCAGCATCATATGTCCCAAAATTGAAAAATCGCGGCGGGGATAACCCGACTGATTTGGTCAATTAAACGATTCTGAGGGGGATGCAAGGAAATCTGACAAAATTACTTGGGAAAATGGTGGCGGGTTAAGATCTGTGCCATCCTGATTTGCGTTTTTCTTGGTGGACGAGGCCGAAACGGTTAAATTGTCAGATAGCTTCCGGGCAATGACTGCGGATTATTTGTATTGATCGCCACGCGAAAGGACACATTCGATGACGGAAACGCTGGCTGAAAAGCTTGAGAAGTCCAACCTCGGTCATTGGATGGCGCGGTTCGAGGGGTTCATGGTTTTCATCGGAGTGGTCGGTCCGTTTGCAACGCTGCCGCAGCTCATGAAGCTGTATTTCACACATTCCCAACACGCGAGCGGCCAGTCCCTTTTGTCATGGTCACTTTATGCGGGGCTTTCGATGCTGTGGTTTATCTACGGGTTGGTCGTCGGAAAGTTGCCGATTTATGTGGGCAACGGAATCTCGATGATTCTGAATATCTTGATGGTCATCGGTATTTTGATCCATGCCGGGATCACGTTCTGACCTGCAAACAAAAAAACCGCGCTCAGAGGCGCGGTTCTTTCTATTCGTATTGAGCGGTTCTTAGCCCTGGCGAGCTTTGAACTTGCGCTGCGTCTTGTTGATCACGTAGACGCGGCCTTTGCGACGCACAATCCGGCAATCACGGTGCCGGTTCTTGAGCGAGCGGAGCGAGTTCTTGACCTTCATGGGTCTGTCTCCAATCTGCGGCGCCTTCATCAAAGACGTGGCCAGCGCCTGGGTTAGCGGGTGCCCCGGTTGCCCGGAACAGTGAAACGATGGTGGGCGGTACAAGGATCGAACTTGTGACCCCTTCGATGTCAACGAAGTGCTCTACCGCTGAGCTAACCGCCCACTTACCTTTGCGTGCCCTGCCCCATAACGAAATGGGGCGCGGAACCCCGCGCCGGTAGCGGGGTCTATAAAAGGAGTCGCAAAGGGGTTCAAGGGGTTTGGAAGAACTATTTTCCGGTCTATGTTGGACGCGAACAAGGAGTCGTTATGCAGAACACCGCCTATGTATTGGATTTGCCCGCCAAGCGCACGTCTTGTGTTGTGTATTCCTCTCCTCATAGCGGTCGGAATTACCCGCAATCGTTGCTGCAACGAACTGTTCTGAGCCGCGATGTGATTCGATCCTCGGAAGATGCCTTTGTGGATCAGTTGTTTTCGCCTGCTGCCGAATATGGCGCGCCGCTGATTTCAGCGACGAAACCCCGCGCCTATCTGGACCTCAACCGCAGTGCCGAGGAACTGGACCCGGCTTTGATCGAAGGCGCGCGCCGTCAGGGTCACAACCCTCGGGTGGCGTCGGGGTTGGGAGTGATTCCGCGGGTCGTTGCCAACGGCCGTGCGATCTATCGCGGTAAGCTGACAATGGACGAAGCGCGTCTGCGTATCGACACCTGCTGGCGGCCTTATCACGCGCGTCTGAAGTCCTTGTTAAAGGAATCGTTGGATTCGTTCGGGCAGGCGATTCTGGTTGATTGTCATTCGATGCCGCATGAGGCGGTTGCAATGGCCGGATCAAGTGGTACCCGGCGACCACAGATTGTGTTGGGCGACCGGTTTGGAGCCTCAGCCTCGCCCGAGATCGTAGATCGGATCGAGGCGGCGTTTGTCGCTGCCGGGTTGACGGTCGCTCGGAACGCGCCATTTGCGGGGGCTTATGTGACGCAGACATATGGACGGCCCGGACGCAATCAGCATGCAGTCCAGATTGAGATCGACAGGTCGCTTTATATGGACGAAACCCGGATCGCGCCAAATGCCAATTTCGCCCCGTTCCGGGACACGCTGCGGCAGGTCATCATGGATATCTCACAGATCGGCGATGAGTCTTTGCGGCTGGCCGCAGAGTAACGTCACCGCAAGGCACGGCCCTTGACGATGGCGTCGGTTCCGAAACGGCGTCGGATTTCATCCGTGGCGCGTTCCGCCTGCGACCGCTGGGTGGCGTTGGGGTCCAGCAAGTCCCCCGAAATGTCGGCCTGATCTTCAGAACAAAGATCGGAGATGCCACAACCCAACAGGCGGTATGGGCCCTGATCCCCTACCTGATCGAACAACCCACGAGCCGTGCGGTAAATACGATCCGCGATCTGGGTTGCATCTCGCAGAGATACACGCCGGGTTAGTACTTTGTGGTCGGCTTTTTTCAGCTTCAGGGTCACGACCCGCCCCGCCAAACCTTTGGCCTTGGCCCGGTCAGCCACTTTTTCCGCCATGCGCCACAGATGGCCATCGAGAATGTCTAAATTGGCCGTATCCTCAAAAAACGTGGTTTCGTTGCTGATGGATTTCATCGGCTCGTGCGCGGAAACGCGGCGCTTGTCCTGTCCGCGCGCCAGATGCCAAAGCCGATAGCCCATTGATCCGAACCGCGCGGTCAGAGCCTCTTGATCCCAGCGCAACAGGTCGGAAAATGTGCGGATGCCGGCACGATCCAGCGACTCCTGCGCGGCAGGGCCGATGCCCCAGATCAGGCGGACGGGCTTGTCATGCAGAAAGGATGCCGTTTCTGCCTGTCCGATCACCGAAAACCCGCGTGGTTTATCCAAGTCCGATGCAACCTTCGCCAGGAACTTGTTATGCGACAGCCCGATCGAGCCTGTGACGCCCAACTCGTCCTTCATGCGCTTTACAAGTCCGGCCAGCATGACAGCGGGCGGCGCACCGTGCAGGCGTTCGGTGCCAGACAGATCCATGAACGCCTCGTCCAGAGACAGGGGTTCGATCACGGGGGTCAGTTCATCCATCATGGCGCGTATCTCGCGCGAGACCTCGGCATAAACTGACATGCGTGGTTTGATCACGACGGCGTCCGGGCAGAGTTGCAGCGCTTTGAACATCGGCATCGCTGACCGCACCCCTCGGATGCGGGCAACATAGCACGCGGTTGAGACGACGCCACGTTTGCCTCCGCCAATGATCACCGGCTTATCCGCGAGTTCCGGGTTGTCCCTTTTTTCGACGGAGGCATAAAACGCGTCACAGTCCATATGCGCGATCGACAGGTCAAACAGTTCGGGATGCGACTTGATCCGGGGGCTGCCGCAGGCACCGCATCGGCGTGCATCCGAGGATATGGACAGGCAATCTCGGCAAAAGCCGGGCATCAGAACGGTTCCGTACTGGGGGTGTTTGTTTCGGGAAGCCCCTTATACCACGCTGCCAAGCCGGGCAAAGTACCGACGATTGCGTTCGGGCCATTCAGTCCAAAAGAAGACCCCCCGCAAGTGGGCGGGGGGAGGTGACGGACCTCAGGAAGATACGGTCCGCGGGGAGTATCACGACCTTAGAATCGCTCAAAACCCCGCATTTCGATAGGACCTAGGTCACATAGCCAAATCTCGTATTTTTCATGTGTGTTTTCGGGCACAGGGACGATTTGGCGCGGATTTTGGAAAAAGCGACGTGAGGTCAACCGGTTGGCCTGTGTTTCGTGGTGATTTCCAACCGATTCCCGATACCTCGACTAATGCTGAGCCAAAGAATTTAACTCAGCAAGAACTGCCTCGGCGGCCGCTTTGGGATCCTCTGCTTGATAGATTGGGCGTCCGACCACGATGTGATCGGCACCGTCCCCGATTGCGCTGGCAGGGGTCGCGACACGCTTTTGATCGCCCAAAGCCGCCCCGGCCGGGCGAACGCCGGGGGTTACGATCAAGCGACCTTCGGCCTGTGGCAAAGCACGGATCAGCGCGGCCTCTTGCGGGCTGGCAATGACGCCATCTGCCCCGGCCTCAAGTGCGCGGGCGGCACGCTCAACAACCAGTTCCTGCACGTCGCCCTCTTTCAGCAGGCTTGCATCCAGATCATCGCGGTTCAGCGACGTTAGGATCGTGACCGCAAGGATTTTCAAGTCTTTGCCCGAAGCACCTTCTTTCGCGGCGCGCACCACATGTGGATCGCCATGCACTGTCAGGAAATCCAGATCGAACTGCGCCAGCCCTCGCACAGCGTTTTCGACCGTATTGCCGATGTCGAACAGTTTCATGTCCAGAAAGATGCGTTTGCCGTGATCTTGTTTGAGTTCATTGGCCAAAGCCAGCCCGCCACCGGTCAGCATACCCAGACCGATCTTGTAGAAGGACACGCTGTCGCCAAGCCGCTCGGCCATGGCCAACCCCTGCAGGGCATTGGGGACATCTAGGGCTACGATCAGGCGGTCGTCGGACATTGGGCGCTCCTTTTTGGCAAACGTCTGCGTGGTAACGGGTTTGGGTGTCTGTGTCCATGCAGGACTGCCGTGTGATTCAGATCACAGCGCTGGGCGCTCATCGTGTTATCATGCGCGTGGATTGCACGGATGGAATTTGAAATGGGACAGATGGTAAGGACTGTATTTGTGTGTGGTCTGGCGCTGGCGGCGGCAGGGTGTCAGGATATGCCGCTGGAAACCGAAGCCGCCGACACGGTCGTCAGATCACCGACCAACGACAACCTGCGGCTTGTGCGGGGGTATCGCTCGACCGACGACGATTGTCAGGTCACCGGCGAAACGGCCTTTACAGTCAATTTTCTGGACGATTCAGCAGACCTTGTATCTTGCCCGACAGGGAGCGACGCGGCGCAATCTCTGGTCGAGATGTATGGCGCACGAGAGGTGGCGAAAACCGGAGGATATACGGTTTACACGGTGCCGCGCAGATAGGGCCGAAATCTGCGGCTCAGCCTCTTGAACCGGGTAAGATATTTCCCAGATTGAATGTGAGGCTCTGACCGACGCGTGCCGCAAAGCGGGCGCATCAAAACAGGGCGCTTGAGAAAAGGAGAATAACATGGACTTGAACAAGTTCACCGAGCGGGCACGGGGTTTCGTGCAGGCAGCGCAGACGATCGCAATGCGCGAAGAGCATCAAAGACTGACGCCCGAGCATTTACTCAAAGCATTAATGGATGACGATCAGGGGCTGGCCAGCAACCTGATTTCACGCGCAGGCGGGGCGCCCAGCCGCGTTGTCAACGCGCTGGATGCTTCAATGGCCAAGATTCCGAAAGTTAGCGGGGATGCGGGTCAGGTCTATCTGGACGGGCAAACCGCCAAGGTTCTGGATGAGGCTGAGAAGATCGCGACCAAAGCTGGCGACAGCTTTGTGCCGGTTGAACGCATTCTAATGGCGTTGTGCATGGTAAAATCCAAAGCCAAGGACGCTTTGGAAGATGGCGCTGTGACTGCGCAGAAGCTGAACGAGGCGATAAATGATATCCGCAAGGGGCGCACGGCTGATACTGCGTCGGCGGAAGAAGGTTACGACGCGCTCAAGAAATACGCGCGTGATCTGACCGAAGCCGCGGCTGAAGGCAAGATTGACCCGATTATCGGACGCGACGAGGAAATCCGCCGCTCGATGCAGGTTCTGTCGCGCCGGACCAAGAATAACCCGGTTCTGATCGGTGAACCCGGCGTCGGTAAAACCGCGATTGCCGAGGGCATGGCCCTGCGCATCGTGAACGGAGACGTGCCGGAATCGTTGAAGGACAAGAAGCTGCTTGCGCTGGACATGGGTGCGCTGATTGCAGGTGCGAAATACCGTGGTGAGTTCGAGGAACGCCTTAAGGCGGTTCTGACCGAAGTGACCGAAGCCGCCGGTGAGATCATCCTGTTCATCGACGAGATGCACACGCTGGTCGGCGCCGGTAAGTCCGATGGCGCGATGGATGCGGCCAACCTGATCAAGCCTGCGCTTGCCAGAGGTGAGTTGCATTGTATCGGTGCGACCACGCTGGACGAGTACCGCAAGTATGTCGAAAAAGACGCGGCCCTTGCGCGTCGGTTCCAGCCCGTGATGGTCACTGAACCGACGGTCGAGGACACGATCAGCATCCTGCGCGGCATCAAGGAAAAGTACGAGCTGCACCACGGCGTGCGCATCTCGGATTCGGCGCTGGTCTCGGCGGCGACCCTGTCGCATCGCTATATCACTGACCGTTTCCTGCCTGACAAAGCCATCGACCTTGTTGATGAGGCCGCATCGCGGTTGCGGATGGAGGTGGACAGCAAGCCCGAGGAACTCGATCAGTTGGATCGCCAGATCCTGCAGATGCAGATCGAGGAAGAGGCGCTGAAGCTGGAAGATGACGCGGCATCCAAGGATCGACTGGAGACCTTGCAAAAGGATCTGGCCGATCTGCAGGAGAAATCCGCCGAGATGACCGCTCAGTGGCAGGCTGAACGCGACAAGCTGGCCGGCGCGCGTGATCTGAAAGAACAGCTCGACAAGGCGCGGGCTGATCTTGAGATCGCCAAGCGCGAAGGCAATTTGGCAAAGGCGGGTGAGCTGTCCTATGGCGTCATCCCCGAGCTGGAGAAAAAGCTGACCGAGGCCGAAAACGCCGAAAGCAACGCCATGATGGCCGAGGAAACGGTGCGCCCGGAACAGATCGCCAGCGTTGTCGAGCGTTGGACGGGAATCCCGACCTCGAAAATGCTGGAAGGTGAGCGTGAGAAGCTGCTGCGGATGGAAGACGATCTGCATTCCCGCGTGATTGGTCAGGACGCGGCAGTGACCGCCGTCGCCAACGCCGTGCGCCGTGCGCGTGCCGGGTTGAATGACGAGGGTCGGCCGTTGGGCTCGTTCTTGTTCCTTGGGCCGACTGGCGTGGGTAAGACCGAACTGACCAAGGCCGTGGCGAACTTCCTGTTCGACGACGACAACGCGATGGTCCGCATCGACATGTCTGAGTTCATGGAGAAGCACGCGGTCGCCCGTCTGATCGGTGCCCCTCCGGGCTATGTCGGGTATGACGAAGGCGGTGTGCTGACCGAAGCCGTGCGCCGCAGACCCTATCAGGTCGTGCTGTTTGACGAGGTCGAAAAAGCGCACCCGGATGTGTTCAACGTGCTGTTGCAGGTTCTGGACGATGGTGTGCTGACCGATGGTCAGGGCCGCACCGTGGACTTCAAGCAGACGCTGATCATCCTGACGTCGAACCTTGGGTCACAGGCGTTGAGCCAACTGCCCGAAGGCGCCGACAGTGCGCAGGCGCGGCGGGATGTGATGGACGCAGTCCGGGCACATTTCCGGCCCGAATTCCTGAACCGTCTGGACGAGACCATCATCTTTGATCGGCTCAAGCGGGGCGACATGGATGGCATCGTCGATATCCAGATGGCACGTCTGCAAAAACGTCTGGCCGCCCGCAAGATCGAGCTGGCCTTGGACGATGGTGCCAAGGAATGGCTGGCCAACGAAGGCTATGACCCGGTCTTTGGTGCGCGCCCGTTGAAGCGTGTGATCCAACGCGCGTTGCAGAACCCGTTGGCCGAAGCTCTGTTGGCCGGGGAGATCAAGGATGGTGAGACGGTGCCTGTATCTGCCGGCGCCGAAGGATTGATCATCGGTGACAGATTGGGCACGTCCGATCGCCCGCGCCCGGATGATGCCGTAGTGCATTGATCCAAGTATAGTGAACGGGAAACCCGCCAATTGGCGGGTTTCTCATGCAGGGCTGACGAAGCCTTCGTTCAAATAGCCGGTGACAACGTCCATCAGACCCTTGGCTTTTTCTATTTCAAATTCGGTCGTGAACCTCAGCTTTACAATGCAGTTGTCCACGACCCCGATTGCCAGAAGTTCAGAAAACCCGTCAGATGTCCGCGCTTCGGCCCGCAGCGGTAATTGCTGCGCAGTGTCTTGTATCTGATAGGCACTGATCTCGCCAAGTTCGACCCCTCGGTTATTGGTAGACGCGGTGATGTCCCCAAGGGATTGATGAAAACTGTCCAGCGCCATTTCCGGCGGGATGACCTGTTGCTCATGGTCATAGAGGAAGATGGTCAGCTGGGATGTCGTGTCCGCAAATGTTATCGAGTATCCGAGGCCGGGAAAATCGTCTTCGTAACTGTAGGAATCGACCAGATTCAGATTGCTCAGGATCAGAGGCGTTTGAGCAAAAAGGTTCTGGCAGGACTGGAGGTCCGCCAGCGCAGGGTTACCCAGCAGCGTGCTGCAAAGGGCGAGAATTCTAAGCATAGGGTGATGACTCTTATCTAGTGTGCAAATCTTCGCGTTCTTACCTGCCGACTGTGTGAGGCAGAAATTTGACGAAAGACGGAGTGTGCCCGTTCAGTCCTGCTGGCCAAGCGTGTTTTCGGCTGAGGACTGACTTGCGCAACCAGCCTGAAGCCCTGCCAGATGTCCAAAGGCGAATGCGCCGTGCTTTTTTAAAAGGAGCGAACGGAAAACCCGCCAGACTCTGGCGGGTTCGTTCTTGAATGACGCCGGAGCCCTCGCAGCCCCAGCGCATTTGATCACAAGACGTTAAGCGCCGGTCGGCAATGCGTTCAGGTCTTGCGCGTTGTTTTGATCCAGATTGGTGTCTTCACCGATTTCTTCGCAGGTCACCGGAAAGGTCTCGTCCGCGTCACAACCCGTGATTGGGTAGGTTTCTTTCTCGGCGCACGCCGCGATAAACAGAACCAACGACAGGCCCGCAGCCAGTTTCGATTTCATAATTCGTCCTTTCCGATCATATTGTCGTCTTTTTCCTCGGCGCTATCCACGCGGCCAAAAACCATTGGCCGTATTCTCCGTCCCTTGCGCCTTTGAAAACTTAACCTCGGGAACTGTGCGCTGCCTAGCGCCAATATCAAGGGTGACGCCGGGTCCACTTCGTTAGGAGACGTCGATTACAGGGAAATATCGTCGGGTGCGTGGTTCGTTACAGTCTCTTCTCCCAATCGTGACGCAAGTTGCTTTGGTCCTGTGGTAAGAGCGAACTATCTGAACCCCAACGCTGACCAAGTACGGAGACATTGATGGCGCACCGGTGGACCAACACATTGACACAGGCTGATGTCACGCCGCGGACCGCGTTCTTGAACCGCCGTCAGGTTATGGCGGGGTTGGCAGGGGTCGGGCTGGCAGGAATGTCGCGCGCGGCTGCAGCCGAAGGTGCGCTTGACCCGAACACGTGGGAAGAGATCACCTCGTACAACAACTACTATGAGTTTGGGACGCGAAAGGACGACCCGGCCAAATACGCTCATATGCTGGTGACCGAACCCTGGAGCATCAAAATCGACGGTTTGGTGGACAGGCCGGGTGAGTATGATTTCAAGGACGTGATGTCCGAGATGACCGTGGAGGAGCGCATCTACCGGTTTCGCTGTGTCGAGGCCTGGTCGATGGTCATACCGTGGAACGGGTTCGAGTTGGCAGATTTGTTGAACATGGCCGGTGTTCAGAAAGGCGCCAAGTACGTCGCGTTTGAAACGGCCTATCGGCCCGACGAAATGCCGGGTGTTCAATACCCGGTTCTGGAGTGGCCGTATCGCGAAGGTCTGCGGTTGGACGAAGCCATGCACCCGCTGACAATAATGGCGACCGGGATTTACGATCGCCCGATCCCGAACCAGAACGGGGCTCCGCTGCGTTTGGTTGTTCCGTGGAAATACGGTTTCAAGTCCATCAAGTCGATCGTCCGCATCACTCTGACGGATGTGGAACCCCCGACCAGCTGGAATATGGCCAGCCCGCGAGAATACGGCTTTTACAGCAATGTGAATCCAACCGTCGATCATCCACGTTGGTCGCAGGCTTCGGAACGTCAGATCGGTGGGGGGCTATTCGCCAAGCGCGTCCCCACATTGATGTTCAATGGTTATGAGTCCGAAGTCGCGAGCCTTTACGACGGCATGGACCTGTCGTCATACTATTGAGCGCATGCAAACCCTGAACTCGATACTTCGCCGGATCCCAGTATGGGCCATCTACCTTTTGGGCGGGCTTCCTGCGCCCTGGCTGTTCTATCAGGGTTTGACCGGCGGCTTGGGCGTTGACCCCATTGAGGCGTTAGAGCACAAATACGGAGAGTTGGCGCTGCAGCTATTGATTGTTGTGCTGACGATCTCTCCTGCTCGACGACTTCTTGGGTTGAACCTGCTGAAATTCCGGCGCGCCCTTGGTGTGCTGACGTTTGCCTATGTCAGTATGCACCTGTTGGTTTGGCTGGTTCTGGATGTTCAGGTGCCCAGCCAGATCTGGGCCGATATTGTAAAGCGTCCTTATATAACGGTGGGTATGGCGGCCTTCGTCTTGATGCTTCCTCTGGCGGTGACGTCGAACAATCTGTCTGTGCGGCGACTAGGTGCACGTTGGCGAAGTCTCCAACGTCTGGTTTATCCGGCGGCGATCTTAGGGGGGCTGCATTATGTCATGCTGGCGAAGGGCTTTCAGATCGAGCCGGTGATATACCTGTCCCTGATTGTAGGTCTGCTCGTGTTGCGCCTGCCCGTTTCAAACCCCCTGAATCGATTCCGAGGTGCCGATTCCGCCTGACTCGCGCCTGAGTCTGTGGGGAACCCTGTGCGAAAGCCGATTCCTTGGCCCTGCTGCCGTGGCGATCTAGGGGAATTGACTTTGAGCTTTCAGGTAAGATGTTGTTATTATTCTATAAAGTGGAATTTTTCAGTTTTTTATCGGTTTCTCGAATTTTCCACTTGCGGTGCAATGTTGTTATCCTTAGAACCCCCTTCACCGGCGCTGGTGAGGCGCTGGGACGCGGCGGAAGCGGCGGAGACGCTCAGGAGAGACTGGGGGCA
>NZ_JBQFPR010000013.1:0-26627 GCF_056536465.1 Ruegeria sp. CL6
GCGCTTGGAGCCGTTTTATCGTAAATCTCGGCGTACGGCCTGCCTCGCTCCTTGAGTGGCGGATTGTCATAGGCGTGGATCGCGTAGTGAATGACGCCAGGATGTTCTGGTGCCTTTTGATGAAGCGCGTCGAGCGTATCACCCACCTGCGACTTTACTTTGATTCCATCTGCCCCTCGCGGCGCCGTTGCAAGGCGTGCCAGCGCCGCAAACGCCGCGGTGTCCAAGTCGTTTGCATGTTGGTCCGCAGCTGCCACCTGTTTCTCCGCCCACGATTTAAGCTGAGCGCGGTAGTCTTCCTGGCTTGAGGCGTAGAAAGCAACGGCGGCGTCGATCAATGCTTGTTCAACGGCGCTTTCGGAGGACATTGACGCGAGTTTTTCCGCTGCAGCAGAGCCTCTCTCTGTTTCGGCTTCACTGGGAGTGCCCGGCCAAAGAGGGTGAAAGTTCGACATCGCGATGCCCCACTGTGCAATGGCACAAGTTGGATCCGCAAACGCTGCTTCGTTGAACGCTTCTTCGGCTTGAATGTACATCATGTTGTGAATGAGATTTAGACCTTCGTTGAAAGCCTGGTCCGCTTTTGGGTTGCATGTCGTCTGGAAATTAGCCTCCGCTGAGACTGCGGGCACGAAAACAAAAAGCGAGCTAATACAAGCGACAAAAGTATTGCGGGCTTTGGTATGCAAATGCTGCATCTATCGTCTCCACATTAAATATTGTCCGAAATTGTTTGAGCGTATGGCTCGGCGGCATCATACACACAATTGTGCGATATGTCCGAACTGTCATCTGAACGGCGATGCGCTCTGTCCGATCGAATATTTTCTTACGCGGCGTGTCCGCGTTATCCGCTGAGCAGTTGTTCAAGCAAAACAAACGCGCCGCAGCGCAGCTAAGGGCAGCTTTGCCCGCATAGCAGTCGTTCGCTGTGCAGCGCATTAATGACGGCTTCGCGGGCTTAGCTGCCATTGAATACTATCCGTTAAATTTCTGCTCTCAGCTCAGAGCAGTCACCTAACCCGTTCCGTTTAATGTCCGCAAAGCCACGGTTTCCAGTCATTCGGTGAACCCAGTTCAGCGGGTGCAGCGAGGAGAGCCAATGGCGACTTTGCATAGCTGTCGCTGAAGTCTAAGCCCGTTTTTGGCTTCAAAGCCTGGCGGTGGAGCTACTGCGGCGTCGCATCGCATCCGTTCACTTGCTGTCTAGCTCATGATTTACAACAACTCTTCTCTTCTTTTTCGGCCCCGTGCTTAACCCACCATGCAATCGACAGCGCCGTTTGCCAGGAACTACTCGGGCCTGACATTGGCCGCCGTTACGTGTTTTTGCGCCGCACTTCGGACGTTCTGCCTTAGGCAGCGGTTCGCCGCTCTCATTCAAGCCCAGCTCCGCCATCCGTTTGCAGTTTGCGCCGCGACACTGTGAGCAATCCCTCCGATAGTTTGGGTGCTTTTGCGCCTCTGCGGGGCACGGCCGCCAGCGTGACCGAATTTCACGCCAATCTATGGGATCGCTTTGAAAGAGCGAGCGTAACTTAACTTCTAGCTTTGTCGTTCGCCCCATCACAAAACACCAACAATTCTTATCATAGTCGGCAAACCCCATGATGCGCGAAATCGAACATATATGGTCCTCGCAAGGCCCATGCCGAGCATCGCTTCACCTCGCGCAAAGAAGGTGAGACATCTACAGCACGAAATCGCAACTAGAGCGCGCGGTTCCCCCATGCTCAGAGAAAGGAAAATTAAGACCAGTTTGTAGACCACCCTGCGAACGAACCGGTGACGCACTTTACGCGGTTGCCCATTCGCCTACTTCCACTGTCGGAACAGGTTTGCGGATGGGACCGGTTTTCTGCCCCTTCACCAGCGCGCCAGACTTCAACCAAGTCTCGATCATCTTCTTGATGCGCTTGCGGTCCAACATCGCGTCTAGACCCAGCACCTCGGCCACGATCACGCCCGCCCAATCGTCACCCGCTTGGTCCGAATAGCGCCGCCCCTTACCGTCCAGGGCATTTTGGACCGCCAGTAGATCGGTAACAGACATGCCGTCGAAAGTGTCGGGCCATTTCCATGCCTCAGCCACGCCCACGCTGTCGCCGTTGGAAAGGTGCACAGACGCCATGCGCCGCCAGACACGTCCCCCAACCGGGGCAAGGTTTGATTTGTCGCGGGTGACGGCAAAGTAGGTGGACGGGTCGTTTTGAACGCCGGCCTCGGCTTTCATGTTGTCGCCCATCTTGTTGAGCACCCGACCGGAACGCGCCGCCGCCAAAAGCGCGGTTGCGCCGCGCCCGCTTTCGGTCGTTACTTCTTCGCCGTTGGTTTTGCGAGTGTGGTGCACCAGTTCAATTGCGCAGTTGCTCTGATCCGCCAACCGCGCCCACTCCTTTGCCACGATGTCAATTGCACCGTTATCGTTCTCACCAACCTGGTGCGACGAAACAAACGGGTCGATGATCAGAACATCGATCTCGCGTGCCTCAATTTCATGCGCTAGAGCTTCCATTTCCGCTTTGACGATCTGGACGCCTTCACGGGTTTGGATCGCAGTGCTAAGTTCACGTTCCCGACCAGAGTCCACAAACAACCGCCCCGCGATTTCCTGAGAGGTGACTTGGTGATGCTGCGTGGTTGCTATAATACGCCGATCCAATTCGTCGCGCGTGTCTTCAAGGTTGTAGATCCAGACCTTGAGATCTTTGGCGGTCCAGTCACCCAGAAGTTCCCGCCCCGAGACCATTGCGAGCGCCTCACAGAGCGTCAGAGATGATTTCCCGACTCCGCCGGGGGCAACTGTCACTGATACCTGTTTGCGGATCAGATGCTGCCCATAGAGCCAAGGTCGGGGCGGAATGGTGGAGGGGTCGCGCCAGGAAAATTCCGTCGGCAACCAATCCGATCGCCGGCGAGGAAACTCGGCTTGGTGTGCTTTAAGCTGCATAGCCATGTCTGCAAAGTTGTGCGCCATGTTTATTTGCCACCCTGCACGTGTTCGAGGAAAGCCGCCTGCCTAGCCGGATCCATCTGTCCGAAGCTCGCAAGGCAATAGGCATCAAGCTCTTCAGGAAGTGCCATGTCAGCCCAGAACAAGGCCTCGTCCATGTAGTTTAGAAGGGGCGCATTAGGCTGTCCTGCACCATTGTCCAGCACGCCCTCCGCGATCGATTTGGCAGCGTCGTAGCTGAGAGATTTCAGCGCCATATAGGCAAGCGCTTTACGTTGCTGCTGATCCAGTTGTGCCTGTAAGATTAATTCAAGGCCAAGCCACTGGTTTTCGCCATTCAGCCAAAGGGTGTACCCAATTGAACGCGACACCTTTTTAAGGTGCTCAGGAATATGATCAGCGATGCTTACACCCACCTTGTGCGACGGATTGCTGCACTGGCGGTAAACACCAAGTTCTGCACAGCCAGCAAGTGGTACATTTGTGACGTTCGTGGAATCCGAGTCCAACTGCCCATGTTCACAAAGGGGCAGGGAGGAGCGACGCAAACACTTGTCGGTGGTGTCATTCCAGCTTTGTTTGCTCATTTTTTACCTCACCACTGAGGTGCTGGCGAACCTTAAAGTCCAGGATTGGGCTGCGATTGGTTTATCTCAACCCCGCTCCCGGTGGTCGCTCAGCGCCGGGGCTATTGTTACTGGGCTTTTTCGTCGCGAAGGGCACGGACATGTGCGTCCACTTCGTCTTCAGGCCAATAAAGCTTCCCACCGAGTTTCACCGGTTGCGGCAGACGTCCGGCCTGGAGATCGAGATAAATTGCAGAGCGTGACCGCCCGCCTAGCTTTTTGCGCAGTTCTGCGAAGTTGAGGTATTTCATAGTCACCATCCTTTTTGGTTCGGGATGGTGCAACCGTGACCAGAGGAGCCTGTCTTTGGGATTGTGAAAAGAAATCAGAAATTAAAACACAAGGCACTCGCTTGGTTCCAAATATCGCGAGCGGATTGCTCAGTTTGCGTAGTTGCGGGATGCAACGCAGCGATTTTTGCCCAAGAGGCACCAGCTTCACGTGCATCCAATGTACTCAGGTAGCCCAACCATTTTTTTCGATGCTGCCGTTTTACAACCAGTTTTCCTTGAAGCTCTTTCTGGAGCCTAATTACTATCTCCCGAGCTTCTTCCAGCTGACCCTGAAGCGGTTTGTTTAAGTCAAACTTGATCGTCACCTCGTGCGGTTCAAGCCACGTAGAAAACTGTGCGGCTGACAACCCATGAACGACTTCAAGCACTCCTCTAACGCATAGGTGACGGTGTGCGCCATTGATCAAGCGCCTTCGCCTGAGAAGCTGGCTGCGCGGCAAGATTGCTCCAGTAGGTTGTGAGCCGATACGTGGGTTGGGAATGCCGAGATAGTCAAACTTCTCTGAAGCCTCCCGTTTGGAATCCTCTTTCCCGAAGGCACAAAAACCTGCATCGCTTGGATCTAACCCGACATTGCACTCCATTTCTTTCTTGTGCGTATATTGTGCCCACCGATCGAAATATTCACGCAGATCCCGTCTTCGCCGAAAGAACTCCCACCTCCAACGATTTAAAGTCCAGTCTTTGGTTTCGCCATAGGCTGCAGCGTCCCTCCAATCGGAGATGCCCCATTCGCTCAAATTAGAAGAGGGCTGCAAAGTCTTATCCGAAGCGTAGTCGTTGTTGTTCCGCTGCTTCATTGATTGGTCGCCAGCTTTACGACATGACCTGCACCACCTAACAGAAAGTCCGCCCAACGTTCCGCCAGCACAGATCTCTGTTCAAGAAAATCTGTGCGTCTGTAAGCTCGAACGACACCAGAGTCGCTTGTATGTTCCAGCATTGCTTCCGCTACTTCGTGAGATGCGTCGGTGGCTTCTGCGAGCCAGTCGCGAAGGCTACTTCGGAAGCCGTGCGGGCGGGCGTCCAATTTGCGCCGTTCCATCATCCGCGAGAGTGTCATGTCAGAGATCACGCCCTGCCGTGTATTCGGAAAAAGGAAACCATTTCTGGAATGCGGTAGGGCAAGGTCGATAACGCGTTGCGCTTCCTGCGAAAGCGGCACACGGAAATCGCTTGTTGCCCCTTTTCGACCTTTCGTGGCCTCACCGGGTATAATCCAAACGTCACCTTCGATCTGTTCGAGCTTGAGAAACCGCAAAGGTTTTGAACGAAAGCCCGTCAGGATCAGCAACCTCATTGCCAAGTTCGAGAGAGACGGTTCCTCCAGGCTTTCGTAGAAATTGGGAACTTCGCTCCACGGCATTGCAGGGATATGTTTCGGTTGATGACGGGACTTTCCCAATAGTGCCTTGGCTTTCTCTGTCGCCTGAAGGTCAACGTCCAATCCAAGCGCGGCCGCATGGCGAAAGACAATGCTTAGCCGGTTCATTGCCTTTCGCGCTGTGTCGGCTTTTGTGTGCCAGATTGGAGAAAGCGCGTCGCGAATGTCGCGCTGGTCAATATCTGTTATTGGTACCTTTCCAAGCTTGGGCAGTACATGCCCGTTCAGTGGTGAGAGCCAACGCCCAGCTTTTCCATCACCTTTGAGTTCAGCCTTTCGCGCTTCGAATGCATCTGCAGTCAGAACCGCAAGTGAAACATCTTCCCGCCGCGCCGCACGTGCCTCTGCTTCACGCTCCTTGACCGGATCACGGCCTTCCGCAGCAACCGTGCGCCATCGCTGTGCAACACTTCGAGCACCTGCAAGAGAAAGAGTAGGATAGCCACCCAGACCCATTTCACGCCTTCGGCCATGCACAGTCACACGCAGCATCCACTGCGCGCCACCATCTTCACGTTTTATAAACCAAAGCCCAGCGCCATCGCAGTGTTTACCCACCGGTGCTGATTTTACAAAGGAAGCTGAAGTCGGTTTATTGCCCGCATTTATTATCCACCCTGATGTCCACCTTACCCTACTGGATGGCGCCAAACACGGCAAGACAAGCTCGGACAATTTAATAAGCTAAATCATTGTAATATAATGGTAATCCTGACAGGAGCGAACAACCTCAAACAGGTTGCATGTGCCTCTCCTGGGCACCAAATCCTCCGAAATTTGAAGCAACAACTGAAAAAAGCGTTTTTTTGTCTTTTGAATTGGCCTACCAAATCTCAGGACATCGCGGCAAGCTCTGTCAGCTCGGCGTTTCGCTTCGATGCTTGCGCCTTGACCCGCTTCGCGAACTGAACTGGCAAATCAGGACCGCCCTGAGCAGCATAGGCACCTGCCGTGTCATCCCCAATCAACTCAGCATATTTGGTCCAGGTTCGCAAAACGAACACGTCGCGCAGACTGACGAAGGGCTTTGAGTAGGCTTTGGCCTGCGGTTTGGGAAACTTTATGCCCTTGAAGTATTTCTCTTCAATTCCCGCCCAATCTGTCGGCGTTTCAAATTCGGTCTGTTCCGAACTTTCTGAATACTTGAACGCAGGATATTCAAGCCCGTATTCCGAACAGCCGTGAGAGATCTTCAAATGAAGGCCCGTCACACCAAACTCTGCCAGCTTGACCTGAAACGCCGCAAGGCAGGCTTTGGCTTCATCCGCGCTGTTGCAATAGATGTAACCCTTGTACGGGTATTTGACCCCGTCGCGCAGTTCGATCATGCATTTTCTGGTGTTGTCACCCGGAAGATCAAGGTTCAGCAGCAACAGATAGGCCTGGATCATCTTCTCGAATGTTTCGGG
This sequence comes from Ruegeria sp. CL6, assembly GCF_056536465.1. Taxonomy (NCBI): domain Bacteria; kingdom Pseudomonadati; phylum Pseudomonadota; class Alphaproteobacteria; order Rhodobacterales; family Roseobacteraceae; genus Ruegeria; species Ruegeria sp. CL6. The sequence continues at coordinate 6,666 of NZ_JBQFPR010000013.1, forward strand.
CAATATCTGCACCTTATAGCAACCGTGGCACAGCGCCGGGATTACCTTGGTTTCGGCAAAGAACTTCAACCGCGCGTCGCAATAAGGGGTTTCGCCCCGAACCTTCAACACCTGCCCCGAAAACACCTGAGCAACCGGCACTGCGTGCTTGATGCGCGCGGATTTCAGAACATTCAGCCATCCTCCATACGCCTGAGCGCATTTCGACGGGTCCAATAACGTCTGTTGCCAGTCTTTGGGCAGTGCGGATGCAACCTTGGACTGGGCCCGTCCAAAGGCACCGGAAGCGCTCTGCCTGCCATCTGACATATCCAGAAGCGTGACCAAACGGCGGATCGCCTGCAAGTCGCCCGGCCTGACCGCAATCCAGTTTTCCAGTTGTTCCAGCGCCGCGCTGTTCTTCACCGAAGCCTCCCGCCACGAGCATCCCGTCCATAGCTATGGTGATTGCGCCGATTGCGTTTGCCGTCAACTGAATTGAGTCCGAGTTGGCCGGGCACTTGGCCCGACCAGCCCAATTCAGTCAGGAAACAGCCTGTTCCGATACAACCTCACCAAACTTGGTGAAGAACTTGCCCGAGAGCTTCTTGGCCGTGCCAGCAATCAATCGGCTGCCAAGCTGGGCGATCTTGCCGCCAACCTCGACCTTGGCGGTATAGGCCAGCACGGTCTCGGCCCCGTCTTCAGTCAACGTCACTTGGGCCCCGCCCTTGGCAAAGCCAGCGGCGCCCCCTTTGCCTTCGCCGGTCAAAGAAAACCCACCGGGCGCATTCGAGTTGTCCAACGTGACCTGTCCGGCAAACCGAGCTTTGACCGGGCCGATTTTCAGGACCACTTTGGCCTCAAGCTCCTCGGGTGAATGCTGGATCAGCTCCTCGCAGCCGGGAATACACTCCTGCAGAATCTCGGGCGTGTTCAACGCCTTGTATACAACATCCCGAGGGGCCGCGATGCGGATTTCGTCAGACAGTTCCATTCACATTTCCTTTGTTCAACAACATTTCGGGAAAACCAAAAGCGCGGTTTCCGTCGCCTGTTTGGGGGTTTGTTCGATGCGCGTCGGCCACAATGTCCGCACGTGTTTAAGCAAGTTTTTCATCCTCAGACACCTCCCTTGTCTTGTCCGTGTTCCGCCACATGACGATTTCGGCCAGGATCGACAGGGCGATCTCATGCGGATCAATGGCGTGGATATCCAATCCGGCCGGGGATTTCAGTTGACCCGCTCGCGCCGGATCAAGCCCATTTGCCACCAACTTGTCGACCAGTGCGTCCGCCTTGCGGCGACTGGCAACCATGGAAACACGCCGCGCCGGTGTGTTGAGAGCAGCCTCAAGCGCCACGGCGTCACCGCGCCCCTGAGACGCCACGACCACGAAATCCCGGGCCTCAAGCCCCAGATCATTGACCGAATCCGGTTCAAAACCCGTGTGTGTGCCGCCGGTTTCGGTGACACAGACCCGAAACCCGGCAAGCGCTGCGTGATCTGCAAGGGCAGACGCGATTGGCGACCCGCCGAAAATCACCACGCGCGGCGCATGCTGATACGGCTCCACCAACAGATCGACCGTTCCTCCCGAGGGACAGCCGCTTTTGAAAGTCTGCACGCCATCCGGGTCCGTCATGTTCACCACCTTGTCCGAAGGTTTGATGCGGATCATCTGCGGGGCACCGCTGGCCAGCGCATCCTGCGCCGAGGTCCTGACAGCCCGCTGAACGCACGCGCCACCCAAATGGCCCAATATCCGCCCATCCCGTGTGATCGCCGCCTTACCACCCGCCTTGGCCGAGGTCGCATCCGCCGTACGTAAAACCGTCGCCACGCAAAACGCGTCACCTGTCCGGCGAAGCTCATCTATCGTGTCGAATATGTCGAAATTTGCCATTCGGGGCTCCTTTCACAATTTCCGGAACTGCGGTTCAAGCGCTGCAAGCGCCTCAAGCGTATTGGCTGGAAGATGGGCATCCACACACGGCTCGGCCGCCTGCATCGCGGCCGCAATAGGTTTGTAGTTCTCCCATCCTTTCAACGGGTTAAGCCAGACAATCCGTCGCGCCTTGCGCCGGATGCGCGCCAGAAGAGCGCCCAGCGCCTGCGGATCCGAACTGCAATACCCGTCTGACAGGATCAGCACGATCGTCCGACCATTCAGCGCGCGTGCACCATAGCCTGACACGAACCGCTCCAAACTGCCCGAGATATCGGTGCCGCCCCCGAACCCTTCAGCCATCAGCGACAACCGCCCCGCCGCACGCAAGCTATCGTGGTCGCGCAGCGCATCAGTAACGCGCATCAGGCGTGTGTGGAACAAATAGGCGTCTGCTTCCGTGCCGCTGCCGATCAACCCCTTCAGAAATGCCAGGAACACGCGGGAATAGACGGTCATGGACCCGCTGACATCGCATAACGCAACAATCCGCATCGGACGCGGAGGGCGCGTGCGACGGTACAGGTCCATCGGCTCTCCGCCGCGCGCAAGACTGGCCCGCTGTATGCGCCGCAAGTCCAGCGCCGGCCCCTTTGACGCCTGCTTACGCCTGCGCGACCGGCGATCGCGGATAGCGCGAGCGATCGACAATGCAGCCCTTTCTGCCTGATTTAGAGCCTCATCATCCATCAATTCGCGCAGATCCCGGCGCGACAAGTTTGTCGTTCGGGTCGCAACCAGTTTGCCGTCCATCCCCTCAGCGTCTCCCTCGCCCGGATCAGGGGTGGTGGGTTGCTCTGTTCCAGATAGCGCATCGTCACGCGCCTTGTCCTGTTGCCGCCAGATCATCGGCTTGGCCGATTGCACGCGAACATGAGTCGACTTGGCCGACCCTTCCCGCTGTTTCCCGGCGTTGAACCAGTATGAGTCGAACAAGTCATCAAACCGACGCCAGTCATCGGCGTCACCCGCAAGAACGGCGCATAACGCACGCCGGGCCTGCCCTGCATCCGTGGCGTCAATCAAGGACAAAGCGTTCAAGGCGCCCGCGGTTTCCTTCGGTCCGACACGCATCCCATTCATCCTCAGATGCGCGACAAAGCCGGACATGCGATCCGCAAAGCCCAAGGCACGGGAAGGAAATCGCGTGACCTGCATTACGCGACCTTTCCAATCAAACGATCCATCACCTCGGGAGGGGCGGCATCATAGTCAGCCGCGGTTTTCAGCAAGCAGACAAGCGTTGCCTGAACCTCGTCCCGCGCCTTTGCCAAATCGTTCACGCCCAATCCGGCCAAGGCCGCGGACCAGTCCAGCATTTCCGCAATACCGGGCGTCTTCTCAAGGTCTTCTTTACGAAGCGCCTGCACCACACCCACAATCTGCCGCGCCAGTGCGCCCTCGATTTCAGGCATACGCGCCTGCAAAATCGCCAATTCCGTATCGCGTGATGGATAATCCAAAAAGCTGTAAAGACACCGCCGCCGCAGAGCATCCGACAAGTCACGCGTGCCGTTTGCCGTCAGGATCACGATTGGCCGAACCCGCGCCTCAATCGTCCCCAATTCTGGAATCGTGATCTGAAAGTCTGACAGGATTTCCAGAAGATACGCTTCAAATTCCTCATCCGCCCGGTCAATCTCATCAATCAACAAAACCGGAGATTTATCTTCGCGAATAGCCTCTAACAAAGGCCGTTTGAGCAGATATTCATCTGAGAACAACTGCGCTTCGCTGGTTCCTCCCTGCGCTTCACTCGCGCGAATGGCCAACAACTGACGCTGATAATTCCACTCATAAATAGCATGACTGGCATCCAGCCCTTCATAGCACTGCAACCGGATCAAACGCGTGTCCTTCCACGCCGCCATCGCCTTGGCGACCTCAGTCTTGCCGACCCCTGCCGGACCTTCCAGCAACAATGGCCGCCCCAACGCTTGCGCCAAATGCAACGCCATCGCCAACCGATCATCAGCAACATAGCCCTGTGCGGCCAATCCATTCTGCACATCACTCAAAGTCAAAACCAGGATCCACTCTTCATCTGGCTAAAAATATCCCGGGGGAGGTTCGGAGGGGGCTGGCCCCCTCCGTTCGGTCGGACCGGCACCAGCCGGTCCGAACCCCATCACCCATGCATCCCCAGCCCGTTGGCAATCTTCCAGATCCGCCAATGGTCATGCGGCATGTGACTTTGCACCAACCCAAACGGCCGGAACGCATCATGCACCGCGTTCGAGAAACAGGGCACGCCCCCCACGTTCGGGCTTTCACCCACACCCTTCGCGCCAATCGGATGGTGCGGAGACGGCGTGACCGTGTAGTCGGTGATATAGTTCGGCGTCTCCCACGCAGTGGGCAGGAAGAAATCCATCAGCGTGCCGGTCTTCACATTGCCCATATCGTCATAGGCAATCTCTTGCCCCATGGCGATGGCCAGCGCCTCGGTCACGCCGCCGTGGACCTGCCCGTCAATGATCATCGGGTTGATCCGGGTGCCGCAATCGTCCAGCGCATAGAACTTCCGAACCTCCCACTCGCCGGTATCCACGTCGATCTCCATAACGCAGATATAGGCCCCAAACGGATAGGTCATGTTCGGCGGATCGTAATAGCTCACGGCCTCAAGACCCGGCTCCAACCCCGGAATCGCCTGATTGTAGGCGGCAAAGGCGATCTCTTTCATCGTCTTGAACCGCTCGGGCGCGCCCTTGACCGAGAACCGATCCACGTCCCATTCGACATCGTCGTCGTGGACCTCAAGCAAATAGGCCGCGATCATCTGCGCCTTGGCGCGGATTTTGCGCGCGGCCATCGCCGTTGCAGCACCCGCCACAGGCGTGGACCGAGACCCGTATGTCCCCAGACCGTAAGGCGCGGTGTCGGTATCACCTTCCTCCAATGTAATGTCATCGGCAGGCAGGCCGATCTCGCTGGCGATAATCTGGGCAAAAGTCGTGGCATGGCCCTGACCCTGAGAGATCGTCCCCAGCCGCGCTATCGCAGACCCCGTAGGGTGGATGCGGATTTCGCAGCTATCGAACATACCAAGCCCAAGGATATCGCAGTTCTTCACCGGACCAGCGCCAACGATCTCGGTAAAGTGCGTCAGGCCAATGCCCAGCAGTTTGCGGGTTTTGCCAGCCTTGAAGTCCTCGACCCGCTGCGCCTGTTCCGCGCGAAGACCTTCGTAATCGACAGCCTTCAGCGCCTTGTCCCAAGCGGTGTGATAATCGCCCGAGTCATACTCCCAGCCCAGCGCCGACTGGTAGGGGAACTGGTCGGCCTTGATGAAGTTGATCCGGCGCAGCTCGGCCGCGTCCATGTTCAGCTTGATGGCCAAAACCTCGATCATACGCTCGATGAAATAGGCGGCCTCGGTCACGCGGAAGGAACAGCGATAGGCCACCCCGCCCGGAGCCTTGTTGGTATAAACCCCGTCCACGGCCAGATAGGCAGTCGGGATGTCATAGGACCCGGTGCAGATGTTCATGAACCCCGCCGGGAACTTGGTCGGGTCGGCACAGGCGTCAAAGCCACCGTGATCCGCAGTCGTATGGCACCAAAGGCCGGTGATCTTGCCGTCCTTGGTGGCGGCGATTTTGCCCTGCATCCAGTAGTCGCGGGCAAAGGCGGTGGACATCAGGTTCTCCATCCGGTCCTCGACCCACTTCACCGGCTTGCCGGTGACAATCGAAGCCACGACGGAACAGACATAGCCCGCATAAGCCCCAACCTTATTGCCGAACCCGCCACCGATATCGGGGCTGATGACGCGGATATTGTGCTCGGCAATGCCTGAGATCAGCGAAACAACCGTCCGGATCGCGTGCGGAGCCTGAAACGTGCCATACAGCGTCAGTTTGCCGGTCACCTTGTCCATGCTGGCCACTGACCCACAGGTTTCCAGCGGGCAAGGGTGGGTGCGGTGGTAATAGACCATCTCCTCGGCCACGACGTCGGCCTCGGCCAGAATAGCCTCGGTCGCGTCCTTGTCGCCCTGTTCCCAAGTGAAGATGTGGTTGTGATGCTTGCGGGGGCCGTGTGCGCCTTCGGTTTGACCTTCAAGATCTTCGCGCAGGACCACATCGGATTTCAGCGCCTCGAACGGGTCGGTCAGAACGGGCAGTTCTTCATATTCCACCTCGACCAGTTCCACGGCATCCGCCGCGATGTACCGATCTTCGGCCACGATAAAGGCCACTTCCTGCCCTTGGAACAGCACTTTGCCATCGGCCAGCACCATCTGCTTGTCACCCGCCAAGGTCGGCATCCAGTGCAGGCCCAGCGGTGACAGATCCTCGGCAGTCAGAACCGCAATCACGCCGGGCAGCGCAAGCGCGGCCTCTTTATTCACGCTGACAACGCGGGCATGTGCGTAGGGGGAACGCACGAAGTCGCCGAACAGCATCCCGTCCAGCTTTATGTCATCGACATAGTTGCCCTTGCCTTGGGTAAAGCGCACATCCTCGACGCGTTTGCGCGAGCTGCCCATGCCTTTGAGATTGGCGGCGCGTTCTTCGGGGGTCAGTGTCTGGTCGTTCATTCCGCGGCCTCCTTCTGAGCGTTCAGCATGTCAGCCGAGGCCGAGATCGCCTTGACGATGTTCTGATATCCCGTGCATCGGCACAGGTTCCCGGCCATTCCAAAGCGAATTTCTTCTTCGGTCGGGTTCGGGTTTTCCTGCAGCAAACGGTGTGCGCGGGTAATCATGCCCGGCGTGCAGAAACCGCATTGCAGCCCGTGATGTTCGCGGAACATTTCCTGCAACACACCAAGGCTGCCATCGTCATTGGTCAGCCCTTCGACCGTGGTGATATCAGCACCGTTTACCTGCGCCACAAAGGTCGTGCAGGATTTGACGGACTTGCCGTCGATATCCACGGTGCAGGCTCCGCAATGGCTGGTTTCACAGCCGATATGAGGGCCGGTGATTTTCAAGTCTTCCCGCAGGAAGTGGATCAGCAACGTGCGCGGCTCGGCCAGTCCTTCGACCTCGCGCCCGTTCACGGTGAGTTTGACGTGCATTTTTGACATGGTTTCCCCTCCTCAACTCGCGCGGCTTTGCGCGCGGTCGATGGCGCGGCGCAGCATCACGCCCGCCACATGTTTTTTGAATTCGACGGGGCCGCGATTGTCGGCCACAGGCTCGATCGCATCCAGCATCGCGGCAACACATCCGTTCACATCACCATCGGCCAACGCAGCGCTTGCGCCTTCCGACCAGATCGGCGTGTCGGCCAAATTGGTCATCGCGACCGAGGCCGTTCCATTGCCCACCATCACCGCAGCCGCAGCGGTGGCATAATCCCCGATCTTGCGCTTTTGCTTTTCATAAGCCTGTCCAACACCCGCCCCCGGAACCGGGATCGAGATACGGGTCAGAATTTCTTCATCTTCGCGGGCGGTGAAATAGGCGGCCTCATAGAACTCGCGCGCGGCCACGCTGCGTGACCCATCGGGGCCGGACAGCTCAAACGTCGCGTTCAGGCATTGCATCAGCCCCGGCATGTCATTGCCCGGATCGCCATTGGCCACGTTGCCGCCGACAGTCCCGACATAGCGCACCTGCGGATCGGCGATCTGCAACGCCGCCTCGCGGATCAGAGGGATGGTCGCGGCCAGACCGTCATCGGTGATCAACTCGTGCTGCGTGACCATCGCGCCGAGCGTCACGGTATCAGACCCGACAGCGATCCCCTTCAACTCGTCAATAGCCTGAAGATCGACCAGATGGCCCATCTCGGCCATACGCAGCTTCATCATCGGGATCAGGCTGTGCCCGCCCGCGATCACGCGCGCCTCGTCTCCGTGTTCCTGTAAAATGCCGATGGCCGAGGCGATGTCGCCTGGCCGGTGATACTCAAAACCGGCTGGTATCATGTTTTTCCTCCCTGGGTCCGAAGCGATATGCCTTGGGGGACCTGCGGTAAGGAAAGAACGGTCACATCAACCGTTCCAGCCAAGGGGAACGGGGCGCGTAGCTTGTTTCACGAAATGCGAATGAGCTGCACGAGTTGCGACTAAAGGCCCAGCGCGTCGCGAATGTCATTCAGGCGGGATCGGCTGACCGGAACCTTGTTCAAGGCGTCAACACCATCGAAATAACAGGTGCCGTTGTCCTTGTGGCGCTCGAAACTCGAGACATGTTTGGGGTTCACCAGATAGCTGCGATGCGCGCGAAGAAACCCGTTTGGCTTCAGGCGGGTTTCAGCCTCAGTAATGGACCAGGGACAAAACAGCTTTTCGCTGCCCATGTAGAGGACGGTGTAGTGCCCCTCGGCCCGGACAGCGGCGACGCGCTCGGGTTCGGCAAAGAAGGTCTGGCCTTCGCGCTCAAAAGGGACACCCGCCCTCAGTGTCTTGGGCTGGGGTTCGGGGTCCGGTGGTCCGACCTGTGTCATGTCTGCATTGGGCTCGATAAAGGTGACCCCGGTCAGAAGGAACGCACCGCAAATCAGGAACACGGCGACTGTGACGCCCATTGCCAATACCTGATTGTTCAGCGCGGGGCCGGCTCCTCCGGCGGCGTCGCTGGCCACAAAGTCGGTCAGTCCCGTCGCCACGAAATGCATTGTGAACACCGCCAGACCAAAACACGCTGTGCCCAACAGGATGTTGCGCTGTGTGCGATTGTCGTATGCCACCCAAATCGCCAGCACGGACAGTACGACCGAGGCCAACGTCGCAATCGCTACATCCCATCTGGTGTAGACTGGGCGGCACAGTTCCATTCCGGCCATGCCCACATAGTGCATCACGACAATGCCCAGCCCGACGATTACGCCTGCGCCGATGATCGTCTGCATCGTTCTGGGCCGGAAGTGAAGCAATAGCAGCGCCAATCCAACCATCAGGATCGCAACCAAAGCCGAGATCAAGGTGATCAGCGCGTCGTAGTAGAAAAGGATCGGTAGTTGCAGCCCCAGCATGGCGACGAAATGCATCGACCAAATGCCGCCGCCCAGAATGATAGCTGCCAAAGCGACAATGAACTTGCGCCTTTGATCATCCAGCTTGGACGCCCCATGCGTGAGGTATAGACCGGTAAATCCGGCCATCATCGCAACGGCCAAGGATGCCGCCACAAGCCAGGCGTTATGCGAGTAGTCCAGCATTTCGGTTTGCGCGCCCTCCCCGACGCGATGGCGACGTTAGCAAACGGATTTGATTGGGACAATCGGCTGCGGGCTACGAATACCAGGTTGCTGCCCGCGCAGACGCTGAAACCGTCCACGCTCAACATGAACCCGATCGTCGTTCGGTTACTGAATGACCGCATTTTCCCATGCTGACAGGAACTTTTTGCGCTTTAGGTCGTCCAGAAATGTCAACAGCGCCGGATTCAATCCTATTGTCTCTCGGTCGGTCGCACCGCTCTGAGACGTCAGTGGCGGAAGCGAAGACCGGCTGTCCTGCGGCACAGGCTTCTCCGCGACCAAATAGCTGATAAACGCTTCGGCTGCGTCCGGCTTCTGCGTTTCCCTTGAGACCAAGGCCGTTCGCATCATCGTTGTTTGGAAATCTGTCGGCAAAATCACTTCAAGCGCGTCCTTACGCTCGGCGCGAACTGCTGCGTAACTCCCCAGGACGTTATAGGCGACCAGGATTTTTCCGTCTGCCAGGTCATTTATCATTTCCCCCGAACAGCAGTACAGGCGCACATCAAGACCGCCCATGACCTCCATCAGCCGCCAATAGGTTTCCGAGGCGCGCGCGTCCTGCGTTGCGAAAAGATAGCCCAGCCCGGATTCGCGGACATCGTAGGTGCCGACCTTGCCGCGAAACTCCTCCGGTCGCTTGCGCAGCGCTTCGATCAAACTCTGCCGGGTGTGCGGAATTTCCTGACCTTCAAACGCTGCGCGGTTGATGACGATGGCGGCGGGTTCGGTCGTGAAAGCAAACAAACTGTGGTGCCACTGTGTCCAGGGCGGAGTTTCGATGTCGTCCAGCGCCAACGCATAGCCGTCATTCGCCAACTTCAGCTGCAGGTCCATTGCGCTGGATACCACAACGTCGAAATCACCCGGTGCTGCGCGAACGCGACGGTCGATATCCGCCGTTCCCGAAACAAGGTATTCAACACTTATCGAGGGGTTCCGAGCGACAAAGCCTTCTATCAAAGGCGCAAACAGAACCGTGTCCGTGCTTGAGATTACTCGAAGGCGCGCGCCCTCTGCGCCCTCGTTGAAAATCAACTGGTCTTCCCAATCCTGCGCCCACACCCAGCAGGGACACAAAAGCAGAGCTAAAGCGATAAGATAACGCATGCGCCCCCCGTAGGCTTGTTCGTCAAAACCAAGGTTCCGCCATGGGCCGTCGCCACGTCCTGAGCGATGGTCAACCCCAGACCTGACCCAATTGTTCCGGCCGCGTTTTTGCCGCGCTCGAACCTGCGGGTCAGTTGTTCGATCTCTTCGGCTGGAAAACCCGGACCCGAGTCGCTGACTTTGACCTCGACTTCTGGTGTGGCGGTAACCTCGATCTCGACGATGCTGTCAGCGGGCGCGTATTTCAGCGCATTGTCGATCATGTTGCGCACTGCGTTCTGTATCAGGATAGGGTCACCGGAATAGGGAACTGTGGGATCGCCTCTCAAGGAAAGCGAAAGCTCTTTCATTTCGGCAATCGGCGTCAACCGCTGCACAAGTTCGCGGATCAGTTCGACCAGATCGACATCTTCCCTCTCAAGATGATCGGCGCGAAACGTGATCATGGCGTGATCCAATAACTGTCCAGCCGCGCGCGAACTTTCGTCGATCGCGCGGACCATCGCACGAAGCGCCTCTCGATTTTCTTTCTTTTCGACCCTGTGCAGCGTTGCCTCGGCATAAGACCGCACAGTCGCCAGCGGCGTGCGGACGCGATGGGCGGCTTCGGCGATGAAATCTTCGGATTGGCTGAGGGATTGATCCAAACGCCCCATCAGAGAGTTCAGGGACAAAACCAGAGGCGCCATTTCCCGAGGCACCGGCTTTTTGAAAGGGCTCAGGTCCTGCGGCCCACGCCGCGTGACCGAGGTCGTCAGTTTGTTGAGCTGCCCGATGGTGGTTGACGTGATCCAGAAAGACAGCGCCGCAGTCAGAAGAAAAAACCCAAAACCCAGAAATGCGGCATTGCGCGAAATCTGGTCCAGAGTTTGCGAAAGCGCGTCCTGCGTCTGGCCCAGCACGACCGCAATTTCCGTCTGCCGTCCCAACCCGACAAGCGTTCGACTTGCGCTGACCTGCCGAATGCGTTCCCCACGCAGATCGCCGGATGTGAAGGACCAGTCACTTTGTTCGGACGCCCCTGCCAGAAGAAGGTCTTCGTATCCCGACAAAAACGCACCGTCCTGATAAATGGCGTAAAACACCCGGTCGTCTGACGGGGTGGTCAGCATCGAGAACGCGGCATAGGGAATATCCACTTCCAGCACCCCGTCCCTCAGCGCGGCGGCATCAAGAATGGACGTCACGGATGCCTCAAGGATGTTGTCCTGTCCCTGCTGTGCCACCTGAGCCGCATAGTTCCGAACTGCAAAGAACAACAAGATAGCCAGAACCGCCGCACCGCCAATCAAGGCCAGCACAAGCCTGTTTCGCAGTGACCCTGAAACGGTGGGATTAGTGGTCATGGTCCAACCTGTACCCCAGACCGCGCAGCGTGGTTATCTTCAGGTCCGAAGGCTCGAGATGCCTGCGCAGTCGGCCGACATATACCTCGATCGCGTTGTCCGACACGCTGTCGTCGTAAGAGAACAACCTGTCGGCCAGCTTCTGTTTCGAGAACACGTGACCCGGCGCGTTGATGAACAACTCCATCATGCGCAGTTCCCGATTTCGCAGCGACAGGGTTTCCCCGGCCACGGTCAAATGACCGGCCACCGGATCAAACACGACACCGCCGATCTCGATCGTGGATTTCGCGCTGCCGGATTTTCGCCGCAGGACCGCGCGGCAGCGGGCCTCAAGCTCGGCATGATCAAACGGCTTGGTCACGTAGTCATCCGCCCCCAGATCAAGCGAACCGATTCGATCCGAAACCTGACTGCGCGCGGTCAAAACGATCACCGGCGTGTCCAAACGGCTGGCCCGGTGCCGTTTCAGAAAGTCTCGGCCATCCCCATCCGGCAGCATGATATCCAGTAGGATCAGGTCATATTCTTCGGTTTCGACAAAGGCGGTTGCGTCTTCCAAATTCGCTGCATGATCAATGACATGGCCGTCCAGCCGCATGCGCGAACTGATCGCAGTTGCGAGGTCCATGTTGTCTTCGACAAGCAGAAATTTCATCAGGCTCAACCAGTATTTTGCCGCGTGACAGGTTGATGTCAGGTTGGTGTGTTTTTGTTCCGTCCAATCTGAGCCGCCATGCGGCCGGTTGTCAAACGGGAGGAAACCATGACGACATTCAAACTGGGCCGTCGCGCCCTAATCGCAGCTGTGGCCGCATTCGGCTTGGCCGGACCTTCGCTGGCCGACGGCCATCAGGTCGTTGACAGCATCCACTTTCTGATTCCCGGCGGCGCTGGCGGCGGCTGGGACGGCACGGCCCGCGGCACGGGCGAAGCGCTGACCAATGCCGGTCTCGTCGGAACCGCGTCCTACGAAAACATGTCCGGTGGTGGCGGCGGCAAGGCCATCGGCTTTCTGATCGAAAACGCCGACAGCAACCACGGCACGCTGATGGTGAACTCGACCCCCATCGTGATCCGCTCGCTGACTGGCGTGTTCCCGCATAACTTCCGCGACCTGACTCTGGTGTCGGGCACGATCGGCGATTATGCGGCGATTGTTGTGGGCAAGGACAGCCCCATCAACTCGATGGAGGATCTGCTGGCTGCCTTTGACGCTGACCCCGCGGGTACGGCGATCGGCGGTGGCTCGGTTCCGGGTGGAATGGACCATCTGGTTGCGGCCATGGTGATGGAAGCGGCGGGCAAGGACGCTCTGGCCGTGAAGTACATCCCCTATGACGCAGGCGGCAAAGCCATGGCAGCCCTGCTGTCCGGTGAGATCGCTGCGCTGTCCACCGGTTTCTCGGAAGCCGTCGATCTGGCAAATGCGGGGGAGGTCAAGATCATTGGCGTAACCGCGGAAGAACGCGTTGACGCCGCACCTGACGCGATGACCATGATGGAGCAGGGCATCGACACCACCTTCGTCAACTGGCGCGGTTTCTTCGCAGCCCCCGGCCTGCCCGAAGACAAGCTGGCCGCCTATCAGGATGCCATTGCCAAGATGTATGACACTCCGGAATGGGAAGAAGTTCGGGCGCGCAACGGTTGGGTGAACATCCACAACTCGGGCGCTGACTTCCAGACGTTCCTCGAGCAGCAGGAACAGCAGATCGGTGATCTGATGAAGAAGCTGGGCTTTCTCTAACTGACAATTGGCAGAGCGGTCCGCCGCTCTGCCTTCCCCAAAGACAACAAAAAAGGAGGGGGCATCATGGCATTGGATCGCTGGATCGCGCTCGTTCTGCTGGGTGTTTGTTTAACATATGGCTACGCCGCCTGGTTCACGATGGACAGTAGCCTTCCCCCTTTCATGCAACGAAATCCCATCTGGCCAAGCACCTTCCCAAAAGTGCTGTCCATTCTGGGAATCATCACCACAACGATCATCCTGCTGGGCTTTGAAAAGTCCGAGGTGAAAGAGGCCGATATCGACTACCGGCGTCTGGGCGACTACCACTTGGATCAAGCGCTGATGCTGCTGGCCTTGATGGTGATGTACGCCCTGTGTCTGCGTCCTGTCGGTTTCCTGATTTCCACTTCGGCCTTCCTGATCCTTGGCTCGTTCATTCTGGGCGAGCGCAAGTGGCATATCATGCTGCCCGTTGCCTTCATCGCAACCGGGGCGGTCTGGTATCTGGTTCAGGAAGTTCTTGGCATCTACATGCGCCCGCTGCCGGGCATTTTCGGAGGCTGACATGCTTGAAGGACTTCTGATCGGCCTACAAACGGCATTCTCAATCCAAAACCTTCTGATGGTCATCGCGGGATGTCTGATCGGCACGTTCATCGGGATGTTGCCCGGTCTCGGGCCGATGTCGATCATCGCCATCATGATCCCGGTTGCGATCTCGATGGGCGACCCGTCCGCCGCGCTGATCCTGCTGGCCGGGGTATACTATGGCGCGATCTTTGGCGGCTCGACATCCTCGATCCTGCTGAACGCGCCGGGGGTCGCGGGCACCGTGGCCTCAAGTTTCGACGGCTACCCCATGGCGCGACAAGGCAAAGCGGGCAAGGCACTGACAATCGCCGCGATCGCCAGTTTTGCCGGCGGCACGCTGGGTGCTGTGCTGCTGATGGTGTTTGCCCCTGCCCTGTCATCAGTGGCGCTGTTGTTCCATTCGGCCGAGTATTTTGCCCTGATGGTTGTCGGTCTGTCCGCCATCGCCGCATTTGCCGGCAGCGGACAGGTCGCCAAGGCCGTCATCATGACCGTCCTCGGACTGATCATGGCAACCGTTGGCGAAGGCGCGCTGTTCAACCTGCCCCGTTTCACCATGGGGATCATGGACCTGCAATCCGGCTTTGGGTTCATCACGCTGGCCATGGCCATGTTCGCCCTGCCCGAGGCGTTGTTTCTGGTCCTGAAACCAAAGGACCTGAAAGGCGACGATGGTGAGATTAAGGACCTGCGCATCACCCGGGCAGAAGCCAAGGCCATCGCGCCTGTCGTGGGTCGCCAATCCGTGCAGGGTTTCTTTATCGGTGTTCTTCCCGGCGCGGGCGCGACGATCGCCAGCTTCCTTGGATATGCCGTCGAGCGCAACATCGCCCCGAAAGAGGAACAGGAAGAATTCGGCAAAGGCTCGATCAAGGGTCTGGCAGCCCCGGAAACGGCGAACAACGCCGCCTGTACCGGGTCTTTCGTTCCGCTGCTAACGCTGGGCATTCCCGGTTCGGGTACAACGGCGATCCTGTTGGGTGCGCTGATTGCCCTGAACGTGACACCCGGTCCGCGCCTGATGCTGGACGAGCCACAGATATTCTGGGCGGTGATCATGTCGATGTTCATCGGCAACCTTGTCCTGCTGATCCTGAACCTGCCGCTGATCCCCTACATCGCCAAGGTGCTGTCGGTTCCACGCAATTACCTGATCCCGTTCATTTTGTTCTTTACCCTGATGGGAGCCTATATCGGCCAGAACAATGCGACCGAGCTGTTGATCCTTGTCGGTTTCGGCGTCTGCGCCACGGCTTTGAAGTTTGCCGATTATCCGCTGGCCCCGCTTCTGATCGGGTTCATCCTTGGCGGTATGATGGAGGACAACTTTGCACGGTCCATGCAGCTCTATGATGGGATCGCGTTTATCTGGGAACGTCCCATGACGCTGGGTCTGCTGGTGATCGCCGCGCTGCTGGTGCTGCTGCCCAGCTATCGCGCACGCCGCGCACGGGCGCGGGCTGCCGGTATCGCCGATGGCGACTGAGCCTCTGGCCGGGATACGGGTTCTTGACCTGACGAATGTTCTGGCAGGCCCGTATTGCTGCTATCAGCTTGCCCTGATGGGGGCCGAAGTGATCAAGGTCGAACGTCCCGAGGGCGGCGACCTTGCTCGGGTGTTGGGGGCTGACCCGGATCGCAACAGGGCCGGGATGGGCATCAGCTTTCTTGCCCAGAACGCGGACAAGAAATCCGTCACGCTGGATATGAAATCCGCCAAGGGTAAAGCCTTGCTGAAGAAGCTGGTGCAAACCGCCGATGTGCTGGTCGAAAACTTCCGGCCCGGCGTGATGGATCGCCTTGGTCTTGGCTATGACGTGCTGCGCGGTGAAAACGCCAACCTGATCTATTGCGCGATCAGCGGTTTTGGGCAGGACGGCCCTCGCAAAAAAGATCCGGCCTACGACCAGATCGTTCAGGGCATCAGCGGCGTCATGTCGATCACCGGAGCGGCCGATACAGCGCCTTATCGCGTCGGATACCCACTGGCCGATACTGTCGGAGGGCTGACGGCTGCCTTCGCAATCAGTGCCGCCCTGAACGCCCAGCCGCGCGGCGCGTTTCTGGATATCGCAATGTCCGAGGCGGTGATTTCGACCATGGGCTGGGTGGTGTCGAACTACCTGATCGGGGGCGTCGCACCGGGGGCGCATGGGAACGAAAACACTACGTCCGCGCCGTCGGGAACCTTTGCCACTGCGGATAACCCGATCAACATCGCAGCCAACCGCGACGAGCAATGGCAGGCGCTTGCCCGACACCTTGGGCGGGACGATTTGCTGGACAATCCTGACTATGCCACACGCGAAGATCGCAAAAGGAACCGCCACGCCCTCAGGGACGATCTGGAAGCCACCCTGCGCACCCGACCCGCCCGGGAATGGGTTGGTGAGCTGAACGCGATTGGCGTTCCGACCGGACAGGTGATGACCGTGCCCGAGGCGCTGGCTGACGAACAGCTTGTGGGCCGCGGGTTGATTGGATCTCTGCCGGTTCAGAGCAAAGAGCTGAAACTGACCGGCAGCCCGGTCGTGATGGATGGCCAACGCAGAATGCCCCGAACCGCCCCGCCGGATTTGGGCGCGGATAATGCGGCGATCTGGTCCGAGCTTGGCCTGACCCGTGACGAAATCAACGCGCTGGTGAAGGAGGGTGTCATATGAGCGACGTCGCCGACTGGTGGTCAACATCCATCATCGACATGGAACCCGGTCGAATAGACCTGCGGGGCACACCTATTCAGGACTTAATCGGCACCGTTGGTTTTGCAGAAATGATCTGGTTCATGGTGCGCGGTGACAGGCCATCCCCCGCGCAGTTGAAATTGTTCGAGGCCGCCTTGGTTGCAGCCGTAGATCACGGACCGCAAGCCCCTTCGATCGCTACCGCACGCATGGCGGTGACATGCGGGCTGCCGCTCAACAATGCCATAGCCAGCGCGGTGAATATGCTGGGCGACATCCACGGCGGCGCTGGGGAACAAGCCGTGACTCTGTATCAGTTCGTCAACGCACACCCATCCGCCGTTGGCCCCGCATTGGATGACTGGATCGCCGCGCAGGGAAAAATTCTGCCCGGGTTCGGTCACCGCTTTCACACCCCAACCGATCCGCGCGCCCCACGTTTGATGAGCCTTGTGGACGACGCGGTTGAGGCAGGCGCTTGTGACGGGCGCTACAAGTCCGTTGCGAATGACATCGAAGGGGAACTGGCCCGACGCAAAGGCAAACCCGTTCCGATGAATATCGACGGTGCCACAGCAGTGATCTATGCCGAGCTTGGTTTTGACGCACCGCTGGCGCGCGGCCTGTTTTGCCTGTCCCGCTCAGTCGGCATTCTGGCCCATGCGTGGGAACAAACTCAGCAGGGTGGCCGAAACAAAGGGCCAACCCCGCCAAAGTATCGCTGGACGTATCTGCCCAGCGACACATGAACGGTGTTACGGTTCTAAAGAGTCGGTTGAACCGCGTCCTCAGACCTTTTCTTCGATCGCAGGCTCGACATCGGGACGCACGGGTTCGGCCTCCATTTCGATCACGTCAGGCGTACCCTCTTCTTCCGGTTCGTCAACCTCCGGCTCGGGTTTGTCCTCAAGCGCACCGACGATCAGCGGCAACATGTGAACCCCGGTGGCCGAGGCGATCTCGGGCGTTTGCGGGGTTTGCCAGCTCAGCGTGTCAAAGCTGCCGCAATTCTGACAGACCGGAGCCCACTCGGGCTGAATGTCATGGCAGTTGTCACAGACCCATTGCGGGCCGCGTGGCGCGTTCAGAGCTTTGGCCAGCCACCCCTGCACGACCGCGTCCGACGCGCCCTCGCCGCGTTCGATTGCTGCCATCAGAGTATAAGCCCGCGCATCTGCCTGCTTTTCGACGACATCGCCCAGCGCACGCCGGGCTTCGGGAAAGTCTTCGGCCACGATGTTCAGCTCGGCCAGAATCAGGCGGGTTTCCATGTCCTGCGGATGCACGCGTGTCAGCGCGGTAAAGCGATTGATGCGTTCTTCCGGAGTTTCATTCGGCGCGATCTCGGCAAAGGCATGGGCCAGATCGGGGTGGGGCTGAACCTCCCACGCTTTCTTGAGGATCTTGGTTGCCGAACGCGGCTTGCCTTTTTCGATATAAGCACGCGCGGCCATTGCGGCCGCTGGCACCAGATCAGGGGAAAGGCGATTGGCTTCAATCGCGTGTTCGCGTTGTTCGACCGTTGCGGATTCGTCCAGAATCCCTTTGGCCTCGGACAGGGCCAGCACCGCATCGCGGCGCTTGAATACATCGCGCGGCAAATGGCCGGCCTTCAGCTTGGCGGTCAGGGTTGATCGGGCTCCGGCCCAGTCCTGCGACTTGGTTTGCAGTCCCAACAGAATATCCTGCGTTTCCTGGTGCCGTGGCTTGATCGCCAGCGCCTTTTCCGCAAGCTTGCGGGCGGTGTCATCATCGCCTTCGGCCAGCTTCTGTTTCAGGATACCGCGCACACCCACAAAGCGGGTGGCGTTATTTGTGACCAGCTTGCGATACGTCTCGGACGCTTTCTTGGTGTCGCCATTCATTTCGGCGGCCTGCGCAACCAACAGGTTCGTCAGTTCAGGTTTGTTCAATAGCTTTTCAGCCTTGGTCGCCTTGTTCATGGCAACGCGACCTTCACCCGAGGCCAGCGCCATCAACCCGTCGGCCAATGCCTGATACCCGCGCTGTTCCCGACTGCGGTCGAAATACCGCGACAACGCGGTTTCGTCACCGTTGAGGAATTTCAGCGTGGCGATCAGCAGAGTCAGCAGCTTGAAGAACAGCCAGATCGCAACGACCATCACGCCCAGCGCAATAACCGACTGCAACGGCCCCAGCGTGTATTCCATCCCACCTGCGGTGATCTGCACGCCACCGCTGGTCTCCATCAGGAACCCAGCGCCCACGGCCAGCAAGCCGACAATCGCAACGAAAACAAGGATTTTTAAAAGTGACCACAGCATGGCAGGTCCTTCAGTTCGAGTTTGCGCCAGAGGACAGCGCATCTGCGGCATCAACCGCGGAAACCCGCGTTTGTGCCGCTTGTTCCCAATCAGCCATCGCAGGCTTTGCCGCTTCGGGCAGGGACTTGAGTTCATTCAGCGCGCCGGACACGTCGCCATCGGCTAGAGCAGCCTGCGCGCGGGACAGGATTGCGTCCGGGCCATCGCCATCCTGCGGCGTAACAGAACGCGCACCGGTCTGACGTTGAAAGAACGCGACCAAACCCGTGCCCTTGTCCGCCTCGCGCGCATCCGCAAGGGCCGCACGCGCCGAGGGTTCATACGTCTCGCGCAGCGAAGCCACCGTTGCAACGCCCTTGTCCGCAGGTGCAGACAATTCACCCGGAACGGCAACCCCTCCGGTCGATAGTTCAGCGACAAGGTCGGCATAGCTCTGACCGGTGTCCAATCGGCTACGCAGTTTCGTAAGAATTGCTGCATTGGTCGCAGCCAGCGCATCAGCCGAGGCTTTGGCCTCAAGCGCCTGAGCATCAGCCACCATCTTTTCAACCTCGGCGCGCTGGGCGGCCAGCGAGTCCTGCAGCTTTTTCAACTCCGCTTCAAATGCAGCAGTGGCTTCGGGTGACGCGCCCTGGGTCAAGGCTCCACCCTCAAGCTCGGCAAGCCGCGACGACAAAGGGGCGACCGTGTCAGCCAACCCAGCCAAGCTGGACTTTACAGCCTCAAGATCAGCAGAGAGCGGCGTAACCTGAGCGGCCAGCGCATCCACTTTCGAGGACAGCCCCGCGCCATCAGCCAAAGATTTGGCCAACACGTCGATCTGGTTCGCCTGATCCGTCAGTTTAGCGTCCAGCGTTGCAATCGCATCCGCATCGCCAGAGGTTAGCATGCCGCTGTTGCCAACCGCAAAACCGATTGCCGCGGCAATTGCACCACCCAGCAACGCGGGCAAAAAACCACTGCGTTTCTTGGTACTGCGCTCAGTAATTTTTTCCTTGAATCGTTCAAGGTTGGCTTCGGCTTCGGCTTCGGCTTCGGCTTCGGCTTCGGCTTCGGCTTCGGCTTCGGCTTCGGCTTCGGCTTCGGCTTCGGCTTCGGCTTCGGCTTCGGCTTCGGCTTCGGC
>NZ_JBQFPR010000014.1:0-23226 GCF_056536465.1 Ruegeria sp. CL6
CGCAGGCATGCGATGAATTTCTGTCAAAGTTACGAGACGCGAAGTGAGGTTCCGCTTTGTACGGAACAAAACTCTAAGGATCAGCCAGCAAGGGACCATCTGATGAAATTCGCTGTACTCAAATTCCTCGCACCGATGTTCGCAATCGCAGGCACGGCTTCTTTTGCAATGTCTGAAGCAGACGACGCGTGTATCGATCATTTGCGACAGGTTGGAGGACCAGACGGTCAATCAGGTACGATTGAAAGCTCAGAGTTCTCAGAAGCGGGCACGCTCGTCATGCTACGAGACGCAGGCGGAACACTTTGGCGCTGCATCGCGTACAAGGATGGTAGCATCGGCGAGATGTCGGTTGTCGAAGCGATGGATGATGGCGGTGGAGCCATGGCAGGCGCCGCCGGGTCTACTGGTAGCCAACGTGTCAAATTCGATGCTGGTTCCACCGGCGCCGAACTCGTTGGTGAACTCGCGCCCGGAGCGTCACAGCAATATGTTCTTGGTGCGAAAAACGAACAGTTTCTTTACGTCCGCGTTGCTCCGCGAAATGGCTCCTTAGACTACGTTATTCGTAACCCCGATGGTTCTGAACTGTTGGGATTAATGTCGGCGGACAAGGAGTATCGAGGGCAGCTTTGGCAATCTGGTGATCATGTTGTGGAGGTTATCAATCGCAGCAACTCTTCCGTCGACTACAACGTAATTTTCGGAATTGAATAGGTGATCAATCAGAAACCCTGGAACGCAAGTCCAAATAGCGAAGGAAAAACAGATGAAACCCAAGGTCCTATTGGTGATCGGCACAGCGTGTATTACTGCGCTTGCAGCATGCGACGACAGTGGTGGATCAGTGGATGCAAGTGCACCAACTGTGGGCAGCTCTAGCGATCTTTCGTCATTTGAAGGGGCAAAAGCGGGCCAAGCTGAAATGGGCATCCAGAGTCTCGGATTTGAACTCGTCCGCAGCGAAGGGCTGACCTCGTACTGGTTTAACAAGGATACTGTTGCTTGTGCTCGGATCACGACGTCTGAGGGAAGGTACTCAGATGTAACTATGCTGCCATCAGGTGACTGCTGACACATTTTTCATCAATCAAATATCTGCAATAGGGAGCTTTAGTTTGCATTTCGACTTGGCACATGCGGCGGTTACCATCGTCGCTCTAATTGTAACAAACCTGGCATTGAAATCGGCCGGCGTGATAAACGAAGAAAACAAACACCAATTGAACTGGAAAGTTTTTCTGGCCTACTTCGTGGTCGTCTTTATCATCAATCTGGTGTGGCCGATTTAAAGCTTCACGTCGGAAAGTCTATCGCGCACTTGATAAGGCTGCTGAGATTGAGCCGCTCCAATAGATTTCCAAGTGGGAAGAGTGTGAGCATAACAGGCTGAAAAATAGAAAGGAGCTGGCATGCGGTTTTTGACGTCCCTCATATTCATTGGTGTTCTCGCAACCGCTGCGAATTCTGACGTAACCAGTCGAAATGGCGGTCCAAGCAACAGTCAAATGCTCTCAAAAGGTAGCGACGGAGGCGTTGACGGCGTTGCTTTCTTTCGCCCAGTCTTAAGCGGAGTATTGTATCGCTCTGGTTTCAAAGGTGGCGATAAGGATCGAACGGGCCTGAGTGAAGGTCAACGCGAAACTCTGTGCGGTGAAGGGTTTTCAACCGGGTTTTATGCCGACTTTGGCAAAAACACTGAATACGGTCGCACCAGTTGTGGAAACGGATCCTTTGACTATCAGAGCGCCAGATCCTCCCGTCCCAGTGCCGTCATGGCGTCCATACATGAGGTGATTGAAAACCCTAGAAAGGGTCCTGTTCTGGTGCACTGCATGTGGGGCGTTCATTCCTCGGGAGCATTGTCGGCAATGGCGCTCGTTCAGTTTTGCGGTTGGACGGAAGAAAGGGCCAAGGACTATTGGAATGAGGCCCGTAACGGTGCCCCATGTTCAGGCGGGTGTGACCAGTGGATTGACTCAAAGTTCTCCAAATTCAGTGTCGACCCCAATTTGACGATCTCTACCGAACAACAGGCAGCGATTTGCCCCAAATGATATCGGGAGGAGTATCCAAATGAGGTTCAATCTTCTGGGGTCACTGGCTTTCATTGCACCCACTGCCTTGTGGGCGAGCGACGATGTCCTCGGTGAAGCCACAACATTTGAGAGTCCCAACGGCGTTACGGAACGCTGCATTCGGATCGAAAAAGTTCCAACGGGCGCGTATCAAAAAAGCGATCTTGAGGAAGAGACAGCCTATTGCGAGATCGATTTCTATGCCTCCGAAATTGCTATTTGCCCGAAAACCTGGAGCACCAGCCCAGGAATGGCCGTCTACGATATTTCGGAAGGACCCTACACGGGGAACCGTTCTGAGTTCGAGAGAAACGCTTGCAAAGAGGGGAAGGCGGCGAAAGATCTGGCCAAGGACAGGGTGGCCAAATTCAAATCCACCATGAACCAAAAGGGCACCAGTGGAACCTTTTCCACCTCGTCGCTGCTTTACTATCATTTCTCCAGATATTTCGACACGACTGTAAAAATTCCAGTCGCCGTTTGGCGTAGCATGGACACCCAGGCGCATTTTTCCGAGGTCGCCGAGCCTGGCCTTGCGATTTCTGGTGGCTCTCATGGCGGACGCATGAACCATGAAGGCTGGCGGGTCTTCGCAGCTGCGGATGCTGACCCAGCCTCATACCAGCCAACCGACGATTTATTCACTTCGGATCGAACGCAAATATACGGTGTACTGCTCGATAGTCCTGGGCATAGATACGGCTCGGAAATCAACGGCACACGCAAATCTGGATGGGGGAAAGGTCAGAACCGCGATTTTCAGGAAACCCCCGCTTTCTTAGCTTTGCGTTCTTCGAAACCCATGCCAGAGGCCATTGCAGAGGGCGTTAAAGAAGGCCGTAAAGACCGGATGATCAACAAGGATCTCGGTCCCGATGTCAGTGACCAACAGATGACCTTTTGGATGCAAGAGCTTACCGAGATTGTTCTCCTTGATTTTATCTTTAGCCAGCAGGACCGCGTGGGAAACATAGACTTCACACCCTATTGGTATTGGGTCGAAGACGGAAAACTGAAGCATAAGAAAGCCAAGCACCATGAACCAAACGATGGAGACGTTCCCGCCGACGCGTTATTGATCCGTCGCAGCAATCTAAACGACAACGATGCTGGTGGGCGTGTCGAGTATGCCAACTTCGCGAAATCTACTCAAATGCTGGAGAAAATTCGCCACTTCTCTCCAAGCACATATCGACGCCTGGTTGCATTGAATAGTGACCTTCAAACCCAAGGCCCGATCCATGACTGGCTATCGCAAAGCTTTGGTTTGTCAGACAGTCAGATTGCACAAGTTGTCAAAAATACTGCGCTGGCAACGTCCATCCTCCAGAGCAATTGTTCAAATGGCGATTTGATGTTCGACTTGGATCCTGTCGCATTCTTTTTGAGAAACGACACCGAGGTAGGGGCCTTGGACTGTAATGACCCGTAGGTGTTCTGCTCTTATTGCGGTGTTCATTTGGACCGCTCTGCTCGCCTGCAAAGCGGCGGCATTGGATGTTATCGTCATATCGGATCTGAACGGAAGCTATGGTTCGGTAAGATACGATGCCCGCGTCGACAAAGCGATTAAGCGGATAGTCGAGATTGATCCAGATCTGGTTATTTCGACCGGAGATATGGTTGCGGGACAGCGCATTCCCAACTTGTCCGACAAACAGGTCAGGGATATGTGGAAGGCGTTTCACGAGGCCGTATCAGATCCTTTAGAGGCTGCCGGCATTCCATTTGCGGTCACGCCAGGAAACCATGATGCCTCTGCGTACCGTGGGTTCGAGCGTGAAAGAAAAATATACGCAGAGGAATGGATACCACGAAAACCAGACGTCGACTTCCTGGTTTCGGATGACTACCCGTTCTTCTACGCGTTTGAGATGCAGGGCGTAACGTTTGCATCTTTGGATGCTACGACCTTAGGGCCGCTATCCGGTGATCAACAGGACCGACTTGTGGAACTGGGTGCAAATGGAAATCCGGTTGTCACTTTCAGTCACCTCCCACTTTGGCCCTTCGCGATCCAGCGCGAACACGAAATCATCGGTGACCCAACACTTGAAAAAATCTATTTGGAAAGCGGTGTCGTTCTGCATCTGTCAGGCCACCATCATGCCTTCTACCCAGGCTGGAAAGACGGTGTGGCTTATGTTTCCCAAGCTTGTTTGGGAGGTGGCCCGCGACGGCTTATTGGTGACAATGTCAAATCACCTCACAGCTTCACTCATGTTACGTTCCAACCAAGTGGAGAGTTTGGGATAGCAGTATATCGAGGGCCTGATTTCGAAAGGTCAGTAAACTTCAAATCGCTCCCGAAAGAGATCAGATCCCCGAATGCGGTGCTGAAACGCTTAGACCTTGTGAAATGACTAGAGGTTGAGTTTCAGCTCAACTTTATCAGGGACCAGATCGTTTATCATCTCTTCGATCCGAGCTTCCGACAATCCACCCGAGGTAATGAAAAGCAATGAAACGCGAGATTTGCCGGGAACGTGGTGTCTTCTGACCAGCTTCCAGCCAGCGTCTGCGGCCATGGCTTCAATGGCTCCGCTGACTTTCAATGAGTGCTCTTCGTCTGAAGCCTTGAGCGAAATTTCCACGCCCTTGTTTCGCCCACCGAGCCAAATGAAACACCAACATACAACCGCCACCAATGTGGCCATCAAGGGCAAGCCCAGCCCTACCGCCAGCCCAAGCACGGTCACTATAATCATTTCCACCGTGTCGACCGGGTCATCCATATTTGATCGGAACCTCAACAGGGCTCCTATTCCAAAGATCACGAACCCGATCATTGATCCGTGCTGGACTACCAAGAATCCAACCGCCATGCCGACAAGCGCGTATAGGAAGAACAGCCTGGGCATCATGATATCACTGACACTTCTGCGGGCTCTCCGCCTCACAGGGTGATAAACGATTAGTCCAGTCAATATGACAGTTACGATGACGTCGAGAGTAAAAAAATACAGTTCCTGTTTGCCCCGAAACTGTATCCAACGTCGTTCGATAAGTATTTCCGACTCTGAAGTACCGGCCAGCATCGTAGCGGGGTCGATTTGTGTTACCGCAGCGCCTGGCAACAGCACCATCAATAGCGCGGCCATGAGTGGGAAAGTCTTGTTCAACTTAACTTCCTTCCTGCTTGCTCTGGCAGATTGCGTTCCGCCATCTTGTCCAATTCAATCGCAACAGGCGCGATCAGGTAAAGAGATTACCGTGCATTCTTCGGACATCGCATTCGGACTGTGATACGAACGCTGATACAGGGAAGTGGTTCATGCGCGAGAATATCCAATGTCAGAACACAAGCTGCTTCGGTCGAAAATTGGGTTTTCACGGTGCTTCCCCAAGCTTGCGAAATTGGCTTCCTTTGCAAGCGCCGCTGTCGCATTTTTGGCTTGGATCGAGTTCGCCCATGCCGACAACCCCGGTTTGACACTCATCGACTCCTTCAAGGTGGCGGATAAATCGGAAGGCTTCTCAGAGCCTTCAGGATTGTCTCTGTCCAACGCCGAAGGCTTCTTATGGTCAGTAAGCGACGCTGAACCTAAACTGCACCTACTTGGAATCGACGGGGCATTAGGAAACTCATTCAAGCTGCCTTCATTGGCGGGATCAGATCTGGAGGGCGTCGCATCACGAAAAGATGGGTCTGTTTTAGTACTTCAGGAAACTGATCGATCAATTCTAGTCGTTCACCCGACTGACCCCATTCAACTAACTACAATCCCTCTCACATCTCTTAAAGGTTACTCGGCCGCCGCTGCATTACTCGTCGGCAACCCTTTGAACAAGGGACCCGAAGGCATCGCCGTTGACCCGGAATCCGGGCGGGTCTTCGTTGGGATTGAGGGACAACCAAGGTTGTTAATGGTGTTATCGCCAGAGCTAGACGAAATTATTGAGATCATTCCTTTAGCCCGCGATGCAGGTTTTATCTCCGAGCGTGTAGATGATGATGAACTGGATTTGAGCGGCCTAGCATGGTCCCCGTCCTCACGTTCTCTTTGGATTGTGAGTGACAAAGGCCGTCAAATCTTCGTCTACGATCCAGAGTCCAAGTCCATAAAGTCTATCAGTTTGACGTTCACAGAAGATGGCAAACAAAAGGAAGTTAAACATCCCGAAGGGATCGCTCTCGATGAGACCAGAGGGCTTCTCTATATACTGACAGACGACGCCAAGAAATCGCGGCTTTATGTTTTTAATATCCCCAAATTTTGATCGCTAGAGAATGACGCTCACATTGCCACGATAGCTTCCGCAAGTTGTTGCAGCTAACTTACCACTCCTCTTCGTTGCTCCACCCTAATCAGAACCGAACACTTAAGTTTGCACCGAGGCCATGCTCTTGGCCGTTGGAACGAACTGAGTAACCATACCCTGCCGTTAGTCTTGCCAGATCAGAAATCTGATAGCCCAGTCCAAGCCCAAGAACGAAACCATTGGCGCCTCGGTTTTGTCCGACTTGCGTGAATGTCCCAAATATCGGGCTCGTTACAGTGATTTCGTGCTCACTATCCTTGTTGGCAAAAAAATCATACTCGTAACGAGCAAAGGCGATTGGGGTTAGCACACCATTCTCTGTCAAGAAATCCCGCTGGTAGTCAACTCCAATGGAAGCGACCAGCGATTCTGCATCCGCTTTTTCAATCGAGTAATTGAAATCACCACCGCCAGTCTCTGTGCCTGAACCTTGTTGGATACGCCCGTAGTTCAATCCGAAAACCGTAGAAACCCTTGCACCGCTCTCCAGGTTAAACAACTTCCGTGCCTGGATACCGGCGTGGATTCCCTCTTGGTCCAAATCCGATTTAGCCTCGCCCCCCGTAAAGCCATCAACAGAAGGGTTGTTCCGCTTGGCATCAGTTTCACCGAACATGTAACCGATCAGTCCGGAGAACTCCCAAGTTCCTGTTGTTGTACGCCCATACACGCCCACATGATAGCTGTCGGTCGAAAAGTCCTGATCGACTTGATCGTGTTCATCCATGGAGGATGTCCCAAAACCTGCATACACGCCGACCACACCTCTATTGGTGCTTGCGACATCAGCTCCAACCAAAATGGTGCCCAGCGAATAGTCGAATGTGCCAAGGCCATTGCTTCCATCAACGTCCCCGCTCACATAGGCCGTGTCGATCCACCAGCGCCGATCAGAGCAGTCTATTGCGCCGCTCGGGCTCTGGGCCGAGTCGATGTCTCCCGATGCAATAGGTTGATCCTCATTGTTGAAGCCAACCGCTTGATACTTGCGGCAGTCAGCGTGGCTCA
This sequence comes from Ruegeria sp. CL6, assembly GCF_056536465.1. NCBI lineage: Bacteria > Pseudomonadati > Pseudomonadota > Alphaproteobacteria > Rhodobacterales > Roseobacteraceae > Ruegeria > Ruegeria sp. CL6. The sequence goes on from NZ_JBQFPR010000014.1 coordinate 7,350, forward strand.
GCACTGTGTTGGTTATCAGGTCGAGTTGCTCAAGCCCAACGGTCAAATTGGAGGAATAGGGTTCTGCGTGCACACGATTAAACCCAGCCAAACCTGAATTGGTAAGCGTGTTAACGGCATTGCCCAAGGTTGTGCCGTTGGTCAGGTTGGTTCCTGGAGACGTGTTTGTGGTGTTGGCCACCGCACCAGCAAGGTTGCTTGCATTGGGAGATCCAACAACTGATGGATGTTGCGGTAAACTCGAAACGGGGAGTGTCGAAACCGCAATATCAATTCTACCGTCCGCGGTTGGCGTGTTTGAGATACTCAGACTGGATAGGGCGGGCAGAGATCCTCCGGCAACAAGAGTTGGGGAGTTTCCATCGAAACTCGAGGCTTGAAAAACCGTGTAGTCGTTGCCAGCAGCATAGTCCTGCGCAGTCAGGCCGGGACGAACGGCTTCGACTTGTATGGTGGCGTTGTTGATACCAGTGACTGCGTCTGTTGACGAAACCAGATCCGCATTTTGTGCCGCTGCGGGGTCGACTTCCGACAAAATCGTCGACCCTGCATCGAAGGAAATTGCACTATTAATATTCAACGTCCCAATCGAGGAGCCTGGTGAAAGAACAGCGCCATTTCTCACGTTGAAATTGAATGCGTTCACGGTGCCGTTGCCGGCCAGAGTACCAAAGTTATCAAAATCGACCGTGGTTAAGCTGCTGGACGCGTCAAGCCGAAGTGTTGAACCAGCACCGATCACCATATTGCTGGTGGCCGTCATTGAACTGTTGGTCAGTGTAAAATCAGACGCTTGAGCAATTCTTGTCTGAATGTTGATCACACCAAACGCGATTTCCGTCGCGTTTGTTACTGTCAAGTTATCGTAAGTTAACGGCGTGTCTGATTGGAAATACACCTCGGTAGGGTCAACGTCTCCACCATTGGCGGGTGCGAATGTCATCGACCTTCCCGAACCAATCGAAGTGCCTATAATATTCACCCGTAGCTTGCCGTTGATTTGCGTCGTCAGGGCCTCCCGTGAAACAAAGTCGCCGCTCCCAGCCGCGACATCGACGTTCAACAAAGTCAGTACCGATGCTCTGTCTGGATTTTGACTCTGCCCCGGGACATACAGCTCAATTTCCCCAGAAGGCGTTATGGTGGAATTACCAATCAGAAGCGCCGTGATGGGCCCGTTTGGAATTGGCAGGCAGGATTTAACAGTAGAGGATATCGTCTGCCCGCTAAGAATGGTCTCTGTTCCAGCAGTGTATTCTTGACGCGGAGCACCAACTTCAACGCAAGATTGCGAACTTTGGGCCTGGGCATCGCCGGACAGTAAGAAATACGCCAAGATTAAGAATGAGATATTCGCCAGAGTGATGCGCTGAGCAATTCGACTTAGTGGGAACGGCCTATTGTTTGTCACCAACTTTCTCCTCTCGCGGTACAAGCGAAGCTACCTCAACTTAGGACTTGAAAAACAAAGTTTATCTTTTTGGATTTTTTGTTGTGGCATTTGAGCAAGCTCACAACACGGGAAGGTCTGCGCAATGCAGACCTGCTCGTGCATTTACTGCGAGGCAAGACAAGCCGGGTTTTACATTCCGACCAAATCCACCTTTGCGTAGAAGCAATCGCAAAAGGTCAAGCCTTGAAACGATTTTCCCGAGCTTGATGGGCGCTGAACAGCGCCATTGAGTATAGGCATGGATCATTGGGTTTCGGAGTCGAAAGCTAAGATCAATGCAGATGCTCACCGCTCCGCCGATACGCACCTTTTCAAGCTAGTAGGCCAAAACTTCTGGACCGAGATTGATCTGATCGAGAGCGCGTCCCTTATTCAGAAACTCGACGAAACCAATTTGAAGTTTGAGTTTCAGAGCTTGCCAATTTTCGACAAGATCTGAAAGCTGGTTGACTGACATCAAGAGAATGAAACAATAAACTGAGAAATGACACGGAGTACGAAGATACTGTTGGCGCTCACCGTATTGACGGTCGGGTTATGCATGTTCCTAGCGGGAGGTGCGGTCGAACGTTACCAATTTGAGGAGGCCTGCCTAGACTTGGGCGGAGGTCGCCATCCTGGAGATTACCCGATTTGCGTTTTGGAACAGACGGACGCGTCTCAGTCACGCCGCGATTGGAACAAAGAAGCTACGAGCACAACGATGCCAATTGCTGCGAGAATGAAAGTCAGCGGCAAAAAGAAGCTTTCTTGCAGAACGCCGTTTGGATCGACACCGCCATAAAACAGGTGCTCTGAAAGCCCACTTAGTGCTGCAAGGAAAAGGATGACGATACCAAAAAGGCGAAGTTTGGTCATGTCAGGTCTCCTAGGGAATGGGCCAATAGTTAGCATCGTTTTTCATACCTGTGAATTGAGGAGCCTAGTTCTTCAATACCTTGATTGCATCGCAATCCAGCCGTAGGCGCGTATAATGCGAATATGACAAGAGATATTGAAGCTAACGCTAAGACAATCGCTGATGCCCTGACCTCTGCCCAGCAGATACCTAAACTGTCTTCAGAGGCAGGACAGCTATCGCTGGATGACGCATATTCGATTGCTAGTCGTGTCCGCGAGATTTTGGGCAAAGAAAGAGTTGGCAGAAAAGTCGGCTTCACGAACCGCACGATTTGGCCTGTTTATGGTGTGGATCAACCCATTTGGGGAGAGGTCCACTCAGATGGGCTGTTTTCGACTGATCAGCCGGTAAACTTGGCAAGGTATTCAGAACCGAGAATCGAGCCAGAAATCGTACTTGGCCTCGGCGATGCGCCGACGGCTGAAATGAACAATGAACAGTTGGCAGGTTGCGTGGAGTGGGTCGCATCAGGGTTTGAAATCGTGCAATCGATTTATCCCGACTGGAAATTCTCAGTCGAAGATTCAATCGCAGCACAAGGATTGCACGGCTGCCTTGTTCTTGGCGACAAAATCGCGGCGACGCATGATGTTTTGATCGGCTTGGCCGAAGTGCCACTAGCGTTGTTCAAGGGCACCGAGGCTATCGAGGCCGGCAAGGGTGAAAACGCGCTTGGAGGCCCAATCAAAGTCCTGGCTCATCTTGTGTCTCTGCTTTCCAAAGACGACCAGCTTCAAGGAGGCGAGCTAGTCACAACTGGCACATTGACGGACGCATGGCCAGTTTCGCCGGGCGAACAATGGTCAGCTGGTTTTGGTGGCGTGATGGACACCGAGCTATCCGTACGATTTACATGAGGCTTTGGTAGAGTGGTGACGCCGACTGCACCAAAGAAAAGCTGCTCTCAATAGCTGACCATGATGGTCTTCCACTGGTTTCATCAATTCTGGGATGCAAGTTACACGATGCTATCCAAATCAGATTACATGATGTTTCTCAGGCACCCTGCCTGGCTATGGATCAAAAAACACGCCGGGCATCTGTTGCCGCCAATTGACCCCTCATTGCAAGCACGCTTTGACGAGGGGCACGCGTTTGAACCTTATGCAGAGGAGCTTTTTGGTGATCTCATAAAACTCGGCTTTTCAGATTTTTCAGAATACCAGGCTCTGCCCGCGCGCACTCTGGATGCTTGGAGAGATGGTGCGAACGCCGTGGCACAGGGACGCTATGAAGATGGAACCATAACTTGCATCTCCGACATCGTGAGTCGCAGTAGCGATGGGTACGTTTTGACAGAGATCAAGAGCGGGACATCTGCAAAGCCCGAACACACTTTTGATCTCGCATTCCAGCGTGTCGTGCTTGAGGCAGCCGGGTTCCCCATTTCGCGCTGCGAAGTGGCACATGTGAACCGTGATTACTTCAGAAATGGCGAAATCAATCCGCAAGAGCTTGTCAGCATCACTGACATCACGGATGCGGTGACTGAGCAGCTCGAAAAAACACGCACTAGGATTGATCAGGCATTGAGCGTCGTTGCCAGTGGTACGATGCCTGATCCATCCCCCGAACGAGCGCGCCTTAAATCCTACGGTGAATGGCTGGACATTCGCGAAAAGCTCGACCCTCCAATCGTGCAAGACAGCATTCACCGCCTTCCGTTCATGAACGCGGAAAAAGCCTCGGAACTCATCGCAAATGGGATCACAAAGATTGACGAGATCACTGATCCATCTGTGTTGGGCAAGTCGACACAACGCTACTTGAGAGCAGTGGCGAACGGTGCACGCACAATCGATCATCAGGAGTTGAGCAGGTTTCTGAGCGAGATTGTCTATCCGGTCTATTATTTTGACTACGAAACGTCTCAGAGTTTGGTGCCACCCTGGGACGGAACGCGTCCCTATCAGCAAGTGGCTTTCCAGTATTCCTTGCATATCCAGCATGAGCCTGGCGGAGAAATTGAGCACAGGGAGTATCTCCACCGAGACGCCAGTAACCCGATGCCAGCCTTACTGGAAAGGCTACGTGAGGACATGGGAGACGTTGGCTCTGTAGTGGTTTGGTATGCGCCGTTCGAGAAATCGCGCAATGCGGAAATGGCGGAAACTTATCCAGAGCATGCAGAGTTCCTGGAAGGCCTAAACGCACGGGTTGTAGATCTTATGAAGCCGTTTGCGGATGAAGTGATCAACGATCCCGCGTTCAAGGGAAGCGCCTCTGTCAAGGCCGTTCTTCCTGCGTTTTTGCCAGAACTTTCATACGATGATCTGGACATCAAAGAGGGGGCAAGCGCATCTCGTCTTTGGAAGGACGTAACATTGACAGAACCGGATGATCCAGCGCGCGAGAAGGTCTATTCTGATCTTGTGGCGTATTGCACGCGCGACACCTGGGCGATGGTCGCCATTCATCGGGAATTGCTGGCGATGTGAGCTGTGGTGCGTACCGCAAGACTTTTGCGACCGAGCTCTGCGGGGTATCCGTGTGATCTGTCGGCGTTAAGGCAGCCGTAATACTCAATCTTGCCACTCCAACCGATACAAGACGTGGTGACCGCGTAGACCTTTCAGGAGTCTGGGTTCTATTTGAGAAAATGAGAAATCGGTTCGTCCTCCGACCATGGCGCGAGTCGCATCTGAAACGAGTATCTCGCCTTCCGCACCAACGGTCGTTATGCGTGACGCTTTGTTGACCACAGTACCGAAAAAATCTCCACGAGATTGCACGACATCACCGGTGTGAATCCCAATCCGAACACCGAAAGATGGCTCCCCGGTTGCCGATGCAATGGCCTTCTGAATCTTGATAGCGGCCGTTAGCGCTTCTTTCGCAGACGGAAAGACTGACAACGTTCCATCTCCAAGGGATTTAACGAACTGGCCATTATGCTTTTCAATGATCGCCGATAAGACTTGGAAGTGGTTTTCGATCAGCACCGACCAACGCTGATCACCCAACGCTTCCGCTAAAGTTGTACTGCCCTCCACATCAGTGAAAAGTACCGAAGCTAAACCTTCGGTTTGGATCAGCTCGGGTCCCTCTTCACGCGCAGCATCGACCAGTTTTTGGATGGCCGGCTGTTCTTTACCCACGAGCTCAATATTTGGCGTTGGCACTGAAGCGTGGCGATTAATGATCTTCCAAGCCGCTCCCTCCAAGACAAAAATTAGGACAGTGCGATAAAAGACGGCTTCATCAAAGCCGACAAACTGAATCTTATGGACGAAGGACGACCATCCCGTTTCTCCGTTTTCAAAGGCTTCCGCCTCAACTTCTTCGAAAACGACCGGTGCCGGAATCTCCGCGAAAAAGCTGCTAACCCCACCGCGAACTGCTCGCCCGCTCCAAAACTCACCTTCGCCAGTTCCAACGAACCTTAGTTCATCTGCTTTCGACAGAAAATTCTGCAACTCATCAGTATTCTTCTTGGTTCTGAGTATTTCATACCAACGCCTCGAAACCGCCAGTAATTCAGGTGAGGAACGTATCATCACAAATGACTCGAGACGCTAAATGGAATGAGGCTTACAAGGTCTTGCAACCGGGATCTCCATTTTTCGAAAGATACAGGTCAATGCTGCCGCTGAGGTTTGGTCAGATCAAGACTTTTGTATTTTTCCAGAACAGAGCGCATCAGACGCAGATCAAAAGACGCGCGTCGGTTCAGAGCGAACTATCGACGGAGTTTCTGAGTTCGCGTCCGGATCATAGGGGATCGAATCGTTTCGCTGTCTGAGAGCTACTCGACGCTGTACTGACCCGTAAAATAGGATGCTTCATTCTTTTTGGCACACGCTAAGCTAGAAGGTTCCCGGAACTACGCGGTGAATTTCGAAGTGCAGCACACTCCGTCTTGACATGGTCATACGAACTGGTTCAGCTTCGTTTCATGACGAACAAACGCATCCACTGCCATCGAATATCGGCCTGAGGTCGATAACCCACGCGAAATCCGTGGGAGGCAGCATTGGTATGCGGGCGAGGCTTATATCCTTGTAATTGCTCCAGATTAGAGTGCACGAGTCGGTTCGATTCCGACGCCTCCTACCATCCTCAGGAGGTGTCCGACATGGCGGACGAAGTTACGAACGCAATTGATTTCGACGACATCAAGCAATCGGTCGAGGAGAGCCTCGGACGCACACCCGAAGGCTGGTCCGGCTTGACCACAAAGCTCTTCACAGAGGTTAAGGAATACTGCGATCTGAAGGGTGCCACCTACCCCTTTGTCCTCCAGATCAAGGAGAAGCTGGGACAGCTCCGCATCTACCACAGGTGTGATGATCGACACATCCAGTCGATGATCACCACCACGATTGCACGAGCAAATCGTACCTGTGAGCGATGCTCAAACGCTGCTGAGACCCAACTTCTGAACGGCTGGTACACGACCCTGTGTTGTTGGTGCGCGCATGATGTCGCGAGCAAGCGCCACCCTGAAAGGAAGAGGTTCTTTGGCGTTCGGAAAAATCCTGTTCGGGATCAAATGACCTGCTCAGTTTGTGGCTATTTCGGTCAGATCGACCGAACGGATGACCGTAATCGGTGCCCCGCGTGCGTGAAGAAGGACTGGTGATGACCGCCGAACAACAAGTGATCTTCAATAAAATTATCGAAGGCGACGATGATGAGGACTACGCCCGGAAGCTCATGAATACGGGCTCGCTGGCCACCGGTCATGTCCCGCCGATTGCCCTTTGCCAAGTCTCGAGAGGGGTCTTCCATCTCAACAAGACCAAGTTCTGGAGAATGTGACTGATGGATGATTTCGAAAAGAGCTGGAAGGAATTCCGGGAAAAGGTTCGAGGTGTGATCGAGGACCATGGAGCTCCAGATGATCTCCGCTCATTTGACGCCTGGTACGCCGAAGAGATGCGTATGGTGATGGCGCACAACTACCCAGCTCCGCACGTCTCTGACGTCACATGGTCGACCGAGGGTCTGCATGTCGAGTGTGATGGCCGTGAAGTGGTCGACCGTATGATGACTGCTATAGCGGAAGTTTCACACGATCTCAAAGAGGCGCGGGCCCGGAGGTCAGTGATGAGCAGTGTTGTCGACTGGAATGATATTCATGGAAGCGTCTTCAAGCAGCTTGGTGAGTATCGTGCCGGGTGGGCGGAGCAGCTTACGCTTGCACTTAAGAAAGTGAAGAGGTTGATCGACGAGCAGCCCGACCTGTTTGGTGATGAACGCCCGTCCATCGTTCAGATCAAACAGAAATGGGGAGGCTTGCGCGTCTATGAGGGCCCGGGCTGCAACCAGGCTACGAGTGAAGAGATCCAGTGGCGTGTCGATCAGATTGAGCATACCTGTGAAGGTTGTTCTAATTCTGCCCAACGCCAGAGCATCCTTGGGTTTGTGACGACGCTTTGTAGCTGGTGCTACAATGATGCTCTGCGCCGGCGATTTGAGGGCGCCGAAGAATCCTGGCCCGACAGCCTGAGGCTGGACATTGTGGAAAACTATCCAGACCTCGTTTCCCCGGATTGCGCATCTCTTGTTCCTGCGGTCGGAAAGGGCTGGCTCGTAGTGATTTCGCAAGCACTCCACAAGCTTTCCTTCAGTCAGGAGTTCAGGGCACTGGACCCCGGAACTATTCAGATCTCGAATATTAAGAAAGGCCAGGATGGCAAGATTTCCATCGGTTTCAGTCGATACCACGATCTCATTCAGGAGTACGCTGACTGGATGAAGTTTCGATGCGGCGTGACGTGTGAAGAGTGTGGCCACGTTGGTGACATCGTTCGGACAGCCGACAGGTCTCAAGTGCTCTGTTCTCACTGTTATTATACTCGGGAGAAGTCTGATGGGTGATGACGACGACGTTGAGCTGGATGAACAAACCTTGCGTTTGCTTAGGCTTCGGGAGGCTGAAATTGCGGCTGGTCGAGCAAAACTAACCAAGCCGATTACCTCGGATGAGATCCGGTCGCGAAAGGTGCCTGATCCGCAGGGTAAACCAGATGAGTGACGAGACTACAGAAGAGGAAATCCCAATTTTCGTGATCTGTGAGACTTTGGTGAACGGCAAACTTCGAGAGATTGAAGGAAAAGAGATCACTGTAAAACCAAACAAGATCTTAGTCTTGACGATCAGTGTCGAGGATGTTGAGCGATGACAGATGATTTTTCAGAAGACGAGATCTTCGGGCGCCCGTTACAGGATGTTCCTCTGGATGACTTGATCGCAGAGTTGCAAGCTCGTCGCAAAGAGGGTCCGGAGGTCTGGCTTGCATTGCGCAAAATGATTTTCGAGCAAATCGCCGATTTTGCACAGCGTCCGGCCGATGCGCCCAAATGGCGGGATGAATGGGTCAAAGAGAACACCTGGGATCTAGTGACTGACGACGATGATGTCGAGATCACTGATGGTAGCGGCAACGTGTTCGACGACCTCGGGATCGAAGACCCAAGGAAGAAGACTTAGTGATGGGGGCGGAGCATATCAGCTTGATCTTATCCGCCGTGATCATTGTCGCGTTGGCGATCTACGTCAGACACATCGTCCAAACTGCCGGAAAAGATCGCGAAGTCGACCCAGAGCGAGTTCGAAGGATCATGCGAGACCTGGACTACAGCTACCTGGACCGAGTGATGAACTGGCGAAGGAAGGGGTAGCGGGATGTTGAAGGTGGTTGTCTATGTCGGCGAAAACGAGGTCGCTCGAGCCATTGCTGAGAACGCTTCAGATCTGGCTGACGTGTCTGATTACAATATCCGCATGAATGAGAGGGCATCTGAACAGCTCGGTGTTGAAGAACGAGGCCTTGGCGGTAGAATCGAAGACCACCCACGAAATCAAACTGTTTGGTCGCTTGTTCGCAAGATCGCAGACCTTTGGCTTGCAGGGACTGGTGCTGGTGAAAAAAGCGCTCAGGCAAAGCTGCTGTCGTTGATCCGTGAGTCCATTCGCGAACCAGACGAGTGGATAGAAAAGGAATCGAACCAGAATGACGATTGGAATGCTGTGATCAAGCAGATGTCTGATGACGAGCCGTATTCCCTAGGCTTCTACGCTGACAAATTTGAGTCGTGGACAGCGGACGAGATTGAAACTCTTCGATGTGATGTGGTTGAATCAGCCACAGAGGAAGAACTAATGGCCGAGGTCGAACGCCGGCGAAGAGCTGGTCTACTGCCCAAGGAGGCCTCGAATGATGGCTTCTCAGATATGGTTGATGATCTCTGGGGCAAGCTCGATACAGACCCAGACCGCTAGTACAGCTTACCTGCCGCCATTAACCAAAATTTGACATAAGAAGTCTGTGGCGACTGTAGTTGTAGTAGTGCGTGCTTCTTCTAAGCGCCTCTCCTGCTAGGAACCAAAGCGCCCCGGATAAGCATTTCCCCAGCACTGCTCTGCGGAACTATGTACCACCAGTCTCTACGATGAGCATGGTTGACCGCAACCAGCCCAAAGCGGACCTTCGCAACCAAGCTTTGCAAATTCCGAAATGCCAACCGAACAGACCTTTGTCCGAGGCTACACCCGATACCAGTTTTCAACTTCTCGGGCGGCTGCTTCGACTGTAAAGGTAGTCTCTACCTCTGCGATTGCGTACTTTACTTCGTCTGAGCTAGCACTGAGTTCTAAGACGTTCGCATCCAGATCATGGGCTGATCCGGCATTTGAATAAATCGTATCGACCCCAATTCTAATGGCGTTTCGGTGTTGCAGTAGGTGCTCAAAAAACCGCACATAAACCATCTCCTCGTACGGAGAATGACTGTCCGCTTCAGAGATCAAACCCAATTCTGCGGCCTTGGCACACGTCAAACGCCAAGCCAGTTCCATTGTCGATGGAGGCGCATCTCTGGCCTCATCAGGGTGTTTTGGGTTCGCAAACGTAGACCTTCGGAAGGCTTCGAGATTGGTACGCAAGCTCTTTGTAGGAACGGGATAGATGAATGTGGTTTCCTCGGATGCTAAGGCTGGTTCAACCTGATCCGGCTGCGCCTGGATGAACTCGGAAAACCTGTTTCCGATGATAGGGACTTCTCCGACAATCAAGTCTGTGGGGTCGGTATTCTCCGCCAGCCATCGCGCCAGGGCTCTCCGACCCCACAGCCCGGCAGCCTTTCGGATCAACGGATGAGTTCCATCCGAAACATCTGGATACCTAGCGAGTAGATCTTCGGTCTGAAACGCCGCGAGACCTGTATCCCAACGCATAATATGCACGCGACGTCCCAAGGAGACCGAAATGGATATCTGCTGACGCAACAGGAATGACTTTCCTGATGCTGGTAATCCAGTAAAGAAAACCATGCGGCAACGACGTGCAGCGTCGGCCAGGTGTCTTCCAATCTCAGTGTCCGCAAAACTGTCGATAGAAATTGCGAATCTCCTAGTTCGGTGTCGGCAATAGGCTGGAGCGGCGAGCGTTCACCACCTCCAAGATTGTTGCCCAAGAAATCCGGCGATTTCACAGATGAATTGTCAACCTAAATTGCCCCAAAGTGAATTTTGCCTCTCAGTTATTCTCTTAACCACCTAATAACTCGCCGGTCTCAAAAATTGACCATTCCGCAGCACACGCTTCTTGACGAGCGTGCGTCCTTGACTCTTCACAGACTAGGAACGACAAGAGTGCATTGGTAAAAAATTACTCGCCGCCGCGATGCTGCCGGTTACGATAATCCAATGGCCTTCAGACTAATTGTAGCATGTGCCTCAGCATAGGAACGGGTTCCGCTGGGGTCTTCGCTATGAGCTCGTTCCTCGCAAGCATTTGCAACTGTCACCTGACGTGCTCCAGTCGTCGCGTGACCCATGAAAGAAGGCGCAGTATGAACAACACATGGCTCTTAAATTGCGTGCTAGATGCCCGATAGATCAGGTCTCAGGCTCCGCGTCGACCATTCATTCATCGTGTTTGCTCGCTGCATTCTTTGTTTGATCCCGATACTTTTGGTGTTTCTCTCAGGAACGCAGCTTCCTGCTCAGGTCGCGGGCAATGCCGATGGGTCTGTTTGTGACGAAGGTTTCGAAAACAAGAACGGATCCTGCCAAAGAACAGACTTACCAGAAAACGCATTTTTGACGGGTAGCACCTATGGCAGCGGCTGGGAATGCAATCACGGTTTTCAGAATGTCGGAGAACTCTGTGAGGAAATAAGAGTTCCTGAAAATGCCTATCTTACATCAACAGGAGATCAGTGGGAGTGCAATCGGCTGTTCCAGCGTGTCGGAGAACTCTGTGAAGAAGTGATGGCACCTCAAAATGGATACGTCGAAACCCGGTTTGGCGTGCAGGAAATACACTGCAACTGGGGATTTCGTAAAGAGAACCAGGATTGTGTTGCGATAGATGTCCCGCGCAACGGCCGCCTGACTGACAAAAACAGCGCGGATGGTTGGGTGTGCATCAGAGGTTACAGGGCAGCGGATAGCGGCTGTGAGCCTGTGGCAGTTCCACAGCATGCATACCTCGCGCCTGAAACTTATTCCGGATGGAAATGCGAACGTGGTTTTCGCGCAAACCGGGACAAGTGCGTTGCGATCCTTGTCCCTTCAAACGCTCATTTGAATCGAAGAGGTGATGGTTGGGAATGTAACCGGCCGTTCACGAGACAGAACGACCAGTGCACCGAAAATGCGCCGCGACAATAAGTTAGTGGAAACCAAAGTCGCCTGACAAATCCGGAAGGACTAAGCCGTGAACTATAACTCGATTAACGAAAACCTGGGTAAAAGTCTCAAAGCCGAAAAGGCGCGTCGCCGGTCCTGTGGGATTAAGTTATCTATTGCGTCAGCAGTGTGCGTTGCAGCGATAATTACCGTGGTGTTTCTCTGATGCGTAAAAATGCCCCTCAAGTAACTCTTCCCAGTTCAAAGATGTCAGCTCATGGTCTGGAACAAAGAGCGTTTCAGGACCGCAGTGTTCGTAAGTCGCGGAACGCTGACGTATCAGGAGTGATTGAGGAAGAATTTGGAAAGTACTTGATTAAGGCTGGCGTTCTGAGCGGCAATAGTGTTGCACGGGCATTTCCCAAGCCGCCGGCTAAAACGCAGGCAATGATTGCCGACGCAGTTGGAGAAACACCAGCATTGGCCATTGAGGCCTTAAAAGAAATTCTCGAAGAACGAGACAGGAAGCGTAGCGGTCAACGCCGTTTGGAGGGAAACTCCGGCACCTTCGTTCCCAGTGAAAGAGAATATGCAGAGGCATTACGCCAGATCAGGCTCACCCCCGCGCAGGTCACATTGCTCAAAGCACTTACAATCGCAGGCAAGGACGGTCTGACCATTGGTCACTTGTCTCAGGCGGCCGGTTACAAATCGCGCGAGGCCTCAATCAAGGTCTTTAAGAAAATCGGTCTATTGATTGCGGAGTATCTAGAGCTCGAACTTCCCGAAGGCGGATCGGTACAGAATGATGGCGCCGCTCAGGTCCTGGCATTTTCTCACATCGAAAGTGACGACGAGCCAGCAACTTGGATTATGCATCAGGAACTGCGCGATGCTGTTCGTTCGGTTCTATGACGTACGTTCCAGCCCCAGCTCCTGTAGCGAACTTCGAACCGGAACAAATGCACGAAAGGTTGCTCACGTAGCTTATGTTGGAGAAAAGACCATATCCGCTCGACCTGATCTATGTACCTGTGAAACGGGCGAAAACGCTTGATCAACAAAAAGTTCTGACGCTGGCCGAAGATATCCTGAAGAATGGCCAGAAGACCCCGATCCAGATACGCGCTGACAACAAAAGGTTCGTGCTGATTGAAGGTCTTCACCGACTAGAGGCTATCCGCGCCCTCGGCGGTGATACTATTGAAGCCTATTTGGTCCGCGCCAGACTACACTAAGCTCTTTTTGGGATTGGCGTTTGACAAAGCCTCTGAAAAGGTCATCAGGCGCTGACTTTTTTCATCCCAAAGATGCAATCGCGCACAATGAAGGCTCTGATATAGAGTAATACGCTGGCAGTTTTCCAACTCAGAATGGTCACGCAAAACTTCGTTTAGCCGATAGAACGGTATGCGGCTGGCGAGGTGGTGAACATGGTGCACACCAATGTTGCCAGAGAACCACCGCAAGATGCCAGGCAAGGCATAGTGAGAACTACCATAGAACGCGGCGTTCTGAAGGTTCCAGCCCTCTTCCCGGTCCCAGGTCGTGTGTTCGAACTGGTGTTGAATGTAGAAAAGCCAAATACCAATCGATGATGCGACAATCACGGTTGGCAGGAAAACACACGCCACCACCTCAAAGCCTCCGGCCCATAAAATCAGAGCCAAGAACCCTGCAATTGCGGCGTTTGTTCCCATCGCACTTGCCCAATACAGCCAGCCCGACCGCATGAAGCCAACAGGTAAGCGGTATTGAATAAAGAACGTATAGATCGGCGCAACACCGAACAGGAAGACGGGGTTCCGGGTCAGACGATACGCGGCACGCCCGAACCAATTCCGTTTCAGGTATTCCTCAATGGTCAATGTAGGGATGTCACCCATACCACGCCGATCAAGGTTACCGGTTGATGCATGGTGAATCGCATGGCTTTGCCGCCAAACGTCATAAGGTGTAACGGTAAGAGCACCCAGAACCCGGCCAGTCCAATTGCATGCGCTGCGGCTTCTAAAGAAAGATCCATGACCACAATCATGCATGATGATGAAGATACGGACCAGAAATGCGGCATTCAGGATGGCCAGCAATATTGCGATCCAGACGCTAAATGACAACGCAAACCACGCTAGGGCCCATAGCGCGAATAAGGGGAAAACAGTGATCGCAAGTTCAAAAACACTGCGCTTCGCATCGGGCACACGGTATTGCGCGAGCACCCGCGTCCAGTCTTTAGGTTGCAACTTACTTGGTCTCCGACGGCTTATTGTCGCCCATTGTTCAAACGGGCACCCTTATGGGGTGCCCGCAAAAGGTCAGGCGAGTGCCAGATTGGCGGCGCTTTCGCGTCCGTCACGGCCAGCCTCGACGTCAAAAGTAACCTTTTGGCCGTCTTTCAATTCGCTAAGGCCGGAACGTTCAACTGCTGAGATATGCACGAACACGTCGCGCTTGCCATCTTCAGGCTCGATAAAGCCAAAACCTTTGGTTGAGTTGAACCATTTTACTGTGCCATTTGCCATGGTGGAAGTCTCCTAATACGTGCCGCCCGCATCATTGCGGCGACTCGGCGTGGTCGGTCTGAATCGAAAGACTGAACGCCGAATTGGGGAGACAGCAGGTCGAAAAAGAAAAACGTAAGCCTCGTGTATATGGACTTCGACTACGCACGATACAAGCCTTGATGCTTTGGCGGACAACAGAGAATTTGAGCCTGTCTGGCTTAGAACTAGGCAAGTAGAGGTGAAACCGTTGCTCTTCGATCCAAACTTGAAGGTGGCTTGGGTCAGCGGCACAGAAGACTAACGATCATTTTTGGGATATTAACCTGCTGCATACGAGACAGCGATAAGCGTCCGTTTTGGTGCCTTGGCGAGACTTTGCAAAGTCCGCTTTCTGCGCATTGCTGTCATTAGGACATCGCGCAGCATCGGTCAAAATGGGCTCTAATAGATCATTCTCTGCGGTGTACGGATCGGCCGATGGCAGCCCGAAGCAGACATTCACAGTCACGCTTTTCAGTTTACAGTTTCGCACCAAGCCATTGACTGGGAAATTCGCGACGTTCAGGAGGTCATGTTGTCTTTTCCAAGCAACGTAATTTGCGCTACCAATAGACATGAATGGAGACCGCAGACTTTCCGCAGTACTCTCGGCCGATGTAGTAAACTACTCAGGCCAGATTAAGGCAGATGAAAATAGGACTCTCAGCGAACTTCGTGTTCTACGTCGAGAGCTATTTAATCCCTTGGTTAGCGATCATCGCGGTAATGTCGTTAAGAGGATGGGTGATGGATGGATCGTCGAGTTTAACTCGGTATCTGATGCAGTACGATGCGCCCTTGATCTTCAAAGCCAGGTGTCAACTCAGTCCTCACTGAAACTACGAGTGGGCGTGCATCTTGGAGATGTTGTATTCGACGAAGATGACATTTTCGGCGATGGCATCAATCTATCCGCACGTCTACAAGAGGCTTCCGACGAAGGGGCTGTGTTAATTTCAGATGTCGTCCATCGCAGCCTTGACGAGCGCCTCGCTGAGCAATTTCATCGCGCTGGAGAGCGACAGTTTAAGAACGCGCCGTCACCAATTGAAGTCTTTCAATGGTCGCCGCCAGGTTCTGCCCCACCGCGAGTAACTCCGGCTAGCCATACAAAGTCTCAGCTAATCGGCGTCCTACCTTTTGATAATCTTTCTTCTGACCCCGATCAGGAGTTTTTTGCAGATGGCATTACCGAAGAGATCATCACCACTTTATCAAAACTCCCGAATTTACTGGTCGTCGCGCGTAACTCTACATTCGTCTACAAAGGTCGATCCGTTGACGTGAAGCAGGTCGGTCTGGAGCAGGGTGTCGATCTTGTTCTTGAGGGAAGTGTCCGTCAAAGCGGTAACCGGGTGAGGATCACAGCACAGCTAATCGATGCAAAGTCCGGCATGCAT
>NZ_JBQFPR010000015.1:0-18629 GCF_056536465.1 Ruegeria sp. CL6
GCTGGAGAAAGACTGTGCGTCTTTGCGACTAGCCGGTTTGCCTGAATAAGAGCAGGGTTTCGCAGTAGCAGGTTGGTTTGTGATGGAAACCGATCTCACACGTTTCCGATTTGGGTTCGCGATGGCCTTGCGCTTCTAGGTGCCTTGGCGGTGGGCCGCAGTCCAAACCGGATAATCACAAATGAGCCTAGCAATTTCCCGGTTGCGGAGGAAAGCTGCCCTTCGCGGTTAAACAAACCAAGCCAAAATTTTGGCCGATTATCCGCAGGAACTTGAAGCTTAGTTTATTTGATCACGCGGGCTTTATCAGTGTTTCCAGATATTCTCGAGTGTCGGCGTCCCACGAGCTGGGGTCCTCTCCATGGGCGACCACCGCGTGCAGTTCCATGAGCTTCCAGACTTCGTCCTTGGTCGCAGCAACTACTTTGCCCGGGCAGGCCTCCATGCCCTCGCAATCCTTGCAGGCATATGAATAAACAGTGTTCATCGCTTTCTCCTCCGTTCGCTAGAAAAGTTGCTTAGAACTCAGGAAACGTCGGCAGCCCGTCGTCGAGTTTTATCCATGGCTGCTGATGTGACACGAAGATGTGGGCCTTGGGTTCCGCAATCGATGGGTCGTCCAACGTTACAGAAGAAAACCAAGCGTCAGCGCTCCAGTCTTGGCCCTCAACTTCATTTAGGGCGGCATAGGTCAACGTCGTTCCACAGTCCCGACAAAACCCGCGGCGAATACCCGGAGTTTTCTCAATGTGTTGGATTTCGCCTTTGATAACGGCGAAGTCTTCGGCGGCCACTTTAGCCCAAGTTGCAAAGGCGCCACCAAGGGCCATTTGGCATGAACGACAATGGCAATGTCCCGACCAGACAGGTGGTGTCGCGATCTGGTATCGAACAGCACCACAGTAACATCCACCTTGAAGTTTTTCCATCGTATCAAGATCTCCTGGCATGCGGCTAGGTTGACATCAGCACTAAAGCATCCGCTCCAATATTTTATAATAGAAGCGCAGATTTCACTGTGAATAATGTCAAGAATGCCGATATCATGCGACTCAAATAGTCTAATCAAACATTAGAAAATCTACAGCATGGACTGGCTGCACCTTCCCCCAATGAACGCTTTGCGCGCCTTCTCAGCGGTTGCGGAAGCTGGGAGTTACACCGTGGCTGCTGAACGCTTGAACGTGACCCAAGCGGCTGTCAGCCAGCAGGTCAAATCGTTGGAAAGGCATTTGGGTGTAGCTCTCGTTGTTAGACGTGGGCGCAGCATTGAATTGACAGAGCCAGGCATCATTCTTGCGCGTGAACTGGGTATCGGCTTTGAAATCATTGGAAGGGGTGTCGAACGACTGGCAGAACACACAGCGCAGCGTCCCGTTCAAGTGACAATGTCACCAGCATTCGCGGTGGAGTGGCTATTGCCGAGAATGGCAGAGTTTCAACAACAACATCCAGAGATCACTTTGATGCTGAACCCAACTTCTGAACTGGTTCAGATAAGACCAGGCGGCATCGATGTCGCCATTCGGTATCACGACAGACGCATGCCGAGAAAAGAAGAGGATACTGTCCTTGTTTCCGACATGGTCGTGATCGGGGCACCTTCACTGGTGGGAGGCCAAGATCTGCGTGACCCGGCTTCTCTGACGAAGCTGCCCTGGTTGCAGGAACTGGGCACCAACGAGGCGGCTGACTGGTTCACCTATCACGGGGTTGTTCCTGCCGAACCATTGACCATAAATCACATGCCGGGGAACCTGATCATGACTGCGGTTCGCCGGGGTGACGGTATCACGTATACCGCCAGAGCTTTTTTCGAGGACGATCTATCATCTGGTCGGATGATTGAATTGTTCTCTGAGCCTCTCTTCGGCGTCTATTACATCCAGACGCAGGCAGAATTTCAGCGCCCCGAGGCTAAGGTGTTCGTCAACTGGCTTAAATCTCAGTCGCAAGTCGTATCGAGACACAACTCTGGAAGCTGAGACGTATCTATTTACCCCTCTGCTCTGTTTGCTCAAGACCGTTGGTTTCGCCGTTTCTTAAGGCTGCTTTGTGGAGGAGCCAGCTGCGATCAGAGCCGCCATCCCTCCATCGATGAACTGCACGTTTTGAAAACCCATCGCAGTCAATACATTTGCCGCTGCCGCGCCTCGGTAACTAGGAGCGCCGCCACAGGTGGTGAAAATTCGCCTTCCACGATCCTGTAACTCTTGAGATCTGTATTCACTTTCAAGGTCTGCCATCCAAGCGACGGCGCGACCAGGAGCCGGAATTGCTCTCGGGCTGATACCCGTGGCCGCCATTTCAGCACTATCCCTCACGTCCACCACAAGTGCGTTGGGGTCTTCGATCAGTACTGCCAGCGCGTCAGTTGCTGAAATTGGATTTGCTTTGGATATTTCCTGAGCTTCCATTTGTGCGAATGTTAAGACCATGTTGCCCCCCGACTGCAAATCCTACGCGATGCTACCATGCGGCTGATTTACCGCAAAACGGCATCCAAGCGATGATTGCCGGTCTTGTGGTCGCCCAGACGGTTGCCATCAACGAAGTTAAACAATTCCCGATCAACGGCAGAAGCGGGCCTCGCAAATGCCCCAGCCATTGCTGTTGATCCGAGATTACTCGGCGGCCAACGCCTTCTGCCTGCAATAACACGACGCCTTTATCGGCACCTCGGCGCGGGCAGCGGCCTTGTCCAATTGTAGCTTAATGTGGGCGGCTTCGACCGTTTCACCGCGCCGGGTGAGACATTCGTGCAAACCATGCAGGCTCCAGACGTTGCCCGGATGCTGACAGGCCCGGCTAAGCGTTGCATCCAGGCCAAGGTCTGCACGGTAAACAGCTTCGGCTTCCTCCATCTGGCCCTGTTCAAGAAGAAGAGCACCCAGCGCATGACGGGTGGGTTGCATCCAGCCCCAGGGCTCGTCGTATGGCAAGTTATCGTCGATCTCCACTGACTTTCGCAGGTGATCAAAGGCCGTTTCGTGCTCTCCTGTGTGATAGGCCAACTCACCCAGCATCATTTGCTCAGCGACCTTCAGAATGTCCCGACATGTGTTGTTGAACAGCATTCGGGTCTCAGGAACTCTGGCCAGAGCATCATAGAACTTGGCTTTTTCACTCTCGGCTTCAGCGACCCTGTGTAGGTTGGCCAAGGCAACCGTCCTTGCATACCGCATCATGGCGATAGTGACGCTGTAGAGCTCCGAATCTTCAGGTAAATCCTGATCAAGGATAGCCTGCCAGCGTCCAAACCTGATCAATACATGTTGTTTCATAGGAATGAACGCCTCGAACCAATCAGCCATTGGTCGAAGTGTCTCTGAAGGTAAAGTTTCGACAAGCTCATCGGCAGCTTCCAGTGCCGCCGTTGGCTGCCCTAAAAACATCGCTCCGTAGATTTTGAAGTGGTAGTTGTGACACCTGTAAATGGAATAGAAGTTGTCAGGACCTTCGCGTTCCAGGAACTTTCGATCTGACAAGATGGCTTTGTGATTACGCAACACAACGTTCATGTAATCTCCACACAAGACGTCAATATGGGTGGGCATGTGAAGCAAGTGCCCGGCTTCAGGCACCAACGTGCTGAGCACATCACCATGGCGAAGGGCTCGCTCAGGATTTGGCGACATTTCCATCAGGTGAATGTACATGTGAAGGAGCCCTGCGTGCTCCCATGCTCCGGGGAGTGTATCAAATGCAGTTTCGAGGACTGCTATGGCTTCAAGTGTATCGGCTCCATCCGCTGGTTTCCCAGTCGGCAAGTCCCAAAGCTGCCAAGGGGTCCGATTCATGAGTGCCTCGGCCAGGAGGGCGCAAACGTCGAGATCCTGTTTGAATTCAGCATGCAGCTTTCGCATCGCGTCAGCGAAGGCATCATTCCACGGGCTGAAATCCTCAATATCCGATGAGGATGGATAACGAGCCGGAATGGCTTCGATGAGCGCGCGTTCAACAAGCGTCAGTTTGTCCTTTAACGACGCAGCAGCCTCGATTGACGCTTTTGCCAAGGCGATACAGTCAGGCTTCTCGTCTTCTTCGAATGTTTCCCAGGGCTTGTTGTAGTTCGGCCCAATGCAATACGCGATGCCCCAGTGCGCCATTGCGCAATTTGGATCCGCAGCCACGGCATTCTGAAAGCATACAATCGCTTCTTCGTGGTTGTACGCGTAAGTCCAAGCCAAACCACGATCAAACCAAAGCTGGGCTTCGTCCGACGAGGTTGTGATCTTTCGGCTGTAGCTACCGAGATCATAGTATTCCATCACAATAACCCCCTAATTAAAGGTAGGAGGTTACCACAATGGGCTGCTTCTCGATACTGGCGACATCAAAGCCGACCCAAGGCATAGACCCGACTTATATGAGCCCCATTTGATCGAAGCACTCTTCTTGGCGACTGATCAACTTATCGGCTACGTGCGTGACGCACCGTCCAATCCATCCACAGTAGCCCACCGACAAGACCACAAACACCGCTCGCACACCTAAGATGGTCTTTTGAGAAAGCTGATGTCGGCAGTCAGGTTGGTCTTTTCCGCCAACCAACACTTTTGGGGCCTGGTAAGGTCGTGCGACAGCTTCTGTTCTAACTGGCGTTGAAAACGTGTAATTTGGGCTCATTGCGGGCGTCAAAAATACGGGCACCCTACCCTTCTAGCGTGGCAACTGCATGGTCGTGAGAGGTATGCGGTCGATGCATGTTGAGGATACGTCGAGCTTCATTCGATTGTCCCGATATTGCCAGCGCATGCGCCAATGAAAACTCAATAATGTCGCGTTGCGCCCGGCTACCACCAAGGCGTTCGTGCTCAGACATGACACTTACGAATTTCTCAATCGCTTCGTCCGCATTTCCATCCGCCAACGCACGGAATGCGCCTGCTACCGAAGCAACGGTGGGGCCTGCGGGTCCCTTTGCGCCGTCAATGGTTGCTTCCAGATGCTCTCTTTGTCCCGCCATCGCATGCGCAAGAGCAGCGTGAACATCCGCAAAAGCCAAGCCAGGCGAAGGAAAGAACTGAACAGCATAGTCGCTGAGTTGTTGCCAACGCTCCTGAGGAATTTGCTCGCCAGCCAAAAAGGCGCGGTGAACAATTGCTACACTATCAGTCAAAACGTTAAGTGGCGGCGCAGGAGGTCGGTCGGGGGAAACATAATCATCGAACAGCTTCCACATACCTGCCACATCGCCGCTCTCAAGCGCCCACAGAGCGACGTGCCAGCTGAGATGGCAGTGCAGATACGCTGTGAAGGGATAGTCTTGCCAGAACTCGCGAAGATAAGCGTAGCCAGCGTCCGTCTCCCCGTTCTCATAGTAGAGATGGGCCCTGACATGTGCACTGTGTGCGCTGTCTGGCTTCAACTCAAGTGCGCGCTCAATGTTTTCCGCGGCCGGGCCGATCTGTCCGGCCTCCATCTGGGCAAATGCATGCTGGCAGAGAAACCACCAGTCGTCGCCATAGTGTGGCTTCAACAGGGTTGTGTACGCAAGCTGCTCCGCCTCGCGTCCAGCCTGACCTGAAAACCCAATTAAGCCAAATACGCTGGTACATGTCTGAGCAAGCAAAATATCTCGCGGATGGTCTGTGACGTGATCTCGGATGCGCCTGTAGGCCTGCGGTGCACGCCCCTCAATGAGATCGCTGATAATGTCGATCTGCGCGGCTTCGCGCGGGCTGACGCCATGCGACAGTTCCTTTGCTACGGCTATTTCACGCTTTGCATCTTGTGCACGCCCGACAGTAACAAGGTAGCGCGCAAGCCCGACATGGGGCATGGCAAAGCTATCATCTGCCTGCATTGCAGAACGGTAAGCTTCTTCAACATCATCAAAAGCACCCAGAAATCGGTCGATGCCTTCAACGTAGGCGTCTCGCGCAGTTTGTGATGTGGTCGTTAGCGGGCTTCCGTACCGATCTTCAAGCATCCAAACCTTCCACTTTCTGTACCAAACCTGTCCGTCAGTGAGCTATATGAGCATGCCTACCCATAAACGAGTCAAAGGAAATCGACGTTACGAGGCGCCATGATTTCAGTATCCGTTTCTTTCAGAAGTCTCATGAAATCATCAACATGCCGTTTAAATCATATTTACTTTATCAAATCCCGATTTTCCAAAATTGGACTCCGAAAGCAATTTTGGGGATTATTCCGTACGGCTCGCCCCGCGTCCGGTTAGAGGAGAAAGTAGGTATGACAACCCAAACTCGCCCGCTCATTGATACGGCTTGGTTGGCAGATAACCTGACTAACCCGAAACTACGCATCATTGATGTTCGCTGGAAGTTTAGGGAGGAAAACGGCAAGGGCGTAGCCTATGACGATAGGAGCGAGTTCCAGGCCGAGCACATTCCTGGCGCCGTGTATGTTGGCATGTCGACGGAGCTTGCAGACAGCACTCAGAACACTCCCGACATGATGCTCGGCCCAGAGGACTTCGGGGAAAGGATGCGCGAGTTGGGTGTTTCCGACGACAGTCATGTCGTGGTCTACGACGACTCCGGGCTTCCATTGGCGTCTGCGCGTCTTTGGTGGGCACTTTCGCACTATGGCCATAAAAACGTGCAGGTCTTGGACGGCGGCTTGCAGCAATGGAAACTCGAAGGTCGACCCACTGAAACTGGCGATCTAACCGTTGAGCATGGTGACTTTGAACCAACAGTGCAGAGCAATTGGATTGCCCGCAAAGCTGATGTCTTGGATGCGATGGGTAAGCCCGGAGTCAGAATTGTGGACTTTCTACCAAACAACCTCTTCCGAGGCGACGGAGTTCACACATGGGGAGGTCGCTCGGGACATATTCCCAGTGCCGTCAACATACCGGCGATATCGAACATCGATCCGGATTTGGCACACATACCCATTGCCGAACGTGCAGCCAAACTAAAGGAACGTGGTTCATTCAAGTTGGCGGATCATTCCAAGCTCCTCAAGCACTATCAGGACAAGGGAATTCAAACTGACGATGAGGTCATCGCCTATTGCGGCCGTGGCATAGCTGCTTCTTGTGGGCTCCTTGCGTTGCGCCAAATGGGGTTCGAAAAGTCCCGCCTGTACGATGGTTCATGGGCTGAGTGGAGCGCCGATGAGAGCCTTCCGGTTGAAACCTCGTGAGATTACGATTTTGGGTCACTTTGGGTGGTCCAATTATTGACGCGTTGCTAGGAGGATATTTTGATGACGGACAATTTCCGGCTGACCAAAGAGGCTGCGCAGAAGTACAATAACCATAGTGTGCCTGCGATGTTCGGCCCATTGGCTGAAGCAACAATGCAGAAGGTTCAGCTTCGAAGCGGCACTTGTGTTATCGACATCGCATGCGGCACCGGGGCTTTGACGCGAGAGATTGCAAGGAAACTGACGGGCAAAGGCCGGGTTGTTGGCGTAGATCTGAACGAAACTATGATTGAAGTCGCGCAGTCCAATCAGCCGGATTGTCGTCATGTGCTCGAGTGGTATGCAGCAGATGTAACCGAGTTACCTTTCGAAGATGCTACGTTTGACTATGCCTTCATACAACAGGGGCTTCAGTTCTTCCCCGACAAATCCGCCGCTTTGCAGGAAGTTCATAGGATCTTACGCAATGACGGTCAGCTATTTTTGACATGTTGGCGCGCAGTGTCGCCCTTCAATGGAGCGCTTGCAAAAGCTCTCGAACGGCATGTTGGAACAGATGCCGCAGTAAAAGCCAGAGCGCCTTTTTCGTTTCGAGATGGGGACCTCATTTCTAAGTTGTTGGTCGATGCAGGCTTCAAGATAGCTCGTCACGAGCCATTGGTACTAGAGCGAAGATTTATTGACCTTCGTGCGCAAATCATGGCGCTGCCAATCGAAACTGATCTTAGGGATGCAGGTGCTGACGTCACCAACAAGGTCGTGGAAGAGGTTGCAGACGCTTTGTCTAGATATGACAAAAAAGGCGTATTGCACGTACCGCAAGAAGCGCACCTTGTCTGACGTCAGCACCAATGGGACATTTTAAGTCGATTTGATAAGAGAGGGTTTCTGGCTCATCGTAACTGCCAAGGAGTGGAGATGAGAAAGAAACCCGGAACCAAGCAGAGCCACGGTGAGAAGGTCGTAAAGGACATTCGCCGTGTGACCCGCAAACAGTATTCCGCAGAAGAGAAGATCAGGATCGTGCTGGACGGCCTTAAAGGCGAGGACAGCATTGCAGAGCTGTGTCGTCGTGAGGGCATCGCGCAGAGCCTGTATTACAGCTGGTCCAAGGAATTTCTGGAAGCCGGCAAGAAACGTCTGGCAGGTGACACGGCCCGTGCGGCAACTTCCACCGAAGTGAAGGATCTGAGACGGGAAACCCGTGATCTGAAGGAGGTGGTTGCCGAACAGGCCTTGGAATTGCGCCTGCTCAAAAAAAGCATGATCGCGGATGGGGACGACGGCGAATGAGATACCCTGCATCTGAAAAGCTGGAGATCATCCGTCTGGTCGAAGGCTCGCATCTGCCGACCAAGCGCACTTTGGAACAGCTGGGCATCCCGAAGACCACCTTCTATCGCTGGTATGACCAGTATCTGTCGGGTGGTCCTGAGGCGCTTGAGGATCGCAGTCCCAAGCCCTCACGGGTCTGGAACCGCATTCCGCAGCCGATGCGTGAGAAGATCAAGGACCTGGCTCTGAAGGAAAGCGATCTGTCGCCGCGTGAGTTGGCCGTGCAGTTCACCGACACAGAAAAGTACTTTGTGTCAGAGGCTTCGGTCTATCGCATCCTCAAGTCTTACGACCTGATCACCAGCCCGGCCTATGTGGTTTTATCGGCAGCCGACGAGTTCCACGACAAAACCACACGGCCGAACCAACTCTGGCAGACCGACTTCACTTACCTGAAGGTTATCGGCTGGGGTTGGTTCTATCTGTCGACCATCCTCGATGATTACAGCCGCTACATCATCGCCTGGAAGCTCTGCACGACGATGAAGGCCAGTGATGTCACCGATACGCTGGACCTGGCTTTGCAGGCTTCGGGCTGTGCCCAAGCGACCGTCTTCCACAAGCCACGGCTGCTCAGCGATAACGGGTCCAGCTACATCTCTGGTGAACTTGCTGAATGGCTGGAAGATCAGGAAATCGATCATGTCCGAGGGGCACCATACCATCCGCAAACTCAGGGAAAGATCGAGCGCTGGCACCAGACTCTCAAGAACCGCATCTTATTGGAAAACTACTATCTGCCCGGTGACCTTCAGCAGCAGATCGATGCTTTCGTCGATCACTACAATCACCGGCGCTACCACGAAAGCTTACAAAACCTCACGCCCGCCGATGTCTACTTCGGACGCGGGCAGACCATTCTAAAAAAACGAGAAAGGATCAAACGAAAGACCATCGAAACCCGGCGCTTGCTTCACCGCAAATCCGCCGCATAATCAATCCAACCAGATGAGCCACATTCTCTCTTAGGTCAGAGCGCCATCTGTCCCAAAATCCCTGACGACGGACACATCCGACTCGGGTTGGCTGAGGGCGGCGCAACGTTACCCTGTGCGCATAGTCCTGCCTGGGTATGAGACCGGTGATCAGGACGATGACGTAATGTTTCTTTTGAACGGGCAGGCTGATGTAATTGTTTTTACATCAGGAAACTCGCTGTTGAATGCGATAGGAAACGCATACATCCGCGTTGTTTCGTGGTTGAGCTATGCCTACTGATGCTGACAAACACTCTTTGGCGCAAATAACTCCTTCCGAGAATGTTCGTCATGGACTTAGGTTGGCGCTCGCCCCTTGGATCGTCTTTTCCCTCGGCATAGTCACTAACTTGCAACTCGCTTTTATTGGATCGGTTTTCGCGGCTTTGTTTACACTCGGCCTAACGCCGGTGCCAGTGTCCTATGGGATTGCGCTGCTGACGAAATCGGCAGCAATCCTTTTGCTCGCGTGGGGTTTATCTATCTGGTTTCTTCCCTATCCTGTTGTTTTCTTAATTTTTGTTTGCCTCGGTGTTTTACTCGCATACAGATTGCAAATAAAAACTGGCGACTTGTT
This sequence comes from Ruegeria sp. CL6, assembly GCF_056536465.1. Classification (NCBI taxonomy): domain Bacteria; kingdom Pseudomonadati; phylum Pseudomonadota; class Alphaproteobacteria; order Rhodobacterales; family Roseobacteraceae; genus Ruegeria; species Ruegeria sp. CL6. The sequence continues at coordinate 10,015 of NZ_JBQFPR010000015.1, forward strand.
GCTTTCGGTTTTCGCAGTCATCGCAGCACTTCTTGTTCCGTTCCTTGCGAGAATGGATCCGGAACTCGCTGGGACCATCGCCTATTGGCTAATAGCAAATGTGGCAGTGGCCATGATCGTTTCGTGGCTGGTGTTCTTGGTTTCGCCTGAACTCGATGCATCTGAGCAAGGCACAAAGAAAGTGGCTGATGAAACAAACGTCACTGATGCAGAACTACAAATGCTGCGTCTTGCTGCGGTTGTAATTCCATTTGTTTTTTTTGCTTTCGTTTTTGATTTTATTACACCCTTTGTGCTGGTCTTCGTCGCTATTCAGTCATCCCAGTTTGTAGCTGATACAAGTTCGCAAAGTCGCGCCAGTTGGGATATGCTCACAGCAAACATGATTGGCGGTATTGCCGCTGTGCTCGTTTATGAATTGTTGGTTGCGGTTCCATTTCTGCCTTTCGTTTTGGTAACACTGTTTGCTGCATTGGCTTGGTTTTCTCGTCAGTTCATTGCCGGTGATACGCGCATAGTTTCGGCGATCACCGCTTTTTTGATTTTGATCGGAGGAACACTGATGCCGTTTTCTGACGACGCTCAAACCAAAATGATCTTCCGCCTATGGCAACTCGGCGCGGCATTCGCTTACCTCAGTTTAGCTTTTGCAATCGTGGACCGGTTTGCCCCTGAACGCGTGAGCAAAACCACTTAAGATTCAGCAATCCAAGTAAGTCGGACAAGAGAGCTCCGATTTTGATGAGCTGGATTATGGCGCATGGCGACTAGTTCATGACACATCTCACGAGCACCAAAACCAACTCCTACCTTGCTGAACAAGCGACGTTTGGAAGTGCCTTGGCAGAGTGGGATATGTGCTGTTCCTCACGATTGTATCAAACAGAAGATAGAAGCGCTGCCATTCCTCACATTGACCTGTTAAAATCTTGAGCCAGATGAAGAGTCTCGGAAAACTCGAAAGAGTCTGCTTCGTAAGGTCTATTCGTTGCTTCTTGGTAGTTACGGCACCCGCACAACGCAGCACTTCTTAGCGTACACAAATGCGAAGCAGACCTTCACGGAACATATCGTTCCGGCTTTGGAGACTGAATACTCTCCAAATATTCAGCAACTTCGATTAGTCTGGAAGGAATACGCGTAACCAAACCATTCCCCGTATCGAATGCGACAGTAGGGCCGTCGTTCAACTTGGTGATTATAGGCATGTCATCGCGAGGTTCTTTAGCTTTCAAATAACCGTCCAAGATCGACATGACCTCCAACATGGGCCACACACCCCCTCTGCGTTCGGAAATCTTTGTTAAATCAGCAGGCACTGTTTTCAAATCAGTGGCGTCAGGCCCATTTCCTGTCGCATCGATTCCGTGACATCTGGCGCAATGCTCAACAAAGAGGTCTTTGCCAAGGTCCGAAAACTCATCGGCCGCAGATATCGTCGCAACCGAAGAAATGCCTATGCTTGCAAGGATCATAAAGTACCTCATAAGCCGGAGGTCCTTTGCTAAACGAGTGTTTACTACAACAGAAATGGACCGACATCTTCCCCCGGTCAACGTCGGTCCTTCACTATATAACATTCGCTATCCTGTGGCCCAAAACCGATTGATGGGGACAGGCAGCAGCGAGCTCAGAACAGCTTCACTATTTAACATTCGGAATTTAGCATGTGAAACCGCGCGGCTCTTTGACATAAATCATATCTCACCTCGCAGTCTGCCAGAATTGGGCTCGACACGCCAATTCGGCCAAAAGATTTTGAGTGACAGCTTACGCCTAGCAAACCACGGCGCTTCACAATGCTAGGCCTGCAATAGTCACCGGGTCAAAAAAGGTGCAAGTCCAGAACACCGGCAAACGGTCAATTGCTGACCTAGCGCCAAGAGCACTAACCTACTGTTGGATGCTTTCTAAGAAAAACAATAACCCTGCTAACTCGCGCGGGGTGGGCGTCAAGACACCCTCGATTTCAACCGGAACCAGGTCTTCCGCCATTTCCCCGCCAAATTCCGGCATAACCCGAGCAAGATGGCTGTTTCCTGGGTCGCCATAGATGTAGCTTAGGGCCCGTGCTTGAGGGAAAGTGCCTGCGTTCTTCGCGCTCAATGTTGTCAAATCTGTTGGCTCAACGGAAAGACCGCTGCTTGCCGGGCCACCGCCTCTACCATCCACACCATGACAAGAAGTACAGTTTTCTGAGAAAAAGGCTGCCCCATCAGCGCGAGTGGGCATGACATCGGCGTCAGGATACAGATCTGAACACGACGCTGTGGCTAGAGCGATAAATCCAGCCGATAAAATAACCCACCTTGTAGCGTGCATGCTCTACCCCGTTTTTTATTAAGCCTACGGTCCAATGTAGAACATGGCAATGACAGCAACTGCCGTTTTAGGATCGGTGAGGGCCAACTTTAAAAACTCTTACAAGGACTAGGGAATGGCCGCTCACCATGGACGGTGAAAGCTACTTGTAGACCTCCTATGTCCCGTGGGCATTTCACTTTTGAGTTTCTAAGCAAAGTATATGACAATCTGGATTGGGAGATCCAAACATGCTGGAAACCTCGTCCCGAATAGTTTGGCTCGAAGCGATTGGGGCGATCCTGATAATCCTACTCGGATCCGGGCTGCACTTTGCATTTGTTTTACTGGGAAGTTGGGCGCCAGTGGCGCTTGTGGCAGCTGTCAACGAGTCAATTTGGGAACACTTAAAGCTGGCTTTTTGGCCAGGATTTTTTTGGGCCTGCCTGATGCCGCTTCCACCCCGACTTACAAGAAGGGACGTATTTAGTGCAAAGGGATTTAGCCTCGCAATTACTGCTATTTTGATTGTGACAGTATTCACGGCATACACAGCGATACTTGAGCGCAACTTTTTGTTGATTGATATTGGAATATTTGTTGCAGCAATTTGCATCGGCCAGATCGTGTCAATTCTGTTGCTTGCTTACAAAGACCGAATGCGTGGACTCATCCATGTATTCGGCCTGGTTCTCCTTGGGCTTCAAGTCGTCGCCTATAGTACCTTAACATTTTTCCCTCTCAATCATTGGCTGTTCATTGAAGCACGTTCTGGCACGATAGGCATTCCTGCCCATTAGATGGACAGTCGGACCAATTGGTGGCGCATGCTTGCATCCCCGTGAATTCCAAAGACGATTTTCCTGAGCTTGACGGGCCTTAAACAGGGCGCTTGAGTAGAAGTATGGGCCGTTGGATTTCGGATTCGATTACAAAGATCAATGCAGATGCTCACCGCTCTGCCGATACGCACCTTTTCAAGCTACCCGTTCGGGGGCTGAAGGGCGTAGACATCTATCTCAAGGATGAAAGTACCCATCCGACCGGCAGTCTCAAGCACAGGTTGGCGCGGTCGCTTTTCCTTTATGCGCTGGTAAACGGGAAGATTAGGGAAGGGACACGTGTAATCGAAGCCTCGTCAGGCAGCACTGCCGTTTCAGAAGCTTACTTCGCCCGTATGATCGGAGTGCCTTTTACCGCGGTTCTCCCAAAATCTACCGCCAAGAGTAAAATCGACCTAATCCGGTTCCAAGGTGGCGAAATCCACTTCGTCGATGCGGCGCCGGACATGCACCAGGCCTCGGTTGAACTGGCAACTGAAGTCGGTGGCTACTTCATGGATCAGTTCACGTACGCCGAGCGGGCGACGGATTGGCGAGGCAACAACAACATTGCAGAAAGCCTTTTTCGCCAGATGGAACGAGAGCCACATCCAATTCCATCGGTGATTGTGATGAGCGCGGGCACTGGCGGAACTTCAGCAACGCTGGGGCGGTACATTCGCTACAAAGGCTTTAACAGTGAATTGGTTGTTGTGGACCCAGAAAACTCAGTGTTTTTCGATAGTTTTCGAACCGGAGACAGGACCCTGACCCGCTCCTGTTCAAGTCGTATCGAAGGTATCGGACGTCCCAAGGTAGAGAAGTCATTTTTGGCAGATGTAATCGACCGTATGATCCAAGTGCCAGATGCGGCAAGCATTGCGACAATGCTCTGGCTTGAAGATCGGATCAGGCGGCGGGCGGGCCCATCAACAGGCACAAACCTTTGGGGGGCTTTGCAAATTGCGCAAGAGATGGAGGCGGCCGGACGATCTGGCTCCATCGTCACTATTCTGTGTGACGACGGAAACCGTTATCTCGACACCTACTACGATCCGGAATGGGTGATGGAAAACTTCGGCGAAACCGCCTCTTACGAAGCTACTTTGGCGGGATATCACTGAATTCAAACGAAGAGGACAGCATGAAAAGGGTGAAATTTGTGTTTGCAACGCTTCTGGCATCAATGGTCGCCGTAATGTTTTGCGCCACAACAGTTTTGGCCTCCTCTCAGGAAGCACAACGGATCATCGAAAGCGCGGCTGCTGATTGCAAAGACTTCGAGAATGGAGAGTTTGATCAGGGTGACGCTGTGACCGAGATCGAGCTGCGCTCCCAGTTTGGCACGGTTAAGGCTGAACTCGTAGATGAAAGCCAGTTTTCCTGTTCCTCTGCTGCCTCTATGTACTGCGGAACAGGGGGTTGCATGCTCAATCTTATCGTTGACGGTGAGATCATGTCGTGGCAGGCAACGGGTTGGCGTCTTATTGACTGGGGGCCTGACCGTATACTGCTTATTGGACGAGATGGTGGTTGGTGCGGAGGCGCAGGAGCCGAGGTTTGTTACGAGGCGCTAGTTTGGAGTAATGGAAAGATTTTAACCGTTGGTTCGGCGCCAGAGTAAGCCCGCGCAGCGCTAGTGGCTGTTTTACACGCCTGGCCTGGTGGGCCAGAACTTTTGGATCAAGCTTGATCTGTTCGACGGCGATTTCCTAAAATTTCGACTTATTACCCAAACAAAAGCTTTGCCGCGAGGGCGATGGCAGACATGAAGATGATAAAGCGCCTGTCATAACGGGTCGCGACCCGGAACCGCTCTTTCAGCCGTCCAAACATGTTCTCAATCTTGTGACGGATTCGATAAATCCTGGCATCATATGGTGCGAAATCTTTGCGGTTCTGTTCCGTTTCTCGGGATTCGCAAGACCCGCTTCGGGCCGCAAGCAGCCAGTCATGTGCACCGCAGAAAACGGCAGCACCGAGCCTAGTACTACTGCCTCGGTGATTTTGCGAGCACGGTGGATACGGTGCGCGTCTTTCTACTTCTTGTGATCGCGATTGCGCCCAGCACTAATGCACATGCCAAAGCTTGAGGTAAAGAGATGGCTTCGCCAAAGGCAAGATATCCCACGGCAAACATCGTGGGCAATTCGATGCTTCCGACGACCGCAGTTTGGGAAGCCCCAATAACAGGTGAGCATATCGTGTAGATAAGCTGGGGCACGAAAGCGGTCACCAGACCAATACCAACAATGAAAAGCCAATCGGATTGTTCCCTTGGGAGAAGTTCTCTAACCTCAGCACCAATGATGAGCGGTGCGAGGCCCAGTACGGACCCCAGAGAAACTGACGCGATACGTGCCAATGGCGCAATCCGTGACAACCTGTGTACCAGGACGCAAATTCCGAAGCCAAACCCAAATGGGGCGGCAAGGGATAGCAGCAGCGTTGGTAGATGTTCCGCAGCCACTGACGCGGGCGAGCCAGCAATGACAGCTGCCACCACAATCAGACTAGCGGCCAACATGGCGCGTCGCGTGGGTGCATCTCCAAACACAGCCCAAGCAATTACCAAGGTGAACACCGGATAGGTCATGTAAAGCACACCCACTGTCGATGCGGGCAGCTTCTCCAGCGCCGTTACATATCCGATCCAACCAAGCCCCATTACGGCTCCGGCTGAAAGGCCCCAAGTGATCTCTCGCCATTCTTTTCGGTGCAAGATGAGAACAGGAAGCAGAAGAAGAGCCGCAACAATGTAGCGGTAGAATGCGACCGCATAGGGTGCAACACCCTGTTCGGTCAGGCTGCGGCTGAAATAGGGAACCAGCCCGAAACAGATTGAAGCAAAAAGAACACCAAAAACGGCAAATGCATAAGGGATGGATGGTCGATTTCGCGCAGATGTCGTGGCCATAATCTGGAGCTATCACGCATTTGCATTTTCGTCTTTAGAGATTCTACGTATGACTGCTTTAGTCTGCAAAGCGGTCATTGATGCGCTGCGTAGCGAACGACCGTTTCAAGTAGCTTGCCAATTGGGAAGCCGGTTGGAAGGCAGCATCAATTGCACTGATCATATCTGTAGTCCCCGTATTCCAGCCAGTTTACCGAGCCTTCGCTAAAAATCAGAAACTCGGACCTGTCTTCCCCAAGCAGGGCAACGACAAATCCGGCCGGCGGCTCAGAGTTTCCGAAGTAACTGTAGGCGGTCATGGCTCTGATTGACTCACCGTTGACTGTCACTCGCGCGTCCCACTCTCCCTCCGGGTTGTCCAAAATTACGGGTTCGATGACTCGCTCTACCGCTCCGCCACCACAATAGACGATGCCTTCAGGGGGTTCGTAGGAGGCCCCCTGGCTAGCACCTGAATCGCAGGCGGAACGAAGGGACCGAATTGCCGCGCTGGAACCCTTCAAGTCAAAGTTTCCATAGCTGACATCTTGATCAATCATGGACAGATTAACCGATGCATTGGCCGCAAGCTGGTCCAGTACAAAACCATAGTCCTCTTGACTATTGAAACTGACCTCGACGGGATAGTTGTCGACGATCTGCACGGCAGCGTTTTCTGCGCCAACCTGAAATGCCCCAACTTCGGTGGTGCCGTTCTTTAAAAATCGAATGGAGAGCCCCTGCTTTTCCACAATGTCCTGGCTGTCCTCATATCCAGCCGGAGCGAAGCGGATACGGTTACACTGAAGTTCCAGGGTCATGTTGCCGGTCTGAATAAATGCATTGGGATTAGGCCCGGAACTGAACGACCACTCCGCTGATGCTGTGGTCGCCATAGCCATCAGTAGCATTCCAATGGAAATCGTTTTGAAACTCATTTTCTCTCTCCATGGTGTTGTAGTTCGCACTGTCATTCAGCCAGAGATTCCGGCCCGTTACCTGGGCAACAAAGTTAGGAAACAGGTGCGCCGTATTCGTTTGCGCCTTCTTGGGAAGGTCGCGTCAGCCACCAGATCATCAGGATGGACAGAACCAATTGAAGAATTGAGACAACAACAATGCCGGTCACGCCCAGGACTGCCGCGGGTCCTCGCAATGCATCGGGGTTTTCGGTCCCTTGCTCCAATACCGAAAAGAACGCTACCCCACCCAGCATAACAAAAAGAGACACAATGCTGAGCGCCATCGGCAGTAGCAAGTACCAGCCAGGTCGTCCTGTATCGTGCAGCCTCCGCCAACCGGCGGCCAGCATAGGTATGAGAACGGCCAGTTGGAAAACAGAGGACAAAACCCGTGATCCCTGCCCCGTTTCAGGGCTGGTCCCGAATAGGATCGTATCCAGCACAGCTAAAGCCGCACTCACGAGAACCACAAACAAGAAGAACCACCAGTATTCTGAGCGTATAGCCCGACCGGAAAACTGGAAGTATTTCGAGAAACACGTTTTAACGGCTTCACCAAATCCCATTTTTCAATCCCTTCATTGTTTCTGTGCGGCCTCAAATCGCTTCGCCACTCAGGGGAACACACTCGCAGCTCCCACTTACTTTTTTGTTTGAACGCAGAGGCCTATCGTACGAGAGCGTAGAGAAATTTACGCGCAGAAAAAACATTGATTTATGAGAAATTAGATTCAAACATGCGAATTCGACACAACTTTATTTTACCTCCGTTGTTGTCGTTGCTGCTCGCTGTGCCGAGCCCTTCCGACTGCTGGAGTGAGTGCTGGCGGTCGGAAGGCACTTTACAATGATTGAGCGCTGGGAGGACGCGATGCTCAGACTTAACGTGCTCGCCCTCTTTTCAGAGTTTGCTCTAGCATTTGCTAGTGACGTCATTCGGCCTTCACACGTTATTGTCGGCCCCGATAGTCAACGAAATATCGTCCCGCCGACCAAGCCCCCCGCGGCAAGTTTTGGGTAAGATGGTCACAGGATCGAGGTATGTTCTATTGGCTGCACAGACGCGAGAGCTTCAAACAAGCGCATCCAATTTCACTAATTTCAAGGGAACCAGAGGGAGAAGAAAATGTCTAACAAGATGGTGATGATTGCTGGCGCAACTTGCTTCGCAATGCTTGCGGCCTGTGACGATACGAGTACATCAAGCGCGTCCGCCGAGCTCACACCGGCTCAGCAAGCATGTTTGCGTGATGTAGCCAACACGACAAACAATTCGCAAGTCGTGGTGCTCTCATCCGCGTTTAGCGAGGCGGGAACACAGGTCACTGTAGGCGTTGGCGAGGATCGTGCTCCTTGGAATTGCATTGCTTACAGTGATGGCGCGACAGCTGGTATCGAGTTCCTGGGCGACGAAGGCGCATTGTGACCTGTCTGCTGCGTAGCTGAAAACGGCTGCGCAGCACTGGCTTGATTTGCTGAGGCTCGACTTGGTTTGTAGAACCACCATCATCGTATTCGCGGTCCTGTACCTGTTGGCGTTGGTTGCATTCTTGACGGGCACATTTGGCTGGTTGGGACAGGAACGAGACCCTTTGTCCGGAGTGTTCCTGCTGCCGTTGGGACTACCTTGGATAC
>NZ_JBQFPR010000016.1:0-15103 GCF_056536465.1 Ruegeria sp. CL6
CAGTCAAGAGCCTTGACCCAGTTTCAAAGGCAATGCCGCCGCTATTGTTGAGTGTACCAATTGAAAAGCCCGGCGAAAGCACCCCTCCGTTCTTAACTGTGAAGTTGAATGCGTTCACAGTACCCGTTCCGGCCAGCGTGCCAAAATTCTCAAAGTTTACGGTGTTCAAACTGCTTGCCGCATCAAGCCGAACGGTTGTACCGGCGGCTATCGCCATATCGCTGGTCGAAGAAATCGAACTATTCGTCAGCGTGAAATCAGAAGCCTCAGCAACTCGGGTCTGAATATTATATGCCCCAAAGACTACTTCGGTGGCTCCCATAACGGTCAGGTTGTCGTAGGTTAGCGGGCGGTCGGACTGGAAGTAAACTTCAGTGGGGTCGATATTCGCGCCGTTGAATGGCGCAAACGTCATGGATCGGCCGGAACCAATAGAAGTTCCGATGAGGTTCACTCGAAGCTTCCCGTTGATGTTTTTTGCCAAGGCTTCTCGCGAAACAAAGTCTCCGCTACCTGCGGCGACATCAACATTCAGAAGCGTCAAAACTGAAGCATTACTTGGAACAGTGTTTTGGCCGGGAACATACAACTCAATTTCACCTGAGGACGTGATTGAGGAGTTTCCAATTGTAAGCCCTGTAATGGGCCCGTTTGGGATCGGGAGACACGTGCGTTCGGTCGTTGAGATTGTTTGATTGACACGAGTGCTTTCAGATCCAGATGAATACTCTATCCGGGGAGAACCTAATTCTACGCAGGCTTGTGAGCTTTGAGCCGCGGCGCTGGCTGATAGTATCACATAAGTTGAGATCGCTGAGCTGAAGCCCACCAAAGTCTTGCGTCGTGCAACTCGACTTAGATTTATAGCGCTATAGTTTGACACCTGCCTTGCCCTCGATCTAAGCGAATAAGTCAAACCCACCTTAAAGCTTGTTTCCTCTTATGGAAATTTTTCTGAAGCAACTAAGCAATCCTATCAAACAGCAGATAGAGGCGCTGCCATTCTTCGCATTGACCTGTCAAAAACTTGGGCCGGTGAAGAGTCTCAGAAAATTCGAAAGAGTCTGCTTCCTAAGGGCTAAAGTGCACTCACGACGAAAAGCCGCTTAGTGGAGGAACAAGGGTGCCAACCAAGTTCGATGGAAGATTGCTCTCTTGGAGTACGGCGTTAATAATATGTGCAACAGCTGTACTCGTCGTACTGCTTGGCGATCAGGTCGTTGCGTTTGGTGGTATTGCGGCAGTCGCGGGTTTTTCAGCTGGTTTTTTAGGGTCTGTCTTTTCTAGTCTTGTTGCTAACGCCAGAACGTTTGTGATGGTGCTGGTGAGCATACTGGTATGCACACTCTTCCCGCTTCAGTGGATCGCCTTTCTGTGTGGTTTTGTCTTGATCAGTTGGGCTGCTTTTGAAGGGTACAAGAACGGTGGATTTGCAACAGTTCCTGCATTGAACGGATTGCTCTTGTACTTACTGATCCCCCCCGACGAGCGTACTGTTGTTCATGTTGTGATTTTTCTGGCCGCGGCAACAGTCGGTAGTTTGCTCAGCGTTCGGCTTAACTTGGCGGGATCAGCAATACGACCTCCCATGTCTTCCAAAGAAGCAATTTCTGTTTGGCTATTCTTAATTGTCGGCATGAGTTTGACGTCATTGCTCGCTCACGTAATCGGAAATCAAAAATCCTATTGGCTTTCGTTGTTGTTCGTATTCCGCGTCTTGGCTCCAATTCAAAAAGTGCCTGATGCTGCATTGCGGTTTGGGGTTGGCGTGGCGCTTGGGTCTTCGGCAGCTTTATGTTTCGAGTTCAGCGGCTTGTCTCACCAAGTCTTATTGATCCTCGGGTTTGCTTCCGCTGTCATAGGCATGCACAGAATAGGTGGTAACACGCTATGGACCGCGATGTTCTTTACTGTTGCCACTCTGTTGGTGACGGCCCCAACGATTGAGTTTGCGGTCTTTCGAATAGAAGCGGCGGCGATGATAGTCTTTGTAGTCGGAGGGCTATCATTCCTGATCAGTTGGTTTTGGGAACAGATAGAAAACCGTTCCGAAAACTAAAACCGCAAAGCAGCTGACAGAAAAACCTCGGTCGCAAGTCTTCCTGCTCACCGCGCTCGACAGCATTGGTGTCGCACTTCTGAAATTGCAAATTTGGGCCCTCGGTATAAGTATTGTCGGATCAAACTCCTTGGTTCTCAGTCCAATCGCAACGGATGTTGCGGCCTCCTTGCCGCGCAGTTCCGCGACAGACGTCATGTTTGCCTCGGCTCTCTATGGAGCGGCAACGGCCATCAGCGCGCTGACGCTTGCACCGAAGGCAGATCAGATCGGGCTGCGACGCGCTTTGTTCCTTGCGCTCGTGGGGTTGTGCTTTGCGATGGCGATCTGCGCATCGGCAACCGCGCTGTTGGTACTAATTGTGGGCCAAGCTTTGGCCGGATTGGCAGCGGGCCTCGCATTGCCTGCAATCTATGGGTTGGCGGCCGATATCGCCCCAAAGGGACGCGAAAGCGAAACACTTGGCAAGGTTCTAACGGGCTGGACGCTAAGTCTCGTTGCAGGTGTCAGCCTATCGGCCATTCTCACTGATTTTCTGCACTGGCGCATCGTATTTGTAATCCTTGGTGGGACCGGTCTGATTTTGCTTGTCGCACTTAGGCGGTCTGAGATTACGGAAACGCAACTGAACGGCGAAGCCACTTCGCCGCTTGAGGCTATACGAATAACAGGCCTTCCTCCGATCCTATTTTCTGTAGCCTGCTACATGGCGGCCTTCTACGGGCTCTATGCGTATCTGGGCACACATCTTACGCAAGCCTTGGGGATTGGAACCGGCATCGCTGGTCTTGCTGCCCTCTCATATGGTGTTGGCTTCGGCATTGTCGCACCCCTTGATCGCTTAATCGACCGGTATGGAGCAACGAAATCCGCTCCCATCGTATTCGCAACATTGCTTTTCGCATATATCGGGCTTTCCGCGCTGGCACCGTTCGGAATGGCACTCATTGCGTTCTGTTTCGCGTGGGGTGCCGCAAACCATCTTGGATTGAACATCCTTGTCGGCCAATTGACGGCGCTATCTCCCGGGCAACGCGCGACTATTCTCGGTCTCTATAGCGCGGTGACCTATGCCGCGATGTTCGTAGGCACGATGGTCTTCAAAGTGGTCTTCGAAGCGTTTGGCTTCTCGACCATTGCCCTTCTTTCGGCTGCTTGCATCGCGCCTGCAACGCTAGGCGCAGTTCGACGCCATTATCGCCTCGCTAAAACGGACGTTCGTCAGAATGCAGAAAATGGCTAGTATGGGCTCAATATTGCCGTTCTCTGCGGTCTGCGTTGTTGGCTGGTCGCAGCCCAAACCGGACCTTCGCAACCAAGCTTTGCTAACTCCGAAATACACAACGAAACGGCCAGTTGCAGAGGTTGTATCGGCGGTGGCAACCAACCATTCGTGTCGTCGACTAACCTGTTCAACGTCGCACTACAACTTCTCCGAACTGATCCCACGAGGACCTAATCTTCGAAGCGTTCATTTGGCTCGACCACATTTACTTGCTTCGGAACTTGGTCGGTGTCATTCCGGTCTGACTTCGGAAAAAGCGAGTGAAATGGGACTTGTCAGAATAGCCGAGCATCAGACCAATCTCCGCAATTGTCATCTGGTCATCTTTGAGGTGCTCCTTGGCGACATCGATACGCAGCCGTTTGATTTCGCGCGGTAACGTTGTGCCTTGTTGTTGAAGCGCTTTCAGGAACCGTTCCGGCTGTATTCCCAGCAACTCGGCCACCATCTCCGGCCCCAAATCGGTTTCATCCAGTTTGCCGCGCAAGACAGAGCGCAAAGCAGCCACCACAGTTACTTCTTCATCTTGTCGCGGTGAGACCATCGGCTTGGCAGAGCCGTCAGAGACATGGTGCAAAAACAACCATTCCACAGGAAAACTAATTTGCATTCCGGGATCGGTTCCAAGGCCAACCTCGATCCCTTTGTAGTTGACAGGCAAACCATTGATGTATCTGCTTTCCCATCGCACACGCGAAGAGTCCCAGGAATCGCCGACGACGGTCTGCAACAGGCGTACATAGATTGCAGCACCAAAACCGGTTACCTGAATGGGCGGGACTGTTGGTTCCTGTTGCCTATCGATACGATAAGTCGCTTTGTCCGCTTCAATGATAAGGCTGTGCCGCACAGAATTGGACTCCTGCGGTACAAGCCCAACAAAGCGGGTAAAAAACTCGAACAGCGTTTTTGTAGTTTGCAGGGCTTGAGCGAATGGAGGCCACTCTTGCAGGTCAAACGTCTCCCCTACATTCAGTCCAAGGTATCGATCCCCTGACACTTCTGAGAAAGCATTTACCAAGCCGTAAACCAACTCTGAGTGAACGAACACGGATGGGTTAGTCAACAGTTCGGCTTTCAAGCCGACCTGATCCAATGCTGGTTGCGGATTGATCTTACGTTCGGTGAGATATTGCAGAAACGGTGCAGCTAAAGAGAGGCGAATAAAGCCCTCGCTATGCTCTCGGGAGGTGGAGTTGAAAGGCAAGCTCATAACCCTTGTCTGGATTAGCTTTAAGAAGTGGCCATTTTTGCAGTCACATTCGCACATCCTAATTCAAAAGGGGCAACCGAGCCAATGAATTCCAGACTATAGTTGGCAAAACATGAATATGAAGGGAGTACTTATGTCCGGCTTACGAATGTCTCTTTGCTCGACGGCAATTGTCGCGGCAGTTCTTTCTTTTTCGACGACCGCGCAGGCTCAGGATCAAGAAGAACCCCAAACGCTGTTTACCAACGTGCATGTCTTCGACGGTGTGAATGAGCAACGCATTGAGAATGCCAGTGTTCTGGTCGAGGGCAATCTGATCAAGTCCGTCTCAACCGATGCCATTGAAGCGCCGAGTGCGAAGGTTATCGACGGTGGCGGACGCACTCTGACACCGGGCTTTATCGAGAATCACGCGCACCTGATGCTCATGGGGCCATCGATTGCCGAGATGGAAACCAACTCGACCTGGGAGGATTTCGCCATCCACGGGACACGGATGGCCGAAATGTACCTGATGCAGGGCTTCACGACCGTTCGCGATGCCGGGGGCGCTGGTGGCGGGCTGCGGCGTGCCATAGACGCAGGCCAGATCGTCGGCCCCCGCTTTTATCCTTCCGGCGCATTTCTCGGGACGCGCGGCGGCCATGCCGACTTCGCATCTTTCACATCTCCGCCGGGCGGGGTGACCAACTTTGGCACTCTGAATATGGCCCAACAGGTCAACGGTGTTGACGAAATTTACATGTATGGCCGCAACAACTTGCGCATGGGTGCCACGCAACTGAAGTTCATGCAATCAGGTGGGGTGATTTCGGCATTCGATCCATGGCAGTTGCTCGCCGGTTCGAAGGAAGAGATCGAGGCTGCTGTTCAGGTTGCCAACGAGTACGGCACCTATGTCATGGCACATTCCTACCGCAAAGAAGCGATCATCAATGCCCTGAATGCAGGGGTTAGAACCATTGAACACGGATTTCACTTTGACTGCGAAATTTCTGCTTTGATGAAAGAAAAAGGAGCGTACATCACGACGAACATCACGGCATTTGATCCGGGCCTTCTTGACGTTCCGTCCGTGAAAAACAACCCTAACAGTTTGAGGAAAGCCAAATCGGCCTCGGCGACCTTCGAAGCCTATATTCCCAGCATGAAGGAATGCCCGGCGCCGCGCGGGTTCCAAACCGATTGCGTGGGCTCAGTCGAGGCGTGCAACATTCAGATCGCCTACGAGAAGCATCTGAACAACCATTTCTTCGGCCCCTATGCGTCGATGGTAACCTTGACTTCGGTAGGCGGCGAGATCGCGGCACTTAGCGGTGATTTCATGAACCCCTATCCAGAAGGCAAACTGGGTGTGATCGAAGAAGGCGCCTATGCCGACATCCTACTGATAGACGGCAACCCCCTCGAAGACTTCTCGGTCGTTGGAACAGGTGATCAGTGGTTTGGTGCGGACCCGAGGCCGGACAGCCCGGAAACAATCCGCCTGATCATGAAGGACGGTGTGATCTACAAAAACACACTGGATTGACCAGATATAGCAGCCGGAGAGCATTCATGCGAAATTGGTTTTGCTCCGCAGTATTCGCAGGGTTGGTTTTGTGCGGTTATGATGCTGCGGCGACGCCTGGAACCGCGTTGGACTGGGCAGACCTGCCAGATCCGTCTGCGCAGGTCTTTGAAGACCCCTATCGCGAACTTAGCGCCGAACAATTCGACGATGTCCTTTACGTCGTACGGCTGCGCGGCAGGTTACAGCAGGATAGTGGCAGCGAAGAAGAGAGGCAGAAATGGCAAGAGCTTCTGACCGAGACTGAGGATGCCTTGGCGGCTGATGGGATTGATGTCGACTGGCTACTCGATCAGCGAGAGGTCGTGACGGAGCGGCGAAGAAAGGCTGGAACGAGCGGAAACGCGCAATTCGACGGCCGAACAATCACACTCGCGGGCTTTGCCATTCCTGCTCCGAGCGATCCGGACGGCCGGCCTGTGGCGTATTTGGTGCCAGAAAGAGGGATGTGCAGCCACATGCCTCCACCTCCGCCTAACCAGATGATCCGTGTGCGGTTGAACGGGGACTGGGCGCCTAGCTATTTCCACGAACCCGTTCGGCTGACAGGCACGCTGACCATCGATCCTTCTGTTCAGAATATGATGGTTGTTGACGGCCTCATGCCTATGAATGCGACTTTCCAGCTAGAGACGGAACGTGTCGAAACTCTGGAAACCGAGGCAGACAGGTTGGAATGGCAGCAGCGTGCTGCTGATCGCATCCGCGCGGCGGGAAATCGCAAGACCGGTGGGGCACAGGCGTCAAAATGATAAGACTTCTGGTTGCCGCATTGAGCATTGCTTTTGCTGGCGCAGCGTCGGCTCAGGGACTATCCGGGCCATCTTCAGTCGAAGCTGATCTTGCGCCCGGAGACGGGCTCACCGATCCGCAATATCGTTCCGATTTTCCACGCAACATCGCACCGGGTTGGTTTCAGTGGAAAGACCGACTGGCTGAGGGTGGTTTTCGGTTCAACATTGACTACCTGGCATTGGGCCAAACCACGGATGCTGATCTGGGAACCGGCGAAGCAGCCAGCGGAATTGCGCGGTTCTACGGCAGTTGGCAGGCAACTGAACAGGGTTCTCTGACATTCAAGATCGAAGACCGGCACAGTTACACGGATGTTGCCCCGCAATTTCTCGGTCTGGATGGCGGAGCGCTTTCTATCACGGGGACAGCCTTCAACGATAATGGTTTGCTGCTGACCAACCTGTTCTGGACCCAAAGGGCCGAGGACGGCTCGTGGACGCTGCAAGTCGGGCAGATCGATGTAACGGACTTTGTGGATATCTACGGGTTGGTGAGCCCCTACAGTGGTTTTCAGAACCTGTCTTTCAACACCAATCCGACAATCAACGCGCCCAATCAAGGCCTTGGAATTGCTGGCGGGATAAAGCTGAGCGAAAACTTCTACGCTATTACGAGCATCTCAGACGCAAACGCCGACCCGTCCGATCCAAATTTTGATGTGTTTAGCGATGGCAATCTCTTCAAATCACTCGAGCTTGGGTACACGTCCGGCTTTGATCGCATCTATTTTGACAATGTCCATGTGACTCTCTGGCATGCGGATGCGGCTGACGATGGTAGCCGTCCAGAAGATTACGGCGCTGCGTTTTCTGCCGCATGGTTTGTTGACAATAAGTGGATGCCGTTCTTTCGGGCTGGGGCCTCGAAGGGGACCGCAGCGCTTTATGAACGGTCGATTTCTGCCGGTCTCGGTTACTATGGTCGCAACACCGATTTGGCCGGTCTGGGCCTAAACTGGGCCGAAGCAAGAGGCATAGATGGCGATCAGTTCACGCTCGAAGCTTTCTACCGTTTTTCAATCTCACCCGGATTGCAGATCACGCCATCGGTACAATTCATTTCCGACCCGCTTCTAAATCCCGATCAGGACCGGATTACCCTGTTCGGTCTAAGAACCCGGATAGTTTTCTAATGCGGGGTGAAGGCAGTCACTAAGGGGTGTGCCAAAGGGCAACTAAGAGAGATCAAGCGCGTGCCGGAATTTTCAACGCCGGTCGAATGAAGTTGGGAAGCAAAGGAACAATCTATGAAGATCGCCTACGGAATTCTCGCAGCCTTAGCAGTTGTGTTTTTCATCCTTGGAGGCGGCGATGCCCATGCCAAAGACAACAAGGGTAAAAAGCCGAACAAGGGGGGCAAGAACGGTGATGTCAGCATTCAGATCGAAGACAAACCCGGCAAAGGCCCAAAGGCTGTGCCGCCTGGCCAGATCAAGCGCTACACGCGCGGTGCCAAGCTCCCATCTGATCTGGAGTTCGAAGAAATTGGGGACCTTTCCAAATGGAAGCTGGGGGAGCCCGGCAAAGGAAACCGCTACATTCAGGTCGATGGCGAAGTCCTCGAAGTTACGAATGATCTGTCTACCGTTGTCGATGCCGTCGGCATCGTCGGTGATCTTCTCAACTAGACGAAAGTACGATGTTTCAGGGCAAGAACTACCTCGTTTGTCCTGACGCTGGCCGGGGCGATCATTCTGTGAACCCCGGCCCAAGGTCAAAACCCGGACACCAGGCCTAGCGATGGAAAAGCCCTTCTTGTACTTTTTGCGCTTGCTACCCTTTCGTGAGCACGCGTCCTGCTCGCGCAGGAATCCGGTGCAACTGAATGATGACCCGTCAGAGCCAGTGGCAATGGGCGCTGTTCTGATGAAACTTTGGAGCATATGATAATGCGTCTTTCCTGTGCAGTAATAGCCGCGTGCTTTCTGGCTTTGCCGGTTCATTCGGAAGGCACACGTGTTGAGTGGTCAGACCTGATCGATGAATCCGCTCAGAACTACGAAGATCCATTCGTCGAATTGACGGGCAAACAGCTTAACGCGCTTCGCAAATTGGTCCGGTTGCGCGCGCAGCAAGAAAGAGGTGGGGCGACGCCAGAACAGCTTGACCAGATTCAAGTGGATATCGAGGCGACTGAAACAACCCTTGCTGAGGAAGGCGTTGAAGCGGACTGGTTGATTTCCCAACGCTGGGTTGTGATGGAAAGACGTGAGAAGGCGGGCACGGCCGCCAATGTCGACATCGATGGCGTGACCGTTTCATTGGGCGGGTTTGTGATCCCGGCACCCCCCAACGAAGATGGTTCCCAAATGGCATATATCGTGCCGGAACGTGGAATGTGCAGCCACGTACCGCCTCCGCCCCCGAACCAGATGGTACGTTTGCGCTTGAGTGATTCCTGGGCGCCATCGACAATCTACGAACCCATCGTTGTAACTGGTCAAATCAGGATCGAGTCGACGCAGAAGGAAATGCTGGTTGTTGATGGTCCCGTCCTCATGAAGGCTGCGTTTACTATAGAGGTCGATGACGTTCAGACTTTTGGACCAATCCAGACTTCCGAAGAGGTTTCGACCAATAGGGAACGTGTATTGATGGGAAGGATCAAGGCGACTGGCGGGGCTACCGGAGACGATGATTAACGCAATCCACGCTGGATTTGCTGTCAGGTGCCGGGTGTCAGCGGTCGCCCTCCGCAAAAATCCAGTCCACCCGAAATTGTGAAACAGGGCGCACGTCCGGTGGCTACGAAATTCATCCACGGAGCATTCAAAATGAACCGGAACCCGCGAAATCGAATCATGCATGTTTGCCTTTGCGCGTTGCTGTTTATCTTTCCATTCATAGCGTTTGGCCAGGAAACAGATGAAGTATCCGCTGCTGAAACTGAGTTCTTCGCCTTGGCAGTTGATGAAAACACGACCGTTGATGAACTCGAAATACTGGTCGTGCCATTAACCGCCGAAGAATTGTCCGATGCATCAGCTGCTTGGCAGACTCATGTTCGCAATCAGGCCGAAGAATTTGCCCAGATAAATCTGAAGTTGCAGAAAGCAAATAAGGAAAACGAAGACAAACTGAGATTAAAACTGTCAGCTTTTGTCGCGACCTCAAATGCGACGCTCGAAAAATATAGGACTGTTCTAGAGGCTTGGTCAAAAAAAGGAGCAGCCCCTGAGGATCTCAAACCCCATCTTGATTACCTTTCGGCGCTTCAAACCAGTGCGATAACATCGTTTGATTTCAAAACGTTGGTGCAAAGTTTCTTCGCATGGCTGATCGCATTCGATGGAGGGATGCGAGTTGTCCTTGGGGTATTGGGCGTTCTGGTTGCTGTCTGGACGATGATGTTTGTTGCCCGCTTCGTGCGCAGGATGGCACAGCGCGGTCTTGATAGAGTTCCGACACTATCCCGAATGCTAAAGAGGTTTCTGGTCACCGCAGTTTTTTGGGCGGTTTTTGTGTTGGGTATCCTGGTTGTCCTGGCCTTGTTCGGCGTGAACGTAACTCCGTTATTCGCGGTATTCGGCGGCTTGTCGTTCATTTTGGGTTTCGCGTTGCAGGAAACTCTGGGCAACCTTGCAAGCGGCCTGATGATCATGGTCCTCAAGCCCTTCGATACCGGCGATTATATCGAAGTCGGCGGATCATCCGGGTTTGTGGATGAGATGTCGGTTGTTTCCACGAAGATCCGTACATTCGACAATCAGATCATCGTTGTTCCAAACAGCAAAATCTGGGGGGACGTTATTACCAATGTAAGCGCCTCAGACGAGCGGCGTGTCGATCTCGTGTTTGGCATTGCATATTCTGACAATGCCGCTCATGCCATTGCCGTTTTGAAGGAACTGGTCAAAAACCACGATCTTTGCCTCAGCTCGCCAAAAGCCGAGGTATTTGTTGGAGAATTGGGGGACAACTCGGTCAACATATTCTGCCGTCCGTGGTCTAAATCCGATGACTATTGGACGGTGTACTGGGACCTAACCGGGCAAGCAAAGGAACGTTTTGATCAGGAAGGTATATCCATTCCGTTTCCGCAACGCGATGTTCACCTGATACCAGCCGAAGGAGTCTAATCTTGAAGACGTTAGCAATCTGGATTCTGCCAATTCTGCGCATCTGCGGTGTCGCGCCGGGTCAATCAAATACCACTGTTCAAGCATAGAGGAAGAGGACCCAAGGCGATCACCCACTCAACGCGCAAAAGTGCGTAGCTTTGGCGACTTGCGCGTGTAGGGCCGGCTTTCCAGCCGATTAGAATTTGCCAGAGTTGTTCCACGTCTCTTTCGGGCCGATCTGTTCCTGAACATCCCAATGTTCGACGATCTTTCCGCGCTTGAGCCGGAACAAGTCAAAGACGACCAAATCGTCCTCGTCGTGTTTTACATGGCTAAAAGCAACCACAAAATTTCCTTGGCCTAGTAGTCGGTGAACTTTGACGTATTGCGCGGTTTTTCCACCATTCGTCATCTCTCCAAGATGCTTGGAGAAAGCTTCCAGTCCGTCGTCAATTTCTGGGTTGTGCTGATCGTATTGCTCGGTCGATATGTAGTCATTCACAAGATCGGTGCGCCCTGCAATCAGGACATTGTCGATGAACCCTTGCACCACGGTCTTGTTGGCCTCGGTGAAATCGAGATCTTCGATTTCGGTTGGGCCGTCCACCATGCTGCGGCCCGAGACGGTTGGCCATTCATACGCGGCAATCACATCCCAATGCTCGACGATTTTACCGTCTTCGTCGGTATCAAAGATATCGGCCGTTACCCACTGGGCTTCACCGTTGTTTAGACTTTGATACACATGCACGAAGACGAAATTCCCATCCTCGATAGTACGCAGAACCTGGATATCGCGCACCGGATTCCGCTCAAGAAAAGGCGTGAAAAACTCGATGAAACCTTCCTTACCATCACGTACACCCGTTGAATGTTGCGTGTAGCGATCCCCGGTAAATTTATCGAGCGCCTCTGCCATTTTGCCGTCACGAATGCCTTCCAGATAAAGGCCTTTGGCATTTGCCACGCGGATACTGTCAGTCACAACATGCACTCCTGTGTCATAGACTTGGTTTTAGCTAATACCAACAATGCTCAACACCGTTTCACGGCCAGACCAAGCTACGGTAGCGGACAAGGTGCCTGTGACCATGGCAGGAACGCCATCTTTCCAGGTGTCCCAGATCAGATGACAACCAACTGCACCGATGGATGTGCCAAGAATTGCCAACGCGCCCAAAGTCCCGACCCAGGATCCCTGAAACCAGATCGCGATTGCACCAAACAATTCAACCACGCCAACCAAGGCCATGATCTGCCGATTTAACCCGTACTTGATGAACATCGCCAGCTGGGTCTCGAAAATGAACTTCTGCCAACCGAAGATCTTGATCGAGCTTGCGAAGAGGAAGAAGAAGGACAGCAGTCCGACGAAAACAGTGATCACATTCATTCCGCAGCCTCCTGAACGGGAAAGGAGAATTCGGCGCCGAGAGCATCCAAAAACGTTTCCTGCGCGGTGGCTACGGCAGCATTCATTGCGTTGGCCAACGCTCCAATGTCCGACGGATCGACGACAGTTCTCAACGGTCTTTTGTTGTAGGGCAGGTTCAATAGATCGGCGATGGCATCGGCAACCATTGCAGGGGACGCCTCAGAAAAGCTTTTTTGCGCCAACCCCATGAAGCGTCCGGCCATCGCCTGTGCTTGTTCCAACGTTGGGCCGTATCCAGCCATGCGCTCCGGTTCATCCGTTGGCGGCGATTTCTGCATGATGCCTGTGTCAAATGCGCCGGGTTGAACGATAAGGGATTCCAGTCCCAATGGAGCGAGTTCAAGAGCATAGGTCTCGGCGACCAGTTCCAGCGCCGCTTTACTGGCTGCGTAAAAACCGCTCATAGGCAAAGCTAATCGAGACACGTCACTGGTGATGCTGATCACCGTGCCAAAGCCCTGAGCGCGCATATTGGGAAGCACGGCGCGCAGCACGCGAACCGGTCCCAGCACGTTCACATTCAGCATGTTCTGAAACCGAGCCGCAGAAATGGTCTCGTTGAGTCCGCCAACATATATCCCAGCATTGTTGATCACGACATCAAGTGGGCCATCCAGCTTTAACATCAGATTGGCAATTGCGCTGTCTACGCTGGCGTCACTGCTGACATCCAGTTCGATGGGAAAAACTTGCCCGGATACTGCCTCCAGACTGGCCGCCTCTTCGGCGTTTCGCCCCTTCAAAGCACGCATTCCGGCAAATACAGAATGACCTTCGTCTGCGAGTCTGATTGCCATTTCTTTTCCGAAGCCGCTGCTGGCCCCAGTGATCAGAATATTCATCTGTCTGTTCCTCTTGTGGTCGAGAGGAAAATGGCAATCAATAGACATAATTGGAAATAATCATTATTTCTTGTTAGTATGAATGAAATTGATGGAATTGATCTTAATCTACTGAAATCTCTTCAAGCGCTCATCTCGGAACGGCATGTTGGACGTGCTGCGCAGCGAATGAACGTAACGCAACCTGCCATGAGCCACACTCTGGCAAGATTGCGCCGCCTGTTTGACGACCCTCTGTTCGTCAAGCAAGGGCGCGAAATGGTGCCAACAGCGCGCACTCTGGACCTTGCGGCGCGGTTGAACACGATCCTTTCTGAGATCGGCGTGCTCACTGCGCCGGTGACGTTCTCACCTGAATACGCGAGCGCAACTATTCGAATTCATGCCCATGATTTCATTGCCACCAGTTTCCTTGCAAACGCAATTCGGCGTATTCGAGAGCAAGCACCAGGGATCGTGTTCGAAATTCACAGCTATTCAGATCACAGCTACCAGATGCTCGATTCCGGGGATGCCGATTTGATCATTGGCGCAGGACTTCAGGCAAATCCTAAGTTTCTTCAAAAGCT
The DNA here is from genome assembly GCF_056536465.1 of Ruegeria sp. CL6. Classification (NCBI taxonomy): domain Bacteria; kingdom Pseudomonadati; phylum Pseudomonadota; class Alphaproteobacteria; order Rhodobacterales; family Roseobacteraceae; genus Ruegeria; species Ruegeria sp. CL6. The sequence goes on from NZ_JBQFPR010000016.1 coordinate 13,829, forward strand.
TCTACTGCGCGAGCGCCTAGTGTGCTTATTGGACCGAACCCACCCAGCTTTGAACAGCTGGAATGCTGAGACGGTCTTTCTATATCCACATGTCCGGCTGAGTCTCGTGACCAAACAAGATGACCCAGTTCACCTTTATGGAAAGGATCAGGGTTTGCCCCCACGCCAGGTTGGGCTGGTGACTGATAGCCTGCAACTGCAACCGGCCTTCCTGGAAGGAACAAATCTAATCGCTTTTGTACCGGAGACGCTCGCCCAAGCCGCCACCATCAACGGAAATCTAATCACGCGCGATTGCCCTTTCCCCCTGCCGGAATTGGGAATCCGTGCAATTTGGCACGAACGAGACACACGATCTCCCCTTCTCAGCTGGATCCGCAGCCAGTTGGATGTTTAACGGTTTGTGGAAATTAACACTTCTCTTTGTTGTTAAATTTGCACTGAAACCAGCGATGTTGCACGCCAACTCGTAGGAATGAGAGCTTCAAGGGCAGCGTAAGTTCTAGTCGATCAAAGAAGAAACTATGGATTTTATATCAGATTTTTAGTTTCCCGCAGACTAGATTGAAGTGTCCCACAGATCAGCTTCGCTGTGCTCGAATGTCGGCTGCGGGATCCGAGTCAACAGCATCCGGACAATCTGTCCAATGACAGCTCTGGGCTGTACGCCGAAAATTTGCAAAGTCCACTTTCTGCGCATCGCAGACCTTCGAGAGAATCCAAGGTTCCTTAGGGAGGCCCTTTGTGAGATTGAGCAATGCAAAGGGCCATAACCGCGACGACTAAGCCATAAACTGATTGAATTCGTCGCTAATGCAGACAAACGCGTAGCGCAAAACTATGGGCGAACTACGCAAACTTATGGGGTGCGCGAAGTGTTATGCGCAAACCTACATCAGATGTAGGGACGCTCATAACGCTGCATTCCTAACATTGATTTCATTGAAGGAAATCTTGGAAACTTGCCCATAACTCTGCGCTGTATTTGCGCATAACTTTGCACGATTTGACCATAAGTTTGCGCGGTTCGCCATACACGCTCAATTGGTGATTGTCGTAGCGTGAATCTATCAACTTAAACTCACCGAAACTCAATCAAAAGTGCATTCATATTGGGGCAAATCAATCCCTAGTCGAGTCGACTTTGTAATCGCTGAGCTGGTTATTTAGCAACCATATCTCTACCTGTTGCAAAGTCATAAGCCTCCGGACTTGGCCCATCTTTTCTCAACCGAAGAAGTCTTTCCTTTCCTTCAATCAGGCTCGGAATATGTC
>NZ_JBQFPR010000017.1:0-10407 GCF_056536465.1 Ruegeria sp. CL6
GCTCTGCTTCAGCGCCTGAGCGCCCAGCGCGAGAGCAACGTCAACGGGATAGTTACGTCTGAACAGCCACGTATGGCCCTTCAGATAGGCATAGCGAATGTGAGCAGACATAGGTCTCCTCCTTTCAAGTTTGGAATGTGGGATGGGTTCAGTTGGTTGAGACGAGTCTGACGATCATCTCGAGTGCCGGTTCGCCGTAGGTTCCAGCCAGAGGGCCAGTCACAGCAAAGCCGGTCACGCAGTCTTCGAACACCTCTTCCACACGGAACAGATGTTCAGGGACGTCATCGAAGGCATGGATGACCACGACGTCACCGGGGTTCAGCTCCAGCTCAGTCATCGTCGGACTTCCACGTCCAGAGGACCGCCAGCAGAACCAGAGCTGAGACAGCGGGGTGAGACCGCGAGACCACCCAGAGCATCGTTGTCAGGACAGCCTTGGGCGGTGGGTGCAAAAGAAAATCCCCGACGAGAACGCCGAGGGCAGACAGGTACTTCATGGATCAAACTCCTGCAGTTGCTTCTTTATTTAGATGCAGGAAGTTCCTCGGTTTTGACTGGAGCAGACGTTCAGGGTTGCTGCGCGAATGGCGGGTTTGCGAACTTTGCGGCCATTCAATATTTTTGCGAACAGCGTCAATTGCCGGAACGGCACGAAAAGCTCGATGGGTCCCGAGGGTCACCACTGCCGTCATACTTTGCGACTTCCGGATAGGCGCAAATGGGTCTGGCCCCGGCTGGCTGAGCCTGACCGTCTAGCCAATACGCGATGATCTCGTCAGGTGCTTCACCCGTTTCCGCCCACTTGTCGATCTCGGTAAGGAAATTCACCCACGACGGGCCGGGGCCTCCAAAGCAATGTTCCACTCCGGGCATCATGAACAGGCGAACATCCTCGGCGGCGCTCGGATCATGCGCGATTACGTCGTCGTAGTAGCCAACCATCGCCAGCCCGGATTGCGCGTTGTCGGACCAGCCGGAATACAACAGCATCTTGCCCCCGCGCCCACGAAACTCAGAAAGATCAGGGTTAGTTGCATTCAAGGTTTCCGCTGCTGCTGAAGAATCCTTCGCGTAGGTTCTGAAATCGAAATTCTCGTATGTCCAGGCCGGGTCGTGATAGACGAAACTCTGCATGATCCCGTTGCCAAAGCTGAAGAAGGCGTTCGGCGAGACCGGAGCCTCGAATCCGCCGGATCCGACGCCTTCCTGAAAATCTCCTTCACCTTCCTGATATTTTAGGCCGCCGGTCAGCCAGCGACTCCAGCCGCCTTCGGCAGTCTCACCTCCAAACGGGAACCCGTAATAAAGTTGATTGCCGTCGGTGTCCCTTGGCCCTTCGTAAACGACCTTGAATGCTGCAACTTCCTCGGCGCTCAAGCAGTCTTCGGATTTTTCAGCATCGCATTGGAGGCTGGACAGGTCGAACTTGCACTGGCGCGGGTCATTGAGAATACCGTCTTCGAGTCCATCCAACCCATCGCAAGCGGCCAGATAGGATGTCTCAACCAATTCCTGGGCCTTCGGACCCAGAACCGCTTGTTCCAAGTCCTTGGGATCAGGGTACATCACCTGATTGATGCTGGTCGCCTGCACCGCAATTCCCGTCCAATCAATGGCGTAGGCGCCAGCGGCAACCGCGTCGAAATCCTCGGGATAGCGTAGAGCGGACATGATTGCCTGACCCCCGCCCCGCGAGCAACCTGTGAAGTAGCTGCGGGCAATCGATGCCTCGTAGTATGAGTTGATAAGGGCTTTGGCTGTGACCGCCGTTCGGTGTACCGCCAGATGCCCGAAGTTGACCAAGGCTTCCAAATCATTGAGGGCCCAGCTGGCGTCTGCTGGGTGGCCCTGATGCCCTGTATCGGTACCAACCGTCGCATAGCCAGATTGAAGTGCTCCGTACAGAAGCGCTGTATTCATCACGGACCCGACAAAACCACCCCCGCCACCCATGACGAATTTGCTGTTCCAATTGTCTGGAAGCAGTAGCTCGAAATGTATCTTGCTACCGATCACACCCTCGACCCTGCAATGCGGCACGGGGTCTGCCAACGGCTCCACCGAAACAAGGCGAAGTTCTGGAAGCGGATCAAAACGCTTTTTCTCGCACTCAGCCTCACTTGCGAGGACCGGAGCTCCCGTCGACACAATCCAGGCGAGAATGAGCGCGCAGGTCCGTTGTATAAAACTGGGATTCAAGAACGGCTGCCAGAGAGATACCAGCATCACATACCTTTTGGAAAATGGTGATTTCTCCGGCACCCTAACACGCGACAGGAACCTAACAACAGACGTAAAGGGTAAGATCAAGGTCCGTTTCGGGCTCCCAACAGCCCTTCGCTGCGCTTAGCTGGAACACTCGCCAAAGCCCCCGTCAGCACCAGCGACCAACCGTCAGCACCCGGAACCAGTCGTCAGCGGTCCAGCCAGCGCCACTGGGCGGTTTTAGCGATATCGTCAGCACCCAGTCAGCACACGATAACAGCCTCTCTAGCGGTCAAAATGCCCCGTGCTCATTCCGCTGACGCTCCATTCCGCCCCCGCAACCGCCCCAGTTTCTCGAGCTTCGCTAAAAAGCCGATAACAATCATCGGAGGGCAAGGATTCCTACCACCCCAGCCAGATCATCAGAACATTGCGAATTACCCATAAGCGTGCAAATTTCACTCGGCTCGTGCAAATCGATGTCAATAAGTTTGTCTACTCACACTGTGTCGAAGATTTACCACCGTCTGTGCATTTCTATTGAAAGCGCAGAACGCTAGTTTTCCTCAGAAAATTGCTGCTGACTTTTTGTATCGAACCTCGGGTGGTTGATGCAAAGGCCGCGTCTAGGGTTCGCTCCAGATTTGTTGGTTCCGTTCCCAGATCTTCTCGCCAATCAGGCAGTCATAGTCTGAGGGTGCGATGTATTGCGCCTTCAGAGCCTCTCCTATTGCTGGCGCTGACCCAATTTCCAGAACCAATTTTCGTCGTACGGCCTCCGCAAAGCCTTGCCAGTCAAGCACCGGGATTACGAATGAACCAGGTCCGCCCGTCACACAGTTCTGATAGTAGACATCAAGATCGTCGAGGTGCCACTGACTCCCCATACCTTCACGGGTCATCAGCGGTAACCCATTTATGGTGATCGACTTCGACAATACTGCCTCACGGGCTTGCAAAACCGGGCGACCCTGATTGTTAGGCCCGTCGCCAGATACGTCGATAACTTTACGCAGACCTTCGAATTTGTTCCCTTCGATCATCCTTGCACCGAAGATCAGGGCCTCAGAGATTGAAGTGCGGCGCAAGGCGGGATCGAAACGCGTGGTCAGAACACCCGCAAACTCATTCAGATCAGCGCGCGTTTCTAACAGCATCCAGTCAACAATAACGTCTTGTGTTCCCGCCCACTCGACGTATGTCAAAGCCACCCGTTGCAAAGGGCCCGACTGAACAGCGGCGAAGACTTCATCCGACATCAAGGCTGCGGCGTAACCCTGCCGCTGAATCTCGAGTTCTCGCTCAGTCATCGACCTTGAAACATCGACAAGAAGGGCCAGTTCCAGATCGACTTCAATTTTCTCAGACGCGACAGGAGTTGCCGAGAGAGAGGCAATTGCGACAATTGTCAGGAACAAGTTACGTAGCATCAGTTATCGGATGGCGCGATGCGCTGTTAAGTCAAGCTTCAAGTGGTTGATCAAGTTTTTGTGGACAAATAGCTCTACAACACGACGGCTTGGTTCAATCGTTGAGGATACGAATGTCACTTCAGCGGAGTTACTGGTATCAGCCCGAAGCAGACCTTGAAATTCGAGCTTTGCAATTCCGGATATGCGGTTTTGCAGCTTTTTTTCCATATCCCGGTCGAACGGTTTTTTTGGCAGTAAAGCGAATGCGGCGGTAACGAGTTTTTTGAACCCAAAGGCAAAAAGAAGCCCGGAAAGGCTGGCAACAAGAAAGCAGGGTGAGCCATTTTCTCCTGAAACTAACATCGTCAACTCAGAGATAGGCAGCCAATCCACGGATCCTGATTAGTATTTTTGCAAGGATTTCGAAGGGTCCTGCTTCGGGGTTATAAACTGTGGCTGAGCCGACCATACCAAGCTGCGCAGCATGAGGTGGCAGATCCTCTGGCCAGTCCAATATGATCAGAACCTCCGAGCTTGACCCAATTGACGCCGCTGAGAGCAGATCAGAACTCACCGGGATCTGTCCACCTGACGTGCCCGGAGAGATTTGGGATACGCTGGAGGTCAGAATCCGTCCCGGCGCCGCATCCAAAACCAGTTCTGCCGGCATCCCGGCCGTCAGTGCAGCTGAGCCGTTCTGGCTGAACACTCCAACCAGACGCAGTGAATCCGTTTCGATGAAGGGCATCACTCCGGCCGAAGATCTGACCTGATTGCCCGGTGACAGGCTTACGGCAGTTACGATCCCGTTCTGTGGTGCGCGTACAATTGTATCTTCCAGATCAAGCAGAGCGGACTGTAAACGTGCCTCGGCTGCATCCAGCGCGGCGCGGCTTTCGTCAAGATCCTGTTGCGAGACCGATAGCCCGGGGTTCTTGTCAAACGCGGATTGCTGTCGTTGTAGCGTCAACGACGCGATCTCCACCGATGCTTGGGCCTCATCAACAGTGGCCTGGTATGGAGCGGGGTCTATTCGGAACAGAACGTCTCCGGCGGCCACGGACTGGTTGGGAGTGACAGGAACCTCTGTAACTTCCCCGCGCACGGAAGGAGCAATCTCTACGACCACGCCCATCACGGCAATCCGGCCTGATGGAGTTGTCGTATTCAATTGGGCAATCACATAGAGGCAAATGCCCAGACCAACCAGAACGGACATGATCTTGCTGAGACGGTTCGACGGCAGCAGCTTCAGCTTGAAAAAGACAAGCCAAAGAAGCCCGAAATAAATCAGCAGAATGAGTACCATGAAACGCCTCTGACTGTCATAAATCTACACATTGAGTTTTTACTATAAGAAGAACTCTGCCCGCTCGACCACCCAGACCATTGCGATCAGGCTGGCGCAGACAGCAACAGCCGCGCGGGAACCGATCCAGATGCGGCCTGGCTGCTTGCGCAGGAACAGAACCAGCGGCCAGATCAGAAGGACAATCATCAGCTGCCCGGCCTCGACACCGACATTAAAGGCCAGCAGGCTGTGCCAGACATTGGGCGCATCCACCCGCAGGATCTGATGCAGCATGAACGAGAAACCGAACCCGTGCAGCAACCCGATGCCCGAGGTAATGGCAAAGGCGCGCACATCGCCGTGCCCCCTTTCAGGCGGCCGCACCGCCATCACGGCGGCGTATATGATCGAAAGGGCAATCAACAGCTCGACCGTGGGTATGAACCACGCACCACTGGGAGCGAAACCAAAGAAGCCCAGGATCAGAGTTACCGTATGACCAAGGGTAAAACCGGTGACCCGCGCCAGAAGGCTGTGCAGGTTGAGCGCTCCAATAATCATGCAGAGCACAAACAAGACGTGGTCAGGGCCTTCAAGGATGTGGCGGATGCCCTCAACAAAGAAGGTCGAGGCCGCGGCAGTCGCAGAACCGGACACATTGACCGGATCGTGCATCAACCCAGTGGCGCGGTAAGTACGAACCTGATCGCCGTTGTAATCGAGGATCAAGTTCGCAGTGTCTTCCTGTCCCGGAAGGCCAGGGTCGGAACTGTAGGACAGGCTGTAAGCACTGACGGGACCAGTGGTATAGCGCAGATGCAGATCGACCATGACGTCGCCCACATAGGTCTCACCGGTTGTCGGAAACACATCACCATCTGCCAACGCGATATGCGCCTCGGACAAAGTAGCAAAGCCCGGCTCCGAGCCTAGCGGATGCAGGCGCAAGGCCTTGATCGATGCGATCTGTGGCTGGCCTTCAACCGAAAGCACAAGTGTTCCTTCGGCCAGCGCAGCCAGCCCGTTCGGGTCATTACGCAGGGCAGTCTGATCGACGTAGTGCATCAGCACATCGTCTTCGATCTGGTTGTATGTATAAGGCGCAGGCGCAGGCAGTCCGTCCGTTCCTTCGGGCCCGACTAGCTCAGCGACCACATAGGACATGGGCATTCGCAGATAGACGTCCAACCCTTCGTCAGAGTGCGTAACATGATGCACCCGCACGTTCTGGTTCAGCTTGAAATGCGCAAGAGCTGCATTTCCAAAGCCAATGATTAGCGCAAAGGCGATAGCGAGATATCTCATGAGCTGGACTCCGTGTCGGGTTCAATAGTCGGGGATTTTGCTTCGATGATGGTCAAACCTGACACCATCCATTGTCCGTCAGACGCAACCACATCCATCAAAGCCCGGTAGTCGATGGCACGGCGATGTTGGTGTCCCCAATGGCCGCCGCTCAAATAAGCAGACCATCTGACAAGAATCTGATGGGTCGCTCCGTCTGCGGCGACCTCTTCAACTCGAATGCGGTCGATTTCATCGACCTGGGCCACGGCCCCTGTCGGCAGCGAGACCGACAACCCGCGCCTGAGTTCAGAACCAACGGGTATGGTGGCTTCGGCGGTAACATATGGCGTGAGTGAGGCGGCGAACTGCGCTGGCAAGACCTCCAACTGAGACGTGCCTAAGTTACGGATAATCTTCTCGGCGACCTGTTCCGCGATTTCCTGCGCACTACGCTCTAACAAGTAAACTCACTGAACGCCGGATTTTTACTCATTTCGTCGACGATTTGGCTCCAGCCAACCATCTTGATGCAATAAAGCTTCGACATCCTCGCGCAGAAAGAGCGGTCCATAGTCCTCGCCGTTTGGCGCAAACCTATTCAATTTCTTTAGCAAAAACCTCCTATAGTGACCAAAGTCGTCTCTAATTGTCTTCGAAGTCACGAAGCGTTTGTGAAACTCCTCAATGTCTCCGATTGAGGCATAGATCCAGTCACCACCGTATTTTGGATGCGGCCTGCGAGTTGCTGGTGTATGGCCGGCAGAAGAAAGCCTTTCAAACCATCCCTGAGTACGTATTCCAACCGAACGACCAAACGCAGCCGCAGTCATCATTGGACAGCCTGTGCGCTCTACCTCTTCGGTCTTCATCGCGTCGATTTCTTCTTTCAGAACGCAAAAAGCGGTGTAGCCTTCAAGATCCACCCGCCGTCCTAGTTGGAGTTTCTGCACTCGCACCTGCTTGATGATAGCGGCTAAACTCAGATTAGTGCGGTTTTTAGCGTCTTGAATCCGCTCCCAGCTCTCGTCAATTGCTTCGATTGACATCGCGAGCTCGTGGAGTTCATCAACCAATGCGACACCATCTGAAATGCGCCAAGGTGACTTTACTTTTGCGTTGGGAATCCGTCGCACTAGGATTTCACTTTGAGCCAGCGATGCAAACTCTCCTTTTGTTGCGCCCATCGCTTGTTGCATGGCGATTGGGCCGACCAGCGTCGGTATTTCAGCCAACAATTCTGCATATTTTACGGCTTCAAAAGTCTTGCGTGCCGCAGGCCTGTCGTCGTCAGAACCAATTGCGCCAGCGTGAACCAGAAACTGCTCAATTAGCGATTGCCCGATGCCTGTTTCTTGAGAAGCCGTAATGATTGAATGCAGTTTCCGTTCCGGTTGCACTATCCCCAATACGGTTTCTCCGGCAGCAACTGGCCAGTGGCGGATGATGCAGTCCCGCAGTATTTTTCGGAATGGGGCGAAGTCAACTTTTTCCAAGTGCGCTTGACCAAAATCAACAAACATACGGCCAAAGGCCTTCTGTGGCCCAGCTTTGGCAGCCTCTGCAAGCTTGGCAAGCTGATCTAAAGCGCCATTGATTTTGGCCTCTCCTTGGCTTGCTGCCTGAAACCCAAGAGCGCGGGCCCTCCGCAACTGCGCAAACTGGTCCAAGTCAGATGAGGCTTCCAACCGTAAGAGCTCTGTCCCAAGAAGCGTGCAGAATGTTGTTGCGGCATAAAGAGTATGGCCGGACAGCCACGTGTCGTCGGCTCCGGTTCGCAGTCGTGAATCGAGCCAATGATCGTAGGGCGATATCTCGACTCGAGGCCGCTCCAACCGGCGTTCTTGGATATCATCCAAAATCGCCGATAAACGAGACGAAAAGTCATATCTTTCTGTTAGGGAATTCCGTTCCCAAAGCTCTACCAACGGGTGTGAGTGCTTGATGCAAAGATCAACTTTCCGAAACTGCCAATCCCCACGCATTGTCATATGAGCAAGAGGTTTAATTTGTTCAATCTCAGCGTCTTCACGTAAACAATGAGGGCAGCCTCGGATTACCGGATTTCTAAGTGAACGAGACCCGAGGACTTCATCCCGCACCGACGAACTAATCCCAAAAATGTTGTTTAGGGAATGAAGCCTTCGTGGCCTAAGTCGGCTTTGTCCGCAACTCGGACATTCAACCAAAAAAACTGAACGTCCACTCCCCAGAAACCGAGCAACCTCCTGCATCTAAATAAAGAAGCAACTGCAGGAGTTTGATCCATGAAGTACCTGTCTGCCCTCGGCGTTCTCGTCGGGGGTTTTCTTTTGCACCCACCGCCCAAGGCCGTCCTGACGACGATGCTCTGGGTGGTTTCGCGGTCTCATCCCGCTGTCTCAGCGCTGGTTCTGCTGGCAGCTCTCTGGACGTGGAGGTCCGACGATGAATGAGCTGGAGCTGAACCCCGGTGACGTCGTGGTCGTCCGCGCCTTTGATGACGTCCCTGAACATCTGTTCCGCGTGGAAGAGGTGCTCGAAGACTGCGTGACCGGCTTTGCTGTCACCGGCCCTTTGGCTGGTGCGTACGGCGAACCGGCTCTCGAGATGATCGTCAGACTCGTCTCAACCAACTGAACTCATCCCAAATTCCAAATCTGAAAGGAGGAGACCTATGTCTGCTCACATTCGCTATGCCTATCTGAAGGGTCATACGTGGTTGTTCAGACGCAACTATCCCGTTGACGTGGCTCTCGCGCTGGGCGCTCAGGCGCGGAAGCAGAGCCTCAAGACCGGGGATCGTAACACTGCCCGTGTCCGAGCCGCTGAGGTCAATGCACAGTTCGAGACGCTGGTGGACCAGGTTCGGTCGCAAGCTGAAGATGCCCTGTCTGCCCCTACGAACACTGCTAACGTTCCTGATTGGGTTGACCAACCAGAGTCGTCTCTCGTCCGTCTCCGGGCCACTCTGGAGGACTCTGGGTGCAATCTGGAGCGGGCACCGGCGCGCCGCGCGCGCTGATCGTTATCGGGGCGGGTCAACTGGATTGCCAGAAACTGGTGTTCGAATTCGACTGACAACACTAGGCTCACTTCGGTGGACGACCTAAGGGAATAATAGGAAATTCCTGCTCGTTCTCGGTACCAAACGACACAGGCCATGTCTCTGGGCCTACTATTTTCTGTCTGGACATCCATGCAGCGGCGATGAACACCAAAACTCCGGCAACAACATCTGCAACATAGTGCGCGCCTTGCCCAAGAATTGCGGGCAACATCGGAATGTTGACCACTACGACGGGCCAGCGTACAGGGGTGTCCCATGCATAAACCAAGACCAAAAGAAGCATCACTGTATGGTAGGATGGGAACGCAATAAGACCGAGTTTTGGTGTCGGCGGCACGGTGCCAGCACCATCGGTGACTAGATGCCACACTTCTGATTTAAAACGTGAATTGTTGACCAATTGAAATTTCGCTTCGGCTTCGGGGGGGAGTGTGTAAAAGATAGCGGGTCCAAAACTGGGTGCGATAATCCAAATGGCGACAGTTGCATAAAGTGCCACAAACGCAGTTAGCAGCATCCGATACAAGGTGCGATCCCGTCCGGTTAGCGAAAGCACCGCAGCCATAAAAACAATCTGAAACAATGATGAAATATAGATGAAGCCCAATGTGTTGGCGATCTTGGGGTTTTCCGAAAGCCAAACCACAAAAGTCAGCCAGTCGTACCCAATCGCACTATCCGCAGCATCCAAAATCGGATCAAGCCATAGCGTGTCCACCGGAAACCGCAGGTAAATTAGGTTCATAGCTCCTGAAAGCAGGGCGATCAGAAAACCCATCGTAATGAAAAGTTTTGCCGATGCCTCAAGCTTCAGGCGAACCCTGAGATAAACGCCAAAGCAAACAGTTCCAAACATAAGTAGAAATTCAAATGTGGCCAGGTAACAATCAATTTCGATACCGCGCACCATCGCGATCAGCGGCCAAAGCACGTTCAGTGCAACAACCATTAGGCCGAGCGCGCATTCCACCGAGTTAATAAATTTGGAGATACTTATCTTGGCTTCAAACATAGTTCCGCTTTGAATTGCTTCATAACAGTTGAAGTGAACACATTCAACTTCACAGTTAAGAACGGAGGGGTGCTTTCGCCGGGCTTTTCAATTGGTACACTCAACAATAGCGGCGGCATTGCCTTTGAAACTGGGTCAAGGCTCTTGACTG
>NZ_JBQFPR010000018.1:0-9843 GCF_056536465.1 Ruegeria sp. CL6
AACTGACGATGAAGTGGTGCGGTTGCTCCGAGCCAAGGACCGGGAGTTACATCCGGTTCTGCTGACCTGTCTACTGTCAGGCATGCGAGCGGGGGAAGCGGTTGGGTTGCTCCGGGAAGACCTCGTGGCCAAGGGCAACCTTGGTTGCTTCGTTCATGTTCGACCTAACCAACTGAGACTGCTGAAAACCCACGCCGCGGAGAGGCTGGTTCCGGTCCACCCAGTTCTGGACGAGACGTTTAGTCAACTTCCGAGCCATGGCCCTCTGTTTCCTGACCTTACGGTGGCGCACGTCACCAAGGGATTTGCAAGGCTCCGACGTCGTCTAGGCTTGGAACGACCGGGACTGGTGTTTCACTCGACCCGTAAGTGGTTTGTGACCCAGTGCGAGCGAACTGGTGTCCCTGAGCACTTCACGGCCTCTCTGGTCGGCCATCAATCGGCACGGTCGGAGAACGGGATCACCTACGGGATTTATTCCGCTGGCATAAGTGACGAGCAGCGGCGGTCGATCGTTGACCAGATAAGACTGCCGACATGACCTTCCCCGACATTGATGCGTTCGAGGAGCGAGCTGCCATCGCTGAGTTCGATGGCGGTTGCTCTCGTCGGGAAGCTGAGGACCTAGCGGCCAGAGCCCAAGGGTATCGTGATGCTGAAGCCTACTGGCAGTGGCTGGCTGACTATGTCGTTAACCGAAGACCACCCTCTTAGACAGAACCCTCGGCGGCCCTTAGCGGGTTGCCGGGGGTGCTCAATTTATTTTTCTTCCAAGCGGACCCTGGTCCAAGGTGACTGAATGACCGAGGTGCGGACAAACCGCCGTAGATGGCGACCATGTCATCGCCTCGGCAGTCGAGTTCTCAACGACCAAAAATATCAATTACCGCACCGGTCGTTGCACCCACAGCCATGCCCGTTTCGGCGTCTCCGGCTAATGCGCCTATGCCAGCGCCAATAGCAGCTCCGCCAACCGTGGCACATGCAGACAAGTGTGCACCGATAACCACTGCAGCAGCCAACTTTGTTGCAGGCTTAAAAACTCTTTTGTTCAGTGCAAACATGGCTCAGCGCTCCACAATTGTTACCCAGATCACATCCAGGACCGTTTCGTTCATTTCATCGGGGTTGGCGGCATACCAAGCGTCTATCATATCCATAGCCTGCTCGATGGAAATGTTTGCAGTTTCTCGGTATAGCTCCGGTATGGCAGACCCTCCTGCTCGCCCAGATTTTTTCTGCAACATGTAATCAGCACTCATTAGGTTTGAGATGCCCATTAAATACGAAAGCTTTTCTGACTTTTTGGATTCCGTCCACTCTTTGCCGGTGACGTATTGCCCGTCCGCAGATACAGGTGTGGAAATCGCAATTACAGCAAAAACGAAGAACAGTGCGATGCCCGTCCATTTGAGATGTTTCACTTCCAATCCCCCTTCTATGACAAATGACCCGATTTGTGCTTACGACGAAGCCTGAACGGCCAAATCCCATCATCGGGCAATCCGTGTAAACCAAGTCAAAATTTTGTAATTTGATTATATCTTGTACTAGCAACAATTAAACCGCATGCCATCCATAATGGCAACGATTTCAGCATCTGGATCTCGTCGAATCTGTCGGCAGGAAAGGCTCTTGCTTACAAATCCAGAAGACTTTTGGTGGCCGACTCACAAGGCACGTTTCGCGAAACTCGTGCGATATTTCAAGAATTTGTGCTGTCAGGCGAATTCGAACTCGTCTCAGCTGGGACGACATCACGTGAGTTTGGGCAGGCGCAGTAAAGGTAATAATGGGCTCTCAGCAGCCATTAGCTGCACTAGACATGAACGCCCGCGCTGCCCCGCAAACCGCCAGCACCAGCGACCAGTCTTGAGCCCCCGGAATCGATCGTCAACGGTCGTGTCAGGGCCAGTGGACGGTTCTCTAGCGGTCTAGTCGCGCCTGTTGGCACCCGCGAACGACCTCTCTAGCGTTCAGAAATGCCCGTCGCAGAGCTTAGCGAATGCCCCCGAAACCGCCCCAGTTTCTCGGGCTTCGCCAAAAAGGCGATAACAATCATCGGAGGGCAAGGATTCCTACCACCCCAGCCAGTCCTTCAGAACATGGAACGACAGCAGGCACTTGGGTCACTGATAACCGAAAATGCCCCCGTTTATGCCCCCGCTCAGATAACACACGTCTTGCTAGACCGTCTTGCTGTCTGCACGTCAGCGGTGACCTCCCCCCAAACAGAGGGAGAGGCCGATAGCGGTTATGGCTGAGTATAGTCGGGCATAGGGATAAGTAATGGAAAACGCAGGATAAAGAGGAGAAGAGAAACTCAAACCTCTACCCCCCCCGAGCCTCCAGTTTCCTCATCCCCCCAGAGATTCCAGATAAGCTAACCGCTCGCTGAAGATATGCTGACGAACCCTATAAGCGTGGGTAACAAAAAAGGCCTTGATTGTTTACTCAACCAAAGATAGTTTCGCCTTCCTTGAGCCGCCCGCATCCCGTGGGCACCATGATCAGCGTCTAGAGGCGCTATAGCGGTTTGGTCCGCTATCGAGGCACCGGAAGGGCCTCAATTCTCAAACACAACATAACCCACAGTCGAGGTGCGTCTCGTTGATGGCTTGATGCTGTCTTCGGTTCCGCCCGGCTAATCACGTCTTCAGGGCCTCAATGCGCTCTGGGCGTGGTCGCATATATTGAGGACCAAATTGACTCATGGAAGAAACATACGCTGGAAAGACCCTAGATGCTTTTCCGATCACAAATCCGCACTACTCCAAACTACTAGATGTTCACCGATATTCAGAACACCCGAACGTTTCCCATCTGACCAAGCAGATCTGGGCAATATGTTATGGGGAACCAGAAAGCAGCAACCCAAGGAAGGGTGGCGTAAGACCCAAAGCGAACAGTTTCGCTCAACTTCGGGCCATATTGCTCGATCTTTATGTGGCTTGGGATGCCGACCCCGAGCTGTCTATCGGCGTGGCTATGAGCAACACAGCCTGGAACACAGATTCTCGGTATAACAAGATTGGATTGTCCCGCTTGGCACCGAAGATCATCCACCGGCTGCACGAAGTTGGTTGCATCTCATTGGCGGCTGGCAGTTATGCCGGTCCCGGAGCCAGTACGAACCGAACCACCCGGATCAGAGCGGCAGAACCGCTTCGACAAATGTTTCGGGAAGCCAAGTTCGGACCGCAGCATATCCTGACCCATCCGGGAAAGGAGTGCATTCTCATGCGATCCAGCGAGAAGTCAGAAAGAAACATCGAATACAAGGATACTCCAGTCACGGACTGGATGAGAGCAGACCTGATGAAGTACAACGGGTTGTTGCTGCGAACTTTCATCGACATACCCGATCAGGAAGACACGTTCATTGAGCGTCCGATTAAGTCTGGTGCTCGTGCGGGCGAGATAACCCGAGTTCCCATCTGCGGGTTCGATAACTTCGTTCACCGTGTCTTCAATCGCAACGACTGGTCATTCGGTGGTCGCTTCTATGGCGGCTGGTGGCAATCGGTGGGTTCAGAGGTGCGGAAGCGCATCCACATCAACGACGAACCGACTGTCGAGGTGGACTATCAAGCCCTTCATGTTGCGGTTCTGGCAGCAAAGAGAGGAGTGAAGCTGGAGGGCGATCCCTATGAGTTGGATGAACAACTGTTGCCTGACTTGGATAAAGTGCAGCAGCGCAAGTTGGTGAAACTTCTGATCCTCATGGCTCTTAACGCCAAGAACGAGCGGTCAGCTTACAGTGCGTTCCGGGACGCTTCTCCGGCTGGTTCGATGGCAAAGTCGATGAAGAACGCGGAGCTTCGGATGGTGTTGGATGCTGCAATCAAGAAACATCCATTCCTTCAGGATGACCTTTGCGCGGATCGTGGGATATCGCTGATGAACACTGACAGTTTGATGGCTTCAATGGTTATCAGACATTTCACCAGACAGAAGATACCTGTCCTGTGCATCCACGACAGTTTCCTGATTGGTTACTCGTACGCACTAAGGCTCAAGACGGCAATGAATCTTGCAGCAATGCGTGTTCTTGGTTGCCCGGTTGCCCTGTCCAATAACTATCTGGGGTTGGATGAGGTGGAACGAGGAACTCCCAGCTTGGTCAATGATTACATGGATATGCGCTATCTTCCTCGCACCCACGCTTATAGGGTTCGTCAGCATATCTTCAGCGAGCGGTTAGCTTATCTGGAATCTCTGGGGGGATGAGGAAACTGGAGGCTCGGGGGGGGGTAGAGGTTTGAGTTTCTCTTCTCCTCTTTATCCTGCGTTTTCCATTACTTATCCCTATGCCCGACTATACTCAGCCATAACCGCTATCGGCCTCTCCCTCTGTTTGGGGGGAGGTCACCGCTGACGTGCAGACAGCAAGACGGTCTAGCAAGACGTGTGTTATCTGAGCGGGGGCATAAACGGGGGCATTTTCGGTTATCAGTGACCCAAGTGCCTGCTGTCGTTCCATGTTCTGAAGGACTGGCTGGGGTGGTAGGAATCCTTGCCCTCCGATGATTGTTATCGCCTTTTCCCACTAGCCTGACCAACTGGGGCGGTTTCGGGGGCATTTTGACCGCTAGAGAGGTCGTTAACGGGTGCTGAGAGGACCGCTGTCGAGTCGTTCCGGGGGCCTGAAGACTGGTCGCTGGTGCTGGCGGGTTGATGGGGCATTGGCGCGGGTCGCAGGCTTTGATTAGCCGCTGAAGGTTGGTTACCGCTTTAATTTATGGAACTTACTTTTTCTTTAAATTGTTAAGCTTGGTGACAAGGTAGAAATACGCAGTTGTTCCGATAAAAGTTGGGATAGCTATAGCTTGCCCCACGAACGGCACGATGTTGACACCTACGCCTGCCACTCCGCCAGCTAGCAATGCGGTCTTTAAGTCTGCGTCGATACTATCCCAAGCTATGCCTGCCTTTTCCGCCGCAACTTTAAGATCTTCAGCGTCGACTTTCCCATCGCCATTCAAATCAGACATGTTCTTGGCGATGTTGCCAGCCATCGTCATCGCAGAAACGGTGCTTTCCTTGAGCCGCTTTGCTGTTTCACTGTCCAGTACAGCTCCAGTCTGTTTTACAGCCTTGTTAAACGCGCCATTGACTATTTTCGTTGTGTCAAGAGCGCCTTTTTGAACCCACTTAAACATATCTATCATTACCCATTACACCGACGCGAAAACTGCATCTTATCAAAATATTAGAGCCAGTATGATTCAATAAAGTACTAAAAAAGACAATAACTAATAAACCGCGCTGTCGATGTTGGATTTTAGTCATTCCTTTCAAAAAGAAAGCAAAGTGATCCCCCGGCAACCCACTAAGGGCCGCCGAGGGTTAGGTGTCAGGGTGGTCTTCGGTTAACGACATAGTCGGCCAACCACTGCCAGTAGGCTTCTGCATCGCGGAACCCCTGAGCCCGAGCCGCCAGATCTTCCGCTGCCTTGCGGGTGCACCCGCCATCGAACTCGGCGATAGCAGCCCGTTCCTCAAACGCATCAATGTCCGGGAAGCTCATACCGGAAGCCTTATCTGGTCGACGATCGACCGCCGCTGCTCGTCACTGATGCCCGCCGAATAAATCCCGTAGGTGATCCCGTTCTCTGATCGTGCTGATTGATGGCCGACCAGAGAGGCCGTGAAGTGTTCAGGAACACCTGTTCGCTCGCACTGGGTCACAAACCACTTGCGGGTCGAGTGAAACACCAGTCCCGGTCGTTCCAGGTCTAGCCGTCGTCTCAGTCTCGCGAACCCCTTGGTGACGTGCGCCACGGTCAAGTCGGGAAAGAGAGGACCAGATGCAGGTAACTGACGGAACGTATTATCTAGCACCGGATGAACCGGAACCAGTCTTTCCGCAGCATCGGTCTTCAGCAGTCTCAGTTGGTTAGGTTGAACATGGACGAAGCAACCAAGGTTGCCCTTGGTCACGAGGTCTTCCCGAAGCAACCCAACCGCTTCCCCCGCTCGCATGCCTGACAGTAGACAGGTCAGCAGAACCGGATGTAACTCCCGGTCCTTGGCTCGGAGCAACCGCACCACTTCATCGTCAGTTGGAACTGCATAAGGTTGAGGGCGCACCTTCCGGTCGAAGAGAACGGTTCGGAACGGGTTCTGTTCTAGATGCCCCTCATAGACCACCCAGTCGAGGAAGTGATTGACCTGCGACCAGATCCGTCTCTGGGTTCTGGCGGTTATCGTCACCGATCCCCGAGACGAGAACGCGACCAGTTGGTCCAGGGTCAGCCCACGAGTCCGCTCGGACTTTCCGATCATTGGAGACAGTTGGGCTATCGCTGACAGAAACTCTCGTCCGTCTGCTCTGGATAAACTGCAAACCGATTGGTCACCGTATCGACTAGTGAACAACCCGACAGAGTATCGGACCGATTTAAACCCGCTGGGTCGCAGCTCGTTACTACGCTTGTTCAGATAGGCCCGGCTCAGGTCACGAACCGGCACTTTCACCGGCGCTGATGATCTGGCAAAGCTGGACCGCTCCAGAGTGCATCCAGAGTGCTCCAGAGTGGCCCGGAGACGGACGAGAGACGACTCTGGCTGGTCAACCCAATCAGGTGTCTCAGTGGTGCTCTCTGGGGCAGACAGGGTCTCCTCTGCTTGGGACCGAACCTGTTCCACCAGCGTTTCGAACCGCGCATTGACTTCAGCGGCTCGGACGCGGGCAGCGTTGCGGTCACTGGTCTTGAGGCTCTGCTTCAGCGCCCGAGCGCCCAGCGCGAGTGCCACGTCAACGGGATAGTTACGTCTGAACAGCCACGTATGGCCCTTCAGATAGGCATAGCGAATGTGAGCAGACATAGGTCTCCTCCTTTCAGTGTTGGAATTTGGGATGGGGTCAGTTGGTTGAGACAACCCGCAGGATCATCTCGAGTGCCGGTTCGCCATAGGACCCAGCCAGAGGGCCGGTGACGGCAAAACCGGTCACGCAGTCTTCGAACACCTCTTCCACTCGGAAGTGGTGCTCAGGGACGTCATCGAAGGCGCGGACGACCACGACATCACCGGGGTTCAGTTTCAGCTCAGTCATCGTGGGACCTCCACGTCCAGAGAACCGCCAGCAGAACCAGCGCCGAAACAACGGGGTGGGACCGCGAAACCACCCAGAGCATCGTCGTCAGGACGGCCTTGGGCGGTGGGTGCAAAAGAAAACCCCCGACGAGAACGCCGAGGGCAGACAGGTACTTCATGGATCAAACTCCTGCAGTTGCTTCTTTATTTAGATGCAGGAGATTGCTCGGTTTTTTGGGGAGGGAAGGCGTGAGTGATGCCCGCTGGCTTGTTTGCGCCCGACACCTGCGTTAGCGTGAATGATCCAAGGCAACTACTGCGTGAGGCCAGAGCAGGTCCATTGCACAGGGTTGAGTTGTCAACGATTTCGCGGGGTATGAAAATGGCCGATACTGAATGCAACTATCAACGGATAGTCTCGGTTGAGGAAGTCAGGTGCGCCCTTGAAGAGGCGCAGTGCCAGCAATGTGGCATCACCACCAATGAGTTAATTTTACGCGGGGAGTTGCTCGAGATTTGCGGTGAGGAACTTTGCTCCGACATCTCAACGGGCAAGAAAACGTTCATCACGATTGCACTATGCCCAAGCTGTCATGCACGGGCTCATCAGGACGCCGAGAACAAGCATAACCCCTGCCAGATAAAGGCTCGGTGGAGCCGAGAGGGCCTAGCGTAGCGGATTGCAGGGGGCGGTCACTTTGTTTTCTTTTTTCCAAAGAGGACGTCGGTTGAGGGTTGGCTGAATGACCGCTGGGCGGACCAAGGAGCCGTTCTGAGAGCACGCGTTTGACGTAAGTAGTGGATGAGCGATTAAATGCGTGAGGCGAGGCAAGGCTTTTTCCGCTAAAGTATCTCAGGCTCCAAGCTCTGTTCGCGATGTGGCTCTATGCCGAACCTTTTAAAAAGGGAGATCACAAGATATGAAACCAATGAGTATCGTAAGATCGGTAGGTGCGCTTTTCCTATTTTCGACGACGAGCACATCGGCACAAGACTTTGACCCAACCTCACTTTCCACTTTTGGTTCTAAACCAAATATTATCCTGATTGTCTCTGATGACACTGGATACTGGGATCTTGGAGCCTATCACGGTGGCGCTGCGCGCGGCATGGATACACCCAACCTCGACAAGCTTGCCAAAGATGGCATCATGCTTACGGACTTTTATGCGGAGTCGTCTTGCACGCCCGGGCGCGCTGCCATGCAAACAGGCCGCTTTCCGAACCGTTCGGGAATGACTACGGTGGCTTTCCAGGGTCAGGGCGGTGGTCTACCTGCGGGTGAATGGACGCTGGCCTCAGTGCTAAAACAGGCTGAATACAACACCTATTTCATGGGCAAATGGCACCTAGGTGAGTCCGACTACGCGCTACCAATCGCGCACGGTTACGACAAGATGGAGAATACATTTCTCTACCACCTTAATGCCTACACATACGCACTTGATGACTGGCATCCTCAGATGACTGATGAACAGCGCGCATTCTTCAAGGAAAATACGACTGGTGTTTTTGAGGGTGAGGCCGGCGGAGCAGCCAACGAAATAATGGTCATCGAGGATATGACCACAGAGGATTTGGCCAATCTCGACGCTGTGGGGGCGCAGAAAACCTTGGCCGAACTTGAGCGCTTGGCCAGCTCGGGTCAACCCTTCTTCATGTCTCTGAATTGGGCGGCCAATCACCAGCCGAACCTTCCTTCGGCAGACTTTGAAGGCAAATCCGAGGTAAAAAACAAATACGGTGACAAGGTAGTCGAGTTGGACTTTCACACTGGCCAAATCATCGACAAGGTCGACGAACTTGGTATCGAGGACAACACTCTCATAATATACACTGTCGACAACGGGGCTTGGCAGGATGTGCATCCGGATGCAGGGATGACGCCATTCCGAGGTACGAAGGGAACGGTTCGGGAGGGTGCCTATCGCGTGCCTTTCATCGCCAAGTGGAATGGTAAAATCGAACCTGGCAGCAAATCTCATGCCATTGTTGGCGGTACCGACTTAATGGCGACCTTCGCGCATCTGGCCGGGTTGCAACTGCCCACCGAGGACCGCGAGGGGCAGCCAACTATCTTTGACAGCGTTGACATGGCACCGGTTCTGTTCGGAGAGGCTGAGCCGCAGCGCAACAGCTGGGCTTACTTCACAGAAAATGAGCTTACACCCGGTGCCGTGCGTGTAGGACCTTGGAAAGCGGTGTTCAATATCCGCGGCGACAATGGGGCCCGGGCTGGCTCAGAAGCTCCTGCCGCTGAGCTTGGCTGGCGCGGATCCGAAAAATATGTCGCTACGGTGCCGCAGGTCTTTAATCTTTGGGAAGACCCAATGGAGCGCTATGACGTCTTCATGACGACAGGGCGTGAAAATACATGGACCGTGCCGTCGCTGATGGGCGAGGCAGAACGGATCACGCGGACCTATATCGAATATCCGCCGCGCCCAGTACAAAGTGAATCCTATTCAGGGCCCATCACCTTAAGCGAATATCACAGGTTCAGCACCGTTAGGGACCAGCTAAATGAGCAAGGGTTTTCTATTGGTTTGCCGACTGGCAACTAACTACAGCGAGCGGTAGGCGCCTCTGAATATGCGCCGCCGAACCCAGAAGAGAAATATACAGCTAATTCAAACGGCCCCTTTGGGCTCTCAGCAGCCATTAGCTGCACTAGACTTTAACGTCCGCTCCGCCCCATCAACCCGCCAGCACCAGCGACCAGTCTTCAGGCCCCCGGAACGACTCGACAGCGGTCCTCTCAGCACCCGTTAACGACCTCTCTAGCGGTCAAAATGCCCCCGA
>NZ_JBQFPR010000019.1:0-8977 GCF_056536465.1 Ruegeria sp. CL6
GACGATCCGAGTTGTCCTCGAACCCTGCAATACGGGGATCGCCTGGAGGGTGTAGCAAGTACCCCATGTTCATTTGTGCAATATGTTCCACAAAATATCTCCACCGCTGAACGTGGTTTCTACAGTCACCAGCAGCTCTGACTCTGTCCAGCGATTTTAGATCTGCGGCCTACAAACCGACACGCAGAAACAACGCCGACGCTGTTCGCTCAATGCATCCTCTGCGGTTTGTTCGTTTGTCAAACAGCGGCCCAAAACGGACCTTTTCAACCAGTCTTTGCAATTTTCGATAAGCGGGCAAAACGTGTGTTCGCTGCGGCTGAGCGAATGTCTGCATTGGCTGATGGAATCTATTTCGATTCAGTTATTCGAAACATCAACTTGCTTCTGTCCGAAAGGCGCTGCTTAGGACAGTTTGACTAACTGTCTAAGTCCAACGCCTTCATCAATTCGAAGACTTGGCTACGCATCCAAGCCGCCATCGGGGCGTTGTCGGAACGCTTGTGCCAGATGCCGATGATCAACGCTGGTTCAATGTG
Organism: Ruegeria sp. CL6; assembly: GCF_056536465.1. Classification (NCBI taxonomy): domain Bacteria; kingdom Pseudomonadati; phylum Pseudomonadota; class Alphaproteobacteria; order Rhodobacterales; family Roseobacteraceae; genus Ruegeria; species Ruegeria sp. CL6. The sequence goes on from NZ_JBQFPR010000019.1 coordinate 540, forward strand.
CATCGGAGGTTCGAACACCTTCAGTTCGAATGTCTTGGCCACTTTCCTTGCGAGCTGAGCGGGTACAAGCGCGATGAGGTCGCTTTCGCTAACCGCGCGGCAAACGCCACTGAAGACGGGCACTGTCATAGCAACTTGTCGCTGTTTTCCGACGCGGTTTAGGGCAGCATCGCCCATCGCGGCCAAGTTCCCTTCGGGGGAGAACAAGACATGGTGGAGCGCACAGAACGTATCCATGTGCATTTGTGTCCCTTCCTGAAGCCCCTCAAGCTTTGGATTTCCCTTGCGAGCTATCACGTGGAACGGCGAATGGAAAAGCGGCTCCCGATTGACCCAGTCCGGCAGGAGCAAATCCGGGATCAGCGCAATGTCAGCGTTGCGTCGCTCAAGACTGGCCACATAGTCATTCGGAACCAGATCAACCAGCTGCGCTCGTAGATTGGGCGCTGACTTTTGCAGGCGATCACCCAAAGGTGGCATCAGGAGTTCCGCGAAAAAATCGCTGGCGGCGATCCGGAAAGTGCCTTCAGCGGTTCGCGGATCAAAGGTAGCTGGCGGAGCTAGCAAAGCCTCAAGACGTTCGAGTTCTTCGCGCAAACCGGATTCAATCCTCGCTGCATAATCAGTCGCAACCAAACGGTTTCCCTGCCGGACAAAAAGGGGGTCGTCCAAGGCATGACGAAGACGTGACAATGCACCAGAGACTGCGGATTGCGACATGGCGAGCTTGTCGGCCGCCTTGACGGTTGAGCCTTCGCTAAAGAGGGCGTCCAGCACGCGCAAAAGGTTGAGGTCCAGTGTAGCGAAATTCACCTAGCCGATATCCTATATTAGATATTGCGGTTTGCCTGATAGGTTGGCCTTCGGATAGGATTCTGTCAACGGAAGCGCTTTCGTTTCAATCCAATGCAAATGGAGAGAAGCGATGAAGGACCTGGCCCAAATCGACGGAGCCATCGAATGGCTCGGCGTAAAATACAAAACCATCCTCGGCTCAGAACAGACGGGTGGCACTATGTCTATTGTGGACAGCTGGTCCCCTGCGGGTAGCGGCCCTCCACGCCACGTGCATCAAAACGAAGACGAAACCTTCGTAATTCTCACCGGAACATGCAGGTTCTGGCTAGAAGGCGAGGAGTTCACCGCAGGGGCCGGCGAAAGCGTATTCATCCCACGAGGCAAGGAACATACCTTCAAGGTGACAGACGACGAACCTTGCCGCCATCTCGTGATCCTGACGCCCGGCGGATTCGAAGGCTTCTTTGCCGACATGGCAGCCGGTCAGTGCCGTATTCCCGAGGACATGCCTGCTATCGAAGAGAGCGCCAAGCGGCACAACATGACCTTCACTGGCCCACCATTGGATTGATACCATGACTGGGAAACACATCGTCTATCATATCCCCGTCTGTCCCTTCTCGCAGCGACTGGAAATCCTACTGGCGCTGCGCGGACTGACGGATGCCGTGGAATTTCGTGTAGTAGACATCACCAAGCCGCGCGATCCCGAATTGCTAGCCAAGACCCGAGGTACGACAGCCTTGCCCGTGCTGGAAACCAGCGACGGCCGCATATTAAAAGAAAGCCTCGTGATCCTGCGCTATCTTGATGAGGCGCTGCCAGGGGCACCATTGCGCCGCAGTGATCCTGCCGAGCACGCCATTGAGTCGATGCTGGTCGCCCGCGAAGGACCCTTTACAATGGCAGGCTATCTCTTTGTCATGAATCAGGATCAGGCGCGCCGAGATGAGCATTTGAATAAACTCCTCGCGCTCTATCGAGACCTTGATGATTTCTTAGCTCATCATAATCCGACTGGCCCATTCCTGTTCGAGAACTTCGGTTTGGCAGAGGCTGTTTTTACCCCGATGTTCAAGCGGTTTTGGTTCCTTGACTACTACGAAGGGTTCAAACTACCCGTTGGCAAAGATTATGACCGGGTACGAGTGTGGCGTGATGCATGCATGGCGCATCCAGAAACAGCGCAGGTGACCGAAGAAGAGATCGTCAAGCTTTACTACGACTACGCGCTCGGGGCCGGAAACGGTGCCCTGCCTAACGGTCGCAGCGTTTCAAGTTTCACCTTCGAACCGCCTTGGCAATCGAGACCCATGCCCCCAAGGGAAAAGTATGCAGCGACAGCTACCGACAAAGAGCTAGGCCTTGTCGCCTGACCATGGAGCAAATAGTCAACACCGGACATTTGTGCGCTGTGCGGCATCGAACAAATTGGACTCGTGTTGCCGTTCTCCGCAGCAAGTATGATTGGCTGATCGCAGCACTGAAGGATCTTTCAAAACTGGAAATAACACCTCAGCTACCGTGGCTCGCTGCGACCGATTTTATGCTAAAGTAAGCAGGCACCATTTGGAGATTATTAGCTCGGAGCAACGGAGATGGAACGCAAATTAGCGGCCATTCTGGCCACCGATATAGTCGGTTTCGCAGGATTGGTATCACGCGATGAAAGCGGAACATTAGCTAAGTTGGTTCGACTAGAACGTGAAATCATCGGCATGCAGGTGGAAGCAAACCGGGGTCGTGTTTTTAAGTCTACTGGCGATGGGTTTTTGGCTGAGTTCTCGAGTGTCTTTGAAGCGGTCAATTGTGCAATCAATATTCAAAGAGCGTGTGCGCGCGAAGCACGCCAATCTAACAGTGACGACCCACTCATTTTACGAGTCGGAGTTTCGCTCGGTGATGTCGTTGTACACGGCGACGATATTCTCGGAGACGGCGTAAATACTGCCGCACGGCTTGAGGCAATAGCGGAACCAGGTGGAATCGCGGTTTCAGGAGAAGTAATGGCGCAAATAGCGGGCAAGATAGATCTTCCGCTGGCGGATTGCGGTCACAAAAGACTCAAGAGCACTGATACTCCAATACATGTCTACATGACCGTTTCAGAACCCGGAGAGGAAGGGGGTTTTCTGGATTTTGATGAAGATGAATTGGCCAAAACCTTAGTGACAGGTGGCTGCATCTGTGGGTTGGTCCGGTATGAAATAAACGCACCCGCCATAAGCACAGGGTATTGCCATTGTAGTTGTTGCAGAAAATTTTCTGGTTCAGCAGTTAATGCATGGGCGGCCTTTCCCGCTTCTGCTGTTCGATTTCTCACCGAGGAACCTCGATACTTCGCAACTACGCCGATAGCAAATCGTGGCTTTTGTGCCAGATGCGGGGCAAGTCTAACTTATAAGCTCGTGAAGCCACGAGAAACGGCCTATCTGGTCCTGCATACTTCGAGCCTCGACCAACCAGAAAACTTTGCTCCTTCGGTCCACTCTGGAATAGAAAGCAAAATGCCATGGTTTGATATTTTGGATGACTTACCTCGCACAAGGTCTTCGGACTCTAGAGTTTTGCAAGAAGCATGGTCAAGTGTCGGTCTACCAGACCCTGAAACTTGGGGACCTTTGGCTAAGCCGCCTGTAGTGTTTTAGTGATCGAGCGATTTCTGCTTTATCCGCAAAGAGAACATTCCTAGCGTTTGAGAAAATGACAACATCGAGCCCAATGCGGGCGCCCATAAGACGTTAGCGAGGCTGCACAGCGACCGACCGCTCGGAGTCCAGATCGGTCGGTCGCCTTTTCTAGATTTCCAGTGTCCCCGGCTCATGATCTACTGATCGGCTTGATGTCCATTGAAGCCATGTCGCGGCGGTCAACAGTTCTAATATGCGACAGCACCTCCATCTCGAAACTTTCCTTGAAGGTAAAGGGCCCCAAATGGCCGGCACCTTTCAGAACCTTTAGCTCAGCAAGCTTACCTTGGGTTGCCAGAATTTCTGCGATGCGCTTCGTGTGCGCATGAGTCTCCGATCCGAGCATGATCGTAGAGGGAATTCCTTCATGAAAAATATTTTCTGGATCAGGTTCATTCAGAAGCGCATCGAAATCGCTTGGGGCTTTGTGAACCCAATTAATCATAGCGCACCTGCGTTCACGGCTCAGGGCTTGCCAAGAGCCAAGTCCTCCCCAAAAATCAGTAAAAACCTGTGCGCTAAACTCTTCGCATCCCTCTTCTATGCCAGTTCGTATTGCGTTTGTGAGGCTTACAATCTCGGAATACAATGAACCGTCAGCCGCGTTTCCGGCTTTCAGTAGGCTGAACAAAGTTGGTTCATAGAGACAAAGTGATCGAACAAGGTCGGGTCGAGCTCTGGCAATGTGCAACGCCAGCGCTCCTCCATACGAGTGTCCAATCAAGTGAGCGGGTCTGCCAAGCTTCTCAATCTCAGTGATGATCGAAGCAGCTTCGTGTTCCAATGTGAACGGCCCGTCGGGGATTTTATGACCCCGAGACAGGGTTCCAATTAGGTCGGGCGCTATTGTTTTGGTTTCATCGCTCATCCGGGCAAACAGAGTGCGCCACTGGCTTCCGTCAGCACCGGAACAATGTAGCCCCACGCAGGGAGCGGGCGAAATTTGGGACCGGGACGGCGAAGCGTGTAGTGATGCGTCAAATTGTTTATTCATGTGATGACCTCCAATCTGAATTTCACAATGGTGTCACTCATCTGTCCTTCAACCTATCGGACACATGTCCCGGCTAGACTCAAAACGACGGGAAATTGTTGGGACATTTGCCCCAAATTGACTAAAAAAGGACATGCGAACCGTTAGATACACTTCCTCAAGCGATGGTACGTCGCTGGCGTGGAGCAAATCCGGAAACGGCCTGCCCATGGTAAAGGCGGCTAATTGGCTTACGCATCTCAGTTATGATCTCGACAGTCCAATTTGGTCTCACTGGATCGAAATGTTAGAAAGTCAATTCACCCTTGTTCGATATGATGAGCGAGGCTGCGGATTATCTGACAAGCGAGTTGAGAATCTGAGTATTGATTACTGGGTTGATGATCTCGAAGCTGTAATCGACGCCGCTGAAATAAATGAACCATTCTATCTTCTGGGTGTTTCTCAGGGCGCTGCGACTTCTATCGCGTATTCGCTGAGGCATCCCGGCAGAGTCGCCGGGATGATACTCGTTGGAGGCTATGCAAGGGGCAGCAACCACCGCGGATCGGTTGCCGCCAAAAACTACAAGACTGTTATCGATGTATTTCGCCTGGGTTGGGAGAATGACAACCCAGCGTTTCAAGATGTATTTACATCAAGATTTCTTCCTGGTGCGCCGTCCGAACAACGCTCTTGGTTTACAGAACTTTGCCAAAAGACCGTTTTGCCTGAGACAGGGGCCGACCTGCTTATGGCGCGCGCTGACGTTAATGTTGAAAGTCTATTGCCAAAGGTTTCAGTTCCAACACTGGTGATCCATTCAAGGAACGATCAGGTTATTCCGTTTGAAGAAGGACAACGTCTCGCTCAGAATATTCCCGGAGCGACAATGTCTGCTTTAGAGGGAAAAAATCACATTATCCAACGCGATGAATCTGCCTGGCGCGCTTTTTCCAAGAGCTTGCTTGAATTTACATTTTCCGGTCAAACGACGGACTTTGACGATTTGACAAAGCGCGAGCAGGACGTGCTGAGACTCATCTGCCAAGCAATGAGTGGTAAAGAAATTGCTAGAAGTCTTCAAATGAGTGAAAAAACCGTTCGAAACCACACAAGTAAAATCTACGCAAAACTTGAACTGCAAAACAGACAGCATGCAATTCGCACGTATGGGCATCTGTTCTGATTAGAGCATGAAACTGCAAACCTATTAATCTGATCTAACGTGGCAATGGTAGCTTTGTCCGCAGAGCAATCGTTCACGCCGAGCGCCGCGAAGGTTCGATTGCCGCTCGCCGCTATTCACTTCAACGACTGTTCGCAGACCAAATTGGGCATTCTTCCAGCGGCAAAAAATATGTTTCCACATGTTGCATGCTTGCTATGACTTGCCGCTGGTCTACAACTGGTGTCGTCAATCAGGAATGCCAGCCGCGACAACTGGTGAGGTCCAAACCAGGCCCGAACCAAGCAGGATCGCAGATACCAAACGTTTCAAGTAGCTTGCCAATTGGGAAGCCGGTTGGAAGGCGGTATCAATTGCACTGATCATACCTGTAGTCCCCGTATTCCAGCCAGTTTGCCGAGCCTTCGTTAAAAATCAGAAACTCGGACCTGTCTTCCCCAAGTAGGGCTACGACAAATCCGGTCGGCGGCTCAGAATTTCCGAAGTAACTGTAGGCAGTCATGGCTCTGATCGACTCGCCGTTGACCGTTACTCGCGCGTCCCACTCCCCCTCTGGATTGTCCAAAATTACGGGTTCGATCACGCGCTCTATCGCCCCGCCACCACAATAGACAATGCCTTCGGGCGCTTCGTAGGAGGCCCCCTGGTTAATATCTGACTCGCAGGCGGAACGAAGGGACTGGATTGCCGAGCTGGAACCCTTCAAGTCAAAGATTCCGTAACTGACATCTTGATCAATCATCGACAAATTAACCGATGCATTGGCCGCAAGCTGGTCCAGCACAAAACCATAATCCTGCTGACTATTGAAACTGACCTCGACAGGATAATTGTCGACGATCTGCACGTCAGCGTTCTCTGCGCCAACCTGAAATGCGCCAACTTCGGTGGTGCCGTTCTTCAAGAAACGAATGGAAAGCCCCTGCTTGTCCGCAATGTCCTGGCTGTCCTCGTATCCAGCCGGAGCAAAGCGGATACGGTTACACTGAAGTTCCAGCGTCATGTTTCCGGTCTGAATAAATGCATTGGGATTAGGCCCGGAGTTGAACGACCACTCCGCTGATGCTGTGGTCGCCATTGCCATCATCAGTGTTCCAATGGAAATCGTTTGGAAACTCATTTTCTCTCTCCATGGTGTTGTGGTTCGTACTGTCGTTCAGCAGAGATTCCGGCCCGTTACCTGGGCAACCAGGTCAGGAAACAGGTGTGCCGTATTCGTTTGCGCCTTCTTCCGAAGGGCGCGTCAGCCACCAGATCATCAGGATGGACAGAACCAATTGAAGAATTGAGACAACAACAATACCGGTTACGCCCAGGACGGCCGCGGGTCCTCGCAATGCATCGGGGTTATCCGTCCCTTGCTCCAATACCGAAAAGAACGCCACCCCACCCAGCATAACAAAAAGCGTTGTAATGCTGAGCGCCATCGGCAGCAGCAAATACCAGCCAGGTCGTCCTGTATCATGCAGCCTCCGCCAACCGGCGGCCAGCATAGGTATGAGAACGGCCAGTTGGAAAACAGAGGACAGAACCTGAGATCCTTGCCCTGTTTCGGGGTTGGTCCCGAATATGATCGAATCCAACACAGCTAAAAAGGCACTCACGAGAACCACAAACAAGAAGAACCACCAGTATTCTGACCGTATAGCCCGCCCGGAGAACTGGAAGTATTTCGAGAAACACGTTTTAACGGCTTCACCAAATCCCATTTTTCAATCCTTTCTTGGTTTCTATGCGGCGTCAAATCGCTTCGCCGCTCGGGAGAACGCAACCGCGCCTTTGAGTTCTCCCACCTACCTTTTTGTTTGAAAGCAGCGGCCTATCGCACGAGAGCGTAAAGAATTTTACGCGCGGAAAAAATATTGATTTATTAAAAATTAGATTCAAACATGCGAATTCGACACAACTTTATTTTACCTCCGTTGTTGTCGTTGCTGCTCGCTGTGCCGAGCCCTTCCGACTGCTGGAGTGAGTGCTGGCGGTCGGAAGGCACTTTACAATGATTGAGTGCTGGGAGGACGCGATGCTCAGACTAAACGTACTCGCCCTATTTCCAGAATTCGCTCGAGCTTTTGCCAGTGTCGTCATTCAGCTTTCACACGTCGTCGGCGGTCTCGGTAGGCAAAGTAAAATCGCTCTGCCCGCCAAGCCCCCCGCGACAAGTTGTTGGAAAGGGAAATCACAGGGTCGAAGTATGTTCCATAGCCCGCTCTGACGCGAGAACTTCAAACAAGCCCATCCAATTTCACTAATTTCAAGGGAACCAGAGGGAGAAGAAAATGTCTAACAAGATGGTGATGATTGCAGGCACGACATGTTTCGCACTGCTTGCGGCCTGCGACGATACGAGTACATCAAGCGCGTCCGCCGAACTCACGCCGGCTCAGCAAGCGTGTTTGCGAGATGTAGCCAGCACAACGAACAATTCACAAGTCGTGGTGCTCTCATCCGCGTTTAGCGAGGCGGGAACACAGGTCACAGTCGGCGTTGGCGAGGATCGCGCTCCTTGGAACTGCATTGCTTACAGTGATGGCACGACAGCTGGTATCGAGTTCCTGGGTGACGAAGGCGCATTGTGACCTGTCTGCTGCGTAGCTGAAAACGGCTGCGCAGCACTGGCTTGATCTGCTGAGGCTCGACTTGGTTTGTAGAACCACCATCATCGTATTCGCGGTCATGTACCTGTTGGCGTTGGTTGCATTCTTGACGGGCACATTTGGCTGGTTGGGACAGGAACGAGACCCTTTGTCCGGAGTGTTCCTGCTGCCGTTGGGACTACCTTGGATAC
>NZ_JBQFPR010000020.1:0-7418 GCF_056536465.1 Ruegeria sp. CL6
ACCCGAAACAGCTGGGGCATAAACGGGGGCATTTCTCGGAGGGTTTAGCCCCAAGAGCCTGTCGTCGTTCCATGTTCTGATGATCTGGCTGGGGTGGTAGGAATCCTTGCCGTGCGATGATTAGACTCGGCTTTTCCAACCGGTGGCCGGAACTGGGGCGGTTCCGGGGGCATTTTGGCTGCTAGAGAGGCCGCTCACTGGCGCTGAGACGACCGCTGACGATCGATTCCGGGGGACTGAAGACTGGTCGCTGGCGTTGGTGGGTTGGGGTGATTGGACCAGTGCAGGGAATGGCTAGTTGAAGTCCCGATTCTTCACTGGCTCGCACTGCCATAGTCTTCGCTAAAGGAAGGTCATCGAACCCTACCGTATTCAGCAGCACGGGTCTGCATCCAAGGAGAACTGAACCACAGTCACTTAGTCACGGACGACGTAAAAGATCTTTTAACTGCAAGCGTTATGACAAACCATCCTTTAGCCTATTGAAACTGATCATTCGGAACAATCTGGAGAACCAGCCGACGCTCGAATTTTTGTCAGAACGCATAAGTCTTGATAGGTTCCTGATGCTAAGTAGATGAAATTTTTTCGGTGCGATGGATTTTCGAAAGTATATTCGTCAGTGTATTGAACCATAGTCAGTCTCGGAAGAGTTAAGCGAGGTTTGAATGGAACTTGAGCGCAAACATTTCGCCGGCATTGATATGGTTTACGTCAAGGGGCGGATGGTCAGCACAACATCTTGGCAAGTTGGTGAGCTTTTGAATGACCTCATTGAAAACGGTTCGACCAAAATGCTGCTAAACTTGCAGGACGTTGAATATGTCAGCAGTGCCGGATTGCGATCCATTCTGGTGGCCGCAAAACTCATTCAATCGAATGATGGCGAGCTCCGGATATGCTCAGCCCGCGAGGATGTTGCCAAGATCATTGAAATGTCGGGGTTTGACAGTCTCATTAATCTACACGCCGACGAGTCCGAGGCAGTTGCTGCTTTTGATTAGAGCTGACAAAGAAAACGCGCTATTCGCGTCAGATAAGTCTGATACCAAAGTATTCCGACACTGCTAAGAAATGTGTCAGCAACTCAGATTGGATAGTAGCGATATCACCTGCGCCGGTTTTCTTAGAGAAGGCCACAACTTCAACCGGATATCCGTCAACCGTAGGTGGCAACGCCTTTATACCAATTGGATGCCTGCGTTGGTGAACATTCTTTTGGGTTTGTATGAAGCGTTTCATATACACTTGAAACAGTTCGAAGTTCGTGATCCCTGATTTGCTGAAATCAGTCCAAGGGGTGTGTCTAGAAGGGTTGTCCAGGTCGGCCAAAAGCGCGGATATGTCATCACTTATAAGAGGGATATCTCGCAGTTTTTCCAGTTCCTCTAAGGAACAGAAATGCACAGAGTCCGCTTTGACCACAAATGTGAACAACACAAGTCTCGCCCGCATTGTGTCAGTCATGTGCCTGTAGTTCATGTTCGCGCTGTCGAAGAATTTGTGCGTCGGAATTAGTGTGGTGCTGTAATCTCCGTTCTCAACAGTGATGTCATAGAGCCCTATACGCTTGACCGTTCCGTCCGCCTTGAATCCAGGCACCTTAACCTTGTCACCTTCGCGTAGAAGATCCCACGAGGCAATTCTCAGGCTCGCCTGAATAGCCATCAGGGTGTCCCGGAAAATGAACATTAAAACTGCTGTTAACGCACCGAGACCACTCAGCAGAGTAACGATGTCGGTTTCAACTGTTATCGAGATCGCAAAGGCGACCCCTAAGAGGAAAACGACGACCTTTGCCAAATCGACATATCCGGTCGAGCTGGCCCCCTTGTCTCCGGCATTATGACGAATGATACCACCGATCCCGGCCAGTATCTTGATGATCGTTTCAATGGCTATTGCGATCAGTAGCAAGCCACTTATCAGGCGAATTTCATACGCGTAAGGTTCGCCAAGATTGGCAAGGAAGAACGCCACCCCAACAGGGAAGGCATAGACAAAGTGGAACGGACGCAGCGCGTCGACGATAAGATCGACTTGGATCGATCCCACACGCATTGCGAAGCGCATTGCGATGCTTCCAATCAACGTTTTCAGAAATGGAGAGGCTATCAGCGCTATTATGACGAGGACGACAAGGGTTGGTCCCGGATAGGACTGCACGAGAGTAGTCAGTTGCTCCATTTAATACCCCAGCCCAGTGAAAATTAGTCGACTATAGCGCTGACCTGGCTTCGTCTTCGGTGTCAAAGACCGGAAAGATCCTGGAGAATCCGGACATATTAAACACGGACTTAGTGGTCTCGTTCATTGCACAAACGCCTAGTTTCTTTCCCTGCCCATTTAGCCGTTTGCCCAGAGCGAGAATAACACGCAATCCAGTAGATGCGATGAAATCGACCTTTTCGACGTTGATCACCACATTCTTGTTTGGCTCGTTTTCGAGAATCCGGTTGATATCGGTTTCAGCATCAGGACTTGATGTCGTGGTTAGATCGCCGTCGATATAGACAAAGACGGTTTTGTCGTCAGACTTCGATGTGATTTCCAGATACATTTATCGCCTCTTGTTCCACTTCCGCCCACAGGGTTCAGTCACCCATTCGTTTCATCATGACCGTGATATTGCGGCCGTTTTTCCTCCGATACGAGTAGTCATCCATCAAGTTTTTCATCAAGTGGATTCCCAATCCGCCAATTTTGCGATCCTCTAAAGAGCTTTCTGTATCTGGGTCATCCTGCATGAATGGGTCGAATTCGATGCCGTCGTCTTCGACCGATACAATAAGTCTTTGCTTGTCAGTTTCGAGGCTCACATCAATGATGTGTTCCTCTTCGTCCTGGAAGGCGTAGCTAATTATGTTGTTCAGGAAATCATCGAGCACTATCGACAAGGCATTCTGAACTTCGGCCTCCAACCCAAATTTTTCCCCAAATTCCTCAAGCGCTCTTTGACACCTGTCAATTTCTGAAAGCTCATTTTTCAAATGCAGCTCGATCACCGCACGTTCCTCTCGACTTTCCCAATCCACGTAACGCAAACCAAAGACCGTGATATCGTCCGACTGTTCGGCCTCTCCTGCAAATTCATCAACTGAGTCCACAATCTCATGCATCAAATATTTCACACCGTGTTTGTTTGACACGGACAACAAATGTTCTAGCCGCTTCTCACCATAAGCCTCACCTTCGCTATTGAAGGCTTCGGTGATGCCATCAGTGAATACGATGATCTTGTCATCCATTCCCAACTTGATTGTGGCTTCCTCATATTGAATGTTCTCCATGACACCTATCATGGGTCCATGGATTTCATCCAAAGTTTTAAGCTCGCCAGTCGGGGAAAGAATGTATGGCGGGTTATGGCCAGCATTGGTGTAGGTCATCTCGCCAGTCTCGGTATCAATGATGCCGAAAAAGACTGTGATAAACATGCAGTCCTTGTTGTTCTCGCTCAGCTCGTTGTTCGTTTTCTGAATGATGCGCGCCGTCGACATGGTCGACTGGGAATGCGATTTCAGCAAAGTTTTCGTAACCGCCATGAGCAGCGCCGCCGGGACGCCCTTACCCGATACATCTGCAACGACAAAGGCAAACTTGCGCTCGTTGATGAAAAAGAAGTCGTAGAAGTCTCCACCCACCTCTCGCGCAGGCCGCAACGTGGCCCATACATCTATATCCCTATGCTCAGGGAAACGCGGGAACGTCAGCGGGATCATGCTCATCTGGATTTCACGTCCGATATTTAGCTCGTCACCCATGCGTTTGTTTGCGATGGAGAGTTGCTTTTCGAGTTCCTTTTGGTGGGTGATGTCCACCACCACTCCGAGCATTCCACCGCGGCTTCCGTCAGACAAATCAAACGCTTTGGCCCAGTAGAGCATCTGGCGCTCGCTGCCATCCAAAAGCGTAACGGAAATCTCGCTGTGTTTCGTACCGCCATCCTTGATAAGTTCGACGTCCTCCTCGTGGTGAAAACGCCTTTTTTCTTCGGATGGATGCTCCATATCCAGAAGGGTCTTGCCAATGTATTTTTCGTTGGCAGTGCTTCCGAACACATTATTGTATGCTTCGTTGAAAGTGAGAAATCGGGCTTCTGGATCTTTCACGAAAAGCGGATTGGGAATGGCGTCGACCAAGGCAGAAATGAAAGCTAGGTTGTCAGCTAATTTTTTTGCATTTTGCTTCCGTTCCGTAATGTCGATATCCAAACCAGCAACTGCTACGTGATTGCCTTCGGCATCCTTGATTGGGAATGTGCTGACTTGTAGGTGATAGTCCTGCCCTGTGTGGTCCTTGACCAGGGTTTCGGCGTCTCGACGTCGCCCGGTTGCCAGGATATCCCGGTTATATCCCTCGTATGCCTTTCCTTGTTCAGGAAAGATGTCCCTGACTTTCGCGCCAAGGATGTTTTCCCGTTTGACGCCGTGGAACTTTTCAAACGCCCGGTTCACATACTTGAAGCGCATATCCTCGGACTGAACGAACACATTCATCGGCATCTGTTCGATGATCTGATAAACCTCGCTCATCTCCTGTTCAGCCGCTCTTCGGGCGGTGATGTCGCGCACGATGCCTACAAAAATACGCTCTCCACCGACAAACGCCTCGCCAACGGTCAGACCCATTGGAAACTCTGATCCATTTTTGCGAAGACCGACAACCTCACGAGTTCTTCCTATCACTCGTGGGTCTCCGGATTTTACGTAACGTTGCAGATAAGAGTCATGTTCAGATTGCATCGGTTCTGGCATCAGAACATCTACTTTTCCTCCGACAACCTCGCCTCGGTCGTAACCAAATATCTTCTCTGCGCTGTGACTGAATTCTTGGATAACACCATCAGTCCCTATCACGATGATGCCATCAGCTGCATTTTCAAAAATTGTGCGAATTCGGGTTTCACTGGCCTCAAGGCTTTCAGTTCTCTCCGCGACCTTTTGCTCAAGACCACCTATAAGGTCGGCTAGGGCGTCCCGCATGACGTCAAAACTGCGCGCCAACTTGGCAATTTCGTCACCGCCGCTGGTGTCAATCTCAACACCCAAATCACCTTCTGCCATTATCGCGGCTTTTTGTGTGAGCTCCTTGATCGGAGAAGTGATCCTTTTGGATAGAACAGCGGAAATCGCACCGACAAGCAGAGCAAATAATATCAGTAACAAAAGCATCCGATCCCTAAGGTCGGTAACTGGCGCGAAGGCTTCAGCCTCGTCGATTTCACTCATGATGACCCAATTAATCCCTTCAGAATTGATTGGCCGATATGAAGAAAGAACGGGAACACCGCGATAGTCAGGAAAGATTTCGGTATCGGTTTCGCCGGCTAGAGCTCTTCGGGTACCTTGCGTTTCAACTCTCTGAAGCCCGATGGAACTTTCAAACGCCCTGATCTGCTGGATGGTTTCCGGTGCCGTCCCGATGTTTTTAATCATGGCGAAGTAGTTTTCCGCATCTTCAATCAAAAACCGGGACTGATTTCGCATTAAGAAATCCGAGCCAACAAGATAAGTCTCACCGCTTTCGCCCAATCCGACATCGGACCAAGCCTGATTGCTGGTCATGATTTCGTTGATGCGCCCAATCGGCATCTGGAATACCAAAACGCCGGTCAGTTTGCCTTGGTTCATGATCGGTGCAGCTATGAACGAAGCAGGCGCATTGTAGGAAGGTTCGTAGGGTTCAAAGTCAGCCAGTTTGACAAAAACCTGCCCTGCTGCGAGTTCAGGATTTCCCTCTGCTTCCAACCCCCATTGGCGCGCGGCTCTAAAAACCTCTGCAAAATTTGACCTCTGATATGGGCCAGTCAGCAAGGAGGTTCCGAAATCCACTTCTTTGAACACTGAATACACTATCTGTCCGTCTTCAGGTTCCACCAAAAAAATATCGTAGAACCCAAACCGGTCCAGATAGTCGCGGAACCAGGGGTGGTACTTCGAGTGCATCGAACTGTAATAAGTCCCGTCCCCGGCGTCCGTGAGGACATGCTTTTCGCCGGTCGGGTGCGGATTCTGAACGATATATTGCTCCTGAAGATAACGCCCCACTTCCGTGTTCGGAAAATAACTTTCAGCGGAGACGCCTTTTAAGTCTTCGAGAGTATGGGCTTGGAGGCGTTCAAAAAACTCGTCTTCATAGTACCTTCGCATGCCCTCAGACACGGCCATTGCCTCTGGCAAGCGAGCCTCATTCGAGGATTTGAGTGCAGCTATTGCTAGTTTAAACCCATTTATGGCGTTGTGCGCCTCTTCATTGGTCGAAACTGAGCGGATCTGATTGGAAATCAGCTCAAAATAGTCCTCGATCTGTTGAGCCTTCATTTCCCGAACGGCGGTCAACTGCGCAAAGGTGAGGTCGTTGATTGCCGATTTTGCGTTGCGGTATTCGATGCTGCCAAAAATGATCAAGCTGGTCGTCGCCAAAACTGCGCCAAACAGAAACAGCTTCAGCCTGATTGAAATATTCCAACCTTCTTTCACTTCGCTCACCGCGCCCTCCCCGAAGCTAAATGCAAAAAGAAAATGGAGCTTTGAAATGGCTCAAGCTACGGCAAGCGAACAATTGCGCCCTAGATAAGCAGCGCTGAAAATCACTTCCTAGGCTCAAGTTTAGCGGGAGAACGAAATTTCGCAACGTTGACGTCAATCGGTACAAGTTGCTTTCTGTTCGCAGACAAGGACGAGATCGCATCAGCTTTTTATGCCTTTAGAGAGCCCGTCTGTGGTTCAAAGCATTGAATGGCTTCACAAATCGTTAACGACCAAATCAGATTGAACACACCAGCCAATCGCTAATTTCTTAGTGGTAAACTTGTCCGCGCTTCGACCAATTATCTTGAACGAACCAACACCATGTTCAACAAAAAGAAAACTAAGAGATCCCCCGGCAACCCGCTAAGGGCCGCCGAGGGTTTGGTGTCAGGGTAGTCTTCGGTTGACGACATAGTCAGCCAGCCATTGCCAGTAGGCTTCCGCATCACGGAACCCCTGAGCACGAGCAGCCAGATCTTCCGCGGCCTTACGGGTGCAACCGCCATCGAACTCGGCGATAGCAGCCCGTTCCTCAAACGCATCAATGTCAGGGAAACTCATACCGGTAGCCGTATCTGATCGACGATCGACCGGCGTTGCTCGTCACTGATGCCCGCCGAGTAAATCCCGTAGGTGATCCCGTTCTCTGACCGCGCAGATTGGTGACCAACCAGAGAGGCCGTGAAGTGTTCGGGAACACCCGTTCGCTCGCACTGGGTCACAAACCACTTGCGGGTCGAATGAAACACCAGTCCCGGTCGCTCCAGACCCAACCGACGTCGGAGCCTTGCAAATCCCTTGGTGACGTGCGCCACCGTAAGGTCAGGAAACAGAGGGCCATGGCTCGGAAGTTGACTAAACGTCTCGTCCAGAACTGGGTGGACC
>NZ_JBQFPR010000021.1:0-6911 GCF_056536465.1 Ruegeria sp. CL6
ATTCTCTCTAACGATGATACAAATCTGACTCTGACGCGGGATGGAGCAGCCCGGTAGCTCGTCAGGCTCATAACCTGAAGGTCGTAGGTTCAAATCCTACTCCCGCAACCAAAATTAAACGTCAGATATCAAGCATTTAGCGCCCAAAGGGGCGCTTCTTGCGTTTGGGACTCCAACGCCCGGTGCTACACCGGTGCTACGCCACACAGCAAAGAACAGCACCCTAGAAGAATCGAAGCCAGCCTTCAGAAGCGCCGATTCTCCCCCCAGAAGAAGAACCAACCCGACTTCACCGTCAGTGCTGTCAGCACCGTCAGCCAAGCGAAACTGCATTGCCTGTAGACGAGCCGATCAGGATTTTTTCCCTACCCGGGGTATACGCGGGGCCGGGTATACCCCGGGTAGGGAGAAACCACGGCCCAAGCTGAAGTCACGAATGACGGCTTTGAGCCCATACAGGACGTTCATTCTTGACCGCAGGCACCCTTTTTCGCCAGTCTCGAACGAATGATATTATTTGGGAGCGTCGTCATGAAGCGGTTTTCGCGAACATTTTTACTGTTGCTATCTATTCTAATAGGCACTGTCGCTTCAGCTCAGGACAAGCCCAATATTGTCTTCATATTTCTCGATAATTTTGGATGGGGTGAGCCAGGGTTCAACGGCGGTGGGATAATTCGTGGCACCGCCACTCCGGAAATGGACGCTCTGGCCGCTGAGGGCTTAAGGCTTACGAACTTCAACGTTGAAAGTCAGTGCACTCCCTCCCGTGCAGCGACTATGACCGGTCGTTACGGTATTCGAAGTGGCAACCACACAGTCCCACTGGGAGGTGGCGTCTACGGTCTGACCCAGTGGGAAATCACAATGGCCGAGATGCTCAAGGAAGTAGGGTACAATACGGCTATGTACGGCAAATGGCACCTTGGCTGGACCGAAGGGCGCTATCCAACCAATCAAGGTTTCGACGAATTCTACGGTGTTGAGACCACTGATGTTACGGTCTGGCGCACGCTTCCGGGATTTGCCGAAGCGAACATGGACGAACCTGTGGTGATGCAGGGTATTGCAGGCAAACCGGCGACAGTCGCGCGTGATTATGATCTGGATTATCGCGGTGAGATAGATGGCGACCTGACACAAAAAGCCATCGATTTCATCGAAACCAAGAGTGGAGAAGATGCACCTTTCTTCATTTATCTTGCTTACACGCAGACCCATTATCCAAACATCGTGTCCGAAGAATTTGATGGGACCACTGGAAACGGCGTCTGGGCCGACATTCTACTTCAAACAGATAGCTATATCGGACGCATCGTTGATGCGATTGAGGTGGCAGGCGTTTCCGACGACACCGTGGTGATATTTACTGCTGACAACGGCCCCGAAGCTCTTCCGGTTGGAAACGCCAACGTCTCGCCGGTTCCTGCGGTACATGGTACGGCCGGGCCTTGGCGCGGCACTCTTTTCACTAGCCTCGAAGGAAGCATGCGCGTGCCCTTCGCCATCAAGTGGCCGGGGAAGATTCCCGCTGGTTCAGAAAGCAATGACGTTGTTCACTCGATGGATCTTTATCCAACGCTGGCGGCATTCGCAGGCGGCAAAGTGCCGGAGGACCGGGCTTTTGATGGCATCGACCAGTCCGAGTTCTTTCTGGGTGTCCAGCCGAGATCGAACCGAGAAGGCGTGATCGTTTACATGGGCGAACAGATATTCGGTGTAAAATGGAAGGACTGGAAAGTTCTGTTCAAAGAGAACACAACGGCTTTTGGAGCGACGGAGTCTTTCGACACACCAAGGGTCTACAACCTTCTGAATGATCCCCACGAGCGCGAAAGCGTGCTCTTCCCACACACTTGGGCGGCCGAAAAGGCGTTGCCACAGTTACATGAGCACCTCTCTACATTCGAGGAGTTTCCTCCGATCCCCCCGGGAACGCCGGATCCCTACGAACCATCCAATGACTGAGTGGCTGCTTTGTCCGCATAGCGGACAAAGGCGCTATGCAAAAACGTCCGAAGGAATATAACAAAGATAAAAGCGCCCGACTGTTCAGGTCGAGCGCTTGAGTATTCATTGCGGCGTGAATTCTTACCGGTTGGTCAGTTCAATCACCCGCAGACACCCTCGGTGTTGAGGCGGCGCGCAATTGCTTTTGGGGAGCACCCTTCGGTGAACTCTTGAAGCACCCGTCGGACCGAGGGCCACCCAGACCGTGCGCGGTCAGAGCGGGGCAGGTGGAAGCTTGCGATGAAGCGGCTGGCCTCCGATAAAAGGCATCGCGCGGATACGAACCTGAAAGCGAAGGGCCTTCTCCCGCAAGTTCTATAATACAAACGCGGATTGGGATTTCTCTAGTATTTGGAGATCAAGCAACAAAAAATTTTAACTAGTTTTGTAAACTACTGACCTTGTATCACCAAATCGTTGTTAACTGCCGTGGTTTTCCCGGAAACTACGTCGGATTGAACTCAAAAGCGGCCCGATGACATAGTCGGCAACGCTTGCTTCACCGGTTTGCAGCATAACCTCTACGGGCATGCCTGAGACGAGTTCGACGTCCTGTAAATCTGCGAGTTCGGCAGGTAAAACCTCGACCTTTGCCAAATAATAGGGGTGTCCTGTATTTTCGTCGACTATGCGGTCTGCGGAAATTGAGCGCATCAAACCGAATATCTGCGGCATGTTGCGTTGTTGATACGCGGTAAGATGAATGCGGGCAGGCATGCCAATACTTACGACATCTATATCAATCGGGTTGACTCGGGCGTCGATAATCAAAGGAACCTTAGAAGGTACGATATCCAAGATCGGCTCACCGTTTCGGACGACCCCGGAAAGAGTAGTGACCCGCACATTCATCACCTTACCTTCAATCGGAGAGCGTATTTCGGTTCTGTCGACCACATCACTGTGCCATCGTATTTCACTTTCCAACTCGGCTAGAGTTCGTTTCATTTCCGACAATTCCATGGTGGAGTCTTCTATCTCTTGCTGGACCATGGCCAGTAATTGCAATTCGGTTTCACCAATTTTTTGATTGTTGCGGGCAATCTGCGCTTTACTGGTAGCACGCTCGATCGTGATGTCTGCGGCTGCGCGTTTCAGGGCTAGTAGCCGGTATTTCCTTTCTAGACCTTTCCCCAGCAGGCTTGTGACACCTTGGATTTCTTCTTCAATTAAATGTGTTTTTTCGTCCAAGCCGACGATCGTTCTCTTAAGTCCGAGGTTTTCTTCGTCGAGCTGTTTGATGCGTTTGCGCAATATGTTGTCGCGGCCTTTTTGCGTTGTAATTCGCCGCGTTAGAAGTTCTTGTTGATCGGAAATTGCGCGTATTAATTCAACTTCATCGGATACGTTCTCGTTGATCGGGACGACCAATATTTCGGAACCGTCTAATTCAGCTTCGAGGCGGGCGACCCTCGCCAGCAGGTGCGTGTACCGCTTTACCAATTCGTCAAGTCGGGCGCGTGCTTGCACGTCATCAAGAGTCAAAAGAACCTGACCTTTGGTCACCTTGTCCCCTTCCCTCACGTGAATAGACCTTATGATTCCGCCCTCGAGATGTTGAACAGTTTTACGGTACCCTTCTGGACTGACCACTCCTGGTGCAATGGCTGCGCCTTCCAGCCGGGCGCTGAATGACCAGGTCACCAAACCAAACACCAGTCCGATCGCGACGATGTACCCCGCGCGAAGCGGCGCGCGCGTGAGGTCTCTTAGGTTGGCTGTTGAGTCTGTGATCGCTTTGTGTCGAAAAGAGCGGAGGATTAATGTCAGAAGCACGAACGTGAGCAGTAAAATAATTGCCGCGATCCACCTCGGTTCAACGGCGGGTGGTAGCTTTGCTAAGATCCAAGCCAACCAGTCGGCTGGAATAATGCCCAGAATGCCATCAAGCACCGTAGCACTGAAAGCCTTCACGTTTTCCTGTAATTCTTCCCAAAAACTCATTGGCGAACCACCTTACTCTGCTACCGCGTTGTTGCCGCTGTTAGATTGCACCGTCCGCACAGGTTGAAAGACTGGAGCTTGGCCTTTGATCTGCAAAATTTTCTCACGCGGGCCAAATGCGGCGACGGCTCCGTCTTTGAGAACCAGAACCTTGTCGGCCGTTCTGAGCCCCGCGGGACGATGGGTCACAACGACGACGGTGCGACCTAGATTCTTGGAGCGCGCAAGAGCTGCAGCAAGGGCTGCATCGCCTTCCTGATCAAGATTCGAACTGGGCTCATCCAAGACGATAAACGACGGGTCACCCAGAAGAGCACGAGCAAGTCCCAGCCTTTGCCTTTGACCACCAGAGATACGCCCGCCGTGCAAGCCAACGTCTGTTTCGTACCCCTGTGGTAAACGCAAGATAAGATCATGAACTCCGGCCTCTTTAGCCGCCTTGATCACCATCTTGTCATCAACATCGCGCATTCGGGCGATGTTCTGGGCCACGGTGCCTGGAAAGAGCTCTACGTTTTGGGGCAGATAGCCAAGCCACGGCCCTAGATTTTCGGGGTTCCAATTTCCGACGTCTGCACCATCAAGCCTTACATGGCCGCGTGTTGGTTTCCAGGCTCCGACCAACAGACGACACAAGGTCGATTTGCCCGAACCGGAAGGCCCGAAGACGACTAGTGTCTCGCCTGGCTCAAGAGAGAACGAGATGTTCTCCAGAATCGGTTCGCCCGAATAGGGTGCAAGACAATAGACCTCTTCCACCTGCAATTGGCCGAGAGGCTTTGGTAAATTGACTTCATAGTCGGGAGCACATTCACCCGCAAAGTGATCCCTGAGCCGGGTGATGGCGGTACGCGCTGCAACGAAACTTTTCCAAGCACTTATTGAACGCTCTATAGGAGCAAGTGCCCTGCCCAGAACAATTGAGGCGGCGATCATACCTCCAGCAGTCAGATTGCCTTGAAGAACAAAATACGCACCAAGTCCCAGTATCATGACTTGCAAGGCAAGGCGCAGGGCTCGTGATGCGCTGACAAGGCCCGAGGTTTTTTCCTTCAGGTTCAGGTGCTCACGTCGGGCCTCTGCTTGAAAAGACTGCCAACGACCAAGCAACGCATCACCCATACCCAGTGGGCGGATGGTTTCACCACTCTCAAGAAACTGCTGCGCTGCAGTATCACTTTGGCGAAGCTTGGCACTTATTTCCTTGTTGGGATTTCGTGTCAGAATGTCATTTGTAAGCGCAAAGACAAAGAGAACGATAGCACTGCAAAGCGCAAAGACACCAAGTCCGGGGTGAAGCAACCAAATGAATGCAATAAAGATCGGGGTCCAAAGCGCATCAAAAAAGGCAAGGACTGCGTCTCCGCCCAGAAATGACCTGAGGTTGGCCACATCGTTCAGGCTGGCCTTTGGGTTGCCGCCCGTCAGCCGGTCAGACATGGCTTTTCTGAGGGTCGGTTCGCTGAGTTCTGATTCAACCCAGAAACTTGCACGACCTAAGATCATCCGCCGTACTTGCTCTAGTATTCCGTAAATGATCAGCGCAAAAAGTGCGACAACCGTCAGCCAGACCAGAGTGTCGAAAGACCCGGTGGTCAGAACCCTGTCATAGATCTGAAGCATGTAAATTGCGCTCACCAGAAGCAGCAGGTTTACGACACAGCTTACGATCAACAGCGGCGGGAAAAGTCGTTTCACGGCTCTTCTGGTAGTGTCGACAATGTTTTTATCGGGATTGGCGTTCATGAACGTGGCACTCTGTAACAAGGGTTTGGTACGGCTGTGGGGATGTGCAGACCCGGCGGGGTTCCGGGTCTGCACGTTTCACTACTTTGTCAGGCGACAACCGGGTCGAGGTCGATTGTGAACCCGTCAGTGTCCGTATCCGAGTCACCGTCGGTTTCGGTCGCATTTAGGGTCATCTCTAGCGATTCAGGATTGAACTCCTGCGAAGTCGTGAACTCGATGACCGGGATCTTGATGGTCCCTTGACCCATAAAGAGCTGGATCGCGTCGATGTTGTTCGGTCCCGTTGGATCACCGACCACAAAGCTTTCCTGACCACCGGCTTCAGACGATAGATCGCTGTCCAACACCTCAATCGGGCCGCTAGTGGGTGTGCCATCGCTATAGTAGATCGTGTACCACAGATCCTCTGGCGGGTTATCATACCCACCTACAGAGTTGTCGATGAAGACCTTCACGGCGCTGACGTTAAAGCCGGTTGGATCGACGACGAAGCTTTCATCCACCTTTCCGCCCGATGTCGTGTCACCATCGATGCCGTGATTGGCATTACCGTTCAGGTTGTTATTGCCATTCCCGATGCCCGAGGTGCTGACATTCATCTGTTCGGCGCTGAGGAAAGTCGCGGTGCTTTCCCAATCGCCTTCAAGAGTATTTAGGAACGGCTTGATCTCGCCAGGTGTCGAGGTTGGCTCGACCGCCGCGAACACGATTTCGGAACTGTCGATTGTCAGCGTTCGCACCGGATCCGGGCCACCCGCATCAAGGCTGCCATCTGCCGTGGACAGTTCGACCACCGAACCCGGCGGTGTAGACACCTGTAGATCATAGGTGGTTGGGCTGTCGAATTCTATGGTGAAAGCCACCGTTTCATCGACGCCATCACCATTAAAGTCATCGGTGATTGAGCCAGAGAACAAATTGGGATTAACCAAGTCCTGGGTCAAATCGGCGTTGACCACGACAGTACCATTATCGTCGATCTCGTAGCTGACCAGTTCAATGTCCAACGAGTCAAACGCGTCAGCGCCGGGCGAATCCGACCACGTGCCTTGCGCACCCGCCTCATAATCTCCCGATGCGTCGTTGACCGTGATCTGCGGCCCGTCATCGGTGAACGAGATTTTTTGGGTGAGGTCGACATAGTCCGTCGCGGTGTCTGCGGCGGTCTCGGCGTCGCTGAGGGTGCCGACCAGACGGATCGCATCGGT
>NZ_JBQFPR010000022.1:2500-6318 GCF_056536465.1 Ruegeria sp. CL6
TCGATTGGCGGTGGCTCCACCATATCACTTCGATCAGATCGTTAAGCACCTTTGGGTTCTTAACCGTCCGATTGGACGTTGCTTCTTCGGAAGCATTGACATCGTATAGAGAGAAATCAATCAACACTGTTTGATCGCGCCGAGTGAGGCGTTGATCTCAGTTGGTCCTCTTCGGAGGAGGTTTGATTAGGGATGTTTCCTCGTCCCTTTTTGAATATCCCGGCTGAAACGAACAGAGTTGTCCAAGTCAAGTACACTAACCCGCATAACTTAACGGTTATGCATTGTCTTCTATCCTCTGCGTGGGGCCGACCGACATCGGCAGCGCGGGTTCCAGGATGGAAGGCGGGAAAGTATGCTTTTGGTTCAGAAGAAAGATCGCCTTTAGTTACCAGCTGGGCGGTCGCGATCGATTTGATTACTAGCGCAGCTTTGGTTGTGTGCGGTCAAACGCACTCAAGTAGCCGAATAGGCGGTAGTGCCAATATCAAGTCTTTCTTTTTCTGGATCAAATCAAGCGCGAGAAGGGCGTTTGGTGAATGCCTTGGCAGCAAGAGGCGATGAAAGACGTGATACTCTGCGATAAGCCATGGGGAGCTGAGAATAAGCTTTGATCCATGGATTTCTGAATGGGGCAACCCACTTGAAAGCTTCATATTGTTAGTTTTGCTACTCAATATGTTGCTTAACCAAGTACTTAAGACCTGAATACATAGGGTTTTAAGAGCAAACCCGGGGAACTGAAACATCTAAGTACCCGGAGGAAAGGAAATCAATTGATACTCCCCTAGTAGCGGCGAGCGAACGGGGACCAGCCGAGCCAGATGAGTGAGAAGAACATGTTGGGAAGCATGGCCATAGCGGGTGACAGCCCCGTATTCTAAGCTCTGATGGACGTATTAAGTAGGGCGGAACACGTGAAATTCTGTCTGAAGATCGGAGGACCACCTTCGAAGGCTAAGTACTCCTTGCTGACCGATAGCGAACCAGTACCGTGAGGGAAAGGTGAAAAGCACCCCGACGAGGGGAGTGAAACAGTACCTGAAACCGAACGCCTACAATCAGTCGGAGGCTCCTTGCGAGCTGACGGCGTACCTTTTGTATAATGGGTCATCGACTTGGTCTTACGAGCAAGCTTAAGCCGTTAGGTGTAGGCGTAGCGAAAGCGAGTCTTAATAGGGCGTATGAGTTCGTGGGATCAGACCCGAAACCGAGTGATCTAGGCATGGCCAGGTTGAAGGTAAGGTAACACTTACTGGAGGACCGAACCCACATCTGTTGAAAAAGATCGGGATGAGCTGTGCCTAGGGGTGAAAGGCCAATCAAACTCGGAGATAGCTGGTTCTCTGCGAAATCTATTTAGGTAGAGCGTCATCCGAATACCCCGGGGGGTAGAGCACTGGATGGGTAATGGGGCCCCACAGGCTTACTGATCCTAACCAAACTCCGAATACCCGGGAGTACTAGATGGCAGACACACTGCGGATGCTAACGTCCGTAGTGGAGAGGGAAACAACCCTGACCTACGACTAAGGCCCCCAATTCATGGCTAAGTGGGAAAGCAGGTGGGACGACCAAAACAACCAGGAGGTTGGCTTAGAAGCAGCCATCCTTTAAAGATAGCGTAACAGCTCACTGGTCTAAATAAGTTGTCCTGCGGCGAAGATGTAACGGGGCTCAAGCCATGAGCCGAAGTCTAGGGATGCGTAAGCATCGGTAGCAGAGCGTAGTGTGACATAGAACCTTGCCTTTTTTACCGCCGGTCATTTGGCGCGAGCAATCGCGCTCAAGTAGCCGAATAGGCGGTAGCGCAGGCATAGGTTCTTTCGATGAAGCGGGCGCGTGAGCGATCCCGTGGAGAGATCACTAGTGAGAATGATGACATGAGTAGCGACAAAGAGTGTGAGAGACACTCTCGCCGAAAGTCCAAGGGTTCCTGCTTAAAGCTAATCTGAGCAGGGTAAGCCGGCCCCTAAGCCGAGGCCGAAAGGCGTAGGCGATGGGAACTAGGTTAATATTCCTAGGCCAGGAGGATGTGACGGATCACGAAGGTTGTTCACCCTTATCGGATTGGGTGGGCCGCTGAGTGGTTCCTGGAAATAGCCCTCCATCAGACCGTACCCTAAACCGACACAGGTGGACTGGTAGAGCATACCAAGGCGCTTGAGAGAACGATGTTGAAGGAACTCGGCAAAATACCTCCGTAAGTTCGCGAGAAGGAGGCCCGGTTCCTAGGCAACTAGGGGCTGGGGGCACAAACCAGGGGGTGGCGACTGTTTATTAAAAACACAGGGCTCTGCGAAGTCGCAAGACGACGTATAGGGTCTGACGCCTGCCCGGTGCCTGAAGGTTAAAAGGAGAGGTGAGAGCCTTGAATTGAAGCCCAGGTAAACGGCGGCCGTAACTATAACGGTCCTAAGGTAGCGAAATTCCTTGTCGGGTAAGTTCCGACCTGCACGAATGGCGTAACGACTTCCCCGCTGTCTCCAACATCGACTCAGCGAAATTGAATTGCCTGTCAAGATGCAGGCTTCCCGCGGTTAGACGGAAAGACCCCGTGCACCTTTACTACAGCTTCGCACTGGCATCAGGATTGTGATGTGCAGGATAGGTGGTAGGCTTTGAAGCAGGAACGCAAGTTCTTGTGGAGCCTCCCTTGAGATACCACCCTTCGCACTCTTGATGTCTAACCGCGGTCCGTTATCCGGATCCGGGACCCTGCGTGGCGGGTAGTTTGACTGGGGCGGTCGCCTCCTAAAGCGTAACGGAGGCGCGCGAAGGTTGGCTCAGAGCGGTCGGAAATCGCTCGTTGAGTGCAATGGCAGAAGCCAGCCTGACTGCGAGACTGACAAGTCGAGCAGAGTCGAAAGACGGCCATAGTGATCCGGTGGTCCCGAGTGGAAGGGCCATCGCTCAACGGATAAAAGGTACGCCGGGGATAACAGGCTGATACTGCCCAAGAGTCCATATCGACGGCAGTGTTTGGCACCTCGATGTCGGCTCATCTCATCCTGGGGCTGGAGCAGGTCCCAAGGGTACGGCTGTTCGCCGTTTAAAGAGGTACGTGAGCTGGGTTTAGAACGTCGTGAGACAGTTCGGTCCCTATCTGCCGTGGGTGTAGGAGACTTGAGAGGAGTTGCCCCTAGTACGAGAGGACCGGGGTGAACGATCCACTGGTGGACCAGTTGTCGTGCCAACGGCAGTGCTGGGTAGCTATGATCGGACAGGATAACCGCTGAAGGCATCTAAGCGGGAAGCCCCCCTCAAAACAAGGTCTCCCTGAGGGCCGTGGAAGACCACCACGTCAATAGGCCGGAGATGTAAGCGCAGTAATGCGTTCAGTTGACCGGTACTAATCGCCCGATAGGCTTGATTTGATCCAGTAATGGAAAGACAAAATCAAAACCGAAAGCATACACCGACCTTGACAATGGATAACGTCGCAGCGCCTAGCCGCGATGTTGATTGATATAACAACCGTGCGGCAACGCGCATTCGTAAACGAATACGCTGCCTGCCGCACGTCGCGCTTTTGCTCCGCAAAAGTCGCGACGGGGGCTTTTCCTCGGTTTGGTGGTCATAGCGCAAGTGAAACACCCGGTCCCATCCCGAACCCGGAAGTTAAGCACTGCCGCGCCAATGGTACTTGGGCTTAAGCCCCGGGAGAGTAGGTCACCGCCAAACCTAGTAAAAGCCCGCAAAACAGCATTCTCTCTAACGATGATACAAATCTGACTCTGACGCGGGATGGAGCAGCCCGGTAGCTCGTCAGGCTCATAACCTGAAGGTCGTAGGTTCAAATCCTACTCCCGCAACCA
>NZ_JBQFPR010000023.1:0-5954 GCF_056536465.1 Ruegeria sp. CL6
CCGACCAACGCTGATCGCCCAACGCCTCTGCCAAGGTTGTACTGCCCTCCACATCAGTGAAAAGTACCGAAGCCAAACCTTCGGTTTGGATCAGCTCGGGTCCATCTTCGCGCGCAGCATCAACCAGTTTTTGGATGGCCAGCTGCTCTTTACCCACGAGTTCAATATTTGGAGTTGGCACTGAAGCGTGGCGATTGATGATCTTCCAGGCTGCTCCCTCCAGGACAAAAATCAGAACGGTGCGGTAGAAGACGGCTTCATCAAAGCCGACAAACTGAATCTTGTGGACGAAGGACGACCATCCCGTTTCTCCGTTTTCGAAGGCCTCAGCTTCAACTTCTTCGAAAACGACGGGAGCCGGGATCTCCGCAAAAAAGCCGCTAACCCCATCACGAACTGCTTGCCCGCTCCAGAACTCACCTTCGCCTGTCCCAACGAACCTTAGTTCATCTGATTTCGAGAGATAGTTCCGTAATTCGTCAGTATTCTTCTTGGTTCTGAGTATTTCATACCAACGCCTCGAAACTGCCAGCAGTTCAGGTGAGGAACGTATCATCAAAAATGACTCGAGACGCTAAATGGAATGAGATTTACAAGGTCTTGCAATCGGGATCTCCATTTTTCGAAAGATACAGGTCAATGCTGCCGCTGAGGTTTGGCCAGATCAAGACTTTTGTATTTTTCCAGAACAGAGCGCATCGGACGCAGATCAAAAGACGCGCGTCGGTTCAGAGCAAACTATCGACGGAGTTTCTGAGTTCGCGTCCGGATCACAGGGGATCGAATCGTTTCGCTATCTAAGAGCTACTCGACACTGTGGTTGGAACGCAAAATAAGTGACTTCATTCTTTTGGGCACACGCTAAGCTAGAAGGTTCCCAGAACTACGCGGTGAATTTCGAAGTGCAGCAAGCGCCGTCTTGACATGGTCATACGAACTGGGTCAGCTTCGTTTCATGACGAACACACGCATCCACTGCCATCGAATATCGGCCTGAGGTCGATAACCCACGCGAAATCCGCGGGAGGCAGCATTGGTATGCGGGCGAGGCTTATATCCTTGTAATTGCTCCAGATTAGAGTGCACGAGTCGGTTCGATTCCGACGCCTCCTACCATCCTCAGGAGGAGTCCAACATGGCGGACGACGTCACGAACGCAATTGATTTCAACGACATCAAGCAATCGGTCGAGGAGAGCCTCGGACGTACACCCGAAGGCTGGTCCGGCTTGGTCACGGCGCTCTTCACAGAGGTTAAGGAATACTGCAATCTGAAGGGTGCCACCTACCCCTTTGTCCTTCAGATCAAAGAGAAACTCGGCGAGCTCCGCATCTACCACCGGTGTGATAATCGACACATCCAATCGATGATCACCGCCACGATTGAACGAGCAAATCGCAGCTGTAAACGATGCTCAAACGCTGCCGAGACCCAGCTGTTGGACGGCTGGTACACGACCTTGTGTTGTTGGTGCGCGCATGATGTCGCGAGCAAGCGCTACCCTGAAAGGAAGAGGTTCTTTGGCGTTCGGAAAAACCCCGTTCGGGACAGGTTGACCTGCTCAGTTTGTGGCTACTATGGCCAAATCGACCGATCTGATGATCGCGGACGTTGTCCTGCGTGCGTGGCGAAAGGCTGGTGAACGATGCTTAAAATCGTTGTCTACGTGAATGAGAACGAAGTCGCCCGGGCCCATGCCGGGAATGTCAGCGACGATCTTGACGGACTCTGCGACTACGAAGTGCGCGTGAACGAACGACAGTCCGAGCAGCTCGGTATCGAAGAGAAAGCAGTACGCTTCGAGATCTCGCAGCATGATCGCACGCAGACCGTGTGGGCACTGGTTGAGAAGATCGCCTCAATGTGGCTGGAGAAGACAAGTGCTCGAGAACCCCGCGCTGACACTGACAAGGTGACGAAGGCGTTCCTGACGCTGAAGAAGGCCGAGTTTCTCGCCGGGCGAGCACCGCTGTCTGTTCCGATCACCGGCGCAGAGGAGTTTGATGCTCTCATTGCGGACGTCGAGATTGACTCACTGACCAGGGCGCTTTTGGCACTGCAAGCAGCGGAGATCGCATTGGGCCATGCAAAACTGTCTGATCCGGTCAGTGCAGACGAAATCAGAGCGCGCAAGGTGAATGAGAGTGACAACGAATTGCTGTCGCAGATCCGGGCGAGCATTCGCGAGTTGGATGATCGCATCACTGACGAAGAGAACGATAATGACGAGGACAATTGAGCCGGTTTTCTCGAATACTGAAGATCCAAGGTTCCTGATGCTGTCGCTCGCTGTCCACGACAGTGAAAGCAGTGTTGTGATCCCAATCTCGCCTGCCGATTTCGAAGGTATCGAAGATCTCACTTTTGAAGAGATCATGCGCGCTGTTGATGAAAAATCTGGCGCGCTGAGGGATGTGTGATGAAACAGGTCGTCGACTGGAATGACATCCATACAAGCGTGCTGAAAGCCCTTGGAGAGCATCGTGTGGGCTGGGCTGACCAGCTCGCACTGGCACTTGAGGATGTAAAACGTAGCGTTGAGCAACGTCCTGATATTTTTGGGAGAAAACTACCGGTTGTCGTGCAGATCAAGCAAAAGTTGGGTGGATTGCGCGTTTACACACGAGAATGCAATCGAAATATCTTCGACGAGCTGGAGACACGTGTCGAGGAGATCGAGAAGACATGCGAATCCTGTGGAAACGCCGCGCAGGTGCAGAACATCAGGGGCCATCTGACGACGCTTTGCTGCTGGTGCTACAACGCCTACCTTGAATATAGATTTGAAGACGCTGAGGCAAAATGGCCGACAGATCTTGAGCTAAACATTGCAGATCGCTTTCCAGACTTGGTGAGCGCTGATACGGCATCACTGTGGCCAAGTATTGGGCCGGGTCGGCTCGTCCTGCTGGGGAGGTTTCTTGCGGAGGCTGAGCATTTGGTTCGGGAGACCTTTGAGACGCCGATTCAAGTGCAGATCTCGGATGTGACGACGGGCTCAGACGGTTCAATCCAGATCGACTTCCGTCGATACGATCAATGCTTGGATCTCCCGCTCAAGCGCCTCGTAATGGACAGCAAGCGCACATGTGCAAGATGTGGCCATGTGGGGGATATCGTACGGAAGAGGAACAAGCCGACTGCCCTGTGCGCGCACTGTCAGGAGCAAGGCGATTGGAACCCTTTCGATGAGTGATGAGTTTTCAGATGAAGCGATCTCTGGTCGCCCATTGCACGATATTCCTTTGGATAACTTGATTGCAGAGATCCGAGCGCGCTTGAAAGAGGATTCAGATGCATGGCCGGCACTTCTGGCGACTGCGCAAGAACACATCGCGGAGATTGAGCCAGCTGATGGTGTAGCGGAGTGGCCCGACCGATGAATTATAGAGAACAAGTGGCCAGAATGAGTGAAAACGATAAAATCACTGAAGGATCTGGCAGCGTCTATAAGGATATTGGCCTACCGGAACCGGTTGTCAGTGTGCTGTTCTGCGACCTGAGGATCGTAGCCGTAAGAGGACAGTTCTACCCAGTTGAAATCGCGGTCTTGAGAGTGATCGATGACGAGCCATACACTTGGTCATCTCGCATCTACCCTGCCCTGAACTGGTCACATCAGGTTTTGGACGCATCTCCAATCAACCTTTCGACGGCTCCACCTGCCGTGGATGTTGCAAGCCAGGTTTCGGGCATCATCGACCAATGCCCGGCGGGTTGGATCTATTCAGATTCTTCTTCAACGTCAGGACTACTGGAGCGCTTGCTGGCAGAAGCAGAGGTTGAATACGTTCAAAAAGTCGATGTGCTGCGTGCGGACCAGATCATGCAGGATGATGCATCTCGTCGAACGATGAAACAGCTGCTGAATTCACACAAGCGAACCACTGACGATCCGCTAGATGAGGTGGAGCGGTTGTGGACATGCTACCAAGCAGCGAAGGCCTCACAGGAAGGAGATGAGCGATGATTTTGGCGAAAGATGCCTGACGTAGATAATCAGCCCTAGGCAAACATTCGCAACTGGACTTTACAAATCCGAATAAGCGGACGGAGCTGACATTCGAGATCACCGAGTCTACCATAGCGGCATAAGTTAGGGAGGCTTCAACATGACTGATCCCAATGAAGTCGCGCACCATTACCACTCCGGTCACTTGCTAAAGCGAATTTCTGATGGTTGCGCAGCACTAGACTTGACCCCACCGATTTCTCGCGACGCTTTGGCGCCGGTTGACGAGTTTCACATTGGTGGACGCCTTGCGACCGAACCTTTTGTGCAGGCTTTAGACCTTTCGCCCCAAAGTCGGGTTGTCGATTTTGGATGTGGCCTCGGTGGTCCTGCCCGCTATGTCGCAGCGGCCACTGGTGCTCATGTGACCGGCATCGATTTAACTGCCGAGTTTGTGGAAACAGGACGCGCCCTTACAGAATGGACGGGCATGTCGGATCGGGTTCAACTCATCGAAGGCAGCGTGCTTGATCTGCCGTTGGAATCTGACTCGATGGACGCTGCTTACATGATCCACGTCGGCATGAACATTGCGGACAAAGTTGGCATCGCGCAGGAGGCAATGCGTGTGCTTAAACCAGGGGGTATTTTTGCGATTTACGATGTGATGCAAGTCGGCGAGGGCAATATGGATTATCCAGCGCCTTGGGCTTCGACTTCGGATCAGAGTGCGCTTGCACCACCAGAGACATATGAGGCGGCTTTGAAGTCCGTTGGTTTCGAATTGACCGATAGGATCGACCGCACCGTGTTTGCCAAACAATTCTTTGAAGATTTGGCGGCTGCGCAAAGCCGTGCGGATGGTCCTCCACATCTTGGCCTGCATCTGATCATGGGCGACGACACAGCGCTAAAGGTCCAAAACATGGTGCGAAACATAGAAGGCGGATTGATAGCCCCGATTGAGATCCACGCCCGTCTGCCCATCTAACTTTGCGTCCGCACTGGGCTCGAATTAATCATTCTCTGCGGTGTGCGGATGGACCGATGGCAGCCCGAAGCAGACATTCACAGTCACGCTTTTCAGTTTTGCACTAAGCCATTCACTAGGACATGCGCGACGTTCAGAAAATCATGTTGTCTTTTCCAAGCAGCGTAATTTGCGCTACCAATAGACATGAATGGAGACCGCAGACTTTCCGCAGTACTCTCGGCCGATGTAGTAAACTACTCAGGCCAGATTAAGGCAGATGAAAATAGGACTCTCAGCGAACTTCGTGTTCTACGTCGAGAGTTATTTGATCCTTTGGTTAGCGATCATCGAGGTAATGTCGTTAAGAGGATGGGTGATGGATGGATAGTCGAGTTTAACTCGGTATCTGATGCAGTACGATGCGCCCTTGATCTTCAAAGCCAGGTGTCAACTCAGTCCTCATTGAAACTACGAGTGGGTGTGCATCTTGGAGATGTCGTATTCGACGAAGATGACATTTTCGGCGATGGCATCAATCTATCTGCACGTCTACAAGAGGCTTCCAACGAAGGGGCTGTGTTAATTTCAGATGTCGTCCATCGCAGCCTTGACGAGCGCCTCGCTGAGCAATTTTATCGCGCTGGAGAGCGACAGTTTAAGAACGCGCCGTCACCAATAGAAGTTTTCCAATGGTCGCCGCCAGGTTCTGCCCCACCGCGAGTAACTCCGGCTAGCCATACAAAGTCTCTGCTAATCGGCGTCTTACCTTTCGATAATCTCTCTTCTGACCCCGATCATGAGTTTTTTGCAGATGGAATTACCGAAGAGATCATCACCACTTTATCAAAACTCCCGAATTTACTGGTCGTCGCGCGTAACTCTACATTCGTCTACAAAGGTCGCTCCGTTGACGTGAAACAGGTCGGTCTGGAGCAGGGTGTCGATCTTGTTCTTGAGGGAAGTGTCCGTCAAAGCGGTAACCGGGTGAGGATCACAGCACAGCTAATCGATGCAAAGTCCGGCATGCAT
>NZ_JBQFPR010000024.1:0-5925 GCF_056536465.1 Ruegeria sp. CL6
TCAGATCTCTGATCTGGCCAGACTAACGGCAGGATATGGCTATTCAGTTCGCTCCAACGGCCAAGAACATGGCCTCGGTGCAAACTTAAGCGTTCGGTTCTGATTAGGGCGGACCAACGAAGAGGAGTGGTAAGCTAGCTGCAACAACTTGCGGAAGCTATCGTGGCGGTGTGAACTTCATTCTCTAGCGATCAAAATTTGGGGATATTAAAAACATAAAGCCGCGATTTCTTGGCATCGTCTGTCAGGATATAGAGAAGCCCTTTGGTCTCATCGAGAGCGATTCCTTCGGGATGTTTAACTTCCTTTTGTTTGCCATCTTCTGTGAACGTCAAACTGATAGACTTTACGGACTTGAACTCTGGATTGTAGATGAAGATTTGACGTCCTTTGTCGCTCAAAATCCAAAGAGAACGTGAGGACGGGGACCAGGCTAAGCCGCTCAAATCCAGTTCATCGTCATTCACGCGATCAGACATAAAACCAGATTCGCGATACAAAGGGATGATTTCATCAATCTCAGTTAGCTCTGATGACAATACTAACAACAGCCGCGGCTGCCCTTCGATAACCACGAATACTCGCCCGGTGTCCGGGTCGACGGCGATGCCCTCAGGTCCCTTGTTCAAAGGGTTACCGACGAGCAATTCAGCGGCGTCCGAGTAGCCTTTGAGAGATGTGAGAGGGATTGTAGTTAGTTGAATGGGGTCAGTCGGGTGAACGACTAGAATTGATCGATCAGTTTCCTGAAGTACTAAAACAGACCCATCTTTTCGTGATGCGACGCCCTCCAGATCTGATCCCGCCAATGAAGGCAGCTTGAATGAGTTTCCTAATGCCCCGTCGATTCCAAGTAGGTGCAGTTTAGGTTCAGCGTCGCTTACTGACCATAAGAAGCCTTCCGCGTTGGACAGAGACAATCCGGAAGGCTCCGAGAAGCCTTCCGATTTATCCGCCACCTTGAAGGAGTCGATGAGAGTCAAACCGGGACTCTCGGCGTGGGCGAGCTCGATCCATGCCAGAAATGCAACAGTCGTGCTTGCATAAGAAGCTAGTGTTCCAAGCTTGGGGAAGCACCGTGAAAACCCAAGTTTCGACCGAAGCAGCTTGTGTTCTGTCATTGGATTCTCTCGCGTTTGGACCACATCCCTGTATCAGCGTTCGTATCACAGTCCGGATACGATGTCCGAAGAATGCACTGTAATCTCTTTACCTGATCCCGCCTGTTGCGATTGAATTGAATAGGGCATGATGTGCCTTTGGTTAAGCGTAAGCCTTTGGCGTGAGCAGGAAGGAAGACAAGTTGAATACGACCCTCACATTTGTGACCGTGTTGTTGATGTTGCTGTTGCCAGGTGCTGCGGTGTCACAAGTCGATCCTGCGACGATGCTGGCCGGGGCTTCGGGGTCGGAAATCGTTATCGAACGCCGGTGGACGCAGTTTCGTGGCAAACAGGAACTGTATTTCTTCACGCTCGATGTGATCGTCACGATCATTCTGGCTGGCTTGATCGTCTATCATCCGGTGAGACGTAAAGCCCGTAGAAGCGTCCGCGACATAGTTATGCCAAGGCTTTTCTTCCTGTATGCGCTTATCGGTATGGCGGTTGGTTTTCTGGTAGTTCAGCACGGTTCAATGATCGGTTTCGTTATCTTTGGCATCGGCGCGTTGCTCAGGTTCCGCTCCAATCTCGATGATCCGGTGGACACTGTCGAAATGATAATCGTGACCGTTCTTGGTCTTGCGGTCGGTTTGGGCTTGCCGCTGATGGCCACACTGGTGGCGGTTGTATGTTGGTGTTTCATTTGGCTCGGTGGACGAAACAAGGGTGTAGAAATTTCGCTCAAAGCTTCAGACGAAGAACACTCATTGAACGTCAGCGGCGCCATTGAAGCTATGGCCGCAGACGCTGGCTGGAAGCTGGTCAGAAAACACCACGTCCCCGGAAAGTCTCGCGTCTCATTGCTTTTCATCACCTCGGGAGGGCTTTCAGAAGCCCGGATCGAAGAGATGGTAAACGATCTGGTCCCAGAAAAAGTCGAACTGAAACTCAACCTTTAGTCATTTAACAAGGTCCAAACGTTTCAACACCGCGTTCGGGGATCTGATCTCTTTCGGAAGCGACTTAAAGTTTACCGACCTTTCGAAATCGGGTCCTCGATATACTGCTATCCCAAACTCTCCGTTCGGCTGGAACGTAACATGAGTGAAGCTGTGAGGTGATCTGGCGCTATCGCCAATAAGCCGCCGCGGACCACCGCCCAAACAAGCTTGGGAGACGTAAGCTACACCGTCTTTCCAACCGGGATAGAAGGCATGATGGTGGCCTGACAGATGCAGAACGACACCGCTTTCCAAATAGATTTTTTCAAGTGTCGGATCACCGATGATTTCGCGCTCGCGCTGGATCGCGAAGGGCCAAAGTGGGAGGTGACTGAAAGTGACAATCGGGTCCCCGTCTGCACCCAGTTCCTGTAGCCGGTCCTGCTGGTCACCGGATAGCGGACCCAGGGTCGTTGCATCCAGAGACGCAAACACAATGCCCTGCATCTCAAACGCGTAGAAGAACGGGTAGTCATCTGAAACTAGGAAATCAACGTCTGGTTTTCTCGGAGCCCATTCCTCTGCGTATATTTTTCTTTCGCGCTCGAACCCACGGTAAGCAGAGGCATCATGGTTTCCTGGCGTGACCGCAAATGGAATGCCGGCAGCCTCTAAAGGATCTGATACGGCCTCGTGAAACGCCTTCCACATCTCCCTCACCTGTTTGTCGGACAAGTTGGGAATGCGCTGTCCCGCGACCATATCGCCCGTCGAAATCACCAAATCGGGATCAATCTCGACTATCCGCTTAATCGCCTTGTCGACGCGGGCATCGTATTTCACCGAACCATAGCTGCCGTTCAGATCCGATATGACGATAACATCCAATGCCGCCGCTTTGCAGGCGATCAGAGTGGTCCAAATGAACGCCGCGAAAAGCGTAGAAAGCCTACGGGTCATTACAATCCACTGTCTCTACCTCGGTGTTGTTTCTCAAAAAGAATGCGACAGGATCCAAGTCGAACATCAAATCACCATTAGAACAATTGTCCTGGAGAATGGACGTTGCCAGCTCGGTGTTTTTTACAACTTGTGCAATCTGCCTATCTGACAACCCAAGGCTTTGCGATAGCCAGCCGTAGACGGGACCTTGAGATTGAAGATCACTATTCAAAGCGACCAAGCGCCGATACACGCTTGGAGAGAAGTGCCGCATTTTCTCCAGCATTTGAGTGGATTTCGCGAAGTTGGCATACTCGACACGCCCGCCAGCATCGTTGTCGTTTAGATTGCTGCGACGGATCAATAACGCGTCGGCGGGAACGTCTCCATCGTTTGGCTCATGGTGCTTGGCTTTCTTATGCTTCAGCTTTCCGTCTTCGACCCAATACCAATAGGGTGTGAAGTCTATGTTTCCTACGCGGTCCTGCTGGCTAAAGATGAAATCGAGGAGTACAATCTCGGTAAGTTCTTGCATCCAAAATGCCATCTGTTGGTCACTGACATCGGGACCGAGATCCTTGTTGATCATCCGGTCTCTTCGACCTTCTCCGACGCCCTCTACAATGGCCTCTGGCAAGGGTTTTGAAGAACGCAAAGCCAAGAAAGCAGGAGTTTCCTGAAAATCGCGGTTCTGACCTTTTCCCCAACCAGATTTACGGGTGCCGTTGATTTCCGAGCCGTATCGATGCCCAGGGCTATCAAGCAGTACACCGTATATTTGCGTTCGATCTGCGGTGAATAGATCATCGGTCGGTTGGTATGAGTTCGGGTCAGCATCCGCAGCTGCGAAGACCCGCCAGCCTTCGTGGTTCATGCGCCCGCCATGAGAGCCACCAGAAATCGCAAGGCCAGGCTCGGCGACCTCGGAAAAATGCGCCTGGGCGTCCATGCTACGCCAAACGGCGACTGGAACTTTTACAGTCGCGTCGAAATATCTGGAGAAATGATAGTAAAGCAGTGAAGACGTGGAAAAGGTTCCACTGGTGCCTTTTTGGTTCATGGTGGACTTGAATTTAGCCACCCTGTCCTTAGCCAGATCTTTTGCCGCCTTCCCCTCTTTGCAAGCGTTTCTCTCGAATTCAGAACGGTTCCCCACGTAAGGTCCTTCCGAAATATCGTAGACTGCCATTCCTGGGCTGGTGCTCCAGGTTTTTGGGCAAATAGCAATTTCGGAGGCATAGAAATCAATCTCGCAATAGGCCGTTTCTTCCTCAAGATCGCTTTTCTTATACTCGCCCGTTGGAACTTTTTCGATCCGAATACAGCGTTCAGTAACGCCGTTGGGACTATCAAATGTCGTGGCTTCACCGAGAACATCGTCGTTCGCCCACAAGACAGTGGGTGCAATTAAAGCAAATGACCCCAGAAGATTGAACTTCATTTTGATAGTCCTCCCAATATCATTTGGGGCAAATCGCTGCCTGTTGCTCGTTGGAGATCTTCAATTTTGGGTCGACACTGAAGTTGGAAAATTTTGAGTCAATCCACTGGTCGCACCCGCCTGAACAAGGGGCTCCGTTTCGGGCATCATTCCAATATTCCTTGGCCCTTTCTTCTGTCCAACCGCAAAACTGAACGAGCGCCATCGCCGACAATGCACCTGAGGAATGAACGCCCCACATGCAGTGCACCAGAACAGGGCCCTTTCCAGGGTTTTTAATCACCTCGTGTATGGACGCCATGACAGCATCGGGTCGAGAGGATCTGGCGCTCTGATAGTCAAAGGATCCGTTTCCGCAGCTGGTGCGACCGTATTCAGTGTTTTTGCCGAAGTCGGCATAAAACCCGGTTGAAAACCCTTCGCCGCACAGAGTTTCGCGTTGACCTTCACTTAGGCCAGTTCGATCCTTGTCGCCGCCCTTGAAACCGGATCGATACAACACTCCGCTTAAGACTGGGCGAAAGAAAGCGACACCATCAATGCCTCCGTCACCACCCTTTGAAAGCATTTGACTGTTGCTTGGACCGCCATTTCGACTGGTCACGTCAGAATTCGCAGCGGTTGCGAGAACACCAATGAATATGAGGGACGCCAAAAACCGCATGCCAAATCCTTTCTATTCTTGAACCTTTAATGCTCAAGCTCTTGCGACCTGATAGTCTCTCGGAAAGGCTAGTTCATGACAACCATATCAAGTGGGCAAATAGCTTTCCGCTGTGAAACTTTAGATGGGCCACACGAGATTGATGATAACGACGACTACGAAGTAGGCTAGAACAACTTTCCAGTTCCATTGGTGCTTGTTTTCTTCGTTGATCACGCCAGCCGATTTCAATGCCAGGTTAGTGATGATTAAGGCGACAACGATGACCGCCGCGTGTGCCAGGTCGAATTGCAAGTTTGGGCTCCTTCTCTTGGATTTGGGATTGATGGAAATTTGTCAGCAGTCACCTGATGGCAGCATAGCTACATCTGAGTACCTTCCCTCAGACGTCGTGATCTGAGCACATGCACCTGTATCCTTGTTAAACCAGTACGAGGTCAGCCCTTCGCTTCGGATGAGTTCAAATCCGAGACTTTGGATGCCCATTTCAGCTTGGCCCGCTCT
Source organism: Ruegeria sp. CL6 (assembly GCF_056536465.1). NCBI lineage: Bacteria > Pseudomonadati > Pseudomonadota > Alphaproteobacteria > Rhodobacterales > Roseobacteraceae > Ruegeria > Ruegeria sp. CL6. The sequence continues at coordinate 5,596 of NZ_JBQFPR010000024.1, forward strand.
TGCCCCTTCAAATGGCGAAAGATCGCTAGAGCTGCCCACAGTTGGTGCACTTGCATCCACCGATCCGCCACTCTCTTCGCATGCTGCAAGTGCAGAAATACATACCGCGCCGATCACCATTAGGACATTGGTTCTCATGTGTTTTTCCTGGCTGTTTTGGGAACGTGTTCAAGGGCTTCTGGTCGATCACCTATTCAATTCCGAAAATTACGTTGTAGCCGACGGAAGAGTTGCTGCGATTGATAACCTCCACAACATGATCACCAGATTGCCAAAGCTGCCCTCGATACTCCTTGTCCGCCGACATTAATCCCAACAGTTCAGAACCAT
>NZ_JBQFPR010000025.1:0-3848 GCF_056536465.1 Ruegeria sp. CL6
TCGATGACTGTGAACGGCGTTGCTGTGAGCGGTGAGGTTGAGGGTCGGACGTTATTGTCTGGTTTTTTGCGTGATCATTTGGGGATGACGGGGACGCATGTTGGGTGTGACACGGCGCAATGTGGGGCGTGTGTTGTGCATGTGGATGGTCAGGCTGTGAAGTCGTGCAACATGCTTGCGCTCGAGGCGGATGGGGCTGATGTCGGCACGATCGAGGGTCAGGCGGCTGAGGATGGGTCGCTGAACACCATTCAGCAGGCGTTTCAGGATCATCACGGGCTTCAGTGCGGGTTCTGCACGCCGGGCATGGTGATGAGTGCGGCGGCGCTGTTGAAAGAGAACCCGCGCCCGACCGAGGCCGAGATCCGGCATTACCTGGAAGGCAATCTGTGCCGGTGCACGGGCTATCACAACATCGTCAAGGCGATCATGGCCGCATCGGGCCAGGACGTGGGCAGCATCGCTGCGGAATGATGCCGCTGCGGGCGGTTGCGCCCGTGGAATGACAGCGGGTGCCGGCGTGCACTCATAGGGAGGAGATCAAGCAATGCCCAAAGACAGTGGCATCGGAGCCAGTTCCAAGCGGCGCGAGGACGTGCGCTTTCTGACCGGAGCAGGCAATTACACCGACGACATCAACGTGGCCGGACAGGCCTATGTGTATTTCCTGCGCTCGGATATCGCGCATGGCCGGATCAGCAGCATCGACACTTCGGCGGCCGAGGGCATGCCGGGTGTGGTGCGGATATTCACCGGCAAGGATTTTGAAGGGGTCGGCGGCATCCCCTGCGGCTGGGAGGTGACGGACAAGCATGGCGCGCCCATGCAGGAACCGGCCCATCCCATTCTGGCGCAGGGCAAGGTGCGGCATGTGGGCGATCCCATCGCCGCAGTGGTGGCCGACAGCCTGGATCAGGCGCGCGACGCGGCCGAGGCGATTGACGTCGACATCGAGGAACTGCCCGCGGTGATCGACATGAAGGCGGCCGCGCAGGACGGCGCGACGCTGGTGCATGACGATCTGAAGAACAACATCTGCTATGACTGGCATCTGGGCGAGACCGACGACGCCAAGGTCGATGAGGTGTTTGCGGGCGCGGCCCATGTGACCACTCTGGATCTGGTAAACAACCGTCTGGTTGCCAACCCGATGGAGCCGCGCGTGGCGGTGGCGGAATACAGCCGCGGGACCGAGGAATATACGCTCTATACCACCTCGCAGAACCCGCATGTGATCCGATTGCTGATGTGCGCCTTCGTGCTGGGTCTGCCGGAACACAAGGTGCGCGTGGTGGCCCCCGATGTGGGCGGCGGCTTTGGCACCAAGATCTTCCACTATGCGGAAGAGGCGTTCTGTACCTTTGCGGCCAAAGCCTGCAACCGGCCCGTCAAATGGTCGGCCAGCCGGTCCGAGGCGTTCATGTCCGACGCCCATGGCCGCGATCACGTGACCACAATCGAACTGGCGCTGGATGCCGACAATAACTTTATCGGCCTGCGCACCAACACGCTGGCCAATATGGGGGCCTATCTGTCGACCTTTGCCAGCTCGGTTCCGACCTGGCTGCATGGCACGCTGGCCGCAGGCAATTACACAACTCCGGTCATTCAGGTGAACGTGAAGGCGATGTTCACCAACACGGTGCCGGTGGATGCCTATCGCGGCGCGGGCCGGCCCGAGGCGACCTATCAACTGGAACGCGTGATCGACAAGGCCGCGCGTGAGCTGGGGGTCGATCCGATTGCGCTGCGGCGTCAGAACTTCATCACCCAGTTCCCCTATGACACGCCGGTGGCGCTGACCTATGACACCGGGGATTACAACGGGACGATGGACAAGCTGGAGGCCGCCGCCGATCTGGCAGGCTTTGCCGCGCGGCGTGCGGAAAGCGAAGCCAAGGGCAAGCTGCGGGGCTTGGGCATCAACTGCTATATCGAGGCGTGCGGCATTGCGCCCTCGAACATCGTGGGGATGCTGGGCGCGCGTGCGGGTCTTTATGATGCAGCGACGGTGCGGGTGAATGCCACCGGATCAATCAGCGTCATGGTTGGTGCGCATAGCCATGGGCAAGGGCATGAGACGGCCTTTCCGCAGGTTGTGGCCGACATGATCGGCATCGACGAGTCGATGGTTGAGATCGTGCATGGCGACACCTCGAAGATCCCGTTTGGTATGGGCACCTATGGGTCCCGCTCGCTGGCGGTTTGTGGCTCGGCCATGGTGAAGGCCACCGAGAAGGTGATCGACAAGGCCAAGAAGATCGCCGCCCACCTGCTGGAGGCCTCCGAGGCCGATATCGAGCTGAAGGACGGTCAGTTCAGCGTCGCGGGCACCGACAAGTCGGTGGCCTGGGGCGATGTGACCCTGACGGCCTATGTGCCTCATAACTACCCGCTGGAGGTCGAGCCGGGGCTGGAGGAGACCGCGTTTTACGACCCGGCCAACTTTACCTTCCCCGCGGGCGCCTATGCCTGCGAGGTCGAACTGGACCCTGAGACCGGCAAGGTCAGCATCGAGGCGTTCACCGCCGCGGATGACTTTGGCAACATCGTCAACCCGATGATCGTGGATGGTCAGGTCCATGGCGGCATCGGTCAGGGCATCGGTCAGGCGCTGTTGGAGAACTGCGCCTATGACGAGAATGGCCAACTGCTGAGTGCCTCTTACATGGATTACGCCATGCCGCGCGCCGATGATGTGCCGTTCTATGGCGTGGATCATTCCAGCCAGACACCCTGCACGCACAACCCGCTGGGTGTGAAGGGCTGTGGGGAGGCCGGTGCCATTGGCTCGCCGCCCGCAGTGGTGAATGCGGTTCTGGATGCGATGAACTCGGGCGGCAAGGCGATTGACCATATCGACATGCCGGTGAGCCCGTCGCGCGTCTGGGCGGCGATGAACAGCTGAGAGGTTGGGGAGCGAGGGGCCAGCCCCGCCGCCCATTGGTGCTCGAACCAATGGCGCACCAATGGGCAGCTCCCCGGGATATTTACAGCCAGATGAAGGGCGGATCGGCGCCTTTCGGAAAGGAAGACGGAATGTATAATTTCGAGTTTGAGAAGCCCTCGACCATTGCGGATGCGGTTGCCGCGCTGGGGGCTGAGGATGCGCAGGCGTTGGGCGGCGGTCAGACGCTGATCCCGACGCTGAAGCAGCGGTTGGCGGCGCCGTCGGCGTTGGTGTCGCTGAGCGGGATTGCCGAGATGCAGGGGGTCTGTATCGAGGATGACGGATCGGTCGCCATTGGCGGCGCGACGCCCCATGCGGTGGTGGCGCGCGAGGCGGCGGGGTCTTATCCGGCGCTGGCGGCATTGGCCGGGCAGATCGGCGATCCGGCGGTGCGCAACCGCGGCACCATTGGCGGGTCGGTGGCCAATAACGATCCGGCGGCCTGTTATCCGGCGGCTGTGCTGGGGTCGGGCGCGACCATCGTGACCAATGCGCGGCAGATCGCGGCGGATGAGTTCTTTCAGGGCATGTTCACCACGGCGTTGGATGAGGGCGAGATCATCACCTCGATCCGCTTCCCGGTGCCGCAGGCCGCGAGCTATCAGAAGTTCCTGCAGCCTGCGTCCCGGTTCGCTCTGGTGGGCGTCTATCTGGCGCGGTTCGCCGACGGTGTGCGCGTGGCCGTTACCGGTGCCAGCGAGGACGGCGTGTTCCGCTGGTCCGAGGCCGAGGACGCTCTGACCAAGGAGTTCCGCGCCGACGCCCTGACCGGCCTGAGCATCAATCCCGCCAACATGATCGGCGACCTGCATGGCAGCAAGGACTACCGCGCGCACCTCGTCAGCGTCATGACAAAACGCGCAATCAACGCCTGCGCTTAAAGACACAACTCAAACCA
>NZ_JBQFPR010000026.1:0-3665 GCF_056536465.1 Ruegeria sp. CL6
TCGCGGGTGCCAACAGGCGCGACTAGACCGCTAGAGAACCGTCCACTGGCCCTGACACGACCGTTGACGATCGATTCCGGGGGCTCAAGACTGGTCGCTGGTGCTGGCGGTATGGGGGGCGAAAACTTGCAATGGCGCTCTGTGTCCTAGTTCACAGAAGCTCTCGTTCATCCAAGTTAACGTAAGGTCATCATGGGAGGTCGTAATGTTTCTTAAGGCTTCAAATACCTGGCACACTCGCACCGAACACGCAGTAAACATGATACACCCGGTTGTGCGTATCTTGCGTCATTGCACCCAGATGCAACGCCAAGTGAACCGCTACTATTGAATTCGAGCGCGGGTAACAGTTTGCCGAGGTCAGCTTCTGTGCGCTAAGCAAAGGTTGGATAACTGGCTGTTTTGAGCTCTAAGCAGTTAGGCCGACCGGCTGACGACCGTTTGTTGACATTGATGAAGTGACTGATCGTTGGCGCAGAAGCGGACGTTCGAGCCGACAACGGCGAAGGACCGCATCGAGCCCAGAGCCGCCGGATTGAAGTCGCGGTTTTCGCTGATGCGGCAACAAAGTCTTCCAGAGCCAGCAGCTGCAGCGCAGCAAAGCAAGCGGACCTTCGTCGCTGGCGCAGCGAAACTTTCGGAGCCTATTGCCGAGTTTTGGACACAGCTGCCGTCCAATCAGTCCGCGGAATATACCACTTCACCAGCAAAGACGGTTCTGAGCACTTTAGTTTCCTTAATCTCGGTTGGATCAATACGCGTAATGTCCCTGTCCAACACTATCATGTCCGCGAATTTTCCAACTTCAATGGACCCTGTATCGGTCTCGACACCGAGCACATGTGCCGGCCCCAAGGTTGATGCACGGATCACCTCTTCGGCGGTAATTGCTGCTTGTGGAAGAAACGGCCCGCTTTCCGGATCGTCGGGTCTAACCCGTGAGACAAGGAAGCTTAGTCGTGCCCAAGGGTCAAGTGGGCCCACCGACCAGTCACTGCCAAAGGCAACCTCGGCGCCAGCATCTAGTAGGCGGCGCGGATTAGTGTAGGCAGCAACATTCATCCGTCCCATGATGTCTTCGAAAGTTTTGACCGTATCCGCCGGGAACCAGACGATGGGCGACAGTTCAATGGTCAATCCAAGCTCTGCAAATCTTGAAATATCGTCTTCGCTGATTAGGCCGTTGTGTGTTGGGTGGTGTCGTATGCTTGAGTCCGGAAAGGCATTCTTTACCGTTTCGATTGCGTTCAGCACCTCTCGCACTGATCTGTCGCCTGTGGCGTGAGACATGACCACACGGTCCATTTCTGTTGCCAATGAATAAAGCGCTACAAGGTCTGCGGGCGAATAATAGTTGACTCCGTAGGTATCGGTTCCTGGGTATGGTTCAATGAACCAGCCCTCGCGAGACGTTGGCGTGCCGTCCAAAAAGATCTTGAAGCCGCGCGGGTCAAAAAACTCCAGAGCGTAATCGCCTGCCGTCTGGATTTCTGCGATCTGCTCTTCGAGCGTGTTGCCTGCGTCAAAATAATTGTAGCTCATCGCCATATGCATGCGCAGCTTCCAATCGCCAGCTTCGTGCATTGCATGCACAGCATCTATGTGGCTTTGATTTCCAGCGGCTGCTTTCACAGTTGTTACTCCGAGCGAATGGAACCATTCCTGAAATCCTCGCCCTGTACCGATCCATTCTTCCTGCGGAACGGGAGGCATCGAGCGGCGGGCAAAGCCGATCGCAAACTCCCGGATTGTTCCGCTTGGCACGCCATTCTCATCTCGAACAACGACCGAGCCTTCCGGCAAATCAGCGTCCTCGATTTCCATGAAGCCCGTATGTTCAAGAGCCTTGGTGTTCATCCAAGCGCTATGGGCGCTCTGATCCAGAATGAAAACCGGACGATCCGGTACAACCGCATCTAACAAGTCTCGCGTTGGCGCCTCGTTAGGGAACATTCCGGGAGGCCAAGAACCACCGCTGATCCATTCCTTGTCTGGATTGGCATCAGCATATGCCTTGACGCCGACCAAGATGGACTCTGGCGTACTGTTGTCTTCGATCGCCATGAGGTAGGTCTCGCGATGAAAATCCTCGAATGGATGCATATGGGCATCCACGATACCGGGCATGGCGAAGGCACCGTTCAACTCAATGACGGTCGTTTCCGGACCTTCATGGGCTGCGATCTCTTCGGATGACCCGACGGCAATGAACTTGCGATCCTTGATTGCCACGGCTTCAACAACAGGGTTTCCACTGTCCACCGTAAAAATTGTGCCGCCGGTATAGATCGTATCGGCTTCTTGGGCATGTGCTGTGCCGAAAGTCAAAATCGACACTACAATCCCTAAAGCTTTCAGTTTGTTCATGTTTTTCTCCACTTTGTCCGCCATAATATCCCCTTACTGAAGGCAAGTCCAAAAAAACCTCACCTTCATTGGGCTGGCATTACATTCGCAGAACACCATGTTCGGCCCCCCACCCGGATTTCTTGAATGATGAAAAAGTCGCGCCGGCCATGAAGATCGCGAGGTTGAACGGCACGTGGCCGTCGTAGTAGTCGTACCAACTGAACACACGAGGACATCGGAGATTTTTTGAATGAGACACCATGGTATGCTCTTGCTTGGAGCGTTTCTTGTTTCGGCATGCGCCGGCGGAGGAGACCAACTGAACTCGTCGTCTAGTTCATTCCAATACGACGGTCAGACATTTACTGTCAGCGATCGACCTGAAGCATCGAGGATACAGATTGGCCCCTCGGCAACTTCCGCTGTTTTGGAGGGTTTTTTCGACGGAAGAACCTATGGCCTGTTCGACGACCCGACATCCGAAATATCCCGCTACCGGGCAGCTGCGCAAGCATATCTGAACTCCAGCGGAAGAAGTTGCGGTATCACCAGCGGCGGCTTAATAAATGACCCGGTATTTGAGTTTGCTTACGAGTGCTAGCACTCACCAAAAGCGGCCATCGGACTAAGTTGTTGTTCTGGGATCCATTTAGCAAATTCCGACTTGGATCCAGCTATCTGCAGTTGGAGAAACAAATACCAACGTCTATTGTGTCCGCAACCCGGTCATTCAACCATAAAGTCTGAATGTCCGCTCCCCGGAAACCGAGCAACCTCCTGCATCTAAATAAAGAAGCAACTGCAGGAGTTTGATCCATGAAGTACTTGTCTGCCCTCGGCGTTCTCGTCGGGGGTTTTCTTTTGCACCCACCACTCAAGGCTGTCCTGACAACGATGCTCTGGGTGGTCTCGCGGTCTCACCCCGCTGTCTCGGCGCTAGTTCTGTTGGCGGTTTTCTGGACGTGGAGGTCCGAGGATGGCTGAGCTGGAACTGAACCCCGGTGACGTCGTGGTCGTATGCGCCTTCGATGACGTCCCTGAGCATCTGTTCCGGGTGGAAGAGGTGTTCGAAGACTGCGTGACCGGCTTTGCTGTAAGCGGTCCACTGGCTGGTTCCTACGGCGAACCGGCCCTCGAGATGATCCTACGGGTTGTCTCAACCAACTGACCCCATCCCAAATTCCAACACTGAAAGGAGGAGGCCCATGTCTGCTCACATTCGCTATGCCTATCTGAAGGGCCATACGTGGCTGTTCAGACGTAACTATCCCGTTGACGTTGCTCTCGCGCTGGGCGCTCAGGCGCTGAAGCAGAGC
>NZ_JBQFPR010000027.1:0-3295 GCF_056536465.1 Ruegeria sp. CL6
GCGAAGATGGACCCGAGCTGATCCAAACCGAAGGTTTGGCTTCGGTACTTTTCACTGATGTGGAGGGCAGTACAACCTTGGCAGAGGCGTTGGGCGATCAGCGTTGGTCGGTGCTGATCGAAAACCACTTCCAAGTCTTGGCGGCGATCATTGAAAAGCATGATGGCCAGTTCGTGAAATCCCTTGGAGACGGAACGTTGTCCGTCTTTCCGTCCGCGAGAGAAGCACTAACGGTCGCTGTCAAGATTCAGAAGGCCATTGCATCGGTATCCGGCGAGCCATCTTTCGGTGTTCGGATTGGGATTCACACTGGTGATGTCGTGCAATCTCGTGGAGATTTTTTCGGTACAGTCGTCAACAAAGCGTCACGCATAACGATGGTTGGTGCGGCGGGCGAGATACTCGTTTCAGATGCGACTCGTGCCATGGTCGGAGGGCGCACCGATTTCTCATTTTCTGAAATAGAACCTAGACTCCTGAAAGGTCTACGCGGTCACCACGTCTTGTATCGGTTGGAGTGGCAAGATTGAGTTTGCGGCTGCTCTAACACCGAAAACCCACACAGATATCCAGTAGAGCAAAGTCGTAAAACGTCTTTTGGTTCGCAGCACACCTCATATCGCCAGCAGTTCCCGATGAATTGCGACCATCGCCCAGGTGTCGCGCGTACAATACGCAACAAGATCAGCATATACCTTAGGGCTGCAAGCGCAGTGGGAGAATTGAATTTGATGTGTCCTTGAAGTGAATTAGACTAAGAACCAACTGTTCAGATAGCTCATTAAGAGGACATCATGGCAGCTCCTTTAGTCCAAAACTAGGAACTGACCGCCGCCGTTAAGGACATAGCCGATTGGCTGGTTCAACAGGGCTTGGAGAATGCGCCAGTGGAACTCTGGCTTGAGGCATTCTGCCACCGTCTTGTTTCAGCAGGAATTCCACTTCAAAGAGCGAACATCACTGTTCGCGCTCATCATCCCGAGATTGGGACTGTCGCTTTTCGCTGGCACAGGGATGGCGGTCATGAGCGAGAGAACTTTGTCCGAAGAACGGATGCGCCTGAGGAATACATTCTAAGCCCGATTTACTATCTTTTGGCAAACAACGTTGAAGAGATCAGACAAGATCTGACAGTCGAAGAACCCGCGCTCAACTTTCCGATCTTCGACGAACTTCGCGAGCGCGGTGCAACTGACTACTTCGATGTTAAACGGTTTTTCCTTATTCAGGACAATACTACGCCAGTCGATCCAATGCAGGCCTATGAAGGTGCTATAATCTCGTTGACAACCGACGCGAGCGGGGGCTTCACAAGCGAGCAACTTGATGGTTTGCGTCAACTGATTTCTCCACTTTGCCTGACGCTGAAATGTGGGGCGAACCGATTGATGGCTGAAGACATTACAGCCGCGTATCTGGGCAAAGACGCCAGTAGGCGCGTTCTTTCCGGGGACATCACCCGAGGTTCATCGGAAACTATTTCAGCGGTGATTTGGTATTTTGACCTGCAAGGATTTACCAAATTGTCAGAAGCGCTTCCGGGGGACTCAATCATAGAATTGCTAAACGACTACTTCGCGGAAGCTGTTGAAATAGTCGAACGCAATGGCGGTAATGTTCTTAAATTCATGGGGGATGGAATGCTTGCCATCTTCGATATTAATCAAGTTCCGGACGCTCGCCGCGTCGCAATTCACGCGGCAACAGAGTTGCGAGATACCTTTGAGGAACTCAACCAACGACGGCAAGCTGATGGTTTGCCAACGACCGGCTTCACTCTCTCGTTGCACGCAGGCGATGTTCTTTACGGCAATATTGGTGGTAGGTCTCGCTTGGATTTCACTGTGGTCGGCCCAGCGGTAAATACAACTTCGCGCATTTTAGGTATGTGCAGCGCGCTTGATCAGAACATTGTGGTTTCCGACAAGGTGGCGGGCGATTTGGTGGGCTCCGTTCCAAGTCTTGTTTCCCTGGGGCAATACAGATTGCGCGGTGTTGCTGAAAGACAGGAGCTGTTCACGATAGACTAACTGCCGCTACTTGGAAGCTGCCGCAATGGGGTGTTGACCTGCGTCAAAGCAAAGGTAGCCGGATTGCTACTAGGTTGGTTTGCACATGGAACAAAACTGTTGGATCAAGCACCCGCGCAGAGCGGTATTCTTGGTCATAGTGATTGCATTGTCAGGGTGCACGGGCAGGCACCACCAAGGCAATTGGCATGGCCACGGCTTAGAAGGTTGCTATGGACCTCACCACGACGTTGATCGCGAGGTCCATTGCCGAGCGCTCGAGTGAACGTGAGCCATACGCGACGCAACTCACAAAACGTTTGGTGACCAGTGTTATTTGGATTGAGATTCAGATCTTGTATCGAAACTGCCCGTTTGATGCTCAGTCCGGTAATATTGAAAAGTTTGGCCTTGGCACAATATCTTTGTAGTCCCATGAGGAAGCGGAGAAGAGACCAATGAAACGACGCGAATTTTTACTAGCGGGTGCAGCAGCAGTGTTAGCCACTCCTTCCGTCGGACAAGAAGCCCCACTCATCAAAGTGTACAAGACGCCAACCTGCGGCTGTTGTGCCGCATGGGTAGATCACCTGATTTCCGCAGGATTTCGCGCCGATATGCTAGACGTGGGGCAGGAGCAGCTGTGGTCGCTTAAAGAACAAATGAAAATCTCAGATGAGCTTTCCAGTTGCCACACTGCAGTTGTTGGGGACTTTTTTGTCGAAGGTCATGTCCCGGCAGAAGACATCTATCGACTTTTGTCCGAACATCCTGAAGGCCTCGGCCTGACAGTTCCGGGCATGCCAATGGGATCACCCGGCATGGATTTTTCAGACGAACGAGAGCCCTATGAAACCTTGCTTGTTGGTCTGGATGGGACGACGAGTGTGTTTGCTCGACACAGCTGAGCGATTGGATGAAGGACAATCAGACTTTCTAGATCCGTGCCCAGCATTTGTTTGCTCTGATCTCAAAAGGATTCAGCTGCAACCGTTGTGTTTTTTCCACATGGCTGGGTCGTGGCCTTCAGGCACTGTGGAGCACGGGTCGTTCGCATACCCTCTTAGAATGCTGTACTGTTGGATTTGATCTGCGCTCAACAGTGGTGTTGTTTGCAGGTGCCGGGACAGATGAACCATTCGCAATTTGGCCCTGACAGCTTCGGTCGCTTCAACAAGTTTGTATAGCTCGGCTAAGTCTAGCTGGTCACCGGCTAACGCTTCGCTCAACGCCGCTTCGGCCTCAATAAACCGTTCGCCTGCAACGATTGCCTGTTCGCGCATTTC
>NZ_JBQFPR010000028.1:0-2802 GCF_056536465.1 Ruegeria sp. CL6
AAGTTTGTATAGCTCGGCTAAGTCTAGCTGGTCACCGGCTAACGCTTCGCTCAACGCCGCTTCGGCCTCAATAAACCGTTCGCCTGCAACGATTGCCTGTTCGCGCATTTCAGAATGGATCGCCTCAATTTTTTTCACCTGATCTTTCGAGAGTCCAAGTTCATCTTTCAATTCGAGCAAGTGTGCTGGGCCTGGTTTACCATTCAGCTCCGCAGGTAAGGCAAAACCCCAACCTCCGCCGCGCCGCAGCTCTTCTAAATCGGTCTCAGATAAGCTTTTGATGGTCCTGGATTGCAGACCGGCGTACGGCGTGACTTCAGCGTCGTGAGTGTGACTTTGCGCGAGTGCTACTTGAGAGTATTGGATCGTACAGAGCGCCGTTACAATCAGAAACTTAGGCATAAACTTAATCATGAAGTCTCCTTTCTGGCTCACCCAAATGCCTTCTTCCATACAGTACTTCTACCCGGCGCAGCGACATTCCTACTCCTCTTTGACCGGTACGTCGTTCCGGATTCACGTGTATTCTAGGCCGTTGAGACAATAACCTCTGCTTCGATTTCAATTGGGAAGTTGATTGGTAGGCCTGCCACCCCGACCGCCGTACGTGAATGGCGGCCAATCTCTTCTCCAAAGACGTCAATGATCAAATCCGTGAAACCGTTGAGAACCGCAGGCGTATCGCTGAAGCCAGATTTGCAATTTATCATCCCATGAACTCGGCACCACCCCGTTATTCGGTTTAGACTGCCAAGTTCGCGCTTTAGACTGCCGAGAATAGAAAGCCCGACTTTGCGTGCTGAGGCGTAGCCCTCTTCCACAGACACATTTTCTCCGACTGCTCCAAATGGCGCGGCCGGAGTACCGTCTATTTCTTGTGGTCCATGACCAGATACGAACGCCCGGTCGCCCCGAACGTTAATCCACGGAAATGGCAACACCATACCAACAGGCAATTTTAGCGGCGCAGGTAAAATGATGTTGTGGTCTACCAATCGCTGTTCAGCGTCGATCATGGTACTCTCCCTCGCAGCACTTGCATGGATCTTACCATAAACCATGCCCAAAGTCGGTCTCGACCACCAAACTTTGCATGGTCCGCTTCGTCCGTATTTGAGTCATCTGGCGAAACCGCGGCGAACGGCTGTTGTTGGTTAGGGCAAACCCTGGCCGCGTTCGCGGGCATGAATGACCGCTCATCGTGGTTACGGGTCATCCGGCAAAAAGTCTCAGATGGCCGAGACGGTCCCGAAGCGGCAATCTTTAATAGAAAGCGAGGTCCTAAGCAGGAAGCTCTCCGCCAGACTGAAGCCATCGCGCGTCGGCTTCCGGAAGCAACTCTGCAAGACGTTTGTGAAACGCAAGAAGGTCTTCGTCTGAAAGCTTGCCCTCCCACTTGCGACTGCTTGCGCTATCGAAGAAGGCTGACGGGTCTTTGAAGGTTGTGGACCGTTGTGTTTCTTCCTTAGCACTCGCGCGTGCATTGGCTTGCATGTTCTCGAACTGCATACTTTCCGCAATTGCGGCCAACATTTCATCGTCAATTTTGAGGCCGAGTACGGAAGCTAGCTTTCTGGTATGAGAGAGTAAATCGCGCCGCATATCGGCGTAGTGGAAAATGTGTATGTTGGGATGTTGGATGTTTGACTTGAAGGACTTGAAGTGATGAACGATGGCCTCAAGGGTGACCCCATCGGCCATCTCGTCTCGAACGGTCTCACCAAGAAAAAGGGCGAATGAAGCTGTCGGCTCGAGGCTGGATCCGCACTTTGCTATGGAACCCGGATACGCGTCCAAACGAGGCCCGATTTGATTGCGCAGTTCGGCTGGCACACGAGGCTCTGGCGGCATCACATCTTGACCTAGAGGCGCAAGCATATGCCGGTTACGTACTCGCGTTTCTGTCGGAGGATACAGAGTACGGTTTGTCACTTGTGGATCAAGTCGTCGAGAAAAGCCCAAATTGCGTTTCAGCCTGGGGATCCAGTTGCGTACTGCATGGCCTGATGGGTCAAGCACAAACGGCACAGGCACACGCCAGGGAGGCGCTCCGACTTAACCCGAATGACCCACTAAACTACCGTGTCCACATGGGTATCAGCCTGTCGCAAATCGCGGAAGGGAACTGGCGCGATCTAAGAGAAACCGCCCAAAAAAATGCGTGCATTTCATAATACTGTGACTGTCTTTCTCCTGAACGAACTTGTGGCGGAAATGGCTCTCGGCAATGAGAGCCGAGCTAGAGAACTCGCACGTATTCACATGTCGCGGGAACCCGATTTTAGCGTTTCAATGTTCCGGCATATGCGCGCTCGTATCTCTATCGCAAAACCAGAAATCTATGACGCCTACTATAAAATGCTGGCAGCAGCAGGCATTCCTGATTGACGACACCAGTTGTAGACCAGCGGCCAGTCATAGCAAGCATGCAACATGTGGAAACGTATTTTTTGCCGCTGGAAGAATACACAATGTTGTCTGCGAACAGTCGTAGAAGTGAATAGCGGCGAACGGCAATCGAATCTTCGCGGCGCTCGGCGTGAACGATTGGGCCGCTGAATGACAAACGAACAAACCGCAGAGGATGCATTGAGCGAACAGCGTCGGCGTTGTTTCTGCGTGTCGGTTTGTAGGCCACAGATCTAAAATCGCTGGACAGAGTCAGAGCTGCTGGTGACTGTAGAAACCACTTTCAGCGGTGGAGATATTTTGTGGAACATATTGCACAAATGAACATGGGGTACTTGCTACACCCTCCAGGCGATCCCCGTATTGCAGGGTTCGAGGACAACTCGGATCGTC
>NZ_JBQFPR010000029.1:0-2036 GCF_056536465.1 Ruegeria sp. CL6
GGACGGACGCAGCGCTCGTTATGACAGCGATGGCGAACCACCGTTACCTCATCGATCACCGCCCGGTTAACAATGCGTCAAAAACTGTGAGCCTGTGTAATCGACTTCACTGTCAAGGAATGATCCCTGAGCAATCATCCGAATTGAAGTGGTTAAATTAATACATCCGAGAACAGCGCTCAGTGCCCGCTTCGAAATTATTTAATGGCGAAGCGCTGCTTTTAAAAAAGCGACGAAATAACTGCACGAGCTAGAAGCATGACACTACGGTCTTTTCGAGAACGCGTTATTCAAACTTCAACTTTTGAATTGATCGGCATTGCATTCGTTTCCCCCGTCTATGCTCAATTTACTGGCTCGTCGATGGCGCACGGGTTTACTATAATCGCCATTCTGTCGGTCGCGATTTTGGTTTGGTCCCCGATCTACAACACTTTTTTCGACATAGTGGAAAGGCGTTATACTAGTCGGTTAGCCTGCAAACGCCCGCATCGGCTTCGTTTTATTCATGCCACAATGCATGAGGTGTCAGCGGTATTGATAACCTGCCCTCTGCTTATGTGGATTGGAGGTCATACATTGGCGGGCGCATTGGCCTTCAATGTCGGCTTAACGCTAACCTATTCTGTATACACTTATTTTTTTCACATTGTTTTCGATCACTTGCGTCCGGTGCAAAAAACGACGGTATCCGAGATTCCAGCCGAATGATTCACTTCGACCGGATTTTTACTGTGAGTCTAAATGTTGACCCGGTATTTAACTGATGTCGAAATACTGCCAGCGCTAGTAGACGGTTAACGGTTTAAAGAGCTCCACTCTACTAAAATGTTTCGTGTTAGAATACAGTGCGTGCGTTTCGCAGTAAAAGTTACTTCTACGCTCGCTAGAATAGACTAAACTAAAGAAGCCCAAGTCCAGATTTGAGATTTAACAGGACCTATCGGTAGGAATGTAAATGTCAATTACGATTGTCGGACCGAGCAGCCTAACGTTGCAGCCCAGTGACCAGCAATTAACACAGCCCTACGGATTTCAAGGTGGAGGAAGCGCGCCTCAATGGAGTGTCCAAGTTCTTAGTTACGGAGACCTATCGCCAAGTGAAGTGCAAGTCAGCATCAGTGCGACAGGGGTACTAACCGTTACACTGGCAGATGGAGTAGAAGTTGATCCTGCGACTCAACTTGAATTGCGTATTACCGCAGTAGGCCGAGGAAATAACCGCGACACACTTGATGTTACGGTGCAAATTCCAACAGGAAATGTACCCTGTTTTGTGTCTGGCACATTGATCGAGACTCCCGATGGCCCGAAGCCTGTTGAACAGTTGCAAGTAGGTCAATTGGTTAGAGCGATGGATGGTCGTTTGGTAGAAGTTACTTGGATTGGAGACAGGTTTTTCAATCGCAGCGATCTTGAAAAATATGATTGGTTGCGCCCGATTTGCATTCGGGAAAATGCCTTCGGTCCGGGCAGACCAAGTCGCGATCTTTTCGTTTCACCTCAGCATCGGATCTGTATTTTCGGATGGAGGTCAGAATTGTTCTTTGGTGAGGAGAAGATTCTGGTTCCCGCTTGTTTCCTGGTGGATGATGTTAATGTGGTTCGCGTCGATGACTTGAGACCCGTGCACTATTTCCATTTTATGACCGATCAGCACGAAATTGTCCTGGCAGAGGGGCTGGCAACGGAAACACTTTTCCCGGGCGACATGGCTCTTGCCGGATTTGATGCGGAAAAACGGCGAGAGTTACAAGCATTCTTAAATGGAGTTGCGCAGGCTCAAGAACCTAAAACTGCTGGTCGCTGCCTGCGCAAGTACGAGGCCAAGATTCTTCTCGCCTAATAGAATTTATCTGAAGCGTAAGGCAAGCGTGGCATGGGCCTTCAACGACCTCTGAGGGCCCACCCTCAACACCCGTAACACCCGAAACAGCTGGGGCATAAACGGGGGCATTTCTCGGAGGGTTTAGCCCCAAGAGCCTGTCGTCGTTCCATGTTCTGATGATCTGGCTGGGGTGGTAGGAATCCTTGCC
>NZ_JBQFPR010000030.1:0-1608 GCF_056536465.1 Ruegeria sp. CL6
CATTCAACTTCACAGTTAAGAACGGAGGGGTGCTTTCGCCGGGCTTTTCAATTGGTACACTCAACAATAGCGGCGGCATTGCCTTTGAAACTGGGTCAAGGCTCTTGACTGAAGTCGATCCGACGGCCGGGCAAAAAGCTGACTTGGTGTCATCCAGCGGGCCGGTGACGGGAATTGACCGCGCGACTGTACAAGTCGAAGCTGCTCGGCCCGGTCTGACAGCGCAGGACTATGCTGCCGGCAACAACTACACGGTATTTCAAGCCTCAAGATTTGATGGAGACTCACCGACGCTCGTTGCAGGAGGATCCCTTCCAGCGTTGTCCAATCTGACGATAGCTAACACGCCGACCACTGTGGTCAGATTGATATCGCATTCACCGCTCAACCGGTCACAAGCTTGCCCCAGAACCCTGCGGTCACCAATTCGCCAAATGCCAGCAATCTCGCTGGCGCGGTGGCCAACACCACCAACATGTCACCCGGAACAGGTCTGACCAATGGCTCAACCTTAGGCAATGCCGTAAACACGCTTACCAATTCAGGCCTGGCTGGGTTTAACCGTGTGCACGCCGAGCCCTATTCCTCGAACCTGACCGTTGGGCTTGAGCAATTAGACCTGATAACCAACACCGTGCTAAGCCACGCTGACTGCCGCAAGTATCAAGCGGTCGGCTTCGGTAATGACGATCAACCCGTTGCATCAGGCGGCATAGACTCGGCCCAGAGACCGAGCGGCGCAATCGACTGCTCTGACCGGCGCTGGTGGATCGACACATCCTATGTGAGCGGGGACGTTGATGGAAGTAACGGCCTTGGGACATTCGACTATTCGCTGGGCACCATTTTGGTTGGAGCGGACGTCGCAAGTACGGATCGAGGTGTGGTCGGCGTTTACGCAGGCTTCGGGACATCCTCCATGGATGAGCACGATCAAGTCGATCAGGACTTTTCGACCGACAGCTATCACGTGGGCGTCTATGGGCGTACGACAACCGGAACATGGGAGTTCTCTGGGCTGATCGGTTACATGTTCGGTGAAACCGACGCCAAGCGGCGAAACCCTTCTGTTGATGGCTTTACGGGCGGCGAAGCAAAGTCAGATTTGGACCAAGAGGGAATCCACGCCGGTATCCGGGCACGGAAGCTGTTTAGCCTGGACAACGGTGCTAGGGTTTCTACGGTTTTTGGATTGAACTACGGACGCATCAGACAAGGCTCAGGCACAGAAACCGGCGGTGGCGATTTCAACTATTCCATTGAAAAAGCGAACGCAGAGTCTTTGGTCGCTTCCATTGGAGTTGACTATCAACAGGACTTCTTGACAGAGAATGGTTTGCTAACCCCAATCGCCTTTGCCCGGTATGAATATGACTTCTTTGCCAACAAGGACAATGAGCACGAAATCACTGTAACAAGCCCGATATTTGGCACGTTCACGCAAGTCGGTCAAAACCGAGGAGCAAACGGCTTCGTTCTTGGTCTGGGGCTAGGGTATCAGATCTCTGATCTGGCCAGACTAACGGCAGGATATGGCTATTCAGTTCGCTCCAACGGCCAAGAACATGGCCTCGGTGCAAACTTAAGCGTTCGGTTCTGATTAGGGCG
>NZ_JBQFPR010000031.1:0-1169 GCF_056536465.1 Ruegeria sp. CL6
ATGATTTTCGACACAACGCCGGCGCCGACGGTGCGGCCGCCTTCGCGGATGGCGAAGCGCAGGCCGTCTTCCATCGCGATCGGTGCGATCAGCTCGACGGTGAAGCCGACGTTGTCGCCGGGCATAACCATCTCGGTGCCAGCCGCCAGGGTCACGGTGCCGGTCACGTCAGTCGTACGGAAGTAGAACTGAGGACGGTAGTTCGCGAAGAACGGAGTGTGACGACCGCCTTCTTCCTTGGTCAGGATGTAGGCTTCGGCCTCGAACTTGGTGTGCGGTGTAACCGAACCCGGCTTACACAGAACCTGGCCACGCTCAACGCCGTCACGGTCGATACCGCGCAGCAAGGCGCCGATGTTATCGCCTGCTTCACCGCGATCCAGCAGCTTGCGGAACATTTCGACACCAGTACAGGTGGTTTTCTGAGTGTCGCGGATGCCGACGATTTCGATCTCGTCGCCAACGTTGATCACGCCACGCTCGACACGACCGGTCACAACGGTACCACGACCCGAGATCGAGAACACGTCTTCAACGGGCATCAGGAACGGCTTGTCAACTTCACGCTCAGGGGTGTCGATATACTCATCAACAGCCGCCATCAGTTCCTTGATCTTCTCTTCGCCGATTTCCGGGTTGTTGCCTTCCATCGCGGCCAGAGCCGAACCTGCGATGATCGGAACATCGTCGCCGGGGTAGTCGTAGCTGGACAGCAGTTCGCGAACTTCCATCTCAACCAGTTCCAGCAGCTCTTCGTCGTCAACCTGGTCAACTTTGTTCAGGAACACGACCATCTTCGGGATGCCAACCTGGCGGCCCAGCAGGATGTGCTCACGCGTTTGCGGCATCGGGCCGTCTGCGGCGTTCACAACCAGGATCGCGCCGTCCATCTGAGCGGCACCGGTGATCATGTTCTTGACGTAGTCGGCGTGGCCGGGGCAGTCAACGTGCGCATAGTGGCGGTTGTCGGTCTCGTATTCCACGTGGGCGGTCGAGATGGTGATCCCGCGCGCTTTCTCTTCCGGCGCACCGTCGATTTGGTCATACGCTTTGAAGTCACCGAAATACTTGGTGATCGCTGCGGTCAGCGTCGTCTTACCATGGTCAACGTGGCCAATCGTGCCGATGTTGACGTGCGGTTTTGTACGCTCAAACTTTTCCTTTGCCAT
>NZ_JBQFPR010000032.1:0-1064 GCF_056536465.1 Ruegeria sp. CL6
CAGGTCGGTCTGGAGCAGGGTGTCGATCTTGTTCTTGAGGGAAGTGTCCGTCAAAGCGGTAACCGGGTGAGGATCACAGCACAGCTAATCGATGCAAAGTCCGGCATGCATATTTGGGCAGACCGCTATGATCGCCTCATTGAAGATGTATTCGAAGTTCAGGATGAAATCGCACTTAGGATTGCAACCGAGCTTCAAGTCGAACTGTTGGCGGGAGAAATGGCTCGTTTCAGAGGATCCGGCACAAATAACCTAGGCGCGTGGACTGCTCAACTAAAGGCCGTTGAGGCTTCGCGCAGAATTACCAGGGAAGCTCAGGCCGACGCTCGCCGATTTGCACAACAGGCAATTGCACTCGACCCGGGTTACTCGGCTCCGTATTGTACTTTGGGATTCATTTGCACTGTCGAAGCACGACATGGATTTGTTGCTGACCGGCGTGCCGCGCTAGCGGAGGCTCGTGACTGCGCTCAGCGAGCTCTGGAAATAGACAGCTACAACCCAGAGGCTCACGCTATTGCGGGTTTTGCGGATGCAATCGATGGCAAGCTGGTTTCGGCTATCGAGAAGTTCAACGAGGCACTAGCGCTGAATCCAAACCACGCTGACGTGGCTGCCAGACTGTCAATCACCCTAGCTTTCAATGGCCAGGCAAATGAAGCGATCCAAGTCGCACAACAAGCCATTACCCTGAACCCTCACTATCCAGGTTGGTATGCAGGCGTTCTGGGTTTAGCCCTTCGACTTGACGGTCAATACGAGGAAGCCAAGAAAGCATTCACCGAATATGGTCAAAGGGTTGAAGGCTTTGGTCACCTCGACCTCGTAATCGTCCATGTAGAGACGGAGAACCTTAAGGCCGCTCGCGATGAAGCACGGAATGTGATGAAATACCGCCCTCAGTTTTCCATATCGGACTGGGCGAAAACTCAACTTTTCTCTGACAGAGGAAGGCTGGAGAAAGACTGTGCGTCTTTGCGACTAGCCGGTTTGCCTGAATAAGAGCAGGGTTTCGCAGTAGCAGGTTGGTTTGTGATGGAAACCGATCTCACACGTTTCCGATT
>NZ_JBQFPR010000033.1:0-863 GCF_056536465.1 Ruegeria sp. CL6
CCGACCAACGCTGATCGCCCAACGCCTCTGCCAAGGTTGTACTGCCCTCCACATCAGTGAAAAGTACCGAAGCCAAACCTTCGGTTTGGATCAGCTCGGGTCCATCTTCGCACCCTTGTTAAATCTGAATCCGAAATTCGAATTTCCATAATAGACCCAAAGCGTAACTGTCACCACCAAATGGGTTTCGCTTGATTGGGGAAGCGACTTAAGGCTCATGGCCGACACTCGCTGCTATCTGAAGCAAAGTCCGCTTTCTGCGCATCACAGACTTTCGCGAGAATCCAAGCAAAAAGGCCGCATGGAACCCAAGTGGCCTTGGGAGGCCCCGTGCGGGGTTGGGCACCGCAAAGGACCAAAACCGTAACAAGTACGCCAAAAACTGATTGAATTCATCGCTAAGGCAGACAATCGCGCAGCGCAAAACTATGGGCAAACTACGCAAACTTTTGGGGTGCGCGAAGTGTTATGCGCAAACCTACACAATCTGTAGGGGCGCGCATAACGCTGCATTCCTATCATTGATTCTGTTCAGAAAATCTGGGTGTCGTCGCCCATAATTTTGCGCAGCATTTGCGCATAACTTTGCACGATTTGCCCATAAGTTTGCGCGGTTCACCATACACGCTCAATTGGTGATTGTCGTAGCGTGAATCTATCAGCTTAAACTCACCGAAACTCAATCAAAAGTGCATTCTTATTGGGGCAAATCAATCCTTAGTCGAGTCGACTTTGTAGTCGCTGAGCTGGTAATTTAGCAACCATATCTCTACCTGTTGCAAAGTCATAAGCCTCCGGACTTGGCCCATCTTTTCTCAACCGAAGAAGTCTTTCCTTTCCTTCAATCAGGCTCGGAATATGTC
>NZ_JBQFPR010000034.1:0-639 GCF_056536465.1 Ruegeria sp. CL6
ATGTCTGCTCACATTCGCTATGCCTATCTGAAGGGCCATACGTGGCTGTTCAGACGTAACTATCCCGTTGACGTTGCTCTCGCGCTGGGCGCTCAGGCGCTGAAGCAGAGCCTCAAGACCAGTGACCGTAACACCGCCCGCGTTCGAGCCGCTGAAGTCAATGCCCGGTTCGAGACTCTAGTGGAACAGGTTCGGTCACAAGCAGAGGAGACTCTGTCTGCCCTGGAGAGCACTGCTGACGTTCCTGATTGGGTTGACCAGCCAGAGACTTCTCTCGCCCGTCTCCGGGCCACTCTGGAGGACTCTGGATGCAATCTGGAGCGGTCGGCGTTCATAAGGCCATCAGAGCCCGTAAAGGTGCCGGTTCGTGACTTGAGCCGAGCCTATCTGAACAAGCGGAGTAATGAACTTCGACCCAGCGGGTTCAAATCGGTCCGATACTCTGTCGGGCTATTCTCCAGCCAATTTGGTGACCAGCCGGTTTGCAGTCTGACGAGGGCTGACGGACGCGACTTTCTGAGCGCCATAGCCCAACTGTCTCCGATGATTGGCAAGTCGGAACGGACCCGAGGGCTGACCCTGGACCAGTTAGTCGAGTTCTCGTCTCGTGGGTCGGTGACCATAACGGCCAGAACCCAG
>NZ_JBQFPR010000035.1:0-629 GCF_056536465.1 Ruegeria sp. CL6
TGTACCTGTTGGCGTTGGTTGCATTCTTGACGGGCACATTTGGCTGGTTGGGACAGGAACGAGACCCTTTGTCCGGAGTGTTCCTGCTGCCGTTGGGACTACCTTGGATACTTGTGGCGGACTTATTTTCGGATTCCGCCAAGCCGTGGTTCGCGGCGATTGCTCCAGCGCTCAACCTGTTAGCGCTGGTTTTGATTTGCAGATGGGCAAGCAGATTGCGCCAGTAGTGGTGGCTGAACTCTTTCTCACCAAAAGGGAGGAAAACATGGGAAAAGTAATCTTGGGAATTGTGATCGGGCTCGTCCTCGGCGTGGTTGGGGCGATGACCTTGGGTGGCGGGGCCGCGGTGGGTGTCGGCGTTGCGACAGGCTTGTCCGCCGGTGTCTGCACCACATTGAAAGGAGCACAAGCTGAGAACCTTATCACCGCCGAGCAAGCGGATCAGATCCTCAACCGCGTAAATTCCGAAATGGCGTCACTGCAAGGAATTGAAACGACGGACGAGATCGTCGGCAGCGCGCAGGCATGCGATGAATTTCTGTCAAAGTTACGAGACGCGAAGTGAGGTTCCGCTTTGTACGGAACAAAACTCTAAGGATCAGCCAGCAAGGGACCATCTGATGAAATTC
>NZ_JBQFPR010000036.1:0-517 GCF_056536465.1 Ruegeria sp. CL6
ACCAGAACATCCTGGCGTCATTCACTACGCGATCCACGCCTATGACAATCCGCCACTCAAGGAGCGAGGCAGGCCGTACGCCGAGATTTACGATAAAACGGCTCCAAGCGCTCCACATGCGCTGCATATGCCCGCTCATATCTTTACACGAACAGGAGAATGGGAAAAATCAATTGATCTGAACAGCCGGTCCGCTGAAGCAGCTCTTGAGCAATCAAAAGACGTGGTACAAAGCCATTATGCGCATGCGATCGACTACATGGTTTACGGCCACCTACAACTTGGGAATACAGACGAAGCTGCAGGGCTGGTCGACGAAATGCTCGCAATTCAAAATCATCAGGCCAGTTTCGGAAGCGCTTATGCGTTAGCGGCTGCACCCGTTCGGCTGCCTCTTGAGCAGGGTCAATGGGACGTCGCGGCGGCACTGTCGCCTGAGATGCATCCGGTCATTCCATGGGAAAAATTTCCACAAACTGTAGCCATGCGGTGGTTCGCGATCGGTATCGGCGCGGCC